>NZ_CP109603.1:3302500-4720419 GCF_025905425.1 Pseudomonas putida | reverse complement strand
ACTACAACACCTACGAAGCTCACACCACTTACGGTGTGATCGGTGTGAAGGTTTGGATCTTCAAAGGCGAAGTTATTGGTGGTCGCCAAGAAGAACTGAAACCACAAGCACCAGCGCCTCGTAAAAAAGCTGCTAAGTAAGGGGTACGCCAAATGTTGCAACCAAAGCGTACAAAATTCCGCAAGCAGATGACTGGCCACAACCGTGGTCTGGCACTGCGCGGTAGCAAAGTCAGCTTCGGCGAGTTCGCCCTGAAAGCTGTTGCTCGCGGTCGCCTCACCGCCCGCCAGATCGAGTCGGCACGTCGTGCTCTGACCCGTCACGTTAAACGTGGCGGCAAGATCTGGATCCGTGTCTTCCCGGACAAGCCGATCTCCAAAAAACCTCTCGAGGTTCGTATGGGTAAAGGTAAGGGCTCCGTGGAATACTGGGTTGCCCAGATCCAGCCAGGCAAAGTCCTGTACGAGATCGAGGGTGTTTCTGAAGAGCTGGCGCGCGAAGCTTTCGCCCTGGCTGCTGCAAAGCTGCCTCTCGCCACCTCCTTTGTTAAGCGGACGGTGATGTGATGAAAGCGAATGAACTTCGTGAAAAATCGGCACAGCAGCTGAACGAGCAACTGCTCGGCTTGCTGCGCGACCAGTTCAATCTGCGTATGCAGAAAGCAACTGGCCAGTTGGGGCAGTCGCACCTGCTCTCGCAAGTTAAGCGTGACATCGCTCGCGTGAAAACTGTGCTCAACCAGCAGGCAGGTAAGTGATCATGGCTGAAGCTGAAAAAACCGTCCGTACGCTGACTGGCCGTGTCGTCAGCGACAAAATGGACAAGACCATCACCGTTCTGATCGAGCGTCGCGTAAAGCACCCGATCTACGGTAAATACGTTAAGCGTTCGACTAAGCTGCACGCGCACGACGAAACCAACCAGTGCAAGATCGGCGACAAGGTTTCGATTACCGAAACCCGTCCGCTGGCCAAGACCAAGTCCTGGGCACTGGTTGAAGTCCTCGAACGCGCTGTTGAAGTCTAAGGGCTAGGGGTCGGAGAAATTTTATGATTCAGACTCAATCCATGCTCGATGTGGCCGATAACAGCGGCGCTCGTCGCGTCATGTGCATCAAGGTACTCGGCGGTTCGCACCGCCGTTACGCCGGCATCGGTGACATCATCAAAGTAACCGTCAAGGAAGCAATTCCGCGCGGTAAGGTCAAAAAAGGCCAGGTGATGACTGCTGTTGTCGTCCGTACCCGTCACGGTGTACGTCGCGCTGACGGTTCCATCATTCGTTTCGACGGCAACGCTGCTGTTCTGCTGAACAACAAGCAAGAGCCGATCGGCACTCGCATCTTCGGGCCAGTGACCCGTGAACTTCGTACTGAGAAGTTCATGAAGATCGTCTCGCTCGCCCCTGAAGTGCTGTAAGGAGATCCGACATGCAAAAGATTCGTCGTGACGACGAGATCATCGTGATCGCCGGCAAAGACAAAGGTAAGCGCGGTAAGGTGCTGAAGGTTCTCGCTGATGACCGTCTGGTTATCGGTGGCGTGAACCTGGTCAAGCGTCATACCAAGCCTAACCCGATGGCGGGCGTTCAGGGCGGTATCGTCGAGAAAGAAGCGCCTCTGCACGCTTCCAACGTTGCCATCTTCAACGGCGAAACCAACAAGGCTGACCGCGTTGGTTTCAAAGTAGAAGACGGTAAGAAAATTCGTGTCTTCAAGTCGACCCAAAAAGCGGTTGATGCTTGAACACTGCTAGGTAGAAGACCATGGCACGACTGAAAGAGATTTACCGGAACGAAATCGCTCCCAAGCTTAAGGAAGAACTTAAGCTGTCGAACGTGATGGAAGTTCCGCGCGTTACCAAAATCACCCTGAACATGGGTCTGGGCGAAGCGATCGGCGACAAAAAAGTCATCGAGCACGCTGTTGCCGACCTGGAAAAGATCACCGGTCAAAAGCCGGTCGTGACTTTCGCTCGTAAATCCATCGCGGGCTTCAAAGTCCGTGAAGGATGGCCGATCGGCGTCAAGGTGACCCTGCGTAGCGACAAGATGTACGAATTCCTGGACCGCCTGCTGGCGATCTCCCTGCCTCGGGTTCGCGACTTCCGCGGCCTGAATGCCAAGTCCTTCGATGGCCGTGGCAACTACAGCATGGGCGTGAAAGAGCAGATCATCTTCCCGGAAATCGATTACGACAAGATCGATGCTCTGCGCGGTTTGGACATCACCCTGACCACCACTGCTCGTTCGGATGACGAAGGCCGCGCTCTGCTGCGTGCTTTCAAATTCCCGTTCCGCAACTGATTGGAGTAGGAAAATGGCCAAGAAGAGCATGAAAAACCGCGAGCTGAAGCGTCAGCTCACGGTAGCCAAGTTCGCCAAAAAGCGTGCTGAGCTGAAAGCGACCATCGTCAACCTGAACGCCTCTCCAGAAGAGCGTTTCGCTGCCGTTGTCGCTCTGCAGAAGCAGCCACGTGATGCCAGCGCTGCGCGTCTGCGCAACCGTTGCCGCCTGACCGGTCGTCCTCACGGTGTATACCGTAAGTTCGGCCTGGGCCGTAACATGCTGCGTCAAGCGGCAATGCGTGGTGACGTACCAGGTCTGGTCAAGGCCTCCTGGTAATCGCTGCAGGTGTGATCCCGGCGCAAGGGGAGCAATCTTCCGACCGCCGGTGACCTCACCAACAAACAAGCCCCTATATGGGGCTTGTTTCGTTTCTGCCTTGTGTCTAGAATGACCGGCTCACCTGAGCCTGGGTTTTTTACCCAATCCGCTCGGGTGGTTGTGATAGCCGCAAGGCTAATAATTCTTGTATCAGGAGCATCTAGCCCATGAGTATGCAGGACCCGTTAGCGGACATGCTAACTCGCATCCGTAATGCCCAGATGGCTGAAAAGTCCGTCGTAAGCATGCCTTCCTCTACCCTGAAGGTCGCGGTTGCCAAAGTTCTGAAGGATGAAGGTTACATCGCTGGCTACCAAGTCAGTGGCGAAGCCAAGCCCTCCCTGTCGATCGAACTGAAGTACTTCGAAGGCCGTCCGGTCATCGAGGAACTGAAGCGCTCCAGCCGTCCAGGCCTGCGCCAGTACAAGGCCGTCACCGATCTGCCGAAAGTTCGTGGCGGTCTGGGCGTGTCTATTGTCTCCACCAACAAAGGTGTGATGACTGATCGCGCTGCGCGCGCTGCCGGTGTCGGCGGCGAAGTTCTCTGCACAGTGTTCTAAGGGGGGATAGACATGTCTCGCGTCGCTAAGAACCCCGTTAAGCTGCCATCCGGTGTCGAAGTCAAATTCGCCGGCCAGCAGCTTTCGGTGAAGGGTGCCAAAGGCACTCTCGAACTGAACGTTCACTCGTCTGTTGAAGTTACCGAAGAGTCTGGTGAGCTGCGTTTCGTCGCTCGCAATGGTGACCAGCAAGCTCGCGCCATGGCCGGTACTACCCGCGCTCTGGTCAACAACATGGTCCAGGGCGTAAGCCAAGGCTTCGAGCGCAAGCTCCAGCTGGTCGGTGTTGGTTACAAGGCACAGGCCAAGGGCACCATCCTGAACCTGGCCCTGGGCTTCTCGCACCCAGTGGACTACGAACTGCCAGCCGGTATCACCGCTGAAACGCCTAGCCAGACCGACATCCTGATTAAGGGTATCGACAAGCAGCTGGTAGGTCAGGTGGCCGCTGAAATCCGCGACTTCCGTCCGCCAGAGCCTTACAAAGGTAAAGGTGTGCGTTACGCGGACGAAGTAGTCCGTCGTAAAGAAGCCAAGAAGAAGTAGGGCCTAGCAAATGACCGACAAAAAAGTTACTCGACTGCGTCGCGCTCGCAAAGCACGCCTCAAGATGCACGAACTCGAAGTCGTGCGCCTGTGCGTGTTCCGCTCCTCGCAGCACATCTATGCCCAGGTCATTTCGGCCGACGGCAGCAAGGTTCTGGCAAGCGCCTCGACCTTGGACAAAGACCTGCGTGATGGCGCCACTGGCAACATCGACGCGGCCACTAAGGTTGGCAAGCTGGTAGCTGAGCGTGCGAAAGCCGCCGGTGTATCTCAAGTTGCCTTTGACCGTTCCGGCTTCAAGTACCATGGCCGCGTCAAAGCGCTGGCTGATGCTGCTCGTGAAGGCGGGCTGGAGTTCTAAGTTATGGCAAATAACGATCAAAAGCGCGACGAAGGCTACATCGAGAAGCTGGTTCAAGTTAACCGCGTTGCCAAGACCGTAAAAGGCGGCCGTATCTTCACCTTCACCGCGTTGACCGTGGTTGGTGATGGTAAAGGTCGTGTCGGCTTCGGCCGTGGCAAGTCGCGCGAAGTACCTGCCGCGATCCAGAAAGCCATGGAAGCTGCTCGTCGCAACATGATCCAGGTTGACCTGAAGGGCACCACCCTGCAGTACGCCACCAAGGCTGCCCACGGCGCCTCGAAGGTTTACATGCAGCCTGCTTCGGAAGGTACCGGTATCATCGCCGGCGGCGCCATGCGTGCTGTCCTGGAAGTTGCTGGTGTTCAGAACGTCCTGGCCAAGTGCTACGGTTCGACCAACCCAGTGAACGTGGTTTACGCCACCTTCAAGGGTCTGAAAGCCATGCAATCTCCTGAGTCCATTGCTGCCAAGCGCGGCAAGAGCGTTGAGGAGATCTTCTGATCATGGCAACCGTTAAAGTAACGCTGATCAAGTCCGTCTCGGGCCGCATTCCTAACCACAAACTGTGCGTTAAAGGTCTGGGTCTGCGTCGCATCGGTCACACTGTAGAAGTCCAGGATACTCCCGAGAATCGCGGGATGATCAACAAGGCTTACTACATGCTGCGCGTCGAGGGTTAATCGATGAAACTCAATGATCTGAGTCCAGCGCCGGGTTCCCGTCGCGAAAAGCATCGTCCGGGTCGTGGTATCGGTAGCGGTCTGGGTAAGACCGGCGGCCGTGGCCACAAAGGTCAGACCTCCCGTTCGGGTGGTTCGATCGCTCCGGGCTTCGAAGGCGGTCAACAGCCGCTGCACCGTCGTCTGCCGAAGTTCGGCTTCGTTTCCCTGAAAGCCATGGACCGCGCAGAAGTGCGTCTGTCCGAGCTGGCCAAAGTGGAAGGCGACGTGATCTCCGTGCAGTCCCTGAAGGATGCCAACGTGATCAACCAGCACATTCAGCGTGTGAAAATCATGCTGTCTGGCGAAGTTACTCGCGCAGTCACCATCAAGGGCATCGCAGCCACCAAGGGTGCGCGTGCGGCTATCGAAGCAGCTGGCGGCAAATTCGAGGAATAAATGGCTAAGCAAGGTGCTCTCTCTTCGCTCGGTAAGGGCGGGATGTCGGAACTCTGGGCTCGTCTGCGCTTTCTGTTCATGGCGATCATCGTCTATCGGATAGGTGCGCATATCCCGGTTCCAGGCATCAATCCGGACCGTCTGGCGGATCTGTTTCGGCAGAATGAGGGGACCATTCTTAGCTTGTTCAACATGTTTTCCGGTGGCGCGCTTGAGCGCATGAGCATCTTTGCACTGGGGATCATGCCGTACATTTCGGCATCGATCATCATGCAGCTGATGACGGCGGTCAGCCCGCAACTGGAGCAGTTGAAGAAGGAAGGTGAAGCTGGCCGTCGCAAGATCAGCCAGTACACCCGCTACGGCACCGTTATTCTGGCGCTGGTCCAAGCCATTGGCATGTCCATTGGCCTGGCCAACCAGGGCGTGGCGTTTTCTGTCGGCCTGGGCTTCCATGTCGTCGCGGTTTCCACGTTCGTGGCCGGCGCGATGTTCATGATGTGGCTGGGCGAGCAGATCACCGAGCGCGGTGTGGGCAACGGTATCTCGATGTTGATCTTCGCAGGTATCGTTGCCGGTCTTCCGAGAGCAATCGGGCAGTCTTTCGAGTCTGCGCGCACAGGCGATATCAACATTTTCGCCCTGGTCGCTATCGGTTTGCTGGCAGTAGCGATTATCGGTTTCGTGGTGTTCATTGAGCGTGGTCAGCGTCGTATCGCCGTTCACTACGCCAAGCGTCAGCAGGGCCGCAAGGTCTTCGCTGCGCAGACCAGCCACTTGCCGTTGAAGGTGAACATGGCAGGGGTAATCCCGGCCATTTTCGCCAGCAGCATTTTGCTGTTCCCGGCTTCGCTGGGTGCCTGGTTCGGTCAGTCCGAAGGTATGGGCTGGCTGCAGGACATCTCGCAGTCGATCGCTCCTGGTCAGCCGTTGAACATCTTGCTGTTTAGTGCAGGGATCATTTTCTTCTGCTTCTTCTACACAGCGCTGATGTTCAATCCGAAAGACGTAGCGGAAAACCTGAAGAAGTCCGGTGCCTTTATTCCGGGTATCCGTCCTGGCGAACAGTCGGCGCGCTACATTGATGGCGTTCTGACCCGTTTGACCATGTTCGGTGCTCTTTACATGATGGCCGTCTGCCTTCTGCCCCAGTTCTTGGTGGTGGCAGCAAATGTGCCGTTCTACCTTGGCGGGACCTCGTTGCTGATTGTGGTAGTGGTTGTGATGGACTTCATGTCCCAAGTACAATCGCACCTCGTTTCGCACCAGTACGAATCCCTGATGAAGAAAGCCAACCTGAAAGGCTACGGTGGCAGCGGTTTGCTGCGCTGATACGCCCCTAAGGTTCGAGGAGTCGGTAATGAAAGTTCGTGCATCGGTGAAAAAGCTGTGCCGTAACTGCAAGATCATCCGTCGCGAAGGCGTCGTTCGAGTGATCTGCAGCGCAGAACCGCGTCACAAACAGCGCCAAGGCTGAGTGTGATCGTTGCTTCAAACCCAGCAGCTAGTGTGCTGCTGGGTTGATTATTCGTTTCTACAGCGATATTATCTCGCGCCCTATTTCTTGGCTTCCGGGGCGTAGGTAGCTGTCAATTGGAGTCCCACTGAATGGCCCGTATTGCAGGCGTCAACATTCCAGATAACAAGCATACTGTTATCTCGCTGACCTACATCTATGGTGTCGGTCGCACAACTGCACAGAAGATCTGTGCAGACGCTGGTGTAAACCCAGCCGCTAAGATCAAGGATCTGAGCGACGAGCAAATCGAAACCCTGCGTGGGGAAGTCGCGAAGTTCACCACCGAAGGTGACCTGCGTCGTGACATCAACATGAAGATCAAACGCTTGATGGACCTGGGTTGCTACCGCGGCCTGCGTCATCGTAAAGGTCTGCCGGTTCGCGGTCAGCGCACCAAGACCAACGCACGCACCCGTAAGGGCCCGCGTAAGCCGATCCGCAAGTAACCGCCCAGGAATATAGACATGGCAAAACCTGCTGCTCGTCCTCGTAAGAAAGTCAAAAAGACAGTGGTTGATGGCATCGCCCACATCCATGCGTCTTTCAACAACACCATCGTGACCATCACCGACCGTCAGGGCAATGCTTTGTCCTGGGCGACCTCCGGTGGTTCGGGTTTCCGTGGTTCGCGCAAATCCACCCCGTTCGCAGCCCAGATCGCTGCTGAGCGTGCTGGTCAAGCTGCGCTGGAATACGGTCTGAAAAACCTCGACGTTAACGTCAAGGGTCCAGGTCCAGGTCGTGAGTCCGCCGTTCGTGCATTGAACAGCTGCGGCTACAAGATCGCCAGCATCACCGACGTGACGCCAATCCCGCATAACGGGTGCCGTCCGCCGAAGAAGCGCCGCGTGTAATCAGGAGACAGAAGAATGGCACGTTACATTGGTCCAAAATGCAAACTGTCTCGTCGTGAAGGCACCGATCTGTTCCTGAAGAGCGGCGTTCGCGCTCTGGAATCGAAGTGCAACATCGAAGCAGCCCCAGGTATCCACGGCCAGCGCCGTGGCCGTCAGTCCGACTACGGTACCCAGCTGCGCGAGAAACAAAAAGTCCGTCGTATCTACGGTGTTCTGGAGCGTCAGTTCCGCGGTTACTACCAAGCTGCTGCCTCGAAAAAAGGCGCAACCGGTGAGAACCTGCTGCAACTGCTCGAGTGCCGTCTGGATAACGTCGTTTACCGTATGGGCTTCGGCTCGACTCGTTCCGAGTCCCGTCAGCTGGTTTCGCACAAAGCGATCAGCGTCAACGGTAAGACTGTAAACATTCCATCCTACCAAGTTCGTCCGGGTGACGTGGTCGCGGTTCGCGAGAAGTCGCTGAGCCAGCTGCGCATTGTTCAAGCCCTTGAACTGTGCGCCCAGCGTGGCCGCGTTGAGTGGGTAGACGTTGATACTGCTAAGAAGTCGGGCGTTTTCAAGAACGTTCCTGCTCGTGGCGATCTGTCTGCCGACATCAACGAAAACCTGATTGTCGAGCTCTACTCCAAGTAAGGGCTAGAAAATAGGTGCATCCATGCAGATTTCGGTAAATGAGTTCCTGACTCCCCGCCACATTGATGTGCAGGTAGTCAGTCCGACCCGCGCCAAGATCACGCTCGAGCCTCTCGAGCGTGGCTTCGGCCACACCCTGGGCAACGCGCTGCGCCGCATCCTGTTGTCCTCCATGCCTGGCTGTGCAGTAGTCGAGGCCGAGATCGATGGCGTACTCCATGAGTACTCCGCGATCGAAGGTGTTCAGGAAGACGTAATTGAAATCCTGTTGAACCTGAAAGGCCTGGCTATCAAACTGCACGGTCGTGACGAAGTTACGCTGACCTTGTCGAAAAAGGGTTCGGGGGTGGTTACCGCTGCCGATATTCAGCTGGATCACGATGTCGAGATCGTCAACCCCGATCACGTAATCGCGAACCTGGCGTCGAATGGCGCCCTGAACATGAAGCTCACTGTAGCTCGTGGTCGCGGTTACGAGCCGGCCGACTCCCGTCAGACCGACGAAGACGAAAGCCGTAGCATTGGCCGTCTGCAGTTGGACGCTTCGTTCAGCCCGGTGCGTCGTATCGCCTATGTGGTCGAAAACGCCCGTGTTGAACAGCGTACCAACTTGGACAAGCTGGTCATTGATCTGGAAACCAACGGCACCCTGGATCCTGAAGAGGCTATCCGCCGCGCTGCGACCATCCTGCAACAGCAGCTGGCCGCGTTCGTCGACCTCAAAGGTGACAGTGAGCCTGTCGTAGTCGAGCAGGAAGACGAGATCGATCCGATCCTGCTGCGTCCGGTTGACGACCTGGAACTGACTGTACGTTCGGCCAACTGCCTCAAGGCGGAGAACATCTACTACATCGGCGACCTGATTCAGCGTACCGAAGTAGAGTTGTTGAAGACTCCTAACCTGGGCAAGAAGTCCCTGACCGAAATCAAGGACGTCCTGGCCTCTCGTGGTCTGTCTCTCGGCATGCGCCTCGACAACTGGCCGCCTGCAAGTCTTAAGAAAGACGACAAGGCGACCGCCTGATCGTCGTAATCACCGAACGTAGTGTTTGGTAAGGAATGAATCATGCGTCATCGTAAAAGTGGACGTCACCTGAGCCGTACCAGCTCTCACCGCAAAGCTATGTTCCAGAACATGGCTGTGTCGCTGATCGAGCACGAGCTGATCAAAACCACCCTGCCGAAAGCCAAGGAACTGCGCCGCGTTGCCGAGCCGCTGATCACCCTGGCCAAGGAAGACAGCGTTGCTAACCGTCGTCTGGCCTTCGACCGTACCCGTTCGAAGTCCGCTGTTGGCAAACTGTTCAACGATCTGGGCAAGCGCTACGCCACCCGTCAGGGCGGCTACCTGCGCATCCTGAAGTGCGGTTTCCGCGCTGGCGACAACGCGCCTATGGCGTACGTCGAGCTGGTTGATCGTCCAGTCGGTGGTGCTGTAGAAGCTGCCGAGTAAGACGTTCTGTCTGCTACAAAGAACCGGGCCTTGTGCCCGGTTTTTTGTGTCTGCAGGTATTGTTAATTTCTATTGATACAAGTCATGTAATGAATTTGTTCTGAAACAACCGCTGGTCAATACTCCTATCCAAGCCGATTAGCCGGCAGTTCAAGACCGATAAGGAGAGCCCATGAGCAAGATTCTCACCACCGCCAGCGGTGCACCTGTAGCTGACAATCAGAACTCCCGTTCTGCCGGCCCGCGCGGCCCGCTGCTGCTCGACGATTTCCACCTGATCGAGAAGCTCGCCCACTTCAACCGCGAAAACATTCCAGAGCGCCGTGTTCACGCCAAGGGTTCGGGCGCGTATGGCACCTTCACCGTCACCCGGGACATTACCGCTTACACCAGCGCCAAGCTGTTCGAGCAGATCGGCAAGCAGACCGAAACGTTCCTGCGCTTCTCCACGGTCGGCGGCGAGCGTGGCTCGGCCGACACCGAGCGTGACCCTCGTGGTTTTGCAGTCAAGTTCTACACAGAGGAAGGCAACTGGGACATCGTTGGCAACAACACCCCGGTGTTCTTCATCCGTGACCCGCTCAAGTTCCCGGACTTTATCCACACCCAGAAGCGCCACCCGCAGTCCAACCTGAAGAACGCGCAAATGATGTGGGACTTCTGGTCGCACTCGCCTGAGGCGCTGCACCAGGTCACCATCCTGTTCTCCGACCGCGGCATTCCGGACGGCTACCGTCACATGCACGGCTTTGGCAGCCACACCTACAGCCTGCTCAGCGCTGCGGGTGAGCGCACCTGGGTCAAATGGCACTTCAAGACCCAGCAAGGCATCAAGAACCTCGCCCCTGCCGACGCTGCGCGTCTGGCCGGCACGGACCCGGATTACGCCCAGCGCGACCTCTTCGAAGCCATCGGGCGTGGCGACTACCCACGTTGGACCGTATGCATCCAAGTGATGAGTGAGGCCGAGGCGGCCAGCCGTGACGAGAACCCGTTCGATGTGACCAAGACCTGGTCGCAGAAGGATTATCCACTGATCGAGGTGGGCGTACTGGAGCTCAACCGCAACCCGCTCAACTACTTCGCTGAGGTCGAGCAAGCGGCGTTCGGCCCGAGCAACATGGTCCCTGGTGTCGGGCTGTCGCCTGACCGCATGCTGCAGGGCCGGGTGTTCGCCTACGCCGATGCGCACCGCTACCGCGTGGGCACCAATCACCAGCAGTTGCCGGTCAACGCACCGCGCTGCCCGGTCAACAGCTACCAGCGTGATGGTTCGATGGCCATTGGCAGCTACGGCAGCGCGCCTAACTACGAGCCAAACAGCTACGTTGACGCACCCAAGCAGTCTCCACGCCATGCCGAGCCTGGGCTGGCCCTGAATGGTTCGGCGGATCGCTACGATCACCGCGAGGACAACGACTACTTCAGCCACGCCGGTGCACTGTTCCGCCTGATGGACGAACAACAGAAGGCGTTGCTGATCAGTAACATCGCCGGCGCCATGGCCGGTGTGAGCGAAGATGTGATCCAGCGCCAGTTGCAGTACTTCTTCAAGGCCGACCCGGCCTACGGTGAGGGCATTGCCAGGGCGTTGGGCGTCAATCTCGCCTAAGTCGAAGTGATAAGAAGAACCGCCCTCATTTGGGCGGTTTTTCAATGAATATCACTACTGTTTAACCGATTTTTTGCATCTAATTGCGCGTTTTTCAGTGACCGCGAGCAAATCGTGGTTCACACTATGTCCATTGATGTTTTCACATGGAGAAGCAGGGCGATGCAAGGTCACCCGGACGTAATCAACTACCTCGTCACGTTGCTGAAGGGCGAACTGGCAGCGCGCGACCAGTACTTCATTCACTCGCGTATGTATGAAGACTGGGGCCTGTCCAAGCTCTATGAGCGCATTAACCACGAGATGGAAGAGGAAACGCAGCACGCCGATGCGCTGATGCGGCGTATCCTCATGCTCGAAGGCACCCCCGACATGCGTGCGGATGACCTCGAAGTGGGTAGCACCGTGCCGGAAATGATCGAAGCTGACCTCAAGCTCGAATACAAGGTGCGTGCCGCGCTGTGCAAAGGCATCGAGTTGTGCGAGCTGCACAAGGACTACATCAGCCGCGACATCCTGCGCGTGCAATTGGCCGACACTGAAGAAGATCACACCTACTGGCTGGAGAAGCAGCAGGGTCTGATCAAGGCCATCGGCCTGGAAAACTACCTGCAGTCGCAGATGTAAGTTATCCACAGTCCACGAAAAAGCCCCTGGCACCTTACGGTACCAGGGGCTTTTTCATGCACAGGCAGATCAGGCCCGGTCACGCTCCAACAACGGCTTTAGGTAGTGCCCGGTGTAAGACTGCTTCATCTTGGCCAGTTCTTCCGGCGTACCACTGGCAATGATCTGGCCACCCTTGGAGCCACCCTCCGGCCCCAGGTCCACCAGCCAGTCGGCCGTCTTGATCACGTCCAGGTTGTGCTCGATCACCACCACGGTATTGCCGTGGTCGCGCAGACGGTGCAGCACGTCGAGCAACTGCTGGATATCGGCGAAGTGCAGGCCGGTGGTCGGCTCGTCGAGGATATACAGGGTCTTGCCGGTATCGCGCTTGGACAACTCGCGAGACAGCTTCACCCGCTGTGCCTCACCCCCAGACAAGGTAGTCGCCGACTGCCCCAGCTTGATGTACGACAGGCCCACGTCCATCAGGGTTTGCAGCTTGCGCGCCAGCGCCGGGACCGCGTCGAAGAACTCGCGGGCATCCTCAATGGTCATTTCCAGGACCTCGTGGATGTTCTTGCCCTTGTACTTGATCTCCAGGGTTTCGCGGTTGTAGCGCTTGCTCTTGCACACATCGCACGGCACGTAGATGTCCGGCAGGAAGTGCATCTCGACCTTGATCAGGCCGTCACCCTGGCAGGCCTCGCAACGGCCACCCTTGACGTTGAACGAGAAACGACCGGGGCCATAGCCGCGTGAGCGCGATTCTGGAACCCCCGAGAACAGTTCGCGGATCGGCGTGAAAATGCCGGTATAGGTCGCCGGGTTGGAGCGGGGGGTACGACCGATCGGGCTCTGGTCGATATCCACCACTTTGTCCAGGTGCTGCATGCCATCCATGCTGCTGTGTGGCGCGGCTTCCAGGCTGCTCGCACCGTTGAGCGCGGTAGCGGCGAGGGGGTACAGGGTGTTGTTGATCAGGGTCGATTTGCCCGAGCCGGATACGCCCGTGACGCAGGTCAGCAGGCCGATCGGGATTTCCAGGTCGACGTTTTGCAGGTTGTTGCCGCGGGCGCCCTTGAGCTTCAGCGAGAGTTTCTTGTCACGCGGTGTGCGTTTGGCCGGCACGACGATCTTCTTGCGCCCGGACAGGTACTTGCCGGTCAGCGAGTCGGGATGCGCCATGACCTCCTCGGGCGTGCCCTCTGCGACGATCTGGCCGCCATGCACGCCTGCACCCGGGCCGATGTCCACCACATAGTCGGCCAGGCGGATAGCGTCCTCGTCATGCTCGACCACGATCACCGTGTTGCCCAGATCGCGCAGGTGGTTGAGGGTGGCCAGCAGGCGATCGTTGTCGCGTTGATGAAGACCGATGGACGGTTCATCGAGGATATACATCACCCCGACCAGGCCCGCACCGATCTGGCTGGCGAGGCGGATGCGCTGGGCTTCACCCCCCGACAGGGTGTCGGCGCTGCGGTCCAGCGTGAGGTAATCCAGGCCAACGTTCACTAGAAATTGCAGGCGCTCGCAGATTTCCTTGAGAATTTTCGACGCAATTTCGCCACGGCGCCCGGTCAGGGTCAGCTCGCCAAAGTAGCTGCTGGCCTCACCGATGGGCAGGTTGGTGACCGCCGGCAGCGTTTTCTCGCCCACCCACACGTGACGCGCTTCGCGCCGCAGGCGGGTGCCGCGGCAGTCGGGGCAGGGCTGGGTGCCGAGCAGCTTGGCCAGTTCTTCACGCACGGTGGCCGACTCGGTCTCGCGGTAGCGCCGCTCCAGGTTCGGCACGATGCCCTCGAACGGGTGCGAGCGTTTGACGATGTCGCCGCGGTCGTTGAGGTACTTGAAGTCGACGCTCTGCTTGCCGCTGCCTTGCAGGATCACTTTCTGGTGTTCGGCCGACAGCTCGCCGAACGGCTCCTCCAGGCTGAACCCATAATGCGCAGCCAGCGAACCGAGCATCTGGAAGTAATAGACGTTGCGCCGGTCCCAGCCGCGTATCGCTCCCTCGGCCAGGGTCAGCTCAGTGTTGACCAGGCGTTTGGTGTCGAAGAACTGCTTGACCCCCAGGCCATCACAGGTCGGGCAGGCACCTGCCGGGTTGTTGAAGGAGAACAGCTTGGGTTCCAGCTCACTGATCGCATGGCCACAGACCGGGCAGGCGAAGCGGGCGGAGAAGATCATTTCTTCGCCTTCTTCATCGTCCATCGGCGCCACCAGGGCGATGCCGTCGGCCAGCTTGAGTGCGGTCTCGAACGACTCGGCCAGACGCTGTTGCAGGTCGGCGCGGACCTTGAAACGGTCTACCACCACATCGATGCTGTGCTTCTTCTGTTTATCCAGCTTGGGCAGCTCATCGAGCTCGTAGAGCTTGCCGTTGACCCGCGCGCGGACGAAGCCCTGGGCGCGCAGTTCGTCGAACACCGCCAGGTGCTCGCCCTTGCGCTCGCGGATAACCGGGGCCAGCAACATCAGCTTGCTGCCTTCGGGGCGTTCCAGTACCAGGTCGACCATCTGGCTGATGGTCTGCGCCTCCAGCGGGATGTCGTGGTCCGGGCAGCGCGGGGTGCCGACGCGGGCATAAAGCAGACGCAGGTAGTCGTAGATCTCGGTGATGGTACCGACGGTGGAGCGCGGGTTGTGCGATGTCGACTTCTGCTCGATGGAAATGGCCGGGGAGAGGCCTTCGATAGTATCGACGTCGGGCTTTTCCATCATCGACAGGAACTGCCGGGCATAGGCCGACAGGGATTCCACATAGCGGCGCTGGCCTTCGGCGTACAGCGTGTCGAACGCCAGGGAGGACTTGCCGGATCCGGACAGGCCGGTGATCACGATCAGCTTGTCCCGCGGCAGGGTCAGGTCGATGTTCTTCAGGTTGTGGGTACGTGCCCCACGAATCAGGATCTTGTCCACTGCGGCCTCGCTCGGCGGGCATAAACAAGGAAGTATACGGCGCGCTGCCATTACGCGGCAAAGCGTCGCGTATATGCCGTCAAGCTGTCGGACTGATAGAATCGCCGCCGGTTCACACGAGGTTAATCCATGCACGACACCCACAACGAGCGCATGAGTGGCAGCGAAACCCGCGCCGCAGGCGGCCTGGCCCTGGTCTTTGCCTTTCGTATGCTGGGCATGTTCATGGTCTTGCCGGTGCTGGCCACCTACGGCATGGACCTGGCCGGCGCCACGCCCGCGCTGATCGGCCTGGCCATTGGCGCCTATGGCCTGACCCAGGCGTTCTTGCAGATCCCGTTCGGGATGGTGTCCGACCGCATTGGCCGCCGTCCGGTGATCTACCTGGGGCTGGTGATCTTCGCGCTGGGCAGCGTGCTGGCGGCACAGGCCGACTCTATCTGGGGGGTAATCGCCGGGCGAATTCTGCAGGGCGCGGGGGCGATTTCCGCCGCCGTCATGGCGCTGCTGTCCGACCTTACCCGCGAACAGCACCGCACCAAGGCCATGGCCATGATCGGCATGAGCATCGGCCTGTCGTTCGCCGTAGCCATGGTCGTCGGCCCGCTGTTGACCAGTGCCTTCGGCTTGTCAGGATTGTTCCTGGCCACGGCAGGCCTTGCCCTGGTCGGTATTCTGCTGATCGCCTTCGTCGTACCCAACACCCATAGCACCTTGCAGCATCGCGAATCGGGTGTCGCACGCCAGGCGCTCGGCCCAACGCTGCGTCATCCCGACCTTCTGCGCCTGGACATCGGTATCTTCATCCTTCATGCCATCCTCATGGCCAGCTTCGTCGCGTTACCCCTGGCCTTCGTCGAGCGGGGCGGCCTGCCCAAGGAAGAGCATTGGTGGGTGTACCTGACCGCGCTATTCATCTCATTTTTTGCAATGGTCCCGTTCATCATCTACGGCGAAAAAAAGCGCAAGATGAAACGCGTGCTGGCTGGAGCGGTCAGTGTGTTGCTGCTGGTCGAGGTGTTCTTCTGGCAGTGGGCTGACAACTTGCGCGGACTGGTGATTGGCACCGTGGTATTCTTTACTGCATTCAACCTGCTGGAAGCCTCGCTGCCTTCGCTGGTTAGCAAGGTGTCGCCTGCGGGCGGCAAGGGAACGGCAATGGGGGTGTACTCCACTAGCCAGTTCCTGGGTGCTGCCCTTGGAGGAATCCTCGGCGGCTGGTTGTTCCAGCACGGTGGGCTGAACACGGTGTTCCTGGGTTGCGCGGTGCTGTGTGCCGTTTGGCTGGTCGTCGCATTGCGCATGAACGAGCCGCCCTATGTGACCAGCCTGCGCATGCCGCTGACGCCCGAGGCAGTCCGGGAAGCCGGGTTGACCGAACGCCTGATGGCCGTGCCGGGTGTAACCGACGCCGTTGTGGTGGCAGAAGAAGCCGCCATCTATATCAAACTGGATACGAAAATTTTGGACCGTACGACCCTCGAGCGTCTGGTAAACCCAGCCTCATCGGCGTGCGAAGCCTAGGAGAACGTTATGGCCCGTGGGGTTAACAAAGTCATTCTGGTCGGCACCTGTGGCCAGGATCCCGAAGTCCGCTACCTGCCCAACGGTAACGCCGTGACCAACCTGAGCCTGGCTACCAGCGAGCAGTGGACCGACAAGCAGTCGGGCCAGAAGGTCGAGCGTACCGAGTGGCACCGTGTGTCGCTGTTCGGCAAGGTTGCCGAAATCGCCGGTGAATACCTGCGCAAGGGTTCGCAGGTGTACATCGAAGGCAAGCTGCAGACCCGCGAGTGGGAAAAAGACGGCATCAAGCGTTACACCACCGAAATCATCGTCGACATCAACGGCACCATGCAACTGCTGGGCGGCCGTCCGCAGAACCAGCAAGGTGGCGGCGACCAGTACAACCAGGGTGGTGGCAACAACTACAACCAGGGTGGCCAGCAGCAACAGTACAACCAGGCCCCGCCACGTCAGCAGGCCCAGCGCCCGCAGCAGGCGCCACAGCGTCCTGCGCCGCAGCAGCCAGCGCCGCAGCCGGCTGCTGACTTTGACAGCTTTGATGACGATATTCCGTTCTGACCAGAGCGGTAAACGTTGTTGCTACACCGAAACCCAGGGCATTTGCTCTGGGTTTTTTTATGTGCAAGACATGATCATGGTCGGGAGACGGAGGCGTTGATGTTGCAGGTTCATGCATCGCCATCCAACGCTGCCTGGGCAAATTGCGCGTCGAGTTCCGGCGTTGCGCCGCTGATACCAATGCCGCCGATATGCTGGCCGTTAGCATCCATGATGGGCAGGCCACCCCCCAGTAATGTGAAGCCTGGCAGTGACGCATAGGGGTTTGCTGGAAGGGCGGCGCTTCGTTCTGCAAGCGTGCTGGATGAAAGCGGGAAGCGGGCGGAAGTCGAGGATTTTTCGGCAACCTAGCAGGCGATTGTTGTTTGTGGATGTAGTCCGCTTCTGAAATTGATGCCGACCCGAGACAGACGGCTGATGCCGCTACGCCAGTAAGCGGGCATGGCGTCATCAGCTATCAAGAGTCCGGGGTTGGATATCACCGTCGCTAGTAAAAAAGCCGAGGCTCCGGCGAGTCCAGCAGGCTGACCAGCTTGGTCAGGGCAAAGCCTAGTTCCGCGCGGCTTGGCGTCATCAGGGCGATGCGCACGCCGCAGGTGGCATGGCTGCGCTCCGGCAAGAACTGGCTACCACTGACCACCGTGACGCCATTGTTGCGGGCCAGGTTGGCAAATTCGTCGCTGGTCCAGGCCTCGGGCAGCTCCAGCCAGATATGGAAACTGTTGGGCTGGCTGCGGATCTTGTACTTGCCGAGGATTTCGCGGGCCATTTGCTGGCGCGCGGCTGCTTCGTCCTGCTGCACCTGCACCAGTTGGTCGGCCATGCCGCTGTTGATCAGGTTGCTGGCCAGTTGCGCCATCAACGGCGATGGCATCCAGACGCTGCTGCGCACCATCGATGAGAGCCGCGAGAGGGTCTGCGGCGGGGCATACAGGTAACCGATCCGCAACGCTGGGAGCACGCTCTTGGACAGGCTGGTCAGGTACACCGAGCGCTCAGGTGCATAGGCCGCCAAAGGCTTGTAGCCAGGTGCCGGCTCAAGAAAACCATAGATATCGTCATCGACGATGAACAGGTCGAACTCGCGGGCAATGGCAGCGATGGCTTCACGGCGCGCGTGGGGCATGATCGAGTTGGTCGGATTCTGGTGGGTGGTCACGCACACCAGCAGGGAAGGGCGGTGCTCCAGGCACGCCGCGCGCAGGGCCTCTGGAATCAGGCCATGTTCGTCCATGGCCACGCCGCGCAGTCGGCGCCCCATGCTATGGGCCAGCGAAATGATGCCTGGGTAGCAGAATGACTCGCACAGTATGACGTCGTCGCTTTTGGACAGGCTGCTGATGGCCACCAACAGGCCGTGCTGGGCACCTGAGGTCAGTACCACCTGCTGCCAGTTGGCTTCGGGTAACCAGCGTTGAATCCACGCCGCTCCGGCCTGCTTGTGCGTCGCATGGCCACCCTCGGTGACGTAGTCGAGCACCTGGCCCAGATCGGGTGAATCGGCCAGCTCGTTTATCGCCCCGCGCAACCAGTCAGTCATGTGAGCGTCATTGGGTTTGATGATCGAAAGGTCGATCTGCCCACTCTCGCGCTCAGCTGGCGCAGGCGCGGGGCGGGCTGCCGAGGCTGGGGCATGTGCCTGGCGTTGCTGCAGCACGAAGGTTCCGCGTCCGACCTCGCCCACCACCAGGCCACGTTTGGCTGCTTCGTCATAGGCTCGCCCGATGGTGCCAGGCGTCACGTTCAATGACTCGGCCAGGTCCTTGAGGGTCGGCAGGCGTTCGCCAGCGACCAGCCGGCCACTGCCGATGTCCTGTTCAAGGGCGTCGGCGATCATCAGATAGACCGGCTGCGCCAGGTCGCTGTAGTGAGGAACCCACATAGAAATGGCACCAAAAGCTGCAAGAACGCGGAAGCCTAGCACGAAAGGTCGGATAGGAGTAATTGTGTTTTCTTGTAGGCAAATTGCATCGATTTAGATGATTTTCGCTCGCAAGCTCAGGGGGCTAAAGGTGTTGTTTTCTGCAGATTTTGGCCTGTTCCTCCAGTATCCAGATTCTGCTTGTTAGAAATCTTTTGAAATCAATGAGTTGATTGAATCGATTCAATCGATGATCTTCCTTCTTGATGAAATGGATTGAGTCGATTCTATTTTTGTAATTACAATGATTGAGTCGATGCAATTCGCGGGTGCCTGAGATGCCCCCGCCATTCCCATCGCACAGCTGTGAACGGCTTCAAAAAAAGACAACGTCTGCCGCCTCTGCCCGGCTTAGCACGACACCGAATGGCCTCAAGCTAGCTCAATGGAATATCACTCGAAATGGAAAGCGCACACCTGCAACAAGGAGCCGAGCCTCAGACCTCACTGGAGATCCGCCTGCCTTGGGTTACCTCAAGTGCCTGGCAAACCTTACTGAACAATACCCCCCTCGATTTCGAAACCAGCAAAGAGCTCTACCCTCAGCTCAAGGATCAGGCACAGGAGGTGCTGGGCAAGGCACTCTGTCAGCAGATCCGTGGTTTCGTCGAAGACCCGCAGTTGACCTGCATGATCGTGCGCAACTGCCCACGCGACCGTGACGTTCCCCCCACGCCGTACTCCGGGGTACTCAGCCCGCGCAGCACGCCAATAGCTTGCCTGGTCAGCCTGACCATGCAGAGCCTGATGGGGATAAACCCGATCGTTTATGAAGGGGAGAACGACGGGCGCCTGTTCCGCCATGTCATCCCGGCGCGCACCTCGTCCAGCCACAAGAGCTCCCACGGCTCGCGGCTGCGTTTTTCCTACCACGTCGACAACCCGGACTTGCCGTTGTCATCCGAACCCCTGGGCACGGCATCCTGCTGCCCGGAGTACCTGTCGTTTTTCGGCATGCGCTGCGACCCACGTATCAGCACAACGCTGGTCAACCTCGATGCGGTAGTGGCGTCGCTGCCCTCGGCCACCGTGCGCGAACTCTGCCTGCCACAGTTCGAAATCCGTCGCCCCGACTCGTTCACCGCCAATCGGCGATGCACCGCCGAACTGCCCGTGCTGGCACGTGGCAATGCGGGCGAGTGGTTGTGCCGTTTCGACAGCGAGAACACCCACGGCCTGAACCTGCGTGCCGAGCAAGCCCTGGCTAGCCTGCGCGGCGTGCTTGAGACCCGCCGCTTCGATGAGCCGCACCTGCTGCTGCCGGGCGATTTCATGATTTTCAAGAATCAGCGCGTGTTGCATGCCCGGGATGGCTTCGAGCCGCAGAACGACGGTGCCGACCGCTGGTTGTTGCGCCTGTTCGCGGTCAACGACCTGAACCGTGTGCATTTCGCTCGCGCCGATCACCTCTACGAAGTGCGCTCCTGATCTCACTCAATGACTCGATGGAAGTAACGATATGGAACTGTTAGGCGCTTTCTGGGCGGAACACTGGCTGCTGGCGATCCTGATGCTGGGGGCGATCGCGTTCATTGCAGGTTTTGTCGACAGTATTGCCGGCGGCGGCGGGCTGTTTCTGGTACCTGGTTTTCTGCTGGTAGGCATGCCGCCCCAGGTGGCCCTTGGTCAGGAAAAACTGGTCAGCACCCTCGGCACGCTGGCGGCCATTCGCAACTTCCTGGCCAACAGCAAGATGGTCTGGAAAGTGGCGCTGGTCGGGGTGCCGTTCTCGTTGCTCGGCGCCTACCTGGGGGCGCACCTGATCGTGTCGATCTCCCAGGAGACCGTGGGCAAGATCATCCTGGCGCTGATCCCGTTCGGCATCCTGATCTTCCTCACCCCCAAGGACCGTCCGGTCGAGGAGCGCGAGCTGTCACCGCGCATGCTGTACACCGTGGTGCCGCTGACCTGCCTGACCATCGGCTTCTATGACGGCTTCTTCGGCCCCGGCACCGGCAGCATGTTCATCATCGCCTTCCATTACCTGCTGCGCATGGACCTGGTCTCCAGCTCGGCCAACTCCAAGACCTTCAACTTCGCCTCCAACATCGGCGCGCTGGTGGCTTTCATCATGGCTGGCAAGGTTGTGTACCTGCTCGCCCTGCCACTGGTGGCCTGCAACATTCTCGGCAACCACATGGGCAGTGCCCTGGCCTTGCGCAAAGGCAACGACGTGGTGCGCAAAGTGTTGGTGTTCTCGATGCTGTGCCTGTTCACCAGCCTGGGCGTGAAGTACCTGGTCTGACTTACCCAACCGGAGATAACTGATGAAAACCGCATTCGTAACCGGCGCCTCCTCGGGGTTCGGCCGTGCCATTTGTCGTACCCTGGTTGCCAAGGGCTACCGCGTGATCGGCGGCGCCCGGCGCATGGACAAACTGCTAGCACTGGAAGGTGAACTTGGGGTCAATTTCATCCCCCTGGCCCTCGATGTCACCGACCCTGTGTCGCTTGAGGCGGCGGTCGAGCAGATCCGTGATGCTTCGCTGCAGATCGACTTGCTGGTCAACAACGCCGGGCTGGCGCTGGGCGTCGATCGCGCCCAGGCCAGCAGCGCCGAAAACTGGCAGCGGATGATCGACACCAACGTCACCGGCCTGGCCATGGTCACCCACAAGATCCTGCCGCAGATGGTGGCGGCGGACAGCGGGATGATCATCAACATAGGCTCCATCGCCGGCACTTACCCCTACCCAGGCGGCAACGTGTATGGCGCCAGCAAGGCTTTCGTTCGCCAGTTCAGCCTGAACCTGCGTGCCGACCTGGCCGGTACTCGCGTTCGGGTGAGCAATATCGAACCGGGCCTGTGTTCGGGCACTGACTTCTCGGTGGTGCGCCTCAAAGGCGATCTGGAGGCAGTGCAGGCGCTGTACCGTGACGTAGAGGCCATCCTGCCGGAGGATATCGCTGCCACGGTGGCGTGGATTGCAGACCAGCCCGCGCATGTGAACATCAACACCATCGAGATCATGCCGGTGGCGCAAAGCAGTGGGGCGCTGAATGTGGTGCGCAATCTGCCGCGAGAAGGGGCGTCCGCCGGATAGGCAGGTGTGGGCGTCACTCCTGATCGGGATTCTTTGACTACAGTTATTCATTGGTGGCCAGCTTCTGTGCCACCGCCGTGATGACTTAGAGGCGCCGGCCACGTGCCAGGTGCTCAAAACCTGATCAGGAGTGCACGATGGACCTTAACCGTCGGCAATTCTTCAAGGTCGCCGCCGTCGGCCTTGGAGGCTCGAGCCTGGCGGCGTTGGGCATGGCCCCGACGCCGGCATTCGCCGAGCAGGTGCGTCACTTCAAGCTGGCGCACACCCTCGAAACCCGCAACACCTGCCCCTACTGCTCGGTCGGCTGCGGCCTGATCATGTACAGCCAGGGCGATGCGGGCAAGAACGTCAAGCAGAGCATCATCCATATCGAAGGCGACGCTGACCACCCCGTCAACCGCGGCACCCTGTGCCCGAAAGGCGCGGGCCTGCTGGACTTTATCCACAGCCCGAGCCGCCTGCAGTACCCACAAGTGCGCAAGCCAGGCAGCAACGAGTGGGTGCGGGTGGAGTGGGACGAAGCGCTCGACCGCATCGCTGATCTGATGAAGCAGGACCGCGACGCCAACTTCATCGAGAAAAACGCCCAGGGGCACACCGTCAACCGTTGGCTCACCACCGGTTTTCTCGCTGCCTCCGCCGCCTCCAGCGAGGCTGGCTACCTGACCCACAAGGTCGTCCGCGCAACCGGCATGCTGGGGTTCGATAACCAAGCACGTGTCTGACATGGCCCGACGGTGGCAAGTCTTGCCCCGACGTACGGCCGTGGTGCCATGACCAACCATTGGTCCGATATCGCCAACGCGAATCTGGTCCTGGTGATGGGGGGCAACGCAGCAGAAGCGCATCCGTGCGGCTTCAAGTGGGTGACTGAGGCCAAGGCGCACAACAAGGCGCGGCTGATCGTGGTCGACCCGCGGTTTACCCGTACCGCCTCGGTGGCGGACTACTACGCGCCCATCCGCACCGGCAGCGACATCGCCTTCATGGGCGGGCTGATCAACTACCTGCTCAGCACTGACAAGATCCAGCACGAGTACGTGCGCAACTACACCGACGTGTCGTTCATCGTCAAAGAAAGCTACGGCTTCGAGGACGGGCTGTTCAGCGGCTACGACGCGGCCAAGCGCGTGTACGCCGACAAGTCCGGCTGGGGCTACGAGTTGGGTGAGGACGGCTTCGCCAAGGTCGACCCGACTCTGCAGCACCCGCGTTGCGTGTTCCAGTTGATGAAACAGCACTACAGCCGCTACACCCCGGAACTCGCCAGCATGACCTGTGGCATGCCGCAGGACGCCATGATGAAGATCTGGGAAGAGATCGCCACGTGCTCGGTACCGGGCAAGACCATGACGATCCTCTACGCGCTGGGCTGGACCCAGCATTCGATCGGTGCGCAGATTATCCGCAGTGCGGCGATGGTCCAGCTGCTGCTGGGTAACGTTGGCATGCCGGGCGGCGGGGTCAACGCCTTGCGTGGGCACTCCAACATCCAGGGCCTGACCGACCTCGGCCTGCTCTCCAACTCGCTGCCGGGCTACCTGACCCTGGCCGGTGATGCCGAGCAGGACTACGCCGCCTTCATCGACAAACGCGCCTCCAAGCCCCTGCGGCCTGGGCAACTTTCCTACTGGCAGAACTACGGCAAGTTCCACGTCAGCCTGATGAAGGCCTGGTATGGCGCCAATGCCACGGCGGAAAACAACTGGGGCTACGACTGGCTGCCCAAGCTCGATGTGCCGGCCTATGACGTGCTGCGCATGTTCGAGATGATGAGCCAGGGCAAGGTCAACGGTTACGTCTGCCAGGGCTTCAACCCGATTGCCGCGCTGCCGGACAAGAACCGCGTCACCGCGGCGCTGGGCAAGCTCAAGTGGCTGGTGATCATGGACCCGCTGGCCACCGAAACCTCGGAGTTCTGGCGCAACGCCGGGCCGTTCAACGATGTCGACACGGCCAACATCCAGACCGAAGTGATCCGCCTGCCCACCACCTGCTTCGCCGAGGAGGATGGTTCGCTGGTCAACAGCAGCCGCTGGCTGCAGTGGCACTGGAAGGGCGCTGACGGCCCGGGCCAGACCCGCACCGACGTGCACATCATGAGCGAGCTGTTCCTGCGCCTGCGCCAACGCTACCAGGCCGAGGGTGGCGCCTACCCCGATGCCCTGATGAACATCAGCTGGCCGTACAAGATCCCTGAAGAGCCGTCTCCGGAGGAGCTGGCCAAAGAAATGAACGGCTGGGCCGTGACCGACGTCACCGACCCAACGGGGGCGGTGCTCAAGGCTGGGCAACAGCTGTCGGGCTTCGGCCAGCTCAAGGATGACGGCAGCACCGCGTCGGGCTGCTGGATTTTCGCCGGCAGCTGGACCGAGCAGGGCAACCAGATGGCCCGCCGTGACAACAGCGACCCGTACGGCATGCACCAGGTGCAGAACTGGGCCTGGGCCTGGCCGGCCAACCGCCGCATTCTCTACAACCGTGCCTCCTGCGACCCACAAGGCAAGCCCTGGGACCCAGAGAAAAAGCGCCTGGTGTGGTGGAACGGCAAGGCCTGGACCGGCACCGACGTGCCCGACTTCAAGGTCGATTCGCCACCGGAAGCCGGGATGAACCCGTTCATCATGAACCCCGAGGGCGTGGCGCGGTTCTTCGCCATCGACAAGATGGCCGAAGGCCCGTTCCCCGAGCATTACGAGCCGTTCGAAACACCGATCGGCATCAACCCGCTGCACCCGCAGAACAAGAAGGCCACCAGCAACCCGGCCGGGCGGATCTTCGATTCGGTGTGGGACACCCTCGGCACCCATGATGAATTCCCCTACGCGGCGACCACCTACCGGCTGACCGAGCACTTCCACTTCTGGAGCAAGCATTGCCGGCTCAACGCCATCGCCCAGCCCGAGCAGTTTGTCGAGATCGGCGAGGTGCTGGCGAACGAGAAGGGCATCAAGGCGGGTGACCGGGTGCGGGTGTCGAGCAAGCGTGGGCATATCGATGCAGTGGCGGTGGTGACCAAGCGGATTCGCCCGCTGCAGGTCAACAACCAGACCGTTCACCAGATCGGCATCCCGCTGCACTGGGGCTTCACCGGGGCGACCCGGCACGGCTACCTGACCAACACCCTGGTGCCGTTCCTGGGTGATGGCAATACCCAGACGCCGGAGTCCAAGTCGTTCCTCGTCAAAGTGGAGAAACTCTGATGGCCAGCCAAGACATCATTGCCCGCTCGGCCACCACCACCGTGCCGCCCTCGGTACGCCAGCAGCAGGAAGTCGCCAAGCTGATCGACACCACCAAGTGCATCGGCTGCAAGGCCTGCCAGGTGGCGTGTTCGGAGTGGAACGAACTGCGTGACGAGGTCGGCCACAACCACGGTACTTACGACAACCCCCAGGACCTCACGGCCGAGACCTGGACCCTGATGCGCTTCACCGAGCACGAGCGCGACGACGGCAACCTGGAGTGGCTGATCCGCAAGGATGGCTGCATGCACTGCGCCGACCCCGGTTGCCTGAAGGCCTGCCCAAGCCCGGGGGCGATCATCAAGCACGCCAACGGCATCGTCGATTTCAACCAGGACCACTGCATCGGCTGCGGCTACTGCATCACCGGTTGCCCGTTCAACATCCCGCGCATCTCGCAGAAGGATCACAAGGCGTACAAATGCACGCTGTGCTCCGACCGGGTGACCGTGGGCCTGGAGCCGGCCTGCGTGAAGACCTGCCCGACCGGGGCGATTGTGTTCGGCAGCAAGGATGAGATGAAGGTGCATGCCGCCGAACGTATCGTCGACCTCAAGTCGCGCGGCTACGACAACGCCGGGCTGTACGACCCCGATGGCGTCGGCGGCACCCACGTGATGTACGTGCTGCATCATGCTGACACGCCCAGGTTGTACGCCGGCCTGCCGGACCAGCCGGTGATCAGCCCGCTGGTGGGCTTGTGGAAGGGCTTTACCAAGCCGCTGGCGCTGCTGGCCATGGGCGCGGCGGTGCTGGCCGGGTTCTTCCACTATGTGCGAGTTGGCCCGCAGCGGGTCGAAGAGGATGAGCACCCCACACCGCCTGATGACAGCGTGCACCAGGTGGACCCGGCGGTGCATGTCTACGATCCGAAGCAGCCCGGTGGGCAAGGGGAGCAGCGGCCATGAACGACAACAAACCCATCTTGCGGTACAACGCCAACGAGCGGACCAACCACTGGATCGTTGCCATTCTGTTCGTCATGGCCGGGCTTTCCGGGCTGGCGCTGTTTCACCCGGCGCTGTTCTGGTTCAGCCACCTGTTCGGCGGCGGGCCGTGGACGCGCATCCTGCACCCGTTCATGGGCGTGGCGATGTTCGTGTTCTTCCTCGGCCTGGTGGTGCGCTTCTGGCGCGCCAACTTCATTACCGCCAATGACCGGCTGTGGCTGCGCCGCATCGATCGGGTGATGGTCAACCGGGAAGACGGTGTGCCGCCCATTGGCAAGTACAACGCGGGGCAGAAGCTGCTGTTCTGGACGCTGCTGTTGTGCATGCTGGTGTTGTTGCTCAGTGGTGTGGTGATCTGGCGCGCGTATTTCAGCCATTTCTTCGATATCGGTTCCATTCGCCTGGCCACCTTGCTCCATGCGCTGGCGGGATTTGTGCTCATCCTCAGCATCATTGTGCACATCTACGCCGGTATCTGGATCAAGGGTTCGATCGGCGCCATGCTGCATGGTTGGGTCAGCCGCGCCTGGGCGCGCAAGCACCATGAGTTGTGGTACCGCGAAGTGACCGGTGACAAGACGCCGGGCGATCACGGACGTAAAAAAGGATGAGCGCGTGAGCACGATACTCCAACCCGGGCAGATCGAAGCGTCGGCGGTGGCGCCGCCGTTTCTGCACCTACCGCCCAAAGACCTGTTCACCCTGCGTGCCGAGCGGCTGGAGCGGTTGGCCGAGGGCAATGCCCTTGGCGATTACTTGCGGCTTATCGCGTGGCTGTGTCGCTGCCAGCAGCAACTTGTGGATAACCCGCCGAGTGGTTTGCCGGTGGCCGAAGCGCGTCAGCGCCTGTGCATAAGCCATGGTTTGCCTCCCCTTGCGGCCGACAGCCTGGTGCGCGAAGGGCCATGGCTGGTCTGGATGCAGGCGTTGATCGAGCAGTTCGATGAAGAGGCCAGCGGCCCACTAGGTACGGCGTTACAGGCACTGCGCGACAGCGACGACAGTCAGCGCAAGGTATGGGGTATCGCGCTGCTCGCCGGGCAGTTCGACGCCGTGCCGGCGGCGTTGGTGCCGTTTCTTGGCGCCGCACTACAGGCCGCGTGGTTCAGCTGGCTGCTGGCGCTGCCGGCAACCGAGCTCAAGCCCTCCGGCAGCCTTGCCCAGTGCCCGGCCTGCGGCTCGCAGGCCATGGCCGGGGTGGTACGTAACCGCGGCAAGCACAACGGCCTACGGTATCTGGCCTGCTCGCTGTGTGCCTGCGAATGGCACGTGGTGCGGGTCAAGTGCGTGTACTGCGCGTCGAGCAAGGGGCTGCGCTATACCAGCCTGGAGGATGACCGCCATGCGCCGGGCAAGGCGCCGCTGCGGGCGGAGTGCTGCCCGGAGTGCGACAGCTACCTGAAGCAGAGTTACCTGGAGAACGATGCGGCAGCCGAGCCGTTGGCTGATGACCTGGCCAGCCTGGCGCTGGATATCCGGCTGGATGAGGAGGGGTTTCACCGGCTGGCGCCGAACCTGATGCTGGCGCCGGGTGGCGGGTGAGTGTCTACACTGCAAGTCGAGTCGCGCCCTTCGCGGGGCAAGCCCGCTCCCACAGGTACACCAGCTTCAAGGCCTGTGCAAAGCCTGTGGCAGCGGGCTTGCCCGCGAAAGGGCCAGAACAGACAACGGATCAGCTGAAGGGTAGTACCTGATGTCTTCAAGCCTCGCCAACGACACCCCACGCCTGCCTTCCATCGACACCCTCCTGCGCCACCCAGCCTGCCTCCCGCTGATCGACCGCCATGGCCGCGACGCCGTGCTCGCCACCCTGCGCCAACTGCTCGACGACCTGCGCGAACCCACCCGCCAGGGCCAACTCAGCCCCGCCGAACTGGCCGCCGAAGTGCTGCTCGGCCGCACCGGCGAGCGCCTGGCCAGCCAGCAACGCAGCCAGGTCCGCCGCGTGTTCAACCTCACCGGCACTGTATTGCACACCAACCTCGGCCGCGCGCTGTTGCCGGAAGAGGCCATCGAAGCCATGCAGACCGCCGCCCGTTACCCGCTCAACCTGGAGTTCGACCTGGCCACCGGCAAGCGCGGCGACCGTGACGACCTGATCGAAGGCCTGATCCGCGACCTGACCGGCGCCGAAGCCGTCACCGTGGTCAACAACAACGCAGCGGCCGTGCTGCTGGCGCTGAACAGCCTGGGCGCGCGCAAGGAGGGCATCATCTCCCGTGGCGAGCTGATCGAGATCGGCGGTGCTTTTCGCATCCCCGACATCATGGCCCGCGCTGGGGTGCGCCTGCACGAAATCGGCACGACCAACCGCACTCACGCCCGTGACTACGAAGCCGCCATCGGCCCGCGCACTGGCCTGTTGATGCGCGTGCATTGCAGCAACTACAGCATCCAGGGCTTCACCACCCAGGTGCCTACCGCCGAGTTGGCGTGCATCGCCCATCAACATGAACTGCCGCTGCTCGAAGACCTGGGCAGCGGCAGCTTGCTCGACCTGACCCGCTGGGGCCTGCCGGCCGAGCCGACCGTGCGCCAGGCGCTGGCCGACGGCGCCGATATCGTGACCTTCAGCGCCGACAAGCTGCTTGGCGGGCCGCAGGCTGGGATCATCGTTGGGCGCAAAGACCTGATCGCCAAGATCAAGAAGAACCCGCTCAAACGCGCACTGCGCGTCGACAAGCTCACCCTTGCCGCCCTCGAAGCGGTGCTGGCGTTGTACCGCAACCCGGACCGGCTGGCCGAGCGCCTGCCCAGCCTGCGCCTGCTGACCCGCAGCCAGGCCGATATCCAGGCCCAGGCCGAGCGCCTGGCACCCGAACTCAGGGCCCATCTCGACACTCAATGGGCCGTCAGCGTGGAGCCGGCGCTGGGCATGATCGGCAGCGGCAGCCAGCCGGTAGCTCGCCTGCCGAGCGCCGCGCTGTGCCTGCGCCCGCAGGTATCGAAGAAACTGCGCGGGCGTAGCCTGCATGTGCTGGAGCGCGCCTTGCGCGAGTTGCCGGTGCCGGTGCTGGGGCGTATCGACGGCGATGCGCTGTGGCTCGACCTGCGCCAGTTGGATGACGAAGCCCAGTGGCTGGCGCAACTGCCGGCCCTGCAACTGGGGCCTGTGCAGTGATTGTCGGCACTGCGGGCCATATCGACCACGGCAAGACCGCTCTGCTCCGGGCCTTGACCGGGCAGGCTGGCGACCATCGCCAGGAAGAGCGCGAGCGCGGCATGACCATCGATCTGGGCTACCGCTATGCAGCGCTGGCCGCAGGCGCGCCACTGACTGGCTTCATCGATGTGCCTGGCCACGAGCGTTTTATCCACAACATGCTGGCGGGGGCCCACGGCATCGACCTGGTGTTGCTGGTGGTGGCGGCGGACGACGGCGTCATGCCGCAGACCCGTGAGCACCTGGCGATCATCGAGTTGCTCGGCATCCCTCAGGCGCTGGTGGCAGTCAGTAAGTGCGACCGGGTAGAGCCGTCGCGCTTGGCCGAGGTGCAGGCGCAGATTGCCGCGCTGCTGGCGCCGGGGCCTTATGCAGGGGCCTCGCAATTTGCACTGTCCAGCGTCACGGGCGAGGGGGTGGATGCGTTACGCCAGGCGCTGCTGCAGGCTCAAGGGCGCGTGCGGCAGCGCAGCGTGCGCGGCGGTTTTCGTTTGGCCATCGACCGCGCCTTTGCCGTATCCGGTGCCGGCGTGGTGGTCACCGGCACGGCATTGGCCGGCCAGGTCCGTGCGGGCGATACCTTGTTGTTGGGCAAGGCAGGCAAACCTGTGCGGGTGCGCGGCCTGCATGCGCAGAACCAAGCAGCGCTGATGGCCGAAGCGGGCCAGCGGGTGGCGTTGAACATCGCCGCCGAGCGGTTGGCGGTCGAGCAGGTGCACCGGAGTGACTGGCTGGTGCCCGAGTGGCTGCACGCGCCCAGCGTTCGGGTCGATATCGAACTGACGCTGCTTGCCGGTGAACCCCGCCCGTTCGAGCACTTCAGCGCCGTGCACGTCCATCTTGGCACCCAGGATGTGACCGCCCGCGTGGCGTTGCTCGAAGGTGAGGTGCTGCTGGCAGGCCAGCGCATGTTTGCCCAGTTGTTACTCAACGCGCCGCTGCAAGCCGTGCATGGCGACCGGCTGGTGCTGCGCGATCAGCGCGCCCAGCGCACGCTGGGGGGCGGGCGGGTGCTTGACCCGTTTGCGCCGAGTCGGCAGCGCCGTAGTGAGGCGCGGTTGTGTCAGCTCCAGGTGCTGCGTGATGCCGAGGACCTGGAGCAGGCGTTACCCGCCTTGCTGGACACCGCGCCCGCCGGGCTCGACCCGCAGCGGCTGGAGCGGCAGTTCAATCGCTTGCGTGCGGGCTGGCAGTTGCCGGCGAATGTCGTGGTGATTGCCACGCGTCAGGGGCCGTTGTTGTTTGCTCGCGCGACGTGGGACGCGCTGAAGCAACAGTTGCTGGAGCAACTGGCGCTGTTTCACCAGCAGGAACCCGACCAGCTCGGCCCGGATCGCGACCGCTTGCGACGCTTTGCGGCCTTGGCGCTGGAGCGTCCGGCGTTCGTCAGCCTGTTGGATGAGTTGCTCGATGAGGGGCAGGTTTCCAGCAGCGGCCCTTGGTTGCATCTACCCGATCACAAGGTGCAGTTGAGTGAGGCCGATAACGCCTTGTGGGCGCGATTGGAGCCACGTTTGCTGGAGGGGCAGTACGATCCACCCTGGGTCAGGACCTTGGCGAACGAAGCGGGCTGCGCCGAGGCGGATATCCGCCTGCTGTTGCGCAAGTTGGCCAGGCTGGGGGGGGTGCACCAGGTGGTGCGTGACCTGTTCTACCCGGCAGCGACGGTGCAGCGCATGGCCGCGTTGTTGCTTGGCCAGGCAAGTGAAGCGTCGGTAGTGCAGGTGGCAGCGTTTCGCGATATGTTGGGCATCGGTCGCAAGCGCAGTGTGCAGATTCTCGAGTACTTCGACCGCATCGGCCTGACCCGCAGGGTTGCCGATCAGCGTTACATCCGCGCCGACAGCGCCCTGGCCCAGCAGCAGGCCAGGCACTGAGTTCAAGGAAGGCAATCGCGCCCGGTGGCGCGGCCGGGCTTCAAACCCGGTTGGGGACGGCAGCCGTTCCCGGGCAGGTTCGACTCCCGCTGCCTTCCGCCACTTTCTGCCGCAGTCCAGGCCTCTCTTTTCAAGGATGAACTGCGACACCCACATTGTGGGAGCGGGCTTGCCCGCGAAGAGGCCCGAAAGCGCGACGCTTAAGCCCGCTCACCACACAGATCCAGTGCAAACCACTGCTCTGCAGCTTCTGCCCCCAACCCAGCCCCCAGCAGCGCAAACAATTTGCCCAGCGCCGCCTCACGGGTCATGCCGCCGCCACTGACAAGGCCAGCGCCACGCAGGCGGTTACCTGCTGCATAGGTATCGAACACCACCGACCCTTCCGGGCACTGGCTGATCGCAACCAGCACCACACCCCGCTGGCGAGCGGCCTGCAGCACGTCCAGCAATGCCTGGTCATCCGATGGGCCGGTGCCGCTGCCGTAGCACTCCAGCAGCAACCCTTGCACGCCGCTGTCGAGCAGTGCCCGCAGATGCCCGGCCTGCAAGCCAGGAAACACCGGCATCACCGCCAGGTTGACCGGCTGGCGCGGGTGCGTGTAGCCAAGCTCGGCGGGAAGGGCGCTGGCACGCTCACTGTCGCGATGACGCGGCAGGGCAGCAAAGGCATCGAAGGCCTCGCTGCGCAGTTTCGAAGCCCGGCAGCCGTGCAGCAACTGCCCGTGAAAGTACAGCTGCACGCCGTCTTCCAGGCCCTGCTCGAACTGGCGCAGGGCGCCGCACAGGTTGTCCCAGGCATCACTGCCCGGTGCACCGGCCGGCAACATTGAGCCGGTCAGCAGCACCGGTGCCGGCAAGCCAAGCAGCAGGAACGACAACGCTGCGGCACTGTGCGCCAGGGTGTCGGTGCCATGCAGAACCAGCACGCCATCATGGCCGGCAACGTCCACTGCCTGGACGATGGCATCGCGCATGGCCAGCCAGTTGTGCTGCTGCATGTTGGCGCTGTCGAGCAGCGGGTTCATTTCCTGCAGTGTCCAGTGCGTTTGTGGTGCATCGGTCAGTTGGGCGAAGTGCTCGCGCATCCGCGCATCAAAACCGCCCGCTGGCGCCAGGCCTTCAGGGGTTTCGAGCATGCCGATGGTGCCGCCGGTGTACAGGACGAGAAGATTCTTTACTGCGCGCATGGAGAACATCCGTAGCGGTGAGCGGAGAAAGAAGAGCCGCCCACGGGTGGGGCGGCTGGGCAGGGGAGGATATCAGCGCTGCGGCTGGGCTTGGCCAACGGCTTTGTCAGTGGCTGTTTCCGCCTGCGGATTGGCAGGCCAGGCATCGCGGTCCAGGTCCAGGTCGGCGAACTTCGCAGAATCGAACACAGGCTGCTTGATGCCTGCTTTGCGCTGCTCGTCGTAGTCGCGCATTACGCGCAGGCCGACCTTGAACAGCAAGGCCAGGGCGACCAGGTTGACGAAGGCCAGGCAAGTCATGGTGATGTCGGCGAAGGCGAACACGGTCGACAGGTCCTGTACCGAACCCCATACCACCAGTGCCAGTACTGCAGCGCGGAAGGCCAGCAGGACCACGCGGTTGCGGCTGAGGAACTGCAGGCTGTTTTCGCCCAGGTAGTAGTTGTAGAGGATGCAGGTGAACACGAACAACGACAGGGCGACGCTGACGAACAGGCGGCCCCAGTCACCGACCACGGCGGCCAGCGAGTTCTGGGTCAGGACGATGCCGTCCCCTTCAAAGCCTGGGGTGTAGAAGCCCGACAGCAAGATCAGCAGTGCGGTGCAGGTGCAGATCACGAAGGTGTCGAGGAACACACTGAAGGCCTGTACCACGCCTTGGGCGCCAGGGTGTTTCACCGCAGCCACAGCCGCAACGTTCGGTGCGCTGCCAAGGCCTGCTTCGTTGGCGAACACGCCACGCTTCACGCCCATGACGATGGCGCTGCCAAGCAGGCCGGCGAAGGCTGGGTCAAGGCCGAAGGCGCTCTTGAAGATGGTTTCCAGCATGGCCGGCACGTGCTCGATCTGGGTGCCGATCACGTACAGGGTCACGCCGATGTAGGCCAGGGTCTTGATCGGAACCAGCAGGTCGGACACTGCGGCGATACGCTTGATGCCGCCGATGAACACGACTGCCAGCAGCACCGCCAGGGCGATACCGGTATGGCTCGGGGCAAAGCCGAAAGCGTTTTGCAGCGAGTGGGTCACGGTGTACGACTGCAGGCCCATGAAGGCGAAGCCGTAGGTGACCAGCAGCAGAATGGAGAACACCACTGCCATGCTTTTCAGCTTCAGGCCGTGCAGAATGTAGTAGGCCGGGCCACCACGGTACAGGCCATCGCCATCGGCGCGCTTGTAGACCTGGGCCAGGGTACATTCGAAGAAGCTGCTGGACATGCCCACCAGTGCGGTGACCCACATCCAGAACACCGCGCCTGGGCCGCCGAGGGTCACGGCGATGCCGACACCGGCGATGTTACCCGCGCCCACGCGGCCGGCAAGGCTCAGCATCAGGGCCTGGAACGAGCTCAACTGGCCTGCCTGGCCGTGCAGCGATTCCTTGAACACGCTGAACATGTGGGCGAAATGACGGAATTGCACGAACCGCGAGCGAATGGTGAAGTAGCTGCCGAGTCCGACGATCAGCACGATGAGTAGTTTCCCCGAGAGGAAATCGTTGAGTGCTTCGAGCATTGGGAAATGACCTCGATTCTTATTCTTCGTGTGGAAAGACAGCGGGCGGCAGGCGCACCGCTATTCGTTGGGGCGCATGGTTGGCCATGACAAGAGTGGTTACAATTTCGCGTTTTGTTCTGAGTTGATGCGACTTGATGCTAAACTTGCGTCATTCGCGTCACCTGGAAGTCCCGCATGAGCGATCATTTCGCTACCAACCTCAAACTGGCCTGCAGCCACTACCGCTCTATCTCGGAAGTTTGCCGACAGCTGTCGATCAACCGCGCGCAGTTCAACAAGTACCTCAGCGGCCAGAGCCGTCCGACGGCTTTCAACCTCAAGCGCATCGGCGATTTCTTCGGTGTCGAGGATTACGAACTGAATGTGCCCCCCGAGCAGTTCGCCCGGCTAATCGGTGCCCGCGTGTCGGCAGTGGCCGATCAGCCAACCGACCCGATCAGTGAGCTGTTCCGGCCCTTGCATGAGCACGCCGGCAACCTGTCGCGCTACTGTGGTTACTACTTCGAGTACTCCAACTGCATGTCAGTACCGGGGTCGATCCTGCTGTCGCTGGTGCACCTGCGCGAAGAGCGCGGCCGCTTCCTGTTCGAGCGCCAGGAGCGTCAGGAGCGCAGCAGCGCCACCGATCTGCACGCCGAGGTTCGATGCCGCTATCTGGGTGCGGCGTTCCAGTTGCAGGACCGGATGTTCCTGATCGACTACGAGTCGCTGACCCTCAATGAAATGAGCCAGACCATCCTCATCCCCAGTTTCAAAAGCCGCATCACCCGCCTGAACGGCCTGAAGACGGGGGTTTCCAGCGGCGACCGACGCAACCCGGCCTGCACCCGCGTGGTGTGGGAGTACCTGGGTGAGGAGATCAACCGCATCAATGCCTATCGCCAGGTCAAGCTGTACCGGCCGGATGACCCCCGCATCGATGACGACGTGCGCGAGCGGTTGAGCGTGGGGCCATTGAGTAATGGGCTATTCGAAATCGAGTGAGGGTCAGCCCGTCACGTGTCACGCATCGTCGAGGATGAACGCTTCCACCGCGTCCGCGACCTGGGCCGCGATTGCCGGGGTACTGCGCAGATGGGCGGCGATGCCATGGTCGCAATCTGTAAGAAACAGGCATTGCAAACGCGCCGGTGATACTGCCCGGATCAGGGCTTGGGTGACTTCTTCAGGAATCGGGCTGTAGCGCTCGGTGCCGGCAAGCCACAGGTTACCGGCGCTAGTGCCCGGCCCTTTGCCGAATCGCTGTGAGTTGAGCCCGTCGTATTCGCCAATCACCATCAGTACGCTGCCCTGAAACTGCTTGAGGAAGGCGTAGCTGTCGCAGTCCAGAAAGCCATAGGGCGTGCTGATGGCCGCTGTGAAGGCCGGGCCGAATGGCACCCGTTGCGCGAGGTCTGGATAAACAGCGGGGCAGATCAACACCAGCCTGTCCACTTGCGGCAATTGAGCTGCCAGTTTCAGTGTGATTGCAGCGCCTAGACTATGGCCAATGAGCGTTCGGCATTGAGCCGAAATATGCCGGTGAAAACGCTGCGCCTCTTCGAGGTTGGTCGCGAGTGAGGGCGAAACCGCACCCGGTTCACTGGCGAAACTATGCCCTGACAGATTGCCAGTCAGCGATCCGATACCTGCGGATTGCAAGCGATAGAGCAGAGGGTTGAGCCGAGTAAAGTCCGAGCGCGCGCCCCCGACGACAAACACAGGAGGTGCGCGTTCGCGATCAGGGACCAGTAATCGGGCTTGCTGCTGGTAGTTGCCGAAGGCTTCTTCGATGAATACTTCTTGGCCAGGGGCGGGTTCGTTGAACTGCCATTTCAGACGAAAATCTGTGCCCCTCTGTGCTTGCATGTTGGCCTCTATGAATAACAGGTCGTGGAACCATTGGCGGATAAGAACCAGTGATCGGAGTTGAACCACGCAGAGCAGGCTAGTTGAGGTTTAAGCCCTGTGGCTTGCTCATCGAGGTTGAGACTGAAGGTAAGGGAATTATGCTGGTTGTGGTGTTGAAATTTGAAATCATCACCGCCCATGGTATTCACTAGGCCCTGGGTTGGACTTCCCCGCCCGGAAACCGCAAAATGACCCCTTTCCCTCAATCAACCTCTCCGGATCTGCTGACTCTATGCGTATGCGCCTAATGCTGTTGGGTGGTGGCAATGCCCTCGGGCAAGCGCTGATTCGTCTCGGGGCTGAAGAGGACATTGCATTCCTGGCACCGCGCCCGCCCGAGAGCGGCTGGGACCCGGCCAGCCTCACTCAGCTGCTTGACGATCATCGCCCCAATGCCTTGGTCAACCTGGCCTATTACTTCGACTGGTTCCAGGCCGAGTCGGTCAGCGAGCAGCGTCTGGCTCAGCAAGAGCGGGCAGTGGAGCGGCTGGCAGAATTGTGCCAGCACCACCAGATCACCCTGGTGCAGCCTTCGAGCTACCGGGTGTTCGACGGGTCACGGGCCACGGCCTACAGCGAGAAAGACGAGCCGGTGCCGCTGGGCCTGCGTGGTCAGGCCCTGTGGCGTATCGAGCAGAGCGTGCGGGCGACGTGCCCACAACACGTGCTGCTGCGCTTTGGCTGGCTGCTCGATGAAAGCGTCGATGGTGCGCTGGGCCGTTTCCTCACCCGTGCCGAACAACCCCAGGAACTGCTGCTGGCGGACGACCGGCGCGGCAACCCCACGCCAGTCGACGATGCTGCCCGGGTGATCCTGTCGGTGCTCAAGCAGCTCGATTGCAGCGCGCCGCTGTGGGGCACTTACCATTACGCCGGCAACGAGGCGACCACACCGCTGGCGCTGGGGCAGGCGATTCTCACCGAGGCCGGCCAGTACCGTCAGCTGGCGGTGCAGGCGCCCACGCCGCAGGCCCATGCCGCTCGGCCGGATGCCAGCGAAGAGCCACAGCACGCGGTGCTGGCCTGCAAGAAAATTCTTCACACCTTCGGTATCAAGCCGCGCGCCTGGCGCGCCGGCCTGCCGCCCCTACTGGACCGTTTCTACCGCCATGGCTGATGCCCCCATCCTGATCACCGGCGGTGCCGGCTTCATCGGCTCTCACCTGTGCGATGCGCTGTTGGACAAAGGTTACGCCGTACGCATTCTCGACGACCTGTCCACCGGCAGGCGGGACAACCTGCAGATCGCGCATCCACGCCTGGAGCTGATCGAAGGCGATGTCGCCGATGCCGGTCTGGTCACCCGTGCGGCTGCTGGCTGTAGCGCGGTGGTGCATCTGGCGGCCGTGGCGTCGGTGCAGGCTTCGGTCGAGGACCCGGTGAGGACTCACCAGAGCAATTTCATCGGCACCCTCAATGTCTGCGAAGCCATGCGCGTGCACGGCGTGCGTCGGGTGCTGTTCGCCTCCAGCGCCGCAGTGTATGGCAACAACGGCGAAGGCGAGTCGATTGCCGAAGATACGCCCAAGGCGCCGCTGACCCCCTACGCGGTGGATAAGCTGGCCAGTGAGCAGTACCTGGACTTCTACCGCCGCCAGCATGGTCTGGAACCGGTGGTTTTCCGCTTCTTCAATATTTTCGGCCCGCGCCAGGACCCTTCATCACCGTACTCTGGCGTGATCAGTATCTTCAGCGAGCGTGCCACCCAAGGGCTGCCGATCACGGTGTTCGGTGATGGCGAGCAGACCCGCGATTTCCTTTATGTAGGGGACCTGGTGCAAGTGATGATCCAGGCGCTGGAGCAGCCGCAGGTCGAGGAAGGGGCGGTGAATATCGGCCTGAACCAGGCCACTTCACTCAATCAATTGTTGGCCGCCCTGGAAAAGGTAATCGGCAGCCTGCCTGCGATCAGCTATGGCCCGGCACGCTCGGGTGATATTCGCCATTCGCGGGCGGATAACCAGCGTTTGCTGGCGCGGTTCGATTTCCCCGAGGCAACGCCATTGGTCGAAGGTTTGTCCCGTTTGCTGGGCAAGGCCTGAAAACCCCAGGGGCCGCAAAGCGGCCCCTGTTTTACCCGTGTTGCACCACCCTGCGCTGGCAATCGTCAGGCCCTAACACCCGGCCATCCTGCGCGCGCACCTGCAGGGGGGCGATGATTTGCCCCGTCGCCTGCTCCAGCAACGCCGATCGCGTCTCTCCCGCCTCGAACAAAAAGCGCTCCCCCCACTGGCGCAAGGCAATCACTAGCGGAAACACCGAACGCCCTTTTTCGGTCAGCACGTACTCTTTGTAGGCACTGCCATCCGATGCTGGCTGCAGCGCCAACAGCCCACTCTCCACCAATAACTTGAGCCGTGAGGCCAGGATGTTTTTGGCCAGCCCGAGGTTCTTCTGAAACTCGCTGAAGCGGCGCAAGCCATCGAAGGCATCGCGCAAGATCATCAGCGCCCAGCGGTCACCGAGTACTTCAAGGGCTCGGGCTACCGGGCATTGGGCGTTCGTTTCGTCGAGCATTGCACGGCTCTCTCAAGGGTTCTGGTTGCAGATTAAAACCACATTTGCTAAAAATCCATATGTGGTTTTAATTTGAAACCAGATTGATGGGGTACGCCATGCACAGCGCGAACACAAAACAACCCGACCTGACCCACGCGATAACCCTTTTACTCGCCCTCACCTGTGCCATGGCGGTTGCCACGGTGTATATCGCCCAGCCCTTGCTTGAGTCGATAGCACGGGACCTGGGGGTAGGCCAGCAGCGCATCGGCTGGGTGGTTGGCGCTACCCAGGCCGGTTATGCGCTGGGCTTGCTGCTGATCGTGCCTTTAGGTGACCTGATCGACCGCAAGCGCCTGATCGTCGGCCAATTGCTCGCCTCGGCCGTGGCGTTGGTGGCGGTTGGCATGGCGTGGGACTGGGCGGTGCTGCTGGTGGCGCTGGCGATGGTCGGGTTGATGGCCGTCATGGTGCAGGTGATGGTGGCGCATGCCGCTACCCTGGCCACCCCCGCACAACAAGGGCAAGCGGTGGGCACGGTCACCAGCGGGGTGGTGCTGGGCATTCTGTTGGCGCGCCTGGTATCCGGCTTTGTTGCCGACGTGGCAGGCTGGCGGGTTGTCTATTTCGCTGCGGCCGGGGTACTGGTGATGATGGCCGGCCTGCTCTGCAAGGGCATGCCTGGCGCCCGGCCTGCGACACATCGGCCCGGTTACCTGGCACTGATTGGTTCGCTGTTCGCCTTGTTCAGGCAGGACCCTCTATTGCGCCAGCGAGGGTTGTACGGCGTGTTGATCTTCGCCGCCTTCAGTGTGCTGTGGAGCGCCATGGTATTGCCTTTGAGTGCGCCATCACTGGCACTCAGCCATACCGAGATCGGTCTGTTTGGCCTGGCGGGTGTGGCGGGGGCGTTGGCGGCTTCCCGCGCGGGTCGTTTGGCCGACCAAGGTCGGGGCGAACGTACCACCGGCCTGGCCCTGGGCGTGCTGACGGTGTCTTGGCTGCCGACGGCGTTCGTCGAGCATTCTCTGCTGGCGTTTCTACTGGGCGTGTTGTTGCTCGATTTTGCCGTGCAGGCGGTGCATGTCACCAACCAAAGCCTGTTGCTGGCGGGGCGCAGCGCGCTGGCGAGCCGGCTGATTGGCGCTTACATGTGCTGTTATTCACTGGGTAGCGGCCTGGGCGCGGTGCTGGCGACCTGGGTCTATGCCCGGTGGGGATGGGCGGCGGTGTGCGGGTTGGGGGCGGGGATCAGCGCGACAGCCCTGGGTTGCTGGCTGTGGTCGAACACAGGGAGCGCGGCCGTGGCCGCACTCCCTGCCAGGGATCAGAACTTGTAGCCAAGGCCGACCATGTAGACCCACGGGTCGACTTCGACGTCGACTTTGGTCTTGCTGTAGCCCAGCGCGGTCGGGCCGTTGACGCTGGCCTTGGTGTCGATGTCGACGTACCAGACCGAGGCGTTGACCAGCAGGTTGTCGGTGAGCATGTAGTCCATGCCCAGCTGGCCGGCGATACCGATCGAATCCTGCAGCTTGAGGTTGCTGAAGCCCTGTTGCTTGCGCGTGCTGCTCAGGTCTTCATCGAAGAACAGGGTGTAGTTGATGCCCACACCGGCATACGGCTGGAACCGGGAGTTTGGCGCCATCGGGTAGTACTGCAGCGACAGGGTCGGTGGCAGTTGCTTGATGTCGGCCAGTTTGCCGTCCAGGCCGCCGCCCAGGCCCTTGACGCCAACGGTGTGCTTGAACGGGGTGGCCGCCAGCAGCTCCAGGCCGATATGGTCGGTGAGCATGTAAGCGAAGGTCAGGCCCAGCTGGGTGTCGCTGTCCAGGGTCGCCTTGGTACCCGACACCTTGTTGCCATCGAACTTGAGGTCGCCGCTGCTTTCGTTCGGCGCGGTAGTGATGGCACCGGCGCGCAGGATCATATCGCCCGCCTGGTAGGCGTGCGCGACAGGGGCGACGAGCGCAAGGGCCACAAGCGAGGCGCCGAGCAAGGACTTGTTCATGGAAGCTCCCAGAGGACATTAGTAATTGAGTAGTCCAATGGTACGGATGCGTCTAAACGGAAAGTTTGACCCAGCTCAAAGAAGCGTCGTAACGAATCCGAAACAGTTCTCACTTGAGCTCATAAGCGTATATTTTCTCGGCTTCCATCTGGTATCCGGCGTCGGCCAGTTCGCTGCTGGAGGCGCTAACCTGCATCTTTCCCTCAATCCAGTAGGGCTGGTAGAGGTCTTCGACGCGCACGCCCATCTCGCTGACAATATGCACAATTTGGTTCGAGGGCGGTGGCGGCACGTGGATACAGGCGCCGTAGTAGGGCACCAGCAGAAACTCGGTGGTGCGGCCTTCTTCGCTGACCTCCAGCGGCACAATGTAGCCGGGCAGCTTGATCTGCTGGCCATCGAGGCTTTTCACCACCGGGGCGTCCGGCGCCTGCTGGCGGGCGGCGGGCGCCGATTCGGCGGCCAGGGCATTGCTGAGCTGCGACAGGTCGTGCAGCGGCGCGAGCTGCGGCGGGATGACCGGCGCGCCTTCCGGGATGAGGGCGGGCCAGTCCAGTTCGCGGGGCTCGGCGGCCCACAATGGCAGCGCCACTGTCAGAAGCAGGATCAGCAGCGTCTGCAGGGCTGGCCTCTTCGCGGGCAAGCCCGCTCCCACAGGTACTCCACAAGGTCTGACGCCTGTGGCGAGCCTTGTGGGAGCGGGGTTGCCCGCGAAGAAGGCGGTGAGGTTCTTGATCATTGCAGGTTCTCAGAGGTGGATCGACAAGCCATCGGCCAGCGACTGCCGATAGGCACGCCAGGCCGGTACGCTGCCCATCAGCAACGCGGCGCCCAGGATGATAGCCAGCAAGGTCCATTCGTGAGCGCTCGGCAGGGCCAGCGGCAGGTACAAACCGTAGTTGGCCTGTACGTACCCCTGGGCCAAGGCAATACCCGCATATAGCAACCCAAGCCCGGCCGCGATCCCGACTGTAGCCAGCGCCAGCGCTTCCAGTACCAGCAGCCCCGCGATGTGCCACGGCCTGGCGCCGACCGACCGCAGTATCGCCATTTCCCGCCGGCGCTCGTTGAGGCTGGTGAGAATCGCCGTGAGCATGCCGATCAACCCGGTCAGCACCACGAACAGCGAGACCACGAACAGCGCCTGCTCTGCGGTACCCATCAGGCTCCAAAGCTCCTGCAGGGCGACCCCCGGCAAGATCGCCAGCAAGGGTTCGTTGCGGTACTCGTTGATTTCCCGTTGCAGGCTGAAAGTGGCGATTTTGCTGTTCAGGCCAAGCATGAACGCGGTGATGGCGGCAGGTTGCAGGTCCATGCTGCGGGCCTGTTCGGCGCTGATGCGTCCCGCGCCACGGGCGGGCACGCCGTTGTGCCAGTCGATATGGATGGCCTCCATACCCCCCAGGCTGATATGCAGGGTGCGGTCGACCGGTGTACCCGTACGCTTGAGCACACCGACCACGGTGAACGGCTTGTCGTCGTGCTTGACCAGGCTGATCGCCGCCACACCATGGGCCAGCACCAGTTTGTCGCCCAATTTGTAGTGCAATGCCTCGGCCACTTCGGCGCCGAGTACCACCTCGAACGGGTCATCGGCGAAGGCACGGCCCTGGCTCAGTTCCAGGTGCTGCCTACGGCCATATTGGTAGTGGTTGAAGTAGTCGCCCGTGGTGCCCATCACGCGATAGCCGCGGTGCGAGTCGCCCAGCGAGATGGGGATGGCCCACTTTACCCGTGGGTCCTGGGCGTAGTGCTGGTAACTGTCCCAGCGAATGTTATTGGTGGCGTTGCCGATGCGGAACACCGAATACAACAACAGGTTCACCGAGCCAGAGCGGGCGCCAACGATCAGGTCGGTACCGCTGATGGTGCTGGCGAAGCTGGCGCGGGCCTCGGTGCGAACCCGCTCCACGGCCAGCAGCAGGCACACCGACAGGGCGATGGCAAAGGCGGTGAGAAACGCGGTGAAACGGCGGTTGGCCAGGCTGGCCAGGGCAAGACGAAGCAGGTACATCAGGCCTCCCGGGGCTTGGCGGCGCGGTTGAGTTCGGCCAGGGAAAGGTGACGGTCGAACAGCGGTGCCAAGCTCTGGTCGTGGCTGACGAACAACAGGCTGGCGCCGGCTGCCCGGCACTCGTCGAACAACAGGCGGATGAACGCTTCACGGGTGTCGGCATCGAGTGCCGAGGTCGGCTCGTCGGCAATCACCAGTTCCGGCTGGCCGATCAATGCCCGCGCAGCGGCAACCCGTTGCTGCTGGCCGATCGACAGGCTGTCGGCGCGGCGGGCAAGCAGGGCGGGGTCGCCCAGGCCCAGGTGGGCGAGCAGTGTGGCGGCCGCCTGGTCGACACTGCCATGGCGTTCGGCCGCACGTGTGGCTCGGCTGCGCGAAAAGCGGCACGGCAGTTCGACGTTCTCGCGCACCGATAGAAACGGCAGCAGATTGAACTGCTGGAAGATGTAACCGGTGTGGTCGACCCGGAAGCGATCGCGCGCGCCTTGGCCGAGGCCACTGAGGTCGTGGCCGAGCAGGCGGATGCTGCCCTGCCCAGGCAGGTTCACGCCGCCCAGCAGGCCCAGCAGCGTGGTCTTGCCGCTGCCGCTTGGGCCTTTGAGAAACACTGCCTCGCCGGCCTCCAGTTGGAAGGTGGGAATATCCAGCAGGGCCGGCTGGCCTGGCCAGGCGAAAACCACGTCATGCAGTTCGATCAGCGGCTGGCTCATTCAGAACGCGACCGCAGCCTTGGCGGGCGTCGCTTCAACACCTTTCTGACCTTTCGGGCCGATCAGCTGCACGTTGATCTTCTGGGTTGCTGGGAAGGCCTTGAACAGGGGGGCAAGGTCGATCTGGGCGAGCTTGTCCGGGTTCGCGCAGGTCAATTGATAATGCGCACCGATGTCGCTGTGTTCATGGCCGTGCTCATGTTCGTCGCCATCGTCGTCGGCTTTCGGGGCAGCGCCGAACAAGGGGCTTTCCAGCGCCTGCGCATCGTCCTTGCAGCCTGCGGCCGCTGCCAGGCCGAACAGTTGCAACGGTTGTTCGAGCTGCTGGCGCACGGCGGCAACCTTGGCTTTGTCGGCATCGCTGCTGGCGGCATGTTCGAAGCCGACCAGGTTCATCGCCGGGCTGTCCAGCTCCAGCTCCAGGGTATTGCCATCGAGCACGGCATTGAGTTTGGCCACGCCGTGCTCGTGGGCGCCGAGGGTGCCGTGGGCGTGATCATGGTCGTGCTCATCGTGGGCATGGGCCATGGAAAGGGGCAGCAGGGCGAAGGGCAGGGCGAGCAGCAGGCGACGCATGGATGACTCCAGGAGCGGGCTGGGAATGATTTGGTAATGTTATAACAACTGTTCTCTGCGCCGCCAGCCTGTGTGGCGCAGGTTTCATGTTGCTGTAGCATGGCCACATTGACCTGTGCTCAAGGAAAACATCGTGAGAATTCGTGGACAGATTGGTGACTGGCCAGTGGACCTGACTGTCGAGCTGGAGCCGGCCGAGTGGGCGCAGTTGGGGCGCCAGATCGAGGTGCCGGCTGTGGCTGAAGCTGCGGCGACCACATCAGCTGCGCCGAGGCAGGATGACGGGCAATGGTCGGCAGCGCGTGAGGTGTTGCGCCAGGCCGGGCAGATGAATGGGCCGGAGTTGCTGGACCGCCTGGAAGGGCTGGCGGGGAGTACCGCAGCGGGCAAGCGACTGCTGGTGCGGTTGCGCCACAGCAGTGAGGTGAAGGTGGAGAGCGGCACGGATGCGCCGGTGTATCACTGGGTCGGGTGATGTTCCCACAGGATTTTGAGGTGTCTCTGAGAGTAGCGAGGTACCTGTGGGCGCGGGCTTGCCCGCGAACGAGGGCGACGCCCTCGCAGCAACAATCAGCTCAGAACAGGGCGGCAGAGAGCTTGCGGCGGTACACACCCACCAACGGATGATCACCGCCCAGCAACTCGAACACCTGCAACAGCGTCTTCTGCGGCAGCCCGTTCTCGTAGCCACGGTTACGCTTGAACAGCTTCAACAGCCCCTCCAGCGCCGCCTCATACTGCTGGCGGGCCAGCTGCTGAATACTCAACTGGTAGGCCGCTTCATCATCCTCCGGGTTCTGTGCCAGGCGGCTTTTCAGGTCGGCGACTTCCGGCAGGCTGGCAGCCTGGCGCAGGAAGGTCAGCTGCGCCTTGGCACCGGCCAGGGCCGCCTTGTGCTCGTCTGTCTTGACTGCATCCAGCACCACCTGGGCTTCACCCAGTTCACCGCGCTCGGCCAGGCAGCGGGCGTAAAGGATCAGCGCCTCGGCATTGCTGTTGTCTTCACTCAACAACTGCTGCAGCGCGGCTTCGGCCTCGGCGAAGCGGCTTTCGGCGAACAGCGCCTTGGCCTGTTCCAGCGGCGAAGCTTCAGGGGCGGCAGGCATCTGCACGTGCGGTTCGAGCATGGCGCGGATCGCCGACTCCGGCTGCGCACCGGCAAAGCCGTCGACCGGCTGGCCGTCCTTGAACAGCACCACGGTCGGCAGGCTGCGAATGCCGAACTGGGCGACAACCTGCTGCTCCACGTCGCAGTTGATCTTGGCCAGCAGCAGTTCGCCCTGATAACCCTCGGCGATCTTCGCCAGCAATGGCATCAGCGCTTTGCACGGCGCGCACCACTCGGCCCAGAAGTCCACCAGAACGGGCTTGTGGAAGGAGTTTTCGATGACCAGTTGCTGGAAGCTGGCATCAGTGGCATCGAAGATGTATGGCGTTTCCTGACTCATCTTGACTCTCGCAAAACCGTGAATGGCACCACTATAAAGGCTCGCGGCTCGCGTGGTACAGGCTGACCCGGCGGAATTCGTGAGGCTCGGCCAAGTCTGGCAGGGTCAGGGCGTCGAGCACGCCCAGTTGCCGGTACAGCGGGTGGCTGAAGTCGCGAACCCGAGAGTCGGCTACCAGGGCCTGACGGCCACGGCCGAGGAAGGCATCGAGCAGTGGCAGGTTGGCGCGGTCATACAGCACATCGGCGACCAGAATCAGGTCGAAGCGGTCGTCCTCGGCGAAAAAATCGCTGCTGTAGCCAAGCTCCACGCCGTTCAGCGCAGCGTTGGCGCGGCAGGCGTCGAGGGCCAGCGGGTCGAGGTCGCAGGCCACCACTTCAAGGGCGCCAGCGCGTGCTGCGGCAATCCCGGCGATACCGGAGCCGGCGCCAAAATCGAGCACGCGCTTGCCGGCCACCCATTCCGGGTGCGCGGCCAGGTAGCGGGCCATGGCCAGGCCGCTGGCCCAGCAAAAGCTCCAGTACGGCGGTTCTTCAAGAATGCGCCGGGTTTCTTCACTGCTGAACGCGCGGTCCATGTTCTGGTCGTCGATCAACCAGAGTTTCAGTGCGCATTCAGGCAGCTCGCTGACCACCAGGCGCGCTTCGCCGATCAGGCCGCTGAGGGCCTGTTGCAGTGCCAGTGGTGCCACTTAAGGTGCCTTCTCGAAACGCAGCGGGCCGGTGGCCTGAGTTTGCGCCTGGGTGATGCGCACGGGGGGCAGGTGCATGATCAACTGGCCGGAATTGCTGGCGCGGCCGCGCAGCTCGACGCGGGCGCCGGGCGGGAAGGCCTCGGGGTTGAAGCGCAACTGATAAGGCAGCGCCTGCCCGGTGCCGGTCAGGTTGCTGCTGGCCAGCAGGCGTTGCGGGCGGTCGCGCTCGTCGATGACCAGCAAGGCCAGCTCCACATCGGCTCCGGCCGGGATTTGTAGCAAGGTACCGCTCAGTTCGCGCTGGTAAGCGGGCAAGGGGCCAAGGGGTTGTGCCTTTTTGGCCGATTTTGCTGGCGCGGGCGCCTGGGCTTGATCGGGCTTGGGCCGGTCGCTACCGCAAGCGGCGAGCAAGGCGGCGCAGCACAGCACGACGAGCGCTCGATAGTGCATTGGGTCATCCTTCACGGGCAGATTTCCCTGGATGTTAACCCCTTTGGCTTGTCTTGCCAGTGGGATGCGCTACCATGGCCCTCCCTTTTTTTGTTGCCTGCCACCATGCACTGTCCCTTTTGCGGTGCCAACGACACCAAGGTCATCGACTCTCGTCTTGTCGCCGAGGGCGAGCAAGTGCGCCGCCGTCGCGAGTGTGTCGCCTGCGGCGAGCGTTTCACCACCTTCGAAACCGCCGAACTGGTGCTGCCGCGGCTGATCAAGCAAGACGGCACGCGCCAGCCCTTCGACGAAGACAAGTTGCGTGCAGGCATGCAGCGGGCACTGGAAAAACGCCCAGTCAGCGTCGAGCGCCTGGAAGCTGCGCTGGCGCACATCAAGAGCCGGCTGCGCGCCACCGGCGAGCGCGAGGTCAAGTCACTGGTGGTGGGTGAAATGGTCATGGCCGAGCTGCGCAAGCTCGACGAAGTGGCTTACATCCGCTTCGCCTCGGTCTACCGACGCTTCCAGGACCTCGACGAATTCCGCGAAGAAATCGACCGCCTGGCCCGTGAGCCAGCTAAAGAGTGAGCATGCCCAGCCAGACCGCGATCCTCGATGCCCACTACATGGCCCGCGCCTTGGAGCTGGCCCGCAAGGGTGTCTACAGCACCCACCCCAACCCGCGCGTGGGCTGTGTGATCGTGCGTGATGGCGAAGTGGTCGGCGAGGGCTGGCACGTGCGCGCCGGCGAGCCGCACGCCGAGGTGCACGCCCTGCGCCAGGCCGGTGAACGTGCCCGCGGCGCCTGCGCCTATGTGACCCTTGAACCCTGCAGCCACCATGGCCGCACGCCGCCGTGCGCCGAAGCGCTGGTCAAGGCCGGCGTGGCCCGCGTGGTGGCTGCCATGCAGGACCCCAACCCGCAGGTGGCGGGGCAGGGGCTGCGGCGCCTGGCAGAGGTGGGTATCGAGGTCAGCAGCGGCGTGCTCGAAGCCGAGGCCCGCGCCCTCAACCCAGGTTTTCTCAAGCGCATGGAACACGGCCTGCCGTTTGTCAGGGCCAAGCTGGCCATGAGCCTGGACGGCCGCACCGCCATGGCCAGCGGCGAAAGCCAGTGGATCACCGGCCCTGCCGCCCGTGCTGCCGTTCAGCGTCTGCGCGCCCGCTCCAGTGTGGTGCTCACCAGCGCCGCCAGCGTGCTGGCCGACAATGCGCGCATGACCGTGCGTGGCGCAGAGCTTGGCCTGGATGACGAAACCCGGGCCCTGGCCCTGAGCCGCACGCCTTTGCGCGTGCTGGTCGATGGCCGCCTGCGGCTGCCACTGGACGCGCCATTCTTCCAGGCCGGCCCGGCCCTGGTGGTGACTGCCGCTGCTACAGATGCGCGTTACGCCGAGGCGGGCCATGAGCTGCTGAGCCTGCCAGGCACCGATGGCCAGGTCGATCTGCCTGTGCTGATGCGTGTGCTGGCCGAGCGTGGGGTCAACGAGATTTTGCTGGAAGCCGGCGCAGGCCTTGTCGGCGCGTTCGCCCAGCAAGGGCTGATCGACGAGTACCAGTTGTTCGTCGCCGGCACCTTCCTTGGCTCCCAGGCCCGCCCGCTGCTGGACTGGCCTCTGGCGAAGATGAGCGAAGCGCCGCGACTGAAAATTACCGAAATGCGCGCAGTAGGCGATGACTGGCGGGTCACGGCCATCCCCCTGCCGGCGCCCGGCGTATAATGCCAGGCTTGCCCTGCGCAACCCGTTCTTGAGGAAGACCCCATGTTCACCGGCATCATCGAATCCATCGGCACCATCCGCAGCATGACCCCCAAGGGTGGCGACGTGCGCGTCTACGTCGAGACCGGCAAGCTCGACCTGGGTGACGTCAAGCTCGGCGACAGCATCGCCGTCAACGGCGTCTGCCTGACCGCTGTCGAGTTGCCGGGGAACGGGTTCTGGGCCGACGTCAGCGTCGAGACCCTCAAGCGCACCGCCTTCATCGACCTCAAGAGCGGCAGCAAGGTCAACCTGGAAAAGGCCCTGACCCCCACCACCCGCCTGGGCGGTCACCTGGTTAGCGGCCACGTCGACGGTGTCGGCGAAATCATCTCGCGCAGCGATAACGCCCGCGCCATCCAGTTCCGCGTGCGTGCACCCAAGGAGCTGGCCAAGTACATCGCCCACAAGGGTTCGATCACCGTCGACGGCACCAGCCTGACGGTCAATGAGGTCAATGGCGCCGAATTCGAGCTGACCATTGTCCCGCATACCCTGTCCGAAACCATCATGGCCGACTACCGCGCAGGTCGTCGGGTAAACCTTGAGGTCGACCTGCTGGCCCGTTACCTGGAGCGTCTGCTGCTGGGCGACAAGGCTGCCGAACCGAGCAAGGGCAGTGGCATTACCGAAAGCTTCCTGGCCGCCAACGGCTTCTTGAAATCCTGATTGAGAAGGGGGTGCCGAGTGGCGCTCAACAGCATCGAAGAACTGGTCGAAGACATCCGCCAGGGAAAAATGGTCATCCTGATGGATGACGAAGACCGCGAAAACGAAGGCGATATCATCATGGCCGCCGAGTGCTGCCTGCCTGAGCACATCAACTTCATGGCCAAGCACGCCCGTGGCCTGATCTGCATGCCGATGACCCGTGAGCGCTGCGAAACGCTCAAGCTGCCGCTGATGGCGCCGCGCAACGGTTCCGGCTTTGGCACCAAGTTCACGGTGTCGATCGAAGCCGCCGAAGGCGTCACCACCGGTATCTCCGCTGCCGACCGCGCGCGTACCGTGCAAGCTGCCGCCGCCAAGGAAGCCAAGGCCGAGGACATCGTCAGCCCAGGCCACATCTTCCCGTTGATGGCCCAACCGGGCGGTACCCTGGCCCGCGCCGGCCACACCGAAGCCGCGTGCGACCTGGCGCGTATGGCCGGCTTCGAGCCGAGCGGCGTGATCTGCGAAGTGATGAACGATGACGGCACCATGTCGCGCCGCGCCGAGCTGGAAGTGTTCGCCGCCGAGCACGGCCTGAAGATCGGCACCATCGCCGACCTGATCCACTACCGCATGATCCACGAACGTACCGTGCAGCGCGTCTCCGAGCAGCCAGTGGAGAGCGAGCTGGGCGAGTTCAACCTGGTCACCTACCGCGACGCGGTGGAAGGCGACGTGCACATGGCACTGACCCTGGGCAAGATCTGCGCCGAAGAGCCGACCCTGGTACGCGTGCACAACATGGACCCACTGCGCGACCTGCTGCTGGTCAAGCAGCCGGGCCGCTGGAGCCTGCGTGCGGCCATGGCTGCCGTGGCCGAGGCCGGCAGTGGCGTGGTGCTGCTGCTGGGCCACCCGCTGGACGGTGACGTGCTGCTGGCGCACATCCGCGAAAGCGCGGGCGATGCACCGACCAAGGCACCGACCACCTACAGCACCGTCGGCGCCGGTTCGCAGATCCTGCGTGACCTCGGTGTGCGCAAGATGCGCCTGATGAGTTCGCCGATGAAGTTCAATGCGATATCCGGATTCGATCTGGAAGTTGTAGAATACGTGCCCTCCGAGTGACTTGAGACGGCGCCCGCGCCCTCACGCTCGAGTCCAAACCCTCCCGAGGCCGCCAGCGAGCGGCCTCGCTCTTGAAGATGAGAACATCGGAATGACCCTGAAGACCATCGAAGGTACCTTCATCGCCCCCAAAGGTCGCTATGCTTTGGTGGTTGGCCGCTTCAACAGCTTCGTCGTCGAAAGCCTGGTAAGCGGTGCCGTTGATGCCCTGGTACGCCACGGTGTCAGCGAAAGCGACATCACCATCATCCGTGCCCCGGGCGCGTTCGAAATCCCGCTGGTGGCACAGAAGGTCGCCCAGCAAGGCGCGTACGACGCGATCATCGCCCTGGGCGCCGTGATCCGCGGTGGTACCCCGCACTTCGAATACGTGGCGGGCGAATGCACCAAGGGCCTGGCCCAGGTGTCCATGGAGTTCGGTGTTCCGGTGGCCTTCGGCGTTCTGACCGTCGACTCCATCGAGCAGGCCATCGAGCGTTCCGGCACCAAGGCTGGCAACAAAGGTGCTGAAGCTGCCCTGTCCGCTCTGGAAATGGTCAGCCTGCTGGCGCAGTTGGAGGCCAAGTGATTAGCGACGAAAGCGATCGTTTCAACCCGCGCGATCCAAAACCTGCGGATGCCGGCAAGCCCTCGAAGAGCGCCAAGCGCCGCGAAGCCCGCAAGCTCGCGACCCAGGCACTGTACCAGTGGCACATGGCCCGTCAGTCGGTGAACGAGATCGAAGCGCAGTTCCGGGTCGATAACGATTTCACCGATGTCGATGGCGCCTACTTCCGCGAGATCCTGCATGGGGTTCCGGCGAAGAAGGACGAGATCGACGCGGCCCTGAAGCCTTGCCTGGCGCTCGCGCTGGAAGAACTCGACCCGGTCGAACTGGCTGTGCTGCGGCTGTCCACCTGGGAACTGATGATGCGCGTCGATGTGCCTTACCGCGTCGTGATCAACGAAGGTGTCGAGCTGGCCAAGGTCTTCGGTGCCACCGATGGCCACAAGTTCGTCAACGGCGTGCTGGACAAGCTCGCCCCTTCGCTGCGCGAAGCGGAAGTCAAGGCGAACAAGCGCTGATCCCGGCGCTGGCGGACCATGGGTGAGTTCGAGCTGATCAGCCATTACTTTGCCGCCGCGCCCTGCGCGCAAGGCGGTGAAGGCGTGGCTCTGGGTATCGGTGACGACTGCGCGTTGCTGGACTTGCCCGCTGGCGAGCAGCTGGCGGTGTCCACCGACACCCTGGTGACCGGCGTGCATTTCCCCGCTGCCTGCGACCCCCTGCTGCTCGGCCAGCGCTCGCTGGCCGTGGCGGCCAGTGACCTGGCGGCGATGGGTGCCACGCCCATCGGTTTCACCCTTGCCCTGACCTTGCCCGAGGTCAGCGCCGAGTGGCTGCAAGCCTACGCTGACGGCCTCAACCGCATGGCCCGGCGTTGCCAGCTGAGCCTTATAGGCGGCGACACCACCCGCGGCCCCTTGAGTATCACCATGACCGTGTTCGGCCGCGTGCCGGCCGGCCAGGCGTTGTGCCGTGGCGGTGCCCGCCCGGGTGATCTGTTGTGCGTGGGCGGTGAGCTGGGCAACGCGGCGGGTGCCTTGCCGTTGGTCCTTGGCCAGCGCCAGGCCGATGCCGCCCTTGCCCAGCCGTTGCTGGATCACTACTGGTCACCCTCGCCGCAGTTTGCCCTGGGCCAGCTGTTGCGCGGGCGTGCTACGGCTGCACTGGATATTTCCGACGGCCTGCTCGCCGACTGCGGGCATATCGCCAAGGCCTCCCGCGTGGCGCTTGAGGTGAACCTGGACCAGGTGCCGGTGTCATCCGCTCTGCAGGGCTTCCTCGGTCATGAGGCTGCCGTGCAGGCTGCCTTGACCGGGGGGGACGACTATGTGCTGGCGTTCACCTTGCCGCCGGCTCAGCTTTCATCCCTGCAGGCCCAAGGCCTGGCGGCGTTCCATGTCATCGGGCGGGTGCTCGATGGCCAGGGCGTCTGCCTGCGTGACCGGCAGGGTCAGGACATCACCCCGCGGCAACGCGGCTATCAACATTTTAGGGAGACACCGTGACCGATCACCCCAATCAGGTGCCTGCGGAGTTCGTTCCGCCCTCGGTCTGGCGCAACCCGTGGCACTTCATCGCCTTCGGCTTCGGCTCCGGCACCTTGCCCAAGGCGCCGGGCACCTGGGGCTCGCTGGTAGCCATACCCTTCATTCCGCTGTGGCAGATGCTGCCGGACTGGGGTTATTGGCTGTTGCTGGGCGTTACCATGCTGTTTGGCTTCTGGCTGTGCGGCAAAGTCGCCAATGACTTGCGCGTGCACGATCATGAAGGCATTGTCTGGGACGAGATGGTCGGCATGTGGATCACCCTCTGGCTGGTGCCGGAGGGCTGGCAATGGTTGCTGGCAGGGTTCCTGATGTTCCGCTTCTTCGACATCCTCAAGCCGTGGCCGATCCGCTGGATCGACCGCCATGTGCATGGCGGGGTCGGGATCATGCTCGACGATATCCTGGCCGGCGTGTTTGCCTGGCTGGGCATGCAGGTTCTGGTGTGGGCGGTTGCCTGAGACAGGGAGCGCGTGAATGGCCATAAGGACTGTGCTGTTGGCAATACTGCTGGGTTTTGCTCCCTGGGTGGGGGCGGCCGAAGGTGTGCCGAAGCAGGTCCATCTGGTCAGCGAAGAATGGCTCGACTACACCAACGCCGACGGTACCGGGGTTGCCTGGGATGTACTGCGCAAGGTGTTCGAGCCTGCCGGGGTCAAGGTCGTCACCCAGAGCGCGCCCTACAGCCGTGCGGTGGGGCTGGTCAAACGTGGCGAGGCCGATGCCTGGGTAGGCTCCTACAAGGACGAGAGTGACGACAACCTCTACCCGCGTTGGCACTTCGACATGGACCATATCTATGCCTTGGGGCTTGCCGGCAAGCCTGTGCCTACCCCGAGCACGGTCGGCCAGTATCGCCTGGCCTGGGTGCGTGGCTACGATTACGCCAGCTACTTGCCCAATGTGCACAACTTCCGCGAGATCCAGCGCCGCGAAGGCATTCTGCCGATGCTTGAGCATGACCGCGTGGACTTCTACATCGATGCGCTGACCGAGGTCGAGTACGTGCTTGGCCAGGCTTCTGACCCCGCGCGCTTTCGTATAACCCACGTAGCCGAATTACCGCTGTACCTGGCGTTCGCCCACAATGATCAGTCCAAGGCGCTGCGAGATCTGTTCGACAAGCGCATGGCCGAGCTGGTGCGCAGTGGTGAATTGAAGCCGATTTTCGAGCACTGGAAGCAGCCGTATCCATTCGCTGCCGACAGCCAGTCGCGGTGATGTCGCGCTGCTAAGCATCGAACTTTTCGATCTTAACCGTCGGTATTCAACGAGCGCGCAGGCGCCGACCTGCTGATACAATCGCCTCACGAGAAATTTCCAACTTATTCAGGAGCACAACGTGCCCGTCGTCTTTGTTGCCGCCTCTAAACTTCCGACTCCCTTTGCGACCTTCACCATGCATGGTTTCCTCGAAGAAGCCACCGGCCGTGAGCACGTGGTGCTCAGCCTGGGTGATATTGCCGATGGCGAGCCGGTGCTGGGGCGTCTGCACTCCGAGTGCCTGACCGGCGATGCCCTGTTCAGCCAGCGTTGCGACTGTGGTTCGCAACTGGAAGCCGCCCTGCAGGCCATCGCCCGCGAAGGCCGTGGCGTGCTGCTGTACCTGCGCCAGGAAGGCCGTGGCATCGGCCTGTTGAACAAGATCCGCGCTTATGAGCTGCAAGATGGTGGCGCCGATACCGTCGAAGCTAACGAACGCCTGGGCTTCGCTGCCGACCAGCGAGACTACGCGATCTGCCTGCCGATGCTTGAGCACCTGGGCGTGAAATCGCTGCGCCTGATGACCAACAACCCGCGCAAGGTCAAGGCACTGACCGACATGAATATCGTCGTTGCCGAACGCGTGCCGCTGCATACCGGCCACAACCCGCACAACCGCTACTACCTGGCGACCAAAGCCGGCAAGCTCGGGCACATGCTGGGCAACGAACACCAAGGCGAGGTGCCCCAGGCGTGACTCGCGCCGAGGTCAAGCGACGCCTGGCGCTGGCCTGGTGGCAATACCTGGCGGTGGGCCTGGTGCCGCTGCCGGTGATGGCCTGGGCATTTGGTGGCGGTGATGGGTTGATCCCGGTGCTGGCCATGCCACTGTTCATCGCCGGTGCGGCGACCATGTTCCTCAGCCTGCCGCGTTTTGGTGCCTACAAGCGTGCGCTGATCGCCACCTCCAAGGTGCTCGGCAGCGCCGAAGAGCCGGCAGCCTGGATCGAATTGGCGCGGGTGCGGCGCATGGCCATGCTGTATGCCTGCTTCCCTGCCTGGGTCGCCGCGCTGTCCGTGTTGGTGGGGCTTGAGGCTGTGCCGCAGATCCTCCTGGCAGTATCGACTGTGGTGGTGCTCTACCTGTACCGCATCCCGCGTCAGCTGGGCTGATGCGCGTCTTCCTCTGGCTGCTGGCGCTGTGCGCCTGTACCGCCAGTGCCGGTGAGCGGCTGCGGGTCGTGAGCCTGGCGCCTTCGATGAGCGAAATCATGCTTGAGCTGCACGCCGATGACCTGCTGGTCGGCGTGCTCGACGGCGGTGATCGCCCGCCAGCGTTGCGTGATGTGCCTTCGGTCGGCCGCCAAGGGCAACTGAACATGGAGCGCCTGCTCAGCTTGCAGCCTGATCTGTTGCTGCTTTGGCCCGGCAGTGTGGCGCCTGCACAGCGGGATCAGCTCAAGCGCCTGGGCATTGCCACCTTCAGTGCCGAACCTCACGACATCAACCAGTTGATCGATCAGATCGAGGCCATCGCCCGGCGCGTTGGCCGTGACGAGCAGGGGCGGCACTATGCGCAAGCCCTGCGCGAGAGGCTGCGGCAACTGCGCGAGCAGTATCGGCGTGAGCAGCCGCTGCGGGTGTTTTACCAGGTTTGGGACCGGCCGTTGTACACCCTCGGGGGCCGGCAGGTGGTCAGTGATGCCCTGGCCGTGTGCGGCGCGCGCAATGTCTTCGCCGACCTGAGCCAGCCGGCACCACAGGTGAGCGTGGAATCGGTGCTGCTGCAAAACCCCCAGGTGATTCTGGCGGGTGATCAGGCCCAGCTGGACAGCTGGAGGGCCTGGCCACGCCTCGCTGCGGTGGCCGATGATCGTTTGCTGGTCGTGCCGGACAAGGGGTTGGAGCGGCCCAGTGGGCAGATGATCGAGGCCACCGCCCGCCTGTGCGCGTTGCTCGACGCTAGAGCGCCGGCGTCCAGGTGACGCTGAACAACAGCGTGCGGCCTTCTTCGCGGTAGCGGTGGCTGGCGCCTTCATAGCTGTACAGGGCGCGGCTGTGGCTGTGATCCAACAGGTTGTCCAGCTTCGCTTCCAGTTTCAGTTCATCCGTTGCCGCCCAGCTACCGCGCAGGCCAAGCAGGCCGAAGCCGGCGAGCCGGTTGCGGTTGGCTTCGTCATCGTAGCTGGCGCTGACGGCCTGCCAGTTCCCGCCCACGCTGAACGGTCCAAATGCTCGGTCCAGGTCCAGGCTCAAGGTACGGCGAGCTCGGCGGGCGAGGGTATGGCCACTGTCGCGGTCACGTGGGTCGATCAGCGCCAGGCCAAGTTGGCTGCGCCAAGCGCCCCATTGCTGGTCCAGCGACAGTTCAAGGCCGTTGATGCGCGCCGAGGCGACATTGCGTGGGATCGAGTCCTGGCCAAAGATGATCGCGTCGCGCAGGTCGGTGCGGTACAGCGAAGTCTCCAGGCGGCTGTCTGCGGTGAGCTGGCTGCGCCATTGCAATTCGTAGCTTTTGGAGTGCTCCGGGCTCAGGTCTGGGTTGCTGAACTGTGGGTAATACAGGTCGTTGAACGTCGGTGCCCGGAAGCCTTCGCTGTAGGACAGCAGCACATCGTTGTGCGCGTTCAGTGGCAGGGTAAGGCTACCGCTCCAGGTGGTCTGGCCGCCGAACTGCTGGTTCTGGTCGCGGCGTACGCCCAGTTCGGTGGAGAACCGCTCACCTTTGTAACGATGTTGAACGAAGGCGGCGCGGTTCCAGCGGCTGTCCTCGGTGAAGTCGGTGCTGCCGTGCACCCGGTCTTGGTACCAGTCGCCGCCGATCAGCAGCGTGTGCCGGTCGTTCAAGGCCAGGTCGTTTTGCCAGGTAACTTGATCGCGATACGTGTTGAACACGGAGCGCTCATCGCTGAGCTTGTCGCGTTTGTCGTCACGGTTTTCGCTGTGGGCAAGTTCCAGGCGTGAATGCCAGGTGTCGCTGAGCTGGGCATCGAAGTAGGTGCCCAGGCTGCTGACGCTGAAGTCGGTGTAGGGCTTTTGCCCGAAACTCTCGAAGGTAACCGGGTCGAAGCGCCCGTACGGGTTGTCGTATTCACTGCGCCCATGGCTGTCGAGCAGGTTGAGGCCGGCCTCGAAGCGTTCGCCGAAGGTGTGACTGAGGCTGAGGTTGAATGACCTGTTGCGGTACGCGTCATGGTCGCCATCGCTGGCGAAGGACGGGCCGGTGGCGTCGATGCCGGCAGTCTCGTCCAGGCTGGCGCCCAGGTTGAAGCGAGTGGCGTCGTCGCCACCGGCCAGGCCCAGGCTACGTTGCCAGGTCTGGTTGCTGCCGGCGGCCAGGCGCAGGCGCGGTTGCAGGCCAGGGCCGCTACTGCGCCGGGTGAAGATCTGGATCACGCCGCCGATGGCGTCGCTGCCGTAGATGGCCGAGCGGGAGCCGCGCAGCACTTCGACACGCTCGATCTGATCGACGGTAAGAAATTGCAGGCCACTGTCGCCAGAGGTGGCATTGGCGATGCGTACGCCATCGACCAGTACCAGGCTCTGCGCCGCCTTGGTGCCGCGGATGAAAATGCCGGGCAGGCTGCCGCGCCCCCCGGTGGGCGCGACTTGCACGCCTGGGACGCGGGCCAGCAGGTCGGTGACGTTGGTGGGTTGCAGGCGGTCGATGTCGGCGCGGGTGAAGACGGTGTTGGCCGCGCTGGTGGCGGTGCGTGACTCGACTTGGCGGTTGGCGCTGATCAATACGTCGGGGAGTTTTAGGGCGTTGTCGCGTTCAGTGGCCAGAAGCGGCAGCGGCAGGCACAGGAGGGTGGCGGTGAAGCTCGGGATTTTCATGGGCAGTTCCATTTTGCGAGGGCTGTGCCCTCGATCGCGACGCAAGGCCGCTCCTACAAAGATCAGCGCGGTCCCTGTAGGAGCGGCCTTGCGTCGCGATGGGCCGCAAAGCGGCCCCAAGGATCTAAAGGCCCAGCTTTGCCATCCGGCCTTTCACCGAAGCTTCGATGCCAGCAGCATCCAGCCCACACTCAGCCAGCATCTGCGCAGGCTTGGCATGCTCGACATAGATGTCCGGCAAGCCCAGGTGCAGCAGCGGCTTGACCACGGCCTGGCTGGCCAGGAACTCACCCACTGCAGCCCCCGCACCTCCCATGATGGCGTTCTCTTCGAGGGTCACCAGCAGCTCATGGCTGGCAGCCAGTTCGAGTACCAGTGCTTCGTCCAGCGGCTTGACGAAGCGCATGTCGACCACGGTGGCATTGATCTGCTCGGCAACTTGCAAGGCCTCGCTCAACTGCACGCCAAACACCAGCAGGGCGACTTTTTCACCCTGGCGGCGGATGACGCCCTTGCCGATTTCCAGGGGTTCGAGGCCGCCACTGATCGGGGCGTTGGGGCCGGTACCACGCGGGTAGCGCACTGCCGCCGGGCCGTTGTACAGGTGGCCGGTAGTGAGCATCTGGCGCAGCTCGTTTTCGTCGCTCGGGGTCATCACCAGCATGCCGGGGATGCAGCGCAGGTACGACAGGTCGTAGCTGCCGGCGTGGGTCGGGCCGTCTTCGCCGACCAGGCCGGCGCGGTCGATGGCGAACAGCACATCAAGGTTCTGCACCGCCACGTCGTGGATCAGTTGGTCATAGGCGCGCTGCAGGAATGTCGAATAGATCGCCACCACCGGCTTGCTGCCTTCGCAGGCCATGCCCGCCGCCAGCGTGACGGCGTGCTGTTCGGCAATCGCCACGTCGAAGTAGCGCTCCGGGTAGCGTTCGCTGAAGTCGACCAGGTCAGAGCCTTCCTTCATCGCCGGGGTGATACCGACCAGGCGCTTGTCGCTGGCCGCCATGTCGCACAGCCACTGGCCGAACACGGCGGAATACTTTGGCCCGCTGGCCTTCTTCGGCGCGGCGGGCTTGTCGGCAGGTTCGAGCTTGGTGATGGCGTGGTAGCCAATCGGGTCGACCTCGGCGGGGGCGAAGCCCTTGCCCTTTTTGGTCACCACGTGCAAGAACTGCGGGCCTTTGAGGTCACGCATGTTGCGCAGGGTGGCGATCATGGTCGGCAGGTCGTGGCCGTCGATTGGGCCAATGTAGTTCCAGCCCAGCTCTTCGAACAGGGTGCCGGGGACCAACATGCCTTTGGCGTATTCCTCGGTGCGACGGGCAATTTCCCAGGCGCCCGGCAGGCGCGAGAGCACCTTCTTGCTGCCCTCGCGCATGCTTGCGTAGGTGCGGCTGGAGAGGATCTTGGCCAGGTAGTTGGACAGGCCGCCGACATTGCGCGAAATCGACATGTCGTTGTCGTTGAGGATCACCAGCATGTCGGCGTTGACTTCCTGGGCGTGGTTCAACGCCTCGAAGGCCATGCCGGCGGTCAGGGCGCCGTCGCCGATCACCGCGATCGATTTGCGCGCGCTGTTCTGCAGGCGGGCGGCGATGGCCATGCCCAGCGCTGCACTGATCGAGGTGCTGGAGTGGCCGACGCCGAAGGTGTCGTACTCGCTCTCGCTGCGCCGCGGGAAGGCGGCGATGCCGTCCTTCTGGCGCAGGCTGAGCATGCGCTGGCGACGGCCAGTGAGGATCTTGTGCGGGTAGGCCTGGTGGCCGACGTCCCATACCAGCCGGTCGTCCGGGGTATCGAAGACGTAGTGCAGGGCGATCGTCAGCTCGATCACGCCCAGACCGGCGCCAAAATGCCCACCGGTCTGACCCACGGTGTAGAGCAGTTCCTGGCGCAACTCGTCGGCCAGGGTCTCCAGGTCGGCTTCGGCCAGCCGGCGCAGGCCGGCAGGCGTGTCAGCGCGGTCGAGCAACGGCGTGACCGGGCGTTCGCGGGGGATCTCTTGAAACGTCGTGGGCATCAGGCGAGTCGTTATAGGTGTGAAGACGCGGCAGTTTACCCCATTGTGGGAAAAGTGCCCATTCAGAGGGGGGAGCATGGGGCCGCTCGGCGGCCCTGATGAATCAGTTGCGGCGTTCGACGATATAGCGCGCCAGCGCCCGCAACGGCTCGGCATTTTCACCAAAGCCTTGCAATGCGAACAGCGCCTGGTCGCGCAGTTCGATGGCATAGGCCTTGGCGGCTTCCAGGCCCAGCAGGGCCGGGTAGGTCGGTTTGTCACGGGCGATGTCGGCGCCCTGGCGCTTGCCCAGGGTGGCGGTGTCGCTTTCTACGTCGAGGATGTCGTCCTGCACCTGGAACGCCAGGCCGATGGCCTGTGCGTAGGTCTGCAAGGCATCCAGTTGCACCTGCTCGGCGCGGGCGCTGGCCAGGGCGCCCAGGCGCACGCTGGCTTCGATCAGCGCGCCGGTCTTGTGCCGGTGCATGAATTCCAGTGCTTGCTGGTCCAGCTTGATGCCAACCGAACCCAGGTCGATGGCCTGGCCGCCCACCATGCCCGCCGGGCCGGCAGCCTTGGCCAGGGCCTGGACCATGGCCAAGCGAAGGGTGTCGGACTGCGGGCTCAGGCGTGGGTCGAGCAGGGCGCTGAAGGCCAGGCTCTGCAGGCCGTCGCCGGCGAGGATGGCGCAGGCTTCGTCGAAAGCTTTGTGGGTGGTCGGCTGGCCGCGACGCAGGTCGTCGTCGTCCATGGCCGGCAGGTCGTCATGCACCAGCGAATAGGCGTGGATCAGCTCGACCGCGCAGGCCGCGCCATTGGCCTGTTCGGCAGGCGCACCCAGCGCTTCGCAGGCGGCGTAGGCGAGCAGCGGACGAACACGTTTGCCGCCGTTCATCACGCTGTAGCGCATGGCGGCGTAGAGCCGTTCGAGTTCTTTGGTGGGTGCCTCGAACAGCGGTTCGAGGGCGGCGTCGACGCGGGCCTGGCAGCTGGCCTGATAGGTGCTGATCATGCTTGCGGCTCGGCGTCGAAGGGCTGGGCTGCCAGCTCACCGTCGCGTTCCAGAAGGATCTGCACTTTCTGCTCAGCCTGGGCCAGTGCGCCCTGGCAGTCGCGAGTCAGGGCGATGCCTTGCTCGAAGGCGGCCAGCGAATCTTCCAGCGACAACTCGCCGTTCTCCAGGCGCTCGACCAGGGCTTGCAGGTCTGCGAGGGATTGCTCGAAATCGAGGGAGGCTTTTTTGCGGGCCATGGCGACTGTCTCGGTGGCGTTCTGAACGGCGCGACACTAGCAGAGCAGGGCAGGGGGAGCAAACTTTCGGGATGCCGAGGCTGGGTGTGCCGGCCTATTCGCGGGGCAAGCCCGCACACAGAAATAATGTTGGCTGCAAGGCTGAGGTGATCCTGTGGGAGCGGGCTTGCCCCGCGAATGGGCCGCAAAGCGGCCCCGGGGATTCATCAAGCTGTCACAGCTTCCAGCTCCACCATCGACTCGCGATACCGCGCCAGCTCTTCAATGGTCAGCACCGGCAAATTGTACTGCCGCGCATAAACCATCACCTGCTCCCCGCGCGCCATGCTGCCATCGGGGTTCATCAGCTCGCACAGCACTGCTGCCGGCCGCAGCCCGGCCAGGCGCGCCAGGTCTACCGAACCTTCGGTATGGCCACGGCGGGTCAGCACCCCGCCATTGCGCGCGCGCAACGGGAACACGTGCCCGGGGCTGACGATATGGCGCTGCTCGGCCGTCGAGCTGAGCGCCGCCGCGATGGTGGTAATACGGTCTTGTGCCGACACGCCAGTGGTGATGCCGTCCGCCGCTTCGATGGTGACGGTGAACCCGGTGCCATGGCGCGCCTGGTTGTTCTGCACCATCGGCGCCAGTTGCAGGGCGTCCACGGTGGTCTCGTCCAGGCACAGGCAAACGATGCCGCTGCAGTCGCGAATCATCATGGCCATGGTCTGCAACGAGATGTTTTCAGCGGCGGCGATGATGTCCGCTTCGTCCTCGCGGTCGTCGTCGTCCAGCAGCAGGACAGGGCGCCCGGCCTGGAAGGCGGCAATGGCGGCAGAAATGTTGGGGAATTGCTTTTGCAGCATAGGGGACATGAAACGCTCCTCGTGAATGATCGATGAACGTCTCGGGGCGAACAAAACGCGCGCGCAGAGGCGCCCGAATGGCCCCTGCCTGACGCCTTCTTTCATCCGGACTATGACCGTCGGCTCTGGAGTCTCACCAGATCTGCTGACCCCCGGCATGGCCGGGGCGCTCGCGGGCTCATCTTTCGATTTACCGCCGGTGGGGACTTACACCCCGCCCTGAAGACCCGGCAAGCATACAGCACAGTGCCTCCCTGCTGGCAAGCCTGTGATCTACGACGTTCGCTGATATGAACTGCCAGGCAGCAGTGTCCAGGGGCGAATGTATTAGATATTTACGCGCTGTGCGGCTTATCGCCGCTTTATGTTAATGGCCTTCATACCCCGCTGATCAAAGGAAACTTCTGCCATGACCGAAACCTATTCGTTTACAGACAGAGATGTGCATGCTGCGTTCAGTTCATTGACTCAAGAGCTATTCGATAATAAGGAGCGTAATTACGTGGGGGATGGGGTATTTAAACCCCAGATGCTTATTGTTGCCGGCGCTCAAGGGGCGGGCAAGACGTTCTTGCTGGAAAACGTACTGCTCAAAGACGGTAAATATGCCAATTATGTACGTCTGTACAAGCCGCACTACCGCGAACTGCACCCCCACTATGAAAGGATGAAGGACAAGGGCGTGTTGCACGTTTATGACAATACGGAGCGCTTCATCTGGCGTTTGGGGGAAATGATCTGTACGTACGCAATGGACAACCACTACAGCCTCATTATGGAAACCGCGCTCGATAACCTTGGGTTTGCAGCATTTCCTCCAGAAGCAGCCAAAAAAGGCTATCAGGCCGAAGTTCACCTGATCGCGTGCCAGAAAGAGTTCAGTCACTGGTCTACCCTCGATCGCGCAGTCACCAGCGTCGCCGATGAACAGCTTGAGCGGGTGGTAAGCCTCACACAAATAGAAGAGGCGCAAATCAATGCCAGATCAATCATTGATGCGTTCGAGAATGCCTGTACGCAAGTGCTGAACTCCGAGATTGTTATTTATCAGCGGGGACTGGAGACTGACAAATCAAGCCGGCCTGTATGCTACAGCGTTTGTACCGAGAAGGGCGTGCTCACCCCTCAGGGTGATTACAAGGGGACGCCGTTCTTCAAGGCCCCGCATTTGAAGGTCGACTTCAAGGTCTTGCGAAGCCCTGCGTCTGACTTTCCCTGCTCGTATATTCAATATGCGCAGGTCGTCCATGCCGGTTTACTTGGGACGGTTCATCGCCGAGCGATGGCCGAACTCAACTGCAAGACCCTCGGTCTGGCGCACAGTTTGATGACAAAGCTCCCCGTCGATGTGTATCGGGAGTTGTGTCTGTACGTGCTCAAGTACGCGCAGTTGTGATTGAGTCGTATGTTTGCGGTCGCAGTCCTGATCAACGGCTGATGAACACCTGCCTGTCGGTCTCATGAACCTGCAGCGTGTAGGTCTGCGCGAGCATGGCCAAGGCCAGCGGCAGGTCATCGAGGGGGAACGTGCCAGACACCCGCAGTTCGGCCAAGGCGGGGGCGTATTCAAGGCGCTGGTGGGTGTAGCGCATCAACGCTTGCGCCCACTCACCCAGGGGCATGTCGTCTGCCACCAGCAAACCGCTGCGCCAAGCCAGCGTGGTTTCACGCACCGCTTCGATGCTGCCCAGGCGCTCGCGGCTGAAGCGCACTTGCTGGCCAGCACGGATAATGTTCTCGCCCGGTGCCACGCTGGCGCACTCCGGGTTTACCTGCACGGCGCCTTCGTACACGGCGAGCAAGGTTTCATCGCCCAGTTGGCGCACGCTGAACCGTGTGCCCAGGGCCAGCAGTTGGCCCTGTCGGGTCTGTGCCATGAGCGGGCGTGGGTCGGCGGCGGTAACGATGTATACCTCGCCACGGCGCACGTGCAGCAAGCGTTGCGCGCTGTTGAAAAGCACGTCCACGGCGCTGCCGCTATTGAGGGTGATTTGTGTGCCGTCGGCGAGCCGTGCGTGTTGGCGCTCGCCCACCGACGTCTGGTAATCGCTGCCAGCGCCTGAGCGCCATGCCAACCAACTGAGCGGTGCGGCACCGATCAACACGAGCAGGCTGCGCAATACAGCGCGCCTGCCCGTCGGGCGATCCAGGGTCTGCTTTGCCAGCGTTGGCGGCAGGCTACCGAGGCGAATAAGCAGGCGCTGCGCCCGCTTCCAGGCCCGCTCGTGCTCGGCACTGGCATGCCGCCAGCGCTCCAGTTCGAGCTGTTGGGCCGGCAGCAGTGGCCCTTCCTGCATCAGCATCAGCCATGAGGCCGCCTGGGCTAACACCTGCTGAGAAATGGCATCGTCAAACGTCGCCGTGCTGTTATTCATCGGGCATCTGCGTCAGGCAGGTCAGGTAGGCCTCGTGGATGTATTTTTTGACTGTCGGCAATGCGATGTTCAGGGCGGCGGCAATGTCCTTTTGTTTCATGCCGTCCAGCGTTGCCATCAGAAACGCCTGCCTTACGCGTGGGCGCAGGGTGTCGAGCACCCTGTCGATCTCGTGCAGGGTTTCAAGGATCACGCTTTGCAGCTCAGGCGAAGGGTGCTCGGGTTCTGGCAGCAGCAGCAAGGCTTCGAGCCAGGCGCGTTCCAGCGACTGCCGACGCCGCCAACTGACCAGCACACAGTTGGCGATGCGGGTCAGGTAGGCGCGTGGTTGCCGGATCGGTTCGACCCGCGCGCCCTCTCGGCTGGTCAGTACCCGCAGGAAAATATCATGCGCCAGATCGTCGGCCACCCCGCGTCCCCACGACCTCAGCCGGTAGGCGAGCCAGTTGCGTAACCAGGCGTGATTCTCGATGTACAACGTCTCGACGCTGCACGGCTCGGTACTGTTCGGCGGGGAGAAGGGCGCATTCATCGTAGGTCGAATAGGTGCAAGACTGTCGCAAATGAAAACCATTATCACTAGAATTGCTCAGATCACAAGGCCGAATCGGTAAATTCAGCCGGTGCCCGTGCACACATATCCTTTTTTCGATCTCGTGCGACAGAGGAGGTAACAGCCCGCAGCCAGTGGTGGGCGCAAACCCTACGAGCGAGAAAAGCATGCTCCCAGTCCGTTGTCCTACACCTGCTCTGCGCCCTCGGCCTTGCCTGTCGCCAATCACCTTCGCCCTGCGTTGCACGATGATCAGCTGCTGCGGTGCCGGCCTGCTGAACAGCAGCCTGGCCCTGGCCCAGGACACCCGCGCGGCTGCAACCGTCGCGACCCGCCTGGACGATGCCACGCCGCGTGACTACAACATTGCTCAAGGGCCGTTGGGCGCAGCCCTGGGCAGTTTCACCAGCCAGTCCGGGTTACTGGTGTCCTATGACCCTGAATTGACCCGAGGCCGCACGGCACCCGCCTTGAAGGGCCGGTATACGGTCAGCCAGGGCATCCAGCGATTGCTGGCCAATACCGGTCTGCAACTGGTGGCGAACTCGACAGGGAGCTACGTGCTGATAGCGCAGGGCGTTGCATCGAATGCTGCGGCAGAGCTATCGCCGACGCTGGTCGATGCCGCTGCACAGGGGCCTCAGGCGGACACTTACAGAGCACCACGCTCATCGGTGCATTTGAACAGCGAGCAGATCGACCGCTTCGGCCGGGTTTCGGTAGGCGATCTGCTCAACGGCGTGCCCGGTGTGCAGGTCGGCGATACCCGCAACGGCGGCGCCCTGGACGTCAACATCCGTGGTATCCAGGGGCAGAGCCGGGTGGCGGTGAAGGTCGATGGGTCGGAGCAGGCTCTGGATGTTTATCGCGGCTATGGCGGTACCCAGCAACGCAGCTACATCGACCCCGACCTGATCAGCAGCGTAACCGTGAACAAAGGGCCGTCAACCAAGTCTGGGGCCATTGGCGGCACGGTGGAAATGCAGACGATCGGCGTGCAAGACATCCTGGTTGACGGTAACCAGGTCGGCGTGCGCCTGAAAGGCGACTTCTGGGACAACGGCGTAGACCCCGCTCATCGTAGTGCCAGCGCCAAGGATGAACGCCTGTCGGCGCCACCGCGCGACAATCGCGGCAGCCTGTTCGGCTCCGAAGCCGACTCTGGCAGCGCCGCATTTGCCTTCACCACCGAGCGCCTGGATGTGGTGGCAGCGTATGCGCACCGCAACCAAGGCAACTACTTCTCCGGCAAGAAAGGCCAGGACCGCTACCGCCTCTATAACGACTACGGCAGCGAACAACCCAGCGTGGCGATGACCTACAACGCCGGCGAGGAAGTGCTCAACTCCTCATCGAAAACTGACTCGTATCTGCTCAAGGCAACCTGGCGGATAGCCGACGATCACACCCTGGACCTGGGCTACCGCCGCTACGACGGGCGTAGCGCCGAGATCATGCCTTCTGATATCTACCGCTTCGGTACAGCCGGTATCTACCAGTACCCCCTGGGCGAGGTGAAGATCGATACCTACACCGCCCGCTACCACTACCTGCCCGTCGGCAACCCGTGGGTGGACCTGACCAGCAACCTGTGGATGACCGATGCCAAGACCAGCTCGTTGAGTTCGGCATGGACTGCGCCTGTTTCCCAGCTGTTCCGTTCTGATCGCAGTTGGACACGCCAGGACAACCGCCGCATCGGCGGCGACCTGAACAACGTCTCCAGGTTCGAGACGGCCCATGGCGACTTCAAGCTGGACCTGGGCGGCTCGTTCCAGCTGGAAGACCTGCAACCGCAGAAAAGCGTGCTCATCACCCAGCACGACATCGATGCCAACCGCACCCTGCGCGACGCTTCCCGGCAGGAATTCAGCTTCAACGGCAAGCTTGAGTATCAGCCGATCGAGCAACTGACCCTGTGGGGCGGTGGCCGTTACAGCCACTTCCGCACCAAGGACAATACCGTGCTGGCCACCGCCCGGCGTGAAAATCGCGAGGTGCGCTATGTGTCGGCGAGTGGCCCCAAGGGCTGGGGCAGCATGACCTGGTTCCCCGACCAGAACGGCCAGTACACCGACGCCACCGACCCCCGGCTGAACAACGGCATCGTCTTCGGCAACAGCAACGAGCCCTTCAACGGCGTGCGCTTCAACGACTTCGGTGCAACCAGCGTTCGGGTCGACCCCGAAGGCATCAGCAGTGTGGTCACAGGCTACGACCATACCCCGCAGGGCAGCAGCAGCGGCGGCGGCTTTTCGCCGGCATTCGGCATCAATGTCGAGCTGATGCCGGACACGTTCTTCTACGTAACCTACACCCAAGGCCTGCGCCTGCCTTCTCTGTTCGAGACCAGCCAGGGCACCCAGCAAGTCGCCCCCGGCAAAAGCCTCAAGCCTGAGCGCTCGCAGAGCTGGGAAATCGGCGTCAGCGCCTTGCGCGACAACCTCTTTACCGACCACGACTCGGCGGCGATCAAACTTGCCTACTTCGATAACAAGATCAACAACTACATCACCCGCTACTACGACCCAAGCCCTGGCCTGTGGGGCCTGATGACCTTCAGCAACACTGACAGCTTCAGCACCCGCGGCCTTGAGCTGCAGTCAAACTACGACGCTGGCCGCGTGTTCGCCGACCTGTCGGCCACCTACTACCTCAAGACCGAAACCTGCGACTCGGACTTTGCCGGTAAGCTGCGCGCCACGGCCAACCCGTACCAGAAGACCCAAGACACGCCGAACTGCACACCGGGCAGCTTCATGGGCTCCTACACCAACACCCAGAACCCACCACGCTTTTCAGCCAACCTGACCACCGGCCTGCGCTTCTTCGACGAAGCACTGACGGTGGGCGGCCGCGTGACCTACACCTCGGGGCCTACCAGCACCCTCGACAAACCCTGGCAGTCCGGCGCTACCACACCGCAAATCGAATACCGTTCGGTGGCGCTGTTCGATCTGTTCCTCAAGTACAAGTTGCTTGAGAACACCGAGGTGAATGTTTCGCTGCAGAACCTGACCGATCGCTATTACCTGGACCCGCTGGCGCAGAGCTTCATGCCGGCACCGGGGCGGACGGTGCGGATGGGGGTGGTGACGCGGTTCTGAAGGTGGGTGAGGGCGGTGGCATAGTGAGTTTTTGCCGCCGCCGTTTTGGGTGCCTAGAATTTGCTGCGCACGGTCAGGGCCAAGCTGCGAGGCTCGCCATAGAAGTTACCCGAGGCACTGCTGCCGAAGGTCTCGTAGTAGCGCTTGTCAAAGAGATTGTTGGCGATGATGGTTGCTGACCAGTTTTCGTCAATCTTGTAGTCCACACTGGTGCTCCAAATGGCACGACCGGGTTCAATGAACTTGAAGTCTTGTTCGGCCCCATCGAATTCGCCACTGACGGGATTGTATTCACGCACCGTGCCACTGACATAGGTCGCGCTTTGAGCCACCACCCCGCCGCCAACCTTCCAGTTGTGCAGCATCCCGGGCAGTTGATAGGTCGTCCAGAGCTTGACCATATGCTTGGGCGTAATGGCACGGTACTCTGCGTTCTGTGTGTCGGCATCGCGACTGTGGTTGTAGGTGTAGCCCGCACTCATTTGCCAGCCTGGTTGCAGTTCGCCGCTGATCTCGGCATCTAGCCCCTGGCTGATGGTTTCGCCCTGATTGATGAAGCAGCACTGCTTGCCCTGGTTCCACCCCTGGGATGGGCCGTCCGCCGCGGCATCGCCTGTCTGTTCTACGCGGTAGAGCGCAAAAGAGGTGTTGAGCCGGCCCGAAAACAGCTCGCCCTTGAGTCCTACTTCATAGCTTTTGGCTTCGGATGGATCCAGTGGGCTGCCCGGGTACGGACCTTTCAGCTGCATGTACTGCGGCCGGTAGGTTTCGGCGTAGCTGGTGTAGGCTGTCCATTGATCGGTGAGGTCGTACGTGACGCCGACATACGGCGTCACGACACCGTTGTCCTCCAGGGCGCGTTTGCCCTGACTGCCTGCCGAAGTGCCATCAGCGTTCTTGTAGAAGCTGTCATCGGCGTGTTTGTAGTTGGCCACGCGTGCCCCGAGAATCACGTTCATCGGATCGGTGATGCTCATGCGCAGCATGCCTGACAGGCCCGTTTTAGTAGAGGTGTAGTAATCGTCCTTTACTGGGAAGTCGCCGTTATCCGCTGGCATGACCGGGTTGAAAATGTTGATTGGCGCTTCCATGAAGTTGCTCATGCGTTGCCGGCTGTAAGCTTTGCCTTTTTGATAGTCACCCACGATCACCAGTTCGTGGTGGCGTGCAAACAAGTCGAAGCCACCCTTCAGGGTCGCACTGTAGGCGTCCCGGTCCATCCCTGTCTTGGCAGGATACCCAGTGATGAAATGACCGTTGCCGGTGATCGGGTTGACGGCGCCATAGCCGAAGATGCCCTTGGCGTCCCGGTCCATTTCCATGCGCATGGCATCAAGCGTCATTGCCCAGTCTTCGCTGAAACTGTGTTGCAGGCGAATGTAACCCTGCGCGGTCTTCTCGTGGCTGGTGTTCCAGTCTGTGGTCAATGCGTGCTTACGCGACAGTTTCAGGTCGTCGCCGTTGATGGCGCGCGGCAACCCCGCGAAGTTGATGACACCTTGTGCTTCCTGATAACTGCCGCCGACGGTCAACAATGTGTCGGGACTAAGGTCGAACTCCAAAGATCCATACGCCACTTTGGTGGTCATGTTACCGGGGTCGTAGAAATACTTGCGATCTTGATAGGCAATGCCCAGCCGCCCGCGCACATTGCCTTGTTCTGTCAGCGGGCCGGTGATATCCGCCTCGGAGCGATAGTTGTCCCAGCTGCCGGCAGACGTGGAAAAGGCCAACTGGTTGTGTGCCAGTGCACGTTTGCGCACCATGTTGATAGTGCCGCCGGGATCACCGGCCCCTGAGTACAGGCCATCGACGCCACGCAGGAACTCGACATGGTCGAACTGTGCCATGTCGAGTTGGCTGACCGAACCGAATCCGCTCATCGACGGGTCCATCGGGGCGCCCCCATCGAGTTGTACGTTAGATACCTCGAAACCGCGCGAATAGAAGTTGCTGTCGTTACCGAAGGATGAACCCGCCCGCTGCGTGGCCTTGCGCGAGGTGACCCCTGGGGTCTTGTCCATCACGTCGGTGAGGTTATGAAGGTTCTGGTCTTCTATCTGCTGACGGGTAATGACTGAAACTGAATGCGGCACTTCACGCAGCGACTTGGCGACCTTGCTGCCCACCGCGACCGAGCCTGTAGTGTACGACCCAGTGTTCTCGGTACTGTCATCCAGTGTCTGGGCAATGACCGACGTTGCGCTCAGCTCCAGTGCACTGCTGTCGGCAGGGCGTTTGTACAGCGTCACACTGGCGGCACCGACGCTGCGCCAGGCCAGGCCGCTGCCGCTGAGTAGGTGTTCAAGCGCTGCTTGCGGCTCTTGGAGGCCGTTCACGCCGGGACTTTGCAAGCCTTGGACCAGTTCGCCGTTGTAGATCACCTGCAAGCCGCTCTGTTCGGCAAGGTGATCAAGGGCGCTGGCCAGCGGTTGGGCGCCGATTTTGAACGACATGGGTTCGGCAAAGGCTGCAGCTGGCAGCAGTGCAATTATCAGCGCAGCGGGTAGCGGTCGAAGGCGAAAGGCAGCAACAGCATTGAACATCATGTCCCCCAAAATAAAACGCAAATGGTTATCGTTAATTTTTAGAGGAAGACGATGGGCGCCGCTGAACCCGTAAATTTAATGCACGCAACCTTCGTGACAGCTTCACTGCTGCCGGGTGAGTACCAGCAGGTAATGGGTATAGCGCTGGCTTTTCAGGCCAAACGCCTGCGCCAACGTGTCGATCCCTTCGTCCAAGCGGTCAAGGCGCAAGGTACCGCTGACGGTGAGGGTGTGAAGCGCGGCGTCGCCCAGCAGCACGTAGCCTGGGCGATAGTGCTGCAATTGTGCGAGTACATCGCCCAGCGGCATGTTGTCGAACACCAATCGACCCTTCTGCCAGGCCAATTCCCGCTGGGGGTCGATGCTGTGCACGGCCGACAGTTGCCTGTGTGTCCAGGCCACCTGTTCACCTGCTTGCAGAGTCGCCGTGGCACCGGGGCCGGCGACGGCGACGCGGCCTTGCGCCACGGTGACTTCGCTGGTGTCCGAGCGTCGGCTTACGCTGTACACCGTGCCCAATGCCGTGGCACTCAGGTCACCGGCCTCGACGCGAAATGGGCGCGATGGGTCATGGGCCACGTCGAACAGCGCCGTGCCCTTGCGCAAGGTGATCTGCCTGCCTGTGGCCAGCCACTGCACATCCAGCGCCGAGTCGGCGTCCAGGGTAATGCGCGAACCATCTGCCAATTCCACCCACTTTTGTTCGCCGATAGCGGTGCGATAATCGGCGTCCCAGTCATTGTAACGGGCAGTGGACAGCCCAAGACCGAGCAGCAGCATGGCCGCAACGCCCCAGCGCACGCCCTTGTTGCGCCGACGGATGCGGGCAGGCTTTGGCAGGTGACCGCTGAGATGCCACAGGCGCCGTGCGGCGACAAATGCAGCGTGATGTGCCGGATGTTGCGCACACCATTCGCGGGCAGCGGCAATGTCGTCGGGGCTTGCGTCACCCGAGGTCAGCCGCACCACCCATTCATGGGCAGCCTTGTCGATAAGCGCTTGCGGGTTTTGGTCGGGCGACATTGGGTTCAACGTTGCAGGCATTGGCGTAGAAAGTCGAGTGCGCTCGCCAGGTGTTTCTCCACGGTACTGACCGACACGGCGAGTTCGCGGGCGATGTCCTTGTGGTTCATGCCCTGCAGGCGCCCCATCAGAAAAATCTGCCGGGTGAGTGGAGGTAGTTGCTGCAGCGCACGCTCAAGCAATTCCAGCTCCTGGCGAGCGGCCACCTTGTCGATCAGTTCGGGGCTTTCGCCGGTGACTTCGTAAAGGTATTCCAGCCCCTGGTCATTACGCTCGCGCATGCCGCGATTGCGTATGTGGTCGATGGCCAAATTGCGCCCGATGCGGAATATGAAGGCGCGCAGGTTGCCGACGGGCTTGTGTGGACGCTGGCGCAACAGGCGCAAGTAGGTTTCCTGCGCCAGGTCGGAGGCCGCCTCGGGGTTGTTCAACTGCCGATAGAGGAACAGGCGAAGCTCACGCGCATGGGCCTTGTAGGCCTGTTCGAGCTCTTCGGTGGTCATGCTTGACATGAGGATAGCCGCAGCGGAAGGGGGCAAGTGGAAAGCGGCAGACTCTAGCGAGAACACTTCCTATTTGCAATGCGGCGATGGCGGGATTCGGCTTGCGTAGCAGGCGATGCGCCGCGAAATATGTTTTGGAGGGGGACGATCAAGCTACGTCCAAGCAAGGTAATGCGTGAGCTTATGGAAATTAAAAAGCCGGCTTGTGGCCGGCTTCTCGGGGACGCTTCCGACTAATTTATGGTAAGCCGCAACCGCCTTAACTGTGTGGCCACAAGGGCCTGATAGAGATGGTCAACGCCCGTATAGGGTGTTGCCGAGCCCTCTGGAACGCGGCTTGCGCCGGTCGGGGCTAAATGTGCCGCGTAGCATACAAGGGCTCGCGCAGGTTGCCCAGCAAAAAATGGCACAGCGTGTTTCAACTGGGGCGATGCCGGCGGAAATGCGACCAATGAAAGACCCAGCCGAGAATCTCCAGGCCCTGGGCCTGGCGTTGGGCGCGGGTGTAGCGCTCGACGGCGTAGTTGCGCCGGTCATGGCTGTGCAGGTACAGGGTGCCGTGCTGGCCGAGGCTGAGGTTGTTCACCCTGAGGGTGCCATTGTGCAGCAGGGCGTAGGTTTCGCCCTCGATCACTTCGGTCATGCCCAGGTCCACGGCCAAGGTGGCCTCCAGTGGGATCAGCGGGGCCATGTTGGCGGCAGGCATGGCCAGGCAGATGGCACAGTCCGGCGCAACGCCCAGCGCTTTCAATGCTTTGGAGGGCAGGCGCAGGTGTTTGCTGGCGACGGGGGTAAGCAGGCCGTGCTGCAGTGCGTGGAAGGGCACCTGCAACATGCGGCCGCCGTGTGCTGACAGCGGGGTGGGCGGGTTGTCCTGGGTTGGCCGTAGCGGGCCGCTGCGCAAGATCGGGTTGGGGTGTTTGGGGCCTTCACCACTGCGTAGCCAGCGGCGATGCACGCAGAACAGGTCGGCCATTTCGTCGAGACGAGCCAGCGGAACACCGCGTCTAAACCAATTGTTGACGTGCTGGGGTGTGACGCTGCGCTGGGCGGCGAAATCGGAAGGGGTCAAGCCACATTCGTGGAGCAGGGCTTTGAGGCGGTCACCGGATGTGTTCATGGCCGGGAGTGTAGCGGCCGGGTGCCAGCAGGCATATGAACCGGGTGTTGATGCGGCTTGTGCGAAAAGTACTTCGATGTAGGGCGATGGCGTAGGGTGGTGTAGGAATTTTTACCTGCAGGACGTTCGCTCGGGCATAAAAAACCCCGCCAGGGCGGGGTTTTTCAGCAACCGGTATCAGCCCTTGTAGGCAGCGACCGATTTGGTGATCGCGGCACGGGCGGCGTCGGCGCCGTCCCAGCCTTCGATCTTGACCCACTTGCCCTTCTCGAGATCTTTGTAGTTCGCGAAGAAGTGCTCGATCTGCTGGATCAGCAGGGCTGGCAGGTCGGTGTATTCTTTGACGTCGACATACAGCTGCGACAGCTTGTCGTGCGGCACAGCGATGACCTTGGCGTCGCCGCCGCCGTCGTCGGTCATGTTCAGGATGCCGACCGGGCGGGCACGGATGACCGAACCTGGCGCTACCGGGTACGGGGTCACGACCAGCACGTCCAGCGGATCACCGTCGTCGGCCAGGGTGTTCGGGATGAAGCCGTAGTTGGCTGGGTAGAACATCGGGGTGGCCATGAAACGGTCGACGAACAGGGTGTCGCTGTCCTTGTCGATCTCGTATTTGATCGGCGCGTGGTTGGCCGGGATCTCGATGGCGACGTAGATGTCGTTCGGCAGGTCTTTGCCCGCCGGAATCTTGCTGTAGCTCATTGGGCAGTGCCCCCGTAGTTGACCAAAAAGTGGCGGCGATTATAGGCACATTCCGCATGGGCTTGCCACGCCCGGCCTGATGTGCGGCCGCGTCAGGCGTGGCCTTCGCGGTAATCGGGGTGTTCGGCCTGCAACTGGCTCAGGCGCGCCAGTGGGTCTTGGCGGTAAAACAGCGACAGTTGCTGGTACACCTGTGGATACGCCTGCTGCAACAGGTCGGGGGCGCTGAAGAAGTATTCGCTGGTGACAGCGAAGAATTCCGCAGGGTTTTCCGCGGCGTAGGGGTCGATGGCGGTTTCGGCGTCAGGGTTCAGGTCCAACTGACGGTTGAGGTCGTCATAGGCCTGCTGCATGGCCGTCGCCCACTCATCCACTGGCATGCCACTGTGCAGCGGCGGCAGGCCATTGGCATCGCCATTGAGCATGTCGAGCTTGTGCGCCAACTCATGGATGACCAGGTTATAGGCCTCCCACCCACCACTGGCCAGCACGCCGTTCCAGGCCAGGATCACCGGGCCCTGTTGCCAGGCTTCACCGCTGTGTTCGCCGTCCCACACATGCTCCACGCCACTGGCATCGCGGTGGCGCTGAGGGCTTTTGAAGTCGTCGGGGTAAAGGATGATCTCGTGGAAACCCTGGTACCAGTTGAGGTCACCGAGGTGCAGCAGTGGCAGCTGCGCCTGGGCGGCCAGGAACAGGCGCTGCTCATCGCTCAGCTCGACACCGGGCAGAGTGGTCAGGTGCTTTTCAAGCAAAAACAGGATGCAGGCTTCGCGCAACCAGCGATCTTCGTCATCACTGATGCCATCGAGCAAAGGCAGGTGTTGGCGAACTGCCTGCCATTGCTTGGGGGTGATCGGGTAGCGCTTCAGGGTGCGCCGACGCCGCCAGGCGCTGAAAGACCACATGGCGGTGATCAGTGAGCCTTGGCCGCGCGGCCCAGGCGACCGCGCAGCAGGCCGAGGACCATCGGCACCAGCGACAGGAAGATGATACCCACCACCATCAGCGACAGGTGCTGCTTGATGAACGGCACGTTGCCGAAGAAGTAGCCCAAGGTCACCAGGCCACCGACCCACAGCAGCGAACCGGCGACGCTGAAGCCGAGGAAGCGCGGGTAGTGCATGTGGGCGATACCCGCGACGAACGGCGCGAAGGTGCGCAAGATCGGCAGGAAGCGCGCCAGGGTCACGGTCTTGCCGCCATGGCGCTCGTAGAATTCGTGGGTGCGCTGCAGGTAGTCGCGGCGGAAGATTTTCGAGTTGGGATTGTTGAACAAGCGTTCGCCGGCCGTTCGGCCAATCACGTAATTGGTGCTGTCGCCCAGGATTGCCGCCGCCATCAGCAGGCCCGCCAGCAGTACCGGGTCCATGCCGCCACCGGCCGCCACGGCGCCAGCGATGAACAGCAGCGAATCACCAGGCAGAAATGGCATTACCACCAGGCCGGTTTCGCAGAAGATCACGGTGAACAGGATGGCGTAGATCCAGGGACCGTAATTGGTGACCAGCAGATCGAGGTAGGCATCGAGATGCAGGATAAGGTCCAGCGGGTTGAAATCCATGTACAGCACCTGTGTTCTGGGGCGTAGGCTCGGTTACCAGGGGAGGGGTAAATTTTCACACATGACAAGTGGGGCATTATACGGCGAAGTGAGCATCATGCCCGGGGAGTTTGTAGCGGGGGGTTACGGCAGATTTTTTTCCTGTGCAGGCCTCTTCGCGGGCAAGCCCGCGAAGAGGCCGGCCCAGTCAATCCTGATGGATCGGCAGGATATAGCTTTCGAACTCGGTGTCCTTGCGAAACCCGATGGACTCGTACGTCTTTTGCGCTGCCTCATTGTTGGCGCTGGTCGACACCCGCATCCGCACGGCATTGGTCTCTTTGGCCATCTTCTTGGCCTCGCGCATCAAGTGGTCGGCCACCAGCATGCGTCGCGAATCTTCGGCCACATAGATATCGTTGAGAATCCACACGCGCTTGAGCGACAGCGACGAAAAGCTTGGATACAGCTGGCAGAAGCCCAGCAATTTGCTGTCGTCTTCATCTGCCAGAGCCAGGTAGATCACCGACTCGTCCCGCTTCAGGCGCTTCTCCAGAAAACTGCGTGAGCTGTCCGGGTAGGGCAATTGCCCATAGAACTCGCGGTATTTGACGAACAGTGGGGTCAGCAGGTCGAGGTGTTCCAGGGTTGCCTTGATGATACGCATGTGCGGCCCTCAGGATCCATTTGGGGAAACAGCGGATTGCCAACCGCTCTCAACAGCATGCTGCCCAATGCGGGCGAGAAGCGCAATCCGCCTTCCGTGACATGATTTTTACCCTTTTCCGAGCAGAAAGTTTCCTTTTTGGCTGGCGGGGGTATCGCTGTCGAGGGTATGGACCTCGGCTTCATCCTTCAGATTCACCCCAGAAAGCTGCCGCCGACAGGCTTCACGCATCAGGTACAGCAAGCGGTGGGCTGCCATGCCATAGCTCAGGCCCTCAAGGCGTACGTTGGAGATGCAGTTGCGGTAGGCGTCGGTCAGGCCGACCCGTGGCGCGTAGGTGAAGTACAGGCCGAGGCTGTCGGGTGAACTCAACCCCGGGCGTTCGCCGATCAGCATCACGGTCATCCGGGCGCCGAGCAGCTCGCCCACCTCGTCGGCTACGGCCACGCGGCCCTGCTCTACCAACACCACCGGGGCGCTGGTCCAGCCGTCGGCCGCGGCCTGCTCTTCGAAACGGGTCAGAAAAGGCAGGGTATGGCGGTGTACGGCGAGGGCCGAGAGGCCATCGGCGACCACGATGGCCAGGTCGACACCGCCCGGATTGGCCTGGGCATGCTGGCGCAGGGTCGCGATCGAGTCGTCGTTCAGCCGTCGCCCCAGGTCGGGGCGCTGCAGGTATTGGTCGCGGTCGTGGGCGGCGCTGTGCAACACCAGGCTGTCACGCCCACGGTCATTGAGCTGGGCGGTAAGCCCGGCATGGTCGAACGGCAGGTGCACGGCATCGCGGGCCTGGGCATGGGCGAACTGGAAGTCCAGTTGCGCACCAGTCGGCAGGCTGGTGCCCGTGCGCCCCAGGGCGATACGCGCAGGTGTCAGGGTGCGCAGGGCCAGCCAGGGGTTGTCGGGGGTTACTGTGCGAGGGTCCATGGTCATCCCTATGCAAGCTGTGCCAATGCCTGGCGGAAGGCCGGCGGCAGGTTTTCACCGAAGCGCACCCGGCCATCGGCCTGGGTGAAGATGCCGGTACGCGCCAGCCACGCCTCGAATTCCGGGCCGGGCTTGAGGCCCAGGGTCTGGCGCGCATACAGCGCGTCATGGAACGACGTGGTCTGGTAATTGAGCATGATGTCGTCGGAGCCGGGGATGCCCATGATGAAGTTGATCCCGGCCACACCCAGCAGGGTCAGCAGGGTATCCATGTCGTCCTGGTCGGCTTCGGCGTGGTTGGTGTAGCAGATGTCACAGCCCATCGGCACGCCAAGCAGCTTGCCGCAAAAGTGGTCCTCAAGGCCGGCGCGGATGATCTGCTTGCCGTTGTACAGGTACTCCGGGCCGATGAAACCGACCACGGTGTTGACCAGAAACGGCTTGAAATGCCTGGCCACGGCGTAGGCGCGGGTCTCGCAGGTTTGCTGGTCGACGCCGTGGTGGGCGTTGGCCGATAGGGCGCTGCCCTGGCCGGTCTCGAAGTACATCAGGTTTTGCCCGAGGGTGCCGCGCTTGAGCGACAGGCCCGCCTCGTAGCCTTCCTGCAATACGTTGAGGTTGATGCCAAAGCTTGCGTTGGCGGCCTCGGTACCGGCGATCGACTGGAACACCAGGTCCAGCGGTACGCCACGGTTGATCGCTTCGATCGAGGTGGTGACGTGGGTCAGCACGCAGGCCTGAGTGGGGATGTCGTAGCGCTGGATGATGGCGTCCAGCATTTCCAGCATGGCGCAGATCGAGGCGATGCTGTCGGTGGCCGGGTTGATGCCGATCATGGCGTCGCCGTTGCCGTACAGCAAACCGTCGAGAATGCTGGCGGCGATACCCGCCGGCTCGTCGGTTGGGTGGTTGGGCTGAAGACGGGTCGACAGGCGACCGCGCAGGCCCATGGTGCCGCGAAAACGGGTGACCACACGGATCTTCTGCGCCACCAGGATCAAGTCTTGAACCCGCATGATCTTCGATACCGCCGCCGCCATTTCCGGTATCAGGCCCGGTGCCAGCGCGCGCAGGCTGTCTTCGTCGGCCGCTTCGCTGAGCAGCCAGTCACGCAGGCCGCCCACGGTGAGGTGGCTGACCGGCGCAAAGGCCTGGGTGTCATGGGTGTCGATGATCAGGCGGGTGACCTCGTCCTCTTCGTAGGGGATCAACGCTTCGCTCAGAAAGTGCGTGAGCGGGATGTTGGCCAGGGCCATTTGCGCGGCGACCCGCTCACCGTCGTTGCTGGCGGCGACACCCGCCAGGAAGTCCCCCGAGCGTGCGGGGCTGGCCTTGGCCATCACGTCCTTGAGGCTGTCGAAGCGGTAGACCAGGTGGCCTACCGTGTGTACGAAACTTGCCATACAGATTCTCCAGAGCGCCGCGGGGCTGGCCCGCGGCGGGTGTCGGCGATCAGTGCAGGGCCTCTTCGGCCTTTTGGATCGCGGCGAATTCCTCTTCCGGTGTGCCCGCTACCAGGTGGTGGCGGCTGTAGAACGCAAAGTAGGCAATTAATACTCCATAGATCACCGCCGCGCCAATCACAACCCGCGGGTCGACCAGGAAGCCCGCCACCACGGCAATGCACGCCAGCACCAGCGCTACGCCCGAGGTGAAGATGCCGCCAGGGGTGCGATACGGCCGTTCCATCTTCGGCCTGCGGATGCGCAGGGTGATGTGCGCCGCCATCATCAGCACGTAGGACAGCGTTGCGCCGAACACTGCGACCAGAATCAGCAAGTCACCCTGGCCGGTCAGCGACAGCCCGAAACCGATGATGCCGGGGATGATCAGGGCCAGTACCGGCGCCTTGCTCTTGTTGGTCTGGGAGAGTTTGCGCGGCAGGTAGCCTGCGCGGGACAGCGCGAAGATCTGCCGCGAGTAGGCATAGATGATCGAGAAGAAGCTGGCGATCAGGCCGGCCAGGCCCACCAGGTTGACGAAGCTGCCCATCCAGGTGGAGCCGCCATAGGCCTTGGACAGCGCCTCGACCAGCGGGTTACCGGAGGCCTTGAGTGCCTCAGAGCCTGCAGCGCCAGGGCCGATCACCAGAATCAGCAGGGCGAAGGCCAGCAATACCAGCATCGCGCCGATCAGGCCGCGTGGCAGGTCGCGTTTCGGGTTCTTGGTTTCTTCGGCGGCCAGGGGCACGCCTTCGACGGCGAGGAAGAACCAGATCGCATAGGGGATCGCGGCCCACACACCGACATAACCGAACGGCAGGAAGCTGCTGGCGCCGACGGCGTCCGTCTTGGCGATGTCGAACAGGTTGGCTGCATCAAAATGGGGCACCATGCTCACCAGGAACACGCCCAGGGCAATGGCCGCGATAGCGGTGATGATGAACATCAGCTTCAGCGCTTCACCGACACCGAATATGTGGATGCCGATGAACACGATGTAGAAGGCCAGGTAGATGACCCACCCACCGATGCCGAACAGTGATTCACAGTAGGCGCCGATGAACACGGCGATGGCTGCTGGGGCGATGGCGTATTCGATGAGAATCGCCGTGCCGGTGAGAAAACCGCCCCAGGGGCCGAAGGCGCTGCGGGCGAAGCCGTAGCCGCCGCCTGCGGTGGGGATCATCGACGACAGCTCGGCCAGCGAGAAGCACATGCACAGGTACATGGTGGCCATCAGCAAGGTGGCGAGGAACATGCCGCCCCAGCCGCCCTGGGCCAGGCCGAAGTTCCACCCGGCGTAGTCGCCGGAGATCACATAGGCGACCCCGAGGCCGACCAGCAGCACCCAGCCGGCTGCGCCTTTTTTCAGTTCACGTTGCTGGAAATAGTCCGAGCCGACTTTTTCGAAGTCTACGGAAGAGCCTGCCGGCGCATTGCCGGAATGATCGCTTGGCATAGTTTCACCTGTTGTTTTTCTTGGTGGCCGGAGGGACTTCCAGCCCATGGTGATAGGTACTGCAGGAAGCGAGCCAGAGCGGTTCGTGCACGGGAACCGCTGTGGATTTGTGTCTGTCAGTGCCGCCTTCTTCGCGGGTAAATCCGCGAAGAAGGCGATGTGGTTTAGAAGAAGCCCAACGGATTGATGTCGTAGCTCACCAGCAGGTTTTTAGTTTGCTGGTAGTGATCGAGCATCATCTTGTGCGTCTCACGCCCAACGCCGGACTTCTTGTACCCGCCGAACGCGGCATGCGCCGGGTACAGGTGGTAGCAGTTGGTCCATACGCGGCCCGCCTTGATGCCACGGCCCATGCGGTAGGCGCGGTTGATGTCGCGGGTCCACACGCCGGCACCGAGGCCGAACTCGGTGTCGTTGGCAATCGCCAGGGCTTCGGCTTCGTCCTTGAAGGTGGTGACACTGACCACCGGGCCGAAGATTTCTTCCTGGAACACGCGCATCTTGTTGTTGCCCTTGAGCAGGGTCGGCTGGATGTAGTAACCGGTGGCCAACGCGCCTTCGAGTTTTTCCACCTTGCCGCCGGTCAGCAGCTCGGCGCCTTCTTCCTTGGCGATTTCCAGGTACGACAGGATCTTCTCGAACTGCTGTTGCGACGCCTGGGCGCCGACCATGGTGTCGGTGTCCAGCGGATCGCCACGCTTGATCTGCAGGACCTTCTTCATCACCACTTCCATGAACTGGTCGTAAATCGACTCCTGCACCAGAGCACGCGACGGGCAAGTGCACACTTCGCCCTGGTTGAAGAACGCCAGCACCATGCCTTCGGCGGCCTTCTCGATGAAGCTCGGCTCGGCCTGCATGATGTCTTCGAAGTACACGTTAGGCGACTTGCCGCCCAGCTCGACGGTGGACGGGATGATGTTCTCGGCGGCGCATTTCATGATGTGCGAGCCGACCGGGGTCGAGCCGGTAAAGGCGATCTTGGCGATACGTTTGCTGGTAGCCAGGGCTTCGCCTGCTTCGCGGCCATAACCCTGGACGACGTTGAGCACGCCTTTGGGCAGCAGGTCGCCGATCAGCTCCATCAGTACGGTGATACCCAGCGGTGTCTGCTCGGCGGGTTTGAGCACCACGCAGTTGCCGGCGGCCAGGGCCGGGGCCAGCTTCCAGGCGGCCATCAGCAGTGGGAAGTTCCACGGGATGATCTGGCCGACCACGCCCAGTGGCTCGTGGATGTGATAAGCGACGGTGCCTTCGTTGATTTCGGCGGCGCCGCCCTCTTGGGCGCGGATGCAACCGGCGAAGTAACGGAAGTGATCGACCGCCAGCGGGATGTCGGCGTTAAGGGTTTCGCGGATCGGCTTGCCGTTGTCCCAGGTTTCGGCAATGGCCAGGACTTCAAGGTTCTGCTCGATGCGGTCGGCGATCTTCAGCAGCACGTTGGAGCGGTCCTGGACAGACGTGCGGCCCCAGGCGTCGGCGGCGGCGTGGGCGGCATCCAGGGCTTTCTCGATGTCTTCGGCAGTGGAGCGGGGAAACTCTGCGATCAGCTTGCCATTCACCGGGGAGGTGTTTTCGAAGTACTGCCCCTTGACCGGAGCTACGAATTCACCGCCGATGTAGTTGCCGTAGCGGTTCTTGAAGGAAACCTTCGCGCCTTCGGTACCGGGATGTGCGTAACGCATGGTGTGTCTCCTGGCTATTGTGTTTGTTAGGGAGTTGAAAAGCGTAGAGCAAAGGTTGGGCCAGTGTTTTGAGGTTGAGGTAAATCAAGCGCTTGGCGCGGTTTTCAGGGGCTTTTGAAATCGCGCTGTGCCAGCGGTGGCACGGCCTGGGTGACACTTTGTACCGTTTGCGACACGCTGCGGTACGGTGCATTGCAAAGCCCCCTCGGGTGGAGGATGCTGGCTGCACGCGTCATCTGCGGAGAACGACAACAAATGCAGAGCAATCACTTGAGTCGCCATGCCCAGCAAGTTCACACCGTTGCCCACGGTGAAGCCGGGGAGAGCGGCAGTGACCCGGCGATCGCCCGTTCCTGGCTGCGCTGCCTTGAGGATTACCACCTCGACCCGACGCTGATCGAAGCCCCCGTGGTGCTTGAACACGGGCGGCTGCTGGAAACCCGCGAGCGCCTGCATCAGGTGCTGAAAATTGCCGACTCCGAGATGAACAGCCTGCATCAGCAGCTCTCTGGCGCTGGCCATGCGGTGCTGCTGACCGATGCCCGCGGGGTGATCCTCAACTGTGTCAGCGCCCCCAGCGAGCGGCGCATCTTCGAGCGGGCAGGGCTGTGGCTGGGCGCCGACTGGAGCGAGGCGCGCGAGGGCACCAACGGGATCGGTACCTGCCTGGTCGAGCGCCAGGCCCTGACCATCCATCAACACGAACATTTCCGTGGCCGCCACACCGGCCTGACCTGCTCGGCAAGCCCCGTGTTCGACCCGCATGGCGAGCTGCTGGCGGTGCTTGACGTGTCGTCGGCGCGGCCCGATGTCTCTCGGCAGAGCCAGTTCCACACCATGGCCCTGGTCAATCTGTCGGCGAAGATGATCGAGAGCTGTTATTTCCTGCGGCATTTCCAGCAGCAGTGGCTGCTGCGCTTTCATCTGCAGGCCGAATCGGTCGGCTTGTTCAGCGAGGGCTTGTTGGCCTTCGAGGGTGATGGGCGGATTTGCGCTGCCAACCAGAGCGCGCTCAACCTGCTGGGCACCGTTCGCGGTGGCGTGCTGGGCAAACCGGTGGACCGTTTTTTTGCCTGCAGCCCTGACGAGTTGTTCAGCCGCGCCGTACCCGGCGGCAGCACCGTCTGGCCTTTGCTCACGCGCGACGGCCGCCAGGTATTTGCCAGCCTGCGCGGCCAGGCGCGTGCACCCGTCTGGTCGGTACCGCTTGGCCAACCTCGGCCCCAGCGCGAACCAGAACCGGGTATCTGCCTGCTCGACCCGGCCTTGCAAAACGACTTCCGCCGCTGCGTGCGGGTGTTCGAACGTGATGTGCCGCTGCTGCTGCGCGGCGAGACTGGGTGCGGCAAGGAGGCATTTGCCCAGGCCGTGCACCAGGCCAGCCAGCGTCGCGGCAAGCCGTTCGTGGCAATCAACTGCGCCTCGATCCCGGAGAGCCTGATCGAAAGCGAGCTGTTCGGTTATCGCGGTGGCAGCTTTACCGGCGCGCGCAAGGAAGGCATGCGCGGCAAGTTGTTACAGGCCGATGGCGGCACGCTGTTGCTGGACGAGATCGGTGACATGCCACTGGCCTTGCAGACGCGCTTGTTGCGCGTACTGGAAGAGCGCCAGGTGGTGCCGATTGGCGGCGAGCCCCAAGCCGTGGACGTGCGCATTGTCAGCGCGACCCACCGCGACCTGCTGGAGCGGGTGGCGCAGGGGAGTTTCCGCGAAGACCTGTATTACCGGTTGAACGGGCTGGAAGTGGCCTTGCCAGCAGTGCGTGAGCGCAGTGACAAGGGCCCGTTGCTGGACTTTCTGCTGCGTCAGGAAGCGCAGGGGCAACGGGTCGAACTGGAGCCCAGTGCACGTCAGGCACTGCTGGACTTTGCCTGGCCGGGGAACGTGCGGCAGATGCGCAATGTATTGCGCACGCTCGTGGCGCTTTGCGATAACACTTTCATCGGGTTCTCCGACCTGCCCGCGACTTTCCGGAGTAATGCGGCCCCTGTGGGAGCGGGCTTGCCCCGCGAAGCAGGCAACGCGGTGGATGGCACCGGCTATGCCGGTGTTCGCGGGGCAAGCCCGCTCCCACACGGGTTTAGCACTAGCCTTCGAGATGATGAGCAAAACAGTCTCTCCCACAAGAGCGCGCCAGTGCGCCTTGAGGACGCTGAGTGCGAAGCTCTGCTGTCAGTGCTGGAGGCAAAACACTGGCACTTGACCCGTGTTGCCGAGCATCTGGGCATCAGCCGCAATACCTTGTATCGAAAACTGCGCAAACACGGCATCGCACGGGCCGGCTGAGCGAAACAGCGGGTGCGATTTCCCGCGCCCTGGGCTACCCTGCCTCGATGTTTTGCGAGGTCGACCATGCATATTCACATTCTCGGTATTTGCGGCACGTTCATGGGTTCCCTGGCGGTATTGGCCAAAGAGCTTGGCCACCGCGTCACCGGCTCCGACGCCAATGTCTATCCCCCGATGAGCACCCAGCTCGAAGCCCAGGGCATCGAACTGACCCAGGGCTACGACCCGGCTCAGCTAGACCCGGCACCCGACCTGGTGGTGGTCGGCAACGCCATGTCGCGGGGCAACCCGGCGGTGGAGTACGTGCTGAACAAGGGCCTGCCCTATGTCTCTGGCCCGCAATGGCTGGCCGACCATGTGCTGCAGGGCCGCTGGGTGCTGGCCGTCGCCGGTACCCATGGCAAGACCACCACCAGCAGCATGCTGGCCTGGGTGCTGGAGCACGCGGGCATGAGCCCGGGGTTCCTGATCGGCGGTGTGCCGCAGAACTTCTCGGTGTCGGCGCGTCTGGGCGACACCCCGTTCTTCGTGGTTGAGGCCGATGAATACGACAGTGCGTTCTTCGATAAACGCTCGAAGTTTGTTCACTACCACCCACGCACTGCGATCCTCAACAACCTTGAGTTCGATCACGCAGATATTTTCCCCGATCTGGCGTCCATCGAGCGGCAGTTCCACCATTTGGTGCGTACTATTCCGAGCGAAGGCCTGGTGATTCATCCGACCACCGAGCAGGCGCTGGAGCGGGTCATCGGCATGGGCTGCTGGACCCCGGTGCAAACCACCGGTGAAGGCGGGCAGTGGCAGGCGCGCCTGCTCAGCCCCGACGGTTCGCGCTTCGAAGTGCTGTTCGAGGGCGAAGCCCAGGGCGTGGTCGATTGGGCGCTAACCGGTCAGCACAACGTTGCCAACGCCTTGGCCACCCTGGCCGCCGCTCGCCATGTTGGTGTGGTGCCGGCCATGGGCATCGCCGGGCTGAGCGCCTTCAAGAGCGTTAAACGGCGTATGGAGACGGTCGCCGAGGTTCAGGGCGTGACCATTTATGATGACTTCGCCCACCACCCGACGGCTATTGCCACCACCCTCGACGGCCTGCGCAAGCGCGTCGGTGAAGCGCCAGTGATCGCGGTGATCGAGCCACGCTCCAATTCGATGAAGCTCGGCGCCCACCGTGACGGCCTGCCAGAGAGCGTCAACGATGCCGACCAGGTCATCTGGTACGCCCCGGCCAACCTGGGCTGGGACCTGGCCGCCACGGCAGCGCAGTGCAAGGTGCCGAGCGTGGTCGCCGACAGCCTGGAGGCGATCATCGAGCGCATCAAGGGTCAGGCGCGCCCAGGCACCCACGTGGTGATCATGAGCAACGGCGGCTTCGGCGGCCTGCACGGCAAGTTGGCCGAGGCGCTGAAGTGAGCGGGCCGGCGCGCATCACCCTGGCCATGACGGGCGCTTCGGGCGCCCAATATGGCCTGCGCCTGCTCGACTGCCTGGTACGTGAGGACCGCGAGGTGCACTTCCTCATCTCCAAGGCCGCGCAGTTGGTGATGTCCACCGAAACCGACGTGCTGTTGCCCCCAAAGCCCCAGGCGATGCAGGCGTTTCTGACCGAATACACCGGCGCTGCCGATGGGCAGATCCGCGTGTATGGCAAGGAAGACTGGATGTCGCCGGTGGCCTCGGGCTCTGGCGCGCCGGCGGCGATGGTGGTGGTGCCGTGTTCCACGGGTACCTTGTCGGCGATTGCCACCGGCGCTTGCAACAACCTGATCGAGCGTGCCGCTGACGTCACGCTCAAAGAGCGTCGCCAGCTGATCCTGGTACCGCGCGAGGCGCCGTTTTCGACGATCCACCTGGAGAACATGCTCAAGCTGTCGCAGATGGGTGCGGTCATTCTGCCGGCGGCCCCAGGCTTCTACCATCAGCCGCAGACCATCGACGACCTGATCGATTTCGTCGTTGCGCGCATTCTCAACCTGCTGGACATTCCCCAGGACATGCTGCCGCGTTGGGGTGAGCATCACTTCGGGGTGGATGATTGAAGCGAGCGCTGTCGGGGTTGATGGTGCTGACGCTTCTCAGTGGCTGCGCCACGGTGCGCACCCTGGATGCCAACAAGCCGGGCGCGCCGGTGGTGTATGCCGGGACCCGGCTGGACCTGTATGTGATGAACGGCGGGTGCTGCCCCAAGGATCACTTCGGGGCGCTGGCACCGGCTTATCCTGGGCTGGATCTGCCCGGCAGCCTGTTGCTTGATACCCTGCTGTTGCCGTTGTCGTTGCTGACGGCGGCGGGGGTCGGCTTCCAAGCTACCGGCGGCCTGTGATGACGGTATCGACGCCCCTGTGGGAGCGGGCTTGCCCCGCGAGCACGGGCGAAGCCCGTGCCACCCACCGCGATGCTAGTTTTTGCCCAGCCGGCGCAGCTCATCCGACTCGATAACCCGCACCCCGTCTTCCTCCTCCAGCGCCAAGCGCCACAGCGCCCGCGCCAGGGTGCACGCCTCGATACCCCGATACTTCCCAGGTATCAGCTTGGAAAGCGGCGAAATCAGTTGCTCGCCAAAGCGCGGCTTAATGCGATCACCCAGCAACAGCGAGGGCCGGACAATGGTCAACTGCGGCCAGTCCTGGGCTTTGAGCGCCTCTTCCATTTCGCCTTTGACCCGGTTGTAGAAGATCGACGACTTAGGGTCGGCGCCGAGTGCGCTGACCACCAGCAGGTGCCGTGCTCCCAGTTCCCTGGCACGTTTGCTGAAGGCCACGACCATGTCCAGGTCCACGGCGCGGAACGCCGATTCGGAGCCTGCCTGCTTGAGCGTGGTGCCCAGGCAGCAATAGGCGATATCGACACGCCCCGCCAGCTGCGGGAGGAACACCGCCGGGTCGCCCACTGGGTTTTCCAGGTGCGGGTGTTCGGCCAGTGGCCGGCGAGTAGGCGCCAGCACCCGGCTGATGGTCGGTTCGTTGAGTAGGCGGTCGAGCAGGTGTTCACCCGTCAGACCCGTGGCACCGGCAAGCAAGACATGCTGAGGCGTCAAATACATGATGTCTCTCCCTTGTTACACACAAGCTTAGTGGTTGCGGGGCTTTTTTGCCTGCTCCTCCACGGTGGCCTGTGCAGCATTGCGTAGCGCTTCTTCGGCCTGTTGCCGCCTTAGGTGCTGCCAGTGTGCCAGTACTGCTGGCGGCGCCCAAAGCTGCGGTTCAGAGGCTTCGAAACCTTCCTTTAGTTCTCTTTCGGCAACGCTGGCGCGCGCCAGTTCAAACGCTTGTTTCAGGTCGTCGGTCTGGTTGAGCGCTTCGGCGAACAGGGCATCGCCAAAGTAGGTGAAGTCAGCTTCTTCGGAGCATCCGAAAGACACCCGATCGGCGCGCGCGGCCGTCATGATCAGCGTGCGATCGTCCTTGAGCGGTGCAATATAGCCCCCGGAATAGCAGGCAGAGATGACGATTACCTTGTCGCGATCTTTCAGCGGTGCCAGGGCACTGGCCAGTTCGTCGGCGGGCAGGTCGGCCAGTTGCAGGCGTGGTTGGTCGAGTACCAATTGGTGGTCGTGGCTGCCGTGGCTGGTGAGGTAGATGAACACCAGGTCCTCGGGGCCGCTGCGCTCGGCCAGGGTGCGGGCGGCGCGGGTGAGGTTTTCGCGGGTGGCCATGGGGCGGCTGGCCATGTGGTCACGGTGATTGACCAGGGTGACCTGGCCACGGGCGCCAAAACGTACCTTGAGCATGTTGCTGACATAGTCGGCTTCACGCAGGAACACGCTTTGCTGGCCATCGCCGGCCACTACCAGGCTGTAAAGCTGGATCGCCGGTGCGCTGTGCGGTACGCGCGCCAGCGCGTCTTCCAGCAGGCGGCCCTGATTGAGCAGGGCCAGGTCCAGCGGGTCGGGCAACAGCGTACCTTTTGCGTCACGCACGCGTACGCCGTTGACCCAGGTGCCGCCCTCGACCTTGCCGTTGGCCAGGGTCAGTCGGCCCTGGCCATGGTAGGCATCGTTTTCGAAGCCGCCGATGTACTGGCTGCCGTCGGCCAGTTTCAGGTTGCCTTGGCCAGCAAGGTGCCAGTCAACGAAACCGCCTTTGTAGTGGCTGCCATCGCTGCCGAGCAGTTCGCCTTCGCCAATGAGTGAGCCGTCCTTGAACTCGCCGATCCATACGTCGCCGTCGGCGCTTTCATAGCGGCCGCGGCCCTCCAGGCGGTTGTCCTTGAATTCGCCGATGTACTGCTCGCCGTCGACGCTGTTGTAGGTACCGCTGCCTTGCAGCTGGCCATCGACGAAACGGCCGCTGAACTGGTTGCCGCTGGCATCGCTGCGCACCCCGGCGCCGTTCGGCTTGCCCTTGGCGAACAGGCCCTGGTAGCGGCTGCCGTCGGCAAGCGCCAACTCGCCCGCGCCCTCGTACTGGTCGTCTTTGAACTGGCCACGGTAAGTCTGGTCGGCTTGCTTGAGGGTGCCTTCACCGTCGCGGCGGCCGTGCTTGAAGGTACCGGCATAGTGGCTGCCCGGTGTGGTCAGGTCGCCCAGCCCCTGGAACAGGCCTTCGGCGAACTGGCCACGGTAGACTTCACCATTTCGACCGTGCCACTCGCCCTGACCATGCCACTGGCCATCCTTGAAACCACCGGCGTACCAACTGCCGTTGGGGTAGTCGATGCGGCCCTCGCCCTGCAGCAGGCCGTCGACCACCTCACCCCGGTAACGCCCGCCGTCAGGCAGGCGCGCGTCCGGAGGTAATAGCGATTCGCCATCTCCGCACGCGGCGAGCAACAGGATCAAGGTGATAGGGAGCAGTGGACGCATGGTGGAGACCGGGCAATAGGTCTGCCGAGTATGACGCAGAATGGGATCCTGAGACAGCGAGCGCATTGGGGGAATCTGTGGGTGATTGCCCAGCCTCTTGGGGCAGTCCACATTGTGGGAGCGGGCTTGCCCCGCGAATGAGGCCACGCGGAGCATGGCACCGGCTTCGCCGGTGTTCGCGGGACTGGCCCGCTCTCACAGAGTTGCTGCTAACTCAGTGAGTTGAGTTTTGCTCTATGAGAGATTGCCCAGCCTCTTGGGGGTGCGCTGTCACGCAGAGAACAGTGGTCATTGTGGGAGCGGGCTTGCCCCGCGAATGAGGCCGCGCGGAGCATGGCACCGGCTTCGCCGGTGTTCGCGGGACAAGCCCGCTCCCACAGAGTCGCTGCTAACTCAGTGAGTTAAGTTTTGCTCTATGAGAGATTGCCCAGCCTCTTGGGGGTGCGCTGTCACGCAGAGAACAGTGGTCATTGTGGGAGCGGGCTTGCCCCGCGAATGAGGCCACGCGGAGCATGGCACCGGCTTCGCCGGTGTTCGCGGGACAAGCCCGCTCCCACAGGGGGCGACAGGCTTTGAGCTTTTGTTACATCAACGCACGCCCGGCGAAACGATAATCTTCACGTTCTCCTCCTTGTTGTTCACCAGTTCTTCGAAGCCCAGTTCGACGATCTGCTCAAGCCCGATCCGGCCCGTCACCAGCGGGCGGATATCCAGCCTTCCGTCAGCGATGAAGGCGATTACATCGGCAAACTCCCCGTTGTACGCCAGGGCCCCGAGCACCTGTTTCTCGGTGGACACCAGTTCGAAGAAGTTGAACTCGCTGGGTTCTTCGAAGATCCCCACCAGCACGCATTTGCCCGCCTTGCGAATCGTGTCGATGGCAAGCTTCGCGGTGTGCTTGTTGCCAATGCACTCGAAGCTCACGTCCGCACCAAGCCCGGCAGTCAGTGCGCGGATTTCGGCCAGGGCATCGCATTGGCTAGGGTCCAACACCACGTTGGCACCCACTTCGCGCGCCTTGGCCTTGCGCGCCGAGGACATTTCCAGGGCAATGACCTGCGCCGCGCCAGCGGCCTTGGCGCACATGATGGTGCACAGCCCAATGGTGCCAGCGCCCACCACCACGACGGTTTGCCCAAGCAGGCTGCCGGCCTTTTTCACCGCGTGCATGCCTACCGCCAGCGGCTCGATCAGCGCGCCGGCTTCTGCCGGAAACCCCTGGGGCAGCCGGTACAGCAGGTTGGCGGGGACGTTGACCAACTCTGCGAAGGCGCCATTGTTCATCAGGCCGGTGAAGGCCAGTCGCTCGCAGATGTTGTACAGCCCATGGGTGCAGTAGTAGCAGGTGCCGCAATGCTGGCAGGCGTCCGCCGCCACCGGGTCGCCGACCGCAAAGCCCTCGACGCCTTCGCCGAGTTTGGCGATTTCGCCGCAGAATTCGTGGCCAAGGATGCACTGGCCCTGAATGCCGGTCAGCGGGTGGGGCGCCTCTACCGGGATGAACACCGGCCCTGCGACGTATTCATGCAGGTCGGAGCCGCAGATCCCGCACCAGTCCACTTTGATTTGCACCCAGCCAGGCGCAGGGTCGGCAGGCAAGGGCACCTGTTCGACGCGGATATCATGGCGGCCATGCCAGACGGCAGCGCGCATGTGAGTGTGGCTCAGGTCATTCATTTTTATTGTCTCCAGGCTCACGCGTAGGGGTCAGTGCTTGCGCAGGAAGGCGAGCAATTGTTGGTTGACCTGTTCGGCCGCCTCCATCTGCACCATGTGGCCGGCGTCTGGCAGCACCAGCACTTCGGCTTCCAGCCCTTCGGCATGGCTGGCCGGGATGATCGCGTCCTTGGCGCCCCAGATCACCAGCGCCGGATGCTGCCCCAGCACACCGCGCAGGTCGTGGCGCTGCTGGTCGCCTTCGGCGATGGCCGACGCCAGCTGGCGCAACGCTGCGTCGACGCCCTCCAGCCGCTTGAACTTGAGCATGTCCTCAAGCAACTGCCGGGTGACCAGCGCCGGGTCGGCAAACAGCTGCACCATCTGCGGCTTGAGTGCGTTGCGGTTTGCCGCGGCCACGAAACCTTGCAAGTACTGCCCGTTGATCGCCGCCCCCAGGCCTGCACTGGCCACCAGGCTCAGGCTGGCCACCCGCTGCGGCGCCAGGCGCGCCACGTTCAGGCTGACCGCGCCGCCCATCGAATGCCCCGCCAGGTGGGCCCGGGGAATCTCCAGGTGGTCGAGCAGCGCCAGCACGCTTTCGCTCAGTTCATCCAGGTCGCCGCGTTGCAGGGCCTTGGCCGATTCACCATGCCCCGGCAGGTCGAGCGCGATGACGCGGCGTTCGGCCGCCAATGCCGGGTGGTTGAACAACCAGTTGTTCAAGTCACCGCCAAAGCCATGCACCAGCACCAGCGGCGTTCCGCCTTCGCCCAGTTCGAACCAGCGCAACAGGCGGCCGCCCACTTCGGCTTTTTGCGGGGCAGGCCCTTGCACTTGGTCCGCGCCACCTTCGGCGACGAATTCGGCCTGGAAGCGCTGCACCACGGCATCTATCTCGGCCTCGTCGGCTTCGCCTTCGACTACCACGGCCAGCAATGCGCCGACCGGCAATGTTTCATCCGGCTGGGCCACCAGGCGGCGCAGCACACCGCTGAAGGGGGCTTCGACGCTGCTACTGATCTTGTCGGTCTCGACGTCCAGCACTTCGTCGCCTTTGCTGATGGGGTCACCTTCCTGCTTGAGCCAGGTGTCCACCCGGCCCTCGGTCATCGACAAGCCCCACTTGGGCATGGTCAGCGTATGGATCTGGCTCATGCGGCGCTCCTTGCAGCTTCGATCACCTTGCGCACAGCGGCCTCGATCTTCGCCGCGTCGGGGATGTACAGGTCTTCCAGGGCATCGGAGAACGGCACCGGCGTGTGTGGCGCAGTGACCATCTCGATCGGGCCCTTGAGGGCGCCGAAGGCCTTCTGCGCCACCAGTGCGCTGATGTCGGTGGCCATGGAGCAGCGCGGGTTGGCCTCGTCGATCACCACCAGGCGGCCGGTTTTCTCCACGCTTTCCAGAATGCTGCCTTCATCCAGCGGGCTGGTGGTGCGCAGGTCCAGCACTTCGCAGTCGATGCCTTGGCGGGCCAGGTTGTTGGCGGCTTCCAAGGCGATGTGGACCATGCGGCCGTAGGTCACCAAGGTTACGTCGTCGCCATCACGCAGGAAGTTGGCTTCGCCGAACGGCACGGTGTAAACCTCTTCCGGCACCTCGCCCTGCATGCTGTAGAGCAGCTTGTGCTCGCAGAAGATTACCGGGTCGTTGTCGCGAATCGCCTGAATCAACAGGCCCTTGGCATCGTACGGCGAGGACGGGCAGACCACCTTCAGGCCGGGGATGTGCGTCCATAGCGAAGTGAGCATCTGCGAGTGCTGGGCGGCCGCGCGCAGCCCGGCGCCGTACATGGTGCGCATCACCAGCGGGGTGACCGCCTTGCCGCCGAACATGTAGCGGAATTTGGCGGCCTGGTTGAGGATCTGGTCCAGGCAGCAGCCGGCGAAGTCGACGAACATCAGTTCGCACACAGGGCGCAGGCCCTGGGTTGCGGCACCGACGGCGGCGCCGACATAGCCGATTTCGGACAGCGGCGCATCGAGCACCCGCCCTGGGAACTGGTGATAGAGGCCTTTGGTCACGCCCAGCACGCCGCCCCAGGCATCTTCCTCGCCGGGCGCACCCGCACCACCGGCCACGTCTTCACCGATGATGAACACCGTGCTGTCGCGGCGCATTTCCTGGGCCAGGGCTTCGTTGATGGCCTGCTGGTAGCTGATCTTTCTTGCCATGGTGATTCTCCTCTTGTTCTTGTAATCCGCGGCTCAGGGGTAGCTGACGTAGACGTCGCTGAGCAGGTCGGCGGGCTGTGGCTTGGGATCGGACTTGGCGCGGCGCACGGCGTCTTCGATCAGGTCTTCGACACGCGCGTCGATGGCGTCCAGCTGTTCGGCGCTGAGCAGGCCGGCCCGGGTGGTCTTGTTGCGGAACTGCATCAGGCAATCGCGGGACTCGCGCAGGTTCTTCACTTCGTCCGGGGCGCGGTAGGTTTGCGCATCCCCTTCGAAGTGGCCGTAGTAGCGGCTGAGCTTGACCTCGATCAGCGACGGGCCTTGCCCGGAGCGCGCCCGCTCGATGGCCGCGCCAGCGGCTTCGTACACCGCGAAGAAGTCGAAGCCATCGATGGTCACGCCAGGCATGCCGAAGCCGGCGGCGCGGTCGGCAATATGGTCGCAGGCCACCGACCAGTTCGAGGCGGTGGCTTCGGCATAGCCATTGTTCTCGGCGACGAAGATGCACGGCAGGTTCATGATCGAGGCCATGTTCATGGCTTCGAACACTGCACCTTCGTTGGAGGCGCCGTCGCCGAAGAAGGCCACCGACACGTCATCGCGGCCCTTGAGCTTGGCGGCCAGGGCGGCGCCGGCAACCAGTGGCGCACCGGCGCCGACGATGCCGTTGGCGCCGAGCATGCCTTTTTCCAGGTCGGCAATGTGCATCGAACCCCCTTTGCCACCGCACACACCGGTCTTCTTGCCGTAGATCTCGGCCATCATGCCGTATACATCCACGCCCTTGGCTATGCAGTGGCCATGCCCGCGGTGGGTCGAGGCAATGCAGTCGCTGTCGCGCAGGTGGGCCATGACGCCTGCGGCGGACGCTTCTTCACCGGCATAGAGGTGGACGAAGCCGGGAATCTCGCCGGTGGCGAACTCCACGTGCAGACGCTCTTCGAATGCGCGGATGGTGCGCATCACTTCATAGGCATGCAGCAATTGTTCTGTACTGAGTTGATTGGACATCTTGTTGTTCTCCAGGGTTGTCTCAACACGCGGTTGCAGGGTGTAGCCGGTGGCCGCGCGCAACGGCCAGCAGGTGATGGCGGGCGGCGTGGGCCAGCACGGCCTCGACGTCCACGGTGAGCGGGCCCTGGTGGTCCAGGGTGATGGTGGGCGTGTCGTGTTCGGCGAATTCGATCTCGCGTTCGCCGTCCAGCGCCAGGGTGCCGCTGGCCAGGCTCAGGCGATGGGCGACGCCTGGCGTCAACGGGCCGCTGGCGGTGATGCCGCAGCCTTGCAGCAGGCCAGGTGCCAGGGGGGCGAGCAGGGCCTGTTCGGCGCCGGGGTTCAGGCGTACCCAGGCGCCGTTGGCGTCCTGGCGAGACACCGGGCACCACAGGCCGCACAAGGCGGACAGGCCAATGGCGTGGGGTTCGGCGAAGCAGGCGAACACTTCGCTGAGGTCTTCGCTGCGGCTCAGGGCGCGGGCGCCGATGAAGCGCTGGGGCGACACGGCGACCTCCACCAGGGCCCACTCGGCCAGCTGCTGCTCGGGCACCTTCACCAGCAAGCGCTTGTTACGGCGTAGGCCGATGCTGGCGGGCACCCGGCCGCTGGCGAGCAAGCCACCTGCCAGGCCGGCGCTGGTGGCTTCGCGCAGTTCAGGGAAGGCATTGTTGGTGCCGGTGGACAAGGTCAGCAGTGGAATGTCACCGGCCTCGGCAGCGACTGCCTTGTGGGTGCCGTCGCCGCCGAGCACCGCGATCATCGCCACGCCGTGCTCGACCATGCGCCGGGTGGCCAAGCGGGTATCGGCAACGGTCTGGGTCAGCGGCAGGTCGATAATCTCGATGCTCGGCCAGTGCTGGTCGCGGGCGCCGGGGCCTTGGCTGGCCTTGAGCACGGCGGCAGCGATGCCGGTCATGTCGGTCGGCAGCAGCACCCGGCCAATGCCGGTGGCACCGAAGGCGGCGAGCAGGCGCTGGATCGCCGAGGCCTTGTCGGTGCTCGAATAGAGCCCGGCACTGGCGGTCAGGCGGCGCAGGTCGCGGCCGGAGGCAGGGTTGGCAATGATCCCGACAGTCGGGGTGGGTTGCGGCATGGCGCACCTCATGTTCTTGTTTGTCAGGGACAGAGCAAGGGCGGTGCCAGCTTTCTTCGAGCTGCCTGAAGTGGCCGTGCCAGAGCGGTTTCTCGATAGGGTTTGGTGTGTCCCGGGCAGGGCCGGCGAGACGCGGGGTGCCACCGCGCGGCTGCGTTTGCCGAGACGCTGAGACGCTGCGTCTCAAGCGAGCCGGTAATCACACAGTGCTTGTCGGGGCTTGTGCGCAAGTGCTTAATGGCCGCACAACGATAAAAACAGCAATGAGAACCGGAGGGCCTGAATGCTTGCCGCGAACTCCCGAGCCCATGTCGACTGCGTCAGCCGGGTGCTGAAAAACGCCGATCGCCTGCCACAGGCGCCGGTGCCGCCACTGATCCTCGACTCCTGGCGCCGCTCCATGGACCTGTATCGCCTCGATCCAGGCTCCCAGCAGGGGCCACGTATCCTTTCCCAAAGCCTGCTTAACGAGTGCCGCGAGCGCGCGGAGCTGTTTTTGCGCATTGCCAGCGATGCCGTGGCGCGGCTGCATGAGCAGGTGCGCGGCGCCGACTATTGCGTGCTGCTTACCGATGCCCAGGGGCAGACCATCGATTACCGGGTCGAGTCAGCCATCCGCAATGACTGCCGCAAGGCGGGGTTGTACCTGGGCACCTGTTGGTCGGAAGGCGAGGAGGGCACCTGTGGGGTGGCGGCGGTGCTGACCAGCAAGGCGCCCGTCACGGTGCACAAGCGCGATCATTTTCGCGCCGCCTTCATTGGCCTGACCTGCACGGCGGCGCCGGTGTTCGACCCGCTTGGCGAGCTGCTTGGCGTGGTGGATGTGTCGGCCTTGCAGTCCCCGGACGATCGCCGCAGCCAGCACTTGATTCGGCAGTTGGTCGAGCAGACCGCACGCGAGATAGAAAACGCGTTCTTTATGCACAGTGCCCAGGGCCACTGGGTCATGCGCGCGCACGGCACGCCGGGCTACGTCGAGAGCCAGCCGGACTACCTGCTGGCCTGGGATGCCGACGGCCGCCTGCAGGCGATCAACAGCCTGGCCCGCCAGCGGCTGGTTGAGCGCCTGGGCCGCTTGCCTGAGCACATCGGCGAGCTGTTCGACCTGGGCCAACTGCGCTGCATCAACGCGGCCTCGGCGCAACGCCTGCCAGGCTGGGGCGAGCTGTATGGCCGGGTCAGCGCGCCGCAACGGCGCCAGCGGCCGCAGCCGCTGCGCCAAACGCAGGACGCGCGCATCGAGCAGCATTTACGCCTGGCCACGCGGGTCAAGGACTGCAACCTGGCGGTGCTGGTGCAAGGCGAGACGGGTTCGGGCAAAGAAGTCTTCGCCCGTCAGTTGCATTTGCAGAGCCAGCGGCGTGAGGGGCCCTTCGTCACCTTGAATTGCGCAGCCATCCCCGAAAGCCTGATCGAGAGCGAGCTGTTCGGCTATGTGGCCGGGGCATTTACCGGTGCCTCCAGCAAAGGCATGCAAGGGCTTTTGCAGCAGGCCGATGGCGGCACCCTGTTTCTCGACGAAATCGGCGACATGCCGCTGAACCTGCAAACCCGCCTGCTGCGCGTGCTGGCCGAGGGCGAGGTGGCACCCTTGGGGGCGGCCCGGCGTGAGCGGGTGGACATCCAGGTGATCTGCGCGACGCACCGGGACCTGGCGGCGATGGTGGCGGACGGGCGCTTTCGCGAGGACCTGTACTTCCGCTTGGCCAACGCCAGGTTCGAATTGCCGCCGTTGCGTGAGCGGGAGGATCGGCTGGGCTTGATTCATCGGTTGCTGGTCGAAGAAGCCGAGGCCTGCGGGGTCGAGGTGGTGCTGGCCGACGATGCGCTGCAGGCGCTGTTGCTGTACCGCTGGCCGGGCAATTTGCGGCAACTGCGCCAGGTGTTGCGCTATGCCTGCGCGGTGAGTGAGGGCGGGTGGGTGCGGCTTGAAGATTTACCGCAGGAGGTGCGTGGCGATGCCGTGGCTTCTGCCGAAGTGGATGCCTGCAGCCCGGCTCGGCAACTGTTGCTCGATGCGTTGATCCGGCACCGCTGGAAGCCGGCTGATGCGGCGCGGGCGTTGGGGATATCGCGGGCGACGCTGTACAGGCGGGTGCATGAGCACCGGATCGAGATGCCTAGAATGAAAGGGTGATGGGCTTGCCTCAGGATTTTCAGCGCCTGTGAGATCGAGCGCCGCCCGCGCGGCGCTTCGCGGGGCAAGCCCGCTCCCACATTTGTTTCGGGCCCGAAGCAGATGTGGGAGCAACTGTCTTCTTGTGGAAGCTGGCCTTGCCGGCGATGGGGCGCGTAGCGCCCCAGGCCCGGCTGTGCCGGGCATCGCCAGCAAGGCTTGCTCCTACGAATGAGCTATTTGCTCCTTCCAGGGCGTTCCGGTCTTGAGCATCGCATTTAGCCTCACTATCAATACTCGCATACACGCCACCACCGATACTTTCGCGCACTTCCCCTGGGCTCGCAGTGCTTTGTAGCGCTCGCAGAAGTCCTTGTTGTGCCGTATCACCACCCAGCAGGCCATATAGAGCGCCCGCCTGACTTGTGAGCGTCCCCCCCAGATTGAACGCTTGCCCGACTGCTTGCCGCTGTCCTGGTTGAACGGCGCAACACCGACCAAGGCGGCAATTTCCTTCTTATCCACCTGGCCCAGCTCTGGCAGCAAGGCCATCAGCTTTCCGGCAGTAATCAGACCAATTCCTTTGACTTGAGTGAGCTGTTTAACCCGATCATCAGGCAAAGCTGCTGCCTGCTGTGCGATCTCTTGTTCCAGCGCTCGAATTTCACCCTTCAGATAGGCGATGTGTTGTTCCAACCGCAAACAAACACTGGGAGCCCGCGCCTGCTTCAGGCGCCGCTTGTCATCGTCGCGCTGTTGGACGAAGCGATCCCGCTGCATAAGCAGTTCGCGCAGCAAAGCCCGCTCGGGTGTCATCACCTGGCAAGGCCGTGGGGGCATAACTTCAGCCAGGTGAGCCAAAACAGCTGCGTCAATGGGATCGGTCTTGGCGCGTTTACCCATCGACTTGGCAAAGTCCCGGGCACGACTGGGATTGATCCGGCAAACCGGAAAATCGGCATCCTGCAGCGCTTTGAGGACATTGCACTCGTAGCCACCGGTAGCTTCGAGCAAGACCATTGAAATTGCATACTCGCCAAGCTTTTCGACGAGCAGTTGGAATCCCTTCAAGTCATTGGAAACACTGAAGTTCACCCCCTCAGGACGGATGTGAACAGCAAGTGTGGCACTGGAAACATCGATGCCGACAGAGGAAGACATGGCCAAACCCTCTTAAACTCAAGGAGTGAGAGCGCTTTGGCTTGGCCCACGCTTGTGATTCGAGATTACGCCCCTCATCCAACTGTTCGGGCTCTCGCCAAAGTGGAACGGTGAATGGCAGCTTTTGCTCCCACACGTGCTCTGGGCACCTCGGGCTATCAGCTTGCCATTCACCGCTCTCACTTCAGATTCTATTCCCTCTCCAAGACACAAGCGGGCTCGCCCCGCGAACACCGGCGAAGCCGGTGCCATGCACGGTATCCCAGCCAATAAAAAACCCCGGAACTCGTCCGGGGTTTTTGGTACATCACACTACGCGATCACTCCTGGCTGGCCAGTTTGTGCTCGAGGTAGTGAATGTTGACGCCGCCTTTGCAGAAACCTTCATCACGCACCAGGTCGCGGTGCAGCGGGATGTTGGTCTTGATGCCGTCGACGACGATCTCGTCCAGGGCATTGCGCATGCGCGCCATGGCTTCTTCGCGGTCCTTGCCGTAGGTGATCAGCTTGCCGATCAGCGAGTCGTAGTTCGGCGGAACCGAATAACCGCTGTACAGGTGCGAATCGACGCGAACGCCGTTGCCACCTGGGGCGTGGAAGTGCTTGACCTTGCCTGGGCTCGGGATGAACTTCTTCGGGTCTTCGGCGTTGATCCGGCACTCCAGGGAGTGACCACGAATCACCACGTCTTCCTGGCGGAACGACAGCTTGTTGCCAGCGGCGATGCTGAGCATCTCCTTGACGATGTCGATGCCAGTGACCATTTCCGACACCGGATGCTCAACCTGTACGCGGGTGTTCATCTCGATGAAGTAGAAGTTACCGTTCTCGTACAGGAACTCGAAAGTACCCGCACCGCGGTAGCCGATTTCGATGCACGCATCGACGCAACGCTTGAAGACTTCCTGACGGGCCTTCTCGTCGATGCCCGGTGCCGGCGCTTCTTCCAGCACCTTCTGGTGGCGGCGCTGCAGCGAGCAGTCACGGTCGCCCAGGTGGATGGCGTTGCCTTGGCCGTCGGACAGTACCTGAACTTCCACGTGACGTGGGTTGGTCAGGAACTTCTCCAGGTAGACCATCGGGTTGCCGAACGCAGCACCGGCTTCGGTACGGGTCAGCTTGGCCGAAGAGATCAGGTCCTCTTCCTTGTGCACCACACGCATGCCGCGACCACCACCGCCACCGGCGGCCTTGATGATCACCGGGTAGCCGACGTCGCGGGCAATCGCCAGGGCGACTTCTTCGTCTTCCGGCAGCGGGCCGTCAGAGCCTGGTACGGTCGGTACGCCCGACTTGATCATCGCGTCCTTGGCCGAAACCTTGTCGCCCATCAGGCGAATGGTGTCGGCTTTGGGGCCGATGAAGGCGAAACCGGATTTCTCTACCTGCTCGGCAAAGTCGGCGTTTTCGGCCAGGAAGCCGTAGCCCGGGTGGATCGCGGTGGCGCCAGTCACTTCGGCGGCAGCGATGATCGCCGGGATGTGCAGGTAGGAACCTTTGGATGGCGCAGGACCGATGCAGACCGATTCGTCTGCCAGGCCCAGGTGCATCAGTTCGCGGTCAGCCGTGGAGTGCACGGCGACGGTCTTGATGCCCAGCTCTTTGCAGGCACGCAGGATCCGCAGGGCAATTTCCCCGCGGTTGGCGATCAGGACTTTTTCGAGCTTCGCAGACATCGTTGGCTCTCCGCGGTTCAAACGATGGTGAACAGCGGCTGGTCGAACTCAACCGGCTGGCCGTCTTCTACCAGGATGGCGTCGATGACACCGCCGAACTCGGCTTCGATGTGGTTCATCATCTTCATGGCTTCGACGATGCACAGGGTGTCGCCTTTTTTCACCGACTGGCCAACTTCAGCGAAGTTAGGCGAGGTCGGCGATGGCTTGCGGTAGAAGGTACCGACCATTGGCGAGCGAACCACGGTGCCTTTCAGGGCAGGTGCAGCGGCAGCGGCTTCGGCGGCAGGTGCAGCGGCGGCAGCGGCTGGAGCCGCTACAGGTGCGGCAGCCATCGGGGCCGGTGCGTAGAACTGTTGAGCAGCTGGGGTCTTGCTGTGACGGCTGATACGGACCGACTCTTCGCCTTCCTTGATCTCCAGTTCGTCGATGCCAGACTCTTCCAGCAGTTCGATCAGTTTCTTGACTTTACGGATATCCATTAATCATCAACTCCCAAAGGTTCGGTCAGGGGGCGTAATTGAAAACGTGTCTAAAACGTTTCTCTCTAACCCCGGCCCACTTAGGCCAGGGTCTCTGTCATCAGGGCTGTGCGTTGGCAGCCAGTTGTTCCAGCGCGGACTCCAGGGCCAGGCGATAACCGCTGGCGCCCAAGCCGCAAATCACCCCTACGGCTACATCGGAAAAGTAGGAGTGGTGACGGAACGGTTCGCGTTTGTGCACGTTGGACAGGTGCACTTCGATGAATGGGATGCTCACCGCAAGCAATGCGTCACGTAATGCGACACTTGTGTGGGTGAAAGCAGCCGGATTGATCAGGATGAAGTCCACACCCTCGTTGCGTGCGGCGTGAATGCGGTCGATCAGTTCGTATTCGGCATTGCTCTGCAGGTATTGCAGATGGTGGCCTGCGGCGCGGGCACGTTGCTCCAGGTCCTGGTTGATCTGGGCCAGGGTCACGGCGCCGTAGTGGCCCGGCTCGCGGGTCCCGAGCAGGTTGAGGTTGGGGCCGTGGAGCACCAGTAGCGTAGCCATCTGCGGATTCCTTGGATTTGTAGGGCAATTCGACACAGCGCGGCGAGTGTGCCGCAAAGCGACTGCAAGTGTCCAGTTCCCTGCAATAGCCAGCACGATGTCCGAGATTCGCGCGAAGTATGTGACCGGATGATTAAATCCGGTCACTCTATTGAGGATTTTTCGTGGCCCGCGGGAAGTTATAGACCGAGTTTGCCGCGCACGCGCGTCACAACCCCGGCAAAATCGCCGGCGTTTATCTCGCCAATCACCCGATCAGTGGTCATTTCGCTGCCGTTCGGTGCAAAGAACAACAGCGCAGGCGGGCCGAACAGTTGATAGCGGTCCAGCAGGGGGCGTTGCTCGGCATTGCTTTCGGTGATGTCGAAGCGCAGCAAGGTGAAGGCGCTCAGTTGCGATTGCACCTGGGGTGCATTGAGCACTTCGTGCTCGATCACCTTGCAACTGATGCACCAGTCGGCGTACCAGTCGAGCAGCACCGGCTGGCCGGCGGTCTTGGCCTGGGCCAGGGCGGCGTCGAGCGCGGCGGGGGTGGTGATGGTTTGCCAGGCATCGGCCGTGGCGGCGGGGCTGGTGCCGCCTGCGGCCAGGGTGGGTGCAGGCAATGGACGCAGGGGGTCGCCCTGGCCGTTCAGGGCGCCGTACCAGCAGGCGAGGGCGTAGACCAGCAAGGCCAGGCCGAGCAGTTGCGCCAGGCGCTGGCGCGGGGTCTTGATGACGAATTCCAGGGCGCCAAGGAATAACGCCACGCCGGCCGCCAGGAAGCCGACCAGCAGCAAGGTCAGCGGCCCCGGCAGTACGCGGCTGAGCAGGCCGATGGCCAGGCCCAGCAGCAACACACCGATGGCGTTTTTCACCGTGTTCAGCCAAGGCCCGCTCTTTGGCAGCCAGGCCGCCCCGCCGGTGGCCACCAGCAGCAACGGCGCACCCATGCCCAGGCCCAGGGCGAACAGCTTCAGCGCGCCCCCCAAGGCATCGCCGCTGGCGCTGATATAAAGCAGCGCACCGGCCAGTGGCGCCGACACGCAAGGCGACACCAGCAGGCTGGAGAGCACACCCAGTACCGCCGCACCTACTAGCGAGCCACCTTTGGTGCGGTGGGCGAGCGTGTCCAGGCGACTGTTCAAGGCGTGCGGCAGCTTCAGTTCGAACAGGCCGAACATGGCCAGGGCGAACACCACGAAGAACAGCGCGAAAGGCACCAGAATCCACGCCGACTGCAGCCGCGCCTGCAGGTTCAGGCCCGCGCCGAACAGGCCCATCAGCGCGCCCAGCACGGCGAAGCTGGCAGCCATCGAAATGACGTAAGCAAGCGACAGCGCAAGGCCGCGCAGGCCGCCGGCCTGGCCGCGCAGGACCACGCCAGAGAGGATCGGCAGCATCGGCAGTACACAGGGGGTGAAGGTCAGGCCGACGCCGGCGAGGAAGAACAGCAGCAGGGATTTCCAGCTCCAGGCCTGTTCACCTGTGGCAGGTGCCGCGCTGCGGGTGCCACCTTCGCCATCGATGCTCAGGCGCTCGGTTTCCGGCGGGTAGCACAGGCCCTTGTCGGCGCAACCTTGGTACCCCACCAACAGGGTGAATGCGCGTGGGTCGGTGCGTGGCAGTTCGATGTCGAGCACACCGTGATACACCTCGACGTCACCGAAGAACTCGTCGTGCTTGGCTTCGCCCTTGGGGATGACGGGCGCGCCCAAGGCAACGTCGGCCGGTTCCGTGCGGAACTGGAAACGGTGGCGGTAAAGGTAATAGCCGTCGGTGGCGACGAAGCGCAGCTTGATGGTTTGGGCGTCGGCCTGGATCAGGCTGAGCTTGAACGCTTCGTGCACGGGCAGGAAATCGGCGGTGTTGGACAGCGAAGCGGCGCCGAGGGTGGCGCTGGGGCGATTGTCGAGCAGGCCCGTGGCGAAGGCAGGGCTGGCCAGCAGCAGGAACAGCAGGAGAAACAGGCGGCGCATGGCGGACTCGCGAGGTGGAACGTGCTGGGCATGATAGCGGAGTTGGTCTTGGTTTGGCGTGTGGCGTCTGGGAGTGCGACACATGGCCGATGGCTGATTCGCCTGTACTGGCCCTTTCGCGGGGCAAGCCCGCTCCCACAGGTTTACCGCCAACCTCGAACGCAGAGAAGATCCTGTGGGAGCGGGCTTGCCCCGCGAAAGGGCCGGCACAGGCAAACAATCAAACCCTGAACGCCCGCACAGCCGTACTCAGCTCGCTGCCCAGGTTCAGCAATTGCTCCCCTTGCTCACGCCCCTCGCCAATGCGCTGCAAGTTGTCCTCGCCCAACGCATGAATCCGTTCGCTGTGGTCGCGAATCTCGCTCACCGCGCCGCTCTGTTGCGCCGTGACATCGGCAATTCGCACGGCGGTATCGGCAATGGTCCGAATGGCGCGGACGATTTCATCCAGCGCGCCATCTGCAGCCTGGGCCTGGTTGGCGGTGGCTTCGGCATGTTCGAGCTGGGCCCGCATGCCCGCCACCGAGCCTCTAGCCGCTTGTTGCAAACGGTCGATCAGCGCCTGGATCTCGCCGGTCGCGCCCGTAGTGCGCTGTGCCAGCGAGCGCACTTCATCAGCCACCACGGCGAAGCCGCGGCCCATTTCGCCGGCGCGGGCGGCTTCGATCGCGGCGTTGAGGGCCAGCAGGTTGGTCTGCTCGGCAATCGAGCGGATCACCGTCAACACACCGCCAATGGTGGCGGACTCTTCAGCCAACTGTTCGATCATGCGGGCATTGCCCTGCACCTCGTCGACCAGCTCACGCAAACCCGACAAGCTCTGGCCGATCACCGCCTGGCCGTGTTCCACCGCCCGCCCTGCATCGCGGCTGGCGTCGGCGGCCGCGCTGGCATCGCCGGCCACTTGCTGAATGGTCGCTTCCAACTCACCCAGCGCGTCGCGGATCTGCCCGGTGTCGCCGGCCTGGCGCTCGGCACCGTCGTGCAGAGCGGCGCTCATGCCGGCCAGGGCGTGGCTGCTGCCAGCCACTTGCTCGGCATTGTGGCGCAGGGTGCCGACCAGCTCCACCAGGTACTGGCGCAGGCGGTTGAGCGATGCCTGGATGTCGTGCAGCTCGCGGTTGGTCTTGCCCAGGCTGATGGGGGCGGCGAAGTCGCCCTCGGCCCAGTGCGACAGGGCCGGGGCCAGGCTGGTCAAGGTGCGCGCCAAGCGCCTTTGCAGGGTGTCGATGAGCAGGGCGATCAGCAGGATCAGGCCAATCATCAGGCCTTGGCTGATACGCACTTCGGCGGCAATTTTGGCGTGCTCGCCACGGACTTCCGGCTCCAGCCCGGCGATGGCGTGTTGCACCGCGTCGAGGCGCTGGCCAGTGCTGGCGGCCAGGGCGGCGCGGCGCTCGATCTGCTCGCGGGTGCGTTGCAGTTCGGCCGGGTAGCGATTGAGCAGGCTCTGCAGTTCGCGCTTCAGGCCCACGGCGATGTCTTCCTGCTGCTCGCTGGCCTGGGTTTGAAGGCCCATCATGGCGGCGAAATCGTCGGCATTGGACTCGGCCGCACGGGTAATGCCCAACAACGGCAAGCTGTCGAGGGCCTGAGCCTGGGTGCGGATCAGTTGCAGCTCGCGCTCCACTTCGTCGGCCAGTTCCGGGCGGCCGCTGCTGACCAGCTTGTCGCGGGCCAGCGACAGGCGCCCCAGGTGCACGCTGGCATCAAGCAAGGGCACCAGGTAACGGTTGGCCTCGGCACTGCCGCTGTCGCGGGCGTAACCGGCCAGTTGTTCGAAGTTGGCCCCCAGTTCGCGCTCGGCCTGCAACAGCAGTGCTTGCGGGTCGCCGGCCAACTTGCCGGCCGCCAGCAGTTCTTCGGCGGTAAAGGCCTGCAGGCTGTCGAGGCTGGGGCGCAGTTTGTTGGCCAGCGCGTCGGGCCATTCGGCCAATGCCGCCTGCAACTGTTGGTTGGCCTCCATGGCGGCGGCATGGCGCAAGGCATCACCGCTGGCCAAATAGGCCTGAATGTTGCGCGCCGCCTGGTTCTGGAACTGCTGGGACAGGCCCAGGTAGCGCTCCATCATCTGATAGGGGCGCTCCAGGGCACGCTGTGACCACCACAAGGTCACGCCGAGGGCGATACAGACAGTCACCAGCAACAGGGTGTTGAAATTGGTCAGCCACTTCAGGCGCATAGCCGCGAACTTCCTGCGGGGAGGGGGCGAGGTAAGCGCCTGAAGTTATTGCGGTTTTGTTACGCAGTGATGACGTCTGTGTCCTGGCGTCAAAAAAAAGATGGCACTTTGCCTGCCTAGGGCTCCACGCGCACCACGCAGTTACGCCCCGCGTGCTTGGCCCGGTACAACGCCTCGTCCGCTGCGCTGGCCATGGTCAGTGCATCCAGCTCGTCGTCCAGCTGTACCACGCCGGCGCTGAACGTGCAGTTCAGGTCACGCGGCTGCGCCGGATAAAGGATCTCGGCAAAACGCCGGCGGATTTCGTCCAGCACCTTGTGCGCAGCGTCCAGTGCGGTATTGGGCATGACGATGGCAAACTCTTCGCCGCCATAACGGCCGATGAAGTCGGTCTTGCGCAGCCGTTGCTTGAGGAACAATGCCAGGCTCTTGATCACCCGGTCGCCCATGGGGTGGCCATGGCGGTCGTTGATTTGCTTGAAGCGGTCGATATCGAGCATGGCGAAGCTCAACGGCTGCTGCTCGCGCCGGGCGCGGAAGCTGCAGTCTTCGAGCAGTTGCAGGATATGAGTGTGGTTGTACAGCCCGGTGAGGCTGTCACGCACCATGCGTGCCTTGAGGTGGCGGGCGCGGGCGGCGCGGTTGCGCACGGTGGTGATCAGGTGGCGCGAACGAAACGGCTTGGTCAGGAAATCATCACCGCCTTCGCTCATGGCATCGAGTTGCTTGTCCAGGTCGTCCTCGGCCGACAGGTAGATGATCGGCACACTGACGTAGCGGTCGTTGTGGCGGATCACCTTGGCCAGCTCCGGGCCGGTGCAGGCGGGCATGTACAGGTCGAGGATGATCAGGTCGGGCTGGAAGTCGGCCAGTTCCGCCATGGTGCCGATCGGGTCGGTGAGGCTGCGGGTGATCATGCCTGCGCTGCTGAGCACCCGCTCAGTGTGCAGCGCCTGGGTGCGCGAGTCGTCGATGATCAGCACCCGCAGCGGGTCGTGCGGGGTCGCGTTGGTCAGCAGTTCGACCTTCTCCAGCAGGCTGGAGGCCTCTAGAGTGCCGGTCAGGAACTCCTTGCCGCCAGCACGCACGGCGGCAAGCCGGGTGGGGGTGTCGGTTTCGTGATGGCTAAAGAACAGCAGCGGAATTGGCTGCTGCGCACGTTGCTGAGCCTGGGCGGCCAAAAGCAGGCCCTGGCCGGCGCCGGTGAAGTCGACGTCCATGACGATGGCCGATGGCGGGCATTCAGCGAGCGATGCGCGAAACGCATCGGCACTGAACAGGGCCTGTACGCCGAGGCCGAAAAACTCCAGCTGCTGGGCCAGACGCTGGGCGCGCTCATGGTCCTGCAGCAGGATGTACACCGGCTTGCGCAGGGGCGGCAACGGCACCTGGTTGAGCTGGTCATCCTTGCGCAGGCCGGTACGCGACAGGTGCTGGGCGGGGCTCTGCTGGCTCGGATCGACTGCTTCGCTCATGTCCTGGCTACTTATGGGTGGGGGGGTATGCAGGTTCGATGATGGCTCTATGCTAGCAGCTCTTTTCCTTTGGGTGAGTGCCCTCAGTCAACAAAGGGTTTAGAACGAATATTCAGTTACTGACTGCTTGGTCGCTTATGCGTACGGCCATGTCTGCTTTATAGTGCTGCGACGCGGGCTTGCCGTGGCACCCTGGCGCACGCCTGTGGTCCAAGCCCCTGAACCGTCGAGACTGATTAAGGACAATGCCATGCTGGACTGGAAAAACCGCGAGGCCAAAGCCGAACCCCGCGAGCGTGTTGATGGCCGTGGCGCCGCCGCCCGTAGCTACCTTGGCGGCCTCTGGAGCCGTGCCCTGGGTACCCTGATCGGTCTGTACCTGCTGGTCTGCATCGGCCTGGGCTGGTACTGGAGCCAGGAGCCGGAGCTGTTCCCGGTGCAGCAGAACGCCCAGGCCGCGGCCGAGCGTAACGGCCAGCAGATGGTAGTTGGCTACACCACCATCGAAACCCTCAAAACCGTCGCCGGTACCTTGCTGGACAAGCCAGGTGGCTACATTTCCAACGACCGCTTCCCGCCGGGGCTGTGGATGGACAACATGCCGAGCTGGGAATACGGCGTGCTGGTTCAGGTCCGCGACCTGTCCCGCGCACTGCGCAAGGACTTCGCCCGCTCGCAGTCGCAGTCCACTGAAGACGCCGACCTGGCCAAGGCCGAACCGCGCTTCAACTTTGACAACAAAAGCTGGATCCTGCCGTCGAGCGAGTCGGAATTCGAGGAAGGCATCAAGTCGCTTAACCGCTACCAGACACGCCTTGCCGCAGGCGACAAGGGCGCGATCTTCTACACCCGCGCCGACAACCTGAACAACTGGCTGGGCGATGTGGCTACCCGTCTGGGTTCGCTGTCGCAGCGCCTGTCGGCCAGCGTTGGCCGGGTCAAGCTCAACACGACCCTCAAGACCGAGTCGGTACAGCCTGGCCAGGCGCCGCAGGTTGACGAGGAACTGGTCGAAACCCCATGGCTGCAGATCGACAACGTGTTCTACGAAGCCCGTGGCCAGGCCTGGGCGCTGTCGCACCTGCTGCGGGCCATCGAGGTGGACTTCGCCGACGTACTGGCCAAGAAGAACGCCACGGTGAGCGTGCGCCAGATCATCCGTGAGCTGGAAGCCTCGCAGGAAGCGCTGTGGAGCCCGATGGTGCTCAACGGCAGCGGCTTCGGCATGTGGGCTAACCACTCGCTGGTCATGGCCAACTACATCTCCCGGGCCAACGCTGCGGTCATCGACCTGCGTCAGCTGCTGTCGCAGGGCTGATCGTGGCCATCAGCACCAAGGAGGCCGCCCACCGGGCGGCTTCCGACCGTGAGCTGGTCGCCTGGGTCGATGAGGCCGACCAGGTCCTTGGCGCCCTGCCCAGGGCAGACCTGCGCGAGCGCGGCCTGATTGGCCGCTGCACGTTCATCCTGCTGTTCAACAGCGCCGGTGAGTTGTGCGTGCACCGGCGTACCTTGAGCAAGGCGCTGTACCCAGGCTTTTGGGATGTGGCGGCGGGCGGCATGGTGACGGCGGGCGAGGGGTATGCCGAATCGGCTGCGCGTGAGTTGGCCGAGGAACTGGGGATCGACGGCGTCGAGCTGCGCTTTCATGAACGCTTCTACTTCGACCAACCCGACAACCGCTTGTGGTGTGCGGTGTATTCGGCGGTGTCCGATGCGCCGTTGCGCTTGCAGCCGGAAGAGGTGAGCGAGGCGCGGTTCATCAGCCTGGAGCAGGCGGAGGAAGAAAGCCTGGGCAAGCCGTATTGCCCGGACTCACTGGCGGCGTTGCAGCGGTACAAAGCCAGCTTGTCCTAGTTGCACGGCGTTGCAGCCTATTCGCGGGCACAGGTTTACCGGAGTCTTTAAGAACGGTGCAGTACCTGTAGGAGCGGGCTTGCCCGCGAAGGGTCGCAAAACATTCGCAAAATGGCGCATTCCAGTACTTAGCAATCCCCTGATTTATCGTTACACTGCGCGCCCTTTTCGGGCTGTCGCAGCATCTTGCGGCAGTAGCGCCGCCCCTGCCAGAGTGGGGCTTCGCGGTCGGCTCCCGCCGACCAGTTTTTGTCCTCAGCACAGAGGAACAAAAGTGGCCAAGAAAGCTTCTTCCTTTTCCGCCCTTGGCGGTCTCGTGTTCTCCACCGATGCCGGTCGGCACTGCCCTGACTGTAGCCAGCCGGTGGATGCCTGCATCTGCAAGCAGCAAATCATCCCGCAAGGCGATGGCATTGCCCGTGTGCGCCGTGAAAACAAAGGCCGCGGTGGCAAGACCGTGACCACTGTCACCGGCGTGCCGCTGCCCCTCGATCAGCTCAAGGAGCTGGCCACAACGCTCAAGCGCCGCTGCGGTACCGGTGGCGCCTTGAAGGACGGTGTTATCGAGATTCAGGGCGACCATGTCGAGCTGTTGATCGACGAGCTGACCAAACAGGGTTTCAAGGCTAAAAAGTCCGGCGGCTGAGGCCAGTGCGCGAATTTTTGCCCAGTGCTTTCTAAACTCGTTCCTGTTGGAAGGGTCTACCCCTGAACTGGACGAATCGTCATTTTCAGCTTCTACACTGCGCCGGCCCTTTTGTTGGGGCAGTGTCTTGGACTTATTTATAGGGGACTTGAATGTCCGTACGACGCACACGCAAAGACGATGGTAGCCAATGGACCGTGGCCGACAGCCGCAGTGTTTACGGCATCCGCCATTGGGGCGCTGGTTATTTCGCCATCAATGAAGCCGGGCGCGTCGAAGTGCGCCCTAACGGCCCCCAGAGCGCGCCGATCGACCTGTTCGAACAGGTCGACGAGCTGCGCCAGAGCGGGTTGTCGCTGCCGCTGCTGGTGCGCTTCCCCGACATTCTGCAAGACCGCGTGCGCCAGCTGACCGGAGCCTTCGACGCCAACATCGCGCGTCTTGAGTACCAGAGCCAGTACACCGCGCTGTACCCGATCAAGGTCAATCAGCAGGAAGCGGTGGTGGAAAACATCATCGCCACCCAGAACGTCTCGATTGGCCTGGAGGCCGGTTCCAAGCCCGAGCTGCTGGCAGTGCTGGCGCTGGCGCCGAAGGGCGGCACCATCGTCTGCAACGGTTACAAGGACCGGGAGTTCATCCGCCTGGCGCTGATGGGCCAGAAGCTGGGCCACAACGTGTTCATCGTCATCGAGAAGGAATCCGAGGTCGCCCTGGTGATCGACGAGGCCGCCGAACTCAAGGTCAAGCCGCAGGTTGGCTTGCGCGTGCGCCTGTCGTCGCTGGCGTCGAGCAAGTGGGCCGACACCGGTGGTGAGAAGTCCAAGTTCGGGTTGTCTGCCGCGCAGCTTATTTCGGTGGTGCAGCGCTTCCGCGATGCAGGCCTTGACCAGGGTATCCGCCTGCTGCACTTCCACATGGGCTCGCAGATCGCCAACCTGGCCGACTACCAGCACGGCTTCAAGGAAGCCATCCGTTACTACGGCGAGCTGCGTGCGTTGGGCCTGCCGGTCGATCACATCGACGTCGGTGGTGGCCTGGGTGTGGACTACGACGGCACCCACTCGCGCAATGCCAGCTCGATCAACTACGACATGGATGACTATGCCGGCGTAGTGGTGGGCATGCTCAAGGAGTTCTGCGACGCGCAGGGCCTGCCGCACCCGCACATCTTCTCCGAGAGTGGCCGTTCGCTGACCGCGCACCATGCCATGCTGGTGATCCAGGTGACCGACGTCGAGAAACACAACGACGACGTACCGACCATTGAAAACAAGGAAAGCCTGCCCCAGACCGTGCAGTGGCTGGCCGACCTGCTTGGCCCGACCGACATCGAGATGGTCACCGAGACCTACTGGCGCGCCACCCACTACATGGGTGACGTGGCCGCGCAGTACGCCGATGGCAAGATCAGCCTGGCCGAGAAGGCCTTGGCCGAGCAGTGCTATTTCGCCGTGTGCCGTCGCCTGCACAACTCGCTGAAGGCGCGCCAGCGTTCGCACCGCCAGGTGCTGGACGAGCTCAACGACAAGCTGGCCGACAAGTACATCTGCAACTTCTCGGTGTTCCAGAGCCTGCCGGATACCTGGGCCATCGGCCAGGTGCTGCCGATCATCCCGCTGCACCGTCTGGACGAAGAGCCGATGCGCCGCGCGGTACTGCAGGACCTGACCTGCGACTCTGACGGCAAAATCAACCAGTACGTTGACGAGCAGAGCATCGAGACCAGCATGCCAGTGCATGCGCTGAAGGAAGGCGAGGACTACCTGCTGGGTGTGTTCCTGGTCGGTGCCTACCAGGAAATCCTGGGTGACATGCACAACCTGTTCGGTGACACCGACTCGGTGAACATCTACCAGAACGCCGATGGCAGCGTGTACCACGCCGGTATCGAGACCCACGACACCATCGAAGACATGCTGCGTTACGTGCACTTGTCGCCGGAGGAGTTGATGACCCACTACCGCGACAAGGTGGCCAGCGCCAAGATCACTGCGCGTGAGCGGACTCAGTTCCTGGATGCGCTGCGCCTGGGCCTGACCCGCTCTTCGTATTTGTCCTCGTAATCGCCGGGGCCGCTTCCCCAAGCTAGCGCTGCCATTTAGATGGCGCGCTAACCCTGTGGGAGCGGCCTTGCGTCGCGAAAATGAGGGCGAAGCCCTCACCGAGTTCACACCCGGAAATGGTTCGATCATCGACTGTCGAATCACCAGGGCTACCTTTGAATGCAATGTTCAAAGGAATTAGACATGGAAAGTCCAAGCTCCCATCGGTTACGCAGAGGTCGGGTGTCTGAGCCAGGGCGCCTCTATCTGCTCACCACCACGACACGTAATCGCCAGCCCCTGTTCAGGGACCTTCGCTTCGCGAGAGCAGTGATTCAGCAATTGCGGATCAGTGATGAATCCAAGGTGTGTCGCTCTCTGGCATGGGTCCTCATGCCCGATCACCTTCATTGGCTCATCGAGCTTGGCCAGTCGAGCCTCGGTGAACTGATGTGCGGGTTCAAATCCAGAAGCACCTGTGCGCTGTATAAGGTTGGGGCAGAAAGGCGGCATGTGTGGCAGACGAGCTTCCATGATCGAGCTTTACGCCGGGAGGAGGAGGTGAAAGCGGTGGCGCGCTATATCATCGCTAATCCCATTCGTGCGGGCCTGGTGCAGCGGGCTGGACAATACCCCCATTGGGATTGTGTTTGGCTGTGAGTCAGCAGGTGAGGGCTGCGCCCTCATTTCGCGACGCAAGGCCGCTCCCACTGTGAGGCGCGATCCCCTGTGGGAGCGGCCTTGCGTCGCGATGGGCTGCAAAGCAGCCCCAAAATCACTGAGTCCACAGCCCCTTTTGCTGCAACCGCCACCCAACCCACCCCAACGTCACCGCCCGCAACCCCATGAACCCAAGAAACGCCAACCACAGCCCATGGTTGCCAAACCCACTCATGGCCCACGCCACCGGCAGCGCAATCACCACCGACGCCAGCATCGCATTACGCATCTCCCGCGCCCGCGTCGCGCCGATGAACAGCCCGTCGAGCAGATAGCTCCACACCGCAATCAAAGGCAGTACCGCCAGATACGGCAGGTATGGATAAGCCGCCCCCCGCACACTGTCGATATCGGTCTGCAGGTCGATGAACAGATGCCCACCCAGCAGGAATAGCCCGGCAAACCCGACGCTGGTGATCAGCGACCAACCACACGCCACTACCAGCGAGCGGCGCAGGGTATCGCCATCGCGCGCGCCAATGGCGTGGCCGCACAAAGCCTCCACCGCATGCGCCAGCCCATCGAGGGCGTAGGCCGTCAGCAGCAGGCCATTGAGCAATAGCGCGTTGGCTGCCACCGTCGCCTCACCCAGGCGTGCGCCCTGCACGGTGATCAGCAGGAACACCAGTTGCAACGCCAGGCTACGCAGAAAAATATCGCGGTTCACGGCCAACAAGGGTCGCCAAGACTGCCAGCGCGTGAGTGCAGCCCAGGCGATGTGCCCTGGGTAAGCGCGCAAGGCCGGGCGGGTCAGGGCCAGGCCCAGCAGCGCGGCGCTCCATTCGGCGATCACCGAGGCCCGCGCCGAACCCAGCACCCCCCAGTCCAGGCCGAGGACGAACCACAGGTTGAGGATGATGTTCAGCAGATTGGTTGTCAGCAGAATGGCCAACGGTGCCCGCGCGTTCTGGGTGCCCAGAAACCAGCCAACCAGTGCGTAGCTGGCCAGTGCTGCGGGCAGGCCAAGCAGGCGGGTGTGGAAGAAGTCTTCGGTGGATTGCTGCAGGGCTGCGCTGGGTTGCATCGCATGAAGTGCAAGCTGGCTGAACGGCAGGGCCAGCAGGCCAATCAACACGGCGAAGCCGACCGCCAGCAGCAGCCCTTGCACCAGCACTTGGCGCAACGCCGCACCGTCGCCACGGCCGGCAGCCTGGGCGGCGAAGCCGGTGGAACCCATGCGCAGGAAGCCCATCAGGCCGACCATGAAGGTGAACAACGTGGCGCCCACGGCCACGGCACCCAACTGGTGGGCGTGGGGGAGGTGGCCGATGACGGTGCTATCGACCAGCGCCACGAGCGGCACGGAGATATTGGACAGGATCATCGGCGCGGCCAGCGCCCAGACCTTGTGGTGGGTGGGGCGATGGCGCCAGTCGGCAGTCAGTGAGGTCATTGGTGGTCCTGGGGATCTGGGGCCGCTTTCCTGAAGGGCCACAGTGTAACGGCCAGGCAACCAATTCGCGCGACCATGGTCTCACCTGACGCGCAACGCCGGGTGCTGCACCTGACCTTGCGCTATAGTTGCTGCCCTCACGTACACGCTGCCTAAGAGTTCCTACTCCATGTTCAACAAAGGATTGTTGCTGGCCTGCGCGCTGGCTTTGCTCAGTGCCTGTGACTCTTCCACGCCGGATAAGCCGGCGCCGGCCGAGAAACCCGCTGCCACCGCGCTCGCCGAAGCCCCCGCGCCCAAGCGCGAAGACCCGGCTGCGCTCGCCAAGCGCTACGAGGGCCGTGAGCTCACGGTGCTGGATGTCTCGGAAGTGCAGCTCGATGGCGCCAGTGCGCTGTCGATCAGCTTCTCCGCACCGCTCGATGCCAAACAGGATTTCGCCAGCAAACTGCACTTGGTCGATACCGTCAAAGGCAAAGTCGATGGCGCCTGGGAACTCTCCGACAACCAGATGGAACTGCGCCTGCGCCACCTGGAGCCACAGCGCAAGCTGGTACTGACCGTCGATAAAGGCCTGCTGGCAGTCAATGGCAAGCAGTTGGACAGCGAATCAGTGACCCGCCTGGAAACCCGTGACATGCAGCCGACCATCGGCTTCGCCAGCCGTGGCTCGCTGCTGCCCACACGCCTGGCCGAAGGCCTGCCGGTGATCGCGCTCAACGTCGACAAGGTCGATGTCGAGTTCTTCCGCGTGAAGCCCGAAATGCTTTCGACGTTCCTGGTCAACTGGGGACGCAACAGCAGCCTGTATTACTACCAGTCCAAGGAAACCCTGGACATGGCCGAGCTGGTCTACAGCGGCCGCTTCGACCTCAACCCTGCGCGCAACACCCGCGAGACCGTGCTGCTGCCGATCGCCGGGATCAAGCCGCTGCAGGCACCGGGCGTGTACCTGGCGGTGATGCGTGCCTCGGGTACCTACGACTACTCGCAGCCGGCGACCTTGTTCAGCCTCAGCGACATCGGCGTCTCTGCGCACCGTTACCGCGACCGCCTCGACGTGTTCGCCCAGGCCTTGGAAGGGGGCAAGGCGATCAAGGACGTCAACCTTGAGGTGCATGACGAGAAGGGCAAGCTGCTGGCCCAGGCCAAGACGGATGGCGACGGCCACGCGCAACTGCCGATCACGCCCAAGGCCGATACCCTGATTGCCACGCAAGGCGTGCACACCACATTGCTGCGCCTTAACACCGCCGCCCTGGACCTGGCCGAATTCGATATTACCGGCCCTCAATCCAACCCTTTGCAGTTGTTCATCTTCGGCCCCCGCGACCTGTATCGTCCGGGCGAGACGGTGCTGCTCAACGGCCTGTTGCGCGATCAAGATGGCAAGCCGGTCAAGGCTCAGCCGGTCAGCGTGGAAGTGCGTCGCCCCGATGAGCAGGTCAGCCGCAAGTTCGTCTGGGAGGCGGATGGCAGTGGCCTGTATCAGTACCAGCTGCAACTGGCCAGCGAAGCACCGACCGGTCGCTGGCAATTGCTGCTCGACCTGGGGGGCGGGCGCAAGCAGGTCTACGAGTTTCTGGTCGAAGACTTCCTCCCCGAGCGTCTGGCGCTGGAGCTCAAAGGCAGCAGCACGCCGCTTGCGCCAGATCAGGACGCCCACATCCAGGTCAATGGCCGCTACCTCTACGGCGCGCCCGCTGCGGGTAACCGCCTGAGTGGCCAAGCCTACGTGCGCCCGCTGCGCGAAGCGGTGCCGGCGCTGCCGGGCTACCAGTTCGGCTCGGTCACCGAAACTGAACTGAACCAGGACCTGGAGCTGGACGAAGTCACCCTCGACCAGGCCGGCAAGGCGGTGGTCGATATCGAAAGCCGCTGGGCCGAAGCCCGCTCGCCGCTGCAACTGACCGTGCAGGCGAGCCTGCAGGAGTCTGGCGGCCGGCCGATCACCCGTCGCCTGGAACAGCCGATCTGGCCTGCCGAGCGCTTGCCGGGCCTGCGCGGCCTGTTCGAGGGTGAGGAAACCGACAGTGACGGCCCCGTGGAATTCGAGTTCCTGGTGGCCGACCGTGACGGCAAGAAGCTGGCAGCCAACGACCTCAAGGTGCGGTTGATCCGCGAGCGCCGTGACTACTACTGGAACTACTCGCAGAGCGACGGCTGGAGCTACAACTACAACGAGAAATTCCTCACCCAGAACGAGGAGACCGTCAGCGTCAAGGCCGGCTCGACGGCCAAGTTGTCGTTCCAGGTCGAGTGGGGCCCTTACCGGGTCGAGGTCGAAGACCCAGAAACCGGCCTGGTCTCCAGCGAGCGCTTCTGGGCCGGCTACCGCGCCCAGGACAACGCCGAAGGCGGCGCGGTGCGCCCGGACCAGGTCAAGCTGGCCCTGGACAAACCGTCCTACGCCGATGGTGCGTCGGCCAAGGTCACGGTGACACCGCCTGCCGCCGGCAATGGCTACCTGATGATCGAATCCAGTGATGGCCCCCTGTGGTGGCAAGAAATCGAGGTGCCGGCCGAAGGCAAGACCTTCGACGTGCAACTGGACAAAAAGTGGGCACGCCACGATTTGTATATCAGTGCCCTGGTGATCCGCCCCGGTGAGCGCAAGGCCAATGCCACACCGAAACGCGCGGTGGGCGTGCTGCACCTGCCGCTGGACCGTGCCGAGCGCAAGCTGGCGGTCAGCTTGCAGGCGCCGGAGAAAATGCGGCCCAAGCAGCCGTTGACGGTGAAGTTCAAGGTGGCCAATGCCGATGGCAGCGCAGCGGCTGCGGGGCAGCAGGTGCATGTGCTGTTGTCTGCGGTTGATGTGGGCATCCTCAACATCACCGATTTCAAGACCCCCGATCCGTTCGCCAGCCTGTTCGGCCGCAAAGCCTATGGCGCCGATCAACTGGACATCTACGGCCAGTTGATCGAGGCCGGCCAGGGCCGCCTGGCCAGCCTGGCATTTGGTGGTGACGCGGCCATGGCCAAGGGGGGCAAGCGCCCCAACACCACGGTGACCATCGTCGCTCAGCAGAGCCTGCCGGTGACCCTGGATGAGAAGGGCGAAGGGCAGGCCACTGTCGATATCCCCGACTTCAACGGTGAACTGCGGCTGATGGCGCAGGCCTGGACCGAGGATCACTTCGGCATGGCCGAGGGCAAGACCGTGGTGGCTGCACCGCTGATCGCCGAGCTTTCGGCGCCGCGCTTCCTCGCCGGTGGTGACCGCACCAGCCTGGCGCTGGACCTGGCCAACCTGTCGGGCCGTGCCCAGCAACTGAATGTCGAAATCAGCACCGAAGGCCAGTTGAGCCTTGCCGCGAGCGCGGTACAAAGCGTCGCGCTGGATGAAGGCCAGCGCCGCACGCTGATGATTCCGGTGCAGGCCCAGGGCGGCCTGGGGCAGGGTAAGGTGCGCGTGCGGGTCAATGGCCTGCAACTGCCAAACGAGCCGGCCACTGCCTTCGAGCGAGAGTGGACTTTGGGTGTGCGCCCGGCTTATCCCGCGATGCTCAAGCACTACCGGGTTGCCTTGAAGGACCAGCCCTGGTCGTTGCCCGACGCTGACCTGGCGGCCTTCGAACCGGCGGGCCTTGAAGCCAGCCTGGTTTTGTCGAGCCGACCGCCGCTGAACCTGGCCGAACAGATTCGCGCCCTCGAAGCCTACCCCTATGGCTGCCTGGAGCAGACCACCAGCGGCCTTTATCCGTCGCTGTACGCCGATGCCGAAAGCCTCAAGCGTTTGGGGATCAAGGGCGAGCCGGCCGACGTGCGCAAACGCAAGATCGAGATGGGCATCGAGCACCTGCTGGGCATGCAGCGCTACAACGGCAGCTTCGGCCTGTGGAGTTCGGACAGCGAAGAGGAGTACTGGCTGACCGCCTATGTCACCGACTTCCTGCTGCGCGCCCGTGACCAGGGCTACGGCGTGCCGGCCGAGGCGCTGAAGAAGGCCAATGAACGCCTGCTGCGCTACCTGCAGGAACGTAACCTGATCGAGGTCGACTACAGCGAGAACGCCGACCATACCCGCTTCGCCGTGCAGGCTTATGCCGCCCTGGTATTGTCGCGCAGCCAGCAGGCGCCGTTGGGCGCATTGCGCGGGCTGTTCGAGCGCCGTGCCGATGCCCGCTCCGGCTTGCCGCTGGTGCAATTGGCGGTGGCGCTGGAGAAGATGGGTGACAAACCACGCGCCGAGCAGGCCTTGCAAGCTGGGCTGGGTGTTGGCCGCAGCAAAGGCTGGATGGCCGACTACGGCAGCACCCTGCGTGACCAGGCATTGATTTTGGCGCTGTTGCAGGAGAGCAACCTGGCCGGTAACCAGGTTGACCAACGCCTGTTTGCGCTGTCTGACGAGTTGGCGGCCAACCGTTGGCTTTCGACCCAAGAGCGCAACGCGCTGTTCCTCGCTGGCCGTGGTTTGCTCGGCAAGCCGGAAGGCAAGTGGCAGGCGCGCCTGGACAGCGCAGGCGAGATCCGCGAATTCAACAATGCCGAAACGGGCCTGAAGCTTGAAGGCCCGCTGCTGGCGTCGCCCTTGACTGTGCAGAACGAAGGCAGCGAAACGCTCTACCAGCAGCTGACGCTTTCTGGTTATCCACGCCAGGCTCCCTCGGCTGGCGGCAATGGCATGGAAATTCGTCGTGAATACCTGGGCATGAACGGCCAGCCGCTAGACCTGCACAACCTGCGCAGCGGCGATCTGGTGCTGGTGCACTTGGCCCTCAAGGCCGAAGCGCGTGTGCCGGATGCGCTGGTGGTTGATCTGCTGCCAGCCGGCCTTGAGCTGGAAAACCAGAACCTGGCACAGAGTGCGGCCAGCCTGGACAACGCCAGCAGCGCGGTGAAGGCGTGGCGTGAGTCGATGCAAAATGCCAGCGTGGTGCACCAGGAGTACCGTGATGACCGGTATGTGGCCGCGCTCAAACTGGATGGCTATGGCACCACGCACCTGCTGTACCTGGCACGGGCAGTGACGCCGGGCACCTACCGTGTGCCACCGCCGCAGGTCGAGTCGATGTATCGGCCGAACCTGCAGGCAGTGGGCGATGGGCAAGGCGAGATGACTGTCAAAGCCCGCTGAGCCACTGCCGTCGCGGCGTTGCTAATGTGTTCTCGGGCGCGTGTGTAGGAGCGGCCTTGCCGGGGCGCCGGACCGGTCGGAAAGGGCTGCGTAGCAGCCCTTTCGCGACGCAAGCACACACACGCACCCATAGCACGATGCGGCGATGCCCTCAGTGAATCACCCAGCTCATCACCCACAACCCCAGCACCAACCAGATGATCCCGAGAATGATCGAAGCGCGCATGAAGGCGCGGATGGCCGAGTACAGCAGCATCAAGCCGACGACCAGGGCGAGGATGCTGACGAGCGAGGTGTCCATGCCCAGCGTGCGCGCCAAGCCATCGATGAAATTGCCCCCGGCATTGGCCAGCAGGTTGAACAGCCCGCTCAATGCGTCAACGATAAAGCGGATCAACGAACCGAGTGCGTGGCCCAGCCACCCGAAAAAATCTTCTACATGCATAGTTGCTTCCTGATCAACACACCGGCGAGGTTGCCGTTCCCAAGCCTTTGGCCATCAGTTGGCCAAGTCGGTTCCCGATGCCAAGCTTAGCGCGGCCGCGCACGCGCGCGGGCAGGATTCTACGTGGCGGGGTCATCACCCTGGTGCTGGCTGTTGGCCTGTTGTGGCTGGCCGACCGGATCTGGCCGTTACCCCTGCCAGGCGACGACCTGGCGCGGGTGGTGCTGGCCGAAGATGGCACGCCGTTGTGGCGCTTTGCCGACGCCGAGGGCGTGTGGCGCTATCCGGTCAGCCCGGATGAGGTTTCGCCGCTGTACCTGCAAGCATTGCTGACCTACGAGGACCGTTGGTTCTATCGCCATCCAGGGGTCAACCCGCTGGCTCTGGCTCGCGCTGCCTGGCTGAACCTGCGCGGTGGGCGCGTGGTGTCGGGCGGCAGTACGCTGTCGATGCAGGTGGCGCGCCTGCTCGATCCGCATGACCGGACGCTGGCCGGCAAACTGCGCCAGCTATGGCGCACGGCGCAGCTGGAGTGGCACCTGTCGAAGCGCGAAATCCTGCAGATCTACCTCGACCGTGCGCCCTTTGGCGGCACCCTGCAGGGCGTGGCGGCTGCCAGCTGGGCGTATCTGGGCAAGTCGCCCAAACACCTGACGCCGTCCGAAGCGGCACTGCTTGCGGTGCTGCCCCAGGCACCCAGCCGCTTGCGCCCGGACCGCCACCCCGAACGTGCCCAGCGCGCCCGCGACAAGGTGCTGCAACGTCTGGGCGAATACCAGGTGTGGCCAACCCAGCAACTCAAAGAGGCCGCCGAAGAGCCGCTGTTGCTGGCACCGCGCCAGGAGCCGGCCCTGGCGCCATTGCTGGCGCGGCGGCTGAATACGGCCGATAGCCCACCGCTGATTCGCACCACGCTCGACGCCGCCTTGCAACGGCGCCTCGAAGACCTGTTGCTGGGCTGGCGCGCACGTTTGCCGGAGCGCACGTCGGCGGCGATTCTGGTGGTGGATGCGCAGACCATGGCAGTGCGCGCCTACCTGGGCTCGATCGACCTGGCCGATGAGCGGCGCTTCGGCCATGTCGACATGGTGCGCTCGTTGCGCTCGCCCGGTTCGACGCTCAAACCGTTCCTCTACGGCATGGCTTTGGACGACGGGCTTATCCACTCCGAATCGCTGCTGCAGGATGTGCCCAGGCGTTACGGCGACTATCGGCCGGGCAACTTCTCCATGGGCTTCAGCGGGCCGGTATCGGCCAGTTCTGCGTTGGCCCTGTCGCTCAACTTGCCAGCGGTTCAACTGCTTGAAGCCTATGGCCCGAAGCGCTTTGCGGCGCAGCTGCGCATGGCCGGTATGCCGCTGATGCTACCGCCCTTGGCCGAGCCCAACCTTTCGCTGATCCTCGGTGGCGCGGGCAGCCGCCTGGAAGAACTGGTCGGCGGCTATGCGGCGCTGGCCCGGGCCGGCAACAGTGCACGCATCCGCCTGCAGCCCCAGGACCCGCTGGTGGAACGACGCCTGCTGTCGCCAGGGGCGGCGTGGATTATCCGGCGTATTCTCAGCGGCCAAGCGCGCCCGGACCGTGACCCGCATGCCGAACTGGTGCAGCGCCCGCAACTGGCCTGGAAAACCGGTACCAGCTACGGCTTTCGTGACGCCTGGTCGATTGGCGTTGGCCCGCGCTACCTGATCGGTGTATGGATCGGCCGCCCCGACGGCACGCCCGTACCTGGGCAGTTCGGCCTGGCCTCTGCGGCCCCCTTGATGCTTCAGGTGCATGACCTGTTGAGCAACCGCGATGCCCAGCGCGGTATCAGCGTGCCGGTCGAGCGGGTGCCCGATACCATCGGCGTGGCAGCCATTTGCTGGCCGCTGGGCCAGCCGATGAACCGGCAAGACCCCAACTGCCGCCGCCAGCGTTTTGCCTGGACCCTCGACGGCACCACGCCGCCGACCTTGCAGGCGGCCGACCAACCGCTCGGGATGGGTTTGCGCGAGCGCGTCTGGGTCAATGCTCAAGGGCTGCGCGTCGATGGCAGTTGCCCTGGGGCCAAGGTGCGCGACATCGCCCTCTGGCCAGCCCCGCTGGAGCCTTGGCTGCCGCGTATCGAGCGGCGTGCGGCACGGCTGCCGGCAGTGGACCCGGCCTGCCCACCGCAGGCGCCCGCCAGTGCGCCGCCGCTGTCGATCGTTGGTGTGCGCCCGGGTGACAACCTGCGCCGACCGGCAACCAGCAGCGAGCCATTGCAGGTGTACGTGTCGGCCCTCGGTGGCGGCGGCCGACGCTGGTGGTTCCTCAATGGCCAGCCGTTGGGCGAAACCCAGGGCCAGGACAGCCTGCTGGTGCGCTTCGAACGCGCCGGGCAGATCGAACTCAGCGCGCTGGACGAAAGTGGCGAGACCGCGCGGGTGGTATTTCAGGTCAGCGAGTAGCCGTTCGACGATTGCCGGGCCAGCACCTACGCTTTGCAAAAGACGGGTGTGACCGGCCGGCGCCCCGGTACCCAAGGGATCATGGAGCGTCCTATGCGTCCTCTGGTCGTGCCCCTGTTATTGCTGCCTTGGGCCCTCTTGGCCCAGGCAGAGCCGTTACCGGGCTTTCTCGACAGCCATGAAAACGAGCGTCGCCTGCCCGCCGTCAACCTGCCAGTAGACGCCTACCGCCCCGTCACCCCCAGCCTGCGGCTGGCGCTGCCAACTGCCCGTACTGTTGGCTGGGCGCCCATGGATTCCAGGGTGGTGTTGCGCAAGGTGCGCTTCGAGGGTGGGACGGTGTTCCCTTTGAGTGAGCTGCGCGAACACTTCCAGCCGTTGATCGGGCGCGAAACAACACCGGGTGAGTTGCAAGCGTTCACCGAGCGCCTCACCCAGCGCTACCGGCAGGACGGTTACCTGTTGTCCTACGCTTACCTGCCGCCGCAGGATTTTGCCGACGGCCGTGTCCATGTGGTGCTGGTAGAGGGCTATATCCAGGGCTACCGGCTCGAAGGCGACATCGGCCCGGCCCGCGCTTACCTGGAGCAGTTGTTGCAGCGGCTTCAGGCCGAACGCCCGTTGACCCAGGAAACGCTCGATCGCTACATCGGCCTTGCCGAACGTATCCCGGGCGTGGCAATGGACGCCGAATTGACAGCGGCGCAGTCGCCTGAGGGCGCCGCACGCCTGAGGGTGCATGCTCGGCGTACGCCGTTTGCTGCCGGTTTGACTGTGAACGATGGCAGCCGTGAGGACGCCCAGGCACTGTTTACCCTCTTCAGCAATGCCCAGACCCGCTATGGCGAACAATTTACGGCAAGCCTGTTGCTACCTCCCGGGGATGATCAGGCCCATTACCAACGACTGGATTACAGCCAGTACCTGGATGCCGAAGGCAGCCAGTTGCTGGTCTCTGCTTCGCGCTATCGCAGTACGCCGGGCACCCGTATTCGCTTGGATGACGGCAGCGATCTCACGCAGAAGCGTGAAAGCGAGCGTTACTCGGTTGGCCTTGGCCAGCCGCTGATCGTCAAGGCGGATGAGTGGATGACGGTGGCGGGGCGTTTCTATGCGGTCAGCGAGCATATCGAAGATCGGCCGGCGGGGCTTTTGCGGGCACACGAGTACGACAGTTATGTCCGCGCGCTGTCCTTCGAGGGCAATTGGCGCAAGGCTGACGCTCACCGCTTGCGTATCGTCAGTGCCGGGGTCTATCAAGGCCTGGATTACCTGGGGGCGCGCAGCGACGTGGACTATGACCTCGATTTTTTGCGTCTGCGCCTGGCGGGGTTACAGAGTGATCAGCTGTTCGACGGTTGGCAGGGGGTAGTGTTGGGTGCCCTGTTCTGGAGTGACGACAAGCTGCCCGACAGCGAGCGGGCGGTGTTCGGCGGGCAGAGCTTCGGCCGCGGTTATCCTCGGGACCAGGCGGCGGGGGACAAGGGCTGGGGTGTGGCGTATGAGTTCAACTACAGTGTTCGGCACAACGGCAACTGGCTGAAGGTAGTGCAGCCCTATGCGGTACTCGATGCTGCCCGCGCCTGGTACAACGCAGGCAGGGTCGAGGATGCGCGGATGACGTCAGTCGCGTTTGGGCTACGCCTGGGGGATGGGCGCTACTTCAATGGTGCTGTAGAGGTGGCGAAGCCTTTGGCGGATGTTGCCCTGGATAGCATGAGCCGGGGGCCACGCTTGACGCTTAGCCTGACCTATCAGATGGAATGAGGCCTACCGCCGGCAAGTCGGCTGCCGATGACAGGGCCAGCATTTCAATGAGCGGTAAACCGCTGATGCACCGGTGAAGTACTCGGCGTCAACGCGAGCGCCAGTTGCGTGCGGTTGTGCATGCGGGTCAGGCGCAGCACCTGGGAAACGTAGAGTTTCACGGTGTTTTCGGTAATGCCCAATTCGCAGGCAATCTGGTAGTTGGTTTTGCCTGTGCTCACCAGGCGGGCCACTTCCAGTTGGCGCGGCGACAGCTTCTCGAACACCGCTGGCAGCTCGCTTTCGCTTTCCTCGACATCGCTGGCACGGCGATGTACACCTTGGCCACGGGCCTTTTCAAGGTCCTGGTAGAGCTCGTCAACGGATGATGCCAAATCCTGCAGGCGCTGGTTCAGGCCGCCGAGCTCCTTGATGTTGCGCTGGCGTTCGAGCAATGCCTGCTCCTGACGGCGCACGCCCTCGAGCAGTTCGTCGAGGTTCATCGGCTTCTGATAATAATCGGCAAAACCTGCGCGTAACGCGCGGATTACATCCTGTTTTTCGGCACGGCCGGTCAGCATGATCGCTTCGAACATGCGCTGGGTGCCGGCGAGCGCCTTCAATGCGTTGACCAGCTCGATACCATCGCGCTGCGGCATGTGCAGGTCGCACAGCACCAGGCCAATGCTTTTGTCGGCCAGGTAGCGCTCGATGGCCTGGTCGGTGGAGTGGGCCGGGACGCAACGGTGGCCCTGGCTTTCGAGGAATTCACACAGTTGTTCGACGATTGATGGCTGGTCATCGACCACCAGTACCTTCACTTCACTGGACGGCTTGTTCACGATCAACTCCCTGTTCGTAATCGGCCCTGCTCCCGGGCCAGACACTCTGGCAGCTTAAAAGTAGTCGTACTTGGCGATTCTGTACAAGGCCTGTACAAGTTATAGGACCACAGGGCTGGTTATTGGATCCATACAGCGGTGAGAAGAAAGCCCGCCAGCACGTACGGCACGAAGGCCTGTTTGTCGCCCATTTCCTCCGTCAGGGCCTGCAAGCGCTTCTTCACCTTGGGGTTGAGCAGGGTCCACAACCGGCGACGCGTGAGCAGCCACAGCAGCACCGTGACACCGGCCCCGATGAAGGTGCCGAGCACATACTGAGGGCTGGTTGCCAGGGCCAGGGCGCCCATCAGCTTGACGTCGTCGGCGCCGAAACGCCCGAGCATGTAGCCGGGTAGCGTCAGCAGCATGACGATGGCCAGTGCCCAGCCGGCGTCGCTGGCATCGGCGCCGATCCAGCTGTGACCGGTGGCGAACAGCCAGGCCAGCGCGCAGGCCGCGACGCCGAGGGTTAGCAGGTTGGAGATCTGGCGTTGACGCACATCCTGTTCGGAGCACAAGGCAAGCCACATCAAGAGAACAATGCTTTGCATTGGCAGGTCGCCTTCCCCAATTGTTGAACACTTCTACCCGGTCAGTCAGGTTTCCTTGAATTGAGGGTAGACGCGAACTTGCAAGCGGGCGCGGCCGGATGGGAAAAAGGCGTGACGGGAATGGACGATGTCGCAGGGAGCGCAAGCCTGTTCCGGCCCATCGCCGGCAAGCCGGGGATGGGCCGTGAACCCTTACTTCTTGCTACCCGGTGGGTAGTTGCTCAGCACATTGGTCACTGTCTTTTGGATGGCGCTGTTACGTTCTTCCGGGCTTGGCGGGTAATTGTTCATGATCTGTTCGGCGCTGCCACGCCAGACCAGCTTGTCGTCACGCCCATCGAACATGTCGACCTGGATGGTGGCAACCTTGTAGTCCACGCTGCGGGTTTCGTTGTACATCGGCCCGCCCCAGTAGCCGCCCCAGTACCCCCCCCAGCCACCGCCGTAGTTGGTGGTGATCTGCTGCTGACGCTGTTCGACGATGAGGTAGGCGCGCACCTTGAGATCAGGTCGCGCATTGCCCTGTGCCGGGCGCAGGCCGCGCTGGTCGAGCTGGTCGGCAACGGCCTGGCGAATGCGTTGTTCGGTCAGGTCGCTTTTGATGCGAGGGTCGTCCGGGCGGTATTGCAAGCCTGGCTCCTGCCACGCCCAGGTGCGGTAGGCGGCAAAATCGCGGCTGGCGTCGAAATCCTGCTGGACGTTGTTGCTCGAGCAGGCCGCGAGCACTAGCGCGAATGACAGTAAAACGAGACGGCGCAACATGATGGTTCTCCGTTAGACGTTAACTGGGAGGATAGCCGCTGAGCGCCTTGTGCACAGAATCGCGCAAGGCGCTTTCGCGATCACGCGGCGAGTCCTTGTCGCTGTTGCTTTCAGCACTGGCGCTCCACACCGGCTGGCCGTTGCGTGCGTCGTACAGGTCGATGCGTACCACCATCACCTCGACCTCGTAGGTGCGCACGATCGGCGCGCTGGCGTAAGCACCGTAGCCATTGCGGTAGCCGCCATAACCAACACCGCCATAGGGGTATGGGCCGTAGTAGGGGTCGTAGGTGTCGTAGTCACGCACCTGGCGCAGCCGCTTTTCCAGGCGCATGTCGGCGCTTACCAGCAAATCGCCGGCGCTGCCCCTGGCAGGGCGCAGGCCATGCTGGTCGAGCGCACCGCTGATGGCATCGGCCAGTTGTGCCGGGTCAGCATTGGCTGTGCCGCTGGGCAACTGCCCGCCGCGCCAGCTCCAGCTGCGATAGTGCCCGTAGTCACGGGCGGGTGCTGGGTAGGCACTGGCATCGAACGTAGTGGCCGCCTGCGCAGGGGCGGGGGGTATCGGGCGGCCACTGGCGACATAGGGGTTGCTGCCCTGGCAGGCAGCCAGGGCGAGGGGCAGCAAGGCCAGGCACAACAGACGGTACGGCATGTATTCCTCCCGGCGGGCGGGGTCAGCGGGGGCGGCAGATCCAGTGCAGGTAGCGACCGAGCCCGGCAAAGCTTGGGTGTCGGCGGTGTGCCAGCTCCATTTCCAGCAGGTCGAGCAGTTCGGCCTTGGCCTGGAACTCCTTGGGCATGTAGTCGTGGAACACCCTGACGCCACTCTGGCTTTCGACCTGCCACATAGGATCAAGTTGCGCCTTGAGTTCACGTGGATCAAGGGGTTTCTGCGGGGTCAGGCTCTGTTTTTCACCTTCCAGGCGGTTGCTGCGCAATTTGCGGAAATGGCCCTTGAGCAGGTTGCGATAGACCAGCGCGTCGCGGTTGTAGAACGCCAGCGAAAGCCACCCGGAAGGGGCGGTGAGCTGGTGCAGCACCGGCAGGATGCTTTCGGGTTCGGCCAGCCATTCGAGCACGGCGTGGCACAGCACCAGGTCGTAGGGTTCGGTCAGTTGCCCGAGCAGGTCCTGCCACGGCGCCTGGATGAAGGTGGCCGTCTGGCCCGCCTCGGCAAAGCGCGCACGGGCCCCGTCGAGCATGGGCGCGGCGGGCTCTGCCAGGGTCAAGTGATGGCCACGCTGCGCCAGCCACAGGGCCATGTGGCCCAAGCCTGCACCGATGTCGAGTATGCGCAGCGGGCGGTCGGGCAAGGTTTCGGCAAGGTCGGCCTGCAGCACGGCCAGGCGAATGGCGCCCTTGGCGCCGCCGTAGATTTTCTCGGCGAAGCGGGTGGCCAGCTCATCGAAGTGACGGTCGTTCATCGGGCGAAGCGCCTTTCGCTGTCGGCCAGTTTGGCCCTTACCACCTGGTCCATGTCCAGGCCCAGCTCGCTGCACAGCAGCAACAGGTAGAGGACGATATCGCCCACCTCCTGGCCGGCGTGGGCGAGTGTGTCGGCAGGCAACTGGCGGGATTGGTCCTCGCTCAGCCACTGGAAGATTTCTACCAGTTCGGCCATTTCAACGCTGGCGGCCATGGCCAGGTTCTTCGGGCTGTGAAAGCCGCGCCAGTCGTTATTGTCGCGGATTCGGTGCAGGCGTTCGGTGAGTTCTTGCAGGTTCATCGGGGGTCTCCTAATGCCGCATAGCTTCGGCGCAGGCTCGATGCAAAGCAAGAGGGCCGCTCCTACAGGCCACCCCAGCGGCCAACCATGTGCAGCAACTCGCCATGCCCATCCAGCCGTAGCTCACCTTCGCCCCCGGCTTCAGTGGCACTGAGCACCACCTCTGAAGGCAAGCGCACCGGCTTGCGGAACTCCACTTCGAAGCCATAGCCACTGCTTGGCAAGTGCCCGCGCAGCGCCGCCAGTGCCATGGCCTTGCTCCACATGCCATGGGCAATGGCTTTGGGGAACCCGAACAGTCGCGCACTGGCGGCGCTCAGGTGGATCGGGTTGTAGTCCCCGCAGACCTTGGCGTAACGCCGGCCGATATCGCTGTCGGCATACCAGCGGCTCGCCTCTACCAATGCTTCAGGCTCGCTGTCTGCCTGCTCGATGGCCTGGCCTTCCAGGCGTAGCCCGCGCACCAGCATGCGGCTGCTTTCGCGCCAGAGCAGGCCCAGGCCATCTTCGGCTTCGGTAATAAGGTCGAAAGTAGCGCCCTTGGCATGGGGTTGCAGGTTGTCGGCGTAGACGGCGAAACGTAGCCCGTCGATACCGCCCAGTGGCCGCCGCACCTCGATGCGGTTGTGCAGGTGCACCAGCCCGAGCAAGGGGAAGGGGAAGTCGTGGGCCGTCAGCAGTTGAAGCTGCAAGGGGAAGGCCATGACATGGGGATAAGTGCCCGGCAGACGACCATCGTCGGTGAAGTGGCAGAGCCGGCGGTAGGCTGCCAGGTTGTCGGGCTGGACCCGAATGACACAGCGCAGGCCGTACGCTGGCAGCCTGTCGCCGCTGATCTTGCGCTTGCTGGCCGCGCGCAGGTAAAGGCTGGCGCGGGAGTCCGGGGCGTGCAGGTCGTGCCAGTGTCGGGTCATGGTCAGGCTCCCATCAGCGCTTGGCCACAGACCCGCAGCACCTGGCCATTGACCGCGCCGGAGCCTGGCTGGCTGAGCCAGGCGATGGCTTCGGCGACGTCTTGTGGCCGCCCGCCCTGGCCCAGTGAACTCAAACGGCGCCCGGCCTCGCGCAGCCCCATGGGCATGGCGGCGGTCATGTGCGTTTCGATGAAACCGGGGGCCACGGCATTGATGCTGGCACCCTGCGCTGCGAGCTTTGCGGCCCAGGCCTGGGCGAAGCCGATCAACCCGGCCTTGCTCGCGGCATAATTGGCCTGCCCTCGGTTACCGGCGATGCCACTGACCGAAGCCAACAGCGTGATGCGCGCGCTCTCGCCGAGTGCGCCAGCGTCATACAGCGCCTGGGTTAGCACTTGCGGTGCCTTGAGGTTCACCGCCATCACCGCATCCCAGTACTCCGGTGTCATGTTGGCGAGGGTTTTGTCGCGGGTGATGCCGGCGTTGTGCACCACGATGTCGATACCCCCGGGCAACGCTTCGAGCAACTGCGCCGCAGCGTCATTGGCGCAGATGTCCAGGCCCAGCGCCTTGCCGCCTAACCGCGCGGCGAGGGCTTCGAGGTCTTGCCGAGCTTGCGGCACATCCAGCAGCACCACCTCGGCACCGTCGCGCGCGAGGGTTTCGGCAATCGCCGCGCCGATACCGCGAGCGGCACCCGTTATCAGGGCGCGTCGTCCGCCCAGTGGGCGGGTCCAGTCCTCGACCTGGCTGGCGCAGGCCTCAAGTCGCAGGATCTGGCCCGAAATGAACGCGCTCTTGGGCGAGAGGAAAAAGCGCAGGGCACCTTCCAGCTGGTCTTCGGCGCCATGGCCGACATACAGCAACTGCGCAGTCGCCCCATTGCGCAGCTCTTTGCCCAGTGAGCGGCTGAAGCCTTCAAGTGCCCGTTGCGCGACACTGGCCAGTGGCTCGTCGAGGCTTTCCGGGGCGCGGCCGAGGATCACCACATGGGCGCAAGCCGCCAGGCTGCGCAGTAATGGCTGGAAAAATTCGCGCAACTGCTTGAGTTCGTCGCTGTCGGAAAGGTGAGTGGCATCGAACACCACAGCTTTGAGCTTGGGCCCCAGCCCCGCGACCCAGGCTGGTGCTTGCAAACCTTCGGTATTGAAGCTGTAGAGCGCGTCGGTGAGGCGCGGGGCGATGGCCTCGACCTGGCGCGTCAGGGGCCCGCCACCCACGACCAAGGCACCTTCCACCGGGCGCAGGCGGCCAGCCTGCCAGCGCTCCAGCGGGGCCGGGTGGGGCAGGCCAAGGGCATCCACAAGGCGGCGGCCGAGGTTGGAGTTGGCAAAGCCGAGGTAGCGATCGCTCATGAGTGGGTCTCCCTGAAGGCAAGCTTGAAAGTGTGGACCAACTTTGTGGCAAGGTCGTTCGAATGCGGTAAAAACACCTAGGCTGTACGGTTTAAAGTGTTTCAGGAGGAACATGCGCATGCGTTCACCTCGCCGGGTCGCGATCCTGGGCGGCAATCGAATCCCCTTCGCCCGTTCCAACGGCGCCTACGCCACCGCCAGCAACCAAGCGATGCTGACCGCTGCCCTTGAGGGCCTGATCGAGCGTTACCGCTTGCATGGGCTACGGCTAGGGGAAGTGGTGGCGGGCGCGGTGCTCAAGCATTCCCGTGACATGAGCCTGGCCCGCGAATGCGTGCTCGGTTCACGCCTGTCACCGCGCACACCGGCCTACGACATCCAGCAGGCCTGCGGCACGGGGCTGGAGGCAGCACTGTTGGTGGCCAACAAGATTGCCCTGGGGCAGATCGACAGCGGTGTCGCCGGCGGTGTGGATACCACCTCCGATGCCCCGATTGCGGTCAGTGAAGGGCTGCGCCACATTCTGCTGGAGGCCAATCGCGGCAAAAGCCTGGGTGAGCGGCTGAAACCGTTCCTCAAGTTGCGCCCCGGCCACCTGATACCTGAGTTGCCGCGCAATGGCGAACCGCGCACAGGCCTGTCGATGGGCGAGCATTGCGAGCGCATGGCGCAGGCCTGGCGGATCGATCGCGCCGAGCAGGATGCGCTGACCTTGCTTAGCCATCAGCGGCTGGACGCCTCCTATGCCGAAGGCTGGCAGGATGACCTGCTCACGCCATTTCTGGCCCTCAGCCGCGACAACAACCTACGCCCGGACCTGACCCTGGAACAACTGGCCAAGCTTGCGCCGGCATTCGACCGCAGTGGCCTGGGCACGCTTACGGCTGGCAACTCCACACCGTTGACCGATGGTGCTTCGCTGGTGCTGCTGGGGACGGAGCAATGGGCGCAGGAGCAAGGGCTTGCGGTGCTGGCCTATCTGGTTGACGGCGAGACGGCGGCGGTCGATTTCGTCACCGGCCGTGAAGGGCTGCTGATGGCACCGGTGTATGCGGTGCCGCGCTTGTTGGCCCGCAATGGCCTGAGCCTGCAGGACTTTGACTACTACGAAATCCACGAAGCGTTCGCCGCCCAGGTGCTGTGTACGCTCAAGGCGTGGGAGGACGCAGGCTACTGCCGTGATCGCCTGGGGCTGGATGCACCGCTCGGGGCCATCGACCGGAGCAAGCTCAACGTCAAGGGCAGTTCGCTGGCGGCGGGGCATCCGTTTGCGGCGACCGGGGGGCGGATACTGGCCAACATGGCCAAACTGCTGGCCACAGCGGGGAAGGGGCGCGGTTTGATATCGATCTGTGCGGCAGGCGGGCAAGGGGTGACTGTCATCGTCGAGCGGTGATCAGCCTGCATACCGCGAAGCTGGCGACTCAGATGTCACGGTCATACCCACCAGCTGTTAGGCTTGTCCGATCAGAACTACAAGAAACCGCTATGCCGATCATCGGACAACCCCGGCCCATCCCCGCCTTGGATCACCTGCCAAGGCCTCTGTATGCCCGCGCCGAAAGTCTCGGCGCCGGCTCCTGGACGACGCGCCATCAGCACGATTGGGTGCAGTTTTCCTACGCCATCAGTGGCGTACTGGGTGTGTACACCCGCGATGGCAGCTATTTTGCGCCCCCCCAGTGGGGCGTATGGATTCCGGCGGATGCCGAACACGAAGTGGTGACGTCGATGCAGGCCGAAATGCGCAGCCTGTACGTACGCCGCGACGCCTGCCCGTGGGCTGCGGAGCAATGCCGGGTGCTGGAAGTGACGCCGCTGGCGCGGGAGTTGATCAAGCAGTTCTGCCTGTTCCCGGCGCACTACCCGGAAAGTGACAGCGCCGAATCGCGCTTGGTCGCGGTGCTGCTCGACCAGTTGCGCACGTTGCCTGAAGTCGGCTTCTCGTTGCCACTGCCGCGCCATCCGGGGTTGCTGGCGTTGTGCAATGGCCTGATTGCGGCGCCAGACCAGCCGCAGACCCTGCAGCAATGGGCCCGGCAACTGGAGTGTTCGGAGAAGACGCTGATGCGGCTGTTTCAGCGCGAGACCGGGTTGAGCTTTCGCAACTGGCGTCAGCGTATGCGCTTGCTGTCATCGCTGGCGTTGCTGGAGGCGGGGGAGAATGTGACGGAGGCGGCGTTGGGCTGTGGTTATGACTCGACCTCGGCTTACATCGCGGCGTTCAAGCAGTTGTTTGGGGCGACGCCGGGGGAGCTGAAGCTTTAGCGGTAGGTAGCCTGTACCGACCTCTTCGCGGGCAAGCCCGCTCCGACAGGGATCGAGCTTGCCCGCGCAGTGGCCGCCAGGGCAATCAGGTGCGGAAGCGTCGTACCAGCGAGTCCAGCTCGTTGGACAGCCCTGCCAGGCTCTCCGAGTCCTGGCGCGCAGCCTGGGCCAGTTCGGCCACCAGTTGCGCATCGCCGTGGATCTGGCTGATGTGCCGGTTGATGTCCTCGGCCACCTGATGCTGCTCTTCGGCCGCCGTGGCAATCTGCGTGTTCATGTCGCGAATCACGTCCACCGACTCACGGATCTGGCCAAAGCTGTCGCGGGCCAGGCCAATGCGGCTGACCGACTGCTGCGACACTTCCAGGCTGGCGTGCATCTGCTCGGCGACGTCGGCGGTGCGGCTGGCCAGGTTGCCCAGCAGGCCGTCGATCTCGGCGGTGGAGTCGGCGGTACGCTTGGCCAGTGCCCGTACTTCATCGGCGACCACGGCAAAGCCCCGACCCTGTTCACCTGCACGGGCGGCCTCGATCGCGGCATTGAGGGCCAGCAGGTTGGTCTGTTCGGCAATCGAGCGGATGGTGCCGAGGATCGACTGGATAGCGTTGCTGTCGCGTTCCAGCTGCTGGATCGACAGGGCTGACTGCTCGATCTCCTGGCTCAAGCGATCGACGCTGTGGACTGCGGCATCGATCTGCTGCTGGCCTTCACGGGCCTGCTGCTGGCCGCTGTCGGCCGACTGTGCGGCCTGGCTGCAGGAGCGGGCGACTTCGTTGGCGGTGGCGACCATTTCGTGGAAGGCAGTGGAGACCATGTCCACGGCTTCGCGCTGGCGCCCCGCAGCCTCGGCCATGTCGCTGGAAACACGGGTCGAGCTGGTGGAGGTGGTTAAGATCTTGCTGGCCGCAGAGCCGATGTGCTGGATCAGGCTGCGAATCGCGCCAAGGAACTGGTTGAACCAGCTGGCCAGTTGGGCGGTTTCGTCGCGGCCGCGAACGTCCAGGTTGCGGGTCAGGTCGCCTTCGCCCTGGGCGATGTCTTCCAGGCCGCTGGTCACGCTGTTGATCGGGCGCACGATCAGCTTGGCGAAGGCCGCACCGACCACGGCGAACAGCGCGGCCAGCGCCAGCGCGATGGTGCCGATCAGCCAGGTCAGGCGGGTGGTGGTCTGCATCACCTCGCTCTGCTCGATCAGGCCGATGAAGGTCCAGCCCAGTTGCTCGTCAGGGTAGATGTTGGCCATGTAGCGCACGCCGTTGAGTTCGACTTCGACCAGGCCTTTACCTGCCTTGGCCAGGTCGGCATAGCCGTCGCCGAAGCTGCCCAGCTGCTTGAAGTTGTGGCTCGCATCACGCGGGTCGACCATCACGTTGCCGTTGTTTTCCACCAGCAGCAGGTAGCCGCTATCGCCCAGCTTGATCTGCCTGACGATCTCGGTCAGGCCCTTGAGCGACACGTCGATGTTGACCACGCCCCCGGGGTTGCCAAGCTGGTTGGCCACGGCGCGTACGGTGCTGACCAGCACGGCGTCGTCGGCGGCCCAGTAGTAGGCGCCGGTGCGCAGGGTCTTGCCTGGGTTGGCCACGGCCAACTGGTACCACGGGCGAGTACGCGGGTCGTAGTTGACGAACTTCTGCCCTGCCGGCCAGCCGACATAACCGCCGTCACTGACGCCGTAGGAAAGGTAGGCGTAGCCGGGGTGCGAATCGGCTAGGCGAGTGAAGAATTCAAGTACCTGCTTGTCCTGCTCGCCCAGTTCATACGAGGGGTTGGCGCTCATGAACTTGTTCAGGTTGTTGCCTGTGGCCGCAATCATGGGTTGCGAGGCCAGGTATTCGACGTTCTGGTTGATGCCCTGGAAGAAGATGCTCATCGCGTTGCTGACCTGGCGAATTTCCCGGCTGCTGCTGTCGAGGAATCCGTCGCGGGCTTCGCCGCGCAGGTTGAGGACCACCAAGGTGGCCACGAGGACGATGGGCAAGCCGGCGATGACCGCGAATGCCCAGGTCAGTTTCTGTTTGATGCTCATCGACGCTCCCGGAATTTTTTATTGTCGACACACGAGGCAGGTAGTAACTGCATCGGCAGCGTCCGGGATTAGATGAAGGAAAATGCCCGTATTTGTTAGGGCATGTCGCACCAGGCGATGATTCGGTCGTGTTTAGGCGAATATGGCATACCAATGTGCCCTGACAAGGTTCAGTGGCAACATCCGCCCACATTTCCCTTTGCCAGATCTTTCAGAATGGGGCAGTCCGGCCGCTCATCGCCTTGGCAGTGGGAGATCAGGTCCCCGAGGGTGTCGCGCAGGCTCACCAGCTCCTCGATGCGCCGGTTCAGCGCATCGATGTGCTGCATGGCCAGCGCCTTGACGTCGGCACTGGCACGCTGGCGGTCTTGCCAGAGGGTCAGCAACTTGCCGACCTCTTCCAAGGAAAAGCCCAGGTCGCGGGACCGCTTGATGAAGGCCAGGCTGTGCAGGTCCTCCGGCTGGTACAGGCGGTAGCCGCTGTCGCTGCGGGTGGCGGGCTTGAGCAGGCCGATGGACTCGTAGTAGCGGATCATCTTGGTGCTGAGCCCGCTGCGGCGGGCGGCCTGGCCGATGTTCATGGGGCCTCCTGGGAGCTGCTGGTGGGTTTCCAGGTTTTGAGCCACAGCGCGTTGCTGACCACGCTGACACTGGACAGGGCCATGGCGGCACCGGCCAGTACCGGGTTGAGGTAGCCCAGCGCGGCCAGGGGGATACCGACCAGGTTGTAGATGAACGCCCAGAACAGGTTCTGGCGGATTTTTGCATAGGTCTTGCGGCTGATCTCCAGGGCTGCCGGTACCAGGCGTGGATCGCCGCGCATCAGGGTGATGCCGGCAGCCTGCATGGCCACGTCGGTGCCGCCACCCATGGCGATGCCGATGTCGGCAGCGGCAAGGGCCGGGGCATCGTTGATGCCGTCGCCCACCATTGCCACCACGCCGTCCTGTTTGAGTGCCGTCACGGTGGCGGCCTTGTCTGCAGGCAGCACTTCGGCATGCACATCGTCGATCCCGAGGGCATCGGCAACGACCTTGGCACTGCCACGGTTGTCGCCGGTCAGCAGGTGGCTGCTGATGTGTCGGGCATGCAGGCTATCGATAGCCTGCGCAGCGCCCGGTTTGAGGCTGTCGCCGAAGGCGAACAGGCCCAGCACACGCGGTTGCGCGCCGCGCTCTATCAGCCAGGACAACGTACGCCCTTCGGCCTCCCAGGCATGGGCCTTGGCGGCCAGGCCGCCGGGTTGCAGCGTGCTCTCGTCAAGCAGGCGGCGATTGCCCAGGGCCAGATCACGGCCCTCCACCCGCCCGGCGATACCACGCCCGGTCAGTGACTGGCTGTCGATGACCGCTGGTACATCCAGCTGCTGCTCGGCGCACGCATCCAGTACAGCCTTGGCCAAGGGGTGCTCACTGCCGCGCTGCAGGGCGCCGGCCAAGCGGTGCAGTTCGGCGGTGCTGCCGACCAGCGCCTGGCTGTGAACCACCCGTGGGCTGCCGGAGGTCAGGGTACCGGTCTTGTCGAACACGACCCGGTTGACCGCATGGGCTCGCTCCAGGGCTTCGGCATCTTTGATCAGGATGCCGTGGCGGGCAGCGACACCGGTGCCGGCCATGATCGCCGCCGGCGTGGCCAGGCCCAGTGCACAGGGGCAAGCGATCACCAGGACGGCGACCGCATTGATCAGGGCGGTTTCCAGCGGGGCACCGGCCAGCCACCAGCCGATCAGCGTGATCAGCGCGATCACCAGCACGGCGGGGACGAACACCTGGCTGACGCGGTCTACCAGTTTCTGAATGGGCGCCTTGGCCGCTTGGGCATCTTCGACCAGGCGAATGATCCGGGCCAGCACGGTTTCGGTACCCAATGCCTGGGTGCGTACCAGCAGCCGACCTTCGCCATTGATGGCACCACCGGTGACGGGGTCGCCAGGTTGCTTGGGCACTGGCAGGCTCTCGCCGCTGATCAGGGCCTCGTCGGCATGGCTGCTGCCTTCTTCGACTTGGCCATCGACCGGGAATCGCTCACCGGGCTTGACCACGACCAGGTCACCCAGACGCAACTGGGCGATGGCGACGTCTTCCTCGCGGCCATCGACCACGCGCACCGCACGTTCGGGGCGCAGCGCCTCAAGGGCACGGATGGCGCTGGCGGTCTGACGTTTGGCGCGGCTTTCGAGGTATTTGCCCAGCAGGACCAGGGCAATGACCACCGCCGAGGCTTCAAAGTACAGGTGTGGCTCCATGCCGGCAGGGGCTTGTGCCCATTGGTACAGGCTTAGGCCGTAACCGGCGCTGGTGCCAAGGGCCACCAGCAGGTCCATGTTGCCGGCACCGGCACGCACGGCCTTCCAGGCGGCCACATAGAAGCGCGCACCGAGAATGAACTGCACGGGCGTTGCCAGCAGAAACTGCGCCCAGGCAGGCAGCATCCAGTGCAGGCCGAAGGGCTGTACCAGCATCGGCAGCACGAGTGGCAGGGCCAGCAGCAGGGCAGCACCGACGGCCAGGCGCTCGTTGCGCAGGCGGCGCTGGGCATCGCGCTGATCATCGTTGCCCGCGTGCGGCAGGCTGGCGCTGTAGCCGGCCTTTTGCACGGCGTCTATCAGCAGGCTGTCGTCGAGGGCTGCAAGCACTTCGAGGTGCGCGCGTTCGCTGGCCAGGTTGACGCTGACCTGCTCGACGCCGGGCAGTTTGCCCAGTGCGCGTTCGACACGGCCCACGCAGCTGGCGCAGGTCATGCCGCCGATCTGCAACTCGACAGTACGGGTGGGTACGCCATAGCCGGCTTCACGCACGGCGTCGAGCAAGGCCGGCAGGCTGCTGGCCGGAGCCTGGACCCGGGCCTGTTCGGTGGCGAGGTTGACGCTGACCTGTTCAGCGCCATCGACCTTGCGCAGGGCGCGCTCGACCCGGCCAGCACAGCTGGCGCAGGTCATGCCGGAAATCGGCAGGTCGAACGTGGTGGATGCGGGCATGGCTCTCCTCCTTGGATTAGCCTTCAGCATCAACCTTGCCACGTAGGTAAGGTCAATAGCCGAGGCCAGCGCGCTTCAATTCCAGCCCATTGTGGCCCATGGCAATTCGGTATTTGTTGATCTGGCCCGCCTGCAAGCTCAAACGCGTGCTGCGCTGGTCTTCGATACCCGGCGCGCAACCGGGTGCCTGCCCTGGCAGTAGGCGCAGGCGTACATCCACAGGGCCGGGTGGCAGGTTGAAGGAGGTTGATTGCTCCTGGAACACGCGACCGGAGAGCTGATCGTTGAGGTAGACGCCGATTTCGCAGCTGGTGGCCACTTCCAGGCGCTCCCGGGAAATAATCAGTACGCTGTAGTCCGAATTGCCCTCGGCGCTGGCCGGTGGCACCGCAGCCAGCGCGCTCAAAAGCCCGACGACGCCCAATGCTGCCCTGAACATGAATAATCTCCTGTTTGCCTGATCGTCAAAGGCGCAGCTTGGCCGACGTGAGCGCGGATTTCCAGCCCGGACGCTTGCAAGGGCTTGACCTTGACCCGATGGCAAGCTTGAAGCTGCATCAAAACCTGAAGGAGTTAACCCCATGCAAGTGTTCAACGTACAAGGCATGACCTGTGGCCATTGTGTCAAAGCGGTGACCCGGGCTGTGCAGGCGCAAGATGCCACGGCCCAGGTGGAGGTGGATCTGGCTGGCAAGCAGGTGCGGGTTCAGAGTGCGATGGCGGTGGAGCAGATCCTCACTGCGATCCGTGACGAGGGCTACCAGGCCGAAGTGGCGTGATAGCCGGTGGGGTCGCAACGCGGCCCCGTTTGTTGCAAATGTTTTCATGCTGATGGGGTCCTTAGCAGGTAGAATCACGCACTTGCTTAGCCTGCTATGGATTTCTGATGAACCTGCGAATGGTGCTGATCCTGGGCGCATTGAGTGCGTTCGGGCCTTTGGCGATCGATTTTTACCTGCCCGCCTTCCCGGCCATGGCGCAGGCTTTCGCCACCGATGAAAAACACGTCCAGACCACCTTGGCCGCCTACTTCCTTGGCCTGTCCATCGGCCAGTTGGCCTATGGCCCGGTGGCCGACCGCTTCGGGCGGCGCAAACCGCTGTTGTTCGGCGTGGCGCTGTTTACCCTGGCTTCGCTGGCGTGTGCCTATGCGCCCAACCTCGACACCCTGGTCCTGGCACGATTCGTCCAGGCCTTGGGCGGATGCGCCGGGATGGTGCTGTCGCGGGCGATTGTCAGTGACAAGTGCGACCCGGTGGCATCGGCCAAGGTGTTCTCGCAGTTGATGCTGGTAATGGGCCTGGCGCCGATCCTTGCGCCGATGCTGGGTGGGGTGCTGGTGAACCTGGCAGGCTGGCAGTCGATCTTCCTGGTGTTGAGCCTGTTCAGCGCGGCCTGCCTGCTGGCAGTCAGCCTGGGCCTGCCCGAGAGCTTGCCGGCGAACATGCCGCGCCAGCCGCTGTCCGGGGCGCTGCGCCAGTACCTGCGCCTGCTCAATGACCGGGTGTTTCTCGGCCATGCCTTGACCGGGGGTATCGCCATTGCCGGTATGTTTGCCTACATCGCCGGGTCGCCATTCGTCTTCATCAAGTTGTATGGCGTACCTGCCGAGCACTATGGCTGGCTGTTCGGCACCAACGCGGCGGGCTTTATCCTCGTGGCGCAGGTCAATGCGCGCTTGCTGGCCAAGCGTGGCCCGGCCTTCCTGTTGGTGCGCGCAGTGTGGATGTACCTGGCCGCAGGCCTGGTGCTGCTGGGGGTTGCTGCACTGCGGCCGAGCCAGTTGTGGCCGCTGTTGGTACCGTTGTTCGTGTGCATCGCCAGCCTGGGTTGCATCATCCCCAATGCCTCGGCCTGCGCCATGAGCGGGCAGGGCGCACGAGCAGGCAGCGCCTCGGCACTGATGGGCTGCCTGCAGTTCAGCGTCGCCGCAGGCGCGGCGGCGTTGGTCGGGTTGTTGCACGATGGCAGTGCGGTGCCGATGACACTGGTGATCAGCTTGTGCGGGGTGCTGGTGGTCAGTGTCGCGCTGCTGACCCGGCGCTTGCAGGCCAGGCGTCCCGCATAAGCGGGTGCGGCGCCTGCAGGCGGGTTTCCAAGGTGGCGACGAAGGCCCGCGCTTCGGCCTCGCTGCGGAAACTCACCACGTGTTGGTCGAGCTGAACCTGCCAGGGGCAGATCGGGTTCCGGCTCGACGCACTGACGACAATTTTCATCGCGGCATACCTCCAATGGGCTGAGAGCGGATGAAGTGTAGCGCTGTGTTCTGTGCATGCCATGACCGCCGTCTGCGCGCTGACTGACGGTCAACAACCCTGTTAGTTCACCCTCACGTCATGCTGCCCCAGGAGTAATGCCTGGAAGCATGTAGAAGCTTCGCTTTTGTTTGCGCTACTTATGGAAGCCCGCTGTCGGCCGCATCCGAACGTACGCTGGGCGACTTTTCCTCATGCCCTGTCTGTGCCCCGCTGAGATCTGGGGCACTGTTCATTTGCGCGGTTCCGACGGGATTGGCGAACCTGCACATCATCTCTCATGGGTAGGCATACCCAGTGGACTTCAGACAGGCGGGCTGCGTCGGCTAGCTGCCTGAGTGGGGTTTTCTGCGGCTTATACTGGCCACCAGAGCCAGTGCCAGCGAGCGGGAGTTCCCTGTCGCGGCCGGTCATTCATAAGGCAGGCGATCCGCATTGCCAGGGTTGGCCATTGCATCCACATGTGAACGTGCAGGGAGTTACAGGAACATGAACGCAGTCAGCAGTATCAGTCAGATCGCCAGCCTGATGGCCGACCCCAAACGCAGTGCCATGCTGTGGGCGTTGATCGACGGCACACCGCGACTGGCGAACGAGCTCGCGATGATGACCGGGTTGACATCATCTTCGGCCTGCGCCCACCTTTCTTTGCTGTCTTCGGCCGGTTTGCTCAGGCATGAAGCGCGCGGTCGCAAACGCTACTTCCGCCTGGCTACCCCTCAGGTAGGGGCCGCAGTGGAAGCATTGGCAAGCGTGCAGTTGGGCAGTGCCAAAGAGAACCCGTCCGAGGCGACAGCGATGCAACTCCCCATGTCGATACGCAGAGCGCGGCGATGCGGTGACCATCTTGGCGGGGAGCTGGCCGGTGAGTTGTATCACCGCCTGGTGGTGGCGGGTTGGCTGGAGGGCACTGATCGCCACCTGATGGTCAGTGAGCTGGGGCGGGCAGAGCTGGCGCTGGTCGGTGTCTACATTGATGCCTTGGCGCCGCATCAGCAACGGGCTTGCGTGATCTGCCGCTGCACCGACTGGAACAACCAGGGCGCTCACTTGGGGGGCATACTCGGGCAGGCCTTGTTCAGGCTGTTTCTGCAGTCCGGCTGGATGCGCGAGTCCGAGGATACGCGGGCATTGCATATCTCGGCGCTGGGCATCCAACACATCAATCGCATTGCCCGCGTGACGACGTTGCAGGTCGGGTAACCGCAACGTCACTTGCCGATCAGACCAGCCGCGCGTCCAGGCTGTTTTGCGCCAGGCGACGGGCCTGGCCTTCGGTCATGCCCAGATGGGTATGCAGGGCATGGAAGTTTTCGGTGACGTAGCCGCCGAAGTAGGCAGGGTCGTCCGAATTGACGGTAACTTTCACGCCGCGCTCGAGCATGTCCAGGATGTTGTGCTGGCTCATGTGATCGAACACGCAGAGCTTGGTGTTCGACAGTGGGCACACAGTAAGGGGGATCTGCTCGTCGATGATGCGCTGCATCAGGCGCTCGTCTTCGATGGCGCGCACGCCGTGGTCGATACGCTTGATGTGCAGCAGGTCCAGGGCTTCCCAGATGTATTCGGGCGGGCCTTCTTCACCGGCGTGCGCAACGGCGACGAAGCCTTCGCTGCGGGCGCGGTCGAATACACGCTGGAACTTGCTCGGAGGGTGGCCCATTTCGGAGCTGTCCAGGCCTACGGCGATGAAGGCATCGCGGAAGGGCAGGGCTTGGTCGAGGGTCTTTTGCGCTTCTTCTTCACTGAGGTGGCGCAAGAAGCTCAGGATCAGGCCACTGCTGATCCCCAGTTGCTCGCGGCCATCCTTGAGCGCCTGGTTGATGCCGTTGAGCACCACTTCGAAGGGGATACCACGGTCAGTGTGGGTTTGTGGGTCGAAGAACGGTTCGGTGTGGATGACGTTCTGCGCTTTGCAGCGTTGCAGGTAAGCCCAGGTCAGGTCGTAGAAATCCTGTTCGGTACGCAGTACATCCGCGCCCTGGTAATAGAGGTCGAGAAACTCCTGCAGGTTATTGAAGGCGTAGGCGCCGCGCAGGGCTTCGACATCGGCCCAAGGCAGGGCGATCTTGTTGCGCTCGGCCAGGGCAAACAGCAGCTCAGGCTCCAGCGAGCCCTCCAGGTGCAGGTGCAGTTCGGCCTTTGGCAAGGCGTTCAACCAGTCATACATAGTTGGTTATCTCGATCAGGTACGGTTGCCGCCATTCTACAGGGCCTGGCCAGGCAATGCGCCGGGCCAGGCCCTGTGTGGCATCAACCGGCGATCAGTTGCGCGGCTGCCTGGCGGTGATCGGCGATCAGGCCCTGGATATCCAGGCCTTCGATCTGGCCATCAATGACCCGCCATTGGCCGCCGACCATGACCCGGTCGGCGCGATCGGCCCCGCACAGCAGCAACGCCGACAGTGGGTCATGGCTGCCGGAGAAGCGCAGCTCGTCGAGTTTGAACAAGGCAAGGTCAGCTTGCATGCCGACGGCCAGCTCGCCGATGTCCTGGCGCCCGAGCAGGCGTGCCGAGCCGCGTGTCGCCCAACCCAGGGCACGTTCTGGGGTGATCTGCTCGGCGCCATAGCGCAGGCGCTGCAGGTACAGGGCCTGGCGGGCTTCGAGGATCATGTTGGAGGCATCGTTGGAGGCCGAACCATCAACGCCCAGGCCCACGGGAGCGCCAGCAGCTTCGAGATCGACGGTTGGGCAGATGCCCGAGGCCAGGCGCATGTTCGAGCTGGGGCAGTGGCAAATGCCGGTGCCAGCCGCGCCGAGGCGGGCGATTTCGTCGCCATTGAAGTGGATGCCGTGAGCCAGCCAGGTGCGCGGGCCGAGCCAGCCGACGCTGTCCAGGTAGTCGACGGTGCGCAGGCCGAAACGCTGCAGGCAGAAATCTTCCTCATCAAGGGTTTCCGCCAGGTGCGTGTGCAGCCGCACATCGAGTTCTTCGGCCAGCGTGGCACTGGCCCGCATGATCTCGGGCGTGACCGAGAAGGGCGAGCAGGGCGCCAGGGCAATCTGGATCTGCGCGCCTTCGCCGCGTTCATGGTAGCTGTGGATAAGTCGCTGGCTATCAGCCAGGATCACCTCACCCTGTTGCACCGTTTGCTGCGGTGGCAGGCCACCATCGTCTTCGCCCAGGCTCATGGAGCCGCGGGTCAGCATCGCACGCATGCCCAGCTTGCGTACCACCTCGACTTGCACGTCGATGGCATTGTCCAGGCCTTGGGGGAACAGGTAGTGGTGATCGGCGGCGGTCGTGCAGCCCGACAGTAGCAGTTCGGCCAGTGCTACCTGGCTGGCCAACGCCAGTTTGGAGGGGGTAAGGCGTGCCCATACGGGGTAGAGCGTTTTCAGCCAAGGGAACAGCGGTTGGTTGACCACAGGTGCCCAGGCACGGGTGAGGGTCTGGTAGAAGTGATGGTGGGTGTTGATCAGGCCAGGTGTGACCACATGCTCGCGGGCATCGAACACTTGGTCGCAAGGTTGGCTGGGGCTTTCGCCGAGGGCAAGAAGTTGGGTGATGCGGCCGTCTTCGATGACCAGCCCGCCACGGGCGTCGGTGCCGTTGGCGGTGAAGATGGCGAGGGGGGATTTCAACCAGGTACGGGTCGCAGGCATGGTGCCGGCTCCTCTGAAAGTGGGTTCAGGTTAGCCAGCTCAGTGTTGCCCTGTCTGCTGATCCAGGTCCGCCACGGGGGCGAGGCATTGAGTCTACTGCCTCGCCACGCGGCTTTCAATTCACCAGATCAGTGGTTCGCCCTTGTAGTTGATGAAGCGCAGGCCGCCATTGCCGCTTTGCGCTTTGATCTGCTCGAGCATGCCGCGGGTGCTGGTCAGCACGTCGATCTCGGCGTTCTCGCCGCCCATGTCGGTCTTCACCCAGCCAGGGTGCATGGCCAGCACGCAGAGGTCGGGGCGCTGTTGTTCGACGACGAAGCTGTTGATCATCGAGTTCAGGGCCGCCTTGCTGGCTTTGTACAAGCAGACCTCACCGCCGTCCGGGATGGTTACGCTGCCCAGGATCGAGCTCATGAAGGCCAGCACGCCGCTGCCCTCGCGCACCTGGCCGACCAAGCGGCGGGCGACGCGGATGGGGGCCACTGCGTTGGTCATGAACAGGTCGCCGATGTCCTGGTTGCGGACGGCCTCCAGGTCTTGTGGCAGGGGCCCCATGACGCCTGCGTTGACGAACACCAGGTCGAACACCTCGCCTTGCAGGCGCTGCTTCAAGCCATCGAGCTGAGCGGTGTCGTTCATCTCCAGCTGCTCGATGCGTACACCGGGAACGTTGGCCAGGGCCCCGGCCTTGTTTGGGTCGCGCACGGTGGCGATGACGTTCCAGCCATCCTCTTGCAAGCGTTGCACCAGCCCCAGGCCAAGGCCGCGTGAGGCGCCGATGATGAGGGCAGTTCTTGAGTTAGCCATAGGAACATTCCTTTATCGGTGTAGGAAAAGGAATTGAGCATACTGCAGAGTCGCTGGCTGTGCCTGCGTTGCGCCTGGTTAAAAAATGATCGATGGCGCCAGGCCGTGTGTAGACGGGCGCTTCGCCTGTTGGCTAACGGGTTATCCACAGGCTGTTCCACAGTTATTGTGTGCAAGCTGAACGGGCTGGCAGGTTTGTCTCAGCCACAAGGATTGGGGATAACTCCCAGGCTTTCAGTTATTTACGGCTGTCATCAAATAGTGATCAAAATATGATCAAAGCTCTGCAGGCCTTGAAACGACTAGCCTGCAAGAGAGTGCCCCAAGCTTATCCACAGGCAGGCCCACAGTTCTTGTGAGCAATGTTCAGCGGGCTTCGAGCAGAATGCGCCCCCGGCTCAGGTCGGCCAGCTGCTGCTGCAGCGGTGCCAGGTGAGTTGCCCCCACCGCAATGCGCAGGTCTACGCCATTGGCAGTGAATTGTTCATCCAGCACCAGGCCGTCAACGTCTGCCAGGCGCAGTTTCACCAGCGCCAGCTCGCTGAAGCTGCAACTGCAGGTGAATTCGCTGCGCTGCACCAGCAGGCGCTTGGGAGCCTGTTGCAGGCATTTGTTGGCCCCGCCGCCATAGGCCCTGGCCAGGCCACCGGTACCCAACTGGATACCGCCGTACCAGCGGATCACCAGCACTACCACCTGATCGCAGTCTTGCGCTTCGATGGCGGCCAGAATGGGGCGCCCGGCGGTACCGCCCGGTTCGCCATCGTCATTGCTGCGGTACTGCCCGCCGAGCTTCCAGGCCCAGCAGTTGTGGGTGGCGGCCAGATCGCTGTGGCGTTCGATGAAGCTCATCGCCTCGGCAGCACTGGTAATCGGGCCGGCGAGGGTGATGAAGCGGCTTTTGCGGATTTCTTCGCGAAATTCACAGAGGTCGAGCAGGGTAGAAGGCATAAATGGCTGTCAGGCGCTCGGCTTGATGCCGCACCCCTTGAGAATGATGTGGATAAGATTGCTGCTCGCGTCTTCCATGTCCTGCTTGGTCAGGCGGCTGCGGCCGGTGACCTGGCAGATCTGCGTGGCGAAGTCGGCATAGTGCTGGGTGCTGCCCCACAGCAGGAATATCAGGTGCACCGGGTCGACCGGGTCCATCTTGCCTGCTGCGATCCAGGCCTGGAATACCGCTGCCCGGCCACGGAACCATTCACGGTAGTCGGCGCTGAAGTACTCGTTCAGGCAACTGCCGCCGCTGATCACTTCCATGGCGAAAATCCGCGAGGCTTGCGGGTTGCGCCGCGAGAACTCCATCTTGGTCCGAATGTACTGGCTTAGCGCTTCACCTGGGTCGTCCTCGACGCTCAAGGCGTTGAAGGTGCTGTCCCACAACTCGATGATGTTGCTGAGCACGGCAATGTACAGGCCCAGCTTGTTGGTGAAGTAATAATGCAGGTTGGCCTTGGGCAAACCGGCCTTCAGGGCGATGGTGTTCATGCTGGTGCCCTTGAAGCCATGGCGGGCGAATTCGTCTTCGGCGGCCTGGATGATGGCCTGTTCGTTCTTCTGGCGGATGCGGCCGGCGGGCTTGCCCGAGGCGGAGAGGCGATGCGCTGGGACTTCAAGGGTCATGGACGATTCCGTACGGGTCAGTGGCAGCGGCTGTCGGACAAGATTACCTTCCTGCGCCGAAGTGACAAGCGTTTGCGTCACAGACAGGCATCAGCGTGTCGCTGCCAGGCTATCCAGGAAGCTTTCCAGCACCAGGTTTGGCCGCCGCCCTTTGCGTGTGACCCAGCTCAGGCTCAGGTCATAGAAGCGCTGCCGGGGCTTGAGGGCACGCAGCCGACCTTGCTGCACCCAGAAGCTGGCGTAGTGGTCTGGCAGGTAGCCGATGTAGCGCCCCGTGAGAATGAGGAACGCCATCCCCTCGCGGTCCGAAGCGCTGGCCGTGCAGTGCAGGGCTTGGTAATGGGCCTGGATATCGGCGGGCAAGCGGAAGGTGGGGGTAATGGCTTCCTGGCTGTTGAGCCGCTCGTCATCTACCTGTTGATCGTCGGCGTAGAACAGCGGGTGGCCCACTGCGCAATACAGCAGCGAGCGCTCGCTATACAGCGGTTGATATTCAAGGCCTGAAAGCGCGATGGTCTGCGGCACCACGCCGACGTGCAGGCTGCCGTCGAGCACGCCGTGCTCGACCTGGCTGGGGGCGATCATGCGGATGTTGATACGCACATCAGGGCCACGGTCCTTGAGCTCGGCAAGGGCATGGGTGATGCGCATGTGCGGCAGGGTCACCAGGTTGTCGGTAAGGCCGATGTTCAGCTCGCCACGCAAGTGCTGGTGCAGCCCGTTGACTTCCGTGCGGAAGCTCTCCAGGGCACTGAGCAACTGCAAGGCCGAATGGTAGACCTCACGGCCTTCCTCGGTCAGCGAGAAACCGGCCCGGCCGCGCTGGCACAGGCGCAGGCCGAGGCGCTGCTCCAGGTCATTCATCTGCTGGCTGATGGCCGAGCGGCCGATCCCGAGCACGTTCTCGGCTGCCGAGAAGCCGCCGCACTCGACTACGCTGCGGTAGATCTTCAACAGGCGAATGTCAAAATCGCTGACTTGGGCGAGTGGGTCGGGGCGTCGGCTCATTAGTTTAGTGTTGCCCTATCTGAAGATTAGAAATGCAGGCTTTTTCAGACTTTATCGCCGTGCCAATTTAGTCGCAACAACATCCATCGTTGCCTATTCGTCTTCCGAGGAACCGCCGATGAACATGCCCGAAACCGCCACCACCGGTATCGCCAGCCAGCTGAAGCTGGATGCCCACTGGATGCCCTACACCGCCAACCGCAATTTCCATCGCGACCCACGCCTGATTGTGGCGGCGGAAGGTAACTACCTTGTGGATGACAAGGGGCGCAAGATTTTCGACGCCCTGTCTGGCTTGTGGACCTGCGGCGCCGGGCATACCCGCAAGGAAATCACCGAGGCGGTAGCCCGCCAGCTGGGTACCTTGGACTATTCCCCTGCGTTCCAGTTTGGCCACCCGCTGTCGTTCCAGCTGGCAGAAAAGATTGCCGATCTGGTTCCAGGCGACCTGAATCACGTCTTCTATACCAACTCCGGTTCCGAGTGCGCCGACACCGCGCTGAAGATGGTGCGTGCCTACTGGCGTCTGAAAGGCCAGGCGACCAAGACCAAGATCATCGGCCGTGCCCGTGGCTACCATGGCGTGAACATCGCCGGTACCAGCCTGGGTGGCGTGAACGGTAACCGCAAGATGTTCGGCCAGTTGCTGGATGTCGACCACCTGCCTCACACCGTGCTGCCGGTGAACGCCTTCTCCAAGGGCATGCCGGAGGAGGGCGGTATTGCCCTCGCTGACGAAATGCTCAAGCTGATCGAGCTGCACGATGCTTCCAACATCGCTGCGGTGATCGTCGAGCCGCTGGCGGGTTCCGCCGGTGTACTGCCGCCGCCGAAGGGTTACCTGAAGCGCCTGCGTGAAATCTGCACCCAGCACAACATACTGCTGATCTTCGACGAAGTGATCACCGGCTTTGGCCGCATGGGCGCGATGACCGGCGCTGAAGCCTTCGGCGTGACCCCGGACCTGATGTGCATCGCCAAGCAGGTAACCAATGGCGCCATTCCGATGGGTGCGGTGATTGCCAGCAGCGAGATCTACCAGACCTTCATGAACCAGCCGACGCCGGAATACGCTGTGGAGTTCCCGCACGGTTACACCTATTCGGCCCACCCGGTAGCCTGTGCCGCCGGTATCGCCGCGCTGGACCTGCTGCAGAAGGAAAACCTGGTGCAGTCTGCCGCCGAGCTGGCGCCGCACTTCGAGAAGCTGTTGCACGGCGTGAAGGGCACCAAGAACGTCGTCGATATTCGTAACTACGGCTTGGCCGGCGCCATCCAGATCGCCGCCCGTGACGGTGATGCCATCGTCCGCCCTTACGAAGTGGCGATGAAACTGTGGAAGGCAGGCTTCTATGTACGCTTCGGTGGCGACACCCTGCAGTTTGGCCCAACGTTCAACACCACGCCGCAGGAACTGGATCGCCTGTTCGACGCCGTCGGCGAAAACCTGAACCTGATCGACTGATCTTTCCGATTTCGATGCCAGGCGCGTGCATATATATGCGCGCCTGCTTCTACCTTCTATATCTGGAGTTTTGCATGAGCATTGTTCAGCACCTGATCCATGGCGAGCTGATTTCCAAGGGTGAGCGCACCGCCGATGTCTTTAACCCGTCCACCGGCCAGGCTGTACGCAAGGTCGAGCTGGCCAGTCGTGCGACCGTGCAGGAAGCGATCGACTCGGCCAAGGCGGCCTTCCCGGCCTGGCGCAATACCCCACCAGCCAAGCGCGCCCAGGTGATGTTCCGCTTCAAGCAACTGCTGGAGCAGAACGAAGCCAAGATTTCGCAGATGATCAGCGAAGAGCATGGCAAGACCGTCGAAGACGCAGCCGGCGAACTGAAGCGCGGCATCGAGAACGTCGAGTTTGCCTGCGCAGCGCCAGAAGTGTTGAAAGGCGAGTACAGCCGCAACGTCGGCCCTAACATCGATGCCTGGTCCGACTTCCAGCCGCTGGGCGTGGTCGCTGGCATTACCCCGTTCAACTTCCCGGCCATGGTCCCGCTGTGGATGTATCCGCTGGCCATCGCCTGCGGTAACGCGTTCATCCTCAAGCCTTCCGAGCGTGACCCGAGCTCGACCTTGTACATTGCCCAGCTGCTGCTGGAAGCCGGTCTGCCGAAGGGCATCCTTAATGTGGTGCATGGCGACAAGGAAGCCGTGGACGCGCTGATCGAAGCCCCGGAAGTGAAAGCGCTGAGTTTTGTCGGCTCGACCCCGATCGCCGAGTACATCTATGCCGAGGGCACCAAACGCGGCAAACGCGTACAGGCCCTGGGGGGGGCGAAGAACCATGCCGTGCTGATGCCCGATGCCGACCTGGACAACGCCGTCAGCGCCCTGATGGGTGCCGCCTACGGTTCGTGCGGTGAGCGCTGCATGGCGATTTCGGTGGCGGTGTGCGTGGGTGACCAGGTCGCTGATGCACTGATCGCCAAGCTGGAGCCGCAGATCAAAGCACTGAAGATTGGTGCCGGTACCTCGTGTGGCCTGGATATGGGGCCGCTGGTTACTGCTGCTGCCCGCGACAAGGTGGTTGGCTACATCGACGACGGTGTGGCTGCTGGCGCCAAGCTGGTGGTAGATGGCCGTGGCTTGCGGGTTGCAGGTAATGAAGATGGTTACTTCGTGGGTGGCACCCTGTTCGACAAGGTCACCCCGCAGATGCGCATCTATAAAGAAGAGATCTTCGGCCCTGTGCTGTGCGTGGTCCGGGTTAACAGCCTGGAACAGGCCATGCAGCTGATCAACGATCACGAATATGGCAACGGCACCTGCATCTTTACCCGTGATGGTGAGGCAGCGCGCCTGTTCTGTGACGAGATCGAAGTGGGCATGGTCGGTGTAAACGTGCCGCTGCCGGTACCGGTGGCGTACCACAGCTTCGGCGGTTGGAAGCGTTCGCTGTTTGGTGACCTGCATGCTTATGGTCCGGATGGGGTGCGTTTCTATACTCGTCGCAAGGCGATCACCCAGCGGTGGCCGCAGCGGGCTAGCCATGAAGCGTCGCAGTTCGCCTTCCCTAGCCTTTAAGTGATGAAGAGAAGCGGGGAGGCCGGAAGGCCTCCCCGCTTTGTTTTCAGCGATATTAAGGTTTCTTGAAATTAAAGGTTGACGGGGTTTCGAATCCCCTTATAATGCGCCCCACTTCCAGCGTAGATGGAGCGAGAAACTCCTTGAGTATCAAAGAGTTAATCGATTCAGGTGATGATGGAAGGGCTTCGATCGAAAGATCGTCAGCGGTTGAAATGGTGGTTGACAGCGCTTCTAAACGCTGTAGAATTCGCCTCCCGCTACGAGAGATCGCAGCGAGTTAAGTGTTTGAAGCTAAACGAGATTCTCGCGAAAAACTTCAAAATAAACGCTTGACAGGCTCTGAGGAAAGCGTAGAATGCGCGCCTCGGTTGAGACGAAAAGCTCTTAACCAAACGCTCTTTAACAAATTGAATCAAGCAATTCGTGTGGGTGCTTGTGAGTATGGACTGATAGTCACAAAGATTATCAGCATCACAAGTGACCATGCGAGAAATCACATAGTCATTTGAGATTGCTGAGCCAAGTTTAGGGTTTCTTAAAAACCCAAGCAGTATTGAACTGAAGAGTTTGATCATGGCTCAGATTGAACGCTGGCGGCAGGCCTAACACATGCAAGTCGAGCGGATGAGAAGAGCTTGCTCTTCGATTCAGCGGCGGACGGGTGAGTAATGCCTAGGAATCTGCCTGGTAGTGGGGGACAACGTTTCGAAAGGAACGCTAATACCGCATACGTCCTACGGGAGAAAGCAGGGGACCTTCGGGCCTTGCGCTATCAGATGAGCCTAGGTCGGATTAGCTAGTTGGTGGGGTAATGGCTCACCAAGGCGACGATCCGTAACTGGTCTGAGAGGATGATCAGTCACACTGGAACTGAGACACGGTCCAGACTCCTACGGGAGGCAGCAGTGGGGAATATTGGACAATGGGCGAAAGCCTGATCCAGCCATGCCGCGTGTGTGAAGAAGGTCTTCGGATTGTAAAGCACTTTAAGTTGGGAGGAAGGGCAGTAAGCGAATACCTTGCTGTTTTGACGTTACCGACAGAATAAGCACCGGCTAACTCTGTGCCAGCAGCCGCGGTAATACAGAGGGTGCAAGCGTTAATCGGAATTACTGGGCGTAAAGCGCGCGTAGGTGGTTTGTTAAGTTGGATGTGAAAGCCCCGGGCTCAACCTGGGAACTGCATCCAAAACTGGCAAGCTAGAGTACGGTAGAGGGTGGTGGAATTTCCTGTGTAGCGGTGAAATGCGTAGATATAGGAAGGAACACCAGTGGCGAAGGCGACCACCTGGACTGATACTGACACTGAGGTGCGAAAGCGTGGGGAGCAAACAGGATTAGATACCCTGGTAGTCCACGCCGTAAACGATGTCAACTAGCCGTTGGAATCCTTGAGATTTTAGTGGCGCAGCTAACGCATTAAGTTGACCGCCTGGGGAGTACGGCCGCAAGGTTAAAACTCAAATGAATTGACGGGGGCCCGCACAAGCGGTGGAGCATGTGGTTTAATTCGAAGCAACGCGAAGAACCTTACCAGGCCTTGACATGCAGAGAACTTTCTAGAGATAGATTGGTGCCTTCGGGAACTCTGACACAGGTGCTGCATGGCTGTCGTCAGCTCGTGTCGTGAGATGTTGGGTTAAGTCCCGTAACGAGCGCAACCCTTGTCCTTAGTTACCAGCACGTTATGGTGGGCACTCTAAGGAGACTGCCGGTGACAAACCGGAGGAAGGTGGGGATGACGTCAAGTCATCATGGCCCTTACGGCCTGGGCTACACACGTGCTACAATGGTCGGTACAGAGGGTTGCCAAGCCGCGAGGTGGAGCTAATCTCACAAAACCGATCGTAGTCCGGATCGCAGTCTGCAACTCGACTGCGTGAAGTCGGAATCGCTAGTAATCGCGAATCAGAATGTCGCGGTGAATACGTTCCCGGGCCTTGTACACACCGCCCGTCACACCATGGGAGTGGGTTGCACCAGAAGTAGCTAGTCTAACCTTCGGGAGGACGGTTACCACGGTGTGATTCATGACTGGGGTGAAGTCGTAACAAGGTAGCCGTAGGGGAACCTGCGGCTGGATCACCTCCTTAATCGACGACATCAGCCTGCTGATGAGCTCCCACACGAATTGCTTGATTCACTTGTATAAAGACGATGCTGTAACGCGACCCTGTTATAGGTCTGTAGCTCAGTTGGTTAGAGCGCACCCCTGATAAGGGTGAGGTCGGCAGTTCAAATCTGCCCAGACCTACCATTACATGGTGCAGCCTAGACTACGGGGCCATAGCTCAGCTGGGAGAGCGCCTGCCTTGCACGCAGGAGGTCAGCGGTTCGATCCCGCTTGGCTCCACCACTTCCGCAGTATGCAGTAGCTTGTCAGAACTTAGAAATGAGCATTCGGTGATGAATGTTGATTTCTGACTTTTGTCAGATCGTTCTTTAAAAATTCGGATATGTGATAGAAATAGACTGAACACTACTTTCACTGGTAGTGGATCAGGCTAAGGTAAAATTTGTGGGCTCGAAAGAGCAAAACGAATTTTCGGCGAATGTCGTCTTCACAGTATAACCAGATTGCTTGGGGTTATATGGTCAAGTGAAGAAGCGCATACGGTGGATGCCTTGGCAGTCAGAGGCGATGAAAGACGTGGTAGCCTGCGATAAGCTTTGGGGAGTCGGCAAACAGACTGTGATCCAGAGATCTCTGAATGGGGGAACCCACTCAGCATAAGCTGAGTATCTTGTACTGAATACATAGGTGCAAGAGGCGAACCAGGGGAACTGAAACATCTAAGTACCCTGAGGAAAAGAAATCAACCGAGATTCCCTTAGTAGTGGCGAGCGAACGGGGACCAGCCCTTAAGTTGGTTTGAGATTAGTGGAACGCTCTGGAAAGTGCGGCCATAGTGGGTGATAGCCCCGTACACGAAAATCTCTTATCAATGAAATCGAGTAGGACGGAGCACGAGAAACTTTGTCTGAATATGGGGGGACCATCCTCCAAGGCTAAATACTACTGACTGACCGATAGTGAACTAGTACCGTGAGGGAAAGGCGAAAAGAACCCCGGAGAGGGGAGTGAAATAGATCCTGAAACCGTATGCGTACAAGCAGTGGGAGCCTACTTTGTTAGGTGACTGCGTACCTTTTGTATAATGGGTCAGCGACTTATATTCAGTGGCGAGCTTAACCGAATAGGGGAGGCGTAGCGAAAGCGAGTCTTAATAGGGCGTTTAGTCGCTGGGTATAGACCCGAAACCGGGCGATCTATCCATGGGCAGGTTGAAGGTTAGGTAACACTGACTGGAGGACCGAACCGACTACCGTTGAAAAGTTAGCGGATGACCTGTGGATCGGAGTGAAAGGCTAATCAAGCTCGGAGATAGCTGGTTCTCCTCGAAAGCTATTTAGGTAGCGCCTCATGTATCACTGTAGGGGGTAGAGCACTGTTTCGGCTAGGGGGTCATCCCGACTTACCAAACCGATGCAAACTCCGAATACCTACAAGTGCCGAGCATGGGAGACACACGGCGGGTGCTAACGTCCGTCGTGAAAAGGGAAACAACCCAGACCGTCAGCTAAGGTCCCAAAGTCATGGTTAAGTGGGAAACGATGTGGGAAGGCTTAGACAGCTAGGAGGTTGGCTTAGAAGCAGCCACCCTTTAAAGAAAGCGTAATAGCTCACTAGTCGAGTCGGCCTGCGCGGAAGATGTAACGGGGCTCAAACCATGCACCGAAGCTACGGGTATCATCTTATGATGATGCGGTAGAGGAGCGTTCTGTAAGCCTGTGAAGGTGAGTTGAGAAGCTTGCTGGAGGTATCAGAAGTGCGAATGCTGACATGAGTAACGACAATGGGAGTGAAAAACTCCCACGCCGAAAGACCAAGGTTTCCTGCGCAACGTTAATCGACGCAGGGTTAGTCGGTCCCTAAGGCGAGGCTGAAAAGCGTAGTCGATGGAAAACAGGTTAATATTCCTGTACTTCCAGTTATTGCGATGGAGGGACGGAGAAGGCTAGGCCAGCTTGGCGTTGGTTGTCCAAGTTTAAGGTGGTAGGCTGAGATCTTAGGCAAATCCGGGATCTCAAGGCCGAGAGCTGATGACGAGTTGCCTTTAGGCGACGAAGTGGTTGATGCCATGCTTCCAAGAAAAGCTCCTAAGCTTCAGATAACTGGGAACCGTACCCCAAACCGACACAGGTGGTTAGGTAGAGAATACCAAGGCGCTTGAGAGAACTCGGGTGAAGGAACTAGGCAAAATGGCACCGTAACTTCGGGAGAAGGTGCGCCGGCGAGGGTTAAGGACTTGCTCCGTAAGCCCATGCCGGTCGAAGATACCAGGCCGCTGCGACTGTTTATTAAAAACACAGCACTCTGCAAACACGAAAGTGGACGTATAGGGTGTGACGCCTGCCCGGTGCCGGAAGGTTAATTGATGGGGTTAGCGCAAGCGAAGCTCTTGATCGAAGCCCCGGTAAACGGCGGCCGTAACTATAACGGTCCTAAGGTAGCGAAATTCCTTGTCGGGTAAGTTCCGACCTGCACGAATGGCGTAACGATGGCGGCGCTGTCTCCACCCGAGACTCAGTGAAATTGAAATCGCTGTGAAGATGCAGTGTATCCGCGGCTAGACGGAAAGACCCCGTGAACCTTTACTATAGCTTTGCACTGGACTTTGAATTTGCTTGTGTAGGATAGGTGGGAGGCTTTGAAGTGGGGACGCCAGTTCTCATGGAGCCATCCTTGAAATACCACCCTGGCAACTTTGAGGTTCTAACTCAGGTCCGTTATCCGGATCGAGGACAGTGTATGGTGGGTAGTTTGACTGGGGCGGTCTCCTCCCAAAGAGTAACGGAGGAGTACGAAGGTGCGCTCAGACCGGTCGGAAATCGGTCGTAGAGTATAAAGGCAAAAGCGCGCTTGACTGCGAGACAAACACGTCGAGCAGGTACGAAAGTAGGTCTTAGTGATCCGGTGGTTCTGTATGGAAGGGCCATCGCTCAACGGATAAAAGGTACTCCGGGGATAACAGGCTGATACCGCCCAAGAGTTCATATCGACGGCGGTGTTTGGCACCTCGATGTCGGCTCATCACATCCTGGGGCTGAAGCCGGTCCCAAGGGTATGGCTGTTCGCCATTTAAAGTGGTACGCGAGCTGGGTTTAGAACGTCGTGAGACAGTTCGGTCCCTATCTGCCGTGGACGTTTGAGATTTGAGAGGGGCTGCTCCTAGTACGAGAGGACCGGAGTGGACGAACCTCTGGTGTTCCGGTTGTCACGCCAGTGGCATTGCCGGGTAGCTATGTTCGGAAGAGATAACCGCTGAAAGCATCTAAGCGGGAAACTTGCCTCAAGATGAGATCTCACTGGGATCTTGAATCCCCTAAAGGGCCGTCGAAGACTACGACGTTGATAGGTTGGGTGTGTAAGCGCTGTGAGGCGTTGAGCTAACCAATACTAATTGCCCGTGAGGCTTGACCATATAACACCCAAGCAATTTGAGCGTAAGGCGCCGAATTGTGGTGGTGAAGACGAAATAACCGAAAGTTCGTAACCACAAATATCGCATATCCGAATTCGCTGGGCTGTCCATCTGGACATTCTGGCTACAGAATTTCTTGACGACCATAGAGCATTGGAACCACCTGATCCCATCCCGAACTCAGTAGTGAAACGATGCATCGCCGATGGTAGTGTGGGGTTTCCCCATGTGAGAGTAGGTCATCGTCAAGATTCATTTCGCAAAACCCCTATCTGCGCAAGCAGGTAGGGGTTTTGTCTTTTCCTGGAACAAAAACCGTTCGCGAACCGGTCAATAGTCGCCTCCCACATTTCGAGCCAGATCACTAGAATAGAGCCCACGCATCCATTCAGAAGCTCGATATGCCCAACCCTGTCGAACCCGAAGCACTGGCCCAATTGCCGCTGGACGAACTCGTGGCTTGCCACGAATGCGACCTGCTGATGCGCAAGCCCGTGCTGCAGCACGATGAAAAAGCCCAGTGCCCGCGCTGTGGCTATGAGCTTTACGCCCACCGGCACAATGTGGTCAACCGCAGCCTGGCTTTGGTGCTCACCGCCCTGCTACTTTTCGTGCCTGCCAACTTTCTGCCGATCATGCAGTTACACCTGCTTGGCCAGACGTCGGACGATACGGTCTGGAGCGGCGTGGTGGGCCTGTATAACTCACAAATGCGCGGTGTGGCCGTCGTGGTCTTCCTGTGCAGCATGGCCATTCCCTTGGCGAAGCTGTTGTGCCAGTTGGCGGTACTGCTGAGCATTCGGCTGGACGTGGGGCGCAGCTATGGCTTGTTGTTCTATCGCATCTATCACCACTTGCGCGACTGGGGCATGCTCGAGGTCTATTTCATGGGCGTGCTGGTGGCGATCGTCAAGCTGGTGGACCTGGCTGAACTGACCGTGGGGTTGGGGCTGTTCTGCTTTATCAGCTTGTTGTTGATTCAGGTGTGGCTTGAGGTGGTGATGTCACCGCATCAGATCTGGAGTGCGCTTTCGGGGGAGGATCTCCATGCGGGCGATTGATGCAGGCATCCTTGTCTGCAATGAGTGTCACGAACTGAACAGGCAGGAGGCCGACAGCGCCTCGCAGACGTGCACACGCTGCGGTGCCATCGTGCATGGCCGCCGGCCGAACAGTATCGTGCGTACCTGGGCGTTGCTGATTGCGGCGTCCATTTTGTACATCCCTGCCAATCTGTTGCCGATCATGACTGTAAGCACACTGGGCCAGGGTAGCCCCGATACCATCATGTCGGGCGTCATTACCCTGCTCAAGCACGGCATGGTGCCAATCGCTGCGGTGGTATTCATTGCCAGTATTCTGGTGCCTACCTTCAAGCTGGTGGGTATTGGTTTGCTGCTGTACTCCGTTCAGCGTCGCCAGCCACTTTCGGCGCGCCAGCGGATCCTGATGTACCGCTTTATCGAATTCATCGGACGCTGGTCCATGCTCGATATCTTCGTCATCGCCATTCTGGTGGCGGTGGTGAATTTCGGGCGAATAGCCAGTGTCGAAGCCAACCTGGGCGCTGTCGCCTTCGCCAGTGTGGTGATTCTGACGATGCTCGCTGCTTTAACTTTCGATCCCCGACTGATTTGGGATAACACGGAGTCGGATGACGACCATGAGTGACCTGCCAACGGCAAAAACCCGCCCAGCTTCGAACTGGTCGGCCATCTGGATCCTGCCGCTGATCGCGTTGATGATCGGTGGCTGGTTGGCATGGCAGGCTTATCGTGATGCGGGTGTGGAAATCGAGGTTCGCTTCACCACGGGTGAAGGGATCGTCGCCAACAAGACCGAAGTCATCTACAAAGGCATGCCGGTCGGCAAGGTGACGGCTTTGGTGCTGGATGCCAAAGGTGCCAACCAGGGTGTAATTGCCACCATTGAAATGAACAAGGCTGCTCAGTCGCACCTGACCACCGGGACGCGCTTCTGGCTGGTCAAGCCAAGCGTCAGCCTGGCGGGTATTACCGGCCTGGAGACGTTGGTCTCAGGTAACTACATCGCCGTCAGCCCGGGTGAAGGGGAGAAGGCCAAGCGCTTCACTGCCTTGTCCGCAGCGCCGCCTTTGTCGGACAGTGAGCCGGGCTTGCACCTGATACTCAAAGCCGATCGACTGGGTTCGCTCAATCGCGACAGCCCAGTGTTCTACAAGCAGATACAGGTCGGCCGGGTGAAGAGCTACCGGCTTTCTGACGATCAGGACACGGTCGAGATCAAGGTGTTCATCCAGCCGGCCTACGCCAGCCTGGTGCGCAAACACACGCGATTCTGGAACGCCAGCGGTATCAGTATCGATGCAAGCCTGTCGGGGGTGAAGGTGCGTAGCGAGTCCCTGTCGAGCATCGTCGCCGGCGGTATTGCCTTCGCGACGCCGGAATACCGCAAGGACAGCCCGCCAACCGACCCCAGCCTGCCGTTTCGCCTGTATGAGGACTTCGATGCCGCCCAAGCCGGGATCCGTATCAAGGTCAAGCTGAGTGACTACGAAGGCCTGCAGGCCGGTCGCACGCCGGTGATGTACAAGGGGATTCAGGTCGGCTCGCTGAAAGCGCTGAAAATGGAGGATAACCTCGGCAGCGCCATGGCCGAGCTCACCCTCGACCCGCTGACCGAGGACTACCTGGTCGAAGGGACGCAGTTCTGGGTGGTCAAGCCGTCCATTTCCCTGGCCGGCATCACAGGCTTGGAGGCCTTGGTAAAAGGTAACTACATTGCCATTCGCCCCGGCGAGAAAGGCGCCAAGCCGCTGCGTGAGTTCGAAGCCCGACCCAAGGCGCCGCCGCTGGATCTCAAGGCCCCGGGCCTGCACATGGTGCTGTTCGCCGATACCCTGGGCTCGCTGGAAATCGGTAGCCCGGTGATGTATCGCCAGGTGAAAGTGGGCAGCGTGCAGAGCTACCAGTTCGCCCGCAATAGCAATCGCATCCTGATCGGTGTGCATATCGAGAAGGAATACGAGAACCTGGTCAACGGCTCGTCGCGCTTCTGGAACGTCAGCGGCATTACCCTGACCGGTGGCCTATCGGGCATCAAGATCAAGAGCGAGTCACTGCAGACGCTCATGGCTGGCGGCATCGCCTTCGATACGCCAAGGCCTGATGTAGCGCTCAAGCGTCATATTCCACGGTTCCGTCTGCATGAGAGCCAGGAGGCGGTCAATCGTGCGGGTACGTTGGTCACGATTCGTGTGGACCGTGCCGATGGCCTGAAGCCGGGTACGCCAATTCGCTTCCGTGGCCTGGACGTTGGCAGTATCGAGAGCGTCGACCTCACCGCAGACTTGCAGGCCGTGCTGCTGCGGGCGCGTATCACCGAAGCTGCAGAGCGAATTGCGCGCGTCGGTACGCAGTTCTGGGTGGTCAAGCCTGCCTTAGGCCTGGTGCGCACTGAGAATCTCGACACCTTGATTGGCGGCCAATACCTGGAAGTGCAGCCGGCAGCCAAGGACAAGGGCACGCAACGTGATTTCATCGCCCTGGCCGATGCCCCGCAGATTGCCGGGCCTGAGGTCGGCCTGCCATTGACGCTCAGCGCACCGCGGCGCGGCTCGATCAAGCCGGGTGTGCCGGTGACCTACCGTGAGGTCGCGGTAGGCAAGGTGACGGGCTTCGAGTTGGGCCAGAGTGCCGATCGCGTGCTGATCCATATCCTTATCGAGCCGCGCTATGCAGCCTTGGTGCGCAGTGGCAGCCGTTTCTGGAACAGCAGTGGCTTTGGCTTTGATTGGGGGCTGTTCAAGGGTGCGACGGTGCGTACCGAATCGCTGGAGACACTCATCGATGGCGGTATTGCCTTTGCCACACCGGATGGCGAGCAGATGGGCAACCCGGCGCGGCCGCAGCAGACCTTTGCCCTGTTCGACAAGGCAGAGGACCAATGGCTGCAGTGGGCGCCTAAGATCCAGATAGCCAAGTGATCTTTCTATCAGCAGGGCCCTTGTAGCCCCGGTTTTGACTTCGCCATAGATAACGCTGGGCTGCTACGCAGCCCCTTTCCGACCGGTCCGGCGCCCCGGCAAGGCCGCTCCTACAGAAGCGCGTGAGCGGTTAAATCGCAGGCAACAAAAAACCGACCCTAGGGCCGGTTTTTTGACAAGCATGTCGCTTAGGCAGCTGCAGCTTCTTTCAGCGCCTTGATGTGGCCATTCAGACGGCCTTTGTGGCGAGCAGCTTTGTTCTTGTGGATGATACCTTTATCGGCCATACGGTCGATTACAGGTACAGCCAGAACGTAAGCGGCTTGCGCTTTTTCAGCGTCTTTTGCGTCGATGGCTTTAACTACATTCTTGATGTAGGTGCGGACCATGGAACGCAGGCTGGCGTTGTGGCTGCGACGCTTCTCAGCCTGTTTTGCACGTTTCTTGGCGGAAGGTGTGTTGGCCACCGTCGAGCTCCTCGAAAGACTTTAGGTAAATAGCAAACAAAATAGGCCGCGAATCATGCCGATCAGTCGAACGGATGTCAAGGCCACCTGCAAGGTTCCGCCGAGCGGTGCGCCAACAAGAGGGAAAGATTCCTTTCTGCTGCGCGACCTGTAAACTCGGGAATTTTTGGCTCCCCTGCGAAGGCGCGGGAGTATCGCACATTCGAACGCTGTCTGCAGCGTCCTCTGTCTCTGACGTGAATCTTTTCGATGAATTTGCTCAAATCCCTGGCTGCGGTCAGCTCGATTACCATGATTTCCAGGGTGTTGGGCTTTGTGCGCGATACCATTCTGGCGCGTGTGTTTGGTGCCGGCATCGCCACTGATGCCTTTTTCATCGCGTTCAAGTTGCCCAACCTGCTGCGACGGATCTTTGCCGAAGGCGCGTTTTCGCAAGCCTTCGTGCCGATTCTGGCCGAGTACAAGACCCAGCAGGGCGACGAAGCGACCCGCACCTTCATCGCTTATGTCAGCGGCTTGCTGACCCTGGTCCTGGCCCTGGTCACGGCCGTTGGTATCTTCGCGGCACCCTGGGTGGTGTGGGCCACCGCGCCAGGTTTTGTCGACAGTGCCGAAAAATACGCGCTCACCACCGACCTGTTGCGGGTGACCTTTCCTTATATATTGCTGATCTCGCTGTCGTCCCTGGCGGGTGCGATCCTCAATACCTGGAACCGTTTCTCCGTCCCGGCGTTCACCCCGACCTTGCTGAACGTGGCGATGATCATCTTCGCCGTGGCGCTCACGCCGTATTTCGACCCGCCAATCATGGCGCTGGCCTGGGGCGTACTGGCGGGTGGCCTGGCGCAACTGCTGTACCAGCTGCCGGCATTGAAAAAGATCGGCATGCTCGTGCTGCCCCGCCTGAACCTGCGCGACACCGGTGTATGGCGCGTGCTCAAACAGATGCTGCCGGCGATCCTCGGGGTCTCGGTCAGCCAGATATCACTGATCATCAACACCATCTTCGCCTCGTTCCTGGTGGCCGGCTCGGTGTCGTGGATGTACTACGCCGATCGGCTCATGGAGTTGCCGTCCGGCGTGCTGGGCGTGGCGCTGGGCACTATCTTGCTGCCAACGTTGGCCAAGACCTATGCCAACAAGGACCGCGAAGAGTATTCACGCATCCTCGACTGGGGCCTGCGCCTGTGCTTCTTGCTGGTGTTGCCCTGCACCCTGGCCATGGCCATTCTGGCCGAGCCGATGACCGTGGCGCTGTTCCAGTACGGCAAGTTCAGCGCGTTCGATGCGGCGATGACCCAGCGCGCGTTGATGGCCTATTCTGTGGGCCTGTTGGCGATCATTCTGGTCAAGGTGCTGGCACCAGGCTTCTATGCGCAGCAGAATATCCGTACCCCAGTGAAGATCGCGGTGTTCACGCTGGTGTGCACCCAGTTGTTGAACCTGGCCCTGGTTGGCCCGCTTGCGCATGCCGGGCTGGCCCTGGCGATCAGCCTCGGTGCCTGCCTCAATGCCGGCCTGCTGTTTTGGAAACTGCGCAGCCAAGGGCTGTTCGAACCGCAACCGGGGTGGACCCGCTTCCTGTTTAAACTGGTGTTGGCGGTGACATTGATGTCGGCGGTTTTGCTGGCGGGCATGCACTATATGCCGGCCTGGGAGCAGGGCGGCATGCTCGAGCGCTTCGCGCGTCTCGGGGCGCTGATCCTGGCGGGTGTCGTAACCTATTTCGGCTGCCTGTACCTGTGTGGCTTCCGGCCTCGGCATTTCGCCCGCAAGGCCCTGCACTGAAGCCCAGAGCACGTCAGGCGTCGGTTTTTCGCATTCCACGCCACACCCGGGCGCTGCTGCCTGTCACCGGCGCTCGGGTGTGGTTATAATCGGCCACTTTATGAGCAAGAAGCGCGTTATGCAGCTGGTTCGAGGTCTTCACAACCTGCGCCCCGAGCACCGGGGCTGTGTCGCCACCATTGGCAACTTCGACGGGGTTCACCGTGGCCACCAGGCAATCCTGGCGCGTCTGCGTGAGCGCGGCCAGGCACTTGGCCTGCCGACTTGCGTGGTGATCTTCGAGCCACAGCCGCGCGAATACTTTGCCCCCGATACCGCGCCGGCGCGTCTGGCACGGTTGCGTGACAAGGTCGAACTGCTGGCCGCCGAGGGTATCGACCGGGTGCTGTGCCTGGCGTTCAACCAACGCCTGAGCAAGCTTGGCGCCGATGAATTTGTCAAAGCCATCCTGGTAGACGGCCTGGGCGTGCGTCACCTTGAAGTGGGCGACGACTTCCGCTTTGGCTGCGACCGCGCGGGCGATTTTGCCTTCCTGGTCGAGGCGGGCGACAAGTACGGGTTTACCGTCGAAGCCGCCAACACCGTGATCCAAGACGGTTTGCGGGTCAGCAGCACCGAAGTGCGCAAGGCCTTGTCCGAAGGTAACTTCGAACTGGCCGAGCACCTGCTGGGCCGCCCGTACCGTATCACTGGCCGCGTCCTGCACGGCCAGAAACTGGCGCGCCAACTCGGCACGCCCACCGCCAACATCCAGCTCAAGCGCCGCCGCGTGCCGCTGTCCGGGGTTTACCTGGCCAGCATCGAAATCGACGGCAAGGCCTGGCCGGGTGTCGGCAATATCGGCGTGCGCCCCACCGTTGCCGGTGATGGGCGCCCGCACCTGGAGATTCATCTTCTGGATTATGCCGGCGACCTGTATGGCCGGCGTCTGACGGTGGAGTTCCACCACAAGCTGCGTGAAGAGCAGCGATTCGCCTCCCTGGAGGCGCTGAAGTCGGCGATCGACGCGGACATCGCCGCCGCACGTGCACATTGGCACGCTCAACCGCTAACGAAGAGCCTGAAATGACCGACTACAAAGCCACGCTTAACCTTCCGGACACCGCCTTCCCCATGAAGGCCGGCCTGCCTCAGCGCGAACCGCAGATCCTGCAGCGCTGGGACAGCATTGGCCTGTACCAGAAGCTGCGCGAAATTGGCAAGGATCGTCCGAAGTTCGTCCTGCACGACGGCCCGCCCTATGCCAACGGCAAGATTCACATCGGTCATGCGCTGAACAAGATTCTCAAGGACATGATCGTCCGCTCCAAGACCCTGTCGGGTTTCGACGCGCCGTACGTGCCGGGTTGGGACTGCCACGGCCTGCCGATCGAGCACAAGGTCGAAGTCACCCATGGCAAGCACCTGTCGGCCGACCGCACCCGTGAGCTGTGCCGCGAATACGCCGCCGAGCAGATCGAAGGGCAGAAGACCGAGTTCATCCGCCTGGGTGTGCTGGGTGACTGGGACAACCCGTACAAGACCATGAACTTCGCCAACGAGGCCGGTGAGATCCGTGCCCTGGCCGAGATGGTCAAGCAAGGCTTCGTGTTCAAGGGCCTCAAGCCTGTGAACTGGTGCTTCGATTGCGGCTCGGCCCTGGCTGAAGCCGAGGTTGAATACGCCGACAAAAAATCCCAGACCATCGATGTGGCCTTCCCGGTCGCCGACGCCGACAAGCTGGCCGCCGCCTTTGGCCTGGCCTCGCTGGCCAAGCCCGCCGCCATCGTGATCTGGACCACCACCCCGTGGACCATCCCCGCCAACCAGGCGCTGAACATCCACCCGGAGTTCAAGTACGCCCTGGTCGATACCGGCGAGCGCCTGCTGGTGCTGGCCGAAGAGCTGGTCGAGTCGTGCCTCAAGCGCTACAACCTGGAAGGCTCGGTCATCGCCACCGCCCAGGGTTCGGCCCTGGAGCTGATCAACTTCCGCCACCCGTTCTACGACCGCCTGTCGCCACTCTACCTGGCAGACTACGTCGAGCTGGGCGCCGGTACCGGTGTGGTTCACTCCGCGCCTGCCTACGGTGAAGACGACTTCGTCACCTGCAAGCGCTACGGCATGGTCAACGACGACATCCTCACCCCGGTGCAGAGCAACGGTGTGTACGTCGAGTCACTGGAATTCTTCGGCGGCCAGTTCATCTGGAAGGCCAACCCGGCCATCGTCGAGAAGCTGAGCGAAGTCGGTGCGCTGATGCATACCGAAACCATCAGCCACAGCTACATGCACTGCTGGCGCCACAAGACCCCGCTGATCTACCGCGCCACCGCGCAGTGGTTCGTCGGCATGGACAAGCAGCCAACCACCGGCGAGCCGCTGCGTGAGCGCGCGCTCAAGGCCATCGAAGATACCAAGTTCGTCCCGGCCTGGGGCCAGGCGCGCCTGCACTCGATGATCGCCAACCGCCCGGACTGGTGCATCTCGCGTCAGCGCAACTGGGGCGTGCCGATCCCGTTCTTCCTGCACAAGCAGACCGGCGAGCTGCACCCGCGTACCGTCGAACTGATGGAGGCGGTGGCCAAGCGCGTCGAACAAGAGGGTATCGAGGCCTGGTTCAAGCTGGACGCCACTGAACTGCTCGGCGACGAAGCCGGCCAGTACGACAAGATCACCGACACCCTGGACGTGTGGTTCGACTCCGGTACCACCCACTGGCACGTGCTGCGTGGCTCGCACGACATCGGCCACGCCACCGGTCCGGTCGCCGACCTGTACCTGGAAGGCTCCGACCAGCACCGCGGTTGGTTCCACTCGTCCTTGCTGACCGGTTGCGCCGTCGACAACCACGCGCCGTACCGCGAGCTGCTGACCCACGGCTTCACCGTGGACGAGAACGGCCGCAAGATGTCCAAGTCGCTGGGCAACACCATCGAGCCGGAAAAGGTCAACAACACCCTGGGTGCCGACATCCTGCGCCTGTGGGTTTCGGCCACCGACTACTCCGGTGAAATGGCCGTTTCCGAGCAGATCCTGCAGCGCAGCGCTGACGCCTACCGCCGTATCCGCAACACCGCGCGCTTCCTGCTCTCCAACCTGTCCGGCTTCGACCCGGCCCGCGACCTGCTGGCCCCAGAGGACATGCTGGCCCTGGACCGTTGGGCAGTGGACCGCACGCTGCTGCTGCAGCGCGAGCTGGAAGAGCACTACAGCGAGTACCGTTTCTGGAACGTCTACTCGAAGATCCACAACTTCTGCGTGCAGGAGCTGGGTGGCTTCTACCTCGACATCATCAAGGACCGCCAGTACACCACCGGCGCCAACAGTGTCGCCCGCCGTTCGTGCCAGTCCGCGCTGTACCACATCAGTGAGGCGCTGGTGCGCTGGATCGCGCCGATCCTGTCCTTCACCGCCGACGAAATCTGGCAGTACCTGCCGGGCGAGCGCAACGAGTCGGTGATGCTCAACGGCTGGTACCAGGGCCTGAGCGAGCTGCCAGAAGGCATCGAGCTGGACCGTGCCTACTGGGATCGCGTCATGGCGGTCAAGGCATCGGTCAACAAGGAGCTGGAAAACCAGCGTACCGCCAAGGTCATCGGCGGCAACCTGCAGGCCGAAGTTACCCTGTACGCCGAGGAAGGCCTGAGCGCCGACCTGAGCAAGCTGGGCGACGAGCTGCGCTTCGTGCTGATCACCTCGGCTGCCAGCGTGGTGCCGTTTGTGCAGGCACCGGCTGACGCCGTGGCGACCGAAGTCGAAGGCCTCAAGCTGAAAGTGGTCAAGTCCGGTCACGCCAAGTGCGGCCGCTGCTGGCACTTCCGCGCCGACGTCGGCAGCCACCCGGAGCACCCGGAAATCTGCAGCCGTTGCGTCGACAACCTGAGCGGTTCGGGTGAGGTGCGCCACTATGCCTAACCCTGCAGCGGGGCGCTTCGGGCGCCTTGCCTGGCTCTGGCTGAGCCTGGTGGTCCTGGTCCTTGACCAGGTCACCAAGGTTTACTTCGAAGGCAAATTGAGCCTGTACCAGCAGATCGTGGTCATCCCGGACTACTTCAGCTGGACCCTGGCCTACAACACCGGGGCGGCTTTCAGCTTCCTCGCCGATGGCGCCGGCTGGCAGCGCTGGCTGTTTGCCGTGATCGCCGTGGTGGTCAGTGCGGTGCTGGTGGTCTGGCTCAAGCGCCTTGGGCGCAGCGAGACCTGGCTGGCCATCGCGCTGGCGCTGGTGCTGGGTGGTGCGCTGGGGAACCTGTACGACCGCATCGTGCTTGGCCACGTAGTCGATTTCATCCTGGTGCACTGGCAGAACCGCCATTACTTCCCGGCCTTCAACCTGGCCGACAGTGCGATTTGCGTTGGCGCGGTAATGCTGGCGCTGGATATGTTCAAGAGCAAGAAGTCCGAGGAGCCTGTCCATGACTGACATCCGTATTGGCCAGAACACTGAAGTCACCTTGCACTTCGCGCTGCACCTGGAAAACGGCGATACTGTCGACAGCACCTTCGACAAGTCGCCAGCCGTGTTCAAAGTCGGTGATGGCAACCTGTTGCCAGGTTTCGAAGCCGCGCTGTTCGGCTTCAAGGCCGGCGACAAGCGCACCGTCACTGTGGCCCCTGAGAGCGCCTTCGGCCAGCCGAACCCGCAGAATGTGCAAGTGATGCCGCGTTCGCAGTTCACCGACATGGAGTTGTCCGAAGGCCTGTTGGTGATCTTCAATGACGCCGCCAACGCCGAGCTGCCGGGCGTGGTCAAGGCGTTCGATGACGCGCAAGTGACCATCGACTTCAATCACCCACTGGCTGGCAAGACCCTGAGCTTCGAGGTGCAGATCCTCGACGTGAAGGCCTTGTAAGCCTGGAGCCGAGCATGCAAATCAAACTCGCCAACCCTCGCGGTTTTTGCGCGGGGGTCGACCGGGCGATCGAGATCGTCAACCGTGCCCTGGAAGTCTTTGGCCCGCCGATCTACGTGCGTCACGAAGTGGTGCACAACAAGTTCGTGGTCGAAGACCTGCGCAACCGCGGTGCCATCTTCGTCGAAGAGCTGGAGCAGGTACCTGACGACGTCATCGTCATCTTCAGCGCCCACGGTGTTTCCCAGGCCGTGCGCCAGGAAGCGGCCGGGCGTGGTCTGAAGGTGTTCGATGCCACCTGCCCGCTGGTCACCAAGGTGCACATTGAGGTGGCCAAGTACAGCCGCGACGGCCGTGAATGCATCCTCATCGGCCACGCAGGGCACCCTGAAGTCGAAGGCACCATGGGGCAGTACGACGCCAGCAACGGCGGCGCCATCTACCTCGTCGAAGACGAGCAGGATGTCGCCAAGCTGCAGGTGCGCGACCCGGACCACTTGGCCTTCGTGACCCAGACCACGCTGTCGATGGATGACACCAGCCGTGTCATCGATGCCCTGCGTGCGCGCTTCCCGAACATCGGTGGCCCGCGCAAGGACGACATCTGCTACGCCACCCAGAACCGCCAGGATGCCGTCAAGCAACTGGCCGGCGAATGTGACGTGGTACTGGTGGTCGGCAGCCCGAACAGCTCCAACTCCAACCGCCTGCGTGAACTGGCCGAGCGCATGGGTACCCCTGCGTACCTGATCGATGGTGCCGAGGACCTGCAGCGCAGCTGGTTTGGTGACGCGGCCCGCATCGGCATCACTGCGGGCGCTTCTGCACCGGAAGTGCTGGTGCGTGGCGTGATCGAGCAGCTCAAGGCGTGGGGCGCTTCTGGCGCCGAAGAGCTCGATGGGCGCGAGGAGAACATCACGTTCTCGATGCCTAAAGAGCTGCGGGTTCGTTCGCTGATCTGATCAGGCACGTGCGCACAGTGAGCCCCTCTCGGGCTCACCCGTGCGCAGGCTGACCCTGCCGCTGGTTGACAGCACTACGTGATGCTGGCCGGTGGGGGAGGAGCGCTCGCATATTTCCAGGGTTGCATTGTTGAGCCCCAGCGGAACCCCCAATGCACTGAACCTCACTTGCCCCCGGGTGTTGTGGGCAATTTTCAGCGGTCGCGACAAACGGTGTTCACGCAGCACCTGCTGATTGTGCTCAAGCACCGCACGCCACCCCTTTCCCCAATCGCCTTCTATGGGTTGCACCAGCACCGCCTGGCCTTGCAGCAATGCGTGGCTGCGCGCACTGCGCAGCGCCTGCGCGAGGTCTCGTGCTGCGGCTGCGCTGTGTAAGTCGTCAGAGATGCCAGTGTAGGCAGGCATCCCCAGCTGTGTCAGAACGGCCGCCATGGCCAGCGCCAACATCATTTGTATCAGTGTTGCACCCTGTTGCCGCACCGTGCATTTCTCCCTGGAAGTGCTTCGCTTCAGCTTCAACGTCGCAGGGCAATTGATCCAGTCGCCCGGCGAGTAATCAGCTGCAGGAAAAGTCGTAGGGGCGCAGGGATGCGAACGATGGAACGGGGCATGACGCTTCTGGAGGTACTGCTGGCCATGGTGGTGGTGGCCGTGGGCATGTTTGCCGCAGCAGCCCTGCAGGTGCGCGCATTGCAGGCAACCGAGGCCGCACGGCACGACGCGCAGGCCGCCTTGTTGGTGCACACACAGCGAGAGCAAACCAGGGCAGCAGGCGAGCGGCAGGTGCAGCGATGAACCACGCACAGCGCGGTTTTGGCTTGCTCGAAGTGGTGCTGGCGCTCGCCATCGGTTTGCTGCTGCTGGCAGCGGCCAGCCAGCTGTTTGTGTCTGCCCATGAAACCTGGCGTCTGCAGGGTGTGGCCGCACGGCTGCAGGGTGATGCCCGGTTGGCCTTGCAACGCATGGCCCAGGACATTCGCATGGCCGGCATGTTCGGTTGCCTGCGCTTGCAGCCCGGCGATTTCAAAGACCCGGCAGCGCGCCAAGCCTTCGCCCACCCACTGCAAGTAGGCCCCACCAGCCTGAGCCTGGTGGTTGCTGAGCTGCCTGGGCATACCGGTGCTCCAGGCTGGACGCTGCTGACCAACTGCACTGACGAGGCCCACGTGTACAAGGGACGAGCTGAAAGTAGCGGACAGCTGTTGGCGTTCCCTATCAGCCGGCACGTCTATGTACTGGAGGAGGGCACGTTGAAGTTCCGGCGACGAGGTAGCCCGCAACCGTTGGTCGACCATGTGCGCGAGATGCGTGTGGCGCTTGTCGAGACACCGCAAGGCGGGCGGGTGGATGTGCACTTGACCCTATACGAACCCACCCTGGGCATCGAACAGCAGCATGTGCTGAGTGTGGCGCTGCGCAACCCAGTGGCCGAGTTATGAAGCGCCAACGCGGCGTGGTGTTGCTGTTAGCGCTGGTACTGAGCGCGCTGCTTGGCCTGCTCGCGGCCTCGGCCCTGCGCGATGCGTTGGTGGAAACACGCATGACCGGCTACTGGCGTGATGGGCTCAAGGCACTTGAGCAAGCCGAACAGACACTGCTGCTGGCTGCTGCGCAGCTACCGCAGGCAACGCCCCCGGTGTGCAAGCCCTGCCAACCACCACAACGCCCGCACGCCTTGCAGGGCGGTTGGCAGGGCAGCGAAAGCGGCTTCTTCCACGTGCAGAACCTTGGCACAAGCGAGCGCGTCGTGCACTTGCCCGAGGGCCAGCAGGCCACCTTGTTCAGGGTGACTGCCGTCAGCCGGCAAGCCGAGTCGCGGCATGTACTGGAAGCGGTGTATGCCCTGTCGGGCGGTGAGGTGCGGCGCATCCTCTGGCGACAAAGATTGAGGGAACCCTGACATGCAGCAAGGCCTGAGCCTGATCGAATTGTTGATTGTCGTGGCCGTGACCGGCATTCTGGCAGCCATTGCCTACCCCAGTTACAGCGACCAGCTCAAGCGAGCCGCACGCAGCGAAGTGGTTGGCTTGCTGCATGACGCCGCCTTGCGCCTGGAGCGCCACCGCGTGCGCACGGGCCAATACGCCGAGGGCGAGCTGGCATTGCCCACTGCCAACCGTCATTACAGCCTGCAGGCCCAACGTGGCAGCGATACCTTCACGCTGAGCGCGAGGCGGCTGCCCAATGGCCTGATGGCCGATGATCGCTGCGGTGATTTTCAGCTTGATCAAAGCGGCGTGCGCAGCAATCCGGGCCGCCTGGACGGCAGCGAGCAGTGTTGGGGAAGCTGAAGCATGAATGATGCCCGGCGCATCGCGGTTTTACTTCAGGTGTTTGGATCGACAGATGAGCAAGCAAGTAGTGGTGGTCGGCGGTGGGGTTATTGGCCTGCTGACGGCGTTCAACCTGGCGGCGAACGTCGGTCAGGTAGTGGTCTGCGACCAAGGTGAGGTCGGCCGCGAGTCGTCCTGGGCCGGTGGCGGCATCGTCTCGCCGTTGTACCCATGGCGCTACAGCCCGGCGGTAACCGCCCTGGCGCACTGGTCCCAGGATTTTTATCCACAGCTGGGCGAGCACCTGTTCGCTGCTACGGGCATCGATCCGCAGGTGCATACCACCGGGCTGTATTGGCTGGACCTGGACGATGAAGCCGAGGCGCTGGCCTGGGCCGAGCGCGAGCGGCGCCCGCTCAGTGCTGTAGATATCTCGGCCGCCTATGACGCGGTGCCGGTGCTGGGGCCTGGTTTCAAGCGCGCCATCTACATGGCGGGCGTGGCCAACGTGCGCAATCCGCGCTTGGTGAAGTCGCTCAAAGCGGCCTTGCTGGCGCTCCCTAACGTGAGCCTGCGTGAACACTGCCAGGTCACTGGCTTCCGCCATGAGGGTGAGCGCGTCACCGGCGTGCAGACGGCAGACGGCGTGATCGATGCCGATGAAGTGGTATTGAGCGCAGGTGCCTGGAGCGGCGACCTGCTGCGCACGCTTGGCCTGGAGCTGCCGGTGGAGCCGGTGAAGGGCCAGATGATTCTGTTCAAGTGTGCCGAAGACTTCTTGCCGAGCATGGTACTGGCGAAGGGGCGCTACGCGATTCCGCGCCGCGACGGGCACATTCTAGTGGGCAGTACGCTGGAGCATGCCGGCTACGACAAGACCCCAACCGAGCAGGCGCTGGAGAGCCTCAAGGCTTCGGCGGTCGAGCTGCTGCCGGAGCTGGCACAGGCCACGGTGGTGGGGCATTGGGCGGGGCTGCGACCTGGCTCGCCGGAAGGCATCCCGTACATAGGGCCAGTGCCTGGGCATGAAGGGTTGTGGCTCAATTGCGGGCATTACCGCAATGGCCTGGTGCTGGCGCCAGCGTCTTGCCAGCTGTTTGTCGATTTGCTGATCGGGGCTGAGCCGATTATCGACCCGGCGCCGTATGCGCCGGCAGGGCGTTTGGGCTGAGAGTGCCGGGCCCGCTTTGCGGGCCTTTCGCGACACAAGGCCGCTCCTACCGGCGATTACGCTGTGCATGTAGGCGCGGCCTTGCGTCGCGATTGGGGCGCGCAGCGCCCCCCTTCACCGAATCCCGCCTCAGCGCGATTGCCCCGGCCCCTGTTCAAGGTGCGCTTGGCTGCAATACCAATCCTTGCCCAGCTTCAACGCCCGGTCATTAGGCAGGTGCACGCCGCAATGGGCGCAGCGCACCATCTTCAGCGGGTCGTCGAGCTTCGGCTCAGAGTGCGATTGCTGGCTGATCTTGAACTTGCGCCACAGCCAGAACGCGGCGGCGATCAGGGCGATCCAGAAAAGTAGGCGAACCATGGTGTCCAGCTTGTCGAATGAAGAAGGCGACAGTCTAGGGCGCAGTCAATAAAAAAGGGAGGCCTCAGGCCTCCCTTTCTATTTATCCACACACTCAGTCAAACAGGCCAAAGGTCATGTAGCTGAACCACGAACGGTCCTGCTCGGCTTCTTTCGGGCCTTCCGGCAGGATCACATCGCCATTTTCGTCCTTCGGCAGCAGCTCTTGCGGCATCTCGGCGCGAGCGTCCTGGAACTGCTTGACCACGTCCTGGTTGGCGCGGGTCTCGCCCGGTGGCAACGGGGTCTCGGTTTCGATCAAGCCCAGGGTCGCCTTGGACAGCCAGCCACGGCCATCAGACTCGGTCTGCTTGGGCTGGAATTCGCCATCGACCAGGCTTGGGTGGTCAGGGTAGTTGAGCTTGAGGGTTTCCAGGCTGGTGGCAGCCGGCTCGTCCAGGTGCATCTTCTGGTACGCCTCGACCATGATCGCCAGGCCGTCGCCGACCGACGGCGTTTCCTGGAAGTTTTCGACCACGTAGCGGCCACGGTTGGCGGCTGCTACATAAGCCTGGCGGCCCAGGTAGTAGTCGGCCACGTGGATTTCGTAGGAGGCCAGCAGGTTGCGCAGGTAGATCATGCGCTGCTTGGCGTCCGGCGCGTAGCGGCTGTTCGGGAAGCGGCTGGTCAGCTGGGCGAACTCGTTGTACGAGTCGCGGGCGGCACCCGGGTCACGCTTGGTCATGTCCAGCGGCAGGAAGCGCGCCAGCAAGCCACGGTCCTGGTCAAACGACGTCAGGCCCTTGAGGTAGTAGGCGTAGTCGACGTTCGGGTGCTGCGGGTGCAGGCGGATGAAACGCTCGGCGGCGGACTTGGCGGCCTCCGGCTCGGTGTTCTTGTAGTTGGCGTAGATCAGCTCGAGCTGCGCCTGGTCGGCGTAGCGGCCGAACGGGTAGCGCGATTCCAGGGCCTTGAGCTTGTTCACGGCGCTGGTGTAGCTGGAATTGTCCAGGTCAGCCTGAGCCTGCTGGTAAAGCTCGGCTTCGCTGAGGTTCTCGTCAATGACTTCCTTATTAGAGGAACAGGCCGCGGTAAGCCCGAGGATGGCGATCAGCAGCAGGTGTTTCACTCGCATGGCGGCTTGCGTCCCTTTGACGGCCGCTGTCTTGGGCGGTGCCGTCCTGTTATGATGAGCGCCCCGGCCAACCCCGGGACAAAAGAAGCCGTATTTAACCACAAGCTCGCAGCCGAAACCAAAGGCTGTGCGCCCGCCGAATCGAGCATGTCCGAGATCATTCAACTTAGCGCAGAGGTACCGTCCGATCTGGGCGGTCAACGCCTCGACCAGGTCGCCGCCCAATTGTTCGCCGAGTACTCGCGTTCGCGGCTTACTACGTGGATCAAAGAGGGCCGCCTGACGGTCGATGGTGCCGTGGTGCGCCCTCGAGACACCGTCTATGGTGGCTCTGTGCTTGTCCTGGAGGCCGAACAAGAGGCCCAGGGCGAGTGGATCGCAGAAGACATCGAGCTGGATATCGTCTACGAAGACGACCATATCATGGTGATCAACAAGCCTGCCGGGCTGGTTGTGCACCCGGCCGCCGGCCATGCCAGCGGTACCTTGCTCAATGCACTGCTGCACCACGTGCCAGACATCATCAATGTGCCGCGCGCCGGTATTGTCCACCGCCTGGACAAGGACACCACCGGTCTGATGGTGGTGGCCAAGACCTTGCAAGCGCAGACCAGGCTGGTCGAGCAAATGCAAAGTCGCAAAGTCAGCCGCATCTATGAGTGCATCGTGATTGGTGTGGTGACCTCCGGCGGCAAGATCGACGCCCCGATCGGTCGCCACGGCGGCATGCGCCAGCGCATGGCGGTCACCGACGGCGGCAAACCGGCGGTCAGCCACTACCGTGTGCTCAAGCGCTTCCGCTCGCACACCCACGTGCGGGTCAAGCTGGAAACCGGCCGGACCCACCAGATTCGTGTGCACATGGCCCATGTTGGTTTCCCACTGGTCGGCGACCAGACGTACGGTGGGCGCTTCCGCATTCCGCCGGCTGCCAGCCCAACCATGGTCGAGGCGGTCAAGACCTTCCCGCGTCAGGCGCTGCATGCGCGTTTCCTCGCGTTGGCCCACCCGATTACCGGTGAAGTCATGAAGTGGGAATCGCCGTTGCCGGATGACTTCCTCTGGTTGCTGACGTTGTTGAACGAAGACCGCGAGAGCTTTATCGGATGAAGGGTCTGACGCAGGCGCTGCTGTTTCCTGACTGGCCGGCCCCGGCCTCGGTTCGCGCTTGTGTCACCACGCGTCAGGGCGGCGTCAGCCTGCCGCCCTATGAAGCGTTCAACCTGGGTGATCACGTCGGTGATGACCCAGTCGCGGTTGCCGAGAACCGCCGCCGTCTGAGCGACGAGTTCGCGATCCAGCCTGCCTGGCTCAAGCAAGTGCATGGCCTGGTGGTGGCGGATGCCGACCCGGCCGTGGTGGCCGAGGCCGACGCCAGCTGGACCGACCAGCCTGGCATTGCCTGTACTGTGATGACTGCCGATTGCCTCCCCGCGCTGTTCTGTGACCGAGCCGGTACCCGTGTGGCCGCCGCCCACGCCGGCTGGCGCGGGTTGGCGGGCGGGGTGCTGGAAGCCACCCTCGACCGTTTGGCCCTGCCACCTGAAGAGGTATTGGTCTGGTTGGGGCCGGCCATTGGCCCGCAGGCGTTCGAAGTGGGGCTGGAAGTGCGTGATGCCTTTACCGCCGTGCACCCGGAGGCCGCCAATGCCTTTGTCGAGGGCGCGCAGCCGGGCAAGCTGATGGCCGACATCTATGCGCTGGCGCGAATTCGCCTGGCTGCCCGTGGCGTTACTGCCGTTTATGGCGGTGGCTTTTGCACGGTCAGCGATCAGCGGTTCTTCTCCTATCGCCGTACACCGCAGGGTGGGCGGTTTGCTTCACTGGTGTGGCTGCAGCCTCGCTGAATTCAAGAAACTGGGGCCGCACAGCGCCCCCAGCATTCCAAAGGCTGACCCCGGTCAACCCCGCTACGCTTGAATCTTCCAGAATCACCCTTATCTATTGGTCATCTCTGGCAGGTTTCTTCATTAAAGGCGCTGTCCATCGCTCCGACCTGCCCTAACAGGAAGGTACTCCCATGCGAATAGACCGTTTAACCAGCAAGCTTCAATTAGCCATATCCGACGCTCAGTCCCTCGCCGTAGGCATGGACCACCCTGCCATCGAGCCCCTGCACCTGGTGCAGGCACTGATTGAACAGCAGGGCGGGTCGATCAAGCCGCTGCTGATGCAGGTCGGCTTCGACATCAACAGCCTGCGTCAGGCACTGGTGAAAGAACTCGACCAACTGCCGAAAATCCAGAACCCCACTGGCGACGTGAACATGTCCCAGGACCTGGCGCGCCTGCTCAACCAGGCCGACCGCCTGGCCCAGCAGAAGGGCGACCAGTTCATCTCCAGCGAGCTGGTGCTGCTCGCCGCCATGGACGAGAACAGCAAGCTCGGCAAGCTGCTGTTGAGCCAGGGCGTGACCAAGAAGGCCCTGGAAAACGCCATCAATAACCTGCGTGGCGGCGCGGCGGTCAACGACCCCAACGCCGAAGAGTCGCGCCAGGCCCTGGACAAGTACACGGTCGACCTGACCAAGCGTGCCGAAGAGGGCAAGCTCGACCCGGTGATCGGCCGCGACGACGAAATCCGCCGTACCGTGCAGGTGCTGCAACGGCGTACCAAGAACAACCCGGTGCTGATCGGTGAACCTGGCGTGGGTAAAACCGCCATCGCCGAAGGCCTGGCCCAGCGCATCATCAACGGCGAAGTGCCCGACGGCCTTAAAGGCAAGCGCCTGCTGGCGCTGGACATGGGGGCCCTGATCGCCGGTGCCAAGTACCGTGGCGAGTTCGAAGAGCGCCTGAAGTCGCTGCTTAACGAGCTGTCCAAGCAGGAAGGCCAGATCATCCTGTTCATCGACGAACTGCACACCATGGTCGGCGCCGGTAAAGGCGAGGGCGCCATGGACGCGGGCAACATGCTCAAGCCGGCCCTGGCCCGTGGTGAGCTGCACTGCGTTGGCGCCACCACGCTCAACGAGTACCGCCAGTACATCGAGAAGGACGCCGCCCTGGAGCGGCGCTTCCAGAAGGTACTGGTGGAGGAGCCGAGCGAGGAAGACACCATCGCCATCCTGCGCGGCCTGAAAGAACGCTACGAAGTGCACCACAAGGTGGCCATCACCGACGGCGCGATTATTGCGGCGGCCAAGCTCAGCCATCGCTACATCACTGACCGCCAGTTGCCGGACAAGGCCATTGACCTGATCGACGAAGCGGCCAGCCGCATTCGGATGGAAATCGACTCCAAGCCCGAGGTGCTCGACCGTCTGGACCGTCGCCTGATCCAGTTGAAGGTGGAATCCCAGGCACTGAAGAAAGAAGAAGACGAAGCCGCGAAGAAGCGCCTGGAAAAACTGCACGAGGAAATCGAGCGGCTGGAGCGTGAGTATTCCGACCTCGAAGAGATCTGGGCATCCGAGAAAGCCGAAGTGCAAGGCTCGGCGCAGATTCAGCAAAAGATCGAGCAGGCCCGCCAGGAGCTGGAAGCCGCCCGTCGTAAAGGCGACCTGAGCCGCATGGCCGAGCTGCAGTACGGGGTAATCCCGGACCTGGAGCGCAGCCTGCAGATGGTCGACCAGCACGGCAAGTCGGAAAACCAGCTGCTGCGCAACAAGGTCACCGAGGAAGAGATTGCCGAAGTGGTGTCCAAGTGGACCGGCATCCCGGTTGCCAAGATGCTCGAAGGCGAGCGCGAGAAGCTGCTGAAGATGGAAGACTTGCTGCACCAGCGCGTGATCGGTCAGCACGAAGCCGTCACCGCCGTGGCCAACGCCGTACGCCGCTCCCGCGCCGGGTTGTCCGACCCGAACCGGCCAAGTGGTTCGTTCATGTTCCTCGGCCCGACCGGTGTGGGTAAGACCGAGCTGTGCAAGGCCTTGGCCGAGTTCCTGTTCGACACGGAAGAGGCGATGGTGCGCATCGACATGTCCGAGTTCATGGAGAAGCACTCCGTGGCTCGCCTGATCGGCGCACCGCCAGGCTATGTAGGGTACGAGGAGGGCGGTTACCTGACCGAAGCGGTACGGCGCAAGCCTTATTCGGTGGTGCTGCTCGACGAGGTGGAGAAGGCGCACCCGGACGTGTTCAACGTGCTGCTGCAGGTGCTTGAGGATGGCCGATTGACTGACAGCCACGGCCGTACCGTGGACTTCCGCAACACGGTGATCGTGATGACCTCCAACCTGGGCTCCGCGCAGATCCAGGAACTGGTCGGTGATCGTGAGGCACAGCGTGCGGCGGTGATGGATGCGGTGGGTTCGCACTTCCGTCCGGAGTTCATCAACCGGGTCGACGAAGTGGTGGTGTTCGAGCCATTGGGCCGTGACCAGATCGCCGGCATCACCGAGATCCAGCTGGGCCGCCTGCGTAGCCGCCTGCTGGAGCGCGAACTGTCGCTTAGCTTGAGCCCTGAGGCGTTGGACAAGCTGATCGCGGTGGGTTACGACCCGGTGTATGGCGCACGGCCACTGAAGCGTGCGATTCAGCGCTGGATCGAGAACCCGCTGGCGCAAATGATCCTGGCCGGCAAATTCATGCCGGGTTCGGCGATCACTGCCGAGGTAGAAGGCGAAGAAATCGTGTTTGCCTGATCCCACCGCTGCAAAAACTAGCCCCGCATCTGCGGGGCTTTTTTATGGGCGCAGCGTTTCTGCAGCCAACATAGAGCCCTGTAGGAGCGGGTTTACCCGCGAAGAGACCCGCCCAAACCCCGTAAAATCGGGGCCTCGCCAGTTTTTTTCATAACTTGCTGAAATTTTTGAAAAAAACGCTTGCGCAGATTTAAGAGTGCCCCTAATATACGCCGCGTTGTCAGGCACTAAGCGAATCACCAGGAACATCGGTGTTAGCAAAACAACTTAGAAATCAGTAAGTTGAATGAAAAAAAGTGGTTGACAAGCAAAACGAAGAATGTAGAATAGCCGGCCTCAGCAGCGACAAAGCGAAAGCGAAGAAGCTAAAGAGTTCGAAGCTAACACAGACTTCGAAGCAGTAAAGATGTACCGAAGTTCAGTTCCGCGATAGCTCAGTCGGTAGAGCAAATGACTGTTAATCATTGGGTCCCTGGTTCGAGTCCAGGTCGCGGAGCCAATCTCGGGGTGTAGCGCAGTCCGGTAGCGCGCCTGCTTTGGGAGCAGGATGTCAGGAGTTCGAATCCCCTCACCCCGACCATTTTCAGGGTCGTTAGCTCAGTTGGTAGAGCAGTTGGCTTTTAACCAATTGGTCGTAGGTTCGAATCCTACACGACCCACCATGTAAAGAGGGCATCTCGACTGAGATGCCCTTTTTCTTTTGTCTCGGTTTTATCTGAACAATCTCTGGGCCTGCTGTGCAGGCCTTTCGCGGCACAAGGCCGCTCCCACAGGAACCGCAATCATCTGAAATGGTGGGCTCTTGTGGGAGCGGCCTTGTGCCGCGAAAGGGGCGCAAAGCGCCCCCCAGCATTCCTCAGTGCAGCTTCAACCGCGGCTCTGTACCGCGCCCAATCTTGCTACCCAGCATCATCATCGCCGTGCGGAAGAACCCGTACAGCGCCATCTGGTGCATCCGGTACAGCGACACATAGAACATTCGCGCCAACCAGCCCTCCAGCTTCACGCTCCCCATCAGGTTGCCCATCAGGTTACCCACCGCCGAGAAGCGCGACAGTGACACCAACGAACCGTAGTCCTTGTACGCGTAAGTCGGCAGCGCCTTGTTCTCCAGCCGCGCCTTCAGGCTTTGCGCCAGCATCGACGCCTGTTGATGTGCAGCCTGCGCCCGTGGCGGCACGTTGCGATCGCTACCCGGTTGCGGGCACGCGGCGCAGTCACCGAAGGCAAAGATGTTGTCATCGCGGGTGGTCTGCAGGGTAGGGCGCACCACCAGCTGGTTGATGCGGTTGGTTTCCAGGCCATCGATGTCCTTGAGGAAGCCCGGCGCACGGATACCGGCCGCCCACACCTTGAGGCTGGCCTGGATCACTTCACCGTCCTTGGTTTTCATCCCATCCTCGGTCACTTCGCTGACCGCCGCATTGGTCATCACCTTCACCCCAAGTTTTTCCAGGGTCTTGTGCACCGGTACGCTGATGCGCTCAGGCAGTGCAGGCAAAACCCGTGGGCCCGCCTCGATCAGGGTGATGTGCATGTCCTTGGGCTGGATGCGGTCCAGGCCATAGGCTGCCAGCTCGTGCGCGGCGTGGTGCAACTCGGCCGCAAGCTCCACGCCAGTGGCACCGGCGCCGACGATGGCCACGCTGATTTTCTCGCTGGCCACATCACCGGCGTGGGCGCGCAGGTAGTGGTTGAGCAGTTGCTGGTGGAAGCGCTCGGCCTGCTTGCGGGTATCCAGGAACAGGCAGTGCTGCGCCGCGCCCAGGGTGCCGAAGTCGTTGGTGTTGCTGCCCACGGCGATGACCAGGGTGTCGTAGCTCAGGGTGCGCGCAGGCACCAACTCGCGGCCCTCTTCATCGAGGGTGGCGGCCAGTTGGATCTGCTTGCCTTCACGGTCCAGGCCGCTCATGCGCCCCAACTGGAAGTTGAAGTGATTCCACTTGGCCTGGGCCACGTAGTTCAGTTCATCTTCCGAGGAGTTCAGCGAGCCGGCCGCCACTTCGTGCAGCAGCGGCTTCCAGATGTGTGTCAGGTTGGCGTCGACCAGGGTGATGTCGGCGTGCTTGCGCTTGCCCAGGCTTTTACCCAGGCGGGTCGCCAGTTCCAGGCCGCCGGCGCCGCCGCCGACAATCACGATGCGATGAGTCATGGGGATATCTCATAAGGTTTACGGAATTCGTGGCCCTGGGGGCCGGCCGCACACGGTATGAGGGGAGGGCGAGCGCGAGGCAGCTCATAGCACCAGTCCACTCAACAGGCGGCTTATGAGGCCCAGACCAATGGTCACGGCCACCACCAGTACAAGGAGCAGCCATGGCCGGAAGGGCCTGCGCTCGACTTGGTGCTGGGGGGCGCGTAGATACTCATCGACACGACGCTGATCTTCTGGATTCAGGCGGCTGGTCATGGTGGGCCTCGTCAGATAGACGTTTGTGACTGCGCAAACGCTACAGCGTTCAGGCAAGCGCTTGAAACAAATGATAATGCTTTCTATCTCTGGCGCCGAGTGTACGCCATCGCAAAGACTCTCGGCACTGGATCAAAGACTGATGCCTACATCGAAGACAATGCTGCGCCCCAGGTTGGCGCGCAGGAAGTCTGGCGCATCGGGATGGGCGAACAACACACGGGCGAATGTCGGGCCGACCAGCGACAGCGAGCGCCAACCCTGGCGCAGGTATTCGGTGGGCGGCGGGAAGTGGGTGTTGAGGTCGAGCACTTCGCGCTTGAGGCTGGCGAACGCGATGATGTCCAGCTCGTTCAGCTCCAGCCCACGTTCCCTATAGTTGTGCGCCTTCTTGCGCAAGGTCGGGGCCAGGCGCACCAGCAGTTCGGTGGCACTGATCCGCCGCGGGCGTGCCTCGCGGCGCACCAGTTGGGCCAGGGAAAACGCGCTGCGCCGGCGTTGCAGCTCTTCGCGCCACTCATCGTTCAGGCGACGGCCTTCGTCCAGTACGAAAAACACCTCGAATGCCGCATCGCGGAACAGCACGTCCGGCGGCTCCTGCCCGGCCGGGGTGAAGTCTTCGCTGCGGTAGGGAATGTTCAACCCTTGCAGTAGGCGTTGGCATACCCAACGCTCACGCTCCCATTTGCGTGCATTGGAGAGAAAGGCATTGGCTTGTTCGGCCTGGATGGTAAGCAGGCGCAGGTAGTCTGAGTCATCCATGCAGACAAGCTTAGACGCTAATCGATGACGGTAAGATGCTGTTTGTGCGTAGAAATCAGCCCAGCACCGGCCATTGCTGCACCACACCCAGTAGATGCACCAAGCCAAACCCCAGGCAGATCAGCGAGCTGACCACGATAAAGCGCCGCGTACGTCCGGTGCCAGCCAACAGCCACGGCCCAAGCAGCCCCCGCGCCAGGTAGACCAGGGTGATCAGGCAGATGGCCGGAACCAGCAACGGCAGGCGTCCGATAAGGCCAGCAGCGGACAGTGCGTAAGCCGACCAGATCAGCAACACCACTGCGATGGCCGCTGTAATCAGTGCCGGATACCAACGCCCTTTTTCCGCCGCCACAGCCATACGCTCGCCTGCACCGAACAAGCGGTACCAACGCGGGCCGACCACGATAATAGCCAGGTGCAAAAGGCCGATCACAGCGTTGAGCACTGCTGCGAGCAGCAGGGTGAGGTTGATTCCTTCCGACATTTTGAATGCGTCCTGCATTGCGGGGAGGCGCCAGCCTACAGCAGCCGGATGAAACGGAGAATGGGTGTAGACTCACTTTTGTCCACAGGGGAGAGAGGGGTATTCGTCAGGTGATCAGTGCACAGGTGTTGTCCAGCACCAGCCTCACGCTGGGCTGGCTTGGTTACGTGCCACTGTTGCTCTGGGCCGCCAGCCGCGCCCGCTGGGTGGAGCTGTTCAGCGACCGGCGTCGTCAGCATCTGCTGTTTGGTACGGTGTTCTGCCTGTTTGCCCTGTGGCTGGTCAGGCGCGATTTTGACACCGGCGTGTCGTATCACTTCATTGGCATGACGGCCGTCACTCTGCTGCTGGACTGGCCGCTGGCGGTGCTGGGGGGCTTTCTTGCGCAGCTGGGGTTGCTGGCGCTGGGGCGCCAGGACCTGGCGGCTTTAGGCGTCAACGGCCTGCTGTTGATTGGCTTGCCGGTGCTGATTACCGAACTGTGCGCCCTCGCGGTCGAGCGCGCGCAACCGCGAAACCTGTTTGTGTATATCTTTTGTTCAGGGTTTTTTCCGGCGGCGCTGACGGTGCTGGTGTGTGTGTTGGCCGGGTTGGGGATTTTGTGGCTGGACGGGCGTTTTGCCATGCCCGAGTGGCTGAGTGATTTTGTGGGCTACCTGTGGCTGATGATGTTCCCCGAGGCGTTCATCAACGGCATGGTGATCAGTGCGCTGGTGGTGTTTTGCCCGGAGTGGCTGGAAACGTTCAACCGCACGCGGTACCTGCAGGCGCCGTGGAAGGATGACCAGTGAGTGGTGGTGAGGCCCCTGTGGCAGTAACTGGCTTCTGTTGCTTGTTCCGGCTTCATCGCCGGCAAGCCAGCTCCCACAGGTGTGGCGCTAACTGTTGGGTCTGCGCAAATCATGTGGGAGCAACTGTCTTCTTGTGGAAGCTGGCCTTGCCCGCGAATGGGCCTCACAGCAACCCAGGGATCAGCTTAGTGCCGCGGCTCCAGGTCCCCGGAATACAGCTCATCTTCGGACTCTTCCGAACCCGCGATCTTGTGCTCCTCGGCCGCCCAGGCCCCCAGGTCGATCAGCTTGCAGCGATCAGAGCAAAACGGCCGGAACGCGCTTTTCTCGTTCCATTCCACAGGTGCGCCACAGGTCGGGCAATCGACGGTCAATGGCTGGCTCATGGCTGGCCTCCTCGTAAAGTCAGGTAAAAGTGATGCAGACGGTCGATCTGCTCGTGCAACGCGGCAAGGTCGCGGTCATTGACCACTACATCGTCGGCATGGCGCAGGCGCTCGTCGCGGGCCAACTGGGCCTGCAGAATGGCCTGCACCTGCTCAGGGCTGGTGTTGTCCCGTTGCAGGGTGCGTTGCACCTGCAACGCCTGCGGTGCATCGATCACCAACACGCGTTGGGTCTTGCGATACTGGCCAGACTCGATCAGCAAGGGTGACACATACACGGCATAAGGCGATTGCGCCTTGGCCAGGTAGCTAAAGATTTCCTGCCCGATCAGCGGGTGCAGCAGCGCTTCCAGCCATTGGCGCTGGGCGGGGTCGGCGAAAATCAGCTGGCGCAAGGCGGCGCGGTCGAGCTGGCCGTCGTCCAGCAGCACGCCGGGGCCGAAGCGCTCGACAATACTCGCCAGCGCCGGGCGACCAGGCTCAACCACCCAACGCGCGGCCTGGTCGGCATCGACCAGGTGCACGCCAAGCTCGACGAAGCGCTCGGCGGCGGCGCTCTTGCCGCTGCCGATGCCGCCGGTCAGGCCGAGAATCCAGGGGGTGAAAGCTGCAGTGGTCATCAGAATCCAAGCAGTTGCATGTAAGAGGCGTATATTTCATCACCCCAGAGCACGGCAATCCACCCCGCAATGGCCAGATAAGGGCCAAACGGCATGGCGGTACCGATGGAATGCTTGCGTACACGCAGCAGACACACGCCCACCAACGCCCCCACCACCGACGACAGCAGCAATGTCAGCGGCAGCACCTGCCAGCCACCCCAGGCGCCGATCAGTGCCAACAGCTTGAAATCGCCATAGCCCATGCCTTCTTTGCCGGTCACCAGTTTGAACAGCCAGTACACCGTCCACAGGGTGAGGTAGCCGACCACGGCGCCGCACACCGCATCGGGCAAGGGCACCACTACCCCGAAATAATTGACGATCAACCCAAGCCAGAGCCCTGGCAGCACGATAGCGTCGGGCAGCAGTTGTTGGTCATAGTCAATCAGGCTCAGGGCCAGCAACCCCCACGTCAGCGGCAGAAGCGTCAATGCCTCGACGCTGGCCCCGCAGCGCCAGGCCACCACCATCGACAGCAGCGCACAGCCCAACTCGACCAACGGGTAACGCGCGCTGATGCGGTGTTTGCAGGCAGAACAGCGCCCGCGCAACGTCAAGTAGCTGAGGACCGGGACGTTTTCCCACGCCCGAATCCGATGCCCGCACTGCGTGCACTGCGAGGCCGGCAGGCACAGGTCGAAACGCGCGTGCTCGGCCACCGGCAACCCCAGCACTTCTTGTGCCTCACGCTGCCACTGGCGGTCCAGCATGATCGGCAGGCGATACACCACCACATTGAGAAAACTGCCCACCAACAGCCCGAGCACCGTCGCCAGGATGATGAAGTAAGCCGGCTGCATTGCCAGGAAGGTCCATAAAGTCATGTTCAGATCAAACTACCCAGCTGGAAGATCGGCAGGTACATCGCCACCACCAGGCCGCCAACCAACAGGCCCAGGATCAGCACGATGGCGGGCTCCAGCAGGCTGGTCAACTGCTCCAGCGCCTGGCTGACCTGTTCTTCGTAATGGCTGGCGGCTTTTTCCAGCATCGTGTCCAGCGTGCCACTGGACTCACCAATGGCCACCAGCTGCACCAGCAGCGGCGGGAACAGCGGCTCGGCTGCCATCGCCTGGTTCAGCCCCTGCCCATTGGCCATGCCTTGGCGTAACCGCAAAATCGCCTGCTCATGCAGCTCGCCACCACTCACCTTGGCCACCGTCCCCATGGCATCCAGCAGCGGCACCCCAGCGGCATACGACGTAGCCAGGCTGCGCGCAAAGCGCGCCATCGCCGCCTGCGCCAAAAGCTTGCCGAACACCGGCAGGCCCAGCACCCGCTGAGATATCCACAGGCGCGCCGGCGCATGCTGGCGGTAGAGCTGGCGCCCCGCCAAACCCAGCAGCGCCATACTGATCAGCAACAGCGGCGCATAACGCCCCAGCCCTGTGGACAAGTCGATGACCCACTGCGTGAAAGCCGGCAGCGCCGTATCAAACCCCGCGAACAGATTCTGAAACTGCGGGATCACCTCCAGTAACAAAACCGCCGAAACCCCCAGCCCGGTCAACAACAACAGCAGCGGATAGATCATCGCCTTGCGCACCTTCTTGTGCAGGGCCAAACGCTGCTCCAGCATCCCCGCCAACTGCTCAAGCTGCCGATCGAGCGTGCCGGACTGTTCACCCACCCGCACCAAGTTGCAGTACAACGTATCGAACCACCCCGGGTGGCGCTGCAGCGCATCCGCCAGCCCCAGCCCCGACGCCACATCCTGTTTCAATCGCACCAGCAACGCCGCCTGCCCCGCATCACACCCACTGCGCCCCATCACCTCGAACGCCTGCAGCAGCGGCACCCCGGCTTTGAGCAAGGTCGCCAGTTGCCGGCTGAAGCCCGCCGAGTCGGTTTTCTCAGGCCGCTTCGGCCACCGCCACACCAGGCCACCGGCCGGCCGCAAGCTGGCCACCAGAATGCCCTGGCGCAGCAACCCCGCGCGCACATAAGCCGGGCTGCGCCCAGGCGTCTGCCCGTTAACAGCTAGGCCATTGGCGTCGGTGCCCTGCCAGGTGTAGAGGCGTATCGAATGGTTCATGCAAAGGTCCTTTTTTGCCCGAGCGACAAGCTTGGAAACAGCTTGCCGTGCCCATGAGAGGGCGTGCTTCCCTGATGCTCACTAGAGTAGTTCAGCGAAGGTGACGCCCAGGCGGGGAGGGGTGACAAAAGGTGTCTGTTCAGGCCTACTGCGCCGCTGCCAGCCTGGGGTCGAGAGTGACCCCAAATGTGTATGCGTATAAACAAGGAAAACGTTCATGAAAGGGCAACGCGGTATCACCCTGATCGAACTGATGATCGTCGTCGCGATCATTGGCATTCTGGCGACCATCGCCATACCGATGTACACCAACCACCAGTCCCGCACCAAGGCGGCGGCCGGGCTGTTGGAGATCTCGTCACTCAAGCCCCTCATGGACCTGCGCTTGAACGAAGGCAAGGACGTGCTGGATGTAGGGTCGCTGGGCGGGCAGCCGGCAACGGCGCATTGCGCGATTACGGCTGAAGGCAAGGCTGCTGATGGCACCGGGAAGATTGAATGCACCCTGGTCGATGCCCCGGCCACAGTGGTTGGCAAAGCCATTACCCTGACCCGCACCGCGACCGGGTGGAGTTGCACCACCAACATCGAGGAAGACCTGGCGCCGCGGGGTTGCAAAGGGGCGTGAGGGTAGGGGAATAAGCGAAGGGAAACAGGGGTTTGCGTAACGGCTGCGGCAGTGGTACGTTGCGCTACACGCCGGTGTAGCTCAGTCGGTAGAGCAGCGCACTCGTAACGCGAAGGTCGCAGGTTCGATTCCTGTCTCCGGCACCAGTTCAGGTTCCAGCGAAAGCTACCAAAATCTCTGGAACCCCCGTAGAACCCGCCTTCTGGCGGGTTTTTTCGTTATGGCGTTCCGTCGGATCCCGGCAGCTGCCAGCCGATTTAGGGGTAACGTTTGGGATAAAGTCGATTCGATAAAGGGGTTTACCCTTATGGCTCGTACTACTGCTCCCCTGACCGACACCGCATGCCGTTCGGCCAAACCTACTGACCGCCCCTACAAGCTTTTCGACGGTGACGGTCTTTACCTCCTCGTCTACCCCAATGGCCGCAAAGGCTGGCGCTTCCGGTATGTGAAACCGGATGGGCGAGAGGGGCTGACCTCGTTTGGCAACTATCCCGTCATCGGTCTCGCAGATGCCCGGCAGAAGCGTCTTGAGACTAAGCGGATGCTGGCTGAGGGCATTGATCCGATTGCGTCCAAGCAGCAGGCCAAGGCCGAGGCGGTTGTCAGAGGCCACACATTCGAACGTGTTGCCTTGGACTGGCATAAGGAAATGTCCGTGAAGTGGGCGCCGGGCCATTCTAGGACTGTGTTGAGTCGCTTAAAGACTCACGTATTCCCGCTGCTCGGCGCACGCGCCATCGTTGATCTGGATACCTTCGACCTCATGCAGCCGCTGGAAGAGATCAAAAAACGCGGCACTATCGATGTGGCCTTGAGGGTGCAAAACTACCTACAGAGCATCATGCGTGAGGCTAAGCGGCAGCGGCTGATCACGGTGAACCCTGCATATGATCTTGAGGGCTTCATCAGCGCGCCACGGGTTACGCACCGGCCTGCACTCCCACTGTCACGTCTGCCTGAGTTGATGGATCGCATCGAGAACTACAAGGGACGCACGCTTACTCGGCTGACAGTCATGCTGTCGCTGCATGTGTTCGTACGCTCCAGCGAATTGCGCTTCGCACGTTGGAGTGAGTTCGACCTGAAGCGCGGTATCTGGGAGATACCTGACACACGGCCCGCATTGGATGGCGTCCCGTATTCAACCAGAGGAACGAAGATGGCGGGCGACATCCACCTTGTCCCGCTTTCACCGCAAGCAGTGGCATTGCTCGAAAAGATTCATGCGATCACGGGGTACTTTGATCTGGTGTTCACCAGTGACGCTCGCTCGTGGAAGCCTATGTCCGAGAACACCGTCAACAGCGCTTTGCGGAACATGGGCTACGACACCAAGACAGAAATCTGCGGGCATGGCTTCCGGTCGATGGCGTGCAGTGCCTTGGTCGAATCCGGACTGTGGTCAGAGACTGCTATTGAGCGGCAGATGAGCCACAGGGAGCGCAACAACGTTCGGGCGGCGTATATCCACAAGGCCGAGTTCCTGGAGGAGCGGCGAATGATCATGAGCTGGTGGAGCCGTTATCTCGACGCGAACCGGCAGGAGCATATCTCGCCGCATGAGTTCGCGAATCAGACCGGGGCAAACGTTTCTAGCCTAAGAGCGAGGCGTGGCGCAGTCGAGTGAGCGCACGGCTTTGATATTTCGGTGATCCGCTTTCCATGCGGGTCCATCCAAACAGGGCTGCAAAGCTGCCCTGTTTGGATGGACCTCACCTAAAAAATCAAAAGCACCCAATCGGCTACTGGAAACCACCGGATTCCGTACACGCTTAATGCCATTTTAAACCGCAAAATCCCGCGGGCGAGTCGCTTGACCCTCTCGGATTGCGGGCGTAGAAAAGACAGTGCAAAGGCTGTCGTTGACAGCACCCAGGTGACCCGAGCCTTCAAGGTCACGCCGCTCTCGCGGTGGTTCTCCCCAAGGGCGATTCGCATCCGGCAGCTCTCCCGGTCACTACCCATGTGATGGATGCTCTTACACATATAGCGCTCGTGCGCCAGATACACTGTACCTCGCTGCCCTGCAGCAACCTATCCGCTTGGCCGAATCTTGCGCCAACTGGTGCCCGTCTCTTTTCCTGAAAAGAGACGGGCACTTCTACAACTGCTGCAGCCCTGATCGCACAAGGCTTTGCGGCATTCCCCCTCGTGACAATTGGCGTGACAAACGCCGATATCACCAGCAACAGCCATGTAGATGATGGTGCCGCAGGCCACGGAATGGACTGCACCTGACTGACAGTCAGGCATGCCCCGGTCATCGCAGTGCTGCGTTCACCCGGCTCAGGATCTTCAGGCGCTGGTCTAGTCAGCCAATGCTGCCTCCACCCGCCCACCGGTAACGGTGCTCAGGAGGCCAGATCATGAGATGCCCTTGCTCCCGGACGTAAGGAGCCGCCAGTCCCGCGAAGAGGACATTCCCCACAGGTCGCAGGGGCCTTGATCCCTGATAACACTCAACATTCTTGGCGGGATGACGTGGGGCGAGGATCGAAGACCGAACGATGAGGTGATTCGACATGGCATTGGTGGGTAGACGCGATGGCCGTAATTTCGGCTACGGCAGGCAACTGAGCTACGCAGGGCCGCAGGCGTTGAAAGACATGTTCGGCGGCGGCCACTACGGCACGGTGAAGGCACACTGTGATCGGTGGCAGGCATTCGTCAGATGGTGCCGCTCCGAACAAGGGCCCGGTATCAATGATGCGCGGCAGATTGATCGGCAGGTATTGGCGGACTATGCGGCGTACCTGCGCGACGTGGTAAGGCGCGGTGACCTTGCTGTCAGCACCGCACAAAACCGCCTATCCAGCGTTAACAGGACAATGGCGGCGCTGCGCGGTGATCAGTGTGTGAAATTGCCCAGTCCGAGCAAGGCGTTAGGAATGCAGCGCACCGGAGTTCGCCAATCGGCTCCGCAAGGCCAAGACCGCGAACAGGTTAAGCAGATCGTCGATGCGCTTTGTCGCGATCATCAGCAACGGGCCGCAGCGATTGTTCTGTTGGCGCGAGCCACCGGCATGCGCCTGCGTGAGGCCATCCTGGCTGACCTGCCACGGCTGAGCCGTGAGGCTGAAGACCTAGGCAGGATCAACATTCAAGATGGCACCAAAGGCGGTCGCGCTGGCGCCTCAGCGCCACGATGGATTGCGGTGGACCAACATGTTCAAGACGCACTTGGGTTTGCAGGGCAGGTGTCGCCTGCGAGTAGCCGCAACCTGATTGCGCCAGACGAAAGCTATCTGAATGTTCTGCAGGAAATCATCCGCCCAGCGCGGGACGTCCTGCATGCACACAAGCTCAACGGCTTCCATGAGCTACGAGCGGCGTATGCATGTGAACGCTATGAGCAAATCACCCAACACCCCGCGCCTATCAACGGCGGCCAATGTTGCCTGGCAGACAGGAACCTAGATCGTGAGGCCCGAATGCAAATCAGCTATGAGTTGGGGCACGGTCGGATCGATGTGGTCGCGGCCTACATTGGAGGGCGGTCATGAGCAAACCATTCGATATGGAGTCGTTCTTGGCTGGCGTGCTGAGCGGCTCGCACTCAACCCGGCAACGCCATGTGCAACAGGCAAAAATCATTCAGGCCGAAATTGCGGAGCGCTGGCAGCGAGGATCGCCTTGGGCTTGGCAGAGAAAGCACCTGGTTTGGTTTCTCGAAATTCGCCTATGCCGGAACAGCGAGGCGACACGATATTACTACCACCTGACGGTACAGCTAATCGTGCATCGATTAGAAAAACCATGGATATTCAAGCAGTAAGTCTATGTATTCGGCTCGCCCACCGGCAAAGATTGAATCCCTAAAATAGGTTGATGCTTGGCTGATGGTCGGCCGCCTTTAAGTGAAATAGGGGGACAGACCACGATTTGATTCCCCGAATTTATTCGATTGAGGGTCTTGAAGTCCTCTTGCCATAGAGCCCTAAAATGATAAAACGTGCTCTGTCCATTTTTTCCTTTTTCAGACAATCGCGAGGTTAGGTTTGTGCGCGACCATGATGGTTTGCAGACGCTTCTTCGCTCCTGTGAACGCGGGGACGAGAAGGCTGACCACGGTCTCGTTGTCGAGGTTTTCTTCGGGCTGATCGAGGATTATCGGGTTACGCCCCTTCCCACGAGCAGGTAGAAAATCAGCAGCAACGCACCTCGTTGGCCTGGAGATAGCTGCTCGATTTCGGCGTTTTGGAATAGCAGCTAATAACGTAGTTCCAGATAGGAGAAGTCGAACAGAAGGTCGTAAGCGTCAGCAGCGCTTTTGTTATTGCGCAGCATCGAATCAATGCCGTGCTCAACTTTCTCACCAATCGTCGCCCTGCTGATGCCATCTTGTCATGCAAGGACTGGGCAAACTCCACAGCTTCCTCTCGACGATCGAAGTCGACTGCCTCACCTAGTCGGCGAACGGTGTTGTAGCTTTCGTCATCACCTCGGAACTCGCCGACATTCTACTTCAGCAAGGTGAATAGGTTGGCAGCAAATGGGTCGATCGATACAGCGTCTGGCTGGTGAATTCACATCGACGCCGCTTGCTCGGTAATATGCTGCCCTGTGCCACGAATTGTCGAGCGGCGAACGCGAGGGATTGAGAAGGTGAAGATGTGGGAACCTGTATCGGGGGTGTTCTGGAGCACACCGCCTGCACTAGTCGTTACGCCGGAGGTGGCGACGCCGCTACCTGTGTCGACAGCTATCTATTGTGGCTTGCTGTTGGCCGTGATCATCCCACTTACAATCAGGCATATTTCGACAATGATACGCCCTGAGGGCCTGGATCTGCGCAAGCATCTGGGCCTGATCGGGTTCATTCTGACCTTGGCTTACTTTGCGGTAATTTTTCCCTTGATCTGGGGGCGTATTGGCACACTAGGTACGATGCCCCTGAACGAAGTGGGTGATTTCTTGGCCGGTGCATTTGGGCCGGTAGCGTTCTTCTGGGTGGTCCTCGGTTTCGTGCAACAGGGCGAGGAACTGAGAATGCAGGCCCTGGATACCAAGAAAGCCGAGATCCGGGAAGAAATCATGGCCAAGATAGCTGTGGAGCAGGCAGAAGCACAACGCGTGGCCATGGAGGAAGCGCGTAAGCGTAGGGAACGGGAAATTTCCGCAAAATTTTTGGTTAGCACCCGGAGTAGTGGAAATGGCAGGCGTGCAGGCGAGGCCATGAACGAGATCATAATCCGTAACAAGGGCAACAAAGCGTTGAACGTTGAAGTCAGCTTTGGCGAGCCTTTCCTGGACCCACATTCAATTGTGCTCGGAGAGATTGGCGCGGATGGCGAAGCGTCCCTGAATGTGTACCTGCCCCTAACCCAGGGCCCTGTAGAGGGCAAGCTTATTTTACGTTATGACGACGTTGACGAGAGTCCGAGGGTCGAGAGTTTCAAGTACAGGGTCGTAAACAGCCGCACCGAGTTCACCGATTAAGGGGGCATCCGTGCCCTTCATCCCGTCACTTGCGCTTGTTCGGCTTGGTGCCAAACCCGGTATCATGCCGCACCTGTGCCACGAATGGTCGGGGTGATGAACGCGAGGGAATGCAATGGCGGATGCGTGGACACCAATCAACGGCGTGTATACGGCTACAGCACCTCTGTTTCCTTGGGTCGCTAGCTTTCCCAGCTTTGACGCTGGTGTCTGGGGCAGCGCGCTGATCAGTGCCGGGATTGGTGCTGGTGTCGGTGCCTGGATGGCCGGACGCATCGCTCGCAATGCCAAGCTAAGGGACGAGCTGTTGTCCGAGTTCCGAAGCATCGACGTAGCCATCACGTTGTGTATCTCAGTATCGGATGTGACTGGCGGCATGAAAAAGCAATACGTGTCGGGTTTCCTGCAAAAGTACGAATCAGACCGTAGGAGGTATGAAGCGTACAAGGCAGGCCCTTCCCCAAAAGCCCCATTCTCGCTGCGGATTGACCAGCTGAATCTCCAGACCTTCGCGCCGCCTGTATCGGAGCTACAGGAGCTGGTCCTAAAAAGTATCCGCCTGTCCCCCAACGGTGTGAAATCCCTAGTTGCTTTGGTCGACGCTGTCGGGAATCTCAACTGGATCATTGGAGGCTATAACTCTCTCGTAGAAAAGTTCCTCCACGGGGGCTTGCCACCGGGGTTCACTCCCGAAGATTACTACCTAGAAATTCCAGTAGGTGGTGTGGTCAACACACAATACGGCACATCGGTTCGAGGTATAGCGCGCTACACCGATGATGTGCTGTTTTTCGCTGATAAGCTGGTTGACTGCCTGACAAACCAAGGCGTGAAGGTCCGTGACCGGTACGAAAAACTGTCCGGCGAAAAGTATTTGGTCCGCAAGGCCAACACCGTCAAAGGCAACGAGGGCTTGATCCCCACTGACGCAGACTATGCCGAGTGGATGGCCGGCTGGGAGCCGGATTTCAGTGAAGCTATTAAGAAACCGAGGTGGTGGCACCGCAAGCAGAAGTGAGGCACGGTCTTCCAAGCTAGGCTCTCCATGCTGCGCTCTAGCGTGGGCTCATGGGCTTTGCCATCAAGATCCGGCACTGCCACGGGTATCTCTCTACATGCACAAAATTAGTGATGTCGTTCTGCAACCATAGGAAGAGGTCAGGACCATGCTAAAAGGACTCGACAAGCTACAACGCCAACTCAAGGATGCGCAGGAAGTGCTAGAGCGGCTCGACGGTGATTTGTGTACCGTAAATTTCGATCCTTATGATCCTGCGAGCATTGAGCAAGCAGTCCAGCAGGTAGAGGCCGTCATTGATGAGGCTGTTGGTCGACACGGATCAAATCCGATCATCCAGCCGCTAGCAGCTGAAATGAAAGAGCGCTATCGCTCAGAAATTTTGGACCGCGCTGCGGCCGCGAGGCTGGAGACCGATGAATGACGTATGTTGACCTTTTCTCGCAGCTCAATAACGCTTTATTAGACCTGCAAGGAGCGACTCCGCAGACGTTTGAACGACCCCTGAAAAGAATCTCAGCACTCCTCAATAGCCCTGCCCTTGAAGAAATCAATAGCGCTCTAAAACGCGGACTGGACTTAGATGGCTTTATAAAGACAAGCGAAGATACTGCGGGAAGCATGGTTGGGAGTGCAACGCTCCTATGGCCCGATGATCAACAGCAGACGCTGGGTCTAACGCTACTATTGGTTGATAAACTTGCAGCCGAGCCACATTTTGCAATAGATTTCGGGCATCACTTCTTTTACTCGGGCAGCAAAATAATTGCTGGCATTCGAGAGCTAACGAGGCAATTGATAATCCCCTTCATCAGGGATTACAAGTTGTACGTCGAGACAGAAGGAAGATCAGAACCAGTATTGAGGCCTCCTATGTCGAATAAAGTATTCATTGTCCACGGTCATGACGACGGCGCGCGCGAGTCGGTTGCTCGCTTTCTCGAAAGGATAGGGTTCGAAGCTATCATCCTTCATGAGCAGGCCAATCAAGGTCGTACGGTGATAGAAAAGGTTGAGGCCCACGGGGATGTCGGCTTCGCAGTTGTGCTGTTGACGCCTGACGACGAAGGCCGTGTTAAAGGAGGCGATTTAGAGCCTCGGGCACGGCAGAATGTGTTGCTAGAGTTGGGCTACTTTATCGGGCGACTTGGGCGCAGCAGGGTTTGCGCTCTTAAACGGGGCCAGTTGGACATACCTAGTGATTTTGCCGGTGTAGTGTGGGAGCGAATGGATGAAGCTGGCGGCTGGAAGCAGGCTTTAGGGCGCGAACTACAGGCGGCAGGACATCCAGTCGATTGGAACAAGGTCATGCGCGCGTAAACCTCTGAGGGAGGTTGAGCAAGCTCTGGAGAGCTTGCATGAAGCCAGCGGGCGGTGCTTGCTAGGCGCTACCTGCCCCGCCGGCCGTGCAGGTCAAAAGACGATTTTCACAAAGAGGAAGGTTTAGGAATGCTTTGGGGTGAGTAAAATTTTACCGGTACGTTCACCCTGGGATGCCTTCAGGACAGCCTCCTTAATATCAAGTAGGTCGTAGGCTGCTTCGACCGGTGCCTTCAGTTTCCCCCATGCCCGCTAGATTTACGGCAGTTGAACATCATCCCTAAAGTGCTCTACCTGGTCGGTGCCGTCTCCGACCTGGCTACCCCAGGCCTGCCTGAATACGTGCCTTTCAACATCAGCAGGTACGCTAAACCAGTGCACCTGAAGGATACCTTTGTGATCATGCACTCCAGCAACGCGGCTCGCTAAGCGGCCGATACCATTAACATCCATCATTGCCGCGGCGTACCCCAATACGTGATGCAACCTCGTAAGGCGCTTTCGATCAGAGATGTAGGCACTGACCTGAATATCGCTGACATGGCGCTCGACTGGCTGATGTTCCATCAAATGCTTCCTTGCCTGGGTTGTGCTCTGAGTATACCGCCGGGCCCATGAGCGCAGCGCGACACAGTGCAGAGTACCGCAGGCTGGCTGACAGGTGGGACGACCGCTTGTGGCCGTTTGTCGCCCGTCTCGAACGACGGGTAGGGGTCGATAGTTCCCATCCATCAGAAGAGTCTGAGCCTGGCTTTGGCGAATGGTTAGCAGAACGCTCCAGCGTCTTCCATCATCCTGTCATGGTTTTTCGAAGTGGTAGGGAGCCAGGAAATAGGCTGAGGATAATTTTAGAGATAATGAGTCATACCCTAAAGAACAATACCCATTGAATTCAGCCTCTTCCGTGTTGATACGATTCCTGTCTCCGCACCACATCCAGCTCCACTGCATTCCGCTAAATGCTTTGGAAGCCCTCTAAACCGGCCTTCTGGCCGGTTTTTCGTTTCCACGACCCTCCGTCGGGAACCAATAAAATCCCCAATAAACGGGGGTATTTTTGGGGTACAGCGTCTTTCCTGAATGGAGAACGTACCCCTATGCCACGTCTAGCCATTCCGCTCAGCGACCTCAAATGCCGTACGGCCAAACTGCGTGATCGCGCCTACAAATTGTTCGATGGCGGGGCATGTACTTGTACGTCACGCCCAGTGGCTCGAAGACCTGGCGGCTGCGGTATTTCAAACCCAACGGCAAGGAAGGCACGCTGATCATCGGCAAGTACCCCATCGTTTCGTTGGCTGTCGCGAGAACCAAGCGCGATGAAGCCAAGGCTCTGTTGCTCGACAACCTTGATCCGATGGAAGAAAAGCAGAAGGCCAAGATTGCTGCCCAGCGGGCGAGTCTTCTCTTTGAAACCGTCGCTTTGGAGTGGCACGTCGAAATGTCCCGGCGCTGGACTGAGGGGCACGCGAAAACGGTCCTGAGTAGGTTGCGCACCCATGTATTTCCACTGATTGGTCAGCGGCCTATCGCTGAACTCGACACCCATGATCTCCTTGAGGTCACTCAGCGAATCAAGGATCGCGGCACCATTGATGTCGCCTTGCGTGTGCAGAACTATCTATCGACGATCATGCGGGGCGCGAAGCGGGCGCGACAGATCACTCAAAACCCGGCGCTCGATCTGGCCGGCTCGATTCAAGCGCCGCGCACCGTGCATCGTCCTGCACTCTCGCTGAACCGCCTTCCTGAGTTGTTGAGCCGAATCGACAACTACACCGGTCGCGAGCTGACCCGGCTCGCAGTGCTGCTTACGCTGCATGTGTTCGTGCGCTCCAGCGAACTGCGCTTTGCCCGATGGGATGAATTCGACCTGCAACGGGCGATGTGGGAGATCTCCGATACTCGTAAGCCGATTGAGGGTGTCCGCTATTCCACGCGCGGGACCAAGATGAGTGGGGACATTCAGATAGTGCCTCTGTCGCCTCAAGTCATCGAGATCCTTGAACAGCTGCGCAGCTTGAATCGCTTCTCTGAACTCGTATTGCCCGGTGATCACAGGTACTGGAAGCCCTTGTCGGAGAATACGGTTAACCAGGTACTGCGCAATATGGGGTACGACACCACTAAGGACGTCTGCGGGCATGGTTTCAGGACCATGGCTTGTAGTGCCTTGCTCGAATCAGGGCTGTGGACGGACGCGGCAATTGAACGGCAGATGAGTCATCAGGAGCGTAACCGCGTGCGCGCCGCTTACATCCACAAGGCCCAATTTCTGGAGCAGCGTCGGTTGATAATGGCGTGGTGGAGTAACTACATCGATGCCAACAGATCGGGCCATGTCACTCCGCATGAGTTTGCCCATCCGGTAGGCGACAACGTCACGGCCTTGCCAAATGGCCATGGCGCATTCAATCGCGGGTAAGCCTGCAAGATCGGCGCTGGCTGCTCTTTCACGCGGGTCCATCCAAACAGGGCTGCAAAGCCGCCGTTGCAAGTCAACCTCGACAAGGATGCCTTACCGGAATACACCGCTACCAATTCCTGTTTCCCCGAATCGCCAATCAACCGGCCACTCATCCGACGGACGAGCTAGCGTTTTGATGGCGCGCAGATATTCTCAGACTCACAAGTCTCCCGGTCTCTCGTCATCTTGCAGAAGGACTGTGTCATGCCAAATTTTGGTGAAACTCTGATTAACACCACGACTGCAGGCAATCAGGAGGATCCGAATATCTATGGGTTGATCGACGGTGGTTTTGTCATCGTCTGGCAGGGCAATGGTCTTGGCGAGACCACTGGAATATTTACCCAGCGCTATAACGCCAGCGGTGCCAAGGTGGGGGGCGAGACGCTGGTCAATACCACGCTTGCGGGCGAGCAGTTTCAGCCTTCGGTGGTCGGGCTGCTTAACGGCGGCTACGTTGTGACCTGGTCCGGTCTCAATACCGGGGGGCAGCAATGCATTTTTACTCAGCAGTACAACGCCAACGGCACCAGGCTCGGCGGCGAAACTGTTGTCAATACAACCCTGGCGGGTTTGCGCGATTCCCCTGAAATTACTGCCCTGGCCGACGGTGGTTATGTGGTGGCATGGGGGGCCGAGGAAGCCAGTGGCAACTTCGGGTCTTTTCTGCAGCGCTTCAATGCCAGCGGGGTCAAGGTCGGTGGGGAAGTTCACGTCAACACCACTACCCTGGGGGCGCAGGATTTTCCGCAGATTTTTGGTGTTCCCGACGGTGGTTACCTGGCGGTGTGGGAAGGGAATGGCCCGGGTGATGACTATGGCATCATCACCCAGCGCTTTAACTCGGCGGGCGCCAAGGTGGGTTCGGAAACCCTGGTCAATACACCGTCAGTGGATACCCAGACCGAGCATATGGTCGCGGTGCAGGCCAACGGCAATTACCTGGTCGTCTGGGAGTCTTACCCTGAAACCATCAACGGCCCGGGCCAGATAGACGTATTTGCCCAGCTCTATAACTCCGCCGGTACCAAGGTGGGTGTGCAGACCCGGGTCAACACGACTATCGCCGGTGATCAGTCGGAGCCTCATGTTTCGGCCATGTTCGATGGTGGCTACCTGGTCACCTGGGTGGGTAACGGTCCGGGTGATGCTTCCGGTGTCTTCACCCAGCGTCTGAATGCCAGCGGCGCTCCGGTCGGTGCGGAAACCCGTGTCAATACGACGGTAGTGGGCGACCAGGTCATCACGCGGGTGACCACTCTGGCCGATGGTGGTTATGTGGTTGTCTGGGAGTCCACCGGCCAGGACGGGGCAGGTGAAGGTACTTACTTCCAGCGGTTCGATGCAAACGGCAATAAACTCACCGGCCTGGCGGGCGATGCCGCGGCCAACGTGCTGACCTGGGCGGGTGTCGGAAGCGTCGTCATCGATGCCGGCGCGGGTGACGACACCCTCACGGGCGGCAGCGCAAACGACCATCTCAACGGCGATGCCGGCAACGACACCCTCAATGGTGGTGCTGGCAGAGACAGGATGACTGGCGGTGACGGCTCGGACACCTACTTCGTCGATAACCTGTTCGATGTCGTCAGCGAAACCAATGCCGTTGCTGCTACCGGTGGTATCGATACGGTCAACAGCACCCTGGCGAACCACGTCCTTGGCGCCAACGTGGAAAACCTGCGGCTGCTGGCAACCACGGCCGCCAACGGTACCGGCAATACCTTGAACAACACCATCTTTGCCGGGGCCGGCAACAATATCCTCAATGGCGGCGACGGTATCGATACGGCGTCCTATGCCTTTGCCGCCAGTGCAGTGGTGGCCAGTCTGGCTGTCACCACCGCCCAGGCCACGGGTGGTTCAGGCAGCGATACGCTGCTGGGTTTCGAAAGCCTGACCGGCAGTAACTTCAACGACACCCTGACCGGCAATGCCGCCGCCAATACCCTCAGCGGGGGCGCGGGCAACGATGTCCTCAATGGCGGTGCCGGCAATGACACCCTCGATGGTGGTGCCGGCAATGACACCATGGAGGGGGGCGACGGTTCGGACATCTACATCGTCAATAGCGTCAGCGATGTGGTCAGTGAAACCAATGCGGTCGACGCCACCGGCGGTACGGATGCTGTCTACAGCTCCCTGGGTGGTTACATCCTTGGCGCCAATGTGGAGAACCTGCGCCTGTTGGCAACCACGGCCGCCAACGGTACCGGCAATGCCTTGAACAACACCATCTTTGCCGGGGCCGGCAACAATATCCTCAATGGCGGCGACGGTATCGATACGGCGTCCTATGCCTTTGCCGCCAGTGCAGTGGTGGCCAGTCTGGCTGTCACCACCGCCCAGGCCACGGGTGGTTCAGGCAGCGATACGCTGCTGGGTTTCGAAAGCCTGACCGGCAGTAACTTCAACGACACCCTGACCGGCAATGCCGCCGCCAATACCCTCAGCGGGGGCGCGGGCAACGATGTCCTCAATGGCGGTGCCGGCAATGACACCCTCGATGGTGGTGCCGGCAATGACACCATGGAGGGGGGCGACGGTTCGGACATCTACATCGTCAATAGCGTCAGCGATGTGGTCAGTGAAACCAATGCGGTCGTCGCCACCGGCGGTACGGATGCTGTCTACAGCTCCCTGGGTGGTTACATCCTTGGCGCCAATGTGGAAAACCTGCGCCTGTTGGCAACCACGGCCGCCAACGGTACCGGCAATGCCTTGAACAACACCATCTTTGCCGGGGCCGGCAACAATATCCTCAATGGCGGCGACGGTATCGATACGGCGTCCTATGCCTTTGCCGCCAGTGCAGTGGTGGCCAGTCTGGCTGTCACCACCGCCCAGGCCACGGGTGGTTCAGGCAGCGATACGCTGCTGGGTTTCGAAAGCCTGACCGGCAGTAACTTCAACGACACACTGACCGGCAATGCCGCCGCCAATACCCTCAGCGGGGGCGCGGGCAACGATGTCCTCAATGGCGGTGCCGGCAATGACACCCTCGATGGTGGTGCCGGCAGTGACACCATGGAGGGGGGCGACGGTTCGGACATCTACATCGTCAATAGCGTCAGCGATGTGGTCAGTGAAACCAATGCGGTCGCCGCCACCGGCGGCACGGATGCTGTCTACAGCTCCCTGGCCGGTTATACGCTGGGCGCCAACGTGGAGAACCTGCGGCTGCTGGCAACCACGGCAGCCAACGGCACCGGCAATACCTTGAACAACACGCTGTTTGCCGGGACCGGCAACAATATCCTCAATGGCGGCGACGGCATCGACACCGCGTCCTATGCCTTTGCCACGAGTGCGGTGGTGGCCAGTCTGGCTGTGACCACCGCTCAGGCCACGGGTGGCTCAGGCAGCGATACGCTGCTGTCCTTCGAGAACCTGACCGGCAGCAACTTCAACGACACCCTGACCGGCAATGCGGCCGCCAACACCCTCACGGGGGGCGCGGGCAATGATGTCCTCAACGGCGGTGCCGGTAATGACCTGCTGATAGGCGGGGTGGGTGTTGACCAGCTCAATGGCGGTGTCGGAGCCGATCGTTTCGACTTCGATGCCTTGAGTGAAATGGGCCTGGGCACATTGCGCGATGTGATCGGGGATTTCAAAACCGCCGAGGGCGACAAAATCGACCTGTCGACCCTGGACGCGAACGTGGCCACCGCCATCAATGAAGCTTTCAGTTTTATCGGGGCGAGCGCCTTCAGCGCTAACGCGACCGGGCAGGTGCGCTTCGCTGGCGGCATCCTGTTCGGCAGCACCGATGCCGACACGGCGGCGGAATTCGAGATTTCCCTGGTCGGTGTTACGACACTCGTCAACGCAGACATTATTGCCTGATTGTCGTCGCCGCAGCTCTGTGGAAGGGGCGGATATCACCGGGCGCACAGCGTTCCTGAACCAACGCTGTCGCTCCGCAAAACTTCATGATGTCCGGCACGGGCGAGGCATAGGATGGCAACTGAATGTCACGTCCTCCTCACCTCAATCCACAGGAATAAAAAGATGATCGCAAACCTGATCAAGGTCTCGTTGATCGCGGGTGCCGTGCTGTTGAGCGCCTGTTCGAGTGTGAGTTCTCCTCGCGATTATTCGGTCGACTCCGTGCAGCCGTCCGGCTTTGGCCCAGGGCCTGCCAACAGCAACGCCAACAGGATGAATTTTCATGACAGCGCGCTGGGCAATAGCTTTGGCGAGTACAGCTCCGGTTTGTTGCACGGCGACTGATACGCGGTCGGCAATGAAGAAGGGCGCTCCTGTGGGAGCGCCCTCTGAAGACGACTCATTCCACTTCCGGGCACGGGCCGCCACGTGATGTTGGCTTTCTCGCAACGACCGCTCCAGCAATGGCCCAAGATGAAAACGGTTCAACGCCGCCAGTACCATCATCCCGGCAAACAGCAGCACTTTGAGCGCCAGCAGTATTCCGTAGTGGCTGAGCAGAGCGCCATCCAGCCGCGGCCCGACGATGAACAGGTAGTTCACTACCCCGGTCACAGTGATGATCACAACGATCAGCGCACCGACCCCTTCGAATCGTTTAACGGCGCGAGCCAGCAAGCGAATATGCACTTCGGATTGCAGCACGCGGTTTTGCGCCATCAATCCAAACGCCAGCAACGTGCCAAGCCAGGCGCCCGCCACCAGCAGGTGCAGGATGTCTGCCGTGAAGTGCCAGTAACGGCGATTGCCTTCATCCATGGCGCCATGCCCGCTCCAGGCCTGACTGGCGAGGGCAATGCCGCCGGCCGTGGCGGCGATCACCAGGCTGATGCCAGGGGCACGTGAATTTGGTATCACCGCCAAGCCTGCGACCGCCAGCGCTATCATCCGCACGGCCCAGGCCATCCCGACGTCCGCCTCGAGCAACATCATCTCGAGGTGAGGGCGCAGTTCGGTAACGTCCGGTTCGCCACTCATGGCGCGAACCATCAGGACCATGCCGGCGATGGACAGCAGCGCACCGAGGCCGGCAGTTCCCGTCAGTAATCGGCGAAAGGGCAGTACCTTCCCGGATAGCTGACCAGTTGTTCGGGTTAAGGACTCAAGCAGGGCAGGTGCCCGGCTCGAATACCTGATTTCCCCGCCCTTCATGCAACGGGTGGGGTTTATGGATCGCTTACATTTGAAGTGGGTGGGAGGAGCCTCCGCAATTCCCGATTCGATTCCACTGAAAGCCATAACTAGCTGATTCTTTTTATAGATACCCTATGAGGTACGCCAAAAAATCCACCAAATTCCAGTCCCGCGAAAACCGGGACCTCACGGCCAACAACCGTCCGTCTGTCTCCGCACCAGTTAAATCAAGGGCTTTAGCGGTTTTTAGGTCATGGTGATGTTTGCGGTTACAGCAGGCTGACAGCAAGAAAAGTACCATTAGCACCCATAAGCCTCGCTTAGATTAGTATCTAGCGGGGCTTTTTTTGGGCAGAATGACTGGGAAGAGCAGCCAGAATGGCGAGAGTGCATCCAGCATTTACCGAGTAACCTTTCGACTCGGCAACGGAGCTTTGGCACGCTTTCTCACCGACCCATAGCTTCAGGAATGGAGTCGAAGACTTTATGGAATGTGAAGGAGGTCCTTGTTTCAGGTTAAGGATGGACGCCTCTGAGGTACTGCCAAATAACTACAAGTCGGTAAGTGGACAGGTAATCGTTAAAGTAATACTCCAGGTACAAAAAGCCCCGCTTGAGAACCTCAAGCGGGGCTTGGTAGCTTCTTTGATTAGTGAGGCGCTAGAGAAAGGCTCTCAATATTGGAGAATTCCCTGCACTCACAGTGCATCTTGCTCACCTTGCTCTTGATTTTCTCCGGTAGCTTCTTCTTGAGTGCGCGCCCAATTTCCGGAGAACATGGCCGATACGCCGCAATACTCACTTGGCGAGGACGACGTAATTTCCGCTGTTGACTTTTTAAGTGTTACATCAAAAGTTTCACCAGTGGCTTTTTTATTTTCATCTACTACTCGCATCGTTGTGGATATCTCACCATTTGATGTGATTCTGGTTACAGTATTTTCCATGGCCCATACATCACATTCGTGATGAGTGCTTGTATCTACAGTCTGAATGTGGACGGCAATGGGCTGTGCGGTGGTGTCATGCGCTAGTTCGTTAGCAACAAGCATTCTTCCGGCATATCCGCCTTCTTGATATGAAAAGTAGGTAAATTGCTGAGAAAATGCGAACGTGGAGATACTAGAGATTGCAGCAATGGACAGATATTTTGAAATTTTCATAGAGGTTTCTTTTTCTAAATTTTACGTCGAGTAATTAAAAGTTAAAGGGTTTTAAACATTAACTCATGGCTGAGGTCAAAAATTAGCGGGTCGGTGGCTATGTTCCTGGTGTTAGGTTCCCCTATCACTTGACCTTTAGCTATAAAATAAATGCCTTCTACTTTTACCCTTTTTCCAGTTAGTGCTTTGAAGATTATGGCCTCATTATCGAAAAGGCCAGCAATCTGCGCAATGCCGATGCCATATTGTTCCCCCCTTCGTGCTTCCCATTCAAAGTACAACCAATCTTTCCAGGGGCCAGTGCCAATCTTGACTTGACCTATGAACCTTCCATTTTCTCGGCTGTAATCCTCGGTGCCCGGTATCGAGTACCCTGGGGTTGCATCAATTACATAATCAGCATTAGCAATTGGAAAATCAGTAGCAACATCCTTCGCATACGCTATTGTTTTTTCAGAAACAGCATTGGCCTTGATAAATGCATTGGCAATAGCATTATTTTTGAGGGCATTGGCATATACGGTGAGATTTAGCTTTTGCGAGAATAAAATATTAGGACTGCCTGCAGTTCCACCAGATGGGCCGCCAGACTTAAAATATTCATATAGGGTTTCGTCTAGGCTATAGCCAGCTTTTGCGAACGCTTTGTTCATGTATTTAGCATAAACATATGACTGTTCCGGTGTCGGGAATACGGACTGCGCAACTCTGGACATATCATATTTAAAGTCATCTTCATAGCGATCCTTGAACACGTTTGCCACTTCTTGAGCCCCAGAAATTGTCAAGGGCGCGGCCGGCAAAGCGGCATGAGCCATGGAACATAGCAACGTGAAGCAGAGGGTAAAATAGAGCCTGCGCATATCTAATTTCCTTATCAGTAGTCAGTTGATTTTTTAATTGGGGCTAATGTTATATCGCGAGTGCTGTGTGTTTGAATTGCCCCTTGCTTTGTAGGCACTCTCCACGCTCAGGAAAAAGCGTTTCTCATGCTCTACTGGAGGCAGTTGCATAGCACTGCTGTTTCGTTGTTTAAGGTTATAGGATATCTCGATTCGAAAATATCACTTCTGGCTTCTTCATGTGTTGTGTAGGTTTTTCGTCGGATTTGCTCCCGCTTCAAAAGCTGGAAAAAGCTCTTGGCTATGGCATCGTCGTGGCAGTTTCCCCGCCGGCTCATGCTTTTGATTAAATTGTTGGCCTTCAAGAAACTATGCCAATTTGAGCTACTGAACTGACTGCCTTGGTCTGAGTGAGTCATCACTTGCTGCTGTGGCTTGCGTCGCCACATGGCCATCATCATCACGTCGATGGCCAGGTCGCTGCACATTCTTGGCTTCATTGACCAACCCATTTCGTGGCGAGAAAACAGATCCAGCACTACCGCCAAGTACAGCCATGCTTCATAAGTGCGGATGTAAGTGATGTCAGTTACCCAGACGTGATCCGCTCTCAAAGGTGAGTTCCATTCTGCTGCTCCAGAGGCGGTTGAGATCGCTGGAGTTTACAAGATGGCCTACTGATATCACAGGCCTTGGTGCCAGGGCTCCTTGCTCAATCTGGTATGAAACGACAAAAAAAACGGGCCGCTGCGTTTGCAAGGCCCGTTGGTGGAAGCGGGTCTAGGATCAGCTGTTCGCCTGGATCAGGTCCAGCAAGTTCTGACTGCCGTTTTCGTACAGGAAAACAACATCATCCTTCTGGATGCGGTCGATGTTGAGTTTCCAAGGGTGATAAAAGGCTGCTGCTTCACCTGCGTTGAGCATCTGATCGTGATCCTCGCTGCTGTGTCGACGGTTCGTGTTCAGCATGTGGAAGCGAGCTGGCGCAGCGTCGATCTCCTCCTGCTCCTCGTCGTCCAGCTTCAGCGCGGTCTTCGCGGCTTCAACGCCGTTTTCAAGTAGCTTCAACATGACTTCCTGGCGGCTCAACTCCAGCTGGTCGGCTAGACCCTCGATAAACGAGTACCGCTCCTTAGGCATGCGAAGCATCCTTGTACCAGCGGTTGCTGAACCCGAGGGAATCGTCGTCCGGCATGAAGTCAACGCGAAGGTCGCCAAGTTTCATTGCGCAAATGGGGAAGTCATCGTCATCTTCTTGTGGGCTGACCCGGAAGCCGCGAGCGCTGGGAGTCTCCTGCAAACGAATGAAGCCTACGGGGCCCATGACGTGCACGATCAGATAAACATCGTCGGTACTGCGTACTTGCTCACGCGTGAAGGCGTCGGTCAGCAGCAGACCGGTGGTGCACCACTGGGAAGCCTACGCCACTCGGCGATCATTCCCACACCCCCGAACCTTGCAATACCAACCCCACCCAGATAACTTGCTCAAGTCGCGGCCCATTCCGCGACCGGGTTTGGCGACCCGTACGAAAAGGCGCAACGGCGCCCCGATCACGATTGCAGGCGCTTTTTTTGCGTCCGCAGTTTCGTGTAATGGCGGCTGTGCGTGGGAGACCTTCGGGTCTGCCGGGTTCCTTTTCCTCGGTTCGCCAACCCGCGTACAGCTGCCACCCTAACCGTTTGGCGACGGTCAGCGTGGTGCTTCAACCGAAAAGGACCTCATGCATGCTCACCTCAAGTCCATTACAGATCCTCGCATCCGCTCTCCGCCGTCACCCCACCTCCAAACCCCTGGAGGCCCCCCATGACTGACCACGAACGCCTCTCCACCCTCCAAAGCTACGCCTGGACCCTGGAGCTGCTCGGCGAAGCCTTGGTCCAGCACGACGAAATGCTGGAATGCGAACACAACCCGCGCCTGAGCTTCCGCAACACAGCCGGCATCCATCAAGCAATCCAGATCATCAGCCGCCTGGCCAGCGAACAGTGCGGAAAGGTGATGTCTCAGCGCGATCAGAGCCCGGCCGACTAACCGGCGTACTTCCTCAAAGCTAACCGTCCCCTCATAAAACGACCACTGGCCACCTCAGGGTGGCCTTTGGGCATTAGCAGGCAATACTTCTCTCTATAACGCAGGCGTGTTCCTAGTGGCACGCGCCGCTGGGAGGTGTCAGGTGAACAAACTATCAATCGTGGGTGCCGGCATGGTGGGCGAGGCGGCGGCGCAGATCATCGCCCGGGATGAGTTCTGCCGTGAGTTGATGCTAATCGATGTGCAAGGCGAGCTTGCGCAGGGCAAGGCGCTGGATGTGTGGCAGGCAGCAGTCGAGTCTGGCTCCGATACCCGGGTTTACGGCGGGTCCAAGGCCGAAATGCTGGAGGGGTCTGAGCTGGTGGTGATCACGGCAGGTGTGCCGCGCAAGCCGGGGCAGTCGCGGCAGGATGTGCTGAGTATCAACCTGCCGATTATCGATGGCGTCATGCGGGATATCGAACGCCATGCGCCAACGGCGACGGTACTGGTGGTGTCGAACCCCGTCGATGTGCTGACCTATCGGGCCTGGTCGCTCAGCGGGCAGGGCCGTAACAAGGTGTTCGGGCAGGCGGGGGTGCTGGATACCGCGCGCATGAAGTGTTTCATTGCGGAGGAGACGGGGTTTTCTGCTCGGGATATCACGGCGCTGGTGCTGGGCGGGCATGGCGATAGCATGGTGCCGTTGATGCGCTACTGCCAGGTAGGGTCGGTGCCGTTGTCTCACTTTCTGTCCAGCGAACAAATAGAGCGGATTGTGGAACGTACACGCAAGGGTGGCGGCGAGATTCTGGGGTTGAAGAAGCTGGGCAGTGCCTGTGATGCGCCGGGGGTGGCTATTGCGCAGATGGTGGATGCGATCGCCAATGGGCGAAACCGTATTTTGCCGGCGGTCGTGGTGCTGGAGGGGGAGTATGGGCGAACCGATATCGCCATGGGGGTGCCGTGTGTGCTGGCGGAGGAGGGGATTGTGCGGGTGATCGAGTTGCCGCTGGATGTGCAGGAGCAGGCGATGTTCGACCACTCTGCGGACCAGGTGGTGCGGGATATTGCTGAGATGAATACGTTGTAAGCGGGGAGGGCGTTCTATCGCCGACGCTGCGGTCGGCGATAGGGGAAAGGGCCTCGCGGTGTATGGCACCGGCTTTGCCGGTGTTCGCGGGGCAAGCCCGCTCCCACATCGGCCCTGGTAAATCAGTAGATGGCGAAAGGCACCGCCGACTAGAAGCTGTACCGCGCCGTCAGTTTCACGTTCCGTGGATCACCATAAATGTCATACGGGCTCCAGCCGCCATTGGCCACGCTGCTGTAGTAGGTGCGGTCGAACAGGTTGTTGACGTTGACCTGCAGGTCCAGCTGCTCGCTGGCCTTGTAGCCTGCCACCAGGCCGACCACGGTGTACGAGCCTTGCTGGTTTTCCCATGCAGTAGCACCGGCGCCGCCCGAGGTGCGGATGCGGCTTTGCTGGTAGATGTCACCACCAACGCGCCAGCGTTGCAGCTCGCCGGGCAGGGTGTAGATGGTGGACAGTTTGAACAGCTGACGCGGTTTGGCGCGGTCGAAATCTTCACCTTCGCGGGCTTTGTTAGCGTCGCTGACGTATTTGGTCTGGGTGTAGGTGTAGCCGGCAGCCAGCTGCCAGTTGTCGGTCAGGGCGCCCTGGATCTCCAGGTCGATGCCTTTGCTGCGCACCAGGCCGGCTGCTTCGTAACAGGCACTGGCGGCGCCTGAGCCGCAACCTTTGACGTCAGGCAGTTCCTGGGCGCGGTTTTTCTGGTCAATCTGGAAAACAGCCAGGCTGGCGTTCAGTGCGCCACCAAAGTATTCACCCTTGATGCCCACTTCGTAGTTCTCACCCATCACAGGGTCGAGCACTTTGCTGTCTATGCCTTTGCTGGTCTGTGGCTTGAAAATATCGGTGTAGCTGACATAGACCGAGTGATTGGCGTTCAGGTCGTAGATCAGGCCGGCATAGCGGGTCAGATTACGGGTGATCTTGTAGTTGTTTTCGCTGTTCTCGCTGTCGTCGAAGTCGTACCAGTCAAGGCGGCCACCAAGAATCAGCGACAGTGGGTCGGTCAAGCGCAGGCGGCTGCTGGCATAGATGCTGTCCTGGGTGGTGGTCTCGGGGAGGCCGTTGGGGCCTGTGACGTAATCCGGCTTGGCATGCCCACGGGGGGTCCATTCGAAGGGGTTGCTGCCGGTGTCGATGAAATCGCTCCAGGCCTTGCCGGAACGGTAATCCAGCTGGCGCTTGCTGACGCCCACGGTCAGGTCATGGGTTTGGCCGAGCAGCTGGAAGGGGCCGCTGAGGGCCAGGTCGTAGCCTTTTTCCTTTTGTTCCATGGCCTCGGTCCACAGATAGTGGCGATCGTATTCCCAGACCGAAGAGGCCAGCACGTCGGTGTCAGTCTTGGTCTGCATGGCCGCCAGGCGCAGAGACCAGTCGTTGGCGAAGGCATGTTCGAGGGTGGCGAAATAGCCGGTGGTGCGATTGTCCGAATATTCCCAGTCATGGCCGAGGAAGGTGTCGCGTGGCAGCCCCAGGTGACCACCGCCACGGGCCATGGGCAACCCGCCCCAGATGTAGTTGGTGTGGTTTTTCTGCCGGTAGGCACCGAGGGTGAGGGTGGTGCTTTCAGTCAGGTCGGCGTCGACCACGCCGTAGAACAGATCGTGGTCACTCTCCACCGAGTCGCGGAAGCTTTTGGCGTCCTGCTTGGAGACCACGGTGCGGGCGCGCAGGGTGCCGTTTTCATTGAGCGGGCCGCCGACATCCAGCGTGCCGGTGTAATCGTCCCAACTGCCGGCACTGCCGGTGAGCGTGCCCTGGAACTCACGGGTGGGGCGTTTGCGCACCAGGTTGATGGCTCCACCGGGGTTACCGGCGCCTTGGGCCAGGCCCGTGGCGCCGCGCACGATCTCTACCCGGTCGTACATGGCCAGGTTGGCTTCGCCACTGGGCAGGTAGGTCAGGAAGCTGGTGGGGAAGCCGTCGTACATGATGTTGTCGACGTCGAAACCACGGGCGCTGAAAGACGGCCGCCCAGCGCCACCGGAGTTACTGAGGAAAATCCCCGGCGCACTTTTGACCACATCGCTGATGGTGGTCATGGCCTTGTCGTCCATCCGCTTGCGCGTGACCACGCTGACCGACTGCGGCGTTTCGCGCAGGCTCAAGGGCAGCTTGGTGGCCGTCTGCATAGTGCCGGTGGTGTAGGAACCGCTGTTCTCGGTGGTGGCCGCCAGGCCTTGCCCGGTGATGCTGGTAGCGCCTAGCTCCAGGCCCGTGCCCGCCGCTACCTGCGGTGTCAGCAGGTAGAGGCCATTGCCCTGCGGTGAGGCTTGCAGACCGGTGCCTTGCAGCAATTGCTGCAGGCCGTCTTGCACGCTGGTGGCGGCGCTCAGGCCGGGGCTGCGCAAACCTTCCACCAGGCCCGGTTCGATGGGCAGGGTGATATTCGCTTGGCTGGCGAATTCGGAGAGGGCGCTGCTCAGGTTGCCGGCGGGCACCTGATAGGCACGGCGCTGCTGCGTGCTGTGCTCGGCGGCTTGCGACACGGCTGCAGTCAGGCCGCCACCTGTGATGATCAGGCCCAGTGCAGCAGCGTGTACTGCCCGCGCCAATGGTTGCATGCCCTGCGTCGTCGCCATGTATCTGTCCCCGCCCTGTGAAAGTGATGTGCTTACGGAAGGGACACGCAACGTGCGCAAAACACGACAATGATTCTTGTTACGTATTCGCGCGCGCCGTGAGGGTGACCCAGTAGGGCGTCCGGTAGTGGACGTTCACCGGCAGCGTCTGGCTCAGGGCGCGCAGAACCTGATCGGTGTCGCGCAACTGGAAAGTGCCGGAGATCAGCAGCCCTGCCACGGCGCGGTCACACCGCAACAGGCCGGGTCGATAGCGGCCCAGCTCGCGGATGAAATCATCGAGGCGGGTCTTTTCTACCCGCAGCACATTGTTGAGCCAGTCGAGACGATCCTGCGCCAGTGCCATGGGGGCCTGCACAGCCTGGAGGCTGACATGGGTTTGTTGGCCGGCCGCCAGGTGCACCCGGCCGTCATTACCCCGTAAAAGGCGCGGGCGCACCTCGACAGCGCCTTCCAACGCGGCGAGGAACGTGCTGCCTGAGTACTGACGCACCAGCAAGCGGCTGCCGAGCGGGGTGATATGGGCTTCGGCGGTATCGACGATAAAGGGGCGCCTGGCAGGCTCGTGGGGTATCTCGACCAGCATCTCGCCGGCGATCAGGCGCACGCGGCGAACGCTGTCGTCGTAGGTGATATCGACGGCACTGCCGGTGTTCAGGCGAATCTCCCCGCCATCCGGCAGGGGCACGCTGCGCTGCTCGCCCGTGGCCGTGCGCGCGTCCGCCTGCCACTCGCGCCACGGCAGCCCCCGGTAGGCTGCGAGGCCAAGCGGGGCGGCGGCAATTAGCAACGCAAGGGTCTTGAGCGCCTGCCGGCGTTCCAGGTTGCGCGGGCGCTCCAGCGCCGCCCGTGCGGGTTCACCGGCAAGCTGCTGGGCGCGGCTGCTAAAGCGCTCGGCCAGTTGCCAGGCGCGTTCGTGGTCAGCATGCCGCGCCCGCCACTCGGCGCCGGCGGCATGCTCGGCGGCGCCGGCGCTACTGTGCTGCAAGCGCACGAACCAACTGGCCGCTTCACGGGCAATGCGCCGGTCGATGGGGGTGTTACTCATGCTGCGCACACTGGCTGGCGAGCACGATGCATTCCTCAAACGCCCGCGCAAGGTGGCGTTGCACGGTGCGCACACTGAGGTTGAGCCGGCTGGCGATCTCTTCCTGGGTGTAACCCTCCAATTGCGCCATCAAGAACGCCTGCCGGGTTTTAGCCGGCAACAGGGCAAGCACCTGGTCAATTTCGTCGAGGGCTTCGAGCACCAGCGCCTGTTGCTCCAGCGACGGTGCCAGCGCTTCCGGCGTTTGCGCCAGCGCGTCCAGGTAGGCTTGCTCCAGCGAGCGGCGGCGATAGAAGTTGAGGGCCAGGCGATTGGCGATGGTAGCCAGATAGGCGCGCGGCGTCGTGCAGTTCAGTGGCTCGCCAGTGGCACTGCAAAGCAGCCGCATGAACGTATCCTGGGCCAGGTCCGCTGCATCGGCAGCACTGCCCAAGCGCCTGCGCAGCCAGCTCTGCAGCCAGCTGTGGTGGTGGCTGTAGAGCTGATCGATGGCGTGATGCCGAGGGTGGTTTGCCGATGAAGTGGACTGCACGGGATAGAATAGATGTTAATGAGAATTCATCGCATTCTATCAGCATAAGCTCGGGCGGGTACAAGCAAAAGTTCAGGCCTCACAGAGCGTTCATGAGCGGCTCAGCCTCGCACGAATGCGGGCACGACCCGCACGTAAATCAACTCCCCCAGCAACTCCACCAGGGTCTGGGTAATCACCGCCGCCGCCGCCAACCCGCGCAGCTCTTCCGGCAATGCCAATGCCAGTGGCAACACCACCAGCGAGTTGCGGGTCGCAGCACTGAACGTCACCGACCTCACCTCGGCTACCGGTAAGCGCAGCAGCCGCGCGGTGGCAAAACCGATCACCGGCGCCAGCAGCATGAAGCCGATATACACCGGGATCACCGGCAGCAAACGCTCGAAATCGCGTAGCACCACGGCAATCTGTGAACCGATCACCACCACCAGCACCAGTGCCATCGCTGGCACCGGCATCCACGCCCAGGCGTCGTTCCACTTCGATGCCACGCGTGAGCGACGGGCGCTGGCGCTGGTCAGCACGGCGAGGATCATCGGCAACACGATCAACAGGGCAAACGCTTGCACGAAGGGGGTGATGGAAATCGCCACTTCGTTGCCATCGCCCAGCATCAACGCCAGGTACACCGGTAGCAGCACCAGTTGCATCAATAGCAGCACTGGCGTGGCGGCGAGGGTCTGGCGTGAGTCGCCTTTGCTGATGTGGGTGAACACCACCACGTAGTCGATGCAGGGTGTCAGAAGCACCAGCAGGGCACCGATCAGGATTGCCGGGTGCGCGACCAGGCCGCGGGTGATTGCCCACACCAGCAGTGGGATAAGGACGAAGTTGGCCAGTAGCAGTGCACTGATGAACCGGCGGTTGCCCAGGCCTTGGCGCAGGTCGAGGAAGGGGATCTGCAGGAACATCGCGTACATCAGCACGGCAATGGCGGGGGTGATCAGCGCTTGCAGGTGGTGTGCGGTGTCGGTGGCCAGCAGGCCGAAAGCAAGGGCCGCGAGCACGGCCGCGAAGTAGACCGGGATCTGATGGGTTTCGAGTTGCTCTCTGGTCAAGGCAGGGTCCTGTGCGCGCTCGGGGGTGTGGAAGCGGCACAGGGTAATACGTGAGGGCCCGTGCAGGCGACATCAGGCGTTCAGCCAATCCACCCCGCGTTGCACAATCAACAGGCTTAGGGTGCACTGCTGGGCGGCGGCGTAGCACGCCAGAAAACCGCCCACTGGGTAGAGGTTGTTAATTTCCATGGGGTGGCCGTTGCTGGCGACCATCTGGATTTCTCGCCGGTCATCTTCAAGTTGTGCCAGGTCGAACGGGGCGCCGGTTTGCGCATCGACCAAGGTCCACAGGCTGGGGTCTTGCGCCTTGATGGCCTGAGCGGCCACCAGGCCTTCAGCGGTGGTGAAAATGCCTTTACCGAAATGAGGCCCACTGCGCACGTAAAGCCGATAACCCGCGTCGCTGTAGCGAAAATACAGCAGCATCGCGCACGGATTGTCGCCTTTGTCGAACGGGGTCAGTCCAAAGTCCTGGCCGTGCTGCCAGTCTTCGTCCGTGCCGTTAATCATGCCGAGTACGTGATCGCCGTCAATTACGTACCCTGGCACATCGGTTGGTGTGACCAGGGTTACTGGCCCCGTGCACAGACAGTCCAGGCTGTTCACCGGTGATTCGGCGATCTGCAGGGTGGCTGTAAAGGAACGCGTTTTGTTATCTGCCATGGGGTGCCTCCGGTTTGGCGTGGTGGAGGCAGCAGGCTAGGGTGTCTTGCGCAGGGGGCCCATTTGGAACAGGTTCCGCAAAGCGGGCAAACACAAAAAAGCCCGGCACAAGGCCGGGCTTTCTCACATCAAGCTAGTGCCAATCAGTTGCCGTAAACCGGCAGCTTCTTGCAGATAGCCTTGACCTTCTCACGCACGGCATCGATCACCGCTTCGTTGTTCAGGTCAGCCAGGATGTCGCAGATCCAGCCGGCCAGCTCTTTGCACTCGGCTTCCTTGAAGCCACGAGTGGTCACAGCCGGGGTGCCGAAACGCAGGCCCGAGGTGACGAACGGGGAACGTGGGTCGTTCGGGACCGAGTTCTTGTTGACGGTGATGAAGGCTTTGCCCAGAGCGGCGTCAGCGTCCTTACCGGAGATTTCCTGCTTGATCAGCGACAGCAGGAACAGGTGGTTTTCGGTGCCGCCGGAAACGACGTCGAAACCACGCTCGATGAACACGCTGGCCATGGCCTGGGCGTTTTTCACCACTTGCTGCTGGTAAGCTTTGAACTCAGGCTGCAGGGCTTCTTTGAAGCAGATCGCCTTGGCCGCGATGACGTGCTCCAGCGGGCCGCCCTGGGCGCCTGGGAACACGGCGGAGTTCAGCTTCTTCTCGATGTCGGCGTTGGCACGGGCCAGGATCAGGCCGCCACGTGGACCGCGCAGGGTCTTGTGGGTGGTGGTGGTGACCACGTCGGCGAACGGCACAGGGTTCGGGTACACGCCTGCGGCAACCAGGCCAGCAACGTGGGCCATGTCGACGAACAGGTAGGCACCGACCTTGTCGGCGATGGCGCGGAAGCGTGGGAAGTCCAGCACCTGCGAGTAGGCCGAGAAGCCGGCAACGATCATTTTTGGCTTGTGCTCTACAGCCAGGCGCTCGACTTCGTCGTAGTCGATCAGACCGTTGGCGTCGATGCCGTACTGGATGGCGTTGTACAGCTTGCCCGAGGAGCTTACGGAAGCACCGTGGGTCAGGTGGCCACCGTGGGCCAGGCTCATGCCCAGAATGGTGTCACCGGCCGACAGCAGGGCCAGGTAAACGGCGGAGTTGGCTTGCGAACCGGCGTGTGGCTGAACGTTGGCGTAGTCGGCGCCGAACAGCTCTTTGGCGCGGTCGATGGCCAGTTGCTCGACCACGTCGACGTACTCGCAACCACCGTAGTAGCGCTTGCCTGGGTAGCCTTCGGCGTACTTGTTGGTCAGTACCGAACCCTGGGCTTCCATTACCGCCGGGCTGGTGTAGTTTTCCGAAGCGATCAGCTCGATATGCTCTTCCTGGCGCAAAGCTTCTTGCTGCATGGCTTCGAAGAGCTCGGCGTCGTACTTGGCAATGGTCAAATCACGGCTGAACATGGCGGTCCTCAAGGATCGGGCTGAATTGGGTGGGCATTCTAACCGATTGCTTCGCGCCTGGCATATGAAGTGACGTCAAGTCGCGGACCAAAGGCCTTCATGTTGCATCCCGCGCCCTGCCTGGGCTGGAGTTGACTTCAAGGTCCGTTTTTTGCGGCGCCAAAAGACCGCACTGGCCCGCTACTGGAACATGAACAGCGTCTCGTTGGCGAACTGCGCCTCGAACTGATGCGCCGGCATCGGCCGCCCGAACAGGTAGCCCTGCACCTCGTCGCAACCATGCTCACGCAAGAACTCCAGCTGCTCGTGGGTTTCCACGCCTTCGGCGATCACCGCCAGGTTCAGGCTGTGGGCCATGGCGATGATCGCCCGGGCAATCTGCGCGTCCTGCTCGCCCTCGGGCAAACCATCGACGAAGGTGCGGTCGATTTTCAGCACGTCGATGGGGAACTGCTTGAGGTAGTTGAGCGACGAGTAACCGGTGCCAAAGTCGTCGACCGCGATGCTCAGGCCGAGGTTTTTCAGGCTGGCCAGAATCTGCAAGGCCTCGTTGACCTCGCGCATCAGGATGCTTTCGGTCAGCTCCAGCTCCAGGCACGCCGGTGGCAGCTCGCTTTCCTCCAGAATGTTGGCGATGCGCGTGCCCAGCTGGCCGTCGGAGAACTGCCGCGCCGAGATGTTCACCGACACCTTCGGCACCCGCACCTTGGCCTTGTGCCAGGCCTTGAGCTGGCGGCTGGCTTCGCGCAGCACCCAGTCGCCGACATCCACCACCAGGCCCAGCTCTTCGATCACCGGGATGAAATCGCCCGGCGGCACCAGGCCGCGGGTTGGGTGGCGCCAGCGCAACAGGGCTTCGGCACCGGTCAGGCGCTTGCCATCGCCGCTGAACTGCGGCTGGTAGTAAAGGATGAACTCGTTCTGCTCCATGGCATGGCGCAGGTCGCTTTCAAGCTCCAGGCGCTCCAGGGCGCTGGCGTTCATTTCGGCCTGGTAGAACTGGAAGTTGTTCTTGCCGCGCTCTTTGGCGTGGTACATCGCGGTGTCGGCGTTTTTCATCAGCTGGCTCAGCTCGCTGCCATCCTGTGGGCTGAGGGCGATGCCGATACTGGCGGTGACGAAGAATTCGCGGTTTTCCAGCACGAAGGGCCGTACCAGGCTGGCGAGGATGTTCTCGGCCACGTGGATGGCGCGGTTGAGCGCCATCTCGCGGGTTGAGCGCGGCTGCAGCAGCAAGGTGAATTCATCGCCGCCCATGCGCGCCACGGTGTCGTCGTCATCCACGCAGGCCAGCAGGCGCAGGGCCATGTCCTTGAGCATGCGATCGCCCGCAGCATGGCCGAGGGAGTCGTTGATCGGCTTGAACCGGTCCAGGTCGAGGAACATCAACACCACCCAGGCCTTTTGCCGTTCGGCCTGTTGCAGGGCCGTGTGCAGGCGGTCCTGGAACAGCGTGCGGTTAGGCAGGTGGGTGAGGGCATCGTAGTAGGCCAGGCGGTGGATGCGCTGCTCGCTGGCCTTGCGCTCGCTGATGTCGGTGAAGAAGCACACGTAGCTGGCCAGGTCGCCCTCGTCGTCCAGCACCGCAGTGATGCCGACCCAAGCCGGGTAGTGGTCGCCGTCGCGGCGCTTGAGCCACACTTCGCCTTCCCAGCTGCCGCGTTGGTGCAGTTGCTTGACCACGTAGCGCAGGTGGCCTTCCTGCTGTTGCTCGACGGTGAGCATGCCGGGCAGTTGGTCGAGCACGTCGCTGACCGCATAGCCGCTGACCCGGCTGAACGCCTCGTTGGCCTGGACGATGTAGCCGGCCGGGTCGGTGATGAGGATGGCCGAGGTCGAGTGCTCGAATACCGTGGCGGCCATGCGCAGGTCTTTCTCGGCACGGCGCTGCTGGCTGATGTCGCGGCCGACCCCCAGCACACCTTCGAAGCGCTCCTGATCGTCCCACACCAACACCAGGCGAAGTTCGATCGGGATCTTGCGGCCATCGGCGCGCAAGCAGTCGAACAGGAACAATTGGGTGGGCAACTGGCTACGCAACTGGGCCAGTTGTTCGCAGTCGCCCATGGCATTGCTGACGCGTTCCATCAGGCTGTAGATGCCGGTCAGCTGGGCCGGGTTGGCGATGATCGATTGCCAGCCGTTGTTGAAGATCCACTCGGCCTGGTAACCCAGTACCGCTTTGACCGAGGGGCTGACGTAGTTGAGCTGCAGTTGGCTGTCGGTGGAGAAAATCACGTCGCTGATGCTTTCGGCCAGCATGCGGTAGCGCTGTTCGCTGTCGCGCAGCGACTGGCTGGCCTCGATTTGCACGGTGACGTCTTTGCCCACGCCGATGATGCGGGTCACCTGGCCATCGTTGTCGCGGGTCAGCACCTGTTCGCGGATGTCGTAGCAACGCCAGCCACCGTCGTGGTGACGGAAGCGCAGTTGGCAATGCAACGGCTGGGCGTGGCCGGTTTCACGCTGATGCTGGCGCAGTGCCTCGAAGTGCGTGGCGTCTTCAGGGTGCAGCAGCAATTCCCAGAACCGGTCGCCCATCTGCGCCAGCTCTGTGCGGTTGTAGCCCAGGGTCTGGCCGAGGTGGCGGTTGCTGAAGATCATGCGCTGGGTGGGCACGTCCTGCACGTAGAGCTGGTCGGGCACGGTACGCACCACGTCCGACCAGAAGCTCTCGCGTTCGAGCAACGACAATTCCACCTGCTTGCGGCTGGTGATGTCGCTGATGCTGAGGATCACCGCCTGGTAGTCGCGGCGCTGCAGCGGCAGGCGGGCCATCAGCCACAGGTGCAGTTCACCGCCCAGTGGTGCCGGCAGGCGGACTTCCAGCTCCAGCAGCGAGCGTTGTTCGATCAGTGCATCAATCAGCTGCATGCCGATGCTGTCGCGGCCATCGCCGCTGCCATCGATCAGTCGCCGCCAGGCACCTTCGTGGCACTCGACGTTGAGCAACTGGCGCGCCACCTGGTTGATCTCGGTGATCTTCAGTTCCTGCAGCAGCGCGCGGCGCAGGTTCGGGTCCAGGGCCAGGCTGTGCTTGAGCGCTGCGCGATTGCGCAGGTGGTAGCGGTCGAGCTGGCCGGGGAGGCTGGAGAGGTCGAGCACGCACAGGGCGACGCCGGTGCCCTCGAAGATTTCCTGATAGCGCCGGCGGTCTTCTTGCAGCGCGCGCTGGCGACGGCGCATGTTGATCAGCGCCAGCACCGGCAGCAGGGCGCAGAACAGCACCAGCAGGCACTTGCCGATCAGTGCCGGCAGCAACTTCTGTTGGGCCCGCTCGGCGTCGAACAGGCCGCGCAGTTGCCAGGTGCTGTTGTCGATAAAGGCCAGCATCACGCTCTGCAGCGGCGCCGGGCTGGCCTGGGCGGTGGCATGGCGGTCCAGCACCGCGCCGCTGCGGCTGTTTTCCAGCAGCCACAAGGGGTGGCCTGGGCTGTCCAGGTGCACGGTGAGGGTGCGGTAGTAGGCTGGCGACAGGCGCAACAGCCAATAGCCGCGGTCTTGCTCGGCGGATTGGCGCAGCAACAGGTAAATGGTGCTGTTGTCCGCCGCATTGGCGAAGAAGTAAGGGCGCCCTTGGTTCAGCGTGAGCAGCTCGCTAATCAGTTGGCGGTCTGGGCTGTTGGCGAGGCTGTCGGCGCGGATCTGCCCGGAGGGGGCCAGCCAGGCCATGTCGCGCAGGGCGGGCAGGCGTTGGCGCAGGGTGTCGAGCAAGCTGGGCAGGGCCGCAGGCGTCGGTGCATTGACGTAGGGCTGCACCACATTCACGGCCTGCTGGGCCTTCAGCGCCATGTTCAGGCCGAGGTGGTCGGCCAGCTCGGCGGTGGCTTCCAGGCTCTGCTTGCGCAGGTCGGCCTGGGTATGGCTGAACTGGGCGAACAGCTGCCACAAAAGCAGCCCCAGCAGAATCAGGGCCAACAGGGCCAGCGCACCCTTGATCGACCCGCGCAGGGACGCGACGGGAGCCATTGGCGTGGGACGCAGCGACGACGGTTGAGAGAGATTGGTCAAGCGTTGGTCCTGCGATTGGGCTGGCGATGGCAGGGATTGATCATGCACCTGGGTGCCGGTGTCTGGTTGCCAGACCGCGGTGGCGCACTATAAGGCCGGACACCCGAAACGGGCTAGCATGCCTAGGATTGTGGCAAAGTGCCAGTCCAGTTGTCCGGTGGTGCTCGCCCTGCCGACGGTCGTGGTGGCGGCCCGTGGTTCGGCAAGCCCCTGCAACCTGTGCGAGAATGCCGCCCGCTTCAATGACAACGCTTCGGAGATGTTCGGTTTTGGTTACTCACTTTTCCTCCAATGGCCTCGATTCCGCCTGTGGGCGCAGCAGTCAGACCCTTGTCAGCACTGCCGTGACCACGGACGTATCCTGCAAGTCGTGCCAGCGTTCGCTGGTCAAACCCGAGGCGGCAGCCGCCTCGAAAAGCAAGGCCCCGTCGCTGGCCGAACTGCGCAAGACCGCTAAGGCGGCAGCACCGGCAGAGGCGGCAGTGACAGCGGTCGCGGCCAAGCCGGCTGCCAAGGTTGTCAGTGCGCCTGCTGCGCAGCCGGCCAAGGCCGTTGAACAGCCTGCCCGCAAAGGCGGGATGAGCGTCAAGGCTGCCTGGGCCGCGCGCCTGGCCGAGCAGGGCGACCGTTGCCGGTTGCCGCGGGGCAAGGCTAAACAGCGTCACGTCTGAGCTTTTTAAGGTCAGTTCTGGCCTCTTCGCGGGCAAGCCCGCTCCCACAGGTACTGTGCGAACTTACGGACCAGTGGGAGCGGGCTTGCCCCGCGAATGGGCCGCACAGCGGCCCCTGTTGATCCCCCCACCCGACCCTCCTATGCAACGCCGTGCGTTGGCGTAGAATGGTCGACTTTGTTCAATGACACCCCGTAAACACATCCCCCTGGCCCACTGCCGGGCGTTCGTCGATGTCTTTACCTATTTAGAGGGCTTGGTTTTGGCTCAATACGTCTACACCATGCATCGGCTGAGCAAGGTCGTGCCGCCGAAGCGCGAAATTCTCAAGAACATTTCCCTGTCGTTCTTCCCAGGCGCCAAGATCGGCGTACTCGGCCTGAACGGCGCGGGTAAATCGACCCTGCTGCGCATCATGGCGGGCGTCGACAAGGAATTCGACGGCGAAGCCCGTCCGATGCCCGACATCAACGTCGGTTACCTGCCGCAGGAACCACAACTCGACCCAGCCAAGACCGTGCGTGAAGTGGTCGAGGAAGCGGTCAGTGTGATCAAGGACGCCCAGGCTCGCCTGGACGAGGTCTACGCCGCCTACGCAGAACCCGATGCCGACTTCGACAAGCTGGCCGCCGAGCAGGCCAAGCTTGAGTCGATCCTGCAGGCTGCCGATGGCCACAACCTCGAGCGCCAACTGGACGTCGCCGCCGACGCCCTGCGTCTGCCGGCCTGGGACGCGAAAATCGAACACCTGTCCGGTGGTGAAAAGCGCCGTGTGGCCCTGTGCCGCCTGCTGCTGTCGGCCCCCGACATGCTGCTGCTCGACGAACCGACCAACCACCTGGATGCCGACTCGGTGGCCTGGCTGGAGCGCTTCCTGCACGACTTCCCCGGCACCGTGGTAGCGATTACCCACGACCGTTACTTCCTCGACAACGTCGCCGGCTGGATCCTCGAACTGGACCGCGGCGCCGGTATCCCGTACGAAGGCAACTACTCGGGCTGGCTGGAGGCCAAGTCGGACCGTCTGGCGCAGGAATCCAAGCAGCAGAGCGCCCACGAAAAAGCCATGAAAGAGGAACTGGAGTGGGTGCGCAAAGGCGCCAAGGCCCGCCAGTCCAAATCCAAGGCCCGTCTGCAGCGCTTTGAAGAACTGCAATCGCAGGAGTTCCAGAAGCGCAGCGAGACCAACGAGATCTACATCCCGGCCGGCCCGCGCCTGGGTGACAAGGTCATCGAGTTCAAGAACGTTTCCAAAGGCTATGGCGACCGCGTGCTGATCGACAACCTGTCGTTCGCCATGCCTAAAGGCGCCATCGTCGGCGTGATCGGTGGTAACGGCGCCGGTAAGTCGACCCTGTTCCGCATGCTGATGGGCAAAGAGCAGCCGGACTCGGGCAGCATCGAAATCGGCGAAACCGTGCAACTGGCCTGCGTCGACCAGAGCCGCGAAGACCTGGACGGTTCCAAGACCGTGTTCCAGCAGATCTCCGACGGTTCCGACCAGATCCGTATCGGTAACTACGAGATCCCGTCGCGCACCTATGTGGGTCGCTTCAACTTCAAGGGCGGCGATCAGCAGAAGTTCGTCAAGGACCTGTCCGGTGGTGAGCGTGGCCGTCTGCACCTGGCCCTGACCCTGAAGGAGGGCGGTAACGTCCTGCTGCTCGACGAACCGTCCAACGACCTTGACGTCGAAACCTTGCGTTCCCTGGAAGAAGCCCTGCTGGACTTCCCGGGCGCCGCCATTGTGATTTCCCACGACCGTTGGTTCCTGGACCGTGTGGCCACTCACATCCTGGCGTACGAAGACGACTCGAACGTGATGTTCTTCGAAGGCAACTACACCGAGTACGAAGCCGACCGCAAGAAGCGCCTCGGCGATGCTGCTGCCCAGCCGCACCGTGTACGGCACAAGAAGCTGGCCCAGTAAGCGGGTTTAGCGTTGCACAAGAATGGGGCCCTCAGGGGCCCCATTTTTGTGCCTGGCATAAAATCGGTGTTAGCCGCTTCGCGGGGCAAGCCCGCTCCCACAGAATCACCCGTATGCACAGGGCCCTGTGGGAGCGGGCTTGCCCCGCGAAGAGGCCATTCCTGCTAACAAATTTATTGATGGTTTGTATACACTTATAAAAACGCACCAAATAATTTCAAAAAAACGACATTCCGCCCTGTTCTCGTGCGATTGCTTCTTGGTACATTCGAAAAAAAACCAATAAGTCCAATCCTCTTGGTGAGATGTCTACCATGATCGAATCTGTCGATAATTTCCTCGCGCGCCTCAAACAACGCGATCCTGCCCAGCCCGAGTTCCACCAGGCAGTGGAAGAAGTCTTGCGCACCCTCTGGCCGTTCCTCGAAGCCAACCCCCACTACCTGCAGGCCGGTATCCTGGAGCGCATGGTCGAACCCGAGCGCGCCGTGCTGTTCCGCGTTTCGTGGGTCGATGACCAGGGCAAGGTCCAGGTCAACCGCGGCTACCGCATCCAGATGAGCAGCGCCATCGGCCCTTACAAGGGCGGCCTGCGCTTCCACCCGTCGGTGAACCTGGGCGTGCTCAAGTTCCTGGCCTTCGAGCAGGTGTTCAAAAACTCGCTGACCTCGCTGCCCATGGGCGGCGGTAAAGGCGGCTCGGACTTCGACCCCAAGGGCAAGAGCGACGCGGAAGTCATGCGCTTCTGCCAGGCATTCATGAGCGAGCTGTACCGCCACATTGGTGCCGATATCGACGTACCTGCCGGTGACATCGGCGTGGGTGCCCGCGAGATCGGCTTCATGTTCGGCCAGTACAAGCGCCTGGCCAACCAGTTCACCTCGGTGCTGACCGGCAAGGGCATGACCTACGGCGGCAGCCTGATCCGCCCGGAAGCCACCGGCTACGGCTGTGTGTACTTTGCTGAAGAAATGCTCAAGCGCCGTGACCTGCGTATCGATGGCCGCCGTGTGGCGGTTTCCGGGTCCGGCAACGTGGCCCAGTATGCCGCGCGCAAGGTCATGGACCTGGGCGGCAAGGTCATCTCGCTGTCCGATTCCGAAGGTACGCTGTACGCCGAAGCCGGCCTGACCGACGCCCAGTGGGACGCCGTGATGGAGCTGAAAAACGTCAAGCGTGGCCGCCTCAGCACGCTGGCGGGCGAGTTCGGCCTGGAGTTCCGCAAGGGCCAGACCCCGTGGAGCCTGCCGTGCGACATCGCCCTGCCATGCGCCACGCAAAACGAGCTGGACACCGAAGACGCCCGCACGCTGCTGCGCAACGGCTGCTTCTGCGTCGCCGAAGGCGCCAACATGCCGACCACCCTCGAAGCTGTGGATATCTTCCTGGACGCGGGCATCCTGTACGCCCCGGGCAAAGCATCCAACGCCGGTGGCGTGGCCGTGTCGGGCCTGGAGATGTCGCAGAACGCCATGCGCCTGCTGTGGACGGCCGGTGAAGTGGACAGCAAGCTGCACAACATCATGCAGTCGATCCACCATGCGTGTGTTCACTACGGTGAAGAGGCGGATGGCACGATCAACTACGTCAAGGGCGCGAACATCGCCGGCTTTGTGAAAGTGGCGGATGCCATGCTGGCGCAGGGCGTGGTCTGATTCAAGATTGTTGGGGCCGCTTTGCGGCCCATTCGCGGCACAAGGCCGCTCCCATAACCTGTGGACTGCCCCCAAAGGTTGGATTGGTGTCCAACTTCTTGGGGGCAGTCCAACCTGTGTGGGAGCGGCCTTGCGCCGCGAATGGGCTGCAGAGCAGCCCCAAGGCCCTCAAACCTCACCCTCGATGGCGACCACCTCGATCATCTGATCCCCCACCGGCCGCCGCCAAACCACTTCATCCCCCGGCCCCGCGCCCAACAACGCCCGCCCCAGTGGCGAGCCCCAGTTGATCAACCCGCGGCCCGCATCGGCCTGATCTTCGCCCACCAGTTGCACCTCATGCGCCTGGCCCTGCTCATCCACAAACCTCACCCGGCTACCAATCTGCACCTTGTCTTGCGAGGTTGCGGCAGGCACCACCTGGGCGCTCTGCACCCGTGCGCTGAAGTAGCGCAGGTCGCGTTCGGCATCGGCCAGGCGCTGCTTGTCTGCATGCTCGCCCTGGGCCTGCAACTGGCTGCGCACTGTGTTGAGTTCGGCCACCCGTTGCTGCAATTGCGCCAGGCCCAGGGCGGTGACGTAGTTGGGTTGCTCGCTGACACGCCGCTCCACCGGCTGGTCGGCCTGGGCGGCGGCCTGGTCTTCGTTGACGAACGCTCGGCTCATGGTGGCCTCCTTGTGCAGGAGACCATGATGGCAGGCCGCCGGTTTCAAGGGATGTCAGTTTACGACCTACTTGTGGCGATAGGCCCGTGCGGCATCGCGGTCCTTCTCGTGCTCCCAGTCACGGTCGCGTTGGTCCCAGTAGCGGTCGCGGTATTCACGCTGGTCTTCGCTGTTCTGCAGGGCGTGGCACTGGCGAAAACCATCGTCCCAGCCGCTTTCGTACTGGCGGTTGTGCAGGTAACGCGGCACGTCCTTGCGAAAGTCCCCGACCATCAGCCCAGCCGCCTGGCGGCCGCTGCTGCAGCCATCCTGGAAGCCATCGGCGTAGGCGGGGGGGTAACCGTGGTTGAGCATCTGTTCGTGGGTGGTTTCGCACCCTGACAGCAAAAAGGCAATGCACAGGCCTAACCAGTACCGCGACATGACCACTAGACCCTCCGGTTGATGCTGGAGAGTCTAGGTGGCGATTTGTCGGCGAGCTGTCAAAACAGTGTCAAAGAGTCAGTAGTGGTACCACTTCAGCTCCAGCATCACCTCGTTCTGCGCCGTCGCCAGGTGGCTGAATTCGCGCGAAGCGCTTAACCGCAGGCCAAGGTTGCGGCTGATTTCCCATTGCTGGTTCAGGCTCACGCTGCGCCGCACCTCGCCATTGGTGAAGAAGTCCCCCTTCGCCTCCAGCGTCAGGTTGCCCAGCCCGTTGCGCCACAGCAGCCCGCTGTTGAACCCCGCTGCCGGGGCGATGAACTCGGCGAAGTCGTTGTGGTGCTCGACCCGCACTGTGCCCAGAGCAAAGCCCAGCAGGCCATCGGCCAGTTGCCAGGTACCGCCGGCACCGCCGTTCACATGGCTCACCAGCACCTCGTCGTCATGCTTGCCGGGTACCCGCTCCAGGCCGCCGGTCACCTGCCATGACCAGGGTTTGAGCAATTCGTTACGCGGCGTCAGGGAGCGGATGGTGGCAAGGTCAAGGCGCTGTACCTGCCAGTCATTGCCTTCGTACTGGCGCACTTTAAGCTGCAGAATCTCGATCTGCGCACCCAGCGGGAAACCGTAGGCGTTGTCGTTGAGGTCGTGATAGGCCATGCGCAGGCCGTACTCGGCGTAGGCACGGTCTTCCCGCGTACCGACACCCAGCTGCCAGGTGCGTGAGTCATGGCCATCCTCGGGCAGCCCCGGGCGCTCGATATCCAGCGCAGGCGGCGGGTTGCGGTTGATCGCCCGCAGCAGCTCGAAGCTGCGCGTGGCCTGGCCCGGATCGCGCGCCTGGCCGTTGGCGCGGTAACGCTCCAGGCGGTAGGCGGCATCTTGCACCAGCGCCTGGCGCTCGCGGGGCAGGGCGGTGAATTCGGGGCTTTGCAGCCGTGCGGTATCGGCGCTGACAGCCAGCACCTGCTGCTTTTCGTGATGATCGAGCGGTTCGGCGCGGGCCAGCAGTTCGCGCTCGCGTGAAGGCCGGTAGTTGACGCTGGACACCAGGCCAGACTGGCGCACGGCCTTGACTGTGTCGGTAGGGATCGCGGTCAGCGGAAACTGCGAGGTCAGGTCCAGGCTGGGCCGGGCCACCTGCAGCAGTTCCAGCAGGCGGTAGGAGCAGTTCTCGTCGAAGAAGAAGTAGTCGAACTGGATCTGCTTGAGCTCCCACACATGCTCGACCATGCGCCCGGTCTCTTGCGGGGTGAGGTCCAGCTGGTACTCCCACAGGTCGCGGTTTTCCAGGCTGCGGTACTCGGACAGCTTCTCCTGGTAAGGCATCAACGCGAACAGGCCTGGGTAGCCGCCCATCAGGCCCTTCCAGGCATACAGGATGCTGTTGTCGCTGCCTTCGATGTAGGCACCGAAGTTGATCGCGTAGCTCAGCAGCGTGGTGTCGTCGCTGCGGGTGTTGGACTGGTCGATGCGCAGCAGCGTGTGGCCGAACATCGACGACGGGCTGTTCAGGTAGGCCGCCGGGAAGATCAGCGCGGCGCTGTGCGGGTCGATCGAGGCGTACCAGGTCTTGAATTCCTGGCAGTCGGGCTGTGGCAGGTCAGTCAGCCCCAGTTGCTCCTTGAGCCAGCGGGTGCGGGCCGGAAAGACGCATTGGGCATGCTTGTCGCCCAGGCTGGCCGGCGCATACAGCGCCTGCACCGTGGCCCGTAACTCCTGGTCCGGGTGGTGCGCGCCATCCTCGGCGAGAAAGAACTGGGTGTCGTCCACATAGCTTCGCCAGCCACCGAGCTTGGCGGTCTCGTAGTGGCCAAGGGCGATCCAGTAGGGGGTACTGGCCAGTTGCTGAATACGGCCTTCATCCAGCGCAGGCGCAGCATGAACAGGGGCGCAGGCACACAGCGCCAGGTAAGCGAGGCGTTTGAGCATATCGGGCAACTACTTCTTTACGATGCCGAAAGAAAGGGCGAAACCCGCCCCGACAGGGGGGCGGGGGATGCTGCGCTTAAGCCTCGGTGGCGTATTTGGCCAGGCGTGGATCGTTCTTCAGAACGGCCAGGGTATTGCTGTGCACGGTTTCGGCCGTCACGTCGGCGCTGCTGAAGATCTGGCTGAAGTGCTGGTGGGTGACCGACTCGAAGTAGGTGCGGTCTTCAGGCGCCACACCCAGTACCACGGCATAGGTGGTCAGCGCCTCGCCCTTGCCCATGGCCATGTCTTCGGACAGCTCGTTCATCATGCCGTTCATGGCGAACCAGGACTTGCCGCCATAGGTCAGCGAAGCCTTGGTGGAGCAGCCGTTGGTGCCAGAGGTCATGCCGAAGGTGGCGTTGCCGGAGGTGCCGTTGGTGGTGGAAGCCAGGAAGTGGGCCGGAGTACCGCGTTGGCCTTCGAACAGCATGTTGCCCCAGCCGCAGTTCGGGCCGCCAGGCGCTTCGGCCATGGCGTTGAGAGAGACCACGGTGAACAGAGTACCCAGAAGAATCCGTTTCATAGCATTTGTTCTCTATTTGTCTTAACCAAGGGTCAGGGTTTCTGGCAACTCGGTTGCCAGGTCGGGAAAGCATTTCACCCACCCGCGCAGTTTGGAGTTTAGGCACGATCTAAAGGTTGCGTTGTTGATTGCGAAAAATTTGCCCGAAGGCCTGCGTTATCGCGACTGCGACATAAAGTCCCGCCCGGCCTTGCAAGGCGCGCGCGGGCAGCGCCAGAATGCTGCGTATCCGCCCCGCCGAAGTAAGGAAACCCAATGCCCGATCCTGTCGCTGCGCGCCTGCGTCTTGCGCCTGAAGCCCTGACCCGGCGTTTTTCCCCCGAGCAGTTTGCTTTTACCCACACCGACGATCTGGAGCCGTTTCGAGGCGTCCTGGGCCAGGAGCGAGCAGTCGAGGCCCTGCAATTCGGCGTGGCCATGCCTCGCCCTGGTTACAACGTGTATGTGATGGGCGAGCCTGGCACGGGCCGCTTCTCGTTCGTCAAGCGCTACCTCAAGGCCGAGGGCAAGCGCCAGCACACCCCAGCCGACTGGGTTTACGTCAACCATTACGAGGACACCCGCGAACCGCGTGCCCTGGAACTGCCCTCGGGCAGCGCCGGTGAGTTCATCGCCGACATGAACGGGTTGATCGACAACCTGTTGTCGACCTTCCCGGCGGTGTTCGAGCACCCGTCGTACCAGCAGAAGAAGGGCGCCATCGACCGCACCTTCAACCAGCGCTATGACCGCGCCCTGGATGTGATCGAGCGGGCCTCGCTGGAGAAAGACGTGGCCCTTTACCGCGACGCCAGCAACGTCGCCTTCACCCCGATGGCCGAAGGCAAGGCGCTGGACGAGGCCGAGTTCGCGCAACTGCCCGAAGAAGTCCGTGAAAGGTTCCACGAGGATATCGCCGAGCTTGAGGAGCGCCTCAACGAAGAGCTGGCCAGCCTGCCACAGTGGAAGCGTGAGTCGAACAACCAGCTGCGTCATCTCAACGAAGAAACCATTACCCTGGCCCTGCAGCCGCTGCTGGCGCCGCTGTCGGAAAAGTACGCCGAGAACGCGGCCGTTTGCGCCTACCTGCAGTCGGTGCAGTTGAACCTGCTGCGCACCGTGGTCGAGCAACTGGTCGATGACAGCAAGACCGACGCCGTGGCGCGCAAGATGCTCGAAGAGCAGTACGCGCCGAGCCTGGTGGTCGGTCATCACCACGATGGTGGTGCGCCAGTGGTGTTCGAGCCGCACCCGACCTACGACAACCTGTTCGGCCGGATCGAATACAGCACCGACCAGGGCGCGCTGTACACCTCCTACCGCCAGTTGCGTCCGGGGGCCTTGCACCGGGCCAACGGTGGCTTCCTGATCCTGGAAGCCGAGAAGATGCTCGGCGAGCCCTTTGTCTGGGATGCCCTCAAGCGTGCGCTGCAGTCGCGCAAGCTGAAGATGGAGTCGCCGCTGGGTGAGCTAGGCCGGGTGGCGAGCGTCAGCCTGACGCCGCAAATGATCCCGCTTAACGTCAAGCTGGTGATCATTGGCTCGCGCCAGCTCTACTACGCGCTGCAGGACCACGATTCGGACTTCCAGGAAATGTTCCGGGTGCTGGTGGACTTCGACGAAGACATGCCCATGGTCGACGAGAACCTGGAGCAATTCGCCCAGCTCTTGCGCACCCGCACCAACGAAGAAGGCATGGCGCCGCTGACCAGCGACGCCGTGGCGCGCCTGGCCACCTACAGCGCCCGGCTGGCGGAGAACCAGTCGCGGCTGTCGGCACGCATCGGTGACCTGTTCCAATTGGTCAGCGAAGCCGACTTCATCCGCCAGCTGGCCAGCGACGAGATGACCGACGCCGGGCACATTGAGCGCGCGCTCAAGGCCAAGGCCACCCGCACCGGGCGTGTTTCGCAGCGGGTGCTGGACGACATGCTCGCCGGCATCATCCTGATCGACACCGAAGGTGCGGCCATCGGCAAGTGCAACGGCCTGACGGTGCTGGAAGTGGGTGATTCGGCATTCGGCATGCCGGCGCGTATCTCTGCCACCGTCTACCCCGGCGGCAGCGGCATCGTCGACATCGAGCGTGAGGTCAACCTGGGCCAGCCAATCCACTCCAAGGGGGTGATGATTCTCACGGGCTACCTGGGTAGCCGCTATGCCCAGGAATTCCCGCTGGCGATTTCGGCGAGCATCGCCCTGGAACAGTCCTACGGCTACGTGGACGGTGACAGTGCGTCGCTGGGCGAAGCATGCACGCTGATCTCGGCGTTGTCGCGCACGCCACTCAAGCAGTGCTTCGCCATCACCGGCTCGATCAACCAGTTCGGCGAAGTGCAGGCGGTGGGTGGGGTCAACGAGAAGATCGAAGGCTTCTTCCGCCTGTGCGAGGCCCGCGGCCTGACCGGCGAGCAAGGGGTGATCATTCCGCGCGCCAACGTCGCTACGTTGATGCTCGACGAGCGGGTGCTGCAGGCGGTCGAAAATGGGCAGTTCCACGTCTACGCGGTCAGCCAGGCTGACGAGGCGCTGAGCCTGCTGGTGGGCGAGGAGGCCGGGGTGGCGGACGACAAGGGCGAGTTCACCGAGGGCAGCGTCAATGCTCGCGTGGTGGAACGCCTGCGTGAAATCGCCGAAATGATCAGCGAAGAAGACATCAAAGAGGCGGAAAAGGAGCGTCTGGAGGAGATAATTGCGCAGGCCAAACCCGCCTGAGTCAATAAATCGGCGCTGGCGGCGATATGCTACCGTTCAGCGCCGGTTTTCCATCTTTCTGGGCTGTTCTTCTATGCTGGAGCCTATATGCTAGTACTTAGGACGGTATCAGGGTTCAGGATGGAAACAGCCTGAGGGTTTCGGGCTGAACAGGGCTCATTGGAGGGGACGCGGCCATGCGCAACCTCAGCCTTACTCGCCAGTGCCTGGGCCTGGTGACCCGCATCGAATGCAGCATTCGCCCACTGGCCGGTGACAACGGTATGTGGACGCTGCTGTTCGCCGCCGGCATGGCCGGTGAACAACCTTCGGCCATCAAGGCCCAGGGGCCTTTTCACGGGCCGCTGGTAGCCGAGTCGGTGCTCAATGCCATCGTCGACAGCCTCACGTTACATGGCTATCAGGTTGCCGAAGACCCGCAGATCTGGTGCCTGCACCTGCAGGCGCAGCTACGTCGGATCAATGGCGAGCGCTGCCGCAACCTGGGGGACTATCAGTTTCATCCTGAAAGTTGATTGGGGGTTGGGGCCGCCAAGCGGCCCCCATTCGATTCAGCTTTTGCTGTAACAGGTGGCTGGCTATACTCGCCGTCGCTTTTTTAGTCACCTGACGAGTCCCTTACCCTCCATGGAACGTATTCTCGAAAACGCGATGTATGCCTCGCGCTGGCTGCTCGCCCCTATCTATTTCGGCTTGTCCCTCGGCTTGCTGGCCCTGGCCCTGAAGTTCTTCCAGGAAGTCGTTCACGTTCTGCCCAACGTGTTTGCCCTGAGCGAAGCCGACCTGATCCTGGTGATCCTGTCGTTGATCGACATGTCGCTGGTGGGCGGCCTGCTGGTGATGGTGATGATTTCCGGCTACGAGAACTTCGTCTCGCAATTGGACATCGACGACAGCAAAGAGAAGCTCAACTGGCTCGGCAAGATGGACTCTTCTTCGCTGAAGATGAAGGTTGCCGCCTCGATCGTGGCCATTTCGTCCATTCACCTGCTGCGGGTGTTCATGGATGCACAGAACATCTCCACCGACTACCTGATGTGGTACGTGATCATCCACATGACCTTCGTGGTGTCGGCCTTCTGCATGGGCTACCTGGACAAGCTCACCAAGCACTGAGTCCGCCAAGGGGTAAAACTGACGAGTGGCGTCAGTTTTACCTTGTGTATTCCTAGCCGCTGTACAAAAAATGAGCACTCATGCGCGGTTCCCGCGGCGAGGTGCTCTCATGAACCTGCATCAGCTCAATACCGAGGCCAGGGTTGGCCATGTCGACGAACTCAATCTGATCGCCATCGAAGGTGGTGATTATCTTCTGGAGGCCCGGGTCAAGGGCCGTGCGCACCCGCTTTCCGACAGCCATGGGCAACGCTTGCGCGTGCATTCCGTGGAGGAGGCACGTGACCTGCTCAAAGCCCTGCCATTGCTGTCGCTGAACCTGTTGCACTGGTCAGTGCAGGACGAAATGTGCGGCATGGGCACGCACCCGGAAGAAGACCTGAAAGTGCCGATTTCTCACCGCTCGGCCTGGTAGCTGCTCCCGGCGCCCCAGTGTGCTAGGCTGCTCGCCCTTTTCATCAAGGGCGCGGCTTCACTGCGCCCTGCAGTGGAGCACGACCATGTCCGAACTCAACCTGTCTACCGACGAAACGCGCGTCAGCTACGGCATCGGCCGTCAGCTGGGCGGCCAACTGCGTGACAACCCGCCACCAGGCGTTAGCCTGGACGCCATCCTGGCCGGCCTGACCGACGCCTTCAACGGCGCCGACAGCCGCGTCAGCGAAGCCGACCTGTCGGCCAGCTTCAAGGTCATCCGCGACATCATGCAAGCCGAGGCTGCTGCCAAGGCTGAAGCTGCTGCTGGCGCTGGCAAGGAATTCCTCGCCGAAAACGCCAAGCGCGAAGGCATCACCACCCTGGCTTCGGGCCTGCAGTTCGAAGTGCTGACCGCCGGTGCTGGCGCCAAGCCGACCCGCGAAAGCAACGTGCGCACCCACTACCACGGCACCCTGATCGACGGCACCGTGTTCGACAGCTCCTACGACCGTGGCCAACCGGCTGAATTCCCGGTAGGTGGCGTGATTGCTGGCTGGACCGAAGCCCTGCAGCTGATGAACGCTGGCAGCAAATGGCGCCTGTACGTGCCGAGCGAGCTGGCCTACGGCGCCCAAGGCGTCGGCAGCATCCCGCCGCACAGCGTCCTGGTGTTCGACGTCGAGCTGCTCGACGTTCTGTAAGACCGCTGGGGCCGCTTTGCGGCCCATTCGCGGGGCAAGCCCGCTTGTGTCTTGGAGAGGGAATAGAATCTGAAGTGAGAGCGGTGAATGGCAAGCTGATAGCCCGAGGTGCCCAGAGCACGTGTGGGAGCAAAAGCTGCCATTCACCGTTCCACTTTGGCGAGAGCCCGAACAGTTGGATGAGGGGCGTAATCTCGAATCACAAGCGTGGGCCAAGCCAAAGCGCTCTCACTCCTTGAGTTTAAGAGGGTTTGGCCATGTCTTCCTCTGTCGGCATCGATGTTTCCAGTGCCACACTTGCTGTTCACATCCGTCCTGAGGGGGTGAACTTCAGTGTTTCCAATGACTTGAAGGGATTCCAACTGCTCGTCGAAAAGCTTGGCGGGCATGCAATTTCAATGGTCTTGCTCGAAGCTACCGGTGGCTACGAGTGCAATGTCCTCAAAGCGCTGCAGGATGCCGATTTTCCGGTTTGCCGGATCAATCCCAGTCGTGCCCGGGACTTTGCCAAGTCGATGGGTAAACGCGCCAAGACCGATCCCATTGACGCAGCTGTTTTGGCTCACCTGGCTGAAGTTATGCCCCCACGGCCTTGCCAGGTGATGACACCCGAGCGGGCTTTGCTGCGCGAACTGCTTATGCAGCGGGATCGCTTCGTCCAACAGCGCGACGATGACAAGCGGCGCCTGAAGCAGGCGCGGGCTCCCAGTGTTTGTTTGCGGTTGGAACAACACATCGCCTATCTGAAGGGTGAAATTCGAGCGCTGGAACAAGAGATCGCACAGCAGGCAGCAGCTTTGCCTGATGATCGGGTTAAACAGCTCACTCAAGTCAAAGGAATTGGTCTGATTACTGCCGGAAAGCTGATGGCCTTGCTGCCAGAGCTGGGCCAGGTGGATAAGAAGGAAATTGCCGCCTTGGTCGGTGTTGCGCCGTTCAACCAGGACAGCGGCAAGCAGTCGGGCAAGCGTTCAATCTGGGGGGGGCGCTCACAAGTCAGGCGGGCGCTCTATATGGCCTGCTGGGTGGTGATACGGCACAACAAGGACTTCTGCGAGCGCTACAAAGCACTGCGAGCCCAGGGGAAGTGCGCGAAAGTATCGGTGGTGGCGTGTATGCGAGTATTGATAGTGAGGCTAAATGCGATGCTCAAGACCGGAACGCCCTGGAAGGAGCAAATAGCTCATTCGTAGGAGCAAGCCTTGCTGGCGATGCCCGGCACAGCCGGGCCTGGGGCGCTACGCGCCCCATCGCCGGCAAGGCCAGCTTCCACAAGAAGACAGTTGCTCCCACAGAGATGCCGCTCCTATTGAGCAGAGAGGTCTTTGTGGGAGCGGGCTTGCCCGCGAATGCGTCGGGCCTGCAAACATCAATTCCAGTCTGTCCCCCCAGGGCGCAATGCCCGCGCATAGCAGAACAGAAACAAATTCCGCACCAGCTCCTTGAGCACCCCAGGTTCACTCGAATTCAGCCCGCTCATGTCCAGGTCGCCCTGGTCTCGCAGTTCATCGAGCGCTTCTTCTTCGAGCACGGCACAGACTTCGCCAGTCTCGCGATGCAGGATGCGCAGGTAAGGGTGAGGGCGGTCTAGCCAGGCGTCGATCAGATAAGTCATGGCTATTCTCCTTGGATAGCGGTTCCAATGAGAATAATTCTTATTATCAAAATAGCAAGGGTCTATTGGCGTATTTTTGCCGGACGGTGCAATGACCCTGTTGCAGGATCTGTCAGGGCCACCCGGAAGGTAGCCCCGTCGCACAGTGTAATCAGACCTTACGCACGAACTCGGACTTCAGCTTCATGGCGCCGATGCCGTCGATCTTGCAGTCGATGTCGTGGTCGCCGTCGCACAGGCGGATGTTCTTGACCTTGGTGCCGACCTTGACCACCAGGGACGAGCCCTTGACCTTGAGGTCCTTGATCACGGTGACGGTATCGCCGTCCTGCAGGACGTTGCCGACCGAATCCTTTTTCACCACGTCATCGCTGGCGGCTTCGGCTTCGCCGTTGGCCGACCACTCGTGGGCGCATTCGGGGCAGATCAGCTGGCTGCCATCCTCATAGGTGTATTCGGAATTGCATTTGGGGCAGGGCGGCAAAGTGCTCACTTCGGTTCCTTAAACAGACAGGCGGTTAAAGGCGCATATTGTATAAGGTTTTGTCCCGGAAGTGTTTTGTCCTTGCAAAAGCATCGCGGGCAAGCCCGCTCCTACAGGGATCGGCGAAAATCCTGTGGGAGCGGGCTTGCCCGCGAAGAAGGCGACTTGGTTTGTCAGTGCGTACGCGCTACCGCAAATTCGCTCAGCTCAACCAGCGCATCGCGGTATTCACTGGCCGGCAGCACTTCCAGGCACTCGATGGCCTTGGCCACGTAATCACGTGCCATCTGCGCGGTGTAGTCCAGCGCGCCCGAGGCTTCGACCGCTGCACGGATCTGCTCGAGGTCTTCAAGGCCACCTTTCTGGATGGCCTTGCGCACCAGTGCAGCCTGCTCAGGCGTGCCTTCGCGCATGGTGTAGATCAGCGGCAGGGTCGGCTTGCCTTCGGCCAGGTCGTCACCGACGTTCTTGCCCAAGGTCTGCGAGTCGCCCTTGTAGTCCAGCAGGTCGTCGACCAGTTGGAAGGCCACGCCCAGGTGGTCGCCGAAGGTCCGCAGGGCCTCGCGCTGCGCTTCGCTGGCGCCGGCCAGCGCGGCGGCGCTGTGGGTCGAGGCTTCGAACAGCATGGCGGTCTTGCCGCGGATGACCTCCATGTACACCTCTTCGGTGGTGCTGGCATCGCGAACACGCGACAGTTGCAGCACTTCACCCTCGGCGATGACGCGGGTGGCCTTGGAGAGGATCTGCATGACCGGCATCGAACCCAGTTCGACCATCATTTCGAACGAGCGCGAATAAAGGAAGTCACCCACCAGCACGCTTGGCGCGTTGCCCCACAGCGCATTGGCGGTGGAACGGCCACGGCGCATGCCCGACATGTCGACGACGTCGTCGTGCAGCAGGGTGGCGGTGTGCAGGAACTCGATGGTCGCTGCCAGCAGGCGCAGGTCATCGCCTTCGCGGCCCAGGGCCTTGCCACAGAGCAGGACCAGCAGGGGACGCAGGCGCTTGCCACCGGCCGACGTGATATAGTCGCCGATCTTCGATACCAGCGGCACGCGCGAGGTCAGCTGCTTCTTGATGATCTCGTCGACGGCGCTGAAATCATCAGCCACCGCGCGGTAGAAGGTTTGGGGTTGCATCGGCTGCTCCATTGACGTTGCGCGGCATGCTAGGTCGCGGGTCCCGGTGTGTCAAGGCGCGGTGCCCGCACCGCCGGGGCGGTACTTGCAAGCAAAACCGGGGTTGCGTACAATCGCGCACCCTAACTTCCTGGGCAGCACCTGCCTTACGCAATTGCACCGGGCCGTTCCAGCCCCATGCAGCCATGCCAGCCAATACTCAATATATAAAGCGCTGGGTGAGCAGGATTATCGGAGAAATACCATGTCTTACGCAGTAATCGTTACCGGCGGCAAGCAGTACAAAGTCGCTGAAGGTGAATTCCTCAAGATCGAAAAGCTGGAAGTCGCCACTGGCGAATCCGTGACTTTCGATCGCGTTCTGCTGGTTGCCAACGGTGAAGAAGTCACCATCGGCGCACCAGTTGTCGCTGGCGCTAAAGTTGTTGCAGAAGTCGTTTCGCAAGGCCGTCACGATAAAGTCCGCATCATCAAGTTCCGTCGCCGTAAGCACCACATGAAGCGTATGGGCCACCGCCAGTGGTTCACCGAGATCAAAATCACCGGCATCCAGGCTTAATCCCCTAGATCCCCTGAATTTATTTGGAGAATTGAACCATGGCTCACAAGAAGGCTGGTGGTAGTACCCGTAACGGTCGCGACTCAGAATCGAAACGCCTTGGCGTGAAGATGTATGGCAGCCAGGTCGTCAAGGCCGGCAACATCATCGTCCGTCAGCGCGGCACCCAGTTCCACGCCGGCTACGGCGTTGGCATGGGCAAGGATCACACCCTGTTCGCCAAGATCGAAGGCGTGATCAAGTTCGAGAAGAAAGGCGAGTTCAACCGCCGTTACGTGAGCATCGTCGCCGCTTAATCGCGACCTCGCTCCAGAAGCCCCGTCATGCGACGGGGCTTTTTCGTTTGTGGTGAGCCTCTTGCAAAGCTGTTTGTATGGGCTGCCGGCGTTGGTTTCTACGGTCGTACGGGGCCGCCGCGCTCATTTTTGCAAGAGCCTCAGGTTTTTTAAGTATTCAGCTCGTCGGAAGGCGAGAGGCGGTTTTAATGAAGTTTGTTGACGAAGTATCGATTCGAGTCAAAGCCGGTGACGGCGGTAACGGTTGCATGAGCTTCCGTCGCGAAAAATTCATCGAAAACGGCGGCCCCAATGGTGGTGACGGCGGCGACGGTGGCTCGGTGTTCATGGTTGCCGACGAAAACCTCAACACCCTGGTCGACTACCGCTACACCCGTCACCACGAGGCCCAGCGTGGCGCCAATGGTGGCAGCACCGATTGCACCGGCAAGAAGGGTGAAGACCTGTTCCTGCGCGTGCCAGTCGGCACCACGGTGATCGACGCCACCACCCAGGAAGTGATCGGTGACCTGATCACCCCTGGCCAAAAGCTGATGGTCGCCCAAGGCGGCTGGCACGGCCTGGGTAACACCCGTTTCAAGTCCAGCACCAACCGTGCGCCACGCCAGACCACCCCGGGCAAGCCAGGTGATCAGCGCGACCTGAAAATGGAAATGAAGGTGTTGGCCGACGTCGGCCTGCTCGGCCTGCCGAACGCGGGCAAGAGCACCTTCATCCGTTCGGTATCGGCCGCCAAGCCGAAAGTTGCCGACTACCCGTTCACCACCCTGGTGCCGAACCTGGGTGTGGTCAGCGTCGACCGCTGGAAGAGCTTCGTCATTGCCGACATCCCCGGCCTGATCGAAGGCGCTTCCGACGGTGCCGGCCTGGGTATCCGTTTCCTCAAGCACCTGGCGCGTACCCGTGTGCTGCTGCACCTGGTCGACATGGCGCCGCTGGACGAAAGCAGCCCGGCCGATGCCGCCGAAGTGATTGTCAACGAACTGACCCGCTTCAGCCCGTCGCTGGCCGAGCGCGAGCGCTGGCTGGTGCTGAACAAGTCCGACATGGTCATGGACGACGAGCGTGACGAGCGGGTCAAGGAAGTGGTCGAGCGTCTGCAGTGGGAAGGCCCGGTCTACGTGATCTCGGCCATTTCCAAGCAGGGCACCGACAAGCTCAGCCACGACCTCATGCGCTACCTCGAAGACCGCGCCGACCGCCTGGCCAACGACCCGGCCTACGCCGCAGAGCTGGCCGACCTCGACCAGCGCATCGAAGACGAAGCCCGTGCCCAGCTGCAGGCCCTGGACGACGCGCGTACCCTGCGTCGTACTGGCGTCAAGAGCGTCCACGACATCGGCGACGATGACGGTTGGGACGATGATTTCGAGGACGACGAAGACGGCCCAGAAATCATTTACGTGCGCGACTGACCGGTTGCAGTACACTAAACGCCGCTCTCTGGAGCGGCGTTTTTGTATCTACGGTATCTACAGATTCGACATAGGTTGGAAGAAGATGCGAAGCAAGGTGACGGGCGCCAAGCGCTGGGTCGTGAAGATTGGCAGCGCACTGCTGACCGCTGATGGCAAGGGCCTCGATCGCGGCGCAATGGCCGTTTGGGTCGAGCAGATGGTCGCACTGCGTGAGGCAGGCGTGGAGTTGGTGCTGGTCTCTTCCGGGGCCGTGGCCGCTGGCATGAGCCAGCTGGGCTGGACCTCGCGACCGAGCGCGATGAACGAGCTGCAGGCGGCCGCCTCGATCGGCCAGATGCGCCTGGTACAGGCCTGGGAGTCGAGCTTCGGCGAGCACGGCAAGCACACCGCGCAGATCCTTCTGACCCATGACGACCTGTCCGACCGCAAACGTTACCTCAACGCCCGCAGCACCTTGCGCACGCTGGTCGACCTGGGCGTGGTGCCGGTGATCAACGAAAACGACACCGTGGTCACCGACGAAATCCGTTTCGGCGACAACGACACCCTGGCTGCGCTGGTGGCCAACCTGGTGGAGGCCGACCTGCTGGTGATCCTCACCGACCGCGACGGCATGTTCGATGCCGACCCGCGCAACAACCCCGAAGCCCAGCTGATCTATGAAGCCCGCGCAGACGACCCGGCGCTGGACGCCGTGGCCGGTGGTACTGGCGGCGCCTTGGGCCGTGGCGGCATGCAGACCAAACTGCGCGCGGCTCGCCTGGCGGCACGTTCGGGTGCCCACACCATCATCATCGGTGGCCGTATCGAGCGCGTGCTTGACCGCCTCAAGACGGGCGAGCGCCTGGGTACCTTGCTGTCGCCTGAGCGCGGCATGCTTGCAGCGCGCAAGCAGTGGTTGGCCGGGCACCTGCAGACCCGCGGCACGCTGGTGCTCGACGCCGGTGCCGTGCAGGCGCTGCGCCAGGCCAACAAGAGCCTGCTACCTGTGGGTGTGAAGACCGTGCAGGGCAGTTTCCGCCGTGGCGAGATGGTGGTGTGCGTCGGCCCGGACGGCCTGGAAGTGGCCCGCGGTCTGGCCAACTACAGTGCGCTTGAAGCGCAGAAGATCATCGGCCAGTCGTCCGATGCCATCGAATCCCTGCTCGGTTACAGCGCGGAACCCGAGCTGGTGCACCGTGACAACCTGGTTCTGGTCTGAGGAAGTGCACATGTTGAAAAGGATGATTGCCGTGGCGGCGTTGGCGTTGCCGATGCTGGCCGGTGCCGAGGAGATCGGCCAGGTGTCCACCGTGTTCAAGTTCGTTGGGCCCAACGACCGCATCGTGGTCGAGGCGTTCGATGACCCTAAGGTCGAGGGCGTGACCTGTTACCTGTCGCGGGCCAAGACGGGCGGTGTGAAGGGTGGTCTGGGCCTGGCTGAGGACCGTGCAGAGGCGTCGATCGCCTGCCGTCAGGTGGGGCCGATCAACTTCAAGGGTGAGTTGAAAGACGGCGAGGAAGTGTTCAAGGAACGCACCTCGTTGGTGTTCAAGACCATGCAGGTGGTGCGCTTTCTCGACAAGAAGCGCAATACCTTGGTTTACCTGGTGTACAGCGACCGCATGATCGAGGGCAGCCCGCAGAATGCGGTGACGGCGATTCCGATCTTGCCTTGGGCTCATTGATAGCCTGATAGATGCTGGGAGGCCTTTGGCCTCCATTCGCGGGGCAAGCCCGCTCCCACAGATACTCCGCTGGCGCAAAACTTGTGGGAGCGGGCTTGCCCCGCGAATGGGCTGCAAAGCAGCCCCAATTCACAACAATCAGGCGAGCTCTTCGGCCTGATCCTCACGCACGTCCACCTGCACCTCATCCAGCCGGCTGATGAACTTCCAGTCCGCCTCATCGATGTAGATGCCATTCGGCCCGCTGCCACCTTCCAGGTCGATCGCCACCTTGGCCGACACCTGCGGCTTCACACTCGCCAGAATCGGTACGAAGCCCAGCTGCAGGCTGGTTTCCAGCAGTGCTGTCTGGTTGCGTTCGTCGATGTCTGCCGCTTCGTCGAGGTAGTACGGCAGGCGAATGCGCCCGGCCAGGTCACGGTCCATCAGGTGCAGCAACAAGTACATGTTGGTCAGCGCTTTGATGGTCATGGTGGTGCCGTTGGACGCAGCGCCGTCGATGTCGGCGTGGATCACCGGCTGGCCATTGACCTTGGTGATCTCGAACGCCAGTTCGAACAGGTCCTTGAGGCCCAGTTGGTTGTGGTTGGCCGCCACCAGCCGTGCCAGGTACTCCTTGGCCTCTTCGTTCTTGTGGTCCTGGTCGGAGTTCTGGGTCAGGTCGAACACCGACAGGGTCTCGCCTTCTTCGTACTGGCCGGCGCTGTGGATGATCTGGTCGATGTGCTTGAGCGCTTCCTTGTTCGGTGCCAGCACCACGCGGAAGCTCTGAAGGTTGGATACCTGGCGCTTGTTGATCTCACGGTTGAACAAGGCCAGCTGGTGCTCAAGGCTGTCGTAGTCGCTGCGGATGTTGCGCAGGGTCCGGGCGATGTCGGTGACTGCGGCGCGGCGCGCCTTGGCCAGGGTCAGGGCCTCATCGGTACGGTGCGCATAGGCGTTGACCAGTAACTGGAGGCGGCGCTCCATGTCGTCTTCGCTGTCGAACTTGGCCACGCCCTTGAGGCGCACCTGGGCGTACAGCGCCTCGATCTGGTTGTCCACCCGCTGCAAACCCTGCCAGCTGTCTTGGTAGTCGTTGAGCATCGGCAGCAGGTTGTCCATGGTGTCGTCGACCGCTTCCATGAATGGCGTGCCGTAGGGCAGGTCCGCCGGCAACAACTGGCGGCGGCGCAGGGCGTCTTCCAGGGTGCGTTGCTTGGACTCCAGGTCACCGAGCTGGCGGCCGACCAGTTGCAGCTTGGCCGACAGCTGCTGGACGCGCTCGGTGAAGGCATCGCTGGAGCGCTTGAGCTCGTCCTGAGCGGCTTCCAGTTGCGACAGATGCTCCAGTTTTTCGGGTTCTTCGGCCGCCAGGGTTTCGCTGCGGCGGAAGTCTTCCAATGCCTTCTGCGCATCCAGTACCGCTTGGTACAGGGTCTCGGTCTGTGCCTTGGAGGCGGAGCGGTCGGCGGCTACGGCCTGCTGGGTCTTGAGCTGCTTGAGCTCTTTTTCCAGGCGCTCTTTCTGGTCGCGCAGGGCGGCGCGGTCGGCCAGGGCCTGCAGTGCTGGAGGGTCGATGTGGGTGAGGTCGATGGACAGGCCGGGCGCTTCGAAGCGCTCGCCTTTGAAACCGTCGAGCACCGCTTCCAGCGACTTTACCCACAGGTCGCTGTCGTCCAGCTCGATGCCGCGCTCGCCCAGTGGCAGGCTGAACAGCGCACCGTTGAACAGGCGCATCAGGCGGTCGACATCCTGTTGGGAGAACTCTTCGCGCAGGCGGGCATAGCTGTTGTTGTCGGCGTGGTCGAGCTGCTGACGGACCTGCTTGAGGCGTTTTTCCAGGTCGCGTACGCGCTCGTCCAGGTCTTCGGCAGAGAACTGCCGCGACTGGGCCAGGGCGCCGGCCAGTTCGTCGTGGGCGTCTTTGGCGGCCAGCAACTGCTGCTCCAGCACCTTGACGTCATCGACCAGGGCGAAGCGGTGTTTGAGCACCGACAGCTCGCCGAGCCAGCGCTGAATGCCAGTGATCTCACGCTCCAGGCGCATCAGCTCCTGGGTGCCGCCACGTTGGTCGTTCTGCAGCCGGTCTTGTTCGCCGCGGTAATGCTCGGACTGGATAACCAACTCTTCCTTGCGCGCCATGGCGTATTCCTGCCAGGTGCCCAGCAGGTTGTCGAGCAGCGGCGAAAGGCGGTGCAGCTTGCCGCGCAGGATGTCGCGCTGGGCCACGCCACCGGCCAGGGCTTCGACCAACGGGCCGGCGGCGACCAGGGCGTTGTAGTCCTGCTCCATGCGCCGTACGTCGCGGAAGGCTTCTTCACAGGCCGCGATGTAGTCGACGCTGCCCGAGCGCAGGCTGTGCTCGAAGGCGTCGAGGAACAGTTGCTTGAGCTTGGCAGCGGTGATTTCGCGCATGTGCAGCAGGTTGATGAACAGCGCGCGGAAGGTTTTCAGACTTTGCTCGCTGGTCGAGCGCAGCGGAATCATGGTCAGGTCCAGCGGCACCGAAGTGTGGCCACCGACCAGCAGGCGGCGCAGTTCGTCGGGCTTGAGCTCGTAGGCCTTCAGGCCCAGGCGCTCCAGGTTGGTGAACAGCTCTTTCTGGCGCAGGCAGGTGTCGTTCTTCTGGTAGTGGGCCAGGTCCAGCTCGCCTTTGTAGGCGAAGAACTGGTGGCCGAAACCGCCACCTGGGCCGCGCCCGACCACGCCGATCACGTGCGGGCCGTGAGGCAGGTTCAGTTCGCAGAGAATGTAGGACGTGTCGCTGGCGAAGTAGAAGCGACGCGACTGCTCCAGGCTGTACTTGCCGAAGCTCATGTCGGACATGCGCGCCAGGATCGGGAACTGCAGGGCGTTGATCGATGCCGATTTACCCAGGTTGTTGGCGCCGTAGACCGACAACGGGTGTTCCAGCGGGAACAGGCCGAGGCTGTAACCGGCGGTGTTGAGCAATGCAAAGCGGCGGATGCCGTAGCGTTCCTGGCTCATGCGTCAATCTCCTGTTGCTCTTCGCGGATGGCCCTGGCCAGGGCGTCCTCTTCGCTCTCGTCGCCGTCGAAGGGTGAAAGGTCGAGCGGGTCGTCGGTGCGGTTGAGTTGCTCCGGGCTTTCTTCCTCGACCAGTACCGGCGTGGGCAAAGGCAGGTCACTGTGCAGGGTGGCGGCCAGGTCGCGGTCCTGCTGGACCGACAGGCAGACGTCGAGGAAGCGGTGCATCGGCGGCAGGAAGCGGTAGATGCCGCCTTCCTCATGGGCGAAGCCGAGCTGGGTCATGCGGCGCAGGATTTTTTCTTCGAGCTCTTCGACGGTTTGCACTTCGGCCTGCAGGAACAGGTCGCGGTACTTGTCCAGCAGCGAGGGCAGTTCATCGCGGCCGATGCTGCCGCCGTCGAGCACGGCCATCGGGTCACGGCCCTGGTCGGCCAGGTGCTCGACCAGGATGAAGGTGAACAACGACAGGCGCTGGGCGGTTTTGTTGACCTGCGCGGCGGCAAGCTCGGGCACGAAGTAATAGAAACCACGGGTGTCGCATACCAGCTCGAAGCCCAGGGCCTTGAACAAGGTACGGTACTGGTCCTGGAAGTTCGACAGCTGAGCGTACAGCTCCGGGTCACGGCGGCTGACGTGGAAACCTTTGAACAGCTCGCGGAAGATCGGCGCGAGCTGGGACAGTTCGGAAAGATCAAGATGCATTGGCTGGGCTCGCGTTGGATTCGGCAGTCGTTCTGGCGACGTCTTCACGGCTGGACGTCAGGGCGAACGAGCGCAGGCTGACCAGGTGTTCGTGGGTGGTGTAGTCGCGGCGGTCGAGGCGCTCGCGCTTGAAGCGCTTCTCACGGGACAGGCGCGAGAACCAGTACAGCAGTTCGTCGGTGGCGCCTTCGGGCTCCTGGTCCAGCAGCCAGACCATCAGGTCTGGCAGTGGCAGGGCCTGCTCGCAGCGTTCGAGCATTTCCTTCACCGTACGGGGTGCGCGCGGTAGCGGGTCTTTGTCGGTCTTGTGCGCCTTGGGGAAGCGCGCGGGCTTGGGCTCGAAACGGGCCAAGGCGTAAACATAGGCCTCGACCTGGCTGGCGCTGCCAAGGAAGGTGCTTTGCGGCCGGGTGAACATCGGCATGGCCGCTTGCGGCACGGCATCGATGCCCTTGCGGCGGATCACCGACAGCGCCAGCGCGGCGCCACGGGTCACGGCGTTGTGCCGGCGCGCTTCTTCGCGCAAGGGCAGCAGCAGTTCACGGGCGTGGCGCAAGGTCAGCTGGGCGCTGGTTTGCATTTCCAGAATACGCGCGTGGGTGCGCAGCAGCATGTCGTCGTCGACCAGGTGGCCCAGGCGCGCCTGTTCGCCCAGCAGGCGCAGCAGCACGGTTTCGACCTTGCGCACGCCTTGTTCGAAGGCGCCATCGGCGTTTACCAGCTGGATCATCGGCTCGACGTATTCGTCCCAGGTCGCGAGGACTTCGGCATAGCGCTGGCGCAGCGGGATCTGGCGGTTGCTGGTCTTGGCCCGCTCGGCCACGGCCACCAGCGCCTGCTCGTCGTTGTCGAGCTTCTTGAGCACATCGCGCACGCGCATGTCGAGCAGGCGCAGCTGGCGCGCCAGGTCGTCGCTGTCGCGGTTGTCGAAGGCGTCCTGGATATGCCCGGCGAGGCGCTCCAGGTGGCGCAGGTAGGCTTCGATCTCCAGGCACAGGCCCAAGCGGTGCTCGCGGCGCAGGTAGGCGAGGAAGTCGTGGATCTGGGCGTTGAGCTCGAAGCGGTTCGGGCTCTTGGCTACCGGGACCAGGATATCCAGGCGGATCCACACGTCGAGTAGTTGGGTGATGTCCTGCGGGGTGCTTTCGACCTGCTGGCGGGCCACATGCTGGCGCAGTTCGACCAGGCTCAGGGTGCCCTGGTCGAAACGTTCGCACAGCGGCTCGATCAGGGCCCAGTGTTCGGCTAGGGCGCGCAGGACGCGCTTGGGTTCGATCATTGGCTTCGACTCGTTGCCAAGAAAAAGGGGGCGATTGTACTGCATCCAGGGGGGAGGATTTCACCCCTTGGTCTGTAATGAGAAATGTCCCTTATTTTGCTGGGGGAATCTCGGCGCCTGCCGCCGGTATTGTCAGCGACGCAGCCCCTGTAGGAGCGGGCTTGCCCGCGAAAGGGCCGGTACAGCCAATAAAAATCCGCCGACCAGTTGCGGCACGCGAATGCTAACGGCGTTAGAATGCTCGATTGATTTAGCCCCTCGGATACCCGTCCCTTGCTGACCGAACCCCGTCGCCGCGCCTACCTTTCCGCCATGCAAGTGGTGCACTGGCTGCCGCGCGCCGAACTGCCGTTCGCCGCACCGTCACGCCCCGAACTGTTGTTGCCGGTGGGGCCGGTCGAAGACATCGACTTCGACGTCAAGCCGGCGCCGGCCGCCAACGCGGCGCCCATCGCGCCCCAGGCACGCGCCGGCGAACGCCCGAAAATCGAAATTCCACGTCCTGGCAGCACTCCAAAACCTGCGGCCAAGGCCGTCGAGGCAGAAGAGCCGGCCCCGGCCCCGCGCCCGGTGCCGGTGCCACCACCACGCTTCGCGTTGCAGCTGCTGCGCGCCGGCAGCTGCCTGCTGCTGGTGGAGCTGGCCACGGGCCAGCCGTTCCAGAGCCGCGACCCGTCCTACCTGCTACTCAAGGACATGTTGCGCGCCGCCGGCCTGCCCGACGCCCCGCAGATCATCGGCGAACCGGTGCGCTGGCCGCTGCTGGTGCGCGGCAACATGGACCAGGGCCCGGACGCTGCACGTGATTTCGTCCAGGGGTTCATCCAGGCGCGCCTGGAAGAAGCCCCTTGCAGTTGCTTGTGGCTGATCGGGCTGCCTGCGCTGCGTTTTGCCGGCAATACCGATGCGCAAACCTACTACCAAACACTGAAGCTCGACGGCCTGGGCGATGCCTGGGCCTTGCCGGGCCTTGAACTGTTGATGGACGAGCCGCAACGCAAGGCGGACGTCTGGCAAGCCATGCGCCAGCTGATGGCGCGCTGGAAGAGCGTTGAATGAGTGACTCGATCAGTTTCCGCCCGATGACCGAGGCGGATCTGGATGCCGTGCTTAAGATCGAATATGCCGCGTTCAGTCATCCCTGGACCCGGGGAATCTTTCAGGATGCGCTTAAGTCCTACGAAGTGTGGCTGATGTTCGATGGCCAGCAGCAGGTCGGCCATGGCGTTATCAATGTGATCATTGATGAAGCGCACCTGCTCAACATCACCGTCAAACCCGAGAATCAGGGTTGCGGCCTGGGCCTGTGTCTGCTCGAACACCTGATGGCGCGGGCCTATCAGCTCAATGGCCGCGAGTGCTTTTTGGAAGTGCGTGCCAGCAACCAGTCGGCCTATCGGTTGTACGAGCGCTACGGATTCAACGAAATCGGCCGCCGCCGCGACTACTACCCTATCGCCGGCGGCCGCGAAGATGCCCTGGTGATGGCCTGCACCCTGTTCGAAGAGTGACCCTGCAGGGGCAGGTCCAGTCACACAGGTACAACCTGATGAGGCAAGACCATGCACGACCTGCAGGAACTGATCGACAACAACGCGCGCTGGGCCGATGCCATCACCCAGCGTGACCCCGATTTCTTCGCCAAGCTGGCCCGTCAGCAAACCCCGGAATTCCTCTGGATCGGTTGCTCCGACGCCCGCGTGCCGGCCAACGAGATCGTTGGCATGCTGCCCGGCGACCTGTTCGTCCACCGCAATGTCGCCAACGTGGTGCTGCACACCGACCTTAACTGCCTGTCGGTGATCCAGTACGCCGTCGAAGTGCTTAAGGTCAAACACATCCTGGTCACCGGCCACTACGGCTGCGGCGGCGTGCGCGCAGCCATGCAGGACCGCCAGCTAGGCTTGATCGACGGCTGGCTGCGTTCGATCCGCGACTTGTACTACGAAAAGCGCGGCGAGCTGGCCAAGCTGGAAACCGAAGAGGCGCAAGTCGATCGCCTGTGCGAGCTGAACGTGATCCAGCAGGTCGCCAACGTGGCCCACACCAGCATCGTGCAGAACGCCTGGCACCGTGGGCAGGAGCTGTCGGTGCATGGCTGCATCTATGGCATCAAGGACGGGCGTTGGAAGAGCCTGGACACCACCATCAGCGGGTTTGCCCAACTGCCGCCGCAGTATCGGTTGCGGGCGTTGGAGTAATTGGTAAAGGGGGCGGTGCGAGTCTTTAAAGAACTGCACTATACCTGTGGGAGCGGGTTTGTCGTGGCGACGAACCGCAGTGATGGGCTGCAAAACGGCCCTAATTGCAGGTCTTGAGGCTTGAGCCGGGGGCAGGGATGACAAGGGCGAAGTGGCTACTGCTGGCGGCGGGCATGTGGGTGATCAATGCGGCGCACGCCGATGACCGCGACCTGTGGATGTTCGCCCAATGGGCTGGCGATCATCAGACGCGCCCGTTCCGCGAAATGCTGGTGGATGCGCGCCTGTACGGGGTGGTGCCTATCCATCAACTGCTTCGCTCGGCCTCGGACTGGCGGCTGTGCCGGGCTTCACCTTTCGCAGTGCCACCTGCCAGCCAATGGCCAGCGGTACGCTCGACCCTCTCACTGCTCAAAAGCCTTGACGACCAAGGCATCCTGCGCCAGTTCGAAGTGGTCTCGGCCTACCGTGATCCTGGCCTCAACCGATGTGCTGGTGGCGCCGCCAACAGCGCCCATACCCGCGCATTCGCCGTCGATATCCTGTTGCCGGCCTGGGCCGACCCCAATCCACTGTGCCGTTTCTGGCAACAACATGGCCAGGCCTGGAACATGGGCCTGGGTCGCTACCCGTCAGGTCGCATTCATATCGACACCGCCGGCTACCGCACCTGGGGTGGCGACGGCAGTGCGGGCTCGTCGTTCTGTATCAAGCCCAAGTGAGCCAAACAGGCCTGGCATTCGCCGATCACCCATTCGGCGAAACGCTGGCGTTTGCCGCCATCGTCCAGCGGATGTGGGCTGAGCAGATGGTAGGCAGAGCCGTCGCGCAAGAAGCCGAAGGGGGCCTGCAGTTGGCCGCTGTCGATTTCGTCGCGCACCATCAAGGCTGACCCCATGGCCAGGCCGAGGCCCGCACTGGCGGCCTGGATCGACAGGTAGAAGTGCTCCTCGGTGTGGCTGGCCAGTTGCTCGCTCAGGCGCAGCCAGGTGGGCCAGGCACTGGGCCGCGTGCGGCTGTGCAGCAGGCGCTGGCCATCGAGGCCGGTGACGGCGCCAGGGCGGCAGACCGGGCCGATCCATTCGTCGCAGATCTTGCGGTGATGGAGTTGGCGGTCCCAGTGGAAGTCGTCGCGGCGCAGTGCCAGATCGACGCCGCTGCGCGTGAAGTCCAGTGGCCCGCCAGCGGCCACCAGGTGCAGTTGCAGGTCGGGGTGGGCGGTGTGGAAGCGGGGCAGGCGCGGTATCAGCCAGCGCATGGCGATGGTGGGTTCGCAGGAGAGGACCAGCACATTGTCGCGCGCCTGCTGTTGCAGGCGCTGCACGGCGCCTTCGAGCTGTTCGAACATGGCCTGGGTGGTGCCCTGCAGCGCGCGGCCGGCGGCGGTGAGAAAAATGGCCCGGTTGCGGCGTTCGAACAGTTCGATGCCGAGGCTTTCCTCAAGCAGCCGAACCTGGCGGCTGACCGCGCCGTGAGTGACATGCAGGCGCTCGGCGGCGCGCACGAAGCTTTCGGTTTCGGCGGCGATGTCGAAGTAGCGGAAGGCGTTGAGGGGAGGCAGTTTCATGGTTTTGTGGTGCCTGTTCTGGCCTCTTCGCGGGGCAAGCCCGCTCCCACCGATAACAGACATGCACTGTGGGAGCGGGCTTGCCCCGCGAAGAGGCCAGACCAGGCACTGCACCTCTGTGAGGAAAACTATCGAATAACCGCCACTATAAATCGATTTTTCGCTGCCCATAAGCCCAGGATAATCGGCGTGTCTGTGCATTTTCATCGCCAATCGAGACCCGCCAATGACTGAACTCATCGCTGTAGCCCTGTTCACTATCCTCGCCGTCATCAGCCCTGGGGCCGACTTCGCCATGGTCACTCGCAGCAGTTATGCACAGGGTCGCAAGGCCGGGCTGGCGGCTGCCGTGGGGATCGCCTTGGGCGTGCAGGTGCATGTGCTGTACACGGTGCTGGGCATCGCCGTGATCATCAGCCAGAGCCCATCGCTGTTCCTGTTCATGAAGGTGGTAGGCGCGGGTTACCTGATCTACTTGGGCTACAAGTCGCTGACCAACGCCACGCGAATCAGCCTCGACGGTATCGGTCAGCACACCGGCGCCAGCGTGTGGGCGGCACTGCGCACAGGTTTTCTAACCAATGCCCTGAACCCCAAGACCATGCTCTTCGTCATCAGCGCCTACACCCAGGTGGTCCAGCCGGGCAGCCCGCTGGCGCTGGACTTCGCTTATGGCGCGTTCATGTCCTTTGCCCATTGGGTGTGGTTCAGCCTGGTAGCGGTGTTCTTCTCCAGCACGGCACTGCGCAAGGCGATGATCGAGCGGCAGCGGCTGGTAGACCGGGTGATCGGCGTGGCACTGATCGGGCTGGGTCTGGCTGTGGCCGTGACGGGTGTTCGTTGATGTGACGCGGCCCTGTAAGGCTGCCCCCACAGGCCGTACTTTTTCGCAGGCAAAGAAAAAGGGCCTACCTTTCGGTAAGCCCTTTATCATGTTTGGTGGCTACACAGGGACTTGAACCCCGGACCCCAGCATTATGAATGCTATGCTCTAACCAACTGAGCTATGTAGCCAATGGCGCGCATTATTCCCTTGTGATGCCCCTCTGTCAACACTCATTTCAAAAAAATTTGCACGCTTTCAAAAACTTAGCCGCCAGGGGCGCCCTTAGCGAACGATCAGCCAATGCCCGAGCACGCCCTGCAGCTGTAATTGCTGGGTGCTGGCCAGTGCGGCAAGGCTTTCGGCAGGGCGGTCGAGGTTGAAATCGCCGCTTACACGCCGATGGACGGTTTGCTCGTCGAGTATCCATAGGCGTTCCCCCTGATACCCCGCCAGGCGTTCCAGCACCTGCCCCAGTGGCATGTCGGTGGCACGCAGTCGGCCGTTGCGCCAACTGTCGGCGGTCTTCAGATCAGCCTTTTGCACGCTATCGATCCGCGTGCCATCGAACGTCACCCGCTCGCCGGCCGAGACCAGGCGCTGCTCGCCGCCCTGGACAACCATTGCCTTGCCACTGACCACTACCAGTTCGTCATGGTGTGCATAGCGTGCGATTTGCAGGCGGGTACCAAATACCTGGATGCGCGCATCGCCCACTTCCACTTCCATGGCTCGGCCATCGAGCAGCACCTCCAGGTACACCTGGCCTTGGACCAGGTGCAACTGACGGGTACGCCCACGCAGGTCCACGTTCATCGCGCTGGCGCTGTCCAGGTGCACGGTCGAACCGTCGGCCAGGCGCAGGCTGCGGCGTTCGCCAACGTCGGTGTGCATCTCGCTGCCCAGGCGCTGCATCAGCGGCCAGTACAGGTAAGCCAAAGCGCCCAGCACCAGCAAAAACAGCAGGGCCAGCCATTTGCCCAGGTGGCTGCGGCGGGCCGTTATCTGCCGCGGGCGGGGGCGAGCCGGTGGGGGTTGCAGTTGTTGCCAGAAGGTTTCCAGCTCAGCGTAGGCCTGGGCGTTTTGCGGCGCCTGGCACCAGGCGGCGAATACCTGGCGTTCGCCTTCGTCACAGCCGGGTTGACGCAAACGCGAGAACCACTCCAGGGCTTCCTGCTGTGGATCGGGCTGGAATTGCTTGGCGGGCATCGGGCTCATGGGATCGGTCTGCTCACGATAGGGGCCGTTTTGCCCAACGATGACAGGGGAATGAGTCGAGGATGCTAATTATATTGAGAACCATTTACAAGTACGTTTCGACAGAGGGATAAAAAAGGTAGCTATGTATCTATTTGTTTCCCGATAATCGGATCCCAAATCTGCGCACGGAGATTCAGGCACATGGCCATCAGTAGCACCTCCACGGCGTCCACCAACGCTGCGGCGAACCCAGCCAACCCGTTGGTGATGCGCATCATCGGCTTCTGCGCCTTGGCGCACCTGATCAATGACCTGATCCAGTCGGTGTTGCCGGCGATCTACCCGATGCTCAAAGCCAACTACGACCTGAGCTTCGCCCAGATCGGCATGATCACCCTGACCTTCCAGATCACGGCCTCGCTGCTGCAACCCTGGGTTGGCTTCTTTACCGACCGTCGGCCCGCGCCGAACCTGTTGCCGCTGGGTACCCTGTGCACGCTGGTGGGCATCGTCATGCTGGCCTTCGTCGGCAGCTTCCCGATGATTCTGCTGGCGTCGGCCTTGGTGGGTATCGGTTCGTCCACCTTCCACCCAGAGACTTCACGCATCGCGCGGCTGGCATCGGGCGGGCGCTTTGGCCTGGCTCAATCGACCTTCCAGGTGGGTGGTAACACCGGCTCGGCGCTGGGGCCGCTGTTGGCTGCGGCGATCGTGATTCCGTTCGGGCAGACGCACGTGGCCTGGTTCGGTCTGGCAGGGCTGTTCTTCTTCGCCGTGACCTTGATGCTGCGCAGTTGGTACAAGGAGCACCTGAACCAGGCCAAGGCCCGCAAGGCCGTGCAGGCCACCCATGGCATCTCGCGCAAGCGGGTGATTGCGGCGCTGATCGTGCTGGGCCTGCTGGTGTTCTCCAAGTACTTCTACATGGCCAGTTTCACCAGCTACTTCACCTTCTACCTGATCGAGAAGTTCGACGTCTCGGTGGCCAGCTCGCAACTGCACCTGTTCCTGTTCCTCGGCGCAGTCGCGGCCGGTACCTTCTTTGGTGGCCCGATCGGTGACCGTATCGGGCGCAAGGCGGTGATCTGGTTCTCGATTCTGGGCGTGACGCCGTTCACCCTGGCACTGCCGTATGCCGACCTGTTCTGGACCACGGTGTTGAGCGTGGTGATCGGCTTCATCCTGGCCTCAGCGTTTTCGGCCATCGTGGTGTATGCACAGGAGCTGGTGCCGGGAAGCGTGGGCATGATTGCCGGGATCTTCTTCGGGCTGATGTTTGGCTTTGGCGGCATCGGCGCGGCGCTGCTGGGGTATGTCGCGGACCTGCGCGGTATCGAGTATGTGTATGGTGTGTGCTCGTTCCTGCCGTTGTTCGGGTTGTTGGCGGTGTTGCTGCCGTCTACCGGCAAGCGTTGAGCCTGCAGGGGGCCGCGCTGCTGCGGCCCCTGATGATTGACGGCCCGACCACCGTTAGCCTAGAGTGCCGCCTCTTTTCACCAACCTGCGTAGTCAAAGCAATGCGCCGTAACCCGTCCCTCCCACATGCTCGCCAGCCTGTACTCCAGGCCCTGCGTCGTGCATGGCCGAGCGACACGGTGCTCAAGCGTCGGCGCAGCGTGCTGTTTGCCTTCACCTTCTCGCCACACCTCGCCCTGAACTGATCCGCGCTTTTGCGTCGTCCGCCGTCCCGGCGTACGCGCTCGTGTTTGCTCGTCTTTTCGGTTTGCAAGGAGTGGTAAATGAACATGCGTTTGCTGGCGGGCTTATTGTTCGCCGTGTCGGTGGTGGGCTTCAGCCTGGGGGCCAGCCTGCCGTTGGTGTCGTTGCGTCTGCATGAGGCCGGCGCAGGCACGCTTGAAATCGGCATCATTTCGGCCATCCCAGCGGCAGGGATGATGCTCTCGGCGTTCATGGTCGATGCCTGCTGCCGGCTGCTGACCCGGCGCACCATTTACCTGCTGTGCTTCAGCTTGTGCACCGTCAGCATTGCCTTGCTGGAGTCCGCCTTCGACTCGATCTGGCTGCTGGCATTGCTGCGCCTGGGCCTGGGCATCGGCATGGGTATCGCCATCATTCTGGGCGAGTCCTGGGTCAACGAGCTGTGCCCCGAGCACAACCGCGGCAAGATCATGGCCCTGTACGCCACCAGCTTCACCGGTTTCCAGGTCCTTGGCCCGGCGATGCTGGCCGTGCTGGGGGCTAACAGCCCTTGGATCACCGGCGTGGTCACCGCCTGCTATGGCCTGGCCCTGCTGTGCATCGTGCTGACCGTGCCCAACGATTACGTCGAGCATGAAGAAGGCGACAAAAGCTTCGGCCTGGCCGGCTTCTTCCGCGTGGCGCCGGCCTTGTGCGTGGCGGTGTTGTTCTTCTCCTTCTTCGACGCCGTGGTGCTGTCGCTGCTGCCGGTATATGCCACCAGCCACGGGTTTGCCGTGGGTGTGGCGGCGCTGATGGTGACGGTGGTGTTTGCCGGCGACATGTTGTTCCAGCTGCCCTTGGGCTGGTTGGCCGACCGGGTCGAGCGCACTGGGCTGCACCTGGTGTGCGGCCTGGTGGCGATGCTGATTGGCATCGGCTTGCCGTGGCTGCTGCAGATGACCTGGTTGCTGTGGCCGCTGCTGGTGGTGCTGGGCGCTGTGGCGGGGGGCATCTATACCTTGGCGCTGGTGCTGATCGGGCAGCGCTTCAAAGGGCAGGACCTGGTCACGGCCAATGCCAGCGTCGGCTTGCTGTGGGGCGTGGGTAGCCTGGTCGGGCCGCTGGTCAGTGGCGCGGCGATGGATGTGGCACCGCACGGGCTGCCGATGGCGCTGGCGATCATGGCAGGGCTGTTCGTCTGCTTTGCCCGGCAGTCGTACCGGCGGGCAGGGCGCTTGCGAGCGGTGGCGGACTGATCACACGGTGTTCAGACGGCGCCGATGCTCACCCAATAGCGTGTGCGGTAGTCGATCCGCACCGGCAGGCTGCGTGCAAGCAGTTTCAGAATGTGTTCGGTGTCGGCCAGCTGATACGTGCCGGAGACCTTCAGATTTGCCACTTCGTCGGCACAGCGCAGCAGGCCCGGGCGGTAGCGGGCGAGTTCGGCGGTAAATTCACCCAGCGGCATCTGCTGCACGCTGAGCACGCCGTCGGTCCAGCCCCAGGGGTCGCTGTGCAGGCTCACGGCCTGCAAGCTGCCGTTGGCCAGCACTTGCAACGTTTCGCCGGCCTGCACCCCTCGCGCTGAGGCAGACGCGGGAAACAGCGTGACCTCGCCACGGCGTACTGCCAGCAACAGGCCATTGTCGTTTTCGCGCAGCAGCAACTGGCCGTCGAGTGTGGCCAGGGTGGCGACACGCGTATCGATACGGAACGGGCGGCTGTCGTTGGCGTTGCTGTCCAGGCTGACCTCGCCCCGTATCAGTTCAAGCTGACGTTGTTCGTTGCTGTAGCGCAGGTCGATGGCGCTGGCGGTGTTGAGCTGGATACGGCTGCCATCGCTGCCTTGTAACTGCCGGCGCTCACCTGCGGCGGTGCTGCTGTCAGCCAGTAGCTGCGGCAGGCCCAATGGCTCGCGCGCAGCCCAGCCCAGGCTGCCCCCGACGGCCAGCAGCGCCAGCAGCTTGAGGTGGTCACGGCGGCTGGTGTGCTGACGTTGGCGGGCGTCGAGGGTGCGTCGGCTCAGTGCCTTGGGTAGCCCGGCCAGCTCGTCGCTAAGGCTACTGACGCGCTGCCAGGCCTGAGGGTTTTGTGGGTGGCTGGCCAGCCATTGCTGAAATTGCCGCTCGGTACGCGGGCTGGGGGTGTCGAAGCGCAACTTCACCAGCCAGTCGATGGCCTGGTCGACCTGGGCCTGCGCGGGCGTGCTGTCAGAGCTCGACATAACGCAACCGATAGCAGACACCCAGCGCTCTGGCCAGGTCGCGCTCGACAGTCGCGCGGGAGACATCAAGGCGCTGGGCGATCTGCGCGATGCTCAGCCCGTCGATCTGGGCCAGCAAGAAGGCCTGCCGCACACGTGGCTTCAGCGCGTGCAGGGCGCGGTCTAGGCGCTCCAAGGTATCGAGGATGACCAGCCGGTGTTCCTCGCTGGGCACGTCGGCCTCAGGTAGATGGGCCAGGCTTTCCTGATAGGCGCGCTCCAGGGCGCGGCGGCGGAACTGGTCGATCATCAGCCCACGGGCGATGGCGCTCAGATAAGCACGAGGCTCCTTGAGCGGCGAGACCTGGCGGGCACGCAACAGCCGTACGAAGGTATCCTGGGCCAGGTCGGCGGCATGCTCATGGCACCCGACCCGGCTGCGCAACCAGCCGCTGAGCCAGGCGTGGTGGGACTGATAGAGCAGAGCGACCTCGGTTGGCTTGAGCGTGTCGTTGATCTGCATCGTATCGGAGGCCTGATCCCGTGGGGGTATGCGATTGTGAATAGTTCTCAATTCTATGCGCGGAGCGCGGCACAGAGCAATGGTATGCCAGGAATTAGCCCCGCAAGATCCGGCGTTTCGCCGATGAACGGCTGGGCTAAGCTAGGTCTCTAGTCAACCTGTTGGAACCGCCATGATCCTGGCTGACCTTTCGCCCGAAACCTACCGCGAAGCGACCCGATACCTTGCCGGCGCGGACCCGGACTGGGCGCGGCATATTGCTGCAATTGGGCCGTGCCTGCACCAGGCGACGCCGGGGCGCGAGCCCTATGAGGCGCTGGTTAGGGCGATTGCCTACCAGCAGTTGCATGCCCGCGCTGCCGAGTCGATTCTGGGGCGGCTGTTGGCGCTGTTCCCCGAGGGCAGCTTTCCTGCACCGGACCAACTGCTGGCTGTAACGCCAGAGGCGATGCGCGCATGCGGCTTTTCGGCGAGCAAGGCAGCTACCATCCAGGGCATTGCCCAGGCCCGCCTCGCGGGCGTGGTGCCCAGCCGCGAGGAGGCGCTGGGCATGCCCGATGAAGCGTTGATCGAGCGTCTGGTGGCCCTGCGTGGGGTAGGGCGGTGGACGGTAGAGATGTTGCTGATCTACAGCCTTGAACGCTCGGACATTCTGCCGGTGGACGATTTCGGGGTGCGCGAGGGGTATCGTCGGCTCAAGGGGCTGGAGAAGGCGCCAACACCGGCGCAGATGCGCTCGCTGGGCGGTGGCTGGCACCCGTACCGGACCGTGGCGGCCTGGTACCTGTGGCGGGCCTGAGGGCGTTGCAGTGCCTGTACCGGCCTCTTCGCGGGCAAGCCCGCTCCCACAGATTGCCACTGTGCTCGTGACCAGTGGGGTACTTGTGGGAGCGGGCTTGCCCGCGAAGAGGCCGCTACAGGTGTAAACCGAATGGGAGGCGCGATGAAACCCTACACCACCCCCGAACAACGTTGGCAGGCCGTGCAGGCCCGCGACGGCAACGCCGCCGGCCACTTCGTCTACGCCGTACGCACCACCGGTATCTATTGCCGCCCAGGTTGCAAAGCGCGTATGGCCAAGCGCGAAAACATCGAGTTCTACAACGATGCCAACGCCGCCGAATGTGCGGGTTACCGGGCCTGCAAGCGTTGCACGAGCGCAAGCCGTGCCACTGCAACCCGGCGTAGTGAGCTGGTCACACGCGCCTGCCGCCTGATCGAGGGCGATGAGTTTTCGTCGAACCTCGACCAGCTCAGCGCACAACTGGCGGTCAGCCCCTTTCACCTGCACCGTCTGTTCAAGGCCGAAACCGGCTTGACCCCCAAGGCCTACGCCTCGGCATTCCGCGCCCGGCGCCTGCGCGAGCACCTGGAAAAGGGCCAGCGCTCGGTGACTGACGCCATCTACGACGCTGGCTACACCTCCAACAGCCGCTTCTACGAAAGTGCCGAGCAACGCCTGGGCATGCGCCCCAAGGCCTACCGTGCCGGTGGGCTGGGGGCGACCATTCGCTTTGCACTTGGCCAGTGTTCGCTGGGTGCGATTCTGGTGGCCCAGAGCGAGAAGGGCATCTGCGCGATCCTGCTGGGCGATGACCCCGAGGCACTGCTGCACGGGTTGCAGGACCAGTTCCCCAACGCCCGGCTGATCGGTGGCGACAGCGAATACGAGCGCGTGGTCGCCGAGGTGGTGGGTTTCGTGGAAGCCCCCGCACTGGGCCTGGCACTGCCCCTTGATGTGCAAGGCACGGCATTTCAGGAGCGAGTCTGGCAGGCCTTGCGCGAGGTACCTGCCGGCTGTCGGGTCAGCTACACCGACATCGCCGAGCGTATCGGCGCGCCCAAAGCGGTGCGCGCGGTGGCCATGGCGTGCGCGGCCAACTGCATTGCCGTGGCCATCCCTTGCCACCGGGTGGTACGCCGCGACGGCGATATCAGCGGCTACCGTTGGGGCGTCGAGCGCAAGCAGCAACTGCTCAAGCGAGAAACGGCACTCTCCTGATCGCTTCAAGCCGCGTAGAATCCCCCGCCAAATCGAAATGTATAGAGGAATGTTCGATGAGGCGTGTCAGCCTTGCCCGTTATTGCCTAGGCGTATTGGCCCTGATGGTGGCGTTGGCCACCCCGGCCTGGTCCGCCCCGGCCACGCCAGTCTCCAGCCTGGCGGCTGCCGAGCTGCCGGTTCTCGACGAGAACGCGAGCCTTGAGCAGTTGAATGATCGACTCGACCTGATCCGTCAGGGGGTGACCAGCAACGCCAATGACGACGTGCTCTCACAGCTGCGCCTGGCGGCCATGCAGGTGCAGCGTCAGGCCGATGCCCTCAGTGCGCTGCGCGCCACTGACGTGCAAGGCCTGGACGACAAACTCAAGGTGCTGGGCCCGCTGCAGAAGGATGAGGCCACGAGCATCACCCTTCAGCGCAAAGACCTTGAGGCACAGAAAAAGACCGTACTGGCTGAGCAGGAACAGGCGACCAAGCTGACCCAGTCGGCTCGCGATCTGTCCACGCAGATCGTCAACCTGCGCCGCAGCCAGTTCAACTCGCAGGTCACCAGCCGCGCCACCAGCCCGCTGACCCCGGCGTTCTGGCAGTCACTGATCCGCCCCACCGATGAAGACCTGGCACGCCTGCGCGACCTGCGTGGCGAGGCTGCCGATGCCGTGGCCAGCGCATTCAGTGCCGAGCATCGCTGGTTGTTCCTCACCAGCCTGGTAGCGGCGATTCTGGTGTGGACGCTGGTCCGCCGGCTGCTCGAACGTTTGCTGGCGGACGCCATGATCCGCTGGCTGCCGGAAGGCCGCCTGCGTCGCAGCGCCTTGGCCCTGAGCGTCAGCCTGGCGACGCTGGGCACCATTGCCGGCTCCGTGTCGCTGCTGCGCTGGGGCCTGGAAAGCAGCGCCGAGCTGGGCTCGGATATCGCCAGCCTGACCAACCACATCCTCACCCTGGTGGTGTTCAGCGCCTTCATTTCCGGCCTGGGCCGCGCCATGTTGATGCTGCAACGCCCGTCCTGGCGCCTGCCGCCGATCCATGATGAGGTGGCCAGCGCCCTGGGTTGGTTCCCGAAACTGCTGGCGCTGGCGCTGATGGTGCTGCTGACCCAGGAGCGCATCAACAGCGTGATCGGCACCAGCCTGGCGCTGACCGTGGCCACCAACGGCCTGACCGCACTGGTGGTGGCGGTAATCTTCTCGGTGGCCTTGCTGCGCTACCGCCGCACCTTGCGCAAGCACGACCTGGAGCGCCCGACCGGCCTGGCGGGCCTGATCCCCTTCGTCATCGTGGTGTGGGTGGGGCTGATCTTGCTGGCACTGCTGGCCGGCTTCCTGACCCTGGCCTACTTCCTGACCGCCAAGTTGCTGTGGATCAGCGTGGTGGCCACCTGTGCCTACCTGTTGACCACCTTCCTGGGCGACCTGTGCGAAACGTTGTTGTCGCCGCGTCAGCCCGGTGGCCTGGCCTTGGCATCGACCTTGGGCCTGGCGCCACGCCACCAGGCCCAGGCCAGCACGATACTGGCCGGTATTGGCCGTACTGTGTTGCTGTTCCTGGCTGTACTGCTGGCCTTCACCCCTTCGGGCACCAGCCCCGGTGAATTGCTGCTCAGCCTGGGTGATTGGGACGACACCGGCGGCAAGATGCTCGGCAACCTGAACATCGTGCCGCAGGACATCCTGCTGGCGGTGGTGATGTTCTTCGGCGGTATGTTCGGCATCCGTGTGCTCAAGCGCTGGTTGAGCGAGCGCCTGCTGCCGGAAACCGACATGGACGCCGGCATGCGTGCCTCGCTGGTAACGCTGGTGGGTTACCTGGGCTTCCTGTTCCTGGCCATGCTGGTGATGTCGACCTTGCGCATCAACCTGACCAGCCTGACCTGGGTGGTGAGTGCGCTGTCGGTCGGTATTGGTTTTGGCTTGCAGCAGATCGTGCAGAACTTCATCTCCGGCCTGATCCTGCTCACCGAGCGCCCGGTGAAGGTGGGCGACTGGGTCAGCTTGGCGGGTGTCGAGGGTGATATCCGTCGCATCAACGTGCGCGCCACCGAAATTCAGATGTCCGACCGCTCGACGGTGATCGTGCCCAACTCGCAGTTTATTTCCCAGAACGTGCGCAACGTGACCATGGGCAATGCCCTGGGGGTCGTCAGCATTACCCTGACCCTGCCACTGGAGACCGATGCCAACCATGTGCGGGAGCTGCTGCTGGCGGCGTACCACGAGCACGAGGCGATCCTGGATGCGCCCGCGACTTCGGTATCGTTCAAGGACCTGACGACCAGTGGCATGGTGATTGCGGTCAGTGGTTACGTGGCCGGGCCGCGGCAGGTGTCCAGCACACGCAGTGACCTGCTGTTCACCATTCTTGGTCGGTTGCGCGATGAGGGCATTCCGTTGTCGTCGCCGCAAAGCATGGTGTTGGTGCAAGAGACCGTGCGCCCGGCTGACGAGTCGGTGTGAAGCGGGGGCCGCTGTGCGGCCCATTCGCGGGGCAAGCCCGCTCCCACAGATTTTGCTTGATCTGAAGGCAGCAGGGGGCCTGTGGGAGCGGGCTTGCCCCGCGAATGGGCTGCAGAGCAGCCCCGGCTTCAATGCTGCTTGGCCTGCCTGATCCTCACCAGAATCACCAGCAGCACCAACAGCACTGGCGGCGCCATCGCCAACAACCCATCCCGCGCCGTCAGCCCCACCCCCAGCACATTCAGCCCCCCGTACAGCAGCTTGAATAGGTTCAGCAGGTAATAGGTGATGGCAATGATCGACAGCCCCTCCACGGCCCGCTGAATCTTCACCTGGGCGTCGGCGCGGGCATTGAGGCTGCGCAGGATCTCCGCATTCTGCTCTTCCATTTCCACCTGCACCCGCGCTTGCAGCAGGTCGCCCAGGTTGGCGACATTCTTCGCCAGCTGTTCCAGCCGTTGCTCGGTGGCTGCGCAATAACGCACAGTGGGCTTGAAGCGACGTTCGATGAACACGCCCAAACGCTGGCAATCGCCCACGTGGCTTTCGCGCAGTTCGCCCAAGCGCTCGAACACCAGTTGCGCATACGCCTGGGTTGCACCGAAGCGGTGACGGGTCTTCACCGTGTGGCTGACCACTTGGCGCGAGAGGTGGGCGATGGCGTCAAGCAACCCCTTGGAGTCATGGCCATCGCCCCCGGTGCTGCGTTCGGACAGGCTCACCAGGGTCTTGTCGAAGGCGTCGAGCTCCTGGCTCAGGGCCTTGGCCGTGGTCAAAGTCAGCGAAGCCATCATGCGGTAAGTCTCGATCTCCAGCAGGCGCCGGATCATCCGGCCCTGGCGGTAGGCATTGAGGCGGCGGTTGATGAACAGGAAGCGGTTGGTGCCGTCCTCGGTCAGGCGAAAATCGCTCCACACCGACGCATCGCCACCGCCCACGCAGGAGCCGCACGGGTCTTTGAAACCATAGCGGGGCAGGTCCAGGTCCTGTTCATCGCGTACCAGCACCTGCACCGCATTGATTACCTGCGCCGTTTGCGGGGCGATGGCTTCGGCCAGTACCTGCGGCAGGGCTTGCCACTCGGTGTCGGCGGTGGCGCAGGGCACGACCAGGGTCAGGGTGAAGAACTCGGTGTGCCTTTCCCACTTGAACGGGTGCCCGTCCAGGCGGGTGATGCCCTGCGCTGCGTTGGTGTCCTGCGCCTCTGGGCAGCAGCGTTGCAGCAGCGCGGCACACGCGGCATCGCCGCCGAGTAGGGCGAGGTGGAAGACATGGGCCGGGCCGTCGAAATACAGCGACGGGCGAGCGTGCAGTTCGTTGTGCAAGGCGGTGCGTTGAGGGTGCATGGTGGTCCGGCCTGGTGTTGTGATTGTGGGGGTACCAGGGAGTGGGACTTGGCGGGGGGAGGGGAAAGTCACGTGACCATGAGGGCGTTTGTGAAACGGAATCAAGCGTAAAGCAAAAGCCCCTTGTGACAACCGTCAGCAAGGGGCTTCTTTACCAGCGCTGGGGTTAACCCAGGCAGCGCGTCACATGCTTCACCGACAGGTACCCCGACAAACCCCAAGGCCCAAGCTCGCGCCCAATCCCGCTGCCTTTGGTCCCGCCCCACGAGGTCTCGACGAACACGGCCTGCACCGAGTTGATCCACACGTGGCCAACCTCCAGCGCATCGGCAACCCGTTCGGCGCGTTCCAGGTCGGCCGAGCAGACCGTGGCCACCAGGCCGAAGCGGCTGTCATTGGCTTCAGCGATTGCCTGCGCTTCAGTGGTGAAGCGCCGTGCGCACAGCACCGGGCCGAAGATTTCTTCAGTCCACAGGCGGCTGTGGGCTGGTACGTCCACATACAGCGTGGGGCTGACGAACCAGCCTTCACGGTCCAGCGCCTTGCCGCCAGCCAGGCACTGCAGGCCTTCTTCGCGTGCGGTAGCAAAGTAGCTGGCAACCTTCAGCCATTGCGCCTGGCTGGTCAGCGGGCCCATGTCCACTTCTTCGTTCAACGGGTTGCCCACCCGCAGGTTCTCCAGTGCTGCCTGCAAGCGCGGCAGCAGCGTATCGGCAATGCCGTCCTGCACCAGTAGGCGCGAGGTGGCCGAGCACATCTGACCGGCGTTCCAGCTGATGCCGGCGACAATCCATTCCACGGCCTGGTCGATATCGCAATCATCGAACACCACGATTGCTGACTTGCCGCCCAGCTCCAGCGTCACGGGCCGGCATTGGGTAGAGGCGCTGCGCATCACCTGGCTGCCGACACTGTTGCTGCCGGTGAACGACAGCTTGTCCAGGCCCGCGTGGTTGCTCAGCGCCGCGCCGGTTTCGGCCTTGCCGTTGACGATGTTCAGCACACCGGCGGGCAGCCCGAGGGTATCGGCGATCTGGCCGTAAGCCTGCTCGACCAGCGGGGTGACCTCCGAGGGTTTGAGCACCACGGTGCAGCCTGCGGCCAAGGCGGGCGCGAGCTTCCAGGCGCTGGTCACCAGTGGGAAGTTCCACGGCACGATCAGGCCGACTACGCCGACGGGCTCCAGGCGAGTACGGGCGGTAAAGCCGGGTGCGGCCAGGGGCACGTTGCGGTTCTTTTCCGGCAGTTGTTCAGCCAGCTCGGCGTAGTAGCTGAACGTGGCAATCGCGTCGTCCAGGTCGATTTCGGCTTCGTGGCGGGGCTTGCCGTTGTTGCGCATCTGCAGGGTGATCAACGCTTCACGGCGTTGCCCGAGCTGGTCTGCAAAACCGCGCAGGTACGCTGCACGCTCGCTGGCGCTGGTCTGTTTCCAGGCAGGCAGGGCTTGGCGTGCAGCAGCCACGGCCTGGTCGACCTGGGCAACGCTGGCGGCCATAAATTCGGCGAAGGGCAGGCCCAATGCAGGGTCATTGACGCTAATGCAGTCGCTGCCTTGGCCTTCGACCCAGTGGCCGTTGATGTAGTGAGAAGTGGTCATGGGCGGATTCCAGTCAGGCCTTTTCGGCAGTGATTACCGGCGTGTGGGTGATGTTTTTCAGGGCACCCAGCGCGGGCCATTGGGCCCCTACACGCCAGCACGGTAAAACCCTTGGCCTGCCGCACCTGGAGTGTTTGGTCCACGGGAGTGGCCTCACGGTTTTTGTGATTGTGGTGGGCGATTCTGGTGGCGGTTGGTGGGGGGAAAAATCGCTGGGGGCAAATAATCAGTTCAGGAAAGTGTGAACTTTTTGACTAACTGCCGGCTTCACGCAGGTGCGTAAGGGCACCTGGGCCGGTCAGCGCTTGGGGCCGTGCCAGGACGACTGATCCTTAGGTAGATCGCCACGCGGGTCGTTCACAGTGAGGGAACCGTGCGCGGGAAGTTGGTCGGTGTAGAGCACAAGATTCTTACCACCGGGGTGCGCAACGGACTCAAAAACGATCCCTGCACAATCGACTTCAAGAACGAGGTCACCAATGAGCCAACTGGGCGGTTCGACACCTTCGTTGAAGCGAATCTTTCGCCAGTCGCAGAAAAAGTCTTTCCAGATTGCCGGCCAGTCTTCTTGGTAGCCACCGGTAAAATCGATCACTCGGTCCAGCGTGAGCGAGTAGCTCACCAGAAGGCCAGGAGGTAGAAACGAGCTACCTTGCTGGAACTCTGCCACCGCCGTTACTGGCTCCAGGGACAGGTAGAGAGCCTCCAGCCCCTTGCGATTGGCCCGACCGCCCTGAGTAGCTGCACCCGCTCCGGACATTGGCGCTACCGCCCACTTCGGTGTGTGCAGGCGGTAACAGGCCAAGTTTAGATAAGAGGTGATCTTCATCCTTGAGCGCCGGCTTCCCACGACTGGAGGAAGGCGATCAACTGTTCAGTCCGGCCTTCGCTGACAACCTCTTCTGCGGTCTTGTAATCGAAGGTGGAAAGGGGTTCGTTCTTGAACCAGAAAATGGCCTTGGTCATTTCGGTACCCATGTCGGTCACAGCGCGCAGGACCCGTACAGCATCGCGAATGTATGCCTGGATCTTTTCCGACTCGGGGGCGTTACGCACCGTATTGCGATGGACGTGGGCACGGGCCGCGAATGTCTGCTGGTCCATCGAGAACACTTTCAAGAACCGCTCAGGGGAAAACATGACCCGGTTAACTTCGCGAAGCGCTTCCATCAACCCTTCGAAAGTGGTGGGGTGAAGTTCCAATACTGCATTACTGGCCATGGTTGACCTCCTGGCGATTTTTGCTTCTCACGTGCACAATATTTGCACAAATTCAGCATATATCAAGCTTGCTCGACAGGTGGGCAGGCTATCCGCGAAGTGACCGGCACAAGCCGATCCTGCTGTCATCGAACTGCAACTTACATCCCGCAACATTTCTGCCATCAACCCCAATGCCTCATTGCGAGTTCGAATGGGTCATCCCGCGCTGCATCCGCAACAGGACCACGACCTGTTCGGCCTGCTCTATGCGTTCGCCTTCCGCCCAGGCCAACCCGGTCGCGAGATCGATTCGGCGCAGCTGCTGCGCAAGCTCGGCGAGCCGCCCGAGCCCGACGAGTTTCTGTGGCTACACCTGAACCTGGCCCATGCCGCCTGTGAGCGTTGGCTGCGCGCCCACCTGACGCTGCCCGAGGCCTTCTTCGAAACCTTGCGCGAGGGTTCTCGTTCGACCCGTATCGAGCATGCCGATTCGGCACTGCTGGCGGTGGTCAACGACGTGGTCTTCAACTTCGGCCTGGTGTCTTCGGACATCTCCACGTTGTGGGCCTGCGCCAGCAGCCAACTGCTGGTGAGCGCACGTTTGCAGCCGTTGCATTCGGTGGACAAGCTGCGCTCGTCGGTCAAGCGTGGCGAGCGTTTTCATTCGTCCATCGAACTGCTGGTGCATCTACTGCGCGACCAGGGTGATGTGTTGACCCAGATCGTGCGCGAAACCACCACCAGCGTTGATCGCATCGAAGACCAGTTGCTGTCCCAGCGCCTGAGTGACAACCGCGCCGAACTCAGCAGCATGCGCCGGGTATTGGTGCGCCTGCAGCGCCTGCTGGCGCTCGAACCCGGGGCCCTGTTGCGACTGCTCAACCGCCCACCGGAATGGCTGCAGGAGCAGGACATGCGTCAGCTGCGCGCGGCCACCGAAGAGTTCACCCTGGTGATCAGCGACCTCACCGCCTTGGGCGAGCGGATCAAGTTGCTGCAGGAAGAGATCGCCGCCAAGCTCAACGAGCAAACCAACCGAACCCTGTTCACCCTCACCGTAGTAACTGTGCTGGCGCTGCCGATCAACATCATCGCCGGCTTCTTCGGCATGAACGTCGGGGGCGTGCCGCTGTCGGACGACCCGCACGGCTTCTGGGTGCTGGTGGCACTGGTGGCGACCTTCACCGTGCTGGTGGGGCGCTGGGCGTTTCGCAAGCGCCGTGAGTACTGACGGCGTGATGCGCCCCGACTGACGGTTCCCGCCATCGCTCATCCTTGCCTACGCTGATACTCCCAATCCGCTGATGCAAGGAGCTCCACCATGGCCTTCCAATACAAGCGTCTGGACAAGGACAACGCTGCAGTGCTGCTGGTCGATCACCAGGCCGGCCTGCTTTCGCTGGTACGCGACATCGACCCGGATCGCTTCAAGAACAACGTCCTGGCCCTGGCAGACCTGGCCAAGTACTTCAAGCTACCGACCATCCTCACCACCAGCTTCGAAACCGGCCCCAATGGCCCGCTGGTCCCCGAGCTCAAGGCGCAATTCCCCGATGCCCCCTACATTGCGCGCCCCGGCAACATCAACGCCTGGGACAACGAAGATTTCGTCAAAGCCGTCAAAGCCACGGGCAAGAAGCAACTGCTGATTGCCGGCGTGGTGACCGAAGTCTGCGTGGCGTTCCCGGCACTTTCGGCGCTGGAGGAGGGCTTCGAGGTCTTCGTCGTCACTGATGCTTCTGGCACCTTCAACGAACTGACCCGTGATTCGGCCTGGCGGCGCATGGAGGCTGCCGGGGCGCAACTGATGACCTGGTTCGGCGTGGCCTGCGAGCTGCACCGGGACTGGCGTAACGACGTCGAAGGGCTGGGGACGCTGTTCTCCAATCACATTCCCGACTACCGCAACCTGATGACCAGCTACGACAAACTGGCCAAGTAGCGCACTTCCCCACACGCCGGGCGATTCTGTGTAGGAGCGGCCTTGCCGGGGCGCTCCTACACACTCACACAGACCGAGCAAACCACGCACCAGCAAGGGACAGTGCGGGCGTAATAAGCGAAGCGGCAAACCGCCATGGATCGACCATACTGAATCTTCATTCGCCAGCAGGAGCGCGCCATGTCGAAGTCAGCCAAGAACAAGGACCCCCAGGCACAGCCCGAAAAACTGGGCGGCAAGGCCTACGAGAAGGCGCTCAAGCAACTTCACGTCGAGTTGGTAAAGCTGCAGGAATGGGTCGTGGCCAAAGGCCTGAAGGTGTGCATCGTCTTTGAAGGCCGCGATGGCGCGGGCAAGGGCGGGACCATCAAGGCCCTTACCGAGCGGGTCAGCCCTCGGGTGTTCCGTGTGGTGGCGCTGCCTGCGCCGACCGAGCGGGAAAAGACCCAGATGTACGTGCAACGCTACCTGGGCCATCTGCCCGCCGCGGGTGAAGTGGTGATCTTCGACCGCAGTTGGTACAACCGCGCCGGCGTCGAGCGCGTCATGGGCTTTTGCAGCGATGAACAGGCCAACAAGTTCCTCACCGTGGTGCCGCTGTTCGAGAAGATGATGGTCGAGTCGGGGATCATCCTCATCAAGTACTGGCTGGAGGTCAGTGCCGAAGAGCAGACCCGACGCCTGCAGGACCGCATAAACGACGGCCGCAAGCTGTGGAAGCTGTCACCGATGGACTTGAAGTCGTACACCCGCTGGGACGACTACACCAAAGCCCGCGATGACATGTTCGCCGCGTCGGATTCCTCTTGGGCACCGTGGTTCATGGCGCACTCCAACGACAAGCGGCGCGCGCGGCTGAACATCATCAGCCACCTGCTCGGCCGCATCCCCTACAAGGACATCACCCGCGACCAGGTCGTGAAGTTGCCCAAGCGCGGCAAGGTCGGCAAGTACAAGGCAGTGAACTACCCGTTCAAGGTTGTCGAAGCGCGTTACTGACCCCCTCCCTGCGGGGAGCCTACAGGGTGTAGACCTATGCCACATGACGGCAGCTTGCTTCAGGCAACGGTGGTGTTCCTGCTGGCCGTGGTACTGCTGGTGCCACTGGCGCAACGCTTGAAACTGGGCGCCGTGCCGGGGTATCTGCTGGCCGGCATCCTGATCGGCCCCTCGGTGCTCGGTTTGCTGGGTAACCCGGACAACGTCGCACGCCTGTCAGAGATGGGCGTGGTGATGCTGCTGTTCGTGATCGGCCTGGAGCTTTCGCCACGCCGGCTGTGGACCATGCGCCGCGCGCTGTTCGGCATTGGCTCGTTGCAGGTCGGGCTGACCGCCACAGTGCTTGGCCTGCTCGCGTACTGGCTGTTCGGCCAGTCGAAGGCGGCGGCCATCGTGCTGGGGCTGGGGCTGGCCCTGTCGTCCACGGCGTTCGGTTTGCAGGTGCTGGCGGAGCGCAAGGACCTGGGCAAGCCGCACGGGCGCCTGGCCGTGGCGATTCTGTTGTTCCAGGACATTGCCGCCATCCCCCTGATTGCCGTGGTGCCCTTGCTTGGCGGTGATGTCAGCCGCGCCGATGAGGGCACGTGGCCGCTGGTGGGCGTGGCGGTCGGCATTGGCGTGATCATTGTTGGCGGCCGCTACCTGATGACCCCGGTATTCAAATGGACGGTCGGCTCCGGGTTGCCGGAGCTGTCTACCGCTACCGCCTTGCTGGTGGTGCTGGGTACCGCCTGGGTGATGGAGCATGTCGGCGTCTCGATGGCCCTCGGCGCGTTCCTTGCCGGTGTGTTGATGGCCGAGTCACCGTTTCGCCACGAGCTTGAGACCCAGATCGAGCCGCTTAAAGGGCTGCTGCTTGGGCTGTTCTTCGTCGGTGTGGGCATGAGCGCCGACTTGCGCTTGTTGTTCGGCATGCCCTTGGCGGTGCTGGGGCTCACGCTGTTGCTGGTGGGCGTCAAGCTGCCGCTGTTGGTTGCCTTGGGCCGCACGGCCGGCGGGCTGAATCGCCCCCAGGCGCTGTGCCTGGGGGTGGTACTGGCGTCTGGCGGTGAGTTTGCTTTCGTGGTGTTCAAACTGGCGCTTGAGCACCAGGTGCTTGAGCAGCAGGTTCACGACTTGCTGGTGCTGGCCATCACCCTGTCGATGGCGGTGGTGCCGCTGGTGATGATGGGCCTCTCACGGCAGTTGCGCGACGCCGACGCCACCCGTCCCGCGCCTGAAACCGACCACTGACTCGCGCCTGACGGCGTACCGACTGTTCGGAGGTGAAGCATGCAGCCGAGTTTCAAGCTGGACAGCGCCCTGTCGCAGGGCTTGCTTGATGTCTTGATCAAGGCAGGCTTGGTGGCTGCCCTGGTAATCTTCTCCTTTCAGGTGTTCCAGCCCTTCCTGGAACTGATGCTATGGGCGGTGATCCTGGCGGTCACGCTGTACCCGCTGCACTGCCGTATCACGCGGCGCTGGGGGCTCAAGGACGGCTATGCGGCGACACTGGTGGTGTTGCTGGTGCTGGTGGTGTTGCTGGTGCCGATCTACCTGGTGGTGGTGTCGATCACCGAGTCGGTGGACGGCATGCTGACACTGCTCAAGAGCGGCGCCTGGAGCGTGCCGACACCCCCCGAGTCGGTGGCTTCCTGGCCGTTGCTCGGGCCGCGTCTGTATGCCTTATGGCTGGCGGCTTCCGAGAGCCTCAGCGAGGTGCTAAACAGCATGATGCCGCAGCTCAAGGACACCGGGCGTGTGCTGTTGGGGGCAGCGGCCAGTGCCGGGGGCGCGTTTCTGATGTTCATCGCGGCGATCATCATCTCGGGGGTAATCATGGCCTTCGGCGCGCGTGGCGAGCTGGCGGCGCAGCGCATTGCCATGCGGGTATCCGGCGAGCAGCGCGGCAGGTCGATTGCAAAACTATGTACCGCCACCATTCGCGCCGTCGCCCAGGGCGTGATCGGCATTGCCTTCATCCAGATGCTGTTGATTGGCGTAGGTTTTGTCATCAAGGGCGTGCCGGCGGCGGGGATGCTGGCGATTGCCATCCTCATGCTGGGTATCGCCCAGGCGCCAGCCACGCTGATCACGCTGCCGGTCATCGCCTACGTGTTCCATGCCGAGGGCTTCACCGTGGCGACCATCGTGTTTGCCGTCTACACCTTCGTCGCCGGCCTTGCCGACAACGTGCTCAAGCCGCTGCTGCTGGGGCGCGGTGTGGATGTGCCGATGCCTGTGGTGCTGATCGGTGCGTTGGGCGGCATGGTGGTCAAAGGCATTATCGGCCTGTTTATCGGCCCGGTGATTCTGGGTGTGACCTACGTGCTGTTCTGGCAATGGGTCGCGCTGCAGGTACCCGAAAACCCTGTCGAACCGTCGGCCTGAGCCGGGGCCTGGCATGCCTGCACCTACCTGGCGTCGCGCCTTGGGCCTGGTTGCCTTGCTGTCAGGCTGCACCCAGGTCGGGCCAGACTTTCACCCCCAACAAACGGCCTGGCTGGACCCGTGGAGCACACCCCTGCTGGAGCAGGCCGGGCGGCGCGATGCAACGGTGGACTTTCGCCAGTGGTGGGCGGTGTTCGCCGACCCGACACTGGATGCGCTGATCGCCGAAGCCGACGCCCACAACAGCAACCTGCGCGTGGCCGGCCTGCGCATCGCCGAGGCACGTGCGCAGCTGGCCATCGTGCAGACTGGGCGCTATCCGCAGTTGCAGCAGGTGCGGGCGCAAAGCCTCTATCTCAAGCAAGACCAATCCGGCACCGACACTGCCCGCGACTCGGTGTTCTGGCAATCCAGCGCTGGCTTCGACATCGCCTGGGAAATCGACTTCTGGGGGCGTTTCAGCCGCGCCATCGAGTCTGCCGATGCGCTTTATTTCGCCTCCCAGGCCAACTACGCCGATGCCCTGTTGCTATTGCGTGCGCAGGTCGCCGACACCTACTTTGCATTGCGTACCGCCGAGGCGCGCCTGGCCATTGCCGAGGAAAACGCCAAGCGCCAGGCGCGCAGCCTGGAGATCACCGAGCGGCTGTTCCGCCATGGCGAGCATGACGAACTCGATTGGCAGCAGGCCCGTACGCAATACCTGGCGACTCAGGCGACCATCCCCGAGTTCGAGAACCAGCTCAACGCTCTGCGCAACGTGCTCTGCTCGCTGCTCGGGCGGCCCCCCGGCCCACTGCCGGAGCTGCAGTCGCATTACGGGCAGTTGCCACTGCCGGACCGCGCATTGTTGCAGGACGTGCCTGCCCGCCTGCTGCAACGTCGCCCAGACATCCGCGCCGCAGAGCAGGCCGTGGCGGCGCAATCGGCACTGGTCGGGGTGGCCGAAGCCGATCTTTATCCACAGCTGAGCCTGTTGGGCAGCCTCGGCTGGACGTTCGTCTCGGCCAGTCACCTGCCCAACACGTTCGACCTGGCTGCCGGGCCCAGCCTGATCTGGAACCCGTTCGACTACGGCCGGCGCAAGAACGCCGTACGCGTCGAGGATGCGCGTTTGCAGCAACTGATCGAGCTGTATCAGCAAAGTGTGCGCGAAGCCGCCCGCGAGGCCGACGACGCCGCCAGCGGCTTGGTGCGCTCGCTGCAGAGCGCGAGTATTCGCGACCAAGCCTCGCAAGCCGCGCAGCGCTCGTTGAGCCTGGCCATGTCGCAATACCGCGAAGGTTTCGCCGACTTTCAGCGGGTGCTCGACGCGCAACAGTTACTGCTACAACAACAGGACGGCTACTTGGTCAGCCGCGGTAATGCCGTCAGTAGCCTGGTGACCTTGTACAAGGCCCTGGGCGGCGGTTGGGACCCAAGCCGTGCACCGATCGACCCGGCCACGCGTCGACAGATGCAGCTACGCACCGATTGGGGCGACTTGCTGGATGAACCTGCCCCCAGCGCACAGCAACCCGGTGAGCAAAAATGACCGACACCCCGCAAACACCCCCCGCGCAAGCGCCCGACCGTGGCTTGCGCTGGGTATTGCTGCTGATTGCCGTGAGCCTGTTCTGGTACCTGCTGGCCGACCGCTTCACGCCCTATACCCAACAGGCCCGCCTGCAAGCCTACGTGGTGCCGGTGAGCGCCGAAGTGGCCGGCCAGGTCAAGCGCGTGGCCGTGGGCAACAACCAAGAGGTGCGCAAGGGCGAGGTGCTGTTCGAGCTGGACCAGGAGCAGTACCGCATTGCCCTGGCCCGCGCCGAGGCCGACTTCGATACGGTGGGCAGGCAGATCGGTGCCCATACCGCCGGCATCGATTCGGCCCAGGCGGCATTGCTGGCGGCCCAGGCCAACGAGCGCAAGGCCAGGCAGGACGCCGGGCGGCTCAAGCGGCTGATCGAGGAAGACCCCGGCACGGTTTCACAGCGCCGCCTGGAAGGCGCGCAGGCCACGCGCGATCAGGCCATTAGCCAGGTCGCGGCAGCGCGTGCCGAAGTGGTGCGGGCACGCGAGCAGCAGGGTGGGGCACAAGCGGACAATGCCCAGCTGCGCAGCGCCGCGGCGAATGTGCAAAAGGCCCGCCTGGACCTGGCGCGAACGGTGGTGCGCGCCGATGCCAACGGGTTGATCACCGACCTGCGCACTGACGTTGGCCACTATGTGGGCGCCGGCAGCCCGATGATGACCTTGATCGCGATCCATGACGTGTGGATCAGCGCTGACCTGACCGAGAACAACCTCGGCCGCCTGCGCCCCGGTACACCGGTGCTGGTGGTGCTCGATGCGTTGCCTGGGGCTGTGCTGAAAGGGCGCATACGCAGCATCGGTTATGGCGTCAGCGTGGGCCAGAGCAACCCGCCGGGTACGCTGCCGAGTGTCCAGAACAGCCGTGAGTGGCTGCGTTCGGCCCAACGCTTTCCGGTGATCATTGAACTTGAGCGTGACCAGTTGCAGGACAAGGCGGGGTTGCGGGTGGGTGGCCAGGCCGAGGTCATGGCGCTGCCCAGCGAGGGCAACCCGTTGAACGTGCTGGGCCGTGCGTTCATGTGGTTGATGAGCTGGCTCTCGTATGCCTATTGAACTGCGGCGCCAGCGCGCACTACGCCTGGCCTGGGGCGTGGCGCTGTGCCTGGCGGTCAGCTTCGGCATTGGCCTGCCTGTGCCGATTTTGGCACCGGTGTTCGCGGTCCTGCTGTTGGCCATGCGCAGCCAGCCGCTGCCGTTGCGCGCGGCACCGGCGCTGGCGGTGCTGGTGCTGCTGAGTTGTGGCAGTGGCCTGTTGCTGATTCCCTTACTGCGCCATGCACCGGTGAGCGGGGTACTGCTGGTTGGCGTGGGTGTGTTTCTGGTGCTGCGTTATGCCCTGAAAGGCGGCAACGGCCTGTTGGCCAACTTGTTGGTGATCGGCCTGACCATGATCGCCGCAGCGGGCACCAGCGATTTCACCCTGGCGCTGTCGGTGGTCGAGGCCTTGTCCAAAGGCATGCTCCTGGCAACCTTGGGCACGGCGCTGGCGCATGTGATGTTCCCGGAACCTGCCGATGCCCCCGCGCAGCCAGCACCGCCGCCGCTCGCCGCCGAGCGTGCCAGCTGGGTTGCGCTGCGCGCCACACTCATCGTCATGCCCGCGTTTTTGCTGGCGCTGATTGCACCCGACGCGTTCATGCCGCTGATCATGAAGTCGGTGAGCCTCGGTCAGCAGGCAAGCGAGACCCATGCCCGTAATGCCAGCCGAGAGCTGATTGGTTCGACCTTGCTGGCCGGGTTGCTGGCGATCCTGCTGTGGAGCGCACTGAGCCTGTTCGTGCACCTGTGGATGTTTTTTTTGTGGGTGTTGCTGTTCACGCTTTGGCAGGCCCGGCGGCTCTACCGTGCTGTGGCGACGCGGCACAGCCCGGCCTACTGGGTCAGTTGCCTGACGACCATGCTGATACTGCTGGGGCAGTCTGTGCAGGACAGCGCGGCGGGGCAGGATGTTTACCGCGCGTTCGCGGTGCGCATGGCGCTGTTTCTGGCGGTATCGGTGTATGCCAGTGCCCTGCTGATCTGGATCGACCGGCGCAGGGCACAGCAGTGGGTGCATTAGGGTTGCCAGTCGACCCCAGTGTCCTCCAGGTAGGCATCCACCGCAGCGCCGACGGTGGGGTGAAACGCCTTTTCCCCCATGTGCTGGAACAATTCAAAGCGCTTCATCTTGTCTTTTACCGGGTCTTTCATTTCGGCGAACTGCAACTCCACACCGCGCGCCTCCAGCGCCCGGTCCAGCTCGGCGAGCATGTCCGCAGAGGTAATGTCGATGCTGGTCACAGGCTCCGCGGCAATTATCAACCGCTGCACCGCGGTAGGGGACTGATCCACGGCGGCCAGCACGGTGCTCTGAAACTGTTCGGCATTGGCAAAGAACAGCGGCGCATCCCAGCGCAGCAGCACCAGCCCGGGAATGCGCCGGGCATGCGGGTAGCGCTGCACATCATGGTAGCCACGGGTGCCATCCACCCGGCCAAGGACCGCAAAGTGCGGCCTCCAGCCATCCCACAGAAACTCGACCACTGAAATCGCCACGGCAATGCAGATACCGGGAATGGCACCAAACACCGCCACGCCGACGAAGCAGGTGAACGACAACCAGAACTCCCACTGCTGCATGTGGAAGATGCGCTTGAGGTCGGCGAACTCGAACAGGCCCAGTGCGGCGGCGATCACCACGGCGGCGAGTGCACTGTTGGGCAGGTAATGCATCAGGTTGGGCGCCACCAGCAGCAGTACGGTCACGGCCAGCGCACCGATGATGCCGGTGAGCTGGGTCTTGGCTCCGGCGGCTTCGGCGACAGGTGTACGTGACGAACTGCTGCTGATCGGGATGCCCTGGAACAGCCCACTGGCAAGGTTCGCCACACCCAGGCCAAACATCTCCTGGTTGGGGTTGACCGGCGTCTTCAGGCGGGCCGCGTAGGAGCGTGACAGCACGCTGGTGTCGGCGAACGACACCAGCGCCACCGCGATGCCGCCGAGCAGTACTTCCACCAGGTCGATATCGCTCAACCAGGGGAAGACCAGGTCCGGCAGCCCTTGGGGCAGTTGGCCAAGGACTTTGACGCCCATTTGGTCGAGGTCGAGCAGGCTCACCGCCAGTGTCGCCAGCACCACGGCGATCAAAATGCCCGGCAAGCGTTTGAAGGGTTTGAGCAGCAGGATCAGCGCCAGGCTACCGGCGCCGATGATGAAACTGGGCCAGTGGCCCTGGCCTGCGAGCAGGGCCTGGGTCAGGTTCCAGACGTCACGCAATGGGCCTTGGCTGTCGACGGACAACCCGAACAGTTTGGGCAATTGGCTGATCAGCACGGTCAGGGCGATGCCGTTCATGTAGCCGTAGCGGATCGGCTTGGACAGCAATTCGGTGATGAAGCCCAGGCGCAATAACCCGGCGACCATGCAGAACACGCCAGCGACCAGGGCCATCATGCTGGCGATGGTGATGGCGCGTTGCGGGTCGCTGGCGGCGTATTGCACGACCACCGCCAGAATAGGCGCGGCCAGTGCCGAATCTGGGCCGAGCACCAGGATGCGGCTGGGGCCGAACAGGGCATAGGCCAGCAGCGGAATGATGGTGGCGTAGAGGCCGTAGATGCCGGGTACGCCCGAGGCTTCTGCGTAGGCGATGCCCACGGGCACCAGCATGCTGGTGAGTACCAGCCCGGCAGCGATGTCCCTGGGCAGCCAGGCACGCTGATAGTGCAGCAGGGTGACCACGCCAGGTAGCCAGCGTTGCCAGTCGAAGCGTGGGGGAGGGGGTGTTTCGGGCATGGTGCAGGCTCCAGGGGGGCGGGCGTATTTACCGCTTGAGGTCCCGTTGGAGACAGCTTAGTTGGTGTCTGCGGGCGCGGGCCCTGTGGGAGCGGGTTTACCCGCGAACACCGGCGAAGCCGGTGCCATAAACCGCGTTGCATGCTTCGCGGGCAAGCCCGCTCCCACAGAGTCCGTAACTCTGCATGTCTAGTCCTGAAATAGGTTTACACCTGTTCAGGTAGGCCGACAGGCCTCAAAACGCCCGATGCACTGCATCGGGCGTTTTATTTTTCAGGGCCATATGGGGCCGTTCTGTGTTGTAGATCTGCACTGCCTCGTCAACCATCTGCCTCGCCTGCTCAAGATCTTCAGGGCTGCTCAACAGCAGCTCCATCTTGAGGATTCCGTTGATTCGCTCGGCCAGCGCGTTCTGGTAGCAGTCATACCCATCAGTCATGGAGCACTGAACATCGTGCCGTTGGTGCAGTGACTGGTACAGCGCCGAGCAATATTGGATGCCTCGATCCGAATGGTGGACTAATGGCTGGCGACGACGTCGCTTTCGTAATGCCTGCTTGAAGGCTTGCGCCACTGACTCGGCATGCAGGCTTTCATGGACGTGGTGGCCAACAATTTTCCTGGAGTACGCATCCGTTACCAGGCTCAGGTATAACGGGCCGTTACGTGCGGGCAGGTAAGTAATATCGGCAACCCAGACGTGCTCCGGTCTTGTCGGAACGACTTGGCTTGGGCCCGACTTGAGTAAGTTGGGATGGCAGTAGAAGCGATGAAAGCTTTGTGTTGTCTTGTGGTAAGCCCGCTTAGGCAGCACTAGCAGACGGCGCTCTCCCAAGACCTGGAACAGCCTATCTCGGCCGACTTGGAATCGTTTGTCCGGTTGGCAATGCAGCAGATAGTGCAGCTTGCGTGTACCCAGACGAGGCTGGCGCATCCGGACTTGCTGAACAAACTCAACCACCCGATCAGCCTGGCGCTCTTTGCCATCAGCAGCTCGGTTGCGCTTGTAGTAAGCCTGTCGACTGATGCCTAGAAACTGACAAGCCCTGGCAATGCTCAGTCCTGCGACTTGACCTTGCGAGAGGACTTGCCGGATCGCTTTTTTACGACCGAGACACCATAGTCATTTTTCAGAACATCAACGACCGTTTCAAAAAACTGGGCCTTCTGGCTCATCAGCTCAAGCTGTTGCTCAAGCTCTTTGATCCGCTGCTCTGGAGTAAGCGTTTTGGGGTCAGACATCGCGCAGCTCCTCTCGTCGCGGATCGAGGCCCCCTGGCTCCAATCCTGCCGACCGTGCTTACGCAACCATACCAGAACCGTCGACCGACCCTGGATGCCATACCGCACCTGGGCCTGCTTGTAGGTCAGTTCGCCTTTTTCAATCTGATCAACCACCGCCAATTTAAAAGACAGTGAGTAATCCCGCTGTGTGCGCTTTACACCTTGCTCCATCTGACTCTCCGGAAATTCGGGATGGGAGGTGTAAACCTTATTCAGGACGGGACAGCAGAAACACAAAAGCCCCCGTTCGGAGGCTTTTGTCGGCAGGCAAACGCTGAACGTCAGACGTTGAAGCGGAAGTGCATCACGTCACCGTCTTTGACGATGTAGTCTTTGCCTTCCAGACGCCATTTACCGGCTTCCTTGGCGCCGCTTTCACCCTTGAACTGGATGAAGTCGTCATACGCCACCACTTCGGCGCGGATGAAGCCTTTTTCGAAGTCGGTGTGGATCACGCCGGCTGCCTGTGGCGCAGTGGCGCCAACGCGGACGGTCCAGGCGCGGACTTCCTGCACGCCGGCAGTGAAGTAGGTCTGCAGGTTCAGCAGCTCGTAACCGGCGCGGATCACGCGGTTCAGGCCAGGCTCTTCCAGGCCCAGGGCCTCAAGGAACATGTCCTTCTCTTCACCGTCGTCGAGTTCGGCGATTTCGGCTTCGATCTTGTTGCACACCGGCACCACGACCGCGCCTTCTTCTTCGGCGATGGCACGGACCACGTCCAGGTGCGGGTTGTTGTCGAAACCGTCTTCAGCGACGTTGGCGATGTACATCACCGGCTTGCTGGTCAGCAGGTGGAAGCCACGGATGACGGCCTTTTCGTCGTCAGCCATGTGCTTCATCAGGCTGCGCGCCGGCTTGCCTTCGGTGAAGTGCGGGATCAGCTTTTCCAGAATGGCCTTTTGCGCCAGGGCTTCCTTGTCGCCGCCCTTGGCGTTGCGGGCAACCTTCTGCAGTTGCTTCTCGCAGCTGTCGAGGTCGGCGAAGATCAGCTCGAGGTCGATGATCTCGATGTCACGCTTAGGGTCGACGCTGTTGGAAACGTGGATCACGTTCTCGTCTTCGAAGCAGCGCACCACGTGAGCGATGGCGTCGGTCTCGCGGATGTTGGCGAGGAACTTGTTGCCCAGGCCTTCGCCTTTCGAGGCGCCCGCCACCAGGCCTGCGATGTCGACGAATTCCATGGTGGTCGGCAGGATGCGGTTAGGCTTGACGATTTCCGCCAGTGCAGCCAGACGCGCGTCGGGCATCGGCACGATGCCGCTGTTCGGCTCGATGGTGCAGAAAGGGAAGTTCTCCGCCGCGATGCCAGACTTGGTCAGGGCGTTGAACAGGGTGGACTTGCCGACGTTGGGCAGGCCGACGATGCCGCAATTGAAACCCATGGGTATTCCCTCTCTAGGAAATCAGGCCTTCTGGCTGTGCAGCTCGCGCATCGCCTTGGCGAAATCGCCAGCGAGGACATCTGGCAGCACGCCGAGGGCAAAATCGATGCTGGCATCGAGCTTCTCCTGCTCGGCGCGCGGCGCGCGGCCCAGGACGAAGTTGGAGACCAGTTTGGCGTCACCCGGGTGGCCGATGCCAAGCCGCAGGCGGTGGAAGTCGTTCTGGTTGCCGAGCTGCGCGATGATGTCGCGCAGGCCGTTGTGCCCACCATGGCCGCCGCCGCGTTTAAGCTTGGCGACGCCTGGAGGCAGGTCGAGTTCGTCATGTGCCACCAAAATCGCTTCCGGCTTGATGCGGAAGAAATTGGCCAAGGCCGCCACGGACTGGCCGCTACGGTTCATGTAGGTGGTGGGGATGAGCAGACGAACGTCGTTGCCCTGATGGCTGAATTTAGCCGTCAGGCCGAAATACTTGCGGTCAGCGGTCAAGGAGACGCGCTGGGCGCTGGCAATGCGTTCAACGAAAAGAGCCCCTGCGTTATGCCGGGTCTGTTCGTATTCGGGGCCGGGGTTACCCAGGCCAACGATCAACTGGATGGCGGTCACGTCAGGGGCTCTTCCTTGGAGTTGGTGGGTTACAGGGCGCGGGGCACTGTAACCCGATCAACACCGGCGTGCGAGTGGATTACTCGGCAGCGCCTTCAGCTTCTGGAGCAACGCGTGGCGCGTGAACGTTGGCAACAGCTTTGTCATCACCGTGGGCCAGAGCGACGAACTCTACGCCTTTCGGAGCTTTCAGGTCCGACAGGTGGATGATGCTGCCGACTTCGGCGTTGGCCAGGTCAACTTCGATGAACTCAGGCAGGTCTTTGGCTTCGCAAGACACTTCGATCTCGGAAACAACGTGCGAGATCTCGCCGCCTTTCTTGATCGGGGCTTCTTCGCCGATGAAGTGAACCGGAACCTTGGCGGTCAGCTTCTGGCCAGCAACGACGCGAACGAAGTCAGCGTGCATGATGAATTGCTTGGCAGGGTGACGCTGCATGGCTTTGACGATGACGTTTTGCTTGACGCCGTCAACGTTCAGCTCGATCACGTGGCTGTAGGCAGCTTCGTTTTCGAACAGCTTGGCGATTTCTTTCGACACGATGGTCAGGGATTGAGCTTCTTTATCGCCACCGTAGACAACGGCAGGGATGCTCAGCGAGTGACGCAGGCGGCGGCTCGCACCTTTCCCCAGGTCAGTACGCGCTTGGGCGTTCAGGATGAAATCAGTCATTTTGCTTCTCCAAAATAGCCATCTCCCGCAGGCGTTTGCGACCAGCGCCAAACGGGGTGGGCAAAAAAGCCCCGCCCCAACACATGCTGGGGCGGGGCGCTTCACATCAATACGTATTCCGCTTAGCGGAACATCGCACTGATCGATTCTTCATTGCTGATGCGGCGTACCGCTTCAGCGACAACCGGTGCGATATCCAACTGGCGGATACGGTCACAGGCTTGAGCAGCGGCGGACAGCGGAACGGTGTTGGTCACCACCAGCTCGTCCAGTACCGACTTCTCGATGTTCTCGATCGCGCGGCCCGACAGGACAGGGTGCGTGCAGTAGGCGTAAACCTTGGCAGCGCCGTGTTCTTTCAGGGCTTTGGCCGCGTGGCACAGGGTGCCGGCGGTGTCGACCATGTCGTCTACCAGGATGCAAGTGCGCCCTTCGACGTCGCCGATGATGTGCATAACCTCGGAGTGGTTAGCCTTCTCGCGGCGTTTATCGATGATACCCAGATCGACGCCCAGGGACTTGGCGACGGCACGTGCGCGCACGACACCACCGATGTCCGGGGAAACGATCATCAGGTTCTCGAAACGCTGGTCTTCGATATCGTCGACCAGTACGGGCGAGCCGTAGATGTTGTCGACAGGAATATCGAAGAAACCCTGGATCTGGTCAGCGTGCAGGTCGACGGTGAGTACACGGTCGATACCTACGACAGTGAGCATGTCAGCGACGACTTTGGCGCTGATGGCTACACGTGCCGAACGCGGACGGCGGTCCTGGCGGGCGTATCCGAAGTAGGGAATCACGGCGGTGATTCGGGATGCTGAGGAGCGGCGGAAGGCGTCGGCCATCACTACCAGTTCCATCAGGTTATCGTTGGTCGGGGCACAGGTCGGCTGAATAATGAAAACGTCTTTACCGCGAACATTTTCATTGATCTCAGTGCTGATCTCGCCGTCGGAGAATTTACCGACAGAGACGTCACCGAGAGGGATATGCAGCTGACGTACGACACGCCGAGCCAGATCGGGGTTAGCGTTCCCCGTAAAGACCATCATCTTGGACACGCGCAGTACCTGAAGGCTGAGGGTATACCTGGATGAGTATAAGGAAAATGGCAGGGGCGGCTGGATTCGAACCAACGCATGGCAGGATCAAAACCTGCTGCCTTACCGCTTGGCGACGCCCCTGTATCTGTTGCTGCGAGCGCTAGGCACTCGACTTCTTGACCAGACTTTGCAGCTTGCGATGCAACATCGAAACATTGCTTCCTTTCGCCACAAACCCTGTTTGGGTCGCTGAAAGAAGGGCCAGAACTTTATCAGCTTCGGCTTTGTTTGGGAAGGCCCCAAACACACAACTTCCAGTTCCGGTTAGCCGAGCTTCAGTGAATTTACCCAGAGAATTCAATGCGTTTCGAACTTCTGGATAACTCTGCTCAACCACCCGTTGGCAGTCATTTCGACTGTTTCCCTCGGGAACGGGGCGCATCTTAAGGGGGAGGGAATCACGTGTCAACTGCGGATGTGAAAAAATTTCTACAGTACTGACAGACACTTGCGGCACCAGCACGACATACCAGGGTTCGTCAGGGTCGACCGGGGTCAGTTGCTCGCCGACACCCTGGGCAAATGCCGCGTGGCCGCGAACGAATACCGGCACGTCCGCGCCCAGGCTCAGGCCCAGGCTGGCCAGGCGATCCTCATCCCAGTCCAGTTGCCACAAATGCGCCAGCGCCAGTAGCGTGGTCGCGGCATCCGAGCTGCCGCCGCCGATACCACCGCCCATGGGCAAGACCTTGGTCAGCCAGATGTCGGCGCCAAGGCCCGTGCCGGAGTGTTCCTGTAATTGGCGTGCGGCGCGCACGATCAGGTTGCTGTCGTGGGGCACGGCCTCGATTTCGGTATGCAGGCGGATCACGCCGTCTTCACGCAGGGCGAAGCTCAGCTCGTCACCGTGGTCGAGGAACTGGAACACCGTCTCCAGCTCGTGGTAACCATCCGGGCGGCGGCCGATGATGTGCAGCCACAGGTTGAGCTTGGCTGGGGCGGGCAGGGTAAGGGTGCTCATAAATCAGTGCCCCAGCTGGCGTGGCTGCCAGTCCTTGACCACCAAGGTGACGTCGATGTCCTTGCCGTGCAGTTTCAGGCGCTCGGGCAACCAGTAGCCGTTCTGCTCGGTATAACTCAGGTACTGCACCTGCCAGCCATCCTGCCGCAGGCTGGCCAAGCGGCTGTCGCCGTCCAGGGTCAGCTGGCTCTTGCTGTCGGGTGCGGGCAGGCCGCGTACCCACCAGACCAGGTGCGAAACCGGCAGTTGCCAGCCCAGCTGTTCTTCCAGCAGCGCCTCGGGGCTGCTGGCTTCATAGCGGCCCTGGTTGGCCACTTCCAGCACCACGCCACCGGGGCGGCCGGTCAGGCGGGCAGCGCCACGGCCCAGCGGGCCTGCCAGGCGGATGTCGTAATAGTCCTGGCGCTGCAGCCAGAACAGCGTGCCGCTGCCGGAATCGCGCGGGGCGCGGATGCCGACCTTGCCGTTGATCTGCCAGCCATCAAGGGTGCTCAACTGCGCTTTGTGCTGGCGCCACTGTTGCGGGTTGCCTTGGCCCTGCAGGGCTTCGCGGCTACCAAAGCCGGCACAGCCCGCGAGCAGGGCGATCAGGGTGAAGGTGATGCAATGGCGCAGGAACATGGCGTTAAAGAGTCTCTGATCCGGTCAGGCGCAGTACGGTCTTGCGCAGGATGGGGCTGTCGGGCTGGGCTTCGAAGGCCTTGGCCCAGACCTGGCGGGCTTCGCGGCGCTTGCCGTTGGCCCACAGGACTTCGCCCAGGTGAGCGGCCACTTCATGGTCGGGGAAGCGTTCGAGTGCCTGGCGCAGGTAGCCTTCGGCTTCGTCCAGGTTGCCCAGGCGGTAGGCGACCCAGCCCAGGCTGTCGAGCACCGCCGGATCGTCCGGGGTGAGCTGGTGGGCCTTGTCGATCAGCGCCTTGGCTTCGGTGTAGCGGGTGGTGCGGTCGGCCAGTGTGTAACCCAGGGCGTTGAGGGCCATGGCGTTTTCCGGCTCGCGGGCGATGATGGCGCGCAGGTCTTTTTCCATCTGCGGCAGGTCATCACGTTTTTCGGCCAGCATGGCGCGGGTGTACAGCAGGTTGAGGTCGTCCGGGTAGCGTTGGATCGCCTGCTGCAGCACCTGGTTGGCCTGGGCGTCCTTGTTGTTGTTGCTGTAGCTTTCCGATTCGATCAGGTACAGCTGAATGGCGATGTCCGGCTGCGCCTCGCGGGCTTCGGCGAGCAAGCGCGAAGCCTCGGTGCCGCGGCCGTTGGCAATCAGGATGTCGGCCTGGCGCAGTTGCGCCGGCAGGTAGTCGGGGCCCGGGCCGACCAGGGCGTATTCGCGCAAGGCGCCTTCGGGGTCGTGGCGCTCCTCGCGGATGCGGGCCAGGTTCAGGTGGGCGGCGTCGACGTTGCTGTCACGCTCGATCAGCTCCTGCAGGTAGCCTTCGGCTTCGTCCCAGTCTTTGTTTTCCAGGCAGACCAGGGCCAGGGAGTAGCGCAGCTCGTCATCCTCGGGGTACTGCTGGACCAGGCTGATGAACTCGCCCTTGGCATCGGCGATGCGGTCCTGCTCGACCAGGGTGCGGGCGTAGGTCAGGCGCAGGCGTTTGTCATCCGGGTTGTCACGGATTGCGCCACGCAACAGGGGCAGGGCCTCTTTGCCGCGGTCGAGGGCTTGCAGCAGGCGGGCACGTAGCAGGATCGGGGCAATCTCGCCGTTTTGCGGCGGATGCGCCTCGAGCAGTTCGAGCGCTTCTTCGGTCTTGCCGTCCTGGTTGAGCAGCAGCGCCTTGCCAAACACCAGCTGGCTGTTGTCCGGGTACTTGACCAGCAGGCGTTCGAAGCTCTGCAGCAAGCCATCGCGGGTGCTTTGGTCGGTCTCGGCGGCCGACAGGGCAAGGAAGTCGAAATGGGTATCGCCTTGGCCCTGCAGGACTTTCTCCATGTAGACCATGGCATCGTCGTAGCGGCCGGCGCGGGCCAGCTGGATGGCGCTGGCGCGTTGGGCGTCGAGGTTGTCCGGGTCGTTGCGGGCCCAGATCAGTGCGTTTTCCAGGGCGGGCTCGTCGGCGCCGAGGTATTCGGCGATGCGGTAGGCGCGTTCGGAAACCCCAGGGTCCTGGGTTTTCTCGGCCTGGTCGGTGTAGTTGGCCAGGGCGATGTCGAAGCGGTTGCGCTGGCCGGCCAGCTCCGCCACCAGCAGGCTGTAAAGGGTGTCTTGCTTGAACGATCCGTACACCACGGGTTTTTCGGCTTCGCCCGCGCCGGCCTCGGCAACGGGAGGCTCGGCCTTTTGCGGGGCCAGGCTCTGGCAACCCTGAAGCAGGGCGAAGGCAAGCAGCAGTGCGTAGGGTCTGTTCATAGAAGGGCTTAAAAGGACTCACCGGCGGTCGGGGCATGATGACACAAGCGCGGTGGCAAACCCACCTGCGAAGCATTTGGTTAACTGCGACCATGGCAGGGGCGGGCAGGTTCCGACGCTCCTGCACGACAATAGCGAACGGTGGTTGTTCTGGAACCTGCGAAAGAGGACAATTATCGGCTTCTCGTCACAACCAGCGACCTTGCATGGCCTTTCTTGCACTTGGTATCAACCATAAGACTGCCTCGGTAGACGTACGCGAGCGCGTGGCGTTTACCCCAGAGCAGCTGGTGGACGCCCTGCAGCAGCTCTGCCGACTGACCGCCAGCCGTGAGGCGGCGATCCTGTCGACCTGCAACCGTAGCGAGCTTTATATAGAGCAGGACCACCTGTCTGCCGAGGCCGTACTGCTTTGGCTGGCCGATTATCACCGCCTGAGCCTGGATGAGCTGCGCGCCAGCGCCTACATCCATGAAGAGCACGATGCGGTGCGGCACATGATGCGCGTGGCCTCGGGCCTCGATTCGCTGGTGCTCGGCGAGCCGCAGATTCTCGGCCAGATGAAGTCCGCCTACGCCGTGGCGCGTGAGGCCGGCACGGTCGGCCCGCTGCTCGGGCGTCTGTTCCAGGCTACCTTCAGTGCTGCCAAACAGGTGCGCACCGACACCGCGATCGGTGAAAACCCGGTGTCGGTGGCGTTTGCTGCGGTGAGCCTGGCGCGGCAGATCTTCAGTGACCTGGGCCGCAGCCAGGCCCTGCTGATCGGTGCCGGCGAGACCATTACCCTGGTCGCCCGTCACCTCCACGAGCAAGGCGTGCGCCGTATCGTGGTGGCCAACCGCACCCTGGAACGCGCCAGCATTCTGGCCGAGCAGTTCGGTGCGCATGCCGTGCTGCTGGCCGACATCCCGCAGGAGCTGGCCAACAGCGACATCGTCATCAGTTCCACCGCCAGCCAGTTGCCGATCCTTGGCAAGGGCGCGGTCGAGAGTGCGCTGAAACAGCGCCGGCACAAGCCGATCTTCATGGTCGACATCGCCGTCCCGCGTGACATCGAACCGGAAGTCGGCGAGCTCGACGACGTCTACTTGTATACCGTCGATGACCTGCACGATGTGGTCGCGGAAAACCTCAAGAGCCGCCAGGGCGCCGCCCAGGCGGCCGAAGAGCTGGTGTCGGTGGGTGCCGAAGATTTCATGGTGCGCCTGCGCGAGCTGGCCGCGGTGGACGTGCTCAAGGCTTACCGCCAGCAGAGCGAGCGCCTGCGCGATGAAGAGCTGCAAAAAGCCCAGCGCCTGCTGGCCAACGGCGGTAACCCCGAGGATGTGCTGGCCCAACTGGCCCGGGGCCTGACCAACAAACTCCTGCACGCGCCAAGCGTGCAGCTGAAAAAGCTCTCGGCCGAGGGCCGCCTCGATGCGCTGGCCATGGCCCAGGAACTCTTTGCCCTCAACGAGGGCTCGACGGACAAATCCTTGCAATGAAAGCGTCGCTGCTGAACAAACTGGATATTATCCAGGACCGCTTCGAAGAACTGACCGCACTGCTCGGTGACGCTGAGGTCATTTCCGACCAGACGCGTTTCCGTGCCTATTCCCGCGAATACGCCGAAGTCGAACCGGTCTACGTTGCCTACAAAGAGTGGCGCAAAGTCCAGGGCGACCTTGAAGGAGCCCAGGCGCTGCTCAAGGACAGCGACCCGGACCTGCGCGAAATGGCCGTGGAGGAAGTGCGCGAAGCCAAGGAGCAACTGCAGGTGCTGGAGTCGCAGCTGCAACGCATGCTGCTGCCTAAAGACCCCAACGACGGGCGCAACGTGTTCCTCGAAATCCGCGCTGGCACGGGTGGCGACGAGGCAGCGATCTTCTCGGGCGACCTGTTCCGCATGTATTCACGTTACGCCGAAAAACGCGGCTGGCGCCTGGAGATTCTCTCCGAGAACGAAGGCGAACACGGCGGCTACAAGGAAATCATTGCCCGCGTCGAAGGCGAAAGCGTCTACGGCAAACTCAAGTTCGAGTCGGGTGCGCACCGCGTACAGCGGGTACCTGAGACCGAGTCCCAGGGGCGCATCCACACGTCCGCGTGCACTGTGGCTGTGTTGCCCGAGCCGGATGAGCAGGCGGTGATCGAGATCAACCCGGCCGACCTGCGCGTGGACACCTACCGCGCCTCCGGCGCCGGCGGTCAGCACATCAACAAGACCGACTCGGCGGTCCGCATCACCCACTTGCCCACCGGTATGGTGGTCGAGTGCCAGGAAGAACGCTCGCAGCACAAAAACCGTGCCCGTGCCATGTCCTGGCTGTCGGCCAAGCTCAACGACATGCAGACCAGCGCCGCACAGAACGCGATTGCCAGCGAGCGCAAGCTGCTGGTGGGTTCCGGTGACCGCTCCGAGCGAATCCGCACCTACAATTATCCACAGGGCCGGGTCACCGATCACCGCATCAACCTGACCCTGTATTCGCTGGACGACATCCTCGCCGGTGGCGTAGACGCCGTGATCGAACCGCTGTTGGCCGAGTACCAGGCCGATCAATTGGCCGCCCTGGGGGACTGATGACCATCATCGCCAGCTTGCTGCGCAATGCGCAGTTGCCCGAATCGCCCACCGAGCGGCTGGATGCCGAACTGTTGTTGGCCGCGGCCATCGGCAAATCGCGCAGCTACCTGCACACCTGGCCCGAGCGCATCGTCAGCAGCGAAGCTGCCGAAACCTATGCCGGTTATCTGCAACGCCGCCGCAGTGGCGAGCCGGTCGCCTATATCCTAGGGCAGCAGGGGTTCTGGAAGATCGACCTGGAAGTGGCGCCGCACACGCTGATCCCGCGTCCAGACACCGAGCTGTTGGTCGAAACCGCCCTTGAGCTTCAGCCTGCGACACCGGCCAAGGTGCTCGACCTGGGCACCGGTACCGGCGCCATCGCCCTGGCCCTGGCCGGCGATCGCCCGGCCTGGCAGGTGACGGCGGTGGACCGGGTGGAGGAGGCTGTTGCATTGGCCGAGCGCAACCGCCAGCGCCTGGGCCTGGGTAATGTCCAGGTGCGCGTCAGCCATTGGTTCGACAGCCTCGGCGATGAGCGTTTCGACCTGATTGTCAGCAACCCGCCCTACATTGCCGCCGCAGACCCGCACCTGGTCGCGGGCGACGTGCGCTTCGAACCCAGCAGCGCGCTGGTGGCGGGTGCCGATGGCCTGGACGACCTGCGTGTGATCATCGCCCAGGCGCCGCAGCACCTGCAGCCCGGTGGCTGGTTGTTATTGGAACATGGCTACGATCAGGCAGCGGCGGTACGCGCCCTGCTGGCTGACCAAGGCTTTGACGAGGTTGCCAGCCGCAAGGACCTGGGCAGCCATGAACGCATCACCCTGGGGCGCCTGCCATGCTGAGTGATCAGGAACTGTTGCGCTACAGCCGGCAGGTGCTGCTGGCTCAGATCGATATCGACGGCCAGCTGCGGCTCAAGCAGAGCAAGGCACTGATCGTCGGCCTCGGTGGGTTGGGCTCGCCTGTGGCGCTGTACCTTGCCGCGGCGGGTGTGGGTGAGCTGCACCTGGCTGACTTCGACACCGTCGACCTGACCAATTTGCAGCGCCAGGTGATCCACGACAGCGCCAGCGTCGGCATGAGCAAGGTGGACTCGGCGCTACAGCGCCTGGAGGCGATCAACCCTGAGATCAGCCTGGTCGCTCACCGCCAGGCGCTGGACGAGGATTCGCTGGCCGCCGCAGTGGCTGCAGTCGACCTGGTACTCGACTGCTCCGACAATTTTTCCACGCGCGAGGCGGTCAACGCCGCCTGTGTCGCTGCCGGCAAGCCGTTGGTCAGTGGGGCGGCGATCCGTCTCGAAGGCCAGCTTTCGGTGTTCGACCCGCGACGTGACTACAGCCCTTGCTACCACTGCCTGTATGGCCATGGCAGCGAGGATGAACTGACCTGCAGCGAAGCCGGCGTCATCGGCCCGCTGGTGGGGCTGGTAGGCAGCCTGCAGGCGCTGGAAGCCATGAAGCTGCTGGCCGGGTTCGGCGAGCCACTGGTGGGCCGCCTGCTGCTGATCGATGCCCTCGGCACGCGCATACGTGAGCTGCGGGTCAAGCGCGACCCGGCCTGCGCGGTCTGCGGCAAGCGCGATGGCTGAGCGTTCGGCGCCAATTGGCGTGATGGACTCGGGGGTCGGCGGTTTGTCGGTGCTTGCCGAGATCCAGCGCCTGCTGCCCAATGAATCACTGCTGTATGTGGCCGATTGCGGGCATATACCTTACGGTGAAAAGTCGGCGGATTACATCCGCCAGCGCTGCCGGCGTATTGCCGAGTTCTTCCAGCAGCAAGGGGCCAAGGCCTTTGTCCTGGCCTGTAATACCGCTACCGTGGCGGCCGTTGCCGACCTGCGCGAACTGTACCCGCACTGGCCGCTGGTGGGTATGGAGCCTGCGGTCAAGCCCGCTGCCGAAGCTACCCGCTCCGGTGTGGTCGGGGTGCTGGCCACTACCGGCACCTTGCAAAGTGCCAAGTTCGCGGCGTTGCTCGACCGCTTCGCCAGCGATGTGCGCGTGGTCACCCAGCCTTGCCCAGGGCTGGTCGAGCGGATCGAAAGCGGCGACCTGGGCAGCCCTGCATTGCGCCAGTTGTTGCTTGGCTACGTGCAGCCGCTGTTGGCGGCTGGCTGCGATACGCTGATTCTCGGCTGCACCCATTACCCCTTCCTGCGCCCACTGCTGGCCGACATGGTGCCGGCAGACGTGGCCATCATCGATACCGGCGCCGCCGTGGCACGCCAACTTCAGCGGCTGCTGAGCGCGAGCGATTTGCTGGCCGAGGGGCCGGCACTGGATACCCGCTTCTGGACCAGCGCTGACCCGCAATCCCTAAGAGAAATCCTACCGTTGCTGTGGCATAAGTCCGACAGTGTGCAAAGCTTTACGTTGTGAAAAAAACGTGAAAAGCAACTGAACTATCGTACCACTGCCGATTTCTACCGGTTTGCCTGGCATGAGGCGAACACTAATAACAGCATCAGAAAGAAGGATGTTTCTTATGAGGAAACTGCTCGGCTTGGCGGCGGCTGCCGTCTTTACCTTGGGGCAAGCACTGTCGGCACAGGCTGCCGATGTTTCGTTTTCGGTGGGGCAGACCGGTGACTCGACCATGGTCTACCGGCTGGGGCTGCAGTCTAACTGGGACGCGAGTTGGTGGCAGAGCAGCGTTGGCCGCCTGACCGGTTACTGGGATGGCGCTTACAGCTACTGGGATGGCGACAAGACGGCCAGTAATCACAGCCTCTCGTTTGCACCGGTATTCGTCTACGAGTTCGCAGGCGAATCAGTAAAGCCCTACATCGAAGCAGGGATTGGCGTCGCGGCGTTTTCCAGTACCGAGGTTGAAAGCAACGAACTGGGTTCGGCGTTCCAGTTCGAAGATCGGATTGGTTTCGGTTTGCGCTTTGCAGGTGGGCATGAAATTGGCGTGCGCGCCATTCACTATTCCAATGCCGGCATCACGCAGCCCAACGATGGTGTAGAGAGCTACAGCCTGCATTACCGTATGGCGCTTTGAAGCACGGCGCCTACACGGTCAATGTGACAATGGCCACAAGCTGTTCAGGTCCAGCGTCTCCAGCACCAGTTCCGGTTCGCGTTGCGGTAATCGGCGCAGCAGTTCCTCGGCAGCACTCTGCGCCGTCCATGCCTCTGGTATCGCTTGCGCCGCAGTCACGGGTGCTTTCAATGATTGCGGCCCCACCACCGTCAGCGCGATCTGCAGATTGTCGAGCACCAGGCGTTGCTCGCGAAGCCACTGTGCAGTGCTGTTGAAGCCGCTGGCAACCTGGGTGGGTGCAAACAGCTGCGAGGCCGAGTAGCGATTGAGGATTGCCATCACTTGAGGCGCATCACCCTTCGCCAGCAGCGGCAAGGCACTGGCCAGGCAGTGTTCGCTGGCCAGCAGGTTGCTGGAGGCGATAGCCTCGAATAGCTCGTGGTCGGGGATGTCGTCGGCGAGGTAATCACCGGTACCGGCATTGATGATCAGGCAGTCCAGCGAACCCCAGGTGTTCAATAGCAACTGGCTGGCTGCATCGACCTGATCCAACACCTGTAACTGGCCCGGTAGGCGCAACAAGTGCGGGGCGAACTGTTCGCCCAGTGCATCCAGTGCTTCACATTCCCTGCCACTGGCGGCCACCCGGTACCCGTGTTCGAGCAACTGCTGGACCAGTGCCAGCCCCAACCCGTTACTAGCCCCTGTTACCCAGAAACTACGCGCTTTGATCACGATACTGCCCTCTGGTCCTGCCGGCGCGGAAGGCCTTTGAAGGCTTCCAAGGCACGTTGGCGACTGCTGCCGAGATCGACAATTGGATTGTGATACGAATTAGTAGCAAAAAGATCTGCAGACTTCACGGGCTGATGAATGGCTTTCTCATCCAGTGCCTGCAATTCCGGCACCCAGTGACGAATGAAACGCCCTTGCGGGTCGAAGCGCTGAGACTGCGAGACCGGGTTGAAGATGCGGAAGTAGGGCACGGCATCGGTCCCGGTGGATGCGCTCCACTGCCAGCCACCATTGTTGGCTGCCAGGTCACCGTCTATCAGGTGGCGCATGAAATGCCGCTCGCCCTTGCGCCAGTCGATCAGCAGGTTCTTGCTGAGAAACATGGCGACGATCATGCGCAGGCGGTTGTGCATCCAGCCGGTGTGCAGCAATTGGCGCATGGCCGCGTCGATGATCGGAAAGCCGGTGCGCCCCTGTTCCCAGGCCGCGAGGTCTTCAGGCGCATCGCGCCAGGGCAAGGCTTCGGTCTGGGCGCGGAAGGCGCGGTGCCGGGAAACCTGTGGATAACCCGTCAGGATGTGCTTGTAGAACTCCCGCCAGAGCAACTCGTTGATCCAGGTCTGGATGCCGGTGCTGCCGCTGTCGAACTCGCCACGGTTGCAGGCCAAGGCGCCGTGCAGGCATTGCCGGGGCGAGATCACGCCAGCAGCCAGGTAAGCGGAAAGCTGGCTGGTGCCGGGCTTGGCCGGGAGGTCACGCAGGTGCTGGTAGTCGTCTACTGTTTCATCGAGAAAGCGCGACAGACGGCCTTGTGCCTCGGTTTCGCCAGCCGGCCAGCAGTCGCGCAAGGTGCGCGAGGGTGTGTCGAAGCCGTCCACGTGTTCGGGTATTGGGTCGCTTGCGATCGCCACAGGCGCCTGGGGCTTTACCCGTCGGGCTAGCGCCGGGAGGCTGCGGTGCAAGTGTTCCAGGCAGTTTTTCTTGAACTGGCTGAAGACCTGAAAGTAATCACCACTGCGGGTCAGGATCGTGCCCGGACGGAAGAACAGTTGGTCGAGATAACTGTGCGCCTGAATTGCGGATCGTTGCAAAAGCACACGCACAGCCTGGTCCCGACGCTGTTCGTTGATGCCGTATTCGTCATTCCAGTGCACGCTTTCGATCCGATACTGATGGCATAGCGACATTATCGCGACTGGCGCTTGCTCCCAAGTGTCAATCGAGCGGATCAGCAGTGGAATGTTGAGCGCGTCCAATGAATGGCGTATTTCGCGCAGGTTACGCAACCAGAAGTCGACTTTGCAGGCGGCGTCGTCGTGCGCTTGCCACTGGCCGGGGCTGAGCAGCCACAGGGCGAGGGTCGGGCCGCGTTCACAGGCGGCGCTCAAGGCGGTGTTGTCTTCGATGCGCAGGTCGCTGCGCAGCCAGATCAATTGCATGGCGCATTCATCTCTACAGGCCGGCGGCCATTGCCTTGAAGCACACGCAATGCCGCCTGCGGGGTATCGAACAGGAAGAGGTGGGGGAGGTCGAGGGCGGTCAGTTGCGTTTCATGCAGGGCGAGCGTGGCACCGCCTAGCAGTTTCGTCCCTGACATTCCCTGCAGCGTGCGCTGCAAGGCCTTGATGTCGATGCGTGGTCCCAGGTGCAGGAGCAGGGCGCGGGGTTGCAGCGCGGTAATCGCCCGTTGCAGTTGCGGCCCACCCACCGGTTGTTCTAGCACTTCAACAGGGATGCCGTTGCTGCTGAGCAACCAGGCACACAGCCACAGACCTGGGTCGAAGGCACGCTCGCTGTCTTCGGCCAGCAGCACCGCCGCGCCTTGCAGCAGCTGGTTGTCGTGATACACACGGGCACCGAGCTTGCTGCGCAGCCAGCTGTGGAAAAACACCTGTTCGAGCCGTGCATTGAAATAGTTGCGCCAGCGCAGGTCCAGGCTATCGAGCAGGGGGAGCAGCAGCTGTTCGCACAACGTGATGGCGGGGTAGAGCGCCATGGCCTGGTTGAGTTGCTGGTCGAGTGCGCGTTGCGAGAGGTTGGCGATGGCCTCGATCAACTGCGCCTGTCGCGCCTGCCAATCGCTTTGTGGGGCGGTGCTGGCCGGTTTGTCGAGCAGCTCGCGCACTTGCCCCACCGATGCGCCGCGCTGCAGCCAGGCCAGGATCGCTTCGACCCGTTCGACCTGCGCGATGGAATACAAACGATGCCCTTTGGCGGTGCGTTGCGGTTTGAGCAGGCCATAACGACGTTCCCAGGCACGCAGGGTGACCGGGTTGACGCCGGTGCGGCGGGCGAGTTCGCCGATGGGCAGCAGGCTTTCAGACGGCATTGCGCAGCCCCAGGCTTTCGGGGTGTGGTTGCAGGTAGGCCTGCTGCATCAGATAAGGGTCGGGGTGCTTGCGCAGGTGATGCTTGAGCAGGGTCAGCGGTACGATCAGCGGTACCACGCCCTGCTGGTACTGGCTGATGATGGCCTGCAGTTCGGTTTTGTCCTGCTGGGTCAGTGCATCCTTGAAGTAACCGCTCAGGTGCTGCAGCACGTTGCAATGCGTGCCACGGCTGGCGCAGCGGCGCAGGGCCTGCATCAACTGGCTGAAATAGCGTGGGCCGATGAGCTGTGGGTCGTCATCCCGGCTCATGCTGCCGAGCAGTCGCCCCAGTGTACGGTAGGCATCAGGGTTGTTGGCCATCAGCAGGTACTTGTAGCGCGAGTGAAAGCGCACCAGTGCGCCGCGGCTCAGGCCCTCGGCCAGCAGGCGCTGCCAATCGGCATAGGCGTAGACGCGGCTGATGAAGTTCTCGCGCAATACCGCATCGTGAAGGCGGCCTTCTTCCTCCACCGGCAGGTCTGGGCGAAGGCTGCAGAAGGCCTGGGCATACACACCGCGCCCGGCATGGAAAGCGGGGTGGCCGTTGTCCTGATAGACCTTGACCCGCTCCAGCCCGCAGGAGGGCGATTTTTGCATGAAGATGTAGCCGCAGATATCGTCGAGCTCGCCGGCCATCTGCTCGCCATAGAGGCGCAGCGGCCCGGTGAGGTCCATGCCGGGGTTGCGGGTGCCGACCACTTCCGGTTGCTCAGGGTCGCCCACCAGGCGAATAGGATCGCGCGGGACACCGAGGCCAATAGCGACTTCAGGGCAAACCGGTAGCCATTCGAAATGTGCTTCGAGTTGCGTGCGGCACAGGTCGGATGCCTTGTGCCCGCCGTTGTAGCGCACACTGTGGCCAGTCAGACAGGCGCTGATAGCGATGCGAGGCTTGCTGTGGGCGGAAGGGGCTTGCATGGCTGTCTCCGAAAAAACCTGTACGTATAAACTATCTTGTACAAGTTTATTCCAGCACAGCCGTGACGTTATGCAAACTAGTTTTTTTAGCGCCTCAAGGCCCGGTCAATCGAGATGCTCCAGTAGCCGTCGGGCTGCTTCCTGGCCACTCAGCCAGGCGCCTTCGACGCGCCCGGACAAGCACCAGTCGCCACAGGCGTACAGGCCTTGGTCGGCATCCGCCAAAGCGCCCCACTCGTGGTTGCTTGTCGGGCGTGCATACAGCCAGCGGTGGGCGAGGGCGAAGGTGGGGGCCGGCACCACGCAGCCGACCAGTTCGGCGAATTCGCCCCACAACTGCTCGATCACCTCTTCCTTGGACAGGTCGATATGCTGCCTGCTCCAGTTCGAGGTGGCATGCAGCACCCAGGTATCGAGTTGCTCGTCACGCCCAGGCTTGCTGCGGTTGCGGGCTAGCCAGTCGAGCGGGTTGTCTTGTACGAAGCAGCCTTGCATCGGGGTGTCCAGTGGCGTCTTGAAGCCCAGGGCAACGGCCCAGGTGGGCTCCATCTGCACGCCGGCGGCCACGGCGGCGAGTTTGGGCGTCGAGGCCAGCAACGGGGTGGCCTGGGGCGCGGGCACGGCAATCACCACGCGGCTGAACGGGCCGTGGCTGCAGCCTTCGGTGTCTTGCAGGTGCCAGTACTGTTTGCCGCGGAACACTTCAGCGATACGGCAGCCAAAATTGACCGTCACATCCTTGAGCAGGCCACGGGTGATGGCACTCATGCGGGGCACCCCAACCCAGCGAGTCTGCTCGTCAGGAGAGGGTGTGAGTTCGCCGTCACGGTAGTTGTACAGTTGCGGCTTCCATTGCGCTGCCCATCCCGCAGCGACCCATTGCTGGACCTGATCGACGAAGCGCCGGTCACGGGCAGTGAAGTACTGGGCGCCAAGGTCCAGCGCGCCAGCATCGCTGCGCTTGCTGGCCATGCGCCCGCCACTGCCGTGGCCTTTGTCGAACAAGTGCACGGATTGCCCGGCCTTTTGCAGCGCCTGGGCGGCGGACAGACCGGCGATACCGGCACCGATGATGGCAATAGGTACTGTCATGATGGCCTCTTCAAACCTTGCTGTGAGCAGACTACGCTGTCAGGCGAACCTGTACAATGCACAACTTTTGTATAAGGTTATTCCGCTTTATAGAGCAGGTTGGCCTATGTTTATCCGAGAGCGTCGGGTCAAAAAAGTGCCTTGTTTTAAAAATAGACCACAGCCGCATTCTGCGAGGACACAGCCATGCATATATTGCTGACAGGCGGCACCGGTTTGATAGGCCAGCACCTGTGCCAGCGCTGGCTCGGCCAGGGCCATCGCCTCACGGTATGGAGCCGCCGGCCTGAGCAGGTGCCAAAACGTTGCGGTAGCGGGGTGCGTGGCATTGCCCGGCTGGACGAGTTGGACGCGGACGATCATCTCGACGCGGTCATCAACCTGGCCGGCGCGCCGATTGCCGATCGGCCCTGGACGGCGGCCCGGCGCAACCTGCTGTGGGCCAGCCGGGTCACGCTCACCGAGCAGTTGCTGGCGTGGCTGGGCAGCCGGGAGCAGCGCCCGGAGGTGCTCATTTCCGGTTCTGCGGTGGGCTGGTATGGGGACGGCGGCGAGCGCGAACTGACCGAGGCGTCTCAACCGGTACGCGAAGATTTTGCCAGCCAGTTGTGCATCGCCTGGGAGGAAACCGCCCAGCGTTCGCAGGCGCAAGGCATCCGTGTGGTACTGGTGCGGACCGGCCTGGTACTGGCCAGCGATGGCGGCTTTTTGTCGCGCCTGCGGTTGCCCTTCAAGCTGGGGCTGGGCGGGCCGTTGGGTGATGGTCGGCAGTGGATGCCCTGGATCCATATAGACGACCAGGTCGCCCTGATTGATTTTCTCTTGCAGCACAAGGACGCCAGCGGTCCTTATAATGCCTGCGCCCCAGAGCCTGTGCGCAACCGCGAGTTCGCCAAGCGACTGGGCCGGGCCCTGCACCGGCCGGCAGTGCTGCCCGTGCCTGCGCTGCTGCTCAAGGCGGGCCTTGGCGAGCTGTCGACTTTGCTGCTGGGTGGCCAGCGGGCGCGCCCGGTGCGCTTGCTGGCGGCAGGTTTCACCTTCCGTTTCAACGATCTGCAATCGGCCCTGGACGACGTGTCCAGCCGCCTCTGACATAGGACGCTGCATGACCGATCATGCCCTGCTGCTGGTCAACCTGGGTTCCCCGGCCTCCACTTCGGTGGCCGATGTGCGCCGTTACCTCAACCAGTTCCTCATGGACCCGTACGTGATCGACCTGCCCTGGCCGGTGCGGCGCTTGCTGGTGTCGCTGATCCTGCTCAAGCGCCCGGAACAGTCGGCCCACGCTTACGCGTCTATCTGGTGGGACGAAGGCTCGCCGCTGGTGGTGCTGACCCGTCGGCTGCAGGCTGCGATGGTCGAGCACTGGCACCATGGCCCGGTGGAGATTGCCATGCGCTATGGTCAGCCGGCGTTGCCCGAGGTGCTGGAGCGCCTGGCCGCACAGGGCGTGCGCAAGGTCACCCTGGCACCGCTTTATCCACAGTTTGCCGACAGCACGGTGACCACCGTGGTGAAGCTGGCGCAGCAGACCGTCAGCGAGCGCCAGTTGCCGCTGCAGATGCGCGTACTGCAGCCATTCTACGAGCACCCGGAATACATCGAGGCGTTGGCCGCGAGCGCCAGGCCTTACCTGCAGCAGGACTATGACCACCTGCTGCTGAGCTTCCATGGGTTGCCCGAGCGGCACCTGAAAAAGCTCGACCCCACTGGCAAGCACGATTTCCAGGCGGCCGATTGCTGCAAGGACGCCAGTGCCGACATGCGTGCCGTGTGTTATCGCGGGCAGTGCCTGGCCACGGCCAAGGCCTTTGCACAGAAAATGGGCATCCCAGATGGCAAGTGGTCGGTGTCGTTCCAGTCGCGGTTGGGGCGGGCCAAGTGGATCGAACCCTACACCGAGGCGCGGCTGGATGAGCTGGGCAGGGCGGGGGTGAAGAAGCTGCTGGTGATGTGCCCAGCGTTCGTTGCCGATTGCATCGAGACGCTAGAAGAGATTGGCATGCGCGGCAGCGAGCAGTTTGTCGAGGCAGGTGGGCAAGAGCTAGTGCTGGTGCCTTGCCTGAATGATCACCCGGAGTGGGTGAGGGTGCTGGCGGGGATGTGCGAGAAGGCTTGAATCCTGCCTCGGCTTCTTCGCGGGGCAAGCCCGCTCCCACAGTTCACCGCTTGGCGGTGTTGCCTGTGGGAGCGGGCTTGCCCCGCGAAGAGGCCGGTTCAGGCTACCGCTGGCTCAAGGCAACTGGTCATCCAGCTTCTTGTTCTTCCAGCCGTCATTGCCCGGCAGGATCAGGTTCAGGGCAATGGCCACCACGGCGCACAGGGCAATGCCCTTCAGGCCCCAGTCGTCCGGGCCGTCACCGCTGCCGATCAACACGCCGCCAATACCGAATACCAGGGTCACCGAAACGATCACCAGGTTGCGCGCTTCGGCCAAGTCGATCTTGTGGCGGATCATGGTGTTCATGCCCACCGCCGCGATCGAACCGAACAACAGGCACAGAATGCCGCCCATGACCGGTACCGGAATGCTCTGCAGCAGCGCGCCGAACTTGCCGATGAAGGCCAGGGTGATGGCAAACACCGCCGCCCAGGTCATGATCTTCGGGTTGTAGTTCTTGGTCAGCATCACCGCGCCGGTTACTTCGGCGTAGGTGGTGTTGGGCGGGCCGCCGAACAGGCCGGCAGCCGTGGTTGCCAGGCCGTCACCCAGCAGGGTGCGGTGCAGGCCGGGCTTTTTCAGGTAGTCGCGTCCGGTGACGCTGCCCACTGCGATCACGCCGCCGATGTGCTCGATCGCAGGTGCCAGTGCTACCGGCACGATGAACAGGATGGCCTGCCAGTTGAACGCCGGCGCGGTGAAGTTGGGGATCTCCAGCCACGGCGCGGCAGCAATCTTGGCGGTATCGACCACACCGAAGGCGAACGCCAGGGCAAAGCCCACCAGCACCCCTGAGATGATCGGTACCAGGCGGAAGATGCCCTTGCCGAAGACCGCGACGATCAAGGTCGTCAGCAGTGCCGGCATCGAGATCAGCATGGCGGTCTTGTAAGGCATCAGTGCAGCACCGTCACCGCCCTTGCCCATGGCCATGTTGGCGGCGATCGGCGCCATGGCCAGGCCAATGGAGATGATCACCGGGCCAATGACCACGGGCGGCAGCATGCGGTCGATGAAACCGGTGCCTTTGATTTTTACCATCAGCCCCATGAAGGTGTAGACGAAGCCTGCGGCCATGACGCCGCCCATGGTCTCAGCCAGGCCGAACTGGCCCTTGGCAAGGATGATCGGGGTGATGAAGGCAAAGCTCGACGCCAGAAACACCGGTACCTGACGGCCGGTGACCAGCTGGAACAGCAGCGTGCCGATGCCGGCGGTGAACAGCGCGACGTTCGGATCGAGGCCGGTGATCAGTGGCATCAGCACCAGCGCGCCGAATGCCACGAACAGCATCTGCGCGCCCGAAACGACCTGGCGCCAGAGCGGGTCGTTGAAGCCGTCCTGCATGGTCAGGCGTCCTTTTGCTTGGTGCCGAAGATCTTGTCGCCGGCATCACCCAGGCCCGGCACGATGTAGCCGTGCTCGTTCAGGCGCTGGTCGATCGACGCGGTGTAGATCTGTACGTCCGGGTGGGCTTTTGCCACCGTGTCGATACCTTCCGGTGCTGCAACCAGGACCATGGCGCGAATCTCTTTGCAGCCGGCCTTTTTCAGCAGGTCGATGGTGGCGACCATCGAGGCGCCGGTGGCCAGCATCGGGTCGATGATCAGGGCCAGGCGCTGGTTGATGTCCGGCGCGAGTTTTTCCAGGTAGGTGTGGGCTTCGAGGGTTTCCTCGTTGCGCGCGACGCCAACGGCACTGACCTTGGCACCTGGGATCAGGCTGAGCACGCCGTCGAGCATGCCGATGCCGGCGCGCAGGATCGGGACGACGGTGATCTTCTTACCGGCGATTTTTTCGACCTGCACCTTGCCACACCAGCCGTCGATCTCGTAGGTTTCCAGCGGCAGGTCCTGGGTGGCTTCATAGGTCAGAAGCGCGCCGACTTCCTGGGCGAGTTCGCGAAAATTCTTGGTGCTGATGTCGGCACGGCGCATGAGGCCGAGCTTGTGGCGGATCAGCGGATGGCGGATCTCACGAATGGGCATAGGGGGCTCCGAAAGGCGGGCAAAAAAACCGCGCTAGATTAATCTATTCAACCTGTGCTGTCGTGTAGTCCTTTTGCACGTTAGTCCATAAACGCTTGATCTGTGACGAGCGGATGCGTACCTTTGCCCGCTTTTCCAAAATACCCCCCTGGAGAGCGCAATGCCCGCCGATCTCGAGCACATCCGTCAAGTCATGCGCGAAGCTGACTGTCTGTACAACGAAGCCGAAGTCGAAGCGGCCATCGCCAAGGTCGGCGAGCAGATCTGCAACGACCTGCACGACAAGAACCCGGTGGTCTTCTGTGTGATGAACGGTGGCCTTATCTTCGCCGGCAAGCTGCTGACCCACCTGCAGTTCCCGCTGGAAGCGTCGTACCTGCACGCCACTCGCTACCGCAACCAGACCAGCGGCGGCGAGCTGTTCTGGAAAGCCAAGCCGGAAGTGTCGTTCATCGACCGTGACGTGCTGATCGTCGACGACATTCTCGACGAAGGCCACACCCTCAGCGCCATCATCGAGTTCTGCAAGCACGCCGGTGCGCGCTCGGTGCACACCGCCGTGCTGATCGACAAGGACCACGACCGCAAGGCCAGCCCGGACCTTAAAGCCAACTACGTCGGCCTGCCGTGCGTCGATCGCTACATCTTCGGCTATGGCATGGATTACAAAGGTTACTGGCGCAACGCCAACGGCATCTTCGCCGTCAAGGGGATGTGACCATGCGCCAGCCTGCGTTCATCGACCAATCGCTGTTCGCTGGGCTGGCGCAGAAGGCTGCCGCCAACCCTCGTGGGCGGCAGCACCACAACTTCCATGAGATGGAAGAGCCCTGCCACCGCATGGCGGTCGGGTTGCAACCGACGACCTATATTCCGCCCCATCGGCATCTGAGTGACGACAAGGCCGAAGCACTGATCGTGCTCAGGGGGCGCCTTGGCCTGCTGATCTTCGATGAGCAGGGTGCGGTGACTGACAAGCGGGTGCTGCAGGCGGGCGGCGACTGCCTGGGTGTGGACCTGGCGCCGGGTACCTACCACGGGTTGGTGGTACTTGAGCCCGACAGCATGTTGTTCGAGTGCAAGGCCGGGCCGTACCGGCCGGTGGGTGAGGGCGAACATGCCCACTGGGCGCCGCGCGAAGGCGAGGCGGGCGTGGACGAATACCAGGCCTGGATGCGCGCGCAGTTCGATTGACCGCGGGCTGCCGGTACAGGCTGAACACAGCATGCTAGAGTGCCTGTTCAAGCCAAGGAGCCCCACATGCGTGCGATTCTTCCCCTCCTGCTGGCGGTCAGCCTGCCGATCTGTGCAGCACCGCTGCACAGCCAGTTTCTGCCGCCTGATGACCTGTCGCTACGCCAGGAAGCGCCGACCGGTCAGCAACTGCTGCAAGTGACCGATTATTCGGTGGTGGTCGGTGCCCAGCGCCAGTCCGACCAGCAACCGATCCCGATCACCGCTTCATTGCAGATGCGCCTCAAAGGCAAGCCGCTGAGCAAGGGGGCCACCCTCGCTCAGGTGCTGCTGACCTTTGATGGCGAGCCCGGCAAGAGTTTGAAGAAACCGGTTTATGACGAGAAAACCCGCACCTTGAGCCTCAACTACCCGGTCAGCGATTACCGCGTGATCATGGACCTGCTGCGCAACGAAACGCTGTATGTGCAGTTTCTGACCTATGGCAACGGCCATGTCTGGGCTGACCTGCACACCGGGACCGTACGTACGCGTTGAGGCGTGCGCCCTGCGGGGGGTAAACTGCCGGCCTTCGAAATCCCGTGATGGTCCAGTTGGAGTCGGCAATGCGTAAAGACAAGAAACAGGTAATCGGTGACGAAATCAGCGACGACTACATCAAGTCGTACCTTCAGTTCGAGCCGGCCGATGGCGTCACTTCGCCGTCGCTGCACAAGCTGGTCAAGGCTTACCGTGGCCTGCGTGTCGACGACTTCGAGCGTTTCGTCGGCTTCTTCGTCGAGGCAGGGCTGGACCTGGATGGCAAGGACGAGCACGGCAAGACCTTCGTCGAGCAGATCGCTGACCAGCGCAATGCCCCCGAGTACATCGAGATCATCGATAAAGCCCGCGGTTGATTGTTAAGCCTGTACCGGCCTCTTCGCGGGCAAGCCCGCTCCCACAGGTGCTCCACCGCCCTTGAAAGTGATGCAGTTCGCGAAGAGGCCGGTACAGGCCAAAATGCAGGCACAAAAAAACGCCCCGAGGGGCGTTTTTTCGTTTCAGCCGGTTCAGGCGTAATGCTTGGCCGGGCTGTCTTCCACCAGCTCCAACGCGGCATCGTTGTCGGCACTGATCTTGTTGTACAGCGCGGCATCGGTTGCCAGGACCTTCTCGCGAGCCGGGAAGATTTCCTTGAGCTTGGCAGCCCAGGCACCTTTGGCCTGCTCGGGGAAGCAGCGCTCGATCAGTTCAAGCATGATCGAAACGGTCACCGAAGCGCCTGGCGATGCGCCGAGCAGCGCCGCCAGGCTGCCGTCCTGAGCCGAAACCAGCTCGGTACCGAACTGCAGGATGCCGCCTTTTTTCGGGTCTTTCTTGATGATCTGCACGCGTTGGCCGGCCACTTCCAGGCGCCAGTCTTCGGCTTTTGCCTGCGGATAGAAGCGGCGCAGGGCCTCCAGGCGTTGCTCCATCGACTGCATCACTTCGCTGACCAGGTACTTGGTCAGGTCCATGTTGTCGCGGGCCACGGCCAGCATCGGGCCGATGTTGCCCATGCGTACCGACAGCGGCAGGTCCATCAACGAACCGTGCTTGAGGAACTTGGTGGTAAAGCCTGCGTATGGGCCGAACAGCAGCGAAGTCTTGCCGTCCACCACGCGGGTGTCCAGGTGCGGCACCGACATCGGTGGCGCGCCGACTGCGGCCTGGCTGTAGACCTTGGCCTGGTGCAGCTTGACGATTTCTGGGTTGTCGCAGCGCAGCCATTGGCCGCTGACTGGGAAGCCGCCGAAGCCTTTGCTCTCGGGGATGCCGGAAACCTGCAGCAGTGGCAGGGCCGCGCCGCCAGCGCCCAGGAACACGAAGCGAGCGTCGACTTCACGGCTGCCGCCGCTGTTGACGTCCTTGATGCTCACGGTCCAGCCGTTGCCGTTGCGGCGCAGGCCGACGACTTTCTTGCTGTACTTGACCTGCGTGTCCGGCGAGTCGCCCAGCAGCTTGAGCAGCTTGTTGGTCAGCGCGCCGAAGTTGACGTCGGTGCCTTTCGCCACGCGCGTGGCGGCGATGTGCTGGTCGGCCGGGCGGCCCGGCATCATCAGCGGCATCCAGTCCTTCATCACGGCCTTGTCTTCGGTGTATTCCATCTCGGCGAAGGCGTGATGCTGCTTGAGCAGCTCGAAGCGCTTCTTGAGGAAGGAAACACCCTTGTCACCTTCGACGTAGCTCAGGTGCGGGACAGGGTTGATGAAAGCACGCGCCGAGCCGAAGTTGCTCTTCTTGCTCAGGTAGGCCCAGAACTGGCGCGAGACCTCGAACTGGGTGTTGATGTGCACGGCCTTTTTGATGTCGATGCTGCCATCGGCGGCCTGGGGCGTGTAGTTAAGCTCGCACAGGCCTGCGTGGCCGGTACCTGCGTTGTTCCAGGGGTTGGAGCTTTCCGCGGCCCCGGAGTCCATCGCCTCGACGACCTCAAGCTTCAGGGTCGGGTCGAGCTCCTTCAGCAGTACGGCCAGGGTGGCACTCATGATGCCCGCGCCTACCAGTACTACATCAACCGATTCGTTCTGCGCCATTTAACGCGTCTCCACAATCTACAGCTACCTAATTGACAGCATAGGATCCCTGGGTTTGCCAGGATCGCCATGTCCGACTTTTCGCAGTTCTTGCAACTTCCGCGGACACCGCCAATCAGTCTTCGGGTTCAGGTATTGAACCCCGTTTGCCACAGGTGCGGCAATTCGACTTATGGTCAAGGTGTCGAGCGTGCGTTATGGAACGGCCTCAGTCACTCATTCGGGATGAGCTCAGTTGCCGCCTGTTCAGGGCTGTTCGGGACACATCTGCCGCTTTTGCACATGCCAGACTGTTCATTTGCTCGCCACACTCTCGTGAAGTTGTGAAAAACCGTTTTTTCACGCTCTTTTGGAGACGTGAACCTCAAAAGGGGACTGCGCGATGGCAACCCACAGGTTCATGCAGTGCGAAGGGCCGGAAAAGCAGGCACGACAGCCGATGCAAGACCTGAGTGGAAGGCTCTCTGTGGGCGAAGCGGTGAAGGTGCCGGGGTCAAGCGGCAAATGCGGGGCCCGATCAGGAGACGTCCTTATAATCGGGGGGAGATTATAGCGATGTCGCGGGCAGAAAGGTCGTTATTCGTGGTTTTTATTGCAGCGTTTGTCAGGCCGGCAGGCTGCGTTGTTGCCAACGGTTGTTTGCGCGAGTGCAAACCCGGGCGCTGGCGGGCAATTGGCGGCCCAGCCAGGCGAGCTGCACTTCACTGACCTGAACCCAGCCACTGCCGCTTGGCGGCTGGCTGCAGTGCTTGAACGCCAGGCATCTGCCCTCGGCGTCGAGGTGGGCGTAGGCGAGGTGGCGCGGGCGTTGGAAGAGCAGGGTCCAGAGCGAGGCCATGGCGGCGAGTCCTGTGTGTTAGGGCTGGGCCAAGGATAACGGCAGGGGCATGAAACGATTGTGACAGCGCAGCCTTGGCGATGACTGGTCTGTATGAGGCTGGGTATACTGTGCGCCTTAGCCGCATTTTCTGGAGAAACGCGCATGTTGCAACGTCTGTTGTTCGGTTTGATCGCCGTGGCCAGCCTTAGCCTGGTCGGTTGTGCCCACAGCCCGCAACAACTCAGCCCGCAACCCAAGCTCACCGCCCAGCTCGCACCTGTCGGCCATGGTCAGCCGGTCGTGGTCAAGGTTGTTGATGGTCGGGCTTCGCAGTCCCTGGGCACGCGTGGTGGCATGTACCCCGAGACCAGCACCATCAGTGTCAGTGGCAATGATGTCCTGCCCAAGCTGCAGGCCCAGGCCGAAGCCGCTGTGCGCCTGCTCGGTTTCACCCCGACGCCTAGCGCCTACAATGCGCCGCAGCTGACCGTGACCCTGGCCGAACTGAAGTACCAGTCGCCCAAAGACAACCTGTACGTGACCGAGGCCACCATCGGCGCCACCTTCCGTGCTGACGTGTCCAATGCCAACCGCCGCTACAGTGGCCGTTACGGCGCTTCGCTGGATCAGCGTTTTGGCATGGCGCCGAACCAGGAAACCAACACCAAGCTGGTCAGCGATGTGCTGAGCGACGCGCTGACCCGCCTGTTCAAAGACCCGACCATCGGGCAGGTGCTGGGCCAATAACCGTTCAGTTGCACTAAAAAACCCGCTGCCTGGCTGTCAGGCAGCGGGTTTTTTATTGGCGGCTTCAGTCCGCCTGGATATGAAAATCCAGCACGCTGAAGCCGGTGGCCACATCCACCTCCGGCAAATCCTGGTGGGCATGCCCGCCCAGTGCGCAGTAGACCAGCCACTGACGGTCCTGCACATTGATGGCAAAACCATCGATCAACGCCTGCTGTTCGTCGCTCTGGGCAACAAGATAGAGGCGGTCCTGGTTTTCGGCATGCAGCATGAACAAGCTCCGGATCGGGAAAAGGCCGACAGGGTGGCCTGTTCTGATGACGAGCCGATGACAGATGAAATTAAGTGACACTTTGTCGCCAAGGCCGGGCGCCCAGGCCGGACTTGGGTAGAATGCCGGCCTTCGCTGACGTTCAAACCGAGGTTGCGTGATGTCCTTGCAAGTGCTCTGGGGGGTTCTGGCCGCCCATCCCACCAAGCTGATCAATCTGCTGGCATTGCTGATGACCTGCCCAGGCGGGATGCTGCTGCACAACGCGCGGCGGCGCGAGGCGGTCACGCGTGAGAGCCTGGCGGTGGATGAAGGGCGGGTGGATGCGTTTGACCTGAGGGTGCCGCGTTACTTCTACATCCTCGGTTTTTCGTGCCTGGCCATGGCACTGCTGCTGTCCTGGTTCAGCACCTGGGTGTGAACCACTGGGGCTGCAAGGCAGCCCCACCATCGATCAGGCAACCGGTGTCTGCTGCTTGACCTGGTACTGGTTACGCACCGGCGTCGCATACTGCAATACCAGGTACGGCCGTTGTTCTTCAGGGCAGGCATCCAGGCGACGCTGCCATTCTTCCTTGGCCCGTGCCAGCTCTTCGCCTGGGAACAGCTTCTCGGCGCTCGGCACTTGCAGAGCCTCATCTTTCTCGTCCCACATCGCGTAGGCCAGGTAGTGCACCGGGAACAGCCGGTAGCCACCGAGGATCTGCCGGTCTGTTTCTGCTGCCAACTGCTTGGTGTCTTCGAAGTATTCGGTCACCGGCGGGGCAAAGTTGATGTGCACCCGGCCCTTGTAGCCCGTGATGCCTTTGGCGATGCTGTTGTCGTCCTCGCCCGGCGCCTTCTTGTAGGTACCGGTAGTGGCGCGGATGTACAGCTCGCGGGCCTTGGCCTGGTCGCAGGGGTCGTATTCGTAGCTGATCGAAACCGGCGTCAGGTTCAGGCTCTGGATGACCGCGCCGAACGGTTCGTCCTTGCGGCTCATGTGGAACATCTTGAGGATCGCCGAATCGGTGCGGTCGTCACCGTCCTTGGCGCGGCCTTCGGCCTGGGCAATCCAGATTGACGTGCCATCGTTGCGGATCGAGTGGCTGATGTAAGCCGAGAGCAGTTGGTAGGCCGCCAGCTTTTCGCGACGACCGCTGAGCGAGCGGTGCACGATGAAGCTCTTGTTCAGGCGCATCATGTCGCTGACGAAGGGCTTTTGCAGCAGGTTGTCACCGATGGCGATGCGTGGCGTCGGCAGGCCGGCGTGGTACACGGCGTAGTTGACGAAGGCCGGGTCCATGACGATGTCGCGGTGGTTGGCCAGGAACAGGTACGCGGTGCCGGCCTTGAGTTGCTCGACGCCAGAATAGGTGACGCCATCGGTGGCGCGTTCGATGGTTTGATCGACGTAGTACTCGACTTTGTCCTGCAAGGTCGAAACGCAGGTGACGCCGGCGAATTCCTTGCGCAGGCGACGGGCGATCAGCGGCTTGAGCAGCCATCCGAGGGGGCCGGCCGCACGCGGGAAGCGGAAGTGGGTGAGGATATCGAGGAATGCCGGGTCGCTGAGCAGGCGTGCCAGCACGGCAGGGACCTCAGCGTCGTCGTACGGTCGGATGGCATCGAATTCGCCCATCATGCTCTCTTGTTGGAAACGGCTAGGGTAGTAAGGTAGGGGCGGGGTTCGAAAAACGGCTCGAACACGCACAGGCCCTGTAATCAGACCGGCAATTATACGCATAAGTCACTGCGGAGGCCGCGATGCTGGAAACCGACTTCTATGATTGCCCTTATTGTGGCGAACGCGTGGAAACCACTGTCGATATTTCCGGTGGCGACCAGGTCTACACCGAGGATTGCCAGGTCTGTTGCCAGCCTGTGGTGTTCATTTTGCAGGTGCACGGTGACGAATGGATGCTTGAGGTCAGACGCGAGGACGATGCCTGATGCAGCGGATCTACGAACCGGAGAGTCTGCTGGAGGCTGAAATGCTGATGGGCATGCTCGTCAGCGAAGGGGTTTCGGTGCACCTGGTGGGGCGTGACCTGGTCGGTGCTGCCGGTGAGCTGCCGATGCAGGGCTTGCTGGCGCTCGCCGTGCCCGACGAGCAGGCCGAGTACGCACGGCAGCTGATCGATGCGTACAATGACGCCCAGCCACTGGTTGGTGACGAACCGGAAAGTTATCCCGGTACCTTGATCTGCTAGGTTCAGAATTCGCCCATGTGTGGACGTTACGCCCTGTTTCGCTGGCCCCAGGCCCTTGCCAGTCTGCCGGGCTTTCCGGTTGGCCAGCCGGCTCAATGGAATATCTCGCCCGGTGCCTCGGTGCTGATTCAGCGTCAGATCGACGGCCAGCAGCAACTGGCCAAGGCCCGTTGGGGGTTGACCCCGGCCTGGCTCACCGACCTTTCCCGTACGCCTGCCCATGCCCGTGCCGAAACCCTCGCCGAGCAACCGATGTTCCGCGAAGCCTTTCGCCAGCGCCGCTGCCTGATGCCGGCCAACGGCTTTTACGAATGGCGCGGCACAGTGCGCAAACGCCCCTACTGGCTGACGCCGGGGGAGGGTTCTTCGCTGTATTTTGCGGCGGTGTGGGAGGCCTACCCGGTACAGGACCAGGTCTGGTTGAGCTGCGCGGTGGTAACCCAGGCGGCCATGAACCAGCGCCGGCCGTTGATTCTGGACGAGGCGGGGCAGGCGGCGTGGCTGGACCCTGATACGCCGATGACACGTTTGCATGAGCTGCTGGCCAGCCCCCCGGCGGCGCTGCGTGAGCGGGCATTGGCCAATTTCGTCAATGACCCGAAACTGGATGCACCGGAGTGCCTGACGCCGGCCTGATTGCGCGGTTGCACCGTCGGTAAAATTCTTCCCTGCGGCTATGGCGGGTCCTGGCGACTAGGCCTAGGATACGCCGCATGTAAAAGGGAGTGTTTTCATGCGTAAGTCATTTGTTGTCAGTATGTTGAGTGCCGGTATCCTGCTGGCAGGCTGCCAGGCGGTGAATACCACCAGCGGCGGTGCCGTCGGTGTCGAGCGCAAGCAGTACATGTTCAGCATGCTCTCGACCGATGAGGTCAACCAGATGTACGCCCAGTCCTACCAGCAGACCCTCGGTGAGGCGTCGAACAAAGGCGTGCTGGACAAGTCCAGCGCCGACGCCAAGCGCGTGCAGGTCATCGCCGACCGGCTGATCGCCCAGGCGCCGAAGTTTCGCCCGGATGCCGCCCAGTGGAACTGGGAGGTCAACGTGATCAAGAGCGATGAGCTCAACGCCAACTGCGGCCCCGGTGGCAAGATCATCGTTTATACCGGCCTGATCGACCAGCTCAAACTGACCGATGCCGAGATCGCAGCCGTGGTCGGCCATGAAATTGCCCACGCCTTGCGTGAGCACAGCCGCGAAGCGATGTCCAAGGCCTATGGCGTGGAAATGGCCCGCCAGGGCGCCGGCGCTATCTTCGGCCTGGGCCAGGGCAGCATGGCCATGGCCGACACCGTGGTGAACTACGCCATGACCCTGCCCAACAGCCGTTCCAACGAGAACGAGGCGGACCTGATCGGCCTGGAGCTGTCGGCACGTGCCGGTTACGACCCGAATGCCGCAATCACCTTGTGGAACAAGATGAGCAAGGCTTCCGAAGGCGCACCGCCTGAGTTCATGAGCACTCACCCGGCGTCCGAGAGCCGCATTGCCTCGTTGCAGGCAGCCATTCCGAAGGTGATGCCGCTGTATCAGGCTGCCAAGAAGTAATCACTGACATGGGGGCCGCTTTGCGGCCCTTTCGCGGCGCAAGGCCGCTCCCACGGGTGCAGCGACCGGCTTGTGGGAGCGGCCTTGCGCCGCGAAAGGGGCGCAACGCGCCCCCAGCTTTCCGTTAGCCCACCCAGCCACTGGCCTTCATCGCCGAATACACGGCCACCACCGCCAGCACGGCAAACGCGGTAGCCGCCAGTCGACGAATCAGTGTCAACGGCAGCTTGTCCGCCGCAAAGTTACCCGCCAGTACCACCGGCACGTTGGCAATCAGCATGCCCAGGGTGGTGCCAATGATGACCATGATCAGGTGCGGGTACTGTGCTGCGAGCATCACCGTTGCCACCTGGGTCTTGTCGCCGATCTCAGCCAGGAAGAACGCAATCAGCGTGGTGAGGAACGGGCCGAAGCGGCGCGCAGGGTTTTCATCGTCATCCATCTTGTCCGGCACCAGCGTCCACAGTGCCGTGGCGGTGAAGCTGGCGGCCAGGATCCAGTGCAGCGCCGAGTCGCTGAAGAACCCGCCGACCCACGCACCTACGGCGCCAGCCGCAGCATGGTTGGCCAGGGTAGCGGCGATAATACCGGCGATGATCGGCCACGGCTTGCGAAAGCGGGCAGCGAGAATGAGCGCGAGCAGTTGCGTCTTGTCACCGATTTCGGCGAGGGCAACGATGGCGGTGGGGACCAGCAGAGATTCCAGCATCAGGTTTCCTACGGGGGCGGGTCGACACGGCTATGACACGTACAGCCTTCCCGCCCCGGGTAAGGTGTGCGTGTCATAGGTCTTGTCAAACCGCGGATCCGTCTGTGCGGATCTCTCTATGCAGGCTCTGCATAGTGGGTCGCACGCGCCATGGCCTGTGGGCCAAGTATGTTGACGCGTGCCGGGCGAGCTGGGTGCTCGCGGGAGACTACTCCCCTAGGACGGTGCGGATTCTGCCTAGCCGAATCGGTTTCGGCAAGTGCTGTTTTTAACCGCGTGTTGCCTGATAGATACGAAAACCATCGGCCTCGGCACGTACCTGGCAGTTGCCCAGCGCCCCCTCGATCAGCGGCTGGTAACGCAGGAAGCTATTTGCCACCAGGCGCATTTCGCCGCCTTTTCGCAGATGTAAGCCGGATTTTTTCAGCAAGTTCTCCGAAGCCTGATAATGGGTGTGCACCCCGGTATGAAACGGCGGGTTGCTCAGGATCACGCTCAGGTCGGCAGGGGCCGCATCGATGCCATCACCGCTGATCACGTCACCTTCCAGGCCGTTGGCGGCCAGTGTCAGGCGGCTGGCTGCCACGGCAAACGCGTCCACGTCCAGCAAGGTAAGCCGGCTTTGCGGGTAGCGGCGTTTTACCGTGGCGCCCAGCACCCCGGCGCCGCAGCCGAAGTCCAGCACATGCCCGCTCGGCAGGCCATCGAGGTGCTTGAGCAGCAGTGCGCTGCCGCGATCGAGGCGGCCATGGCAGAACACGCCCGGCAGGCTGACCACCTGCAGTGGGCCATCTTCGAGGTCAAGTTCGAAGCGCTCGGCCAGGCTTTCCAGCGGCGTGGCCTTAGGCGCGTGGTCGACGGTCACCTGCCACAACTGGCAATGCCGGGCGCTGTCGAGCTTGCGCGGTTTGCCAAAGGCCTGCAGTTGCTTCGCCGCGCCTTCGATGCCGCCGCGTTTCTCGCCGACCAGGTACAGTTCGCGCCCGGCCAGGCGCGAGGCCAGGGCGTTGAGCAGGTAGGCGGCCAGCTCGCGGGACTTGGGCAGGAACAGCACGGCGCTGTCGAAGGCCACCGCAGGGGCTTCGACACCGTAATGGCTGCGGCCAGCAAAGCGGCCTTCGAGCATGGCCTGGTCACCGGCATGCCAGGTCCAGCCATGGGCCATGGGCAGGTGGCCGAGCAGGTCGTCGGCGGGCGCGCCGGCGAGCAGCAGCGGGCCTTGGAACAGGTCCGCCTGGCGGAGCAACACTTCACTGCGCGGGTCCATGGACGACGCCTCCTGTAAAAAAAGTCGCGCAGTGTAGCAGAGGCTAACGCTGCGCTCAGCTGACCACGCGGCGTGGCTGACCGGCGAAATAGGCCTGGGCATTCTCGCTGAGCTGGCCGACGATGCGCTGGCGCGACTCCACTGCGCCCCAGGCACTGTGCGGGGTGATGATCAGGCGCGGGATATCGCCTGCCAGCAGCGGGTTGCCGTTGACCGGTGGCTCGACGCTCAGCACGTCAGTAGCGGCGCCACCCAGACGGCCCTGGCGCAGGGCGTCGGCCAGGGCCTGTTCGTCGATCAAGCCACCCCGTGCAGTATTCACCACCAGGGCGCCGGGTTTGAGCAGGGCCAGCTCACGGGCCCCGATCATGTGCCGGGTATGCTCGTTCAGTGGGCAGTGCAGGGTCAGCGCGTCCACTTGCGGCAGCAGGTCTTCCAGGGCCATGCGGTCGGCGCGCTCCGGGCGACCGGGGATCTGCCCGCTCAAGACGCGCATGCCGAAGGCTTCTGCCAGCCGTGCTACCGCGCCGCCCAGTTCGCCATGACCGAGCAGGCCCAGGGTCTTGCCCTCCAGCTCGACGATGGGGTAGTCCAGCAGGCAGAACTGGCTGGCCTCTGCCCAGCGGCCGTCGGCCACTGCCTGGTTGTAGTCGCACAGGCGCGTGGCCAGGGCCAGCAGCAGGGCGAGGGTATGCTGGGCGACCGACGGCGTGCCATAGCCTTGGCAGTTGCACACCGTGATGCCCTGGGCGCGGGCCGCCGCGAGGTCGACATTGTTGGTGCCGGTGGCGGCCACCAGGATCAGCTTGAGCTGCGGGTTGGCCGCAAGGGCCGCGGCATCGAGCATGACCTTGTTGCTGACCACCGCGACGGCGCCCTGCAGGCGCTCGGCGACCTGCTCCGGACGGGTGGCGGCAAACAGCTCGAACGCATCGAACTGCGATTGCAAGGGGGACAGGTCGAGATCACCCAGGTCCAGGGATTGGTGATCGAGGAACACGGCGCGACGCGGGCTGGGCATGGGGGTCTCCGGTGGCGGGGCGGGAAAAGGGCCATCAGCTTCGGCGCAGTGTCCGAAGCGGCTAGCCGCAGTGTCTAGCCCGCAGTTGCTGCACGTCAACGCCTGCCACTCATACCTCGCTCGTCCAAATCATTCCTTCGGCTGATTTGACCGTCACATTCAGCTACTACAGTAGATCCAGACTTGTCCGGCTCGCTTTTCAGAAAAGGGATACCCATGTTGCAGACCCGCATCATCAAACCCGCCGAAGGTGCCTACGCCTATCCCCTGTTGATCAAACGCCTGCTGATGTCTGGCAGCCGCTACGAGAGAACCCGCGAGATCGTCTATCGCGACCAGTTGCGCCTGACGTATCCACAGCTCAACGAGCGTATCGCACGCCTGGCCAATGTGCTGACCGAAGCCGGCGTCAAGGCCGGTGACACGGTGGCGGTGATGGACTGGGACAGCCATCGCTACCTGGAATGCATGTTCGCCATCCCGATGATCGGTGCGGTGGTGCATACCATCAACGTGCGCCTGTCACCGGAGCAGATCCTCTACACCATGAACCACGCCGAAGACCGCGTGGTGCTGGTCAACAGTGACTTCGTCGGCCTCTACCAGGCCATCGCCGGGCAGTTGACGACCGTCGATAAGACCGTGCTGCTGACCGACGGCCCAGACAAGACCGCCGACCTGCCCGACCTGGTCGGCGAGTACGAGCAACTGCTTGCCGCCGCCAGCCCGCGTTACGACTTCCCGGATTTTGACGAGAATTCGGTGGCCACCACCTTCTACACCACCGGTACCACCGGCAACCCCAAGGGCGTGTACTTCACCCATCGGCAGCTGGTGTTGCACACCCTGGCCGAAACCTCGGTGACCGGCAGCATCGACAGCGTGCGCCTGCTTGGCAGCAACGATGTGTACATGCCCATTACCCCGATGTTCCACGTGCATGCCTGGGGCATCCCTTACGCCGCCACCATGCTTGGCATGAAGCAGGTGTACCCGGGGCGCTACGAGCCGGACATGCTGGTCAAGCTGTGGCGCGAAGAGAAGGTCACCTTTTCCCATTGCGTGCCGACCATTCTGCAGATGCTGCTCAATTGCCCGACCGCTCAAGGCCAGGACTTCGCCGGCTGGAAGATCATCATCGGCGGCAGTGCGCTCAACCGCTCGCTCTACCAGGCGGCCCTGGCGCGCGGCATCCAGTTGACTGCGGCGTATGGCATGTCCGAGACCTGCCCGCTGATCGGGGCTGCGCACCTGAACGATGAATTGCAGGCGGGCAGTGAGGATGAGCGTGTCACCTACCGGATCAAGGCCGGTGTGCCGGTACCCCTGGTTGAAGCGGCGATCGTCGACGGCGAGGGTAATTTCCTCCCAGCCGATGGCGAGACCCAGGGCGAACTGGTGCTGCGTGCCCCCTGGCTGACGATGGGCTACTTCAAAGAGCCGGAAAAGAGCAAAGAGCTGTGGCAGGGCGGCTGGCTGCACACCGGAGACGTCGCGACCCTCGATGGCATGGGCTACATCGATATCCGCGATCGCATCAAGGATGTGATCAAGACCGGCGGTGAGTGGGTCTCCTCGCTCGACCTCGAAGACCTGATCAGCCGTCATCCCGCGGTGCGCGAAGTGGCGGTGGTGGGCATCGCCGACCCGCAGTGGGGCGAGCGGCCCTTCGCCTTGCTGGTGGTGCGCGATGGGCAGGCCATCGATGCCAAGTCGCTCAAGGAGCACCTCAAGCCTTTTGTCGAGCAAGGGCACATCAACAAATGGGCGATTCCCAGCCAGATCGCCGTTGTTACTGAAGTTCCCAAGACCAGTGTCGGCAAACTCGACAAGAAACGCATCCGCCAGGACATCGTCCAGTGGCAGGCCAGTAACAGCACGTTTCTTTCGACGCTGTAAGCACCATGCGGGTCGTGCACGCCAGAGCACGACCCGCATGCTAGAGAGCTCGTTGCCTTGCCAAACAGCTAAAATGCGCCATGCTTCAGCCTTGCCAGCGCGTAACCAGAAAAACAGCGGAGCGAGTTGGCGGCACGGAGCGCAAATCACACTTTAGAGGGATCAAGCGCCTGTGCCTTGCTGGCTATAGTCGGGGCCAGGGGATTTTCAGGAATGGGGGAGGGCGACACGCGCAAGCCGTGTTGCCGCAGGCGCAAGCCTGCATACCGGTCCCACGGACCGTTTCTGAAAGGACTCACTGCCATAACAAAAAAGTACATGGAGTAGCGTCGATGAAATCTGCAAACCTGTTCTGGCGCCGGGCCAAGTTGCCCTTGGCCGTCAGCCTTGCTTCCACGCTCGCAAGCCCTGCTTTCGCTGTCAGCTTCAACATTGGGGAAATCGAAGGGCAGTTCGACTCGTCGCTCTCCGTCGGCGCCAGCTGGTCGACCGCCAGCCCGAACAAGAACCTGATCGGGGTCAACAATGGCGGCAAGGGGTTGTCGCAGACCTCCGATGACGGCCACCTCAACTTCAAGCGTGGCGAGACCTTCTCCAAGATCTTCAAGGGCATCCACGACCTGGAGCTCAAGTACGGCGACACCGGGGTGTTCGTACGTGGCAAGTACTGGTACGACTTCGAACTCAAGGACGAGGGCCGTGAGTTCAAGGACATCAGCGACTCCAACCGCAAGGAAGGCGCCAAGTCTTCCGGCGCCGAACTGCTCGATGCGTTCGTCTACCACAACTATTCGATTGGCGACATGCCAGGCTCGGTGCGCCTGGGCAAGCAGGTTGTCAGCTGGGGTGAGAGTACCTTCATCGGCGGTGGCATCAATTCGATCAACCCAATCGACGTGTCCGCGTTCCGCCGCCCAGGGGCCGAGGTCAAGGAAGGCCTGATCCCGGTCAACATGTTCTACATCTCCCAGAGCCTGACCGACAACCTGTCGGCCGAGGCCTTCTACCAGATTGAATGGGACCAGACCGTCGTCGACAACTGCGGCACGTTCTTCTCCCAGCCAGACATCATCGCCGACGGCTGTACCGACAACCTGCGCGTGCTCAACAGCAGCCGCACGGTGCCGGGCGCGGCCCAGCAGTTCCTCGCCACCCGGGGCGTGGACATCAACGAGGAAGGGGTGATGGTGCGCCGCGGCGCCGACCGTGATGCCCGCGACAGCGGCCAGTTCGGCGTGGCACTGCGCTACATGTTTGACCCGCTGGACACCGAGTTCGGTGCCTACTTCATGAACTACCACAGCCGCGCGCCGATCTTCAGCGCCACCGGCGCCCCACCGTCGGTGTTCGCCGGCCTGAGCGCGCTGCCTGCACAGTTGCGGGCGCTGGCACCGCTGATCGTGGCCGGCAACTCCGAGTACTTCGTCGAGTACCCCGAGGACATCCGCCTGTATGGCCTGAGCTTCTCCACCACGCTGCCTACGGGTACGGCCTGGAGTGGTGAAGTCAGCTATCGCCCGAATGCGCCCGTGCAATTGAATACCACCGACATCCTGTTCTCCGGTGTGCGTCCGATTGGTGGTGCCCTGAGCAACGCTTCGCTGCTCTCCGGTACCCCAGGCCAGGACCTGCACGGCTACCGTCGCAAGGAAATCACCCAGTTCCAGACCACCTTGACGCACTTCTTCGACCAGGTAATGGGCGCCAGCCGCATGACCGTGGTGGGCGAAGTTGGGGTCACCCACGTCGGCGGCCTGGAAAACGCACGCGAGACCCGCTACGGCCGTGACCCGGTCTTCGGGCCTGGCCCGCTGCCTGCCACCGGCGGTGCGGATACCTGCCAGGCACTCAATGGCAGCACCATCGCTGGCGCAGGTGCCGGGGCATCCACCACCAACCTGAATCGCAAATGCGAGAACGACGGCTACACCACCAGCACGTCCTGGGGTTACCGCGCCCGGGTCATCTGGGACTACAACGACGTCTTCGCCGGGGTCAACCTCAAGCCCAGCGTGGCCTGGTCGCATGACGTTTCCGGCTACTCGCCTGGCCCTGGCGCCAACTTCGAGGAAGGCCGCAAGGCCGTCAGCCTGGGCCTGGACGCCGAGTACCAGAACACCTACACGGCGAGCCTGTCGTACACCAACTTCTTCGACGGCAAGTACAGCACCGTGGATGACCGCGACTTCGTCGCCCTCAGCTTCGGCGTGAACTTCTAAGAATACTGATCCAGGACGACACAACATGAACAAGACCAGAAGTCTGCTGCAAGCCGGTGTGCTGGGGCTGTCCCTGCTGGCGACCAGCGTCATGGCAGCGGTGTCTGCCGATGAGGCGGCCAAGTTGGGCGGCACCCTTACCCCGATGGGCGCCGAAAAGGCCGGTAACGCCGATGGCTCGATCAGTGCCTGGCAACCGCTGTCGAAGACGGCGGGCAGCGCTGATGCCAAAGGGTTCCTTTCCGACCCTTATGGCAGCGAAAAGCCGCTGTTTACCATCACTGCGCAGAACGTCGACCAGTACAAGGACAAGCTCTCGCCGGGCCAGGTGGCGATGTTCAAGCGCTACCCGGATACCTTCAAGATCCCCGTGTTCAAGACCCACCGCGGCTCCTCGGTACCTGACGACGTCTTCGCTGCCATCAAGGAAAACGCCACCAAGACCACGCTGGTCGAAGGCGGCAACGGCCTGAACAACTTCCGCACCGCCGTGCCGTTCCCGATCCCCCACAGCGGCCTTGAGGTGATCTGGAACCACATCACCCGCTACCGTGGCGGCAGCGTCAGCCGCCTGGTAACTCAGGCCACACCGCAGCAGAACGGTTCTTACAGCCTGGTGTACTTCTCGGACCAGTTCGTCTTCCGCGACAAGATGAAGGACTACGACCCGAACAACCCAGGCAACATCCTCTTCTACTTCAAGCAGGAAGTGACCGCCCCAGCGCGTCTGGCCGGTACGGTGCTGCTGGTACACGAGACCCTGGACCAGGTGAAGGAGCCACGCAAGGCGTGGATCTACAACGCCGGCCAGCGCCGCGTGCGCCAGGCGCCGCAAGTGTCGTACGACGGCCCAGGCACCGCTGCCGACGGCCTGCGTACCTCGGACAACCTGGACATGTTCAACGGCGCGCCAGACCGCTACGACTGGAAGCTCGAGGGCAAAAAGGAGCTGTACATCGCTTCCAACAGCTACAAACTCGACTCGCCGAGCCTGAAGTACGCCGACATCCTCAAGGCCGGGCACATCAACCAGGACCTGGCCCGCTACGAGCTGCGCCGGGTGTGGCATGTGGTCGCGACGCTCAAGCCTGGCCAGCGGCACATCTATGCCAAGCGTGACTTCTACATCGACGAAGACACCTGGCAGGCTGCCGTGATCGACCAGTATGACGGGCGTGGCCAGTTGTGGCGGGTGTCCGAAGCGCACTCCCAGGACTACTACAACATGCAGGTACCGTGGTACACCCTGGAAACCATCTACGACCTGCAGTCGGGTCGTTACCTGGCGCTGGGCATGAAAAACGAAGAGAAGCGTGCCTATGACTTCGGCTTCAGTGCCAGCAAGGCCGATTTCCAGCCAGCGGCGCTGCGTCAGTCAGGCGTTCGTTGAACCGTTGAGTGCCACCTCCGTGTGATCCCCAGAACGCCCCGGCTTGCCGGGGCGTTTCTGTTCAGGTCCAACATTGCGCGGCCCTGCAAAACCGGTGATAAAGCCGGTGAATATTCCGCCAAAGCCCCGATCCAACCCGCGTCCATCAGTGTTGTTGCTTTTTGTCGTAGTCTTTTGCGGCCTAATTGTGCCCATCATCTTCAAATGCGCTGCGTTACCCGCTAGTCTCGCAAGCATCCGTATCGCCGTTGTCTTCCACCCAGAACGAGCCGGCCATGACAGATCTGTCCCGTACGCATGGATTCGCCAGCCAGGCCCTGGGCCTGCTGGACGGGCGTTTCTTCCGGCCGCCGCTGCCGGATGGCCATGTGCCGCGTGCGCGGCTGTGCCAGCGCCTGCATGCCGGCCTCAGCGGGCGGTTGCTGCTGGTCAACGCGCCGGCGGGGTTTGGCAAGAGCTCGCTGGCCATCGAATTCTGCGAAGCACTGCCTGAGCACTGGCGCAGCCTCTGGCTTGGCCTGAGCCAGCGCGACGCCGACCCTGGCCGTTTTCTTGAGCGGCTGCTCGAAGGCCTGCAGCAGTATTGCCCTGCATTGGGTGGCCAGGCCATGGGCCTGCTGAAAATGCGCCAGCGCCACCAGCCATTCGCCTTCGAGGAGTGGATCGACGGCCTGCTCGACGAACTTGCCCAGTACCTGCAAGCCGATACCCCCCTCTTATTGGTGCTGGACGACTACCACCTGGCCCAGGGGCCGGTGCTCGACCGCTGCCTGCAGTTTTTCCTCAATCACTTGCCCAGTGGCCTGGTGCTGTTGATCACCAGTCGCCAGCGCCCGGATTGGCACTTGGCGCGGCTGCGCCTGTCGCGGCAACTGACCGAGCTCAACGAGCAGGACCTGCGGCTGACCCCCGACGAGTCGCTGGCGGTGATCGGCCGACAACCCACCGGCCTGCGTGGCCAGGCGCTGGACAACCTGATCCAGCGCAGTGACGGTTGGGTGGCCGGTTTGCGCTTCTGGCAATTGGCGGCCAGCGAATCAGGCGATGAGCATGCCTTGCCCCACGCCTTGCACGGCGGCGAAGGGCTGATACGCGACTACTTGCTGGAAGAAGTCATCGAAATCCTGCCGGCGGACGTACAGGCTTTTCTCTTCGACACGGCGTGCCAGGAGCGCTTCTGCGCGCCGCTCTGCGATGCCCTGCGTGACCGCCAGGACAGCGCCGACATCCTGCGCTTTCTGCAGGCTCATCAGGTGTTTCTGGTGCCCCTGGACGAACACGGCCACTGGTTTCGTTACCATCACCTGTTCTCCGACCTGCTGCGTAGCCGCCAGGCCAGCGAACCGCTGGCGCGTCTGTATTTGCGTGCCTGTCGCTGGTTCGAGGCCCAGGGTTTGCTGGACGAGGCGGTTGAACAGGCGCTGCGTGCTGGCCACCTTGATGTCGCTGCCGACCTGGTGCAGAGCCTCTCCGAGGAGCAACTGCTGGCCGAGCAGAACGTCGGCATGCTGCTGCGCTGGAAAATGGACCTGCCCGAGAGCTTGCTGATCAGTACGCCGCGCCTGATCGTGCTGTACAGCTGGGCGTTGGGGTTGGCTTGTCAGCTGGATGCGGCCGAAGAGCTGGCAGGCTACCTCAGCCGTTTTCTGCCTGCGCCGTCGGCGACCGCGCAGAAGTCCATGCTGGCCCAGTGGCTGGCCCTGAGCGGGGTGATCGCGCGCGGTCGGGGTGATCGTGAACGCACCCTGGCCTACTGCGGTGAAGCGTTGCAGAGCCTGCCGTGCAAACGGTATGGCCAGCGCCTGGTGTGCCTGTCGACACTGTCCAACCTGGCCATTGCCGATGCCGACTTCTGGCACGCGCGGGGCTGGAACCGCGAAGCCCTGGAGCTGGCCCAGCGCGTCGGTAACCCGCTGTTCGAGGCTTTGGCGCATTATGACCGGGCACGGGTGCTGCACGCCCGCGGCGAAGTGTTGCGGGCATTGGACGAAGTGCGCCAGGGCTTGCAGCGCCTGCAAGGGCTTTCGGGGCAGCGGTTGTATGCAGTGCGGGCGCGGCTGACCCTATACGAAGGCTACCTGCTGGTCTCGCGGCTGCAAGCGGCCCAGGGCCGTGCGCGCTTGCGTGCGGGGCTTGGTGAGGCGCGGGCTTGTCGAGACATCAGCGTGCTGATCGGCCACTGTGTCATTGCTACGCTTGATGGCCGGGAGGGCCACTTCGCCGAAGCGTTCGCTGAGTTAGCCGAGGCGGAACGGCTGATGCACATCTGGGATGTTCCGCCGATTTACTATCTGGCCATGATTACCCTGGTGAAGTGCGAGCTGTGGCTGGCACAGGGGCGCACCGATCTTGCCGAGTCCTGGTTGCTGCGACTGGGGCAGACCTACGGTGGCGAGCAGCCTGCGGCAGCTCCGGAGTTCCACCCGTTATTACCCCTGCACATCGAACTGCAGCAGGCATTGCTGGAGCGTATCCAGCTACGCACTGATGCGTCGGTTCAACGCCTGTCGGGGCTGGTCGAACGAGGCTTGGTCAGTGGCGGGATGCTGCTGGCAGTCAGCGCCCTGTGCCAGTGGATCGCCCTGCTGCTCGCGCAAGGCTGTGACGCGCAGGCTGCCGGGCTGCTGCCTAAGGCGCTCGAAGCCGCGCAGGGCGGCGTTCTGCAACCGTTCCAACCCTTGCTCGAAAAACACCCACAGTGGCTGCACGAGCAGCTCGCGGCGCGCTCGGCTTGCCCGGTTCAAGTAGAGCTGCTCAAACGGTTGCCCCAGTTGCCTGTGCTCAGCAGTGGCAGTGGCGAGGCATTGAGCGGCCGCGAACGGGCTGTGCTTGAGCTGATCGCCCAGGGCTGCTCCAACCAGCAGATCAGCGAACGGTTGTTCATCTCGCTGCATACCGTCAAGACCCATGCCAGCCACATCAACAGCAAGCTGGGCGTCGAGCGCCGGACTCAAGCGGTGGCCAAGGCCAAATCACTGGGCTTGCTGGCCTGAGGCAGTGCCCGCTAAAGTGATGGCTTGAGGCCATTGCCCGCCATCGTTCAGCGCGCTGCATGCTCTATCCTCATCTTTCCCGACTGGCTGCCGATACAGCATTCGGTGGTATGCATCGCCTTGCGCGATTTTTCAATCATCCCAATACAGGTCGTGTTGATGCTGCAGTACGGGCAAAAGAGCTTTCTGATCGTCGACGACTTCACCGACTTTCGTACGTCGACCCGGTCCATGCTGCGCGAACTGGGTGTGCGCGACGTGGACACCGCCGACAGCGGCGAGCAGGCCCTGCGCATGTGTGCGCAGAAACGTTATGACTTCATCCTGCAGGACTTCCACCTGGGCGACGGCAAGAAGAACGGCCAGCAGGTGCTCGAAGACCTGATCCTCGACAAGCACATCAGCCATGAGTGCGTGTTCATCATGGTGACGGCAGAGAGCAGCCAGGCCATTGTCCTCAGTGCCATCGAGCATGAGCCCGATGCCTACCTGACCAAGCCGTTCAACCGGGTTGGGCTGGCCCAGCGTGTCGAGAAGCTGTTCCAGCGCAAGACCTTGCTCAAGCCCATCCTCCAGGCGCTGGACCGTGGGCGCCCGGCTGAAGTCCTGGCGGCCTGCGCTGAACTGTGCAAGAAGGACCCGCGCTTTGCACCCCTGTGCCTGCGCTATCGGGCCGATGCGCTGCGCAACCTCAATCGCTTCGATGAGCTGGAAAAGTTCCTCAAGGCCATTCTCGCCAGCCGTCCGCAGCCGTGGGTGTATTCGGCGCTGGGCAGCCTGATGCACAAGCGTGGCCAGCATGCACAGGCCCAGGGCGTGTACGAACAGGCACTCAAGGCCTTCCCGATCATGCCGGGCCTGTACGATGGCATGGCCGAGGCCCTGGTGGCGCAAGGCGAGAACAAGCGCGCCCAGAACATGCTTGAAGAAGCGGTACGCCTGTCGCCGCTGTCGGTACGCCGACAGGCCACGCTGGGCAAGCTGGCGCTGGGCAACGAAGATTTTGAAACCGCCTCGAAAGCGTTCCGCCATGCGGTGAACCAGGGGCAAAGTTCGCGCTACAAGGATGCCGAGAACAACCTTGGCCTGGTTCAGGCGTTGATGAACAAGAACGCAGGCTTCGGCCTGGACGCCCGTACCCGCGTCGAGATCAACACCGTGCTCAGTGAAGTGGCCAAGGAAAACCCTGAGGATCAGGGCCTGCAGGTACGCGCCCGCATGATGAAGGCCGCCAGCCTGCAGCAGGCCGGGGATGCCGAGACCGCCGCCAAGCTCACCGAGCAGGCCATGCAGCGTCTGGACAAGATGGAGCAGTTCTTCTCGGTCGATGCCGCGTTGACGGTGGCTGCTCAGTTGCAGGCCTCAGGGCAGGAAGCGGCCGCTATCGGCGTGCTCAAAAGCTGCGTTGAAAGTTACGGCGACGACCCCAAAGTGATGCAGAGGGTGGCCAAGCTGACGGATGATCCGGCCGTACTCAATGCAATCACCGAGGCAGTCACCCTTAACCGCCAAGGAGTGCGCAGTTACCAGGGAGGTCAGCTCAACGAAGCGTTGCAGTTGTTCCGCAAGGCCTTGGCCTTGCAACCCAAGAACATCAGCATCGCCCTCAACACCGCCCAGGCGCTGCTGCGCATCGGGGGGGATGACCCACAGCCTGCGATCATGCAGGAATGCCGCGACGCCTTGACCCGCGTGGCCGGCATCCCTGCCAGCGATAACCGCTATGACCGCTATGGCAAACTGCACATCCGAGTGTTCGGCGCATGAATCAAGACAATCAGGGGCTGGATTTTTCCACGGTGATCGCCTCCACCGTGCACGACCTCAAAAACTCCCTGTCAGCGCTGATCCAGTCCCATGACCAGTGGCTGGCGCGTTTGCCCGAAGAGTTGCGTGGCGGTACCGAGCAAGGGGTGATGGAACACGAGTTTCGTCACCTCAACGGTATGCTGGTGCAACTGCTGGGGCTGTACAAACTGGGCGTGAACCAGCTGCCGGTCTGCCCGGACTACCATGAGCTGGACGACTTCATCGAAGCCCAGTTGGCCGCCCATCAAGAAGTGCTCAAGCACAATGACATCCTCGCCACCTGGCGCATCGACACCGATAACCCGCTGGGCTTCTTCGACCGCGAGCTGGTGGCATCAGTGATTGCCAACGTGATCACCAACGCCACCCGGTTTGCCGGGCATGCGTTGTTGATCAGTATCGAGGAAGAGGCGAATCAGCTGGTTATCTGCGTCAACGATGACGGCCCAGGTTATCCACAGCGCATGCTCGAACGCCAGGAAGAGTTCATCCAGGGCATCGACTCACACAGCGGCAGTACCGGCCTGGGCCTGTATTTCGCCGCGCGGATCGCAGCGTTGCATGAGAGCGATGGGGTGAAGGGGCGGATCGAAATTTCCAATGGTGGGGCGCTGGGAGGCGGGTTGTTCAGGTTGTTCTTGCCCTGAGCCTTGTCGTGGCCATTGCACCTGGCTAGATAGTTTCTGGTATTGCTCCCGAGAGTCGATTCCCAATGCGATGTAAGGCATTTCCTTCTAGTGATTACAGGGCTTTTGTTAAAGCCAAGCGAGTGACAGTGTAGATACGACGTTTCTACATTTCACTTGCAATCACTTGGAGGGTTTCTACTATGTATCTACCTTGGGAGATACTTATGCAGATCAAGATTCAGCAGTGGGGCAACAGTGCAGCGATTCGTCTGCCGGCAGCGGTGCTCAAGCAGCTGCAACTGGGTGTCGGCTCAACGCTGAGCCTGGATACGGCGGGCGAAACGATGGTGCTCAAGCCCCTCAGAACAAAACCCAAATACACCCTTGAAGAATTGATGGCACAGTGTGATCTGAGCGCACCGGAGCCAGAGGATATGGCCGACTGGAACGCGATGCGTCCAGTGGGGCGGGAAGTGTGAAGCGGGCCAAGTTCGCCAGAGGCGACATCGTTCGCGTCAATCTTGACCCTACCGTCGGTCGAGAGCAGCAGGGGGCAGGGCGACCTGCATTGGTGCTCACGCCTGCAGCCTTCAATGCTGCGGGGCTCGCGGTCATTGTCCCTATCTCCCAAGGTGGCGATTTTGCAAGGCATGCAGGGTTTGCCGTTACCCTCAGTGGTGCGGGCACGCAGACGCAAGGTGTAATGCTCTGCAACCAGATCCGCACTGTGGATCTCGAAGCCAGAAGTGCCAAACGTGTTGAAACCGTTCCCGAATTAGTCGTCCTCGACGCGCTGGCTCGGGTGCAAACCCTCTTCGATTAATTGGTTCCTGTGTTCACCCATGGAAATGACACCGTCAGCACTCATCCGTGAAACCTTCCCCGTAGGCCCGTTGCAATGCAATTGCACCCTGATCGGCGACCCATTGACCAAAAAGGCCATCGTCGTCGACCCAGGCGGTGACCCGGAGAAAATCCTCGCCCGCCTGCAGGCCCACGGCCTGACCCTGGTGAGCATCATCCACACCCATGCGCACTTCGATCACTTCCTCGCCTCAGGCAAGCTCAAGGCGCTGACTGGCGCGACGTTGCACCTGCACAAAGATGACCAGTCGCTGTGGGACAACCTTGAGATGCAATGCCAGATGTTCGGCGTGCCTTACACCCCGGTGCCACCGCCAGATCGCTGGTTGGGCGATGACGAGGAGCTGGCCTGCGGGTGTGGCGTAGCCTTGCACACCCCGGGGCATACGCCGGGGTCGATGAGTTTCTGGTTTGCCGATGCCAAGCTGCTGATTGCCGGCGATACCTTGTTCCGTCGCGGTATCGGCCGCACCGATTTGTGGGGCGGCGATCAGCGGGCTATCGTTCGTTCGATCAAGGAGCGGCTGTACCGGCTGGATGAAGAGGCCATCGTGGTCACAGGTCACGGGCCCGATACCCGCCTGGGTGACGAGATGCGCGAGAACCCGTTTGTGCGGGCATGAACCTCGGTGAAAACACGTTCATGGAATTTTTTGCCATCTTGGCAATCCAAGGCTGGCATAGAGCCATTCGCGGCCTGCCGCATTTATGAATTTCAGTAGGAGCTTGTCCATGTTCACCATGCGTCGTCTGATTATCGTCGCAACCGCCGCCGCCCTGATGACGGGCTGCGCCAGCCAGAACCCGTACGACAACCAGGGTCAGGCGCAGGGCTCCACGGGGATGAGCAAGACCGCCAAGTACGGCGGCCTGGGCGCGCTGGCCGGTGCCATCGCCGGCGCCGCCATCGACCACAACAACCGGGGTAAAGGCGCACTGATCGGCGCTGCCGCAGTGGGTGCCGCCGCTGCGGGTTACGGCTACTACGCTGACAAGCAGGAAGCCGAGCTGCGCGCGCAAATGGCCAACACCGGCGTCGAGGTGCAGCGCCAGGGCGACCAGATCAAGCTGATCATGCCAGGCAACATCACCTTCGCCACCGACTCGGCCAACATCGCGCCAAGCTTCTACTCGCCGCTGAACAACCTGGCCGGTTCGTTCAAGCAGTTCAACCAGAACACCATCGAAGTGGTTGGCTTCACCGACAGCACCGGCAGCCGCCAGCACAACATGGACCTGTCCCTGCGCCGTGCGCAAGCGGTCAGCACCTACCTGACTTCGCAGGGTGTCGATGCTTCGCGCATTTCCGCCCGTGGCCTGGGCCCGGACCAGCCAATCGCCAGCAACGCCGACGCCAACGGCCGCGCGCAGAACCGTCGTGTAGAGGTCAACCTGAAGCCAATTCCCGGCCAGCAGTATGACCAGCAAGGGCAGGTTCAGCAGTACCCGTAAAAGCGAGACGGGGGCGCCAGGCGCCCCCTGACGTTCAACGCACGACGCTGGCCTGAATCGCCGTCAGGGCGATGGTATGCACGATGTCGTCAACCTGAGCCCCTCGCGGCAAATCATTCACCGGTTTGCGCAAGCCCTGCAGCATCGGCCCCAGGCTGACACCATCGGCGCTGCGCTGCACCGCTTTGTGAGTGGTGTTGCCGGTATTCAGATCCGGGAAAACGAACACCGTGGCACGCCCAGCAACCGGGCTGTTCGGTGCCAGTTCCCGGGCGATGGCCGGGTTGGCTGCGGCGTCATACTGCAACGGCCCGTCGATCAGCAGATCATGCGCGGCGGCCTGTGCCAGGCGGGTCGCTTCACGCACCTTGTCGACTTCTTCATCGCTCGCCGAATCACTTGAATAACTGATCATCGCCACCCGTGGCGCGATGCCGAAGGCGTGTGCCGATTCGGCGCTCTGCTGGGCAATTTCTGCCAGTTCTGCAGCACTTGGGTGCGGGTTCATCACGCAGTCGCCGTACACCAGCACCTGCTCGGGGAACAGCATGAAGAACACCGACGACACCAGGCTGGCGCCTGGTGCTGTCTTGATCAGCTGCAGGGCAGGGCGGATGGTGTTGGCGGTGGAGTGCACCAGGCCCGAGACCAGGCCGTCGACCTCATCCAGTGCCAGCATCATGGTGCCGATCACCACCGGGTCTTCCAGTTGCTGCTCGGCCATGGGGGCATTGAGGTTCTTGCTCTTGCGCAAATCGACCATCGCGTCGACATAGCGCCCGCGAATCAACTCAGGGTCGAGTATTTCCAGGTCTGCAGGCAGGGTGATGCCCTGGGCACGGGCGACCGCTTCGACTTCCTCGGGCTTGGCCAGCAGTACGCAACGCGCGATGCCACGGGCCTGGCAGATTGCCGCTGCCTGCACCAACAGTGGCTCGGCGCCTTCTGGCAGGACGATGCGCTTGTTGGCCTGCTGCGCGCGCTGGATCAGTTGATAGCGGAACACCGCTGGCGACAGGCGCAGCTCGCGTGGCGTGCCGCAGCGCTGATGCAGCCAGGCAGCGTCGAGATGGCTGGCGACAAAATCGGTGATGAACTCGGCACGCTCGCGGTCATCCACTGGGATCTCGCGGTTCAGCGAATTGAGCTGATTAGCCGTGTCGTACGAACCCGTACTCACCGAAAGAATCGGCAGGCCGGCCTGCAAGGCGCCACGGCACAGCCCCAGGATGCGTGCATCGGGCTTGCTGTCGCTGGTCAGCAGCAGGCCGGCGAGGGGCACGCCGTTGATTGCCGCCAGGCTTACCGCAAGGATGATGTCGTCCCGGTCGCCTGGGGTCACCACCAGGGTGCCGGATGTAAGCAGCGGCACGGTGTTGGCCACCGTACGCGCACAGATGATGATCTTGCTCATGCGCCGCTGCTCGTAGTCCCCCGCGTTGAGCACCTGGGCGCCGAGCAGGTCGGCCACGTCGCGGGTGCGCGGGGCGTTCAGTTCGGGCTGATAGGGGATGCAGCCGAGCAGGCGGAAGTCGTTGCCGCGCAGCAATGGCGAATGTTCGCGCAGGCGCGTGGCGAAGTCCGCCATGCTTTCGTCGGTACGCACCTTGTTGAGGATGACCCCAAGCACTTTCGGGTCGCGAGGGCCGCCGAACAGCTGGGCCTGCAGTTCGACGCGCCCGGACAGCTCGCTGAGCACCTCGTTTTCGGGGGCCGATACCAGGATCACCTCGGCATCCAGGCTCTTGGCCAGGTGCAGGTTGACCCGCGCCGCATAGCTGGCGTGGCGGGTTGGCACCATGCCTTCGACCACGACCACGTCATTGCCGATGCAGGCTTGTTGGTAGAGGCGGATGATTTCCTCCAGCAACTCGTCCAGTTGGCCATCGCCGAGCATCCGCTCGACGTGGGCCAGGCTCAGCGGCATGGGCGGCTTGATGCCGTGCGTGCGTGCGATCAGTTCGGTGGAACGCTCAGGGCCGGTATCACCCGGGTGGGGCTGGGCGATCGGCTTGAAAAAGCCGACCTTCAGGCCTGCGCGTTCGAGGGTGCGAACCAGGCCCAGGCTGATCGATGTCAGGCCGACACCAAAGTCGGTCGGCGCAATGAAAAATGTTTGCATGCGTGCTTCTCGAATTAAAGCGGTGCAAGGAGTCAACGGCCAAGGGTAGCGCTATCGGCTGCCTGTGCACACCAGCCACACGCGAAAGCCTCGCCGATGCGCTGCTGGCGCTGTTCGGCATCGAGCACCCACGGGCGCGCCTGCCAAGGAGGTTGGTGACGAAGGTGCTGGGTGTGGCCGCACGACAACTCGACCACCCAGTGGCCTTCTTGGTCCTGATGGAAGCCTGTGATCCGACTGATGGACCGTTCCTCGGCCGAGGCACGTTCGCAATCGGGCGATGGCTTGGTTACACTTGTCCGCTCTACATACTTTTGCAAAAGGTCTTGCCCCATGCTGATCGCCGCCAACAAGGCTGTCTCCATCGACTATACCCTGACCAACGACGCCGGGGAGACCATCGACAGCTCCGCCGGTGGCGCGCCGCTGGTTTACCTGCACGGTGCCGGCAACATCATCCCGGGCCTGGAAAAGGCGCTGGAAGGCAAGCAGGCCGGTGACGAGCTGAACGTCTCCATCGAGCCGGAAGACGCCTACGGTGAATACCTGGCCGAGCTGGTCAGCACCCTGAACCGCAGCCTGTTCGAAGGCGTTGACGAGCTGGAAGTCGGCATGCAGTTCCACGCTTCGGCGCCGGATGGCCAGATGCAGATCGTCACCATTCGCGACCTCGACGGCGACGACGTCACCGTTGACGGCAACCACCCGCTGGCCGGCCAGCGCCTGACCTTCCAGGTCAAGGTTGTCGACGTGCGTGACGCCAGCGAAGAAGAAATCGCGCACCGTCACATCCACGGTGAAGGTGGCCATCACCACTGATTTTCTGCGCTAAGCTCAGAGAGTCGCCAGGCGCTCGGGCAAGCCGATTTGCCTTCCCAACGGGAGGTGGACGGCTTGGACGAGCGCCTTTTTATTGGGCGGATTTCGCCCCCCGCGGCAATCGGGAACCTGAGAGGGGATTACAACATGAGTGCATTTCACGACCTGAAGTTGGAGGCACTGAACGGCGGGGAGCTGCCCCTCGCACCGTTCAAGGGCCAAGTGGTGCTGGTGGTCAACGTTGCCTCCAAGTGTGGCCTGACGCCGCAATACGCTTCGCTGGAGAAGCTGCAACAGCAGTTTAAGGGCAAGGGGTTCAGTGTGTTGGGGCTGCCGTGCAACCAGTTTGCCGGCCAGGAGCCAGGCAGCGAGAAAGAGATCCAGGAATTCTGCAGCCTCAACTACGGTGTGAGCTTCCCGCTGGGCGCCAAGCTTGAGGTCAACGGGCCGCACCGCCATTCGCTGTATCGCCTGCTGGCGGGGGAAGGGGCTGAATTTCCCGGCGACATCACCTGGAACTTCGAAAAGTTTCTGGTGGGCAAGGATGGGCGCGTGCTGGCGCGTTTCTCGCCAAGGACTGCCCCGGACGACCCTGCGGTGGTGCAGGCTATCGAGAAAGCGCTGGGCTGAACACACGGGCCGCTTTGCGGCCCATCGCCGATATGAACTGATATTTTTGCCAGTAGCGGCAATAGTAGGTGCGCTGTCAAACTTCAACCTCGCGAACCGCATCACGAGGTTTGGCAAATGGCGCTTATGTATTTTTATCAAGGGCATCGCCTGACGTTGCTACATCAAGAGCAAGAGCAGCGACGTGTCTTCGATGTGGCAGAGCACGCACATGCAGTCGTGATTAAAAGCGCCGATGCACAGACATCGATACTGCTGGCCAATGATGCTTTATCACCGGCCACGCAATCCCACCCCAAACAGCCAGTAGAGTTTCGCCTCTACGCCCCTTACGGTTACCAGGCCCCCCATCCTTTACTGCCTGGGTTTACCGGTCAGGTACCCGAGTCTTTGACGGAAGGCTATCTGCTAGGCAAGGGTTACCGCCTTTACAACCCTGTCTTGATGCGGTTTACCGCCCCTGATGACTGGAGCCCCTTCGGTGCCGCCGGCATGAACACCTACGCGTATTGCAAAGGCGATCCTGTCAACCACAGCGATCCGTCAGGCCATATGCTGAAGGCCCTCAAAGGGATGCTGAGAAATGCGGGGGAACGAGTGCTCAAGGCAACAGACTCAATCATGTATGAGTATGTTAAAGCCAAGCACGGGAAGCGGATTTTTGACGAGATTTACCCGATCGAATCATCGGCGGGCAAGCCTATGCCGCATACCGCTTTAACACCTGCAGAAAGAAAAGTAGGCAAGATGATGTTGAACGAAAGCCTTGAATATCATAAAAATGACTATGCGTTATTGACGAAGCGTCATTCAAAGGCAGTGCAAGGGAAAGAAGGTAGCAAGATCATTTTCGACGAATCACCAGAGTATATCGCTGATGTACTTTCAGTAGAAATCGAGAAAGTTCGTGTTCGGATCGTCAATACAGAAAAAACCTTGCTGGCCGTGAATGAGTCCGCGCAAGCCATAAGGGGCTCACGGTAGCTGGCGATCTCCGCTCATCCTTGCGTCTGAGATGACTCAGGTTTGACCTCGACCACTGAGCTGGCACTCCCCGGCTGTGCGCTATTCTCTCTTGTAGCAACACTCAGATAATTCTCGAACTGCTCGACAATCCCCGGCCAACCCTGGCGGCTGGCGTGTTGACGCGCATTCAAGCGTACCCTTCGCAGGGTTTCCTCCTCTTCCAGCAACCAGCACGCTGCATCGATAAACGCCGCCTGATCCCCTGGCATCGCCAGCGCGCCGCTGTGCCCATGACGAATATGTTGCGCGGCTGCTGCCTCATCGTAGGCAACCACTGCCAGCCCTGAAGCCATGCCTTCAAGCACCACGTTGCCAAAAGTCTCGGTCAGGCTTGGGAACAGGAACAGGTCGCCGCTGGCATAGTGCTCGGCCAGTACCTCACCGCGCTGGGCACCACAGAACACGGCATCAGGCACCTGCTGTTGGAGGTTGGCGCGCTGCGGGCCATCACCGACCACGATCAGGCGCAGGCGCTTGTGTGGATAACTCTTCTGCAGGGCGTCCAGGCACGGGCGCAGCACGCCAAGGTTCTTTTCTGCCGCCAACCGCCCGACATGCAGCACGGCGATATCATCCGGGCCAAGCCCCCAGCTTTCGCGCAGCACCTGGCTGCGCCGCGCAGGGTTGAACAGGCAGGCATCGACCCCGCGAGCCAATAGCTCCAGGCGCTCGAAACCACGGCGCTCCAGTTCCAGGCGCTGGCTGACGCTGGGCACCAGGGTGATTGCCGTGCGGCGATGGAACCAGCGCAGGTAATGGGTGAGCAGGCGTGCCAGCAGACCCAGGCCATACTGGCCGGAATACTGCGGGAAGTTGGTATGAAAGCCGCTGACCACCGGCACCCCCAGGCGCCGCGCCGCACGCAGTGCACTCAGCCCCAGCGGCCCCTCGGTGGCGATGTACAGCACATCCGGGCGTTGCCTGCGCCAGCGCCGCAGCAGCTTGTGCATGGACACTTCGCCCCATTGCAGGCCGGGGTAGCCGGGCAAGCCCCAACCGCGGCACAGCAGCACATGCGGATCGTTGTGCACAGGCGCTTCGCCGGCCTGGCGGGGGCGTACGATCTCGATGTCATGCCCACGTTGGCGCAGCCCTTCGCAGAGGCGGCCAAGGGTGTTGGCTACACCGTTGATCTCGGGTGGGAAGGTTTCGCTGACGAGGGTGATGCGTAGGGCGGGTGTATTCATGACAAAAAGTTTCCGCTTGCATCATTGCGCCCATGTGACGGCCTCGTGACGTGCAGGTGACGCCTGATTGCCGGTTGTTGCAACTTTATGAATATTTGCGTGGAGGGCACTCAAGAAGCGAGTACCGGCAGCCGATGAAGATGCATTCGATTACGTGCTGCGCTCCAGGAGAGCGGTAATGTTCAACAACAAGCTCAAGCAAGAAATCCAGCAACTGCGTGAAGACCTGATGTCCGTCGAGCAGGTCAAGAGCAGCCTCGACAGCGAGATGCTGGTGCTCCAGCTCGACCCCCAGGGACGGATCGAGATGGTCAACGGTAACTTCGAGAGCGAGATGCTCTACCGTGCCGACCAATTGCTTGGGCGCAAGCTCGAGGACATTGTCCCGGCCCATGTGAAGACGCTCGACTTCTATCAGCGCATGAAAACCGCGATCAGCCGTGGCGAGCATCTTAACGGGGCCTTCCGCCTGCTGCGCGGCAATGGTCAGGAAGCCTGGCTGCGCTCCATCCTGCAGCCGGTCAAGAACAGCGAAGGGCGCATCAAGTATTTCAGCCTGCACTCCAGCGACCTTACCCGCACCATCGAAACATCGCGTGAGCATGAAAGCCTGATCAAGGCGCTGATGCGCTCCACCGCAGTGATCGAATTCAACCTCGACGGCACCATCCTGACCGCCAACGAACGGTTTCTGACATCGGTCGGCTACCGCCTGGAGCAGATCCGTGGCAAGCATCACCGCATCTTCTGCGAACCGGCCGAGGCCAATTCGGCGGGCTATCAGGCGTTCTGGGACAAGCTGCGCCGGGGCAAGTACGTGGCTGAACGGTTCAAGCGCATCGATGCCCATGGCCGGGTCATCTGGCTGGAGGCCTCCTACAACCCGATCTTTGATGCCCATGATGTGCTGTACAAAGTGGTCAAGTTTGCCACTGTGATCACCGACCAGGTCAACCAGGAGCAAGCGGTTGCCGAGGCGGCGGACATCGCCTTTAACACCTCCCTCAGTACTGACGCCAGTGCGCGCAAGGCCACCGACGTGGTCACGCAGACCGTAAGCGTCATGCGGGGGCTGGAGTCGTCGATGCAGGAAGCGGCCGAAGGCATTCAGGCGCTGGATACCCAGTCGCGAGTGATCGGCTCGATCATCAAGACCATCAGCGACATTGCCGGGCAGACCAACTTGCTGGCGCTTAACGCCGCCATCGAAGCGGCCCGGGCGGGCGAGCAGGGGCGTGGTTTTGCAGTGGTCGCTGATGAAGTACGCCAGCTCGCCTCGCGTACCAGCACTGCTACCGAAGAAATTGCCAGGGTGGTGCAGCAGAACGAGCAATTGGCCCAGGCTGCGGTAGCGATTATCGACACCAGCAAGCGTCAGGCTGAGCAGGGGCTGTCGCTGGCCGATGAAACCGGCCATGTGATCGTCGAGATCCAGGACGGCGCGAAGCGGGTGGTGGATGTAGTCGGGCAGTTCTCCAGCCGGCTCGGGTAGGAGCGGCCTTGCGTCGCGAAAGGGCTGCGTAGCAGCCCCAGCAATGTCTGCGGCGATGCTAAAAAACCTGGGGCCGCTACGCGGCCCTTTCGCGACGCAAGGCCGCTCCTACACAAGGCCGCGCCTGGCGTTAGTCGCGCTCACGCACCCAGAACATCGTAGCCCCGGCCACCGGCACCATCAGCGCCAAGTAGGTGATGCCGCCGAAGCCCAGCGACTGCAGCGCTTGCTGCGCAGCACCTTGTTGTTGTCGGGGTGCCTTAAGGCTGCTCTTTCGTTAGAACTTACTACGAAGTGTCACAGCAAAGTTTCTTGGCTCACCGTAGAAGTTGGCTGCGGTGGTATCCCCAACAGTCTGGTAGTACCGTTTGTCAAAGAGGTTGTTAGCATTCAGCGTGGCTGACCAGTACTCGTCGATTTTGTAGTCGATGCTCCCGCTCCAGATGGTATAGCTGGCCTGGACAAACTTGAACGGCTGCTCATCGCCGTCGAACCGTCCAGAGCTCGGGTTGTAGGCATATGTGGTACCGCTAACGTAGTTCGAGCTTTGTGTAATGGCTCCAGCACCGATCTTCCACGCTTGCAATGGCCCTGGTAATTGATAGGTGCTCCAAAGCTTGAACAGATGCTTGGGGGTAATGTTGCGGTAGTTGGAAGTGCTGGAATCCTTATCGCGGCTGTGGTTGTAAGTGTAACCCGCAATCAATTGCCAATCCGGTTTCAGTTCCCCACTAATCTCCGCGTCAATCCCTTGGCTGACAGTCTGTCCCTGGCTAACGTAGCAGCACAGATAACCTTTATACCGGTTGTATTCAACGGGCCCATCGGCCACTGCAACGTTTTCCTGAACGGCGCGATATAGAGATACGGCAGTGTTCAGTCGACCTTCGAAGAACTCGCCCTTCATGCCGACTTCGTAGTTCTTCGACTCGACTGGAGCGAGCGTGCCGTTATCACGGGTTCGCTCCTGGTATTGAGGGCGGAAAGTTTCAGCATAACTGGTGTAAGCTGTCCAGTTCTGGTTTATGTCATAGGTCAAGCCGGCATATGGCGTGAAGACACCTGTATCTTGGAGTTCACGAAGCCCTAGCTCGCCATTGGGGCTGCCATCCGGTTTGTAATAGGGGGAGTCGCTCTCATACGCGTAGTCTGTGATGCGCCCCCCGAGGGAGAGCTTTAGTGCATCAGTTATGCTCAGTCGAGTCATCGCAAACAGCGATTTCTTCTTGGTGATATGGTAGTCATCTTTAGTGGGGTAAAAGCTAGCACTGGCCGGCAATTGCGGATTGAATACGTCAACCGGTGTACCGTCGCTAGTTGTAGTGTATTGCTCGGTCCAGGCGTTGCCTTTCTGATAGTCTGCGCCAATGACCACATCGTGGTACATGTCAAAGAGGCCGAAGCCGCCCTTGATGGTTGCGCTGTAACCAGTTCGGTCCATGCCGGTCTTGGCCGGGAAGGCCCAGAACGTGCTACCGGTGTTATCCGAAGGGTCGACAGCGCCGATGGAGTAAACGCCCATCGCGTCTCGGTCCATCTCCATTCGCATGGCGTCTAGCGTTATTCCCCAGTCTGGCGTGAAGTTATGCTGAACTCTAATGAAGCCTTGCTGGGTCGTTTCGTGTGTGTGGTTCCAATCAGTGGTCAGCGAGGTGCGGCGGGAGAGTTTCAGGTCGTCGCCGTTGGCATAGCGAGGTAGGCCTGAAAAGTTACTCACACCGTCGTGTTCCTGATAACTACCGCCCAGGGTTAACAGGGTATCCGATGTGACATCGAGCTCCAGGGAGCCGTAGAGAACCTTCGTCTTCATGTTGCCAGGGCTGTAGAAGAATTTTCGGTCCTGATAGGCCGTTCCAAGCCGGCCTCGGACATTGCCTGCCTGGGTGAGAGGGCCGGTTATATCCAGCTCGGAGCGGTAGTTATCCCAGCTTCCTGCTGAGGTGGAGAAGGTCAGCTGATTATGGTCCAGGGCACGTTTGCGTACGAGGTTGATAGTACCGCCGGGGTCACCTGAACCTGAATACAATCCGTCCACACCCCGCAGGAACTCAACGTGATCGAACTGCACCATGTCCAGCTGACTCACTGAGCCAAAGCCCACCATTACAGTGTCCATCGGTGCGCCGCTGTCTATCTGGATGTTGTTGACTTGGAATCCACGGGAATAGAAGTTGCTATCGTTACCCAGCGATGAGCCGGCAGTTTGGCTGGCACGAGAGTGGGTGACACCCGTGGTCTTGTCCATCACATCGGTAAGGCTGGTGAGGTTCTGGTCGTCCAAGCGCTGGCGGGTCATCACCGACACTGAGTGGGGCACTTCTTTAAGGCTTGTGGCGACCTTGCTACCAACGGCAGCGCTGCCGGTGGTAAAGGAACCGGAGTTCTCAGTTACATCTCCGAGGCGATCAGCGTTGACGCGGGTAGCCCCTAATTGAAACGCGGAGTCTCTGTTAGCCTTCTCTGTTAAGAGGTAATTAGCGCCCACCTTGATCACTTGGATGTCGTTGTCACCCAGCAAGGAGTAGAAACCTTCTTCAACGCTGTATTGGCCATGCAGGCCAGCTGACTGGCGGCCCTTTGTCAAAGTAGCATCGAAGGACAATACGACGCCGGCTTCCTGAGCGAACTGATTGAGTGCTACGCCCAAGGAGCCCGGTGCAATACTGTAGGCGTTCAGCGACTGCTTGGCGTGAGCCTGGCTGCCCCCCTCGAGCAGCGGTTGCAGGAGCCCTGCCTGTAGGGCAAGCGTGGCTCCCAAAATCAGTTTGCGAAGGCAAGGTCGTGGTCTGCCGAGAGGCTGGGTGAGGCGTGACATGGCTGCTCCTTCAGGTGCCTTTCTCAGGCGGTTGGAAGAGAGCACGGACGAGTTGCGCAAACCGACAATGGCGATGTGAAATAATTAGGTCGCAGAGGTCAGTTGTACCCAGAAGCGAGTACGGCGGTGTACCTTCAACTTCAATGCCTGAGCGATGACCATCAATGCCCGGTCAATGTCGTCCAGCGGAAATACGCCTGAAACTCTCAGGTCGGCGACCTCATCGCTGCACCGTATGAAGCCAAACCGATAACGCTCCAACTCGACCAAGGCGCGATCTAGGCGCCATTCATTAATGATCAAGCGTCCCTGGCTCCATGCGCTCTCGTTGATCTCAGTAGCCTTAGGGAATGGGAGCTGTCCATTGGCAAAGTCCAGCCCCATACCGGCCTCCACCTTGACGGGGTCTGGTGCGCTGGCACTGTGCACTAACACGGTATGTTCCAGCACCGCTAACCGGGTGTGGTCGCCATACATGCGGACGTCGAACCGGGTGCCGAGGGCGAGCATTTCACCGTGGATGGTACGCACTCTGAACGGGCGGGGGTCTGAAGCGGTTTCAACCAGAATTTCGCCATCATGCAGAATTAGCAGCCGCTCGCCTGCATCGTAGCGGATGTCCACTGCTGAAGCTGTATTGAGGAACAAGCGAGTGCCGTCGGCTAGAACCACATTGCGTCGTTCTCCCACGCCCGTGCGCAGGTCAGCAAGCCATGTCGCAGAGCGTTGATAGCCGTTCCAGGCAAGACCTGCCAGGCCCAGTCCCAATACCACACTTTTGAGTATTACCCTGCGTCCTGCTTCGCCAGTGTTATTGCTCAGGGCATGCCGCGCTAGCCCGCCAGGAACATCTTGTAAGCCCGCTTGCAGGTGCTCTACTCGTTCCCAGGCCCAGGAATTGAGTGGATCTAGCTTGATCCAGCTCTGGAATTCGACCTGCTCTTTTGGGCACTCAGGAGCGGCCCCCAGTCGGGCATGCCATTGAGCAGCAGCACGCAATGCAAGGTGCCTGTCTGACAGGGTCACGCTTCGGCGTCCAATTCGTAGAACAGGCAACGCTCCGTGGCCTTGGCCATGTATTTGGTTACCGAACTTACCGAGATGCCTAGCCGCGCGGCGACTTCGCTATACGAAAGCCCGTCAAGCTGGACATAGAAGAAGGCTTGTCGCACTTTCTCTCCCATACCTTCTAGCATTGCGGCCAGTTGCAACAGCGTTTCCAACACAAGCACACGACGCTCTGGTGAGCACGCCAAGAGCTGAGGCTCATCAGCCATGTATTGCAGATAGGCCTTCTCCAGCTGGCGGCGACGTGACTGGTCAATAATCAACCGTTTGGCCACAGTTGCGAGATAGCTTCGGGGTTCCCGAGGGGCTTTCACCAAAGCGCTACTGATCAAGCGTACGAATGTATCCTGTGTGATATCTGCTGCCTGGTCCTTGTTATCTAGCCGTCTTCGAATCCATGTCAGAAGCCACTGACTGTGATCGCGATACAGAAGGTCTATGTCAGTGTGAGGTGAGGAAGGCAACAGTGATCCCTTGGACACCTGCAACTCCTTGGTTGTGCCAATGCGGATAAGAATTGATCGCGATTGTATGCCGTTAAGCTGCGATTGGGAATTGCCATCTTGCCTAAAGACTTGGGAGCTGAAACGTGTCCGTATTGGGGTTATCAGGTGCTCTGGTTGGACGGTTTCATGACGCGGGTATCGCCTTTCTCACGCACCCAGAACAACGTAGCCCCGGCCACCGCCGCCGGCATCATCAGCACGTTGACCACCGGCACCATCAGCGCCAGGTAGGTAATGCCGCCAAAGCTCAATGACTGCCAGCGCTTGCTGCGTAGCCAGGCAAGCATGTCCTGCCAGCTCATCTTGTTGTTGTCCGCCGGGTAGTCGATGTACTGGATAGCCATCATCCAGACACCAAAGATCAGCCACAGCGGCGCGGCAACCACGTTGACCACCGGGATCAGCGACAGGATGAACAGGCCGATGGCCCGTGGCAGGAAGTAGCCCAGCTTGCGCATCTCGCGGCCGAAGGTGCGCGGCACCATGGCCACCAGCTCAGCCCAGCTGAAGGCGGGGAAATTGTCTTCGCCACGCACCACCACCTCGACCTTTTCGGCCAGAAAACCGTTGAACGGCGCCGCAATGACGTTGGCCACCAGGGTGAAGGTGAAGAACACCATCAGCACCACCAGCGCGACGAACAGTGGCCAGAGAATGTACGTGAGGAAGTTCAACCAGCTGGGCAGGGTCGGCATCAGCGCGTCGACCCACACACTGAACTGATGGCCGGCAAAGTAGATCAGGCCGCCGAACAGCAGCAGGTTGACTGCCAGGGGCAGCAGCACGAACAACCGCAGGTTCGGGCTCAGCACCAGTTTCAGGCCTTCGCGCAGATACTGGGGGCCAGAGAGGACAGGGGCTTGCATCGAGACACTCCGAACATAAGGAAAACGCGCTGACCTTACCGAGTTTGTTGCGCCGACGAAAGGCGGGCGATGCCGGAGAAACCGGCTGTAACAAAAGCATCAGGGCGTTTTTGGTGAATGAAATTGCTGGATAGACGATGCCTATGAGGTGGATTGTCGAAGGATATTTCCTTAATCTTTGCGACCTCGCTACAGTGCGCTCAACTTTTAGGTTTTGGACCAACGCGTTGTAGCCTTCCCCAAGGTTGCGTGGGTCCTTTTTAAATTCCAGCTGGCACCGCCGGCACACCGATGCTGGCCCCGTGCGGCCGGCTCGACAGGAGTTCGACATGTCTGAAGTACGTCATTCGCGCGTCATCATCCTCGGTTCCGGCCCTGCCGGTTACAGCGCCGCAGTCTATGCTGCCCGTGCCAACCTCAAGCCGCTGCTGATCACCGGCATGCAGGCCGGTGGCCAGCTGACCACCACTACCGAAGTCGACAACTGGCCGGGCGACCCCCATGGCCTGACCGGCCCAGCCCTGATGCAGCGCATGCAGGAGCACGCCGAGCGCTTCGAGACCGAGATCGTCTTCGACCACATCAACGCTGTAGATCTGGCCAGCAAGCCGTTCACCCTGAAGGGTGACAGTGGCACCTACACCTGTGATGCCCTGATCGTCGCCACCGGCGCCAGCGCCCGCTACCTGGGCCTGCCGTCGGAAGAAACCTTCATGGGCAAGGGTGTTTCGGCCTGCGCCACCTGTGATGGCTTCTTCTACCGCAACAAGCCGGTAGCGGTTGTCGGCGGCGGCAACACCGCCGTTGAAGAGGCGCTGTACCTGGCCAACATTGCCAGCAAGGTGACCCTGGTGCATCGTCGCGAAACCTTCCGCGCCGAAAAAATCCTGGTCGACAAGCTCAACGCCCGCGTGGCCGAAGGCAAGATCGAGCTCAAGCTCAACGCCACCCTGGACGAAGTGCTGGGTGACAACATGGGTGTGACCGGTGCACGCCTGAAGAACAACGATGGCAGCAGCGACGAAATCAAGGTCGACGGTGTGTTCATCGCCATTGGCCACACGCCGAACACCTCGCTGTTCGAAGGCCAGCTGACCCTCAAGGACGGCTACCTGGTGGTCAACGGCGGCCGCGAAGGCAATGCCACTGCCACCAATGTCGAAGGTGTGTTCGCAGCCGGCGACGTGGCAGACCACGTTTACCGTCAGGCCATCACCTCGGCCGGTGCTGGCTGCATGGCCGCGCTGGACGTCGAGCGTTATCTGGACGGCCTGGCCAACGCCGCGTTCTGATCCATGCCCGAAAAAAAACCGGCCATCTGGCCGGTTTTTTTATGCCTGGAATTTGCTGCGCCTGTTCGGGCCGCTTCGCGGGCAAGCCCGCTTGTGTCTTGGAGAGGGAATAGAATCTGAAGTGAGAGCGGTGAATGGCAAGCTGATAGCCCGAGGTGCCCAGAGCACGTGTGGGAGCAAAAGCTGCCATTCACCGTTCCACTTTGGCGAGAGCCCGAACAGTTGGATGAGGGGCGTAATCTCGAATCACAAGCGTGGGCCAAGCCAAAGCGCTCTCACTCCTTGAGTTTAAGAGGGTTTGGCCATGTCTTCCTCTGTCGGCATCGATGTTTCCAGTGCCACACTTGCTGTTCACATCCGCCCTGAGGGGGTGAACTTCAGTGTTTCCAATGACTTGAAGGGATTCCAACTGCTCGTCGAAAAGCTTGGCGGGTATGCAGTTTCAATGGTCTTGCTCGAAGCTACCGGTGGCTACGAGTGCAATGTCCTCAAAGCGCTGCAGGATGCCGATTTTCCGGTTTGCCGGATCAATCCCAGTCGTGCCCGGGACTTTGCCAAGTCGATGGGTAAACGCGCCAAGACCGATCCCATTGACGCAGCTGTTTTGGCTCACCTGGCTGAAGTTATGCCCCCACGGCCTTGCCAGGTGATGACACCCGAGCGGGCCTTGCTGCGCGAACTGCTTATGCAGCGGGATCGCTTCGTCCAACAGCGCGACGATGACAAGCGGCGCCTGAAGCAGGCGCGGGCTCCCAGTGTTTGTTTGCGGTTGGAACAACACATCGCCTATCTGAAGGGTGAAATTCGAGCGCTGGAACAAGAGATCGCACAGCAGGCAGCAGCTTTGCCTGATGACCGGGTTAAACAGCTCACTCAAGTCAAAGGAATTGGTCTGATTACTGCCGGAAAGCTGATGGCCTTGCTGCCAGAGCTGGGCCAGGTGGATAAGAAGGAAATTGCCGCCTTGGTCGGTGTTGCGCCGTTCAACCAGGACAGCGGCAAGCAGTCGGGCAAGCGTTCAATCTGGGGGGGGCGCTCACAAGTCAGGCGGGCGCTCTATATGGCCTGCTGGGTGGTGATACGGCACAACAAGGACTTCTGCGAGCGCTACAAAGCACTGCGAGCCCAGGGGAAGTGCGCGAAAGTATCGGTGGTGGCGTGTATGCGAGTATTGATAGTGAGGCTAAATGCGATGCTCAAGACCGGAACGCCCTGGAAGGAGCAAATAGCTCATTCGTAGGAGCAAGCCTTGCTGGCGATGCCCGGCACAGCCGGGCCTGGGGCGCTACGCGCCCCATCGCCGGCAAGGCCAGCTTCCACAAGAAGACAGTTGCTCCCACAATGACCCATGTTATCCGGGGTACAAGCGCCGCGCGCCCTCAGAGGCTCAAGCGCATCGACAGGTCAACGGCTTTCACATCCTTGGTCATGGCACCAATGGAGATGTAATCGACGCCAGTCTCGGCAATAACCCGCAAAGTGCTCTCGTTGACGCCGCCGCTGGCCTCAAGTTTGGCCTTGCCTGCGGTGATGCGCACCGCTTCGCGCATTTCATCCAGGGTCAGCTCGTCGAGCATGACGATATCTGCACCCGCATTCAGGGCCTGGCGCAGTTCGTCCAGGCTTTCCACCTCGATTTCCACCGGCTTGCCAGGGGCGATACGGTGCGCCGCCGCCACTGCCTCGGCCACGCCACCGCTGGCGGCGATGTGGTTTTCCTTGATCAGGAAGGCGTCGTAAAGGCCGATACGGTGGTTGTCGCAACCGCCGCAGGTGACCGCATACTTTTGCGCCAGGCGCAGGCCTGGGAGGGTCTTGCGGGTGTCGAGAAGGCGTACCTGGGTCCCTTCGACCATGTCGGCCAGAAAGCGCGCGCGCGTGGCGACACCAGACAACATCTGCAGGAAGTTCAGCGCGCTACGCTCACCACTGAGCAGCGAGCGTGCCGGGCCTTCCAGGTGGAACAGCGGCTGGTTGGCCACCGCCCTCTCGCCGTCGGCTACCTGCCAGTGCACGGCCACCCGTGGGTCGAGCTGGCGGAACACGGCATCGACCCAGGCGGTGCCAGCGATCACGCAGTCCTCGCGGGTAATGATGGTCGCCTTGGCCAGGCGCTCGGCCGGGATCAGCTGCGCGGTGATATCGCCACTGCCGATGTCCTCCAGCAGCGCGCGGCGCACGTTGGCTTCGATTTCAGCGGTCAGGTCGGCGAGGCGTAGGTTCGGCATGGTCGGCTCCACAAGCTAGATGCCGGCGATTATAGGGCAGGGGGCCGGTGTGTACAGCCGCATAGCGAGTGACCTTTGGTCGGTCGGTGTGAGCGTCTGACCCAGAACAGAGTCATTTTCCTGCAAGCGATACGGCGCTGGCAGCTATCAGAATTTTTGCCGATAATGGTGCCCAGTATTTGGCGTCATGGTTTTGACGATTCATTGCACTGACGGGCAAGCGAACCTGCAAGGAGTTCAGGATGCATAAAGAAGGCAAGGTGGTGCCGCTGGCGGCAGCCATCGACCGGGGCGCGCGCACGCCTCTGCCTTGCCTTCCGGTGGTGCTCCTGCAAGTGCGGGACAAAGCTGCACTGCAATTGCGTCAAGGCCTGCAAGGCTTGTTCGACAACGCCGACGACACCCTCTTCGAGATGGCCGACAAGGCCTTTGAACGCTGCGACCAAAACCTGTATTTCGAAGCAATGCGTGATTTGCGTCTGAAGCGCAAAAGCATCGAGCGCGGCTTTCTCGATACGTTCTATGGCACCTTCGCCAGCATCGGCAAGCTCGACCCCCTGGGCGGCCTGGATGGCGGGGAAAGTACCGGCAACAAGAGCCAACGAGAGCGTGCGTCGGCCCTCGATGGCATGGTCGCGCGGGTGCTGTCGCGCGATGGCGTTGCCCTGCAGCAACTGGGCCTGCGCTTGCAGGCATTGCTTGATCGCCCTGTGGGCGAGCAGCAGAACCCAGTTGGGCCCGCCGCCCTGTGCGGCTATTTCCTCGAAGCCGGCCGCAACCTGGGGGTTGGTCTACGGGTGAAGCTGGTCCTGCTCAAGCTTTTCGAACGCTACGTGCTGCGTGATGTGGATGTGCTCTATGCCGAGGCCAACCAGTTGCTCGCCGCAGCCGGCGTGCTGCCCGAGCTGCAACCGGCCCCACGGCGGCGCGCCGAGGACCGGCGCATGAGCGCCGGGCGTCGGCCGGCAAGCCTGGAGGCACAGGGGCAGGTGGGCGCCGACAGTGCGGGGCAAGCGTATTTTGCTTCGCTGCAAACACTCCTGGCCCCGGCGCGGGGGCAGATCGCGCCGCGTTTGCAGGCCGTGGCCGCTGCCCGGCCGATCAGCACCGCCGACCTGCTACGCCTGCTCTCACACCTGCAGCACTATGTACCCGCCACGCAGGCGGCAGATGACTTCGAGCTCGGCCAGCAGCTTGAACAACTGCTGTTGCGCGTAAGTGTGCGCAGTGGCACACGCCGGCGCATCGCCACGGCCGATGAAGACATGATCAATCTGGTCGGCCTGCTGTTCGAGTACATCCACAACGACGACAACCTTCCGGCCAGCCTCAGGGCGCTGATCGCGCGTCTGCATATTCCGCTGCTCAAGGTCGCGCTGCTCGACAAAGGGCTGTTCAGCCGTGCCAGCCACCCGGCCCGCCGCTTGCTCAACGAGATTGCGGGTGCTGCGATCGGTTGGGAGAAGGGGGGTGAAGGATTGCGCGACAGTTTGCATGTGCGGGTGGAGCGAATCATTCAGCGCCTGCTCAACGACTTTACCGAAGACCCGAGCCTGTTCGCCGAGTTGCTCGACGATTTTATCGCTTTCAGCCAGGACGAACGCCGCCGCAACGAGCTGCTCGAACAACGCACGCGCGACGCCGAAGAGGGCCGGGCGCGCACCTTGCAAGCTCGCCAGCAGGTGCAGCACGTGCTCAACCAGCGTCTACGTGGACGGGTGTTGCCGCAGGTGGTGGTACAGATGCTGGTGCAGGCCTGGAGCCAGGTGATGTTGCTGGCGTGGCTCAAGCAGGGCGAGGGCTCCCAGGCCTGGCACAACGCCTTGGCCACCCTGGACGCGCTGCTTGCCAGCATCGCCCCGCACCACGGCCCACAGGCGTGTGAGCAATTGCTGCAAGCGCTGCCTGGGCTGCTCAAGGCACTGCGCGAAGGCCTGGCTGGCGTGGCGCTGGACTCGACCGCTACCCGCGACTTCTTTTTGCAGTTGGAGCAGTTGCACCTGCGCGCCTGCTCCACGTCGCAAGGGCCCCTGGCCGATGACCACCCGGAGCTTGAGGCGGTGCTTGTGGCCGAGGACATCGTGCTGGCACTGGCCGAAGAGCCGGCTTGTGCGCCCCTGCACGTGGCCGACGGCCACGCCTCGGAGCTGCGCCAGGTGCAGCGTTTGCGTATCGGCACCTGGGTCGAGGTGTTCGATGAAGACCAGCCACTGCGCTGCAAGCTGGTGGCGCGTATCGACAGCAGCGATCGGCTGGTCTTCGCCAATCGCACGGGCATGAAAGTGCGTGAGTGGAACATTGGCAGCCTTGCCCTGGCGATGCAGCGGGGGGAAGTGCGGGTGCTCGATGACGGCTTGCTGTTCGAACGGGCGCTGGAAGCGGTGCTCGAAGGGCTGCGGCAACGGCAGGTCCGCTGAACCACCATTACAATGATTCACATGCAAACGGCCTCGGACGCAGGGCATACTGCTGCTCTGTACCCGGCGTTTTTTCAGGATCTGCCCCATGCAATTGGACCGTGCCACCGGCTGGTTCCACGGAATCACCCACTGCCCTTCGCCGAACTTCAATGCACGCCCCGAGGGCGAGTCGATCTCCTTGCTGGTGATCCACAACATCAGCCTGCCGCCAGCGTGTTTCGGCACCGGCAAGGTTCAGGAATTCTTCCAGAACCGCCTGGACGCCAATGAACACCCCTATTTTGCGAGCATCAGTCACCTGACGGTATCGGCGCATCTGTTTGTCGAGCGCAATGGCGCGGTGACCCAGTTCGTGTCGTTGCTCGACCGCGCCTGGCATGCCGGGGTGTCGAGTTTCGACGGGCGCGAGGGCTGCAATGACTTTTCCATCGGCATCGAGCTCGAAGGCACTGACGACCTGCCTTACACCGATGCCCAGTACGCCACGCTGGAGCAGCTCACCCGGCAGATCCGTAACGCCTGGCCGGTCATCAGCCTTGCGCGCATCCAGGGCCACAGCGACATTGCGCCAGTGCGCAAGACCGACCCAGGCCCGGCATTCGACTGGCATCGCTATCGCCAAACCGTGAAGGATAACGAGGACAACCCATGAGTTTTCTGGTTTTGCTGCTGGCACTGTGGGTCGAGAAATTCTCGGCATTGCGCCATCAAGTACAGCGCGACGGTTTTTTCCTGGGTGAGCTGGTGCGCCTGGAGCGTAGCGGCAAGGTGCACCCCTGGTGGACCTTGGCCATTTTGGTGCTGGCGCCGGTGGCGGTGCTGGTCCTGCTGCTGCATGTGCTGGAGCCAGTGGCCTATGGGCTGCTGGCGTTGCCGGTGCACTTGCTGGTGCTGATCTACAGCCTGGGCCGTGGCGACGCCAAGGCGGCACTGGGGCCTTTTCGCGATGCCTGGCGGCGGGGTGATGATCAGGCTGCCCTGCACGTTGCCGAGCGCGACCTGGGCCTGGTGGCCGACGAACCCCATAGCCTGCTGGTGCGCGTGCAAGGCTACCTGCTGTGGCAGGCCTATCAGAGCTTCTTTGCCGTGATCTTCTGGTATTTCGTGCTCGGCCCAGGTGCTGCATTGGCCTATCGCCTGCTGGCGCTGTGCGGTGAGCACAGCAAGCAACCCGCGCTCAAGGCGCGTGCCGAGCAACTGCGGCACATCATGGACTGGCTGCCGGTGCGGGTAATGACCTTGAGCTTCGCGCTGGTTGGTAACTTCGTCGCCGTGACCCGCGTCATGCTGCACGAGCTGCTCAACTGGCACATCAGCGCCGGGCACCTGGTGGCCCGTGTTGGCCGGATTGCCGACGATATTCCCGAGCAGGAGGACAGCCAGCGTGGCCTGAGCCGGTTAGACAGCCTGTGGGAGTTGCTGCTGCGCTGTGCGGTGCTGTGGTATGCCGGGTTTGCGTTGTGGACCGTGCTGGTCTGACCTGCCACGCGGAGCATGGCACCGGCTTCGCCGGTGTTCGCGGGGCAAGCCCGCTCCCACAGCGTCGGTGCTAAATCAATGAGTCAAGTTTTGTTCCATGGGCGAAAGGGCCTGCACTACCAGCCAAATAACTCACAGGCATTCTTGCTGCTGGCGTTAGCCAACAGGTCCACCTCTATGCCAATCACCTCAGCCAACGCCACGGCAATCTCCGGCAGGTGCTCCGGGCTGTTGCGCTGCCCGGGGTACATCACCGGGGCCATGTCCGGCGCATCGGTCTCCAGCACGACACTGTCCAGCGGCAGCCGTGCCAGTGTCTTGCGCAACCGCAACGCCTGCGGCCAGGTAGCCGCCCCGCCAAGACCAAGGCGGAAACCGAGCTTGATGTATTCGCGCGCCTCTTCGTAGCTGCCCGCGAATGCATGGATGACCCCGGCCCGGGCCGGCTTGTAGCGCTTGAGCGTGGCGATCACCTGGGCATGGCTGCGGCGTACGTGCAGCAGCGCGGGCAGCTCGAAGTCGCAGGCGAGCTGCAACTGGGCCTCGAACAGGTCCTGTTGGCGGCCCTTGTCCAGCGTTTCCAGGTAGTAGTCCAGCCCGAACTCGCCCACGGCGCACAGGCGTGGGTCGCCGCGCAGGCGCTCCAGCCAGTCGCGCAGTTGGGCAAGGTGTTCCGGGCGATGCTGGTCAAGATAAACCGGATGCAGCCCAAGGGCTGCAAACACGTGCGTTTCGGCGCAGGCCAGGTCCCATACCCGCTGGAAATTCGCCTGATACACCCCCAGCACCACCATGCGTTCCACTCCTCGCGCCGCCGCGTTGGCCAGCAGGCGCGAGCGGTCGGCGTCGAAGTCGGGGAAGTCGAGGTGGGTGTGGGTGTCGATCAGGCGCATGCTCAGCCCGCTGTAATGCGTTGCTTGAAGGTTCGACCGATGGCGTGCACGCCGGGTTCGTAACGCTCCTCCTCGATGGCTGCCAGGGCCAGCTCCAGCGCCGTAGCAGCAATCAGCCCGTGCTGCTGGGCCATGGCGTTGACCGGAAGTGGCAGGAAGTCGAGCAACTGGTTGTCACCGAAGGTGCCCAGCTGCAGCTGGCGCGAGTCGGCGGGGCGCGCCTGCAGGGTGTCGAACACGCCTTGCAGCAGCACGTAGGAGGTGGTCACCAGGGCATCTGGCAAACCACCCTGTTCGTCGATCAGTTGCTGCATCAGGCGCTGACCGCATTCGCGGCTGAACGCCTCGCCCTGGTAGCGACGTACCTCACCGGCATAGCCTTGCAGGGCCTCGTCGAACCCGCCGGCACGGGCCTGGCTGACCGAAAGCTCCGGGCGCGCGCCGATCAGCGCGATGCTGCGCGGGGCCGCGCTCAGCAGGCTGGCGGCCAACTGGCGGCTGGCGTCGCGATCATCGCTGATGACCGAGCAGAAGTGCGCGGGGTCCAGGCGGCGGTCGATGGCGATCACCGGCAGGCCCTTGTCCTGCAGTTCACGGTAGCTGTCGTCTTCGGCTGGCAGGCAGCTGGCGACAAACAGTGCATCGCAACGACGGGCGCGGAACAACTGCTGCAATTGGCGCTCGCTGTCCGGTTGGTCATCGCTGCTGGCAATCAGCAACTGGTAGCCGCGGGCGCGGGCGCCTTGTTCGAGCTGTTTGGCAATGCGCGCGTAGCTGGGGTTCTCCAGATCCGGGAGAATGAAGCCCAACGTACGGGTATGCCGGCTGCGCAGGCCAGCGGCTTGCGGGTTGGGCGTAAAGCCATGGGCCTCGACCACTGCGCGCACGCGCTCGACAGTGCTGCTGCTGATGCGCTGCTGTTCGGCCTTGCCATTGATGACGTAGCTGGCAGTGGTCACGGACACACCGGCCAGACGGGCGATATCGCTGAGTTTCACCGAATTTTCCTTGTTATTACCGGGGCTGGCTGCGAGGCCAGACCGGATAGTTTGACCCGGAGCTGCGCTCACGCGCAGACGACCATTGTCGCAATTGTCCGACAGGATGGGGCTTTTTCCTCGGGAGATTATCGAGTAACGTGGCCGCCTGGTCAGATTAAACGATTCAGCTGCCAAATTTTCTGCCTCGGCGGCTATCTGTGCAAGGCGGTTGAACTGGCCGTTTTCGTGAATTTCACAACAATACCTCAGTACCCGACCTGGGCACTGCAAAAGGAGAAGGTCATGCTCGAGCTCGCCACAGGGCAAATAGCCATGGGCCAGAAGGCCGCGGACAAGGCCGAGGCATTGCGCCTGCTGGCGGATCAGCTGGTTGCCGACGGCCTGGTCGCCGAGGGCTACCTGCAAGGCCTGCAGGCCCGCGAGGCGCAAGGCTCGACGTTCCTCGGCCAGGGCATTGCCATCCCCCACGGCACACCGCAGACCCGGGACCTGGTCCACACCACTGGTGTGCGCCTGCTGCAGTTCCCCGAAGGCGTGGACTGGGGTGATGGCCAAAGGGTCTACCTGGCCATCGGCATTGCCGCCCGCTCCGATGAACACCTGCGCTTGCTGCAATTGCTGACCCGCGCCCTGGGCGAGACGGACCTTGCCGAAGCGCTGCGTCGGGCCAGCTCGGCCGAGGCCTTGCTCAAACTGTTGCAAGGCGCGCCGCAGGCGTTGGCGCTGGATGCGCAACTGGTCGGTCTGAACCTGCCAGCTGAAGATTTCGATGAGTTGGCCTGGCGCGGTGCGCGCCTGCTGCAGCGCGCCGGTTGCGTCGACAGTGGCTTTGCTGCCGTGCTGCAGCAGGCCGAGCCGTTGCCATTGGGCGAGGGCCTGTGGTGGCTGCACAGCGAACGCCAGGTGCGCCAGCCTGGCCTGGCGTTCATTACCCCGCAGCAACCCCTGCGCTATCGCGATCAGCCGCTTAACGGCCTGTTCTGCCTGGCCAGCCTTGGCGCCGCTCATCAGGCCTTGCTTGAGCGCTTGTGCGAGGTGCTGATCGAAGGGCGCGGGCAGATGCTCTACCAGGCCACCAACAGCCGTGCGGTCCTGCAGGTGCTGGGCGGCGAGGCGCCGGTGGATTGGCCGAGTGCGCGCATCGTGCTGGCCAACCCGCATGGTTTGCATGCCCGCCCGGCCAAGGTGCTGGCGCAGTTGGCCAAGGGCTTCGAGGGTGAAGTCCGGGTGCGGCTTACCGACAGCGCGCAGCCGGCGGTGTCGGTCAAAAGCCTGAGCAAGCTGCTCAGCCTCGGCGCCCGGCGTGGCCAGGAACTGGAGCTGATAGCCGAACCCGGCATCGCCGCTGATGCGTTGCCGGTGCTACTGGCGGCCATCGAAGCAGGCCTGGGCGAGGACGTCGAGCCGCTGCCGCAAAGCCCTGCACCGCTTGCCTGCACGCCGCTGGAAGTGCTTCAGGCACCTGCTGCGGGCAGCCGGATCCAGGGTGTTGGCGCGGCGCCGGGCATCGCCCATGGGCCGGCCCACGTCTGCGTCGAGCGCGCCATCGATTACCCCCTGCGCGGTGAATCCCTCGCCCAGGAACGGGTCAAGCTGCGCGATGCCTTGGCAACGGTGAACAGCGAGCTGCACACCTTGGTGCAGCGCAGCGACAAGGCCATTGGCGAGATCTTTGTCACTCACCAGGAAATGCTCGCCGACCCGGCGTTGGCCGACGATGTCGAGCAGCGCCTGGCCCAGGGCGAAAGCGCCCCGGCGGCGTGGATGGCAGTGATTGAGGCGGCCGCGAGGCAGCAGGAGTCGCTGCACGACGCTTTGCTCGCCGAACGTGCCGCCGACCTGCGCGACATCGGCCGCCGCGTGCTGGCCCAATTGTGCGGCGTGCAGGCGCACGTTGAACCTGAGCAGCCTTATGTGCTGGTGATGACCGAGGTCGGCCCTTCCGATGTGGCCCGGCTGGACCCGAGCCGGGTTGCCGGTATCGTCACCGCTCAGGGCGGCGCGACGGCCCATAGCGCCATCGTCGCCCGCGCCCTTGGCATCCCCGCTGTAGTCGGCGCCGGTGCGGCGATTTTGCTGCTCGATGCCGGCACGCCATTGCTGCTCGATGGGCAACGCGGCGTGGTCAGTGTTGCCCCAGCGGCCGCTGAACTGCAACGCGCCCTGGCCGAGCGCGACCAGCGCGAGCAGCGCCTGCAGGCGGCCTGGGCCGACCGGCATGAGCCGGCAGTCACCCGCGATGGCCATGCCGTCGAGGTGTTCGCCAACATCGGCGAGAGCAGCGGTATCGACAAGGTCGTGGAGCAGGGCGCCGAAGGCGTCGGCTTGCTGCGCACCGAACTGATTTTCATGGCCCACCCCCAGGCGCCGGACGTGGCCACCCAGGAAGCCGAATACCGCCGCGTGCTCGATGGCCTCGGTGGGCGGCCCCTGGTGGTGCGCACCCTGGATGTGGGCGGTGACAAACCGCTGCCTTACTGGCCGATCGCTGCCGAAGACAACCCCTTCCTCGGCGTGCGCGGTGTGCGCCTGACCTTGCAGCAACCGCAGATCATGGAAGACCAGTTGCGCGCACTGCTGCGCGCAGCCGACCAGCGCCCGCTGCGGATCATGTTCCCGATGGTCGGCCAGGTGCACGAATGGCGCGAAGCGCGGGCCATGGTCGAGCGCTTGCGTGAGGAAATCCCGGTGGCAGACCTGCAACTGGGCATCATGGTCGAAGTGCCCTCGGCAGCCTTGCTGGCGCCGCAGTTGGCCCGCGAAGTGGACTTCTTCAGCATCGGCACCAACGACCTGACCCAATACACCCTGGCCATCGACCGTGGCCACCCGAGCCTTTCGGCCCAGGCCGACGGCCTGCACCCGGCGGTGTTGAGCCTGATCGACATGACCGTGCGCGCTGCCCATGCCGAAGGCAAGTGGGTGGGCGTGTGCGGCGAGCTGGCCGCCGACCCGCAGGCGGTGGCCGTGTTGCTTGGCCTGGATGTGGACGAATTGAGCGTCGCCGCCCGCAGCATTGCCGAAGTCAAAGCCCTGGTCCGCCAGGCCGATCACCAGACGGCCCGCGCCCTGGCGCGCGAAGCCTTGCAACAGGACAGCGCCGCGGCGGTTCGCGCGCTGGTGGAGCGTTACTGATGGCCAAGATCCTCACCCTTACCCTGAACCCGGCGCTGGATATCACCATCGGCCTCGATACCTTGCGCCCCGGGCACGTCAACCGCAGCCAGGCCCAACACAGCCATGCGGCGGGCAAAGGGCTGAACGTTGCCCAGGTACTGGCCGACCTTGGCCACAGCGTCACTGTTGGTGGCTTTCTCGGGCAGGACAACCTGCAGCCGTTCGAGGCCTTGATCGACTGGCGTGGCTTTGCCGATTGTTTTGTCCGCGTACCGGGCGAGACGCGCAGCAACATCAAGCTGGTCGAAGCCGATGGCCGCGTGACCGATATCAATGGCGAGGGGCCAGAGGTCGATGAGGCCGCCCGCTCTGCGTTGTTGCGGCGCCTGGAACAGATCGCCCCAGGGCATGATGCAGTGGTGGTGGCGGGCAGCCTGCCCCGGGGTATCAGCCCCGAGTGGTTCCGCCAGTTGCTCGAACAACTGAAGGCGCAAGGCCTCAAGGTCGCCCTCGACAGCAGCGGCGAAGCCCTGCGTGCCGGCCTGCAAAGCGCGCCGTGGCTGGTCAAACCCAATACCGAGGAACTGGGCGAGGTGCTTGGCCTGGACGTGCAAAGCCCAGCGCAGCAACGCGCTGCGGCCGAGCGGCTGTTGGCCAGCGGTGTCGAGCATGTGGTGGTGTCCGCCGGCGAGCAGGGCGTCAGCTGGTTTGCCCGCGACCTCGCCCTGCAGGCCCAGCCACCTAAGGTGCAGGTTGCCAGCACCGTGGGGGCGGGGGACTCGCTGGTGGCGGGCATGGTCCATGGCCTGTTGCTGGGCGAGACGCCTGCCCAGACCTTGTGCCGGGCTACTGCCATCGCAGCCCAGGCCGTGACCCAGGTCGGCTTTGGCATTCGTGACCGCGAGCAACTGATACGCCTTGAAGCCGGTGTGCAACTGACAGAACAACAAGAGGGTTGCCGATGAACATTGCCATTGTCACCGCCTGCCCCAACGGCCAGGTGTCCAGTGTGTTGAGCGCGCGCTTGCTGGCCGCAGCTGCCCAGCGTCGCGGCTGGAGCACCAGCGTCGAGGTGCAGGATGCCGAGCACCCTGAGCGGCAGCTGACGCCGGCGCAGATCAGCGAAGCCGATTGGGTGTTGGTGGTCAGCACCGGGCCGGTGGACCTGGCCCGTTTCGTTGGCAAGCGCGTGTACCAGAGCACACCGTCCCAGGCGCTGGCCGACCGCGAGGGTTTCCTCGACGAGGCGGCGGCCAAGGCTCAGCTGTTGGTGGATGTGCCCAACAGCCCTGTAGCGGCAACGGCCGCTGGCGCACGGATCGTGGCGGTCACGGCCTGCCCGACCGGTGTCGCGCACACCTTCATGGCCGCGGAGGCCTTGCAGCAGGCCGCGCAGCAGAAGGGCTACCAACTCACCGTGGAAACTCAAGGTTCGGTGGGGGCACGCAACCCATTGTCCGCCCAAGCCATCGCCGAGGCCGACGTGGTGCTGCTGGCCGCCGACATCGAAGTCCCCACGGCGCGTTTTGCCGGCAAGCGCATCTACCGCTGCGGCACCGGCATTGCCCTCAAGCAGGCGCACGCCACCTTGGACAAGGCCCTGGCCGAAGCCAAGGTGGAAAACGCTGCTGATGCCGCTGCGGCTTCCAGCACAGGCAAGGGCGAGAAGACCGGCGTGTACAAGCACCTGCTCACCGGGGTGTCGTTCATGCTGCCGATGGTGGTGGCGGGCGGTCTGCTGATCGCCTTGTCGTTCGTGTTCGGTATCGAGGCCTACAAAGAGCCAGGCACCTTGCCGGCGGCGTTGATGCAAATTGGCGGCGAAGCGGCGTTCAAGCTGATGGTGCCGTTGTTGGCCGGCTATATCGCCTGGTCGATCGCCGACCGCCCGGGCCTGGCGCCCGGCATGATCGGCGGGCTGCTGGCCAGCACCCTGGGCGCGGGCTTCATCGGTGGCATCATCGCCGGGTTTCTGGCCGGCTACAGCGCTAAGGCCATTGCCCGTTGGGCACGGCTGCCGAGCAGCCTGGAAGCGCTCAAGCCGATCCTGATCATTCCACTGCTGGCCAGCCTGTTCACCGGCCTGGTGATGATCTACGTGGTCGGCCAGCCGGTGGCGGCCATGCTCGAAGGGCTGACGCACTTCCTCGACAGCATGGGCACCACCAACGCCATCCTGTTGGGGCTGGTGCTCGGCGGCATGATGTGCGTCGATCTGGGCGGCCCGATCAACAAGGCGGCCTATGCCTTCTCGGTGGGCCTGCTGGCTTCGTCGAGCTACGCGCCCATGGCGGCGACCATGGCCGCTGGCATGGTGCCGCCGATCGGCCTGGGCATTGCCAGCTTCCTTGCCCGGCGCAAGTTCGCCCAGAGTGAACGCGAGGCGGGCAAGGCCGCGCTGGCTCTCGGGCTGTGCTTTATCTCTGAAGGTGCGATCCCGTTTGCCGCCAAGGACCCGCTGCGGGTGATCCCGGCGAGCGTGGCCGGGGGGGCCTTGACCGGTGCACTGTCGATGTACTTCGGCTGCAAGCTGATGGCGCCGCACGGTGGCCTGTTCGTGCTGCTGATCCCTAATGCCATCAACCATGCGTTGCTGTACTTGCTGGCGATCGTGGCGGGGAGCCTGCTGACGGCTGTGGTGTATGCGGTGATCAAGAAGAGCGAGCAAGTGGAGCTGGCAGTGGCGCCGGTGAAGGGGTGAGGTAGAGGGGCGCCAAGCGCCCCTGGCTAGCGCCGATGCTTCTGGCGCAAAGGCTCCAGCAAGTCCATCAAGCCGTTGTGATCGACTTCATGCATCAGCGCCAGCAACCCGCCCAGCTCCCCGGCCGGGAAGCCCTTGCGCGCGAACCAGGCCAGGTAGTCACCTGGCAGGTCGGCAATGATCCGGCCTTGGTATTTGCCAAAGGGCATGGTCCGGGTGACCAGCAGTTCGAGGGTTTCCGGTTTCATCGGCGCACCTGGCTGTGGGAAAGCGCCGACCATACTGCAATCTGCACGAAGGCCAAAGCGCCAATCATGCAGAACGCCGCTTTGGTCGCTGTTAATAGAAAATTAACTAATTGATTTTAAAGGATTTATTTTTACTGAAAGGGTTGGCACGAACACTGCTCCATTACAGATGACTATCACCTGCCAAGGAGTTCGTGACATGAGCAACCCCAACAAAGACGTAATTGATGTGCTCAACGACCTGATCGAATACAGCAAGGATGGCGAAAAAGGTTTCAAGGCCTCGGCCGATGATGTGAAAAACCCAGAGCTCAAAGCCTTCTTCGTCCAGCGTGCTGGTGAGTGCGCCAATGCCGCCGGTGAGCTGCAAAGTGAAGTGCGCCGCCTGGGGGGGGACCCGGAGACCTCCACCAGCATCAGCGGCGACCTGCACCGTGGCTGGGTCAACCTCAAGGCAATGGTCACCGGCAAGGATGAGGAGGCCGTGCTCAATGAGGTTGAGCGAGGCGAGGACCATGCCCTGAAAGCCTACAAGGAAGCGCGCGAAAAACTGGTCAAGCTTGGCCGCACCGCCAGTGATCAGACCTACACCCTGGTAGAAAAACAACTGCAAGGTGTGCAGCGTAACCACGACCAGGTCAAGGCCCTGCGTAACGCAGCCCGCGCCCGCTCCTAAAGGGTAGGCCCCTCTACCCGGTTACGGCCATTGGCCTTGGCCCGGTAGAGCGCCTCGTCCGCAGCCCCCAGTACGCTCGCCAGATCGTGCTGAGGGCCTGCTTCGTACAGGCCGATGCCGATGCTTACCGTGACTGCACGGGTGTCATTGGCAAAGGGCGCCAGCGCCGCGACACTGGCCCGAATGCGCTCGGCCAGAAGCCGTGCGCCGGCCAGGTCGGTCTCCGGCAATATCACCTGAAACTCCTCGCCGCCATAGCGTGCCGCCAGGTCCGCCGGGCGCCTGATACACCCCTCGATGCACTTAGCCACTTCCCGTAAGGCATGGTCGCCACCCGCATGGCCATGGCGCTGGTTGAACGCCTTGAAATGGTCCACATCCACCATCAGCACCGCCAACGGTTTGTGGTTGCGTTGGGCGCGTGCCCACTCCTGGCGCAGCACCTGATCCAGCCGGCGGCGGTTGGCCAGGCCGGTCAGGCTGTCGGTGGCGGCCAGCGTGGCCAGGCCCTGTTCGGCCTCGTGGCGACGACGCAGTTCGCGGCCCAGCAGCAAGGACAGCCAAAGGATACCGATGCACAGCACACCGGTGGCAACGCCCACCAGAATCACGGTACGCCGCCATGACTGGAACACTTCATCGGCCGAATGCACCACCAACACGATCAGCGGCAGGTCAGCCACTCGGGCGAAGGTGTACATGCGTGGGGTGCCATGTGTGGCTGAGCGGGCGGTGAAGCTGCCACTGCGCTCGCCCAGGATGCGTTTGAAATTGGCGCGTTCGGCATAGTTGGTGCCAATCGGCGGGTCTTGCTGGCGGGTAGGCTGGCGGGCCAGCAGCTGGCCGTCGGTATTGAACAAGTTGATGCTGCTGTCATCGCCGATGTCCAGGCGCTTGAACAGTTCGCTGAAGTAAGAGAGGCGCAGGGCACCCACGGCCAGGCCGGCGAACTGGCCGTCGGGGCCGGCGATGCGCCGGCTGAAACTGATGCACCAGTCCAGGTCGCCCAGCCTGGCCTTGAAGGGCGGGCCTACCAGCAAACCGAGGTTGGCGTCGCGTACATGCGCCCTGAACACCCCGGTGTCGGCGAAGTTGGCCTTGCGTGGAATAGCGCTGGTGGAATCGCCCACCACGTTACCTTGCTTGTCGAGCCAGAGCACGTCACCGCGTTTACGGTCGACGAACGCTTCATTGAACAACAGGCGCTGGCGCAACGCGCCGGGCACTTCTGGCAACTCCTTGCGCCCGACCGCCCAAATCAGCCCTTGCAACGACTGATCGTAGAGTTCGGCGTTGCGCACGATGTCGCTTTCGATCAACTGGACGATGTTGTTGGAGGAGCGGATGGCGGACACCTCGACGCTGTCGCGCTCACGGGCCAGCAGGTAGCTGACGATGGCCACGATGGCGAGCACGGCGAGGCAACTGCCCAGGTTGAGGATCAGCTCGGGGTGCGACCTGTAGAGTGCAAAACGCGGTGATCGGGTGAGCATGCTCGCTACTGCTGAGGCAGGGCCATTCGCGGCGGCGACATTCTAGGGAAGTGGTGATTGTCGGACAAGATTTGTCCGACGGAATCACGCGGTGGTGCAGAGAACAGTGGTCGCAAGCCTGCCTTCAATCCGGTGGGAGCGGGCTTGCCCCGCGAATGGCCTCATGCGGTGCCTGGCACCGGCTGCGCCGGTGTTCGCGGGGCAAGCCCGCTCCCACTGGGTCTGCGTTAAGTCAATGAAATCTAGGAGCGGGTCAGAACACGTTCAACGGATAATCAACGATCACGCGCAGTTCATCGTTGTCACTGTTGCTGTCGATCGACGCATAACCCTGGCTGCCACGGTGTGCGGCATAACGCACCAGCACCGAAAGGTCCTTGAAGTCGCCTTCCTGGAACACGTATTTCACGTCCAGGTCACGTTCCCAGTGCTTGGCATTCTTGCCGTCGGCGCGGTAGTAGTCGTAGTGCGTGTTGCCCTGGTCAGCCTTGGTCAGGTCTGCCTCACCACGCGAATACGACAGTGTCGTGCTCAGGCCAGGGATGCCCAGGCCTGCGAAATCATAGCCGTACTGCAGCTTCCACGAGCGCTCATTGGGCGCGTTGAAGTCCGAGTACATGCGCGAGTTGTCCAGGTACACGCTGTCGCCCAGGTTGATGTAGTCGAACGGCGTATCGCCATTGACCCGCTGGTAGGCGGCCGTGACGCTGTGGAACCCGGCGTTGACGGTGAAGTGCACGCTGTAGGTGTTGTTGTCGATCTTGCCCAGCAGGGCCTGGCCGGTGTCCTGGGTGTGGTAGAAGTGCACGCCCGGGTTGAGGCTGACCAGGTCGTTGACCACATAGGTGTAGTCGAAGTCGGCGTAGTACTGGTTCCAGATGTCCTTCAGCTCGGCGGCGTAAAGGTTGGCGGTGATGTTCTCGGTACCGCTCCACGATGCGCCGGCCCAGTTCAGGTGCTTGCTCTTGTCGTGTTCGTCCAGCGAGCCGTAGTAGGTGTCGATGCGGCGGTGGCCGCTCTGGTTGTACGGCTTGGTGAAGCTGACCTGGCCGCCTTCGAGCAGCAGGCCGTCGATGCTGGTGTTGGTCAGGCTCACACCGCGGAAGGTCTGCGGCAGCATGCGGCTTTCGCCGCCCGCGATCACCGGGTTGGTGAGGAACAGGTCACCCGCCTTGAGCACGGTGTCAAAGGCCTTGAGCTTGACCGCCGCGCCAGCGGTAGAGAACGAATGCGGGGCCGCGCCCAACTCGCCATCGTCCTTGACATGCGCCGGCAGAATGCTGGTGCCGGCATGGCCGCCACCGCCGTCGAGCTTGAGGCCCAGCATGGCATGGGCGTCCACGCCAACGCCGATCACGCCAGGGGTATAGCCGGACTCGAAGCGCGCAACCGCGCCCTGGCCCCACTCGCGGGTGTCGCGCGCGCCGGCGTTGTGGTTGTCGCGGTTGAAATAGGCATTACGAAAATGCAGCTTGAAAGAAGAACCTTCGATGAAGCCATCAGCCTTGTCTTCATCTGCCTGAGCGGCGATAGGCATCATTGCAGTCAATGCAATGAACATCGGGGTAAAACGAAACGCGGAAGGCACCGGTACTAGCTCCTTTGGTCTGACGGTGGGGCAGTTTTTATTTTTGAATGTGCAACTTTTTTATTGGGGAAATTACAGCGGGGCTGAGAGTTAAAGCACATAAAAAAAGCCGCTGATCGGCAGCGGCTTTAAAAGGCTAACATATCGGCACCGGCGGTGCCCATGGCGTAGCCAAGGGAAATCGGGAGCAGGTACAGCGGCTGATCAGCTGTCAGCGTTAGCGTCGATGTTTACCTTGGAAGCTGTCTGCTTCGCATCTTTTACGGCGTCGGCCTGGTGTGCGGCTACAGCGTCGCGGGCCTCTTGATGGACGGCGGCGAGCTCTGCATTACGGGCGACGAAAGCCTGGGATTCTTCGGCCATGGCCAGGGGCGACAACAACAGGGAAGACAGAACGAAGACGCTGGCAATACCCATACTGTTGGACATTTGAAACTACCTTCTTGCGATGCAAGTGCTAATGAGGACAGGGCTAAAGTTAGTCCCTTGAAGGCACTTGAAACAGAGCGAAGTACGATAAGCACTATTGCGCAAAAGGTAACGATCGTGCGGCGATTGCTCAGGTTTTTGCTGGAAACCCGCGTAGTTGAGCGCTTGGCAGGCGAATGCCAAAGGTGTTGGCGCCGGCCTCACTGTGCACAAAAACCTCTCCGCCATGCATCAATGCAATCGCCTTGACGATCGCCAAGCCCAACCCATGGTTGCCACCGCCACTGTTGCTGCGCGCCGCATCCACCCGATAGAAGCGTTCGAACAGCAGTGGCAGGTGCGCATCATCGATCGCCGGCCCCGGGTTGCTCACGGCGATGCTGACCTGCTCCGGCCCGCTGTCGATCCGCACCTGGATCTGCTGGTTGGGCGCGGTGTGCTGCACCGCGTTGTTCAGTAGGTTGATCAGCGCGCGGCGCAGCTGGGCTTTCTCGATCGGCGCCTGGGCATCGCCACTGACCGTCACGCTGACGTGCGCGTCTTCGAGGATGTAGTCCAGGTAGTCCAGCGTGGTCGCCACTTCCTCGGCCAGCGAGGCCTGGGTCAGTGCGGTGGCCTTGCTGCCTTGGTCGGCGCTGGCCAGGAACAGCATGTCGTTGATGATGCTGCGCAAGCGCTCGAGCTCTTCGAGGTTCGATTGCAGCACTTCGAAGTAGTGCTCGGCGCTGCGGCCGCGGGTCAGTGCCACCTGGGTCTGGCCGATCAGGTTGGTCAGCGGCGAGCGCAGCTCGTGGGCGACGTCGGCGTTGAACGCCTCCAGCCGCGAGTAGGCCTGGCTGACCCGGTCGAGTGCGGCGTTGAAGGCCCCGGCGAACTGCGCCAGCTCCGGGGCCAGGTCGTGGGTCTGCAGGCGCCCGTTCAGGCGTGGCGGTGCCAGCGCCTGGGCTTCATTGGACAGCGCCAGTAACGGGCGCAGGCCGATGCGGGCTACCCAGTAACCGAGCACAGACGCCAGCAGCACACCGAGCACCGCCAGGCCGACAATGGCCACCAGCAGGCTGTGCTGCGCCTGCCAGAAGGTTTCGGTGTCGATACCGATCAGAAAGCGCAGCGGCGGGCGGTCGGCCAGGGCCGGCAGCTCGCTGACCAGCACCTTGTAGGGGTAGGGCTGGTCGGGCAGACGCAGGTCGCGCATGCCCTGCGGGCCTTCGGCAAACGCACGGACCCGCTCGCTGGGGTGGCCATACTCGTATGCCGGGTCGCTGCTGACCACCCAGAAGCGGATGCGTTTGTCCTCTTCGCTGAGCAGGTTGAGCTTGTTGCTGACCTTGGCCCAGTGATCGGCCGTGCCGAAGCGGTTGAGGGTGGATTCGAGCACACTGAAGCGCGCATCCAGCTCGGCGGCCGGCAGCAGGTCGAGGCTGTGGTCGACCTGGCGATACAACGCCGAGCCGATCAGCAGGAACACCCCCACCGCCACCAGGATGAACAGCGCCGACAGGCGCAGCGCGATGGAGTTAGCCCGCACGGCTTTCCAGGACATAGCCCATGCCTCGGATGGTGTGCAGCAGCTTGTTGTCGAAGGGCCCATCGAGCTTGGCCCGCAGGCGCTTGATGGCCACCTCGACGACATTGGCGTCACTGTCGAAGTTGATGTCCCAGACCAGCTCGGCAATCGCCGTCTTGGACAGGATTTCGCCTTGGCGGCGCGCCAGTACGCTGAGCAGCGAGAACTCCTTGGCGGTCAGGTCCAGGCGCTGGCCGGCCCGGCTGGCTTTGCGCGCCATCAGGTCGATCCACAGGTCGGCAACCTGGATCTGCAGCGGTTCGTGGCTGCTGCTGCGACGGGTCAGGGCCTGCAGGCGGGCGACCAGTTCGAGGAACGAAAAGGGCTTGCCCAGGTAGTCGTCGGCGCCCTCGCGCAGGCCATGGATGCGGTCTTCGACCCGCTCACGGGCGGTCAGCATGATCACTGGCGTCTGCTTGCGTGCGCGCAAGGCGCGCAGCACGCCATAGCCGTCCAGGCCCGGCAGCATCACATCGAGCACGATCACCGCGTAGTCACCTTCCAGGGCCAGGTGCAGGCCGTCGATACCGTCACGCGCCAGGTCCACGGTAAAGCCTTGCTCGCTCAGCCCACGGTGCAGGTAGTCGGCGGTTTTTTCTTCGTCTTCGATGATCAGCACACGCATGGTCTTGTCTCAACTGGCACTTGGCGCGGCCGCATTGGCGGCTCGGCGGCGGTGGAACAGGCGCTCCAGGGCCAAGTATATGACCGGGGTGGTAAACAGCGTCAGGGCCTGGCTCACCAACAGCCCGCCCACCACCGCAATGCCCAGCGGCTGGCGCAGCTCGGCACCGGTGCCAAAGCCGAACATCAGCGGCACCGCGCCGAGCAAGGCGGCCAGGGTGGTCATGATGATCGGCCGGAAGCGCGTCAGGCAGGCCTGGTGGATCGCCTGCTCGGGTGTCAGGCCGTGATGACGCTGGGCTTCAAGGGCGAAGTCGATCAGCAGGATGCCGTTTTTCTTGACGATGCCGATCAGCAGCACCACGCCGATCAGCCCCATGATGCTGAAGTCCTGGCCCATGGCCCAGAGCAGCATCAGCGCACCCAAGCCCGCCGAGGGCAGGGTGGAGATAATGGTCAGCGGGTGGACGAAGCTCTCGTAGAGCACACCCAGGATGATGTACACCGCCACCAGCGCGGCCAGGATCAGCCACGGCTGGCTCGACAGCGAGCTCTGGAAGGCCTGGGCCGCGCCCTGGAAGTTGCCGCTGATCGAGTCCGGCATGCCCAGCTCGCGCTGGGTGCGCTCAAGGATGCTCACCGCATCGCCCAAGGCCACGCCGGGGGCCAGGTTGAACGACAGGTTGGCGGCCGGGAACAGGCCATCGTGGCTGATCGACAAGGGCCCGGTGCTCGGCGGCGCCACATGGGCCACCGCCGACAACGGCACCATCTCGTTGCTCAAGGGCGAGCGCAGGTAGAAGTAGTTGAGGCTCTCGGCCTTGCCGCGTTGGCGGGCGTCCAGTTCGAGGATGACCTTGTACTGGTTGGTCTCGGTCTGGAACTCGCTGATCTGGCGCTGGCCGAAGGCGTCGTACAGCGCCTGATCGACGTCAGTGGTGGTCAGGCCGAAGCGCGCAGCGGCCTGGCGGTCGATGTCGATGCGGGTGACGCTGGCCCCCAGCTGCAGGTCGTTGGACAGGTCACGCAACGCCGGGTTTTCGCGCAGGCGGTCGGTCAGGCGCTGGGTCCACAGGTTCAGCGCCACGCCGTCGTTGCTCTTGAGCACGTACTGGTACTGGGTGCGTGATGGGCCTGAACTGAGGTTGATGTCCTGGCCGGCGCGCATGTACAGGACGATGCCCGGCACCTGAGCGAGCTTGGGCCGCAGCCGGTCGATCAGCTCGCTGGCCGACACATCCCGGTCGCCGCGAGGCTTGAGGGCAATCCAGAAGCGGCCATTGGCGATGGTCTGGTTGCTGCCGGTGACGCCGACGGAGTGGGAAAACGCCCGCACCGCCGGGTCGGCCTCGATGATCTTGGCCAAGGCCTGGTGCTTTTCGATCATGGCCGGGTACGACACGTCCGCTGCTGCTTCGCTGGTGCCGAGGATGAAGCCGGTGTCCTGCAACGGGAAGAAGCCCTTGGGGATGGCCACATAACCCACTACCGCCAGGGCCAGGGTCAGGCCGAACACGCCCAGGGTCAGGCGCTGGTGGGCAAGGGCGCGGTTCAGGCCTTTTTCGTACCACTTGACCAGGCGCTCGCCAAGGCCGCCGTGCTGCGCGCCGGTCGGGCGACGCATGAACAGCGCGCACAGGGTGGGCGCCAGGGTCAGCGAGACCACCACCGAAATCAGGATGGTGGCCGTGGCGGTCAGGGCGAACTCCTTGAACAGCCGCCCGACCACACCGCCCATGAACAACAGCGGGATAAAGGCGGCGATCAGCGAGAAACTGATCGAGACCACGGTGAAGCCGATTTCACCGGCGCCCTTGAGTGCAGCGGTGCGGCTGTCATCGCCCGCTTCCAGGTGGCGATGGATGTTCTCCACCACGACGATGGCATCGTCCACCACGAACCCCACCGAAATGACGATGGCCACCAGGGTCAGGTTGTTCAGGCTGAAGCCGAACACGTACATCAGCGCGCAGCTGGCAATCAGCGACACCCCGAGCACGCTCGACACCACCAGGGTCGCCGACCACTGGCGCAGGAACAACGCCATCACCCCGATCACCAGGGCCACGGCGATCATCAAGGTCAGCTCCACCTCGTGCAACGAGGCGCGGATGGTCTGGGTGCGGTCCTGCAGTACCGACACCTCGATCGACGCCGGGAGCATTTCCTGCAGCTTGGGCAACGCGGCCAGCACCCGGTCCACGGTGTCGACGATGTTGGCACCGGGCTGGCGGAAGATCACCAGGTTCAGCCCCGGCTGGTCACCGGACCAGGCCTTGACGTAGGCGTTCTCGGCGCCGTTGATGACCTTGGCCACGTCCTGCAGGTGTACGGGTGCACCGTCGCGGTACGAGACGATCAGCTGGGCATAGTCTTCGGGGTGGAACAGCTGGTCGTTGGCGGCGAGGGTCGACACGCTGTGCTCGCCGTACAGCGCGCCTTTGGCCAGGTTGAGGCTGGTCTGCTGGATGGCCAGGCGCAGGTCGGCGAGGGTCAGGCCGATGGCCGCCAGCTTTTCCGGTTGCGCCTGCACGCGGATGGCCGGGCGCAGTTGCCCGGTAATGTTGATCAGGCCAACCCCGTCGATCTGGCTCAGCTGACGAGCCAGCAGGGTTTCGGCATAGTCGCTCAGGTCATTGCCGGGCATTTGGTTCGAGCTGACGGTCATCACCAGCACCGGGCTGTCGGCCGGGTTGACCTTGCGCCAGGTCGGCGGGTTGGGCAGGTCTTGTGGTAGGCGCGCGGTGGCGGTGTTGATGGCGGCCTGCACTTCCTGGGCTGCGGTGTCGATGTTCTTGTCGAGGGTGAACTGCAGGATCAGGGTGGTCGAGCCCAGCGCGCTGCTGCTGGTCATCTGGGTCATCCCGGGGATGGCGCTGAACTGCACTTCAAGCGGCGTGGCGACCGACGAGGCCATGGTCTCCGGGCTGGCACCCGGCAATTGGGCAGTGACCTGGATGGTCGGGAAGTCGGCCTCTGGCAGCGGTGCCACCGGCAGGCGGGGGAAGGCGATGGCGCCCAGCAGCACCAGGGCGAACGTCAGCAGCAGGGTGGCGATGGGGTGGTCGATGCACCACGCCGAAACCCCGTTGCGCGTGTTCATGGCTGGCTCCGACGGTCGGCCATTTCCGAAGAGGCGGGCGCATCGGCGGTGACCTCTACCCGCGAGCCCGGCTTGAGCCGCGACTGGCCATCGAGCACCAGGCGATCACCCGCCTTGACCCCGGCGATGATGTTCAGCCCGCTGTCCTGGTACAGCACCTTGACCGGCACGCTGGTGACCTTGTCACCGTCCAGGCGGTAGACGAAATGGCCGTCGAGACCGCGCTGCACCACCGGCGGCGGTACCACCAGGGCGTTCTCTTGCATGGCGGTGCGCAAGCGAAGGGTGACCAGTTGGCCGGGCCACAGGCGCCCGTCCTTGTTGTCGAACTCGGCCTTGACCCGCACCGTGCCGGTGGTCGCGGAAATCTGGTTGTCGATCAACGCCAAGTGGCCCTCACCCAGCAGGCTGCGTTCACCGTCGGCGTCCATGTAGGCCTGCACCAGCGCCGGGGTGGGCGCTTTGAGCAGGCTTTGCAGGGTGGGCAGCATCTGTTGCGGCAGGGCGAACTCGACGGCGATGGGGTCGATCTGGGTCACACTGAACAGGCCCAGGGTGTCGCTGCTGCGCACCAGGTTGCCGGGGTCGACGTTGCGGATGCCGACCCGGCCGGTCACCGGTGAGCGGATCTGCGTATAGGACAGCTGCACTTCGGCATTGGCGATGGCCGCCTGGTTGCCCTTGACCGTGGCCTGCAACTGGTTGACCAGCGCCTGCTGCTGGTCGAGGGTCTGCTTTGACACCCCGTCATCGGTGCTCAGCAGGCGATAGCGCTTGAGGTCGACACCGGCTACCTGGATCTGCGCCTGGCTCTGCCCGAGTTGCGCGCGCGCCTGGTCGAGGCTGGCGCGGATGGCGCGGTCGTCGAGGGTCGCGAGCAGGTCGCCTTCCTTCACCCACTGGCCTTCCTTGACCAGCACCTGGGTCAACACCCCCTCTACCTGTGCGCGGATTTCGACGCTGTGCAGCGACAGCACCGAGCCGATGGCGCTGGCATAGCGTGGCACGTCCTGCTCGGCGACGCTGACCACGCGCACCGGAATAGCGGCCTGCGTACGGGGGGCGGGGGCCTCCTTACGCTGGCTGAGCCAAACGCCCAGCGCTACCAGGATGAGCAGCGCCAACGCGGCGAGGAAGACAGAACGGGACGGACGTCGCATCGGAGCGGGCACCTGGGCCAGAAGGGTGGGGACGGTTGTCTGTATTCAAGCTTATAGCCCCAGGACCGGGTCGGCAGCATGACGCCTGGCTGACAGGCCTGTCAGTTTCGGGTTTGCCGAAGGGTTTGCCGAAGGTTTTGCGGTGGTTTCGAGATCGAGCGCCGCCCGCGCGGCGCATCGCGACGCAAGGCCGCTCCCACATTTGTTTCGGGCCAGTCTCGCCTGTGATAGAGGCGCGCGACCGCCTTGCTTGTCCGACGCTACATTGAGTCAGGCGCCAAGGGGCCGCGCGCTCATGTCACAGGAGTAATTGGCCCGAAACAAATGTGGGAGCGGCCTTGCGTCGCGATGCGCCGCGCGGGCGGCGCTCGATTTCCGCTACACCACAAGGCTCAAACCATGCACCTGGGCCCACCCCGCAATCCCATCAAAAACCAATAAAAGCGTAATAAACCGGCGTTTCGCAGGTGGTATACAGGCCATGGCCCTGCAAACTGGCCGTTAGCTCTTCATCCTGCACATGCAGCGTCCACCGCGCACCGTTGTCCGCCGGCACCTGCGCCAGCGCGGCAGCAAAGGCTCCCATGTCCGGCAGATAAGCGGTAAACCCATTCCCTTTCAGCGCACTGGTGGTCATGCCCAGCGCCTGGCACACGGCAACCTTCGCCGCGATGTCATCACGGTCTGCCTGGCGCGACGCCTGCACCAGCGCCGCCAGCTGTGGGTCGGCCAGTTGCGTGCCGTGAATCAGCTCAGGCCCTTGTTGCCAGGCTTCGGGTGGGCAGTCTTTGCTCTCTGGCCGCAGTGGGATATGCGGGTTGATCTCCACCGGGTAGATACGGCACACCAGTGGGCGCTCGTCGTAGATGGTGCACAGGTCGTTATCGTCGAGGTTGCGACAGCGCCCCGGGTTGAATGCCGCGAAGGTTACCGAAACGCGGGCTTCAGTGTCGCCGCAGGCCACCGGGTGAGAGCGGCGCAGCACATGCTCGCGCTGCTCGACTGGCATGCCTGGGCCATCGGCCACGAAGGCCTCGTTCAAGACAATTACCTGGCCAGCGGAGGCCGCCCACTGGCGGGCTTCGTCGAGGGTCAGTGGCACATGGTGGCCGGTGCAGCACTTGCCGCAGCCGGTGCAGGCGAATTGCACGCTGTCGGTCACTTGGCTTCCGGGTTCCATTCGCTGACGAAAGCACGCTGGTGCTGGCGGTCGTACAGGCACAGTTCGGTGCCGGTGCGTTGCTGCATGTGTTTTTGCGGGTAGACGCCTTCGATCAGCAGGGCACTCATGCCGACCTGGTCATCGAACTCGGCGGGCTTGCCTCTCGCGTGGGCGTCCTTGAACTGGCTGGCGGCAAGGCACGCCTTGAGCATCTGCTGGCGCTGCTCGTTCCAGGCCTGGCTGCTGGAGGCCTGGGCAACACCGCTGAAGAGCGCGCAAACGACAAGGAGGGAGCTGAGAAACTTCATACGCGATTCCGGCAAAAATCTTCCGAGGGGAGCGAATTATGCCCGAGTCACCCCTGACGGCAAGCCGGGGAGTTTGTCGCTTAATATATCAACGCTCGGCAAACACCACCGCCCGCGCCGCCACCACCAGACAATCGGTCAGCTCCGGCGAGGAGAACTTGGTAAGGATGGCGTTGGCCCCTGCGAGTTTGGCTTTCTCACCGCTCATGGCGCTGTCCAGCGAGGTGTGCAGCAGTACATACAGGTGCTGAAAGTCTGGCGTTTCGCGCAGGGTACGGGTGAAGGCGTAGCCGTCCATCTCGGACATCTCGATATCCGAGACGATGATGTTGATCTCCTGCTCGGTGTCCTGCAATTCCAGCAACACGTTGATCGCATCCTTGGCGCTGCGCGCGGTGTGGCATTCGATGCCGAGGTTGCGCAGGGTGTGCACCGACTGCTGCAAGGCTACCAGGCTGTCGTCCACCACCAGGATGTTGGCGGCGGCCAGCAGGCTTGCGTCTTCTTCGGTCAGGGTGCCGTGCTGTGGCTCGGCTGCGGGTGGGGCAATGGCATGAATGACTTTCTCGATGTCCAGCACCTGCACCAGTGCGTTGTCGACCCGCGTCACGCCCGTGATGAACGAGCGGTTGCCCGAGCCGAAGGGCGGCGGTTTGATATCGGTGCTCAGGCAATGAACGATGCGGCTCACGGCCTGAACATGCAGGCCCTGGCGTGAGCGGCTGATTTCGGTGACGATCAGGCAGCCGCCCTGCGGGTCGGCCAGCGGGCGCTCGCCGATGGCGCGGGACAGGTCGATGACCGACAGCGAGTTGCCACGCAAGGTCGCCACGCCCTTCACGTGGGGGTGCGATTCAGGCAACTTGGTCAGTGCAGGGCAGGGGATGATCTCGCTGACCTTGAGCAGGTTGATTGCCATCAGCTTGCCGCTGCGCAGCGTGAACAGCAGCAGGGACAGCGAATCCGCGCGAGCTTTTTGCGTGGCCATGGTGACCTTCGTGGGGAATAGAGGGATAACGGGTTATCGGCGTGTTCGTGCTGCGCTTTAGTCCACAAGCAATGCCGCCTATCGAGAAGGCGCCGACATGGCACCGGCTTCGCCGGTGTTCGCGGGTAAACCCGCTCCCACAGGAGGATGTGACCGGGCCTTTTTCAGCGTTCGCGCAGGGCTTTCTTGGCCCGGTTCAACGTGCGGAGGGTGCCGTCTGGCAAGAAGGCCCTAGCGAAGCCCCAGCCGACGCGCCAGCCGACTGAGGTTGGCGCGGTCCAGGCCCAGTTCGCGCGCGGCGGCTGCCCAGTTTTCCGAGTGCCGTTGCAGGCAGCTTTCGATCACCTGGCGTTGGTAGCCGTCAATCGCTTCACGCAGCCCGCCTTCGGGCAGTGTCGCCTCCTGCAGAGGCGTGGGGGAGGGCAGAGGGTTCGCCGGGGTGACGGCACGCAGGTCCAGATCGATGGCTTCCAGGGTGAGGATGCGTGGTCGGTCGGGGTGCTGGCCCAGCGCCTTGAGTGCCGAGCGGCCGATCAGGTGTTCCAGTTCTCGCACATTGCCTGGCCAGTCGTAGGCCAGCAGCGCGGCCTGGGCTTCGCTGCTCAGGCGCAGGCTGTTAAGGCCCAGGCGCGAGCGGTTCTGTTCGAGGAAGTAGCCCGCCAATAGCAGCACATCGCGCCCGCGTTCACGCAGCGGCGGAACGTGCAGCGGGTACACGCTCAGGCGATGGTAGAAGTCGGCGCGGTAGTTGCCATTGCGTACTTCTGCTGCCAGGTCGCGGTTGGTTGCTGCGATCAGGCGGACGTCGACCCGGTGTTCACGGTCCGAACCCAGGCGTTGCAACTGGCCGCTCTGCAGTACGCGCAGCAGCTTGGCTTGTACGGTCAGTGGCAACTCGCCGACTTCGTCGAGGAACAGCGTGCCGCCGTTGGCCAGCTCGAACTTGCCAAGGCGTTCGCCATGGGCGCCGGTGAAGGCGCCGCGCACGTGGCCGAACAGCTCGCTTTCCACCAGGGTGTCGGGCAATGCCGCACAGTTAAGGCTGACCAGCGGTTTGTCGGCACGGTTGCTGGCCTGGTGCAGGGCCTGGGCCACCAGCTCTTTGCCGACGCCGGTCTCGCCGGTGATCAGCACGGTCAGTTCGCTGCCGCCGACCAGGCGTATCTCCTCCACCAGGCGCTTGTGCGCGGCGCTCTGGCCAATCAGCTCCTTGTCCTGGGTACTGGCCTGGCGGTAGATCTCGGCGCGGTGGTGTTCATCCTCTGCGCGCAGGGCCAGGTGCTCGATGCGCTCGGCCACGGTCACCGTGGCGGCGGCCAGGCTGGCGAAGGCCTGCAGGGCATCGAGTTCCAGGCTCTGGAACTGCCCAGGGCTGAGTGCATCCAGGGTCAGCAGGCCCCAGGGGCGCTCATCGACCATCAATGGGCAGCCCATGCAGTCGTGCACTTCAAGGTCGGCATCCGGGGCGTTGACCAGGCCGTCGTATGGGTCGGGCAGTTCCGAATCGCTGGCAAAGCGGGTGGGGTGCGGGCGGCTGAGCAGGATCTGGAAGCGCGGGTGCTCGCTGACCCGGAAGCGTCGGCCCAGGGTGTCGGGGCTCAACCCATCCACCGCCAGCGGCACCAGCCACTCTCCGTCCAGGCGCAGCAGCGCGGCGGCGTCGCACGGCAACAGCCCGCGCATGGCCTGAAGCAGGCGGCGGTAACGTTCCTGGTCGCTCAGGTCGCGGGACAGGTCGCTGACCAAAGGGAGGAGGGCGGTGAGCAGAGGTTTTGCAGTCATAGGGACTCCTGTTGGTCAATATGACTATACGCCGGGGTGGGTCTTTTTGACATGACCTGCGTCAACCCCCTGATTTTGCTGGCTGTAAAAGTTGGCACGAATGGTGAAGTAGCTAAAGCCATCATTTGAAGCCACAGGCTCAGGAGTTGTTGCAATGCTCAATGCCGAACAACGTGCAATCGTCAAAGCCACTGTCCCCCTGCTGGAAAGCGGCGGTGAAGCGCTGACTACTCACTTCTACCAGATGATGCTCAACGAGTACCCTGAGGTACGACCGCTGTTCAACCAGGCCCACCAGGCCAGCGGCGACCAGCCACGTGCGTTGGCTAACGGCGTGTTGATGTATGCCCGCCATATCGACCAGCTCGAACAACTCGGCGGCCTGGTCGGTCAGATCATCAACAAGCACGTCGCCCTGCAGATTCTGCCGGAGCACTACCCGATCGTGGGCAGCTGCCTGCTGCGTGCCATCGAAGAAGTGCTCGGCAAGGAAATCGCCACCCCTGAGGTGATCGCTGCCTGGGGCGCCGCGTATGGTCAGCTCGCCGACATCCTCATCGGCGCCGAAGAAAGCCTCTATAAAGAGAAAGAAGAAGCCGCCGGTGGCTGGCGTGGTACCCGCGAGTTTCGCCTGGTACGCCGCGAGCAGGAGAGCAGCGAGATCGTCTCGTTCTATTTTGCTCCGGTGGATGGCAAGCCGGTGCTCAAAGCCGAGCCTGGGCAGTACATTGGCCTGCAATTGTTCATCGACGGTGCCGAGCAACGTCGCAACTACTCCCTGTCGGCCCTGTGCGATGGCAAGGAATACCGCATCAGCGTCAAGCGCGAAGCCGGTGGCAAGGTCTCCAACTTCCTGCATGACGAACTGGTCGTGGGCCAGACCCTGCAGCTGTTCCCGCCCGCCGGCGATTTCACCTTGGCCGCCAGTGAAAAACCCTTGGTGCTGATCAGTGGCGGTGTGGGTATCACCCCGACCTTGGCGATGTTGCAAGCGGCGCTGCAGACTCAGCGTGAAGTGCATTTCATCCACTGTGCGCGTAACGGCGCCGTGCATGCCTTCCGTGATTGGATCGACGGCCTGGCCGCGCGTCATCCACAGCTCAAGCGCTTCTACTGCTATGCCGAGCCGCAAGGTGGTGCTGCGGCCGATGCCGTAGGCCTGTTGAGCGAAGACCTGCTGGCCGAGTGGCTGCCACGTGAACGTGACGTCGATGCCTACTTCCTTGGGCCCAAGGGCTTCATGGCAGCGGTCAAACGCCAGTTGAAGGGCCTGGGTGTGCCTGAGCAGCAGAGCCGCTACGAGTTCTTCGGGCCGGCGGCGGCGCTGGAGTAAACGCCTCTGGTTCGCGCAGGTTTCAGTGCAGGGGCAGCACAAGGCTGCTCCTGCCTGCTTATATAAAGGAAAGATGAAACAGGCGTCCAAGCTTTCATCTTTAATCCTCCTTTAATCACGGTATCCTTCACTCCCGGGTGTCGAGGGGCTTGCCCCTGCACGGCACCCGGGTAGCCGCTTTTTTGCCTCGCGACGTTGAACCGATGTCGCTACGGCCGGTCTCAGCCATCTCCGGATAGCCCCGCGCAGTGCTGTCACGTTGCCTCCTCGGCACGCTCAAAGGCCCTGCCCAGCGTGTAGAATTGCGCTCAGGCAGGCGGACCACGCGGCCACTATCCATCGAAGGAACCGGCAATGAACGAACAAACATCGCGCCTGAATCGGGAACGGCGCTTTCTGGTGCTGCTGGGGCTGATCTGCCTGTCGCTGATCGGTGGCGCCCTTTACATGCAAATCGTGCTTGGCGAGGCGCCTTGCCCGCTGTGCATCCTGCAGCGCTATGCCCTTCTGTTTATTGCCGTGTTCGCGTTCATCGCCGCCGCGATGCCTGGGCGCCGCAGCCTGACCTTCTTTGAAGGCCTGGTGGTGCTCAGTGCCATTGGCGGAATCGTTGCGGCCGGCAACCATGTGTATATACTCGCCAACCCCATGGTCAGTTGCGGCATCGATACCCTGCAGCCGATCGTCGACGACCTGCCCCTGGCCAAGCTGTGGCCACTGGCATTCCAGGTCGATGGCTTCTGCAGCACGCCGTACCCACCGATCCTCGGCCTGTCGCTGGCGCAATGGGCGCTTGTCGCGTTCGTGCTCACCGCTATCCTGGTGCCGCTGGGTATCTACCGCAATCGACGTCAGGCTTAGACAAAAGTCCCGAATTACATCGGGGCTTTTGCACCGCACCTGATGCGCCGAAAGTTGCTCCCCGCTTGATCCAGATCAATGACAAAGCCTTGTAGAATGCGGCTTTGAGGGCTACCCGGCGGGGTGCGACAAACTGTCGCGAAGTTGATCCATCGCGTCGCATTGTTGCAGATTCTGTAAAAGACTGTTGCTCAATAAGTCATAGTCAAGGGTTGGCGACCTATCTACAATCGCCCCCAATTTCCGTTCGGCACTGCTTGCGAGTCGCAGGATTGAAGGAAGCCTCAGCGCTCCCTTTTGCTGACTTCGTCAAGTTTCGCCCAGCGGCGATACCGAGCGGACACCCCTCCGCGTTTTCCCGCACCAAATGGACTTGGTCTGAAGTACAGGCCTGTTGCCTACGAAACCATAAGCACCGTTAAACCGCTTTAGCCAAGGTCCTGCAGTCGGACCCCTGGCAGGAGTGACTACGGGCGCGAAATGCCGCACTTGGCAGGACGAAGTGTTGGCTACCAAAACACAAATTGCATTGAAGCAAGCTGATCTAGAGGTCGTGAGATGAGTAAAAAGCGTTACCCCAGACTGTTTGGCATATTGCCCTTTTTAGGCATGCTTTTACTCAGTGGGTGCAACTGGACCCTGCTCGACCCGAAAGGTCAGGTCGGCATTGAGCAAAAGAACCTCATCCTCATCGCTACCGGCCTGATGCTGCTGGTGGTGGTGCCGGTCATCATCATGACCCTGGTGTTCGCCTGGAAGTACCGTGCTTCCAACAAGGCCGCCACCTACACGCCTGACTGGTCGCACTCGACCAAGATCGAGGCCGCGGTGTGGATCATCCCGATCCTGATCATCATTGCCCTGGGTTACTTCACTTACCACTCCACCCACAAGCTGGACCCTTACCGTCCGCTGGATTCCGACGTGAAGCCGATCCAGATCGACGTGGTCGCGCTGGACTGGAAATGGCTGTTCATCTACCCGGAACAGGGCATTGCCACGGTCAACAAGATCAACTTCCCGGCCAATACCCCGATCAACTTCCGCGTCACCTCTGACGCCGTGATGAACTCGTTCTTCATCCCGGGTCTGGGCGGCCAGATCTACGCCATGGCCGGCATGACCACCAAACTGCACCTGATCGCCAACGAGAACGGTGTGTTTGACGGTATCAGCGCCAACTACAGCGGTGCTGGTTTCACCGGCATGAAATTCAAGGCTACTGCCACTTCCCAGGCCGACTTCGATGCATGGGTCGCCGAGGTCAAGCAGTCGCCGCTGAAACTGGGCAAAGCCGAGTACGACGCTCTGGCCAAACCTAGCGAATACAACCCAGTCGCGCTGTACAGCGAGGCCCCGGCAGAGCTGTTCCAGTCCATCGTCGACAAGTACGAAGGCATGAACCGCGGCAAGCCGGTCCACGAAGAAGCAGGCAGCAAAGATCTGGCCACTACCAAGGGTGTGGAATCGAGTATGCAACCAGCTGCCGGTGCAGAGGAGTAAGAGATGTTCGGTAAACTAAGCCTGGAGGCGATACCCTATCACGAGCCGATAGTCATGGTGACGCTTGCCATGATCGCGCTCGGCGGTATCGCTGTCGTCGGTCTTATCACCTATTTCCGCAAGTGGACCTACTTGTGGAGCGAGTGGCTGACGACTGTCGACCACAAGAAAATCGGGGTGATGTACATCATCGTCGCGATGATCATGCTGCTGCGCGGCTTTGCCGACGCCATCATGATGCGTACCCAGCTGGCTGCCGCCACTGGTGGATCCGAAGGCTACCTGCCGCCTGAACACTATGACCAGATCTTCACCGCTCACGGTGTGATCATGATCATCTTCATGGCGATGCCGTTCTTCACCGGCCTGATGAACCTGGCCCTGCCTCTGCAGATCGGTGCACGTGACGTTGCCTTCCCGTTCCTGAACTCCCTGAGCTTCTACCTGCTGCTGGCAGGCGTGCTGCTGGTCAACATCTCCCTGGGCGTCGGCGAATTCGCCAAGACCGGTTGGGTTGCCTATCCGCCGCTCGCGGGCATTCAGTACAGCCCTGGCGTGGGTGTCGACTACTACATCTGGGCGCTACAGCTATCCGGATTGGGTACGACGCTTACCGGTGTGAACTTCCTCGTCACCGTGATGAAGATGCGCGCACCTGGCATGAAACTGATGGACATGCCGATCTTCACCTGGACCTGCACCTGGGCCAACGTGCTGATCGTTGCTTCCTTCCCGATTCTGACCGCTGCACTCGCTCTGCTGACTGTTGACCGTTATCTGGACTTCCACATTTTCACCAACGAGCTTGGTGGGAACCCGATGATGTACGTCAACCTGTTCTGGGCGTGGGGTCACCCTGAGGTTTACATCCTGATCCTGCCGGCCTTCGGCGTGTTCTCGGAAGTGACTTCGACCTTCGCAGGCAAGCGCCTGTTCGGTCACCACTCGATGATCTATGCATCGGGCGCGATCGCCATTCTTGGCTTTGCGGTATGGCTGCACCACTTCTTCACCATGGGTGCCGGCGCGAGCGTCAACACCTTCTTCGGTCTGGCGACGATGCTGATTTCGATCCCGACCGGTGTGAAGTTGTTCAACTGGCTGTTCACCATCTACCAGGGCCGCCTGCGCTTCACCGCGCCAGTACTCTGGACCCTGGGCTTCATGGTCACCTTCTCCATCGGTGGCATGACCGGCGTTCTGCTGGCCGTTCCAGGTGCTGACTTCGTTCTGCACAACAGCCTGTTCGTAATTGCTCACTTCCACAACGTGATCATCGGTGGCGCGGTATTCGGCTACATCGCCGGTTTCGCCTTCTGGTTCCCGAAAGCCTTCGGTTTCACCCTGAACGAGAAGTGGGGCAAAGCTGCCTTCTGGTTCTGGATCTCGGGCTTCTACGTTGCGTTCATGCCGCTGTACGCCCTGGGCTTCATGGGCATGACCCGTCGTCTGAACCACTCCGACAACCCACTGTGGGAACCCTACCTGTGGGTAGCTGTTGTCGGCGCCGTGCTGATCCTGTTCGGTATCGCTTGCCAGCTGATCCAGATCTTCGTTTCGGTCCGCGACCGCAACCAGAACCTGGACGTGACCGGCGACCCATGGGGCGGCCGTACCCTGGAATGGTCGACTTCTTCGCCACCTCCGTTCTACAACTTCGCTCACATGCCTGAGAAAGTTGGTCTGGACGCCTGGCACGAAGCCAAAGAAGCCGGTGTTGCCTACAAGGTGCCGGGCAAGTACGAAGCGATCCACATGCCGAGCAACACCTCTACCGGTTTGTTCATGGGCCTGCTGCTGACCGTCTTCGGCTTTGCCTTCATCTGGCACATCTGGTGGCTGGTAGGTGCGAGCCTGGTTGCAACCATCGCTGTCTTCGTTCGCCACGCTGCGCGTGACGACCAGGGCTACATGGTGCCTGCCGAGGAAGTGGCGCGTATCGAAGGCGAGCGCTTGAAAGCCCTGGCCAAGGCCGGTGCACTGCCTGCTGGCGGCGCACGTGTCGAATCGTTTGAACGGGTGTAATCAATGTCCAGTCAAGTAATCCACGGCGCTGCTCATGGTCACGACCATGGGCACGACGATCACCACCACGACTCGGGCCAGATGACCGTACTCGGTTTCTGGCTGTACCTGATGACCGACTGCATCTTGTTTGCGTCGCTCTTCGCCACCTACGCGGTGCTGTCCGGCAGTTTTGCCGGCGGCCCGTCGGGTCATGACATTTTCCAGCTCGACTTCGTAGCGGTCGAAACTGCCTTCCTGCTGCTGTCCTCGATCACCTTCGGCTTCGCCATGCTGAAGCTGTTCGATGGCAAGAAAGCAGGCGTACTGGGCTGGTTGGCTGTGACCTTCCTGTTCGGTGCTGCGTTCATCGCGATGGAAATCTATGAATTCCATCACCTGATCGCCGAAGGCTTCGGCCCGCAGCGCAGTGGCTTCCTGTCGGCGTTCTTCGCGCTGGTCGGTACCCACGGTCTGCACGTGACTGCAGGTCTGATCTGGATGGCAATCCTGATGTATCAGATCAGCACCAAGGGCATTACCCCGACTGCCAAGACCCGCATGAGCTGCCTGAGCCTGTTCTGGCACTTCCTGGACGTGGTCTGGATCTGCGTATTCACCGTCGTCTACCTGCTGGGGGTTCTGTAATGGCTAACGCACACGACACTCATCACGAAGGTAATCACGGCAGCGTGAAGTCCTACATGATCGGCTTTGTACTGTCGATCATCCTGACCGCGATCCCGTTCGGCCTGGTGATGTTCCCAAGCCTGCCGAAGAACCTGACCGTTCTGGTCGTGGTCGCGATGGCTGTGATTCAGGTAGTAGTGCACCTCGTGTACTTCCTGCACATGGACCGCTCGAAAGAGCAGCGTTCCAACGTGTCGACGTTCCTGTTTACCGCCATGGTAATTGCACTGCTGGTCGGCCTGTCGCTGTGGATCATGTTCAACATCCACATCGAAATGATGGCCAAGTGAGGTAAGACTGCATGTCCGTTAAGCACTTTATCCAAATCACCAAACCGGGGATCATTTTCGGTAACGTGCTTTCCGTGGCAGGCGGTTTCTTCCTTGCCGCGAAGGGCCATGTGGACTTCGCCCTGTTCCTGGCGGTGGTGGTAGGTACTTCTCTGGTGGTGGCGTCGGGTTGTGTGTTCAACAACTGCATCGACCGCGACATCGACATCAAGATGGAACGTACCAAGAACCGCGTCATGGTCCAGGGCGGCATGTCGCTGCCCCTCGCGCTGATCTACGCCACCCTGCTTGGGGTGGCGGGTTTCAGCCTGCTGTATGTCCAGGCCAACCCACTGTCGGCGTTCTGTGCGCTGATCGGCTTCATCGTCTACGTCGGTTTCTACAGCCTCTGGCTGAAGCGTAAATCGGTGCACGGCACCTTGGTCGGCAGCCTTTCGGGTGCCATGCCTCCGGTGATCGGCTACTGCGCCGTGAGCAATAGCTTCGACTTGGCTGCAGTGACCCTGCTGGTGATGTTCAGCCTGTGGCAGATGCCGCACAGCTTTGCGATCGCCATCTTCCGCTTCAAGGATTACAGCGCTGCCAACATCCCGGTCCTGCCGGTGGCGCGCGGTATTCTTGCAGCCAAGAAGCAGATCGTGCTGTACGTGCTGGCCTTCGTGCTCGCGACCCTGATGCTCACCCTCGGCGGTTACGCCGGCCTCGGTTACATGGCCGTGGCTGCTGCCATGGGCCTGTACTGGCTGTACATGGCATGGGGTGGCTACAAGGCCGAGGACGACAGCAAGTGGGCCCGCAAGGTGTTCGGCTTCTCGATCCTCACCGTCACTGCCCTGAGCGTGATGATGTCGGTAGACAGCCAGACCGCTGCGGACGTGCTGATGACCTACGCACGCTGATACCGCTGCCTGTTACACGAAAACCCCGGCCATGTGCCGGGGTTTTTTTATGGGTGTTCTCCTGTGCCGGCCTCTTCGCGGGGCAAGCCCGCTCCCACCGGTGCGATCCCTGTGGGAGCGGGCTTGCCCCGCGAAGAGGCCGCCCCTGAAAACATAATTCTCTAATTTTCAAAAAATACATCTGAAAAATTCTAACAAAACAGGATTTTGTCCTTTACACGAATCCTGTTTCGGCACTATCTTCTGATCCAGGCCGCCACATCGGCCAACGTCGCTCGGACGGTTCCGGGCGCTTACGTACTCAGAGGAAACCATGGCCAACCCAGGTTCGCCGCGCCGCTTTGCGCGCATTGATCGTCTCCCCCCTTATGTCTTCAACATCACCGCCGAGCTCAAGATGGCCGCCCGACGCCGTGGCGAAGACATCATCGACCTGAGCATGGGCAACCCCGATGGCGCGACCCCGCCGCACATCGTCGAGAAACTGGTGCAGGTCGCTCAGCGCGAAGACACTCACGGCTACTCCACCTCCCGCGGCATCCCACGCCTGCGCCGGGCCATCTCCAACTGGTACAAGGACCGCTACGAGGTCGACATCGACCCGGAAAGCGAAGCCATCGTCACCATTGGCTCCAAGGAAGGCCTGGCCCACCTGATGCTCGCCACCCTCGATCAGGGCGACACGGTGCTGGTGCCCAACCCCAGCTACCCGATCCACATCTACGGCGCCGTGATCGCCGGCGCCCAGGTGCGTTCGGTGCCACTGGTGCCGGGTGTGGACTTCTTCAATGAGCTTGAGCGGGCCATCCGCGAGTCCATCCCCAAGCCAAAGATGATGATCCTCGGCTTCCCGTCCAACCCTACCGCGCAGTGCGTGGAACTGGACTTCTTCGAGCGCGTGGTGGCACTGGCCAAGCAGTATGGTGTGCTGGTGATCCACGACCTGGCCTACGCCGATATCGTCTACGACGGCTGGAAAGCACCTTCGATCATGCAGGTGCCAGGCGCCAAGGACATTGCGGTGGAGTTCTTCACGCTGTCCAAAAGCTACAACATGGCCGGCTGGCGTATTGGCTTCATGGTGGGCAACCCAGAGCTGGTCAATGCCCTGGCGCGAATCAAGAGCTACCACGACTACGGTACCTTCACGCCCTTGCAGGTGGCAGCCATCGCGGCGCTTGAAGGCGACCAACAGTGCGTGCGCGATATCGCCGAGCAGTACCGCCAGCGCCGTAACCTGTTGGTGAAGGGTTTGCACGAACTGGGCTGGATGGTCGAGAACCCCAAGGCATCGATGTACGTGTGGGCGAAGATCCCGCCGGAGTATGCGCACCTTGGCTCGCTGGAGTTTTCCAAGAAGCTGTTGGCCGAGGCCAAGGTTTGCGTGTCGCCGGGTATCGGCTTTGGCGATTATGGCGACGACCACGTGCGTTTTGCGCTGATCGAGAACCAGGACCGTATTCGCCAGGCTATCCGGGGTATCCGCCAGATGTTCAGGGCCGATGGCCTGACCCAGAAGTAAGCAGCAAGGGGCCGCTCGGCGGCCCCAGTTCTGTCGATGGGGGTGGCCTTCCGACTGCCTGCCGATTATTCGAACGACTACCTTGAGCACTCATTTTTCCTTTGCGGATATCCAAATGAGTGTATTTACAGCCTATTTCTGCGGTACGGGTTCCCACCGCTTCGATGCTGCCAACCCCAGTTTCTGGAACGGTGAACTGGTCTCGACATTGGCCGGCAATGATCAGGGGCGCGAGTTCGCCCACTGGGTTGCGGTTGATGGGCCGGGCAGTGGCAACCTTCAGGACGATGATTTGTTCGTCGAGCCGGGTGGCTACTTCAACTGGAGTGGTCAGTTGTTCGGTCGTGGTTGGGAAGAGAATGTGGGCCATGTACTGCAGGTGATAAAGGGCGAATGCAGCTGGCAACGCACCAAACTCACCGAGCAAGATTACGCACGGCTCAAAGACGCAGGCGTACCGATCCCGGATGCATCCGCCACGGCGTCCTGGTTCTGGCGAACCTATGACTACGGCGATCGCCACCCAACCCCGCAGGCACTGCAAGAGCAGATCATCACGATGTTCCGCAAGCCGCGCCTGCCGACCCAGGTCAACCTGGTGGGCTGGAGCCGGGGCGGTGTCAGCTGCCATATGCTGGCCAATGCGATGGCCGAGGACCCGATGCTGCGGGATATCCCGATCAACATCTTTGCCATCGACCCAGTGCCGGGTGTAGGCAACATCCAGGCGCAACGGGTAACGCTGGCGGGCAATGTCAGGGAATACGTCGGTTTCTATTCGCGGGATGAACGCTCCAAAGGGTTTGCCTGCGTGATTCCTTCTGTCGAGAGTGGCACACGCATGTGCATTTACCCCATGCCCGGCCGCCATGCCACGCTGGTAGGTAATGCTTCAGCCGATGGCACAGGCGATGGAAAGGTGCTGATCGAGCCCGGGCTGATCGTGCGGCATTTCGCCGAAGTCTGCCTGAGCCGTTGGGGTGTCGAGCTGGACAAGCAGTTGGTGCTGGATGACAACCAGCTGATGCAGCATCACCTGGCCATGGCGGCCGCCGATGAGGACTACCAGGCCATGCGCAGCCAGTCGTATACCGTCATCACCGAAGGTGAAAGGGACGACCGACTGGTGCACTGCGGTGAAGCCCGTACGCGCTTCAGCCAGGTGAGCGGCGACAGCTATGACCCTAGCGAAGGCCTTGGCCTGCAGCACTGGGATGCCAACACCTACAAGGCCTTGCGTTAACCCAGTCGGGCGGGTGGCAGGTGTGCTGTCCGCCCGTTTTGCGGGCCTTGAGGCTTGCCGGATCAGCGGCAATTTTTTTTGCATTCCCCCTCTATCCAGCCAGCCCCGGTTGGAATGAAAATGGCGCCGCGGGCCCAGCCCCGATAACAACAACCTTCCCTCCGTGGTCTCATGTCCGAATATAACCCTTGCCTTGACTGCGGCGCCTGCTGCGGGTACTTCCGTGTGTCTTTCTTCTGGGGCGAATGCCAGTCTGCCGGGGGTGTTGTGCCTGACGACCTGGTGGTGCAGATCAACCCGACCCGGGTCGCGATGATCGGCACCGATGCCAAGCCTTGCCGCTGCGTCAGCCTTGCCGGCGAGATCGGCAAAGAGGTGGCGTGCACCATCTACGCTAACCGCTCGAGCCCTTGCCGGGAGTTCGAAGCGTCGTGGGAGGGTGGGGTGCATAACCCCAGCTGCGACGATGCGCGCGCGGCTTATGGGCTGCCGCCGTTGACCCCGCCTGGGGCCAACGAGCCGCATTGGCCGGATGATGATGGGGCTGAGGTGGCCTGACTGTTTTTGGGTCGTCTGTGCCGGCCCTTTCGCGGGCAAGCCCGCTCCCACAGGCTCTCCACTGCTCTTGATGGCACCGGAGATACTGGTGGGAGCGGGCTTGCCCGCGAAAGGGCCATCAGCTGTAAGAAGATTCTGAACTTGAAACCAAGTGCTTCAGATTGGTGGGTCTTGGGAATTATCCTACGATCTCTGTCGGATGCCGTCTGATAGGCGGGGAAGTACTACAGCGATAACTTCACGGTTCGCCTGAAAAGGCGAGCGGGTGTGAGAACTCGTTGTTGGTAGTCGGCCGTTTTTATGGCAGCTGTGCGCGTGCAGGCTTCGGTCTGACCGTGGTGACTCCAACACGGGCTTCTCACCTCGCGCGCGGCTGCCACCCAAATCTGTGAGAAGGACCAAGGTGGTTGCTCCTTGAAATGTCAGTGGAGTTCACCATGAAAAAACGTGTACCTGATCCACCCACTTTCCCAATCCCATACATCTCGATAACCGCCGACCTGTCTCAAAAAGACGCGAAGTGCCAAACAGTCAGGCTCATGGGCAGCCTTTCCCAAACCATCGAGCTGTACCTCAAAGCCGAAGACCGCGCTCAACGCTGCATCCTCCTCGAAAACATGTCGATCCATACCGAACTGCTGTATGCGCTGTTCGCCCACATGAAGGCGCAGGAGGCAGTGCTATGAGCAATCACCTGAAAACCCACACCACTGCTGGCGTGGAGACGTTTCTCGAACTGTTTCGTATCGAGCCGGGCATCCCTCTTGATCACGCGTTCGACGAATTGTCCGTGCTGCTTGGGTGCATACGCCACCTCAGCGAAGAGGCCGAGATGGAGGGCAACAAGGTTGCAGGCAGCGCCGCGCGGATTCTCAGTGCCATGGCCAAGGCGCTGATCAATGACATGGAAATGGGGTTGAACCGGGGCGGTTGAGCCATTTTTAAACGGCGAGTAACGGCTGATAGGCGCATGGCGAAAGTGCTGCAGCGTCCTTGAGATCGAGCGCCGCCCGCGCGGCGCATCGCGACGCAAGGCCGCTCCCACATTTGTTTCGGGCCAGTTATTCCTGTGGTATGGGCACGCGGCCCCTAAGCGCATGGCTGGATATAGAGTCGGACAAACAAGGCGGTCGCGCGCCAATATCACAGGCCTCACTGGCCCGAAACAAATGTGGGAGCGGCCTTGCGTCGCGATGCGCCGCGCGGGCGGCGCTCGATTTGCGCCCCAACGCAAAACCCCCGCCAGGCACCTACTGGCCATGACGCAGTCCCCGCACCGAGTCACCCACTCTCAAACACACGATAAAACCCAACGCATCCCCCAGCCGCCTCGCTTGACGTTAAACTGTCATCTCCCCAGCAATGGACAGGAGATCCGGCGTGACCCCACCCCGCAGTTTCCCCAGTGACCTCTGCCTCGACAGCCCCCGCCTGCAGTTGCGCCCGATGCGCCATGGCGATGCCGCGCAATGGCTGGCGATCATGGCCGACCCCGAGGTCATGCGTTATTGGCACCATGCCCCCTGGCACAACCTGGCCGAAGCCGAAAGCGCCCTGGCCGCCGACCGCGAAGCCTACGCCAATGGCGACCAGCTTAAGCTCGGCATGTACCGCCGTGACAACGGCGAATTGATCGGCATGGTCCAGCTGTTCAATATTGACGACGTCTCGCGCCGTGGCGAGATCGGCTATTGCCTGGCCAGCGCGGTACAGGGCAGGGGCTACATGGACGAGGCGCTGACCTGCTTCATCGACTACCTCGCCCACACCCTGCACATGCGCCGCCTGGAGGGCGAGATAGACCCCCGTAACCAAGGCTCGGCGCGCACGCTCGAACGCCAGGGCTTCGTGCTCGAAGGCACCCTGCGGGCGCGCTGGTGCGTGGCCGGTGAGCTGTCCGACTCGGGCCTTTATGGGCTGCTGCTGGAACCACCGGTTGCATAGTGTTGCGGCGAGCGGAGACTTCTGAAGCTCTGGAAGCGGGGCAGGGCCTGGGTTATGGTCGCAGCCTGTCCCGTGTTCTCCAGGTGCGCCCTTTGCCCGTTTTCTATCTCAGCGCCAGCTTGCTGCTGTTTCTATTCAGCCTCTGTTTCGATGGCGCCCTGATGGCTGCCGACCGCCATATGCCCGCCCTGCAGATGTTGCTGTACGGGCCATGGGGCATGCCCTTCGGGTTGTACCAGTGGTTTGCCAACCCGCTGCTGGCCGTGGCGATTCTTGCCCATCGTCGGTTCCGCCGGCTGGCGTTGGTCTGCGGGCTGGCGGCGCTGTACCTGGCCGCCAGCAGCTTCGGCATCGACCGCTTGCCAGACAGCCAGAGCTACGCGTTCCATGAGCGCACCGGCTTTGGCGCGGGCTTCTATCTGTGGCTGACAGCGATGCTGGTGTTCTGCGCAGGCCAGGCCTGGCACTGCTGGAAGGCCCGCAGTGCCGACGACATGCCCGGCTGGCGCTGGTTTGATGTGGCCTTGATAGCGGCATTGGGTGTCGCGTTGTATGCCGCGACCCAGATGCCGTCATTGCGTTTCGAACCGGGCAAGGTGCTGATGCCGCCGGAACAACCGCAGACGTTTTGACACCCACAGGGAGCATTTTGATGAACAGGTATTACCTGACTGGCTTGGCGTTGGCCTGTGTGCTGCCGCTGGCGATGGCCGAAGACTATTCGCCGGGCTACGGGCAGTGCATGGACCAGGCGTCCAGCACAGTGGCCATGAGCAACTGCATCCAGGCCGAAACCCAGTTGCAGGACCAGCGCTTGAACCGGGTGTACAAACAGTTGATGGGCAAGCTGGACGCTGGGCAGCAGAAACGCCTGCGCGAGGTGCAGCGTAAGTGGATCGCTTACCGCGATGACAACTGCACGTTCCACGTACAGGCCAGTGGCGGCACCATGGCGCAGCTGGAAGGCGGCGTGTGCGGGATGGACATGACCCGGGACCGGGCAGCCGAGCTTGAGCGGGTGCTCAGCCCGGGGCAGTGAGATGGCCGCTCCTACAGACGACATCGGTGCAAGGTGTTTGGCTAAGCGGCCTTAGTGTTTCTGCCTTTGCGCGCGGGCCTTGAGGTACTCCCGAACCTCAATGGCATCCCCCGCAAACTCGATACGTTCAGCCTTGGCCTCGCGCTGATAGGTATACATCGGGTCGTAATACTCCTTCAGCAACCCTTCGATCCAGCCCCGGTGCAGGTCCACCGCGCCGCTGCGCTGCTGTTCTTCCAGTGCTTGCTGCAAGATGGCGGACAAGCGCTGGCAGCGTTCGCCACCCAGGCGTTTGTGGATATTGGCCATGCTCGACAGCATGCGTTCGGCAAACAGTCGGCGGCCGGCTTCGCCCCCGTGCACATCGACGAACTCTGCGCTCAGGTTGACCACGTAATCGCGCAGGATGCGTTCAACACGGTTGTCGAAGCTGTCCTCCAGCCATACCAACGGGTACTGCTGCATGCCTTGGTACAACGCCAGCGGCACGGTGCAGCTGCCGACGATACGGCCTTCATCCTCAAGCACGAACTGCTCGATGCCACGCGCGCGCTTTTTCAGTACATCGATGGCCAGCTTGTTTTCGAAGCCGATTTGCGCCGGTTGCGCGGTGGCCCGTTTGCCGAAGCTGGAGCCGCGGTGGTTGGCGTGGCCTTCCAGATCCAGGCCGTTGCCCAGCTGATGCAATACATCGGTCTTGCCGGTGCCGGTGAGGCCGCCGATCAGGACGAAATCGCAGTGCTCCACGGCCTGCTGGGTGGTGTCCAACAGGAAGGTGCGCATCGCTTTGTAGCCGCCCTTGACCCGTGGGTAGTCGATGCCCGCTTCATCGCGCAACCACTGCTGAACGATCAGCGAGCGCAGGCCACCGCGAAAGCAATAAAGGTAGCCATCGGGATGCGCCTTGGCGAAGCTGGCCCAGGCATGCAGGCGTTCGCCCTTGATCGCGCCACTGACCAGTTGGTGGCCAAGCGTGATGGCGGCGGCCTGGCCTTGCTGTTTGAAACAGGTGCCGACCTTCTGCCGTTCCTGGTCGTTCATCAGCGGCAGGTTGACGACACCGGGGAAGGCGCCCTTGGCGAATTCGACCGGTGCGCGCATGTCCATCATCGGCACGTCGTTCAAAAATAGCTGGCGATAATCGCTACAGTCGGGGCGCATCAAAGCACCTCGACTGCGTGGCCCTGTCGCTCGACCAGTGTGCCGATGGGCGACAGTTGCAGGCCCAGTTCGGCCGCCACGGCAAGAAATTGCGCGTCACCCTCAGGGCTGACCGCCACCAGCAGGCCACCGCTGGTTTGCGGGTCGCACAGCAGGTGCTTCTGGTCCTCGCTCAGGGCGCCGATCTTGTGGCCGTAGCTTTCGTAATTGCGCAAGGTGCCGCCGGGGATGCAGCCCTCTGCCAGGTAATGCTCGACACTGGGCAGGCGAGGTACTGCGGCGTAGTCCAGGTGCGCGGTGAGGCCGCTGCCTTCGGCCAGCTCCACCAGGTGGCCCAACAGGCCGAAACCGGTGACGTCGGTCATCGCCATCACGCCTTCGAGTTTGCCAAAGCGGCTGCCGGGGGTGTTGAGGGTGCACATCCAGTCGCGCGCCAGGCCTTGGTCCTGCTCGCGCAGCTTGGCTTTTTTCTCGGCGGTGGTGAGGATGCCGATGCCCAGCGGCTTGGTCAGGTACAGGCGGCAATCGGCGGTGGCGGTGTCGTTGCGTTTGAGATGGCGCTTGCTGACCACGCCGGTGACGGCCAGGCCGAAGATCGGTTCCGGGGCGTCGATGGAATGGCCGCCGGCCAGCGGGATGCCCGCTTCGGCGCAGACCGCGCGCCCCCCACGGATCACTTCGCGGGCCACTTCTGGCGCCAGCACGTTGATCGGCCAGCCAAGGATGGCAATGGCCATCAATGGGTCGCCGCCCATGGCGTAAATGTCGCTGATGGCATTGGTGGCGGCGATACGGCCGAAGTCATACGGGTCATCGACGATCGGCATGAAGAAGTCGGTGGTCGAGACCACGCCGCGTTCCTCGTCCAGGGCATACACGGCGGCGTCGTCGCGCGAAGCGTTGCCGACCCAGAGTTTCGGGTCCAGGGCCTGGACGCCGCTTTCGGCAAGGATCACGTCCAGTACCTTGGGGGAGATCTTGCAGCCACAACCGGCGCCGTGGCTGTACTGGGTCAGGCGGATTGGCTCGCTCATACGTACCTCAGCAGATCAAATTGTTGCGCGATTGTAGCAAAGCTGGCCATTGCGCCATGGGCACATATACTTTTCACGGTCGGCGCGGCTGCCGACTCAATACCCGCCAATGACCCGGAGAATGCCCATGCTCAAACGCCCTCTGGCGCTCGCCGCCGGCCTCGTGCTGTCCTGCTGTGCCGTTGTCGCCCAGGCTGCAGAAACCCTTCGGGTCAGTGCCATCCCCGACGAAGCGCCAACCGAGCTGCAGCGTAAATTCAAGCCGTTGGGGGAGTATCTGTCCAAGCAACTGGGCATGGAGGTGAAATTCGTGCCGGTCGCCGACTACCCGGCGGTGGTCGAATCATTGGCCTCCGACCGCCTCGACCTGGCCTGGTTGGGCGGTTTCACCTTTGTCCAGGTGCACTTGAAAGACCCGACCGCCACGCCACTGGTGCAGCGTGAGCAGGACGCGCAGTTCACGTCCAAGTTCATCACCGCCAACCCCAATGTGAAGAGCCTGGCCGACCTCAAGGGCAAGTCGTTCGCCTTCGGCTCCATCTCGTCCACCTCGGGCAGCCTGATGCCGCGTTACTTCATGCTCAAAGAGGACAACATCAAGCCTGAGGACTACTTCAGCCGGGTGGCCTACTCCGGTGCCCATGACGCCACTGCGGCCTGGGTGCAAGCTGGCAAGGTCGATGCAGGGGTGCTCAATGCCAGCGTCTGGCAAAAGCTGGTGGATGCCGGCAAGGTCGATACCAGCAAGGTGAGGGTGTTTGCCACCACCCCGACCTATTACGACTACAACTGGACCGTGCGCGGCAACATGGCGCCGGCACTCAAGGCGAAGATCAAGCAGGCGTTCCTCGACCTGGACCCGGCCAACCCCGAGCACAAGGCGATCCTCGACCTGCAGGCCGCTAGCCGCTTCATCGAGACCAAGCCTGAGAACTACACGGGCACCGAACAAGCCGCGCGCGAGGCCGGCCTGCTCAAGTGACTGACCTTCGGGTGGCCATTCAGTTGCACGATGCCAGCCTGCACCACGGCCAGGTCCGCGCCCTGGACGCGCTCAACCTGCGTATCGAGCAGGGCGAGCGGGTCGCGATCATCGGCCCCTCTGGCGCGGGCAAGTCGAGCCTGCTGCACCTGATGGCCACGGCCATCAAGCCCAGTGCCGGGCGCCTGGAGCTGTTTGCTGAGCAACCCTGGCAGTTATCTGGTAGGGCGCGTCAGCGCTTGCGGGCGCGGGTCGGGTTGGTGCATCAGGCACCGCCTTTGCCGCCGCGCCAGCGGGTTGTGACGGCGGTGCTGGCGGGGCGGCTGGGGCAGTGGGGCATCTTGCGTGGCCTGCTCAACCTGCTGTACCCGACCGATGTGCCCGGCGTGCGTCAGGCATTGGCTGAGCTGGGGCTGGCAGACAAATTGTTCGTCCAGTGCGGGCAACTGTCCGGCGGCCAACTGCAGCGGGTGGGTATTGCACGGGTGTTGTATCAGCGCCCGCAATTGCTGCTGACCGACGAGCCTGTCTCGGCCATGGACCCGGTTCTAGCCGACCACAGCTTGGCATTGCTCAACCGCCACGCCCAGGCCAACGGTGTAACGCTGGTGGCCAGCCTGCATGCGGTCGAGCTGGCGCTGGCGCACTTTCCACGGGTGATTGGCATTCGTGAGGGGCAGGTGGTGTTCGACAGCCCGGCCGAGGCGGTCAGCCCGCAAATGCTCGATGCACTCTATGCCAACGAACACTTGGCTTCGCCCCCCTTGCAAGGGCCAGCAGCGGTGCTGACGGTGCAGATACCACGATGCTGAGGGCCCGCGACCCGGCGGCGCTGCCACGGTTGCTGCTGACCCTGCTGGCAGTGGCGGTGTTATGGCCGGGCCTGCAGTTGAGCGAGCTGAACCCAGGTGTGCTGTGGCAGGCAGAGAACCGCCAGCAGATCGCCAGTTTCACTCAGGCTTTCTGGCCGCCGGCGCATGATTCGGCATTTTTGCAACTGCTGTACGAGGCCACCTTGCAGACCCTCGCCGTGGCCACGGCCGGCATGACGCTGGCGCTGTTGTTGGCGGTGCCGGCGAGCCTGCTGGCCAGCCGTGCCTTGTCGCTGCGGGCGGCTTCACGAGGCGGGCGGGCAGGGTGGTGGTCGCGGGTGCTGCGGTTGCCGGTACGCGGGCTGCTGATCTTTCTGCGCAGCGTGCCGGAGATCGTCTGGGCCTTGCTGTTCGTGCGTGCCGTGGGGCTTGGGCCAACGGCAGGAGTGCTGGCCATCGCCATTACTTACAGCGGCATGCTCGGCAAGGTCTACGCCGAAATCTTCGAGTCGGTCGACCAACGCCCGGCCCATGCCCTATTGCAGGCGGGCAGTGGTCGGCTGATGGCCTTTTTCTACGGCATTTTGCCCAATGCCGTGTCAGAGGTGGTGTCGTACACCGTGTACCGCTGGGAGTGCGCAGTGCGTGCCTCGGTGGTGATGGGGTTTGTCGGCGCTGGCGGGCTGGGGCAGCAGATCGACCTGTCGATGCGTATGTTTGCCGGCGCGGAAGTGGCGAGCATGCTGCTGACGTTTCTGCTGCTGGTATCGCTGGCTGACCTACTCAGCCGCTTTCTGCGAGCAAGGCTGGCATGAACCGGGCGATCAACTTGCTGGTGCTCGGCGTGATCATCGCCGCAGTGGTGGCCTCGTTCGCCTATCTGGAGCTGGACCTGCACGCGCTGGTCGGCGATGGCGGCTTAGGGCAGATGGGCGAGTACGCGGGGCGATTCCTGCACCCGGACCTGTCCGTCGAGCATTTGCGCGCGGTGTGGCATGGCGCCTTGGAGACCCTGGCGATGTCGGGCTTGGGGACCTTGTTGGCGGTGATGCTGGGGATGCTGCTGGCGTTGCCGGCGGCGGGCCGCTTCGGCTGGCCGCTGCAGGCAGCGGCGCGTGTACTGCTCAATGCCTTGCGGGCCATCCCCGAGTTGGTCTGGGCGGCGCTCACCGTGCTGGCCGCAGGGCTTGGCCCGAATGCCGGGACCCTGGCCTTGGCGTTACACACAGCCGGCGTGTTGGGCCGCTTGTTTGCCGAGGCGTTGGAGAACGCGCCGGCAGAGCCTGCTGCAGCTATTCGCTTGCAGGGCGGCAGCCAGGTGGCGGCATTCTGCTTTGGCACCTTGCCTAACCTGTGGCCGCAGTTGCTGGCCTACAGCCTGTACCGCTGGGAGAACAACATCCGCATGGCCAGCGTGTTGGGGTTTGTCGGGGCGGGTGGGTTGGGGCAGATGCTCTACACCACCTTGAGCCTGTTCCAGGAGGCGCAAGCCAGCACGGTGATCATCGCCATGCTGGTGCTGGTGTTGCTGGTGGATGCCTTGAGTGATGTGCTGCGCCAGCGGTATGTGCGCGCCTGACTGGGGCTGCTGGGCAGCCCGCGCATGCATCAGGTGGTCAGTTCGCCATGCTGCGCTTCCCGTTGCATCGACTCCAGGTTGCGCTCGATCGTCTCGCAGATGGTGTCCATCTGGATCTGGTGCTCACTGAAACGGAAGGGGCTTTGCAGGTCGGTGCCGATCCGCTCGATGGCCAGCAACATGAACCCCACCACCGTCGATGCCAATGGCGTGAACCACCCCAACGACTCGACCAGGCCCACCGGCACGATCAGGCAGAACAGCGTGATGAACAGCCGTGGAAAGTACACATAAGGGTAGGGTAGTGGTGTATTGGCAATCCGTTCCATGCCGCCCTGGGCATTGGACAGGTCCACTAGCGTGGATTCCAGCCGCGCCAGGCGAATGCTGTCCAGGCGCCCGGCTTGGTATTCCCGCGCCAGCAGGGCTGCCGAGCCACTGAGGATGTCGTTGGCGAAGTTGTTCGAGCGGTTGCGCCGTTCGAACTCCGCTTGCGGGATGAACGCTATCAGTTCATCCGGGCAGTGGTTGCCCTTCAAGTGCGCGGCCAGGCAGTTCACATAGGCGATATGCCGGCGCAGCAAGGTCGCCTTGATCGGGTTCAGCCCGTCATCCGGGTCATCGATCAGCGTCAGCGTCTGCCGGGCAAAACTGCGCGAACTGTTGACCAATGCGCCCCATAACGTGCGCGCCTCCCACCAGCGGTTGTAGGCGCTGCTGTTGCGAAAGCTCACTAGCACCACCAGCGCCGAACCCAGCAAGGTCAAGGGAATCAACGGCAGGGTGAACTTGCTGTTGAAGAACAGCATGAAGTCGATGGTGACCAGCACATCCCAGATCAGCAGCCAGAACAGCGACCAGCCGATGTAACCGATGGTCTTCACCACCAGGCGGTACTTGCGGGCGATGATCTCTTTCACACGGGGTACCTCGAAACGCGGGGGATGCAGGATCGGACGTCGAGGGATGGGTATGGTTCGGCAGCTGATGTTGCAAGACATTTTTTTTGGGCGTGTTTGAAAGAAAAAACTGACTGAGGTATCGGACGCTACTGAATTCTCTTCGCAAAGGTGAGGCGGCAGGGTTAGGTCGAGAAAGCCTCTATAAAGCACTTAGCCCAGGCGCTAAGCGCCGCTTTGATACAGTGCTTAAAGTCATACGTGCCCTAGGCGTGGAGCTTTTTGTTCAGCCCCACACGTCGTCGGTCATCCATCGCTGTGGGAGCGGGCTTGCCCCGCGATCTGCCGCAACGCGGCAGCAAAGCCTGAGTTCGCGGCGTCTTTGACACTATTTGATATCAGGTACAGGAGCGCTTCGCACTCCATCGCGGGGCAAGCCCGCTCCCACAAAACTTCTCTTACAGAGCCTGGATTTCGCAGGCTAGGCCAGCACCTGCCTCATCTGCACCAACGCCACCCGCTTCCCATCTGGCGCCTGGCGTTCTTCGATGCCGAACGGCACAAAGCCCAGCTGTGGATAAAGCAGCAACCCCGCCGTGTTGTGATTGAAGCACGACACCCAAATCTCTCGCGCCGCAAACTGCTCGCGGGCCAGCTCGATCATGGCGGTTACCAGGTAGCTCGCCACCCCAAGGCCGCGGGCGGCTGGCGCCACTACCACGTTGCCCAGGGCGCACACGCCGCCGTGCTCGGCTTTGTAGAAGTTGGCGAAGCCCAGCACCGTGCCGTCGCCTTCTGCCACCGTAGAAGCGTTGCGCTGGGCGATGGCCTCGGTGAGTTGCGCAGGTGTGAGCGGGTAGGTTGCTTTGGGGAACATGTAGAACAGTTCGTCCGGGCCCTGGGGGAAGCAGCAGATGGCAGGGATGTCGCTGGGCTGAACAGGGCGGTGGTGCAGGTGCATGGCAGGTCCTTTTGCAGTGGTTTGGCTGGCCGTTTGCGGCCAAGCCCCGCTCACAGGCTAGCACTGCCTCAGTTGGAGATCACCGCCGACTGCTCAAGGTTCGGCAGCCACCGCCACAACCCCCCCATTCGAGGTGAGCTCAATTGAGCTGTATTGAGCTACATTGAGCTGCTTTCAAAGTGCCATGACCTCGCCAATCAAAATCCTGAGCGCAGTTCGAGCCGTTGTTGCAGGCTGAGCTGGATATGGGTCGAGGCTGGGCGGTGACATTGAGTGGGCATTGCCACACATTGCTCAAGCCTGTTTGCAGATCAAAATTGAAAGGAGTCAATAATGCTGAAGCTTAGTTCCCTTGTCCCCGAGCTCATCGTTTCCGACCTTACGCGAAGCCTTGCCTTCTACTGCGACATCCTTGGTTTCAAGATCGAGTATGAGCGCCCAGAAGACCATTTCGCCTTCCTGTCCTTCGGCGGCAGCCAGCTGATGCTGGAGCAGGACTGGCACAGTGAATCGCCCTGGCGGGTCGGCCCGCTTGAGCCGCCCTATGGGCGAGGGATCAACTTGTCTATCGCATGCCCGGACGCATCAGCGCTGGTTTCGGCACTGGAGGCGGCTGGGCATCCGCTTAGAAACCCGGTTGAAGAGCGTTGGTACCGCAGCGGTGAATCTCTGTTCGGGCAGCGCAATTTTCTGGTGCTCGACCCTGACGGTTACTTGCTGCGCTTTGCAGAAGATATTGGTAGCAAACCCTGCTGACTGTTCTTGGCGAAGGCAAAGCCCGCCTGGATTGATTTGATAATCGTTATCATCTAAGGTGCCATCCTCGCCTCGGAGGGATACCCGTGATGAACGATGATCTGAGTCAGGTCTACGCAGAGCACAACGGATGGCTCAAGCAGTGGCTTTACCGTCGGCTGGGTTGCTCTGCCCAGGCCGCTGACCTGGCACAGGACACTTTTCTGCGGATCCTTCAGGCGCAGCAAAAAGCGGGGGCAAGCCTAAGCCTGCAAAGGCCGCGTGCCTATCTCGCAACGGTAAGCCGACGCCTGGTATACGACCATTTTCGCCGCCAGTCGCTGGAGCGCGCCTACCTCGAAATGCTCGCGCAACTGCCAGAACTGTTTGCGCTATCTGCCGAGGAACAGTGGTCAATGCGCGAAACGCTGCAGCAGTTGGACGCATTGCTCGACACCTTCAAACCGGTCGTGCGCTCGGTGTTCCTGTTGGTGCAACTGGAGGGCCTGACCTATGTCGAGGTGGCGCGCCGCCTGGGCATCGGCGAGCGCACGGTCAAGCGGCACATGGCCAACGCCCTGGAAGCCTGCATCCTGTTCGACGACGACTTCTGATGCTCAGCCAGCAAAACCGAATCACCCCGGAAGTGGCACGGCAAGCGGCCCACTGGCACATGCTGATGCTCGACGAAGCGATCAGCGTGGCCCAGCGTGATGCCTGTGCCCGCTGGCGCGCGGCGGCGCCCGAGCACGAGCGGGCCTGGCAGAAGGCGCAGCGGGTGCGGGCACAGTTGGGGCTGCTGCCGCAGCAGTTGGCCATGGGTACCCTGAACCGTGAACGTCGACAAATGATCAAGCAACTGCTGGCGCTGGCTATCGTTGCCCCGCTTGGCTATGCAGGTTACCGCCAGCTTGTGCCTCAGCAGGCCTATGCCACCCGCGTTGGCCAACGCAAGCAACTGACACTGGCCGACGGTACGGTTCTGGACCTGAACACCGACACCGCAGTGGATGTAGATTTCGATGCGCATCAACGCCTGATAAGCCTGCGCCGTGGCGAAATTCTGGTGGACAGTGGGCCCGATACCCTCAGCGCTCATCACCGGCCATTGCGCGTAGCCAGCGAGCAAGGCCTGATGGAAGCCCTGGGTACTCGCTTCGTGGTCCGCCAGCGAGAGGGCGCTACTCAACTGTCCGTGCTTGAGGGGGCGGTGCGGGTAATACCGACTCATGGTCCAGAACCAACCCTCGATGCCGGTCAGCAGATTACCTTCGACGCCTGGGGCCAGGGCGCCCTGGCGGTTGCACGTGAACAAGACAGCCAGTGGACGCGTGGCCAATTGGTGGTCGACGAAATGCCGCTGCGCGAATTCCTCAGCGAGCTGGGCCGGTATCGACCGGGCTGGCTTCGCTGCCAGGCTGATGTAGGGCAGCTGCTGCTCAGCGGTGCGTTCCAGTTGGACAATACCGACGCCATCCTGGCCGCATTGCCCGCCACGTTGCCGGTTCAGGTCGATTACCGGACCCGGTACTGGGTGACCGTCACCGCGCGTTAATGAGAATTGGCCCGTTTTGCCAATTCGTCAGTCCTTACCTGTGGAACTGCCACATACATAGGGACAATTTCTCAATGATCCGCTCTAGTTCAACGCGTTTAACGACCGATCCGATCATGGGTAAACCGCGTGCATCCAGCTATCGACGCGTCCTCGCCCTCAGTGCCCTGGCCATTGCCCTGCAGGGCAGCGGTGCATCAGCATTGGCTGCGCCTGAAAAGGCGCAGCACGGCTACAGCATCGCCTCCGGGAGCCTGGCCCAGGTACTTGGCCGGTTTGCCAGTGAAGGGGGAATTACCCTGCAATACACCTCGGAACTGACGCGAGGGCTTACCAGCCCTGGTCTACAGGGGCAATACGGAATTGAAGAAGGGTTTCAAAGGCTGCTTGCCGGGACCGGCCTGCAGGCCATACCTCGCGGGGGCAACGTGTACGGCCTGCAGCCGTTGCCGCAGGACGGTACGGCCCTGGAGCTTGGGGCGACTAATGTAAACGCACAGGGCGAGTCAGCTTACGGCCCGGTGGACGGGTATGTCGCCAAGCGCACTGCCACAGCCACCAAGACCGATACGTCTATCCTGGAAACCCCGCAGACCATCAACGTCATCACCCAGGACGAAATGAAGGCGCGTGGCTCACTCTCGGTCAGCGAGGCCTTGCGCTATACACCCGGCATACAAGTCGATGGCTTCTCGGCACGGGTCAAGGCGTTTGACGAACCCACCTCGCGGGGGTTCAACGCTACGCCCATGTATCTGGACGGCTTGCACCTGCCCTACGGCGGCGGCAGTACCGGCGGCGCCCTGCAGATCGATCCCTACCTGCTCGAACGCGTCGAAGTACTCAAAGGGCCGGCTTCCGTGCTGTATGGCCAAAACCAGCCGGGGGGCATCGTCAACATGGTATCAAAGCGCCCCACAGCCGAAACCTTGCGCTCGGTCAAACTGGGGGCGGGTAGCCATGATCGCAAGTATGGTGCCTTCGACCTTGGCGGTCCGCTCGACGAACAGGGTACTTTTCTGTATCGCCTTACCGGGGTGGTCAGCGACGTGAATTCGGAAGTCGACTATGCCGACCAGAAACGCATGACCCTTGCTCCAAGTTTCACCTGGAACGTCAACGACCGCACCACCCTGACGTTCTACGGCCATTTTCAGAAGGATAACGACACACCCGAGCCGCAGGGTCTCCCTGTGTGGGGCACGGTATTGGCCAACCCCAACGGCACTATCGACCGCGACCGCTTCATTGGTGAGCCCAACTATGCGTCCTACGACCGAGATCAGTACACCCTCGGCTATGAGGTTGCCCACGAGCTGAACGAGGTCTGGACGCTCAAGCAGAACGCGCGCTATGCCTATGTCGACGACCGCTTTGTATCCTTGCTGCACGGCTACGAGTTCATCCCCAACCAGGTCAGTGGTGCAAACGACCTGAGCTCGATTGGCCGCTACGCCATCGACTGGGCGCAGACCAACAAGGTCTATGGCATCGACAACACCGCCCAGGCCGTATTCAAAACGGGCGAGGTCGACCACACGCTGCTGTTGGGGGCCGACTACTACCACTTCAATTCCAGGTTCCTCGGCCGCTACCAGAACAACCCGCCCGGTATTGATCTGTACAACCCGGTTTATGGTCAGCCAGTCGATTTCAGCCTGGTTGCCGAGAACACCTGGGATAACACCATCCGCCAGACCGGGTTGTACCTGCAGGACCAGATCAAGTGGGAACGCTGGTTCCTGACCATCGGTGGCCGTTATGACTGGGCTGTAACTGAAAACAAGCAACCTCTGTACAAAGTCGACAACAGCATCAAGGATGAGAAGTTCTCTGGTCGTGTCGGCTTCGGTTACCTGTTCGACAACGGTATCACCCCATACTTCAGCTATTCCGAATCATTCCAGCCCAATACCGGCACTGACTTTCACCACAACACCTTCGATGCATCGACTGGCAAGCAATACGAAGTGGGTATCAAGTATCAGCCGCCAGGTTCCAACAGTTTCGTGCAGGTGTCGGCTTATCAGATTGACCGCAGGAATGTCCTGACGGCGGACCCGGACCATCTGGGCTATAGCAACCAGTCGGGTGAATTGCGCTCGACTGGGCTGGAGCTCGAAGGCAAAGCTGAGCTCACCCGCAACCTCAACTTGGTGGCCTCGGTCTCGCGTGTCGATACCGAGTACACCAAGGACAACGACGGTATGAAGGGTCGCCATCCGGTAGGTATATCGCCACTGACTGCTGCTACATGGCTGGATTACAAGATGCCAGAGAGCAGCAGCCTGCGCGGCCTGGGTTTTGGGGTTGGCGTCCGTTACGTGCGTAGCAGCCCAGGGACGAGCATGGCCTACCGTGAATTCGATGTCCCGTCGTACTCGGTCTATGACGGCATGATCGCTTACGACCTGGAGAAATCACCTTTGGCGATCAAGGGCGTGCGTATTCAGGCCAATGTCGAGAACATCGATGACAAACGTTACGTAAGCCGGTGCTCCGGTGTGTGGGAGTGCACCTATGGGCAGGGAAGAACGGTCACCGCAAACCTGACCTATGACTGGTGAAACGAGATCGGCCCTTGGTAAACATGGCGACCAGAGCACAAAGCCAGGTCATAGCGAGTGACTGGCTGTTTCGTCGTTGGCAGCCTGAGTTGTGGGCCTGAGAAGTGCTTGCCGCGGCTCTAGTAGTGCATTTTAGATCGAGCGCCGCGCGGGCGGCGCTCGTTCTTGAGAACGCTGCAGATCTGAAGGCATGCGCCTGTTAGCCATAATGCAATGCCATGGCGCGTACCTGATGCCGACCCGGAACAAAATCAAACACCGCGCAGCCAGCCAAAATTCAGGCGAAAAAAAACCGACCATAAGGTCGGTTTTTTCCGGATTTTGGTGCCCCGAGGGAGACTCGAACTCCCACTCCTTTCGAAAACGGATTTTGAATCCGCCGCGTCTACCAATTCCGCCATCAGGGCAGTGGCGCGCAGTATAGAGAGGTGCCTTCGGTCGGTCAATCGGGTTTCATGGTCAATTTTCACACATTGGGCTAAACTTCCCGGCCCTGCCGAACCGAACATCATCATGCGCGTCGCCGATTTTTCCTTCGAACTCCCCGATTCCCTGATCGCCCGCCACCCTTTGGCCGAGCGCCATGGCAGCCGTCTGCTGGTCCTCGATGGGCCGAGCGGCGCGTTGGTACATCAGCAATTCACCGATTTGCTCGACTACCTGCGCCCCGGCGACCTGATGGTCTTCAACAACACCCGGGTGATCCCGGCGCGGTTGTTTGGCCAGAAAGCCTCCGGCGGCAAGCTGGAAGTGCTGGTCGAGCGCGTGCTCGACAGCCACCGGGTGCTGGCGCATGTGCGCTCCAGCAAGGCACCCAAGGTCGGTGCGCAGATTCTCATCGATGGCGGTGGCGAGGCCGAAATGGTCGCGCGCCACGACACGCTGTTCGAGCTGCGCTTCACCGAAGAGGTGCTGCCACTGCTCGAACGCGTCGGGCACATGCCGCTGCCACCTTACATCGACCGCCCCGACGAAGGCGCCGACCGTGAGCGTTACCAGACCGTCTACGCCGAGCGTGCCGGTGCTGTAGCTGCACCAACGGCCGGCCTGCACTTCGACGAAGCGCTGCTGGAAAAGATCGCCGCCAAGGGCGTGGAGCGGGCCTTCGTGACCCTGCACGTCGGCGCGGGCACCTTCCAGCCGGTGCGGGTCGACAAGATCGAAGACCATCACATGCATAAAGAGTGGCTCGAAGTGAGCCAGGATGTGGTGGATGCCGTCGAGGCCTGCCGTGCCCGTGGCGGGCGCGTGGTTGCCGTGGGCACCACCAGCGTGCGTTCGCTGGAAAGCGCGGCGCGCGATGGCGTGCTCAAGGCGTTCAGTGGCGATACCGATATTTTCATCTTCCCGGGCCGGCCGTTCCATGTGGTCGATGCCCTGGTCACCAATTTCCACCTGCCGGAGTCCACGCTACTGATGCTGGTCTCGGCCTTCGCCGGCTACCCCGAGACCATGGCCGCCTACGCGGCGGCGGTCGAGCAGGGGTACCGCTTCTTCAGTTACGGTGATGCCATGTTCATCACCCGCAATCCGGCGCCACGCGGGCCCGAGGATCAAGCATGAGTCGCACCTGTCGAATGTCCTTCGAACTGCTGGCCACCGACGGCAAGGCCCGTCGTGGTCGCATCACCTTCCCTCGTGGCACCGTGGAAACCCCGGCGTTCATGCCGGTCGGCACCTATGGCACGGTCAAGGGCATGCTGCCGCGCGACATTGAGGCCATCGGCGCCGAGATGATCCTGGGCAACACCTTCCACCTGTGGCTGCGCCCGGGTACCGAGGTGATCAAGAAGCACAACGGCCTGCACGACTTCATGCAGTGGAAAGGCCCGATCCTCACCGACTCCGGTGGCTTCCAGGTATTCAGCCTGGGCGCCATGCGCAAGATCAAAGAGGAAGGCGTGACCTTCGCCTCGCCCGTCGACGGCTCCAAGGTGTTCATGGGCCCAGAAGAGTCCATGCAGGTCCAGCGTGACCTGGGCTCGGACGTGGTGATGATTTTCGACGAGTGCACCCCTTACCCGGCCGAGCACGACGTGGCGCGCACCTCCATGGAGCTGTCGCTGCGTTGGGCCCAGCGCTCGAAAAACGCCCATGCCGACAACACCGCGGCGCTGTTCGGCATCGTCCAGGGCGGCATGTACCAGGACCTGCGCATGCGCTCGCTGGAAGGCCTGGAAAACATCGGCTTCGACGGCCTGGCCATCGGCGGCCTGTCGGTGGGTGAGCCCAAGCACGAGATGATCAAGGTGCTGGACTACCTGCCGGATCAGATGCCCGCTGACAAACCTCGTTACCTTATGGGGGTAGGCAAACCGGAAGATCTCGTTGAGGGTGTGCGCCGCGGCGTCGACATGTTCGATTGCGTGATGCCGACGCGTAACGCGCGCAACGGCCATCTGTTCGTCGATACAGGGGTAATCAAGATCCGCAACGCGTTCCATCGCCACGATGAATCGCCGCTGGATCCGACCTGTGATTGCTACACCTGCACCAACTTCTCCCGCGCGTATCTCCATCACCTGGACAAATGCGGCGAAATGTTGAGCAGCATGCTGAATACCATCCACAACTTGCGCCATTACCAGCGCTTGATGGCCGGTTTACGCGAGGCTATTCAACAGGGTAAATTGGCCGCCTTTGTCGACGCCTTCTACGCCAAGCGCGGGCTGCCTGTGCCGCCCTTGGGCTGACTGTCAGCACTTAAATATTAAAATTCAGTAATGGAGTGCCTCATGAGCTTTCTGATTCCCGCCGCTTACGCGGACGCAGCTGCACCCGCCGCCGGCCCAGCCGGTACCGGTTTCGAGTGGATCTTCCTGGTCGGCTTCCTGGTCATCTTCTACCTGATGATCTGGCGCCCTCAGGCCAAGCGCGCCAAAGAGCAGAAGAACCTGCTGGGCAACTTGCAAAAAGGTGACGAAGTTGTCACCAACGGCGGCATCGCCGGCAAGATCGTCAAAGTTACCGATGACTTCGTGGTGCTGGAAGTTTCCGACACCGTCGAGCTGAAGTTCCAGAAGGGCGCCATCGCCGCGACCCTGCCAAAAGGTACGCTCAAGGCTATCTGAGTTACCGGTTTTATTTTTCCAGTCGGGGCGCGCAACGCGCCCCGCGTCTTGAACGGGCGGCGTGATGCTGAACAAATACCCTCTGTGGAAATACGCACTGATCTTGCTGGTACTGGCGATCGGTTTTATTTATTCCGCTCCCAACCTCTACCCAGATGATCCGGCGGTGCAAGTCAGTGGTGCCAGTTCGGCGCTGCAGGTAAGCCAGGCCGACCTCGATCGCGTTACCAAGGCGCTGACCGATGCGGGTATCACCGTCAAGGGCGGTAGCCTGGGTGAGAAGGGCAGTGCGCTGATTCGCCTGACCAACCAGGAAGACCAGCTTCCGGCCAAGGATGTAGTGCGCAAGGCACTGGGCGATGATTACGTCGTGGCCCTGAACCTGGCTCAGACCACTCCGCAATGGCTGCGCAACCTGGGTGCAAGCCCGATGAAACTGGGCCTGGACCTGTCCGGTGGTGTGCACTTCCTGCTGGAAGTGGACATGGACAAGGCCATGACCGCCCGCATGAAAGTCTATGAAGGCGAGGTCAAAACCCTCCTGCGCAAAGAGCGCATCCGCTACCGCAGCCTGCCTCAGCAGGATGGCGGCATCATGCTGGGCTTCTCTGACGATGCAACCCGCGAACAGGCACGCGCCCTGATCCGCAAGAATTTCAATGATTTCGACCTGACCGCCACCGAGCGCAATGACCTTGCCGTGCTGCGTCTGGCGCTGACTCAGGCGAAAGTCGCCGAGATCCGCGAATACTCGATCAAGCAGAACCTGACCACCGTCCGTAACCGTGTCAACGAGCTGGGCGTGGCCGAGCCGCTGGTTCAACGCCAGGGCGCCAACCGTATCGTGGTCGAGCTGCCAGGCGTGCAGGACACTGCCGAAGCCAAGCGTATCCTCGGCAAGACTGCCAACCTGGAGTTCCGCTTCGGCGCCGAACCGGGTGCGTCCAAGGCGACCACCGAGGTCTTCGAGTTCCGTGAGGGCGGCCGTTCCGCCCCGGTCGAGCGTGGCCTGATCATCACCGGTGACCAGGTCACCGACGCCCAGGCCAGCTTCGACGAGCATGGCCGCCCGCAGGTGAACATCCGCCTGGATGGCCACGGCGGCGAGCTGATGAGCCGCGCCACGCGCAGCAACGTCGGCCGCAGCATGGCGGTGATCTTCATCGAGCAGAAGCCGGTTACCCGCTACGTCAAGCAGACCGTCGACGGCGTCGAGAAGGAAGTGGCGGTACAGAGCTTCCAGGAAGAGAAGAAGATCATCAGCCTGGCGACCATCCAGTCGCCACTGGGCAGCCAGTTCCGCATCACCGGCCTGAACGGCCAGGGCGAATCGTCCGAACTGGCGCTGCTGCTGCGTGCCGGTGGTCTGGCCGCACCGATGTACTTCGCTGAAGAACGTACCATTGGCCCAAGCCTGGGTGCGGACAACATCACCAAGGGTATTGATGCGTCGCTGTGGGGCATGCTGTTCGTCTCGCTGTTCATCATCGCCATTTACCGCGGCTTCGGCGTGATCGCCACCATCGCCCTGGCGGGCAACATGGTCTTGCTGCTGGCATTGATGTCGCTGCTGGGTGCGACCCTGACCCTGCCGGGTATCGCCGGTATCGTGTTGACCATGGGTATGGCGGTGGACGCCAACGTGCTGATCTTCTCGCGGATTCGTGAGGAGCTCAAAGCCGGCATGTCGGTGCAGCGCGCCATCCATGAAGGTTTCAACCGCGCCTATACCGCGATCATCGACGCCAACCTGACCAGCCTGCTGGTCGGCGGCATCCTGTTCGCCATGGGTACCGGCCCGGTCAAGGGCTTTGCGGTCACCATGTCCCTCGGGATTTTCACCTCGATGTTCACCGCCGTCATGGTGACCCGTGCAATGGTCAACCTGACCTGCGGCGGGCGTGACATCAAGAAGCTGTGGGTTTGAGGGAGCTGCGATGAAAACCATCAACTTCATGGGCGTGCGCAATGTCGCGTTCGCCATCACTGTGCTCCTCACCGTCCTGGCGTTGTTCAGCTGGTGGCAGAAGGGCCTGAACTTCGGTTTGGACTTCACCGGCGGTACGCTCATCGAGCTGACCTACGAGCGCCCGGCCGACCTCAAGGCGGTCCGTGCCGAGCTGGTTGACTCCGGTTTCCACGAAGCCGTGGTGCAGAGCTTTGGCGCTACCACCGACCTGCTGGTGCGGATGCCGGGCGATGACCCGCAGCTGGGCAGCAAGGTAGCCGCGGCACTGCAAAAAGCCGGCGGCGACAACCCGGCCACACTCAAGCGCGTCGAGTTCGTTGGCCCGCAGGTGGGTGAAGAGCTGCGTGACCAGGGTGGCATGGGCATGCTCCTGGCCTTGGGCGGTATCCTTATCTACCTGGCCTTCCGCTTCCAGTGGAAGTTCGCCGTCGGCGCGATCATCTCGCTGATCCACGACGTGGTGGTGACCCTGGGCATTCTGTCGTTCTTCCAGATCACCTTCGACCTGACGGTGCTGGCGGCGGTGCTGGCGATCATCGGTTACTCGCTCAACGACACCATCGTCGTGTTCGACCGGGTGCGTGAGAACTTCCGCGTGATGCGCAAGGCCTCGCTGATCGAGAACATCAACGTCTCCACCACCCAGACCCTGCTGCGTACCATCGCCACCTCGGTTTCGACCCTGTTGGCCATTGCTGCGCTGCTGTTCTTCGGCGGTGACAACCTGTTCGGCTTCTCGCTGGCACTGTTCATTGGTGTCATGGCCGGTACCTACTCGTCGATCTACATCGCCAACGTGGTACTGATCTGGCTGAACCTGAACAGCGAAGACCTGATTCCGCCAGCCAAGGCTGAGGGTGTGGACGAGCGTCCGTAAGGGCTTTTCCTACGCCGTTTGGCGAATCAAGAGGCGCGAGTATTGAACTCGCGCCTTTTTTTTTGCTCCAAGGCAGGGAGAAGGCGGGCCAAGCCCCGCGGGTATGATCAGGAGGTTCACGTGAATAAATCAATGCTGGTGGGTGCGGTGCTGGGTGCTGTCGGTGTGACTGCCGGAGGTGCTGTGGCGACCTACAGCTTGGTGAACAAAGGGCCGGAGTACGCCCAGGTCACCGACGTGCAGCCAATCAAGCAGCAGGTCAAGACGCCGCGTGAGGTCTGCAAGGATGTCACTGTGACGCGTCAGGCGCCGGTCAAGGACCAGCACCAGATCGCAGGTACCGTAGTGGGCGCTCTGGCCGGTGGCCTGCTGGGTAACCAGATTGGTGGCGGCACCGGCAAGAAGATCGCCACCGTGGCCGGTGCGGTCGGTGGTGGTTATGCCGGTAACAAGGTGCAGGAAGGCATGCAGGAGCGTGACACCTACACCACGACGCAAACCCGCTGCAACACGGTCAATGACATCAGTGACAAAGTCGTTGGCTACAACGTGAAGTACACCATCGGCGACCAGGTGGGGCAGGTGAAGATGGACCACGAGCCAGGCTCGACCATCCCCCTGGACAAGAATGGCAAGCTGATCCTCAGTGAGAATCAGGCGGGGCAGTGATCGCGCTCTGGTGAAACGCGATCCTACGGTCGATCGCCTACAGCACTGCTTGAGCGGCTAACAGCTTGCGAAGCCGCACACGGTCCGGCTTACCGGTGGGCGTCAACGGAATCCGCTCAAGCACTGCGATACCGGCACAGATGCCGAGTCGCTCCAGCCCCCCGGTCAGATCGGCCAACCGCTCATGGGCGTCAGCCGTACTGGCCTGCACCACCACCTGGGCGCGACGACGATCCTGCTCGTCCACCAGTATCACCACCCCTTCGAACTTCATGGCCTGTGCAATCTGCGCTTCGAGGGCAGGTGCGAACTGGGTACCTTGTTTCGTCAGCAGCGCATCGCTTGCGCGGCCCATGGGCATCAAGCTGCCGTCGGCCAGGCGCCGGGCGATATCGCCGGTGGCATAGGCGTGGTCTTCGCAGGGAATGGGCGCTGGCGGGAAGTACCCAGAGCCACGGTGCGAGGAGCGAGCGATCACTTCACCCACCTCCGGTTGTGCAGGGTCCAGAGGCTCCAGCGTCACCTCGACATCGCCCACCGGGCGCATGCCGCAGCCGACCTGCAGTTTTGGCGCGAAGTTGGCCAAGATCATGCCGAACTCCGTTGAGCCATAGATCCGCCTGAGGTGCACGCCCAGGTGGCGCTCGCATTCAAGCACCACATGATCATCCAGGTAGGTGCCGCCGCAGAAGGGTTTGCTCAGCGCCGGCAGGCGGATGCCACGGCTCTGCGCGGTACGGGCCAGTTCCAGGTATTGCGACGGCAGTGCACTCATCACACTGATGCGCTGTTCGTGCAGAGTGCGCAGGGTGTTCTCCACCTGCGCCGCATCGCCCAGATACAGCGTGGCGCCCGTCAGCAAGGCCGGGAATACATGCAGGTCCACTGCGTGCCCGCCATCCAGGGTATGAATGTTCAGGTAGCGCGCGCCGGCGTCGAGGCCGGCGCTCTCGACCCAGTGCATGATTTCTCGGTACAGCCGGTCCTGGCGCCACAGCGCAAGCTTTGGGGTGCCGGTGCTACCTGAGGTTTCCTGCATGCGCATCAGCCCGGCGCAGTCCCGCCAGGCTGGAGTCTTGATGTTTACAGGTGTTGGCGATTGCAGGGTGAAGCCTGGCACGCCAAGGCCAGCGGGCACGATGCCGGCTTCGGTAATCAGTAGGGAGGCACCGACCTGGCCCAGGCGCATGGCCCGCTGATGAATGCTGCTGGTCACGCTCACAGGGCAATGAATGAGCCCAAGGCTGGCCATGGCAAACAGCAGCGCGACATAACCCGTGCTGTTTTCCAGTTGCGTGGCCACCACGTCGCCTTCACGCAGGCCTGCGGCGTGCAGCCTGGCGCGCAATTGGTCGATGTCCTGCAGCAATTCGCCATAGCTGCGGGTTTTGCCATGGCTGTCGACGACCGCCGGATAGTCACGATGGCGCGCAACCATGCTAAAGAACTGTTGCTGGAACATGCAGGGGTCTCCTTGAGGGTCAGCCGAAATACAGCTTCAGGTGTCTTCCCGTGCCGTCCATGTGCAAAGTAGTGCCGCCTGCCGGTGCAGGCTGGTGCCACGCTAGTAAATAGGTTGCGCGCGCTGCCTGGTACCTCCCAGAACAGGGAGGTTGTGGCCGCGCCGGCAACTGAATAGTGTCTGCGACCGTTTGCGTCGCGCGTGTATCTCGTCGGCGGACATTACTCGCACGTTGATTTCAAAGTGCCATGTAACTATCTTATCGACCCACCTGAATGAGGGAGTCGATATTCCCTCGCGTGTTGTCTCGACATGAGACCACCGTCAAACGGTGTCTACGAGGAAGGGAATGGCCCTACTGGTGATGGATGAGCTGCTGCAACTCAGCGAAATGGAGCGCTTTGAGGACTGGCTGGCTCACCTGAAAATCTTGACCCGCAAGCTGGGATATTCGAACTTTCTGATCGGTCTCAAGCCTGCGCCCACTGACGCCAATCAGCAGGTGCTGATTTACAGCGATTACCCTGATGCGTGGCGTACCCGTTACGATGCCGAGTCTTACGCTGCGGTTGACCCGGTCGTTCAGCATTGCCTGAATGCAAACCGGCCCTTGCTGTGGGACCGGGAAAACTACTGCCGTCCCTCTGAATCGGAATTCTTCGAGGAAGCCGCGGCACATGGCTTGGAGCAAGGGCTTGCGCTGCCCTTGCATGGCCCGCGAGGCGAGGCAGGCATGCTCTGTCTCAAGCCAGACGAGAGCGGCGCGCAGGCGGCGGTCGCGATGATCCAGTCCTTGCCCATGGCGACCCTGCTGCGCGATTACGCGATGGAGGGGATGCTCAGGGCGCGCATTGAGTGCTCCGCGCCGGTACACCTGACGAGCCGGGAAAAAGAAGTGCTGCAGTGGAGCGCGGCAGGCAAGACGACCTGGGAAATCTCGATGATCCTGTCGTGCACGACCTCGGCCATCGACTTCCACTTCAAGAACATCCGCCGCAAGTTTCAGGTCAGCTCGCGTCAGATGGCGGTGCTCAAGGCCATCCAGCAAAAATCGATCACGCCTTGAGTGCTACTTCGGGCGTTGCGCCAGGTCGCTTTCCTCAAGGCGGCCGCTGAGGTACAGGCGCAGCAGGATGTATACCGGGGCGGGGACTTGGCTGGTGCATTCGATGCGGCTGGCGCAGGCCTGGCTGATGCCGAATCTTGACCAGAACTCGGTCTGGCTCTGCTTGAGCCCCAGGCGCAGGCTGATGGCTTGATGGGCGACCTCGCGCACAGCTGAGGTATTGAGTAGCTTCATCGGGAATCCATCCTGCAAAAGCCGAAAAATTAACAAGCCTGATTAACTTCGGCCACCTCCCAAATTAGGTAGGATTTTATTTATTCAGCGTGAATATACCGTGGGCGGCAACTCCAACCCCTGCCGGTATTTGCCACTATGCTTATCTCCATTGATCGCCGCACGAACATCGACCCACAAGCGCTGAATGCCATGCATAAACTTCGGGCGCGTATTTTCAAAGTTAAGAAGATGTGGGACATTCCGCTGATCAATGACATGGAGATCGATGGTTACGATGCACTCGACCCCTATTACATGATCATCAACCGCAATGACGATGAGGGCTATGTGTGTGGTTGCTGGCGGATACTGCCGACCACCGGCCCGAACATGCTGGCGCATACGTTCCCTGAGCTGCTACATGGGCATCCTGCGCCTTGCTCCGACACAATCTGGGAGCTTAGCCGCTTTGCCATCGAGCTGCCTGACGGCAATCGGTTCGGTTTCTCGCAGGGCACCACGCAGGCCATTCATGCCATCGTCAACTATGCCGTCGATTGTGGTGTAAAACAGTTTGTCACAGTGACCACGGTAGGGGTCGAGAAGATGTTGATTCGTCTGGGCCTGGATATCAGCCGCTTCGGCCCAGCGTTGCAAATTGGCGTTGAGCGGGCGGTAGCGCTGCGCATCGAGTTGAATGAGAAGACCACGGCAGCCTTGGAAACAGCAATTAATAGCAACTGCCATTGAGTGGCTGTTTGCTGGGATCCGGTGTTTTATCAATACGTTGCACAGTCAGCTAAATGCCAAGCGCTCTGCGTGCCCATAAAAAAAGCACCCCTAGGGGTGCTTCTTTAAATGCAATTCGCGCTTAGCGCTTCATGCTCTCTGGCAGGTGCGGCTGGATAGCCGTCAGTACCGCTTTGAAACACTTGATGTTGCCAGCGACGATGTGGCCCTTGTCGAGGAAGTCATGGCCACCGTTGAAGTCGCTTACCAGGCCGCCTGCTTCCTGAATCAGCAGTACGCCTGCAGCCATGTCCCACTCGGACAGGCCCGACTCCCAGAAGGCATCGAAACGGCCAGCGGCGACGTAAGCCAGGTCCAGGCTGGCGGAGCCCGCGCGGCGGATGCCGGCAGTTTGGCCAGTCAGGGCGCGGAACATGCCCAGGTAGTTGTCCAGGCCGTCCATCTGGCTGTCACGGAACGGGAAGCCGGTACCCAGCAGGGCGCCGTCCAGGCTGGTGCGCGAGCTGACGCGCAGGCGACGACCATTGAGCTGGGCGCCACGGCCACGGCTGGCGGTGAATTCTTCCTGGCGAACCGGGTCGAGAACCACAGCGTGCTCAAGGCGGCCACGGTATTTGCAGGCGATGCTGACGGCGAAGTGAGGGATGCCACGCAGGAAGTTGGTGGTACCGTCCAGTGGGTCGATGATCCACAGGTAGTCCTTGCCTTCTTCACCGGTGCCCGCGTGCATGCCGGTCTCTTCACCCTGAATGGAGTGGTTCGGGTAGGCCTTGCGCAGGGCGTCGACGATTTTCTGTTCGGCGGCGCGATCGACTTCGGAAACGTAGTCCTTGGCCTCTTTCTCATCGACCTTGATGCTATCCAGGCGTTCGATGGAGCGGAAAATCAGTTCACTGGCGCTGCGAGCGGCGCGCAGGGCGATATTCAGCATAGGCTGCATGGGCGGGTCACCTGGAGATGTTAAAGAAGAAAGCCGATCATTCTAGCAGAAATCTTTGACGGCAGAAGTGTCACATTTGCTTTCATGGCGTTACGTCTGTCGGTTCTGTAAGATCGAAGCCCCTGATATCTGCCTCTGAGAGCACAACACCGTGCTGCAAAATATTCGTGTTGTTCTGGTCAATACCAGCCACCCCGGCAACATCGGCGGCGCTGCGCGTGCCATGAAAAACATGGGCTTGTCGCGTCTGGTGCTGGTGCAGCCGAAAGAGTTTCCCGCTGCCGAAGCCAGTGCGCGTGCCTCGGGCGCCGACGATGTGCTGGGCAACGCCCAGGTCGTCGACAGCCTGGAGCAGGCGCTGGTCGGCTGCAACCTGGTGATGGGCACCAGTGCCCGCGAGCGCAGTATTCCCTGGCCGCTGATCGACCCTCGCGAATGCGGGGCCAAGGCTGTGGAGCATGCGCTGGGCGGCGAGGAAATCGCCCTGGTGTTCGGTCGCGAGCACGCCGGCCTGACCAACGAAGAACTGCAGCGATGTCACTTCCACGTGCACATTCCCTCGAACCCCGACTTCAGCTCGCTGAATCTGGCTGCCGCTGTCCAGGTGCTCTCTTATGAGGTGCGCATGGCCTGGCTGGCGGCCGAGGATGCACCGGCCAAAGTCGAGAAGGTCGACGCCAGCGAGCTGGCGACCATGGACGAAATGGAGCTGTTCTACGACCACCTGGAAAAGACCCTGGTGGACATCGGCTTCCTTGACCCCGAGAAGCCCAAGCACCTGATGGCGCGCCTGCGCCGGTTGTATGGGCGAAGCTCCGTCGAGCGTCCGGAAATGAGCATTTTGCGCGGTATCCTCACCGAGACCCAGAAAGTGGCTCGGGGCGAACCGCATAAAAGGAAGGGCTGACAGATGTTCGAACGTCTGCGTGAAGATATTCAAAGCGTATTCCACCGTGACCCCGCTGCGCGCAACGCCTTTGAGGTGCTGACCTGCTACCCCGGCATGCACGCCATCTGGCTGCACCGGCTTGGCAATGCCTTGTGGACGCGTGATTTCAAATGGCTGGCCCGGCTGGTGTCGAACTTCGGGCGCTGGATGACCGGGATCGAAATCCACCCCGGCGCCACCATTGGCCGGCGCTTCTTCATCGACCACGGCATGGGCATCGTCATTGGCGAGACCGCCGAGATTGGCGACGATGTCACGCTTTATCAGGGCGTGACCCTGGGTGGTACCAGCTGGAATAAAGGCAAGCGCCATCCGACCCTGGAAAACGGCGTGGTGGTGGGGGCGGGGGCCAAAGTGCTGGGCCCGTTCACGGTCGGTGCCGGGGCCAAGATCGGCTCCAACGCCGTGGTCACCAAGGCGGTGCCGGCAGGGGCGACCGCCGTCGGCATCCCAGGCCGCATTATCGTCAAAAGCGAAGAGACCGAAGTCGAAGCCCGGCGCAAAGCCATGGCCGAGAAGATCGGCTTCGATGCCTATGGCGTCAGTGGCGACATGCCCGACCCGGTTGCGCGCGCCATCGGCCAGATGCTCGACCATCTGCAAGCGGTCGATGAGCGCCTGGAAGGCATGTGCGGTGCGCTGACCAAAATGGGCAGTGACTACTGCGCCAAGGAGTTGCCGGCACTGCCGGAAGACGATTTCACCGAAGTTGCCCAGGGCGCCCAGCGCGACACTCAGTCGCATTGATCGCGCCGCGCTGAAATCATAGTGACATACGGGGCGTGTGCTCACGCCCCTCGTCTGCTACAATCGCGCCCGCCTCCCGACGCAAAACCCGACTAAAGCAGTAGGTCTAATAGTTGACTTAAATGCTCGGGAATCGCATACTCGCTCACATCCTGTAACTCCCGTGGTACCCAATAGCCATGCGACTGACTACCAAAGGCCGATACGCCGTGACAGCCATGCTTGACCTGGCGTTGCACGCGCAGCATGGGCCGGTGTCTTTGGCCGACATTTCCGAGCGCCAGGGCATTTCCCTCTCTTATCTGGAACAGCTGTTCGCCAAGCTGCGCCGCAGCAGCCTGGTATCCAGTGTGCGCGGTCCAGGCGGTGGCTATCAGCTGTCGCGGGGCATGGAAACCATCCAGGTGGCGCAGGTCATCGACGCGGTCAACGAATCGGTCGATGCCACCCGTTGCCAGGGCCTTGGGGATTGCCATGCCGGTGACACCTGCCTGACCCACCACTTGTGGTGCGATCTCAGCCAGCAGATCCATGAATTCCTCAGCGGCATCAGCCTGGCCGACCTCGTCAAGCGCCGTGAGGTGCAGGAAGTCGCCCAGCGCCAGGACCTGCGTCGTGTCGCAGGCCGATCCGCCCAGTTGGACAAGATTGAGACGTCCGCCGTCGACTGACCTTTATGAAAGCGACGAGCGACGCCACCGCCTGATAGGAGATATCCATGAAGTTGCCGATCTACCTCGATTACTCCGCGACCACCCCGGTCGATCCCCGCGTCGCCCAGAAAATGGCCGACTGCCTGCTGGTCGACGGGAACTTCGGTAACCCGGCTTCGCGCTCCCACGTCTTCGGCTGGAAAGCCGAAGAAGCGGTCGAGAACGGTCGTCGCCAGGTCGCCGAACTGATCAACGCCGATCCGCGCGAAATCGTCTGGACCAGCGGTGCCACCGAGTCCGACAACCTCGCACTCAAAGGTGTCGCGCACTTCTATCAGACCAAGGGCAAGCACATCATCACCTCCAAGATCGAGCACAAGGCGGTCCTGGACACCGCTCGCCAGCTCGAGCGTGAAGGTTTCGAAGTCACCTACCTGGAGCCAGGCGAAGACGGCATCGTCACCCCGGCCCAAGTCGAGGCCGTGCTGCGCGACGACACCATTCTGGTCTCGCTGATGCACGTCAACAACGAAGTCGGCTCGATCAACGACATCGCCGCCATCGGTGAGCTGACCCGCTCCCGCGGCGTGCTGTTCCACGTCGATGCCGCCCAGTCGGCTGGCAAGGTCGAAATCGACCTGCAGAAGCTCAAGGTCGACCTGATGTCGTTCTCGGCGCACAAGGTCTACGGCCCTAAAGGCATCGGCGCGCTGTACGTCAGCCGCAAGCCGCGTGTCCGTCTGGAAGCGATCATCCACGGTGGTGGCCATGAGCGCGGCATGCGTTCGGGCACTCTGCCGACTCACCAGATCGTCGGTATGGGCGAAGCCTTCGCCATTGCCAAGCAGGAAATGGCCAGCGAGAACGCGCGCATCAAGGCCCTGAGCGACCGCTTCTTCAAGCAGGTCTCGGACCTTGAAGAGCTGTACGTCAACGGCAGCCAGACTGCCCGCGTGCCGCACAACCTGAACCTGAGCTTCAACTACGTCGAAGGCGAGTCGCTGCTGATGTCCCTGAAAGACATCGCCGTATCGTCCGGTTCGGCCTGTACCTCCGCTTCGCTCGAGCCGTCGTACGTACTGCGTGCTCTGGGCCGCAACGACGAGCTGGCGCACAGCTCGATCCGCTTCTCCTTCGGTCGCTTCACCACTGAAGAAGAAGTCGACTACGCCGCGCAGAAAGTCTGCGAGGCCGTTAACAAACTGCGTGAGCTGTCGCCGCTGTGGGATATGTACAAAGACGGCGTTGACATCTCCAAGATCGAGTGGGCCGCCCACTAAGCAGTCGCCGGCAAGAGCGGCTCCCTGATGAGGAAGGAATTGCACCATGGCATACAGTGAAAAGGTCATCGACCACTACGAAAACCCACGTAACGTCGGCAAGATGAACGCCGAAGACCCGGATGTCGGTACCGGCATGGTCGGCGCGCCGGCCTGCGGTGACGTGATGCGTCTGCAGATCAAGGTCAACGAGCAGGGCGTCATCGAAGACGCCAAATTCAAGACCTACGGCTGCGGTTCGGCCATCGCCTCCAGCTCCCTCGCCACTGAGTGGATGAAGGGCAAGACCCTGGACGAAGCCGAAACCATCAAGAACACCCAGCTGGCCGAAGAACTGGCGTTGCCGCCGGTCAAGATCCACTGCTCGGTACTCGCCGAAGATGCCATCAAGGCAGCCGTACGCGATTACAAGCAGAAGAAAGGCTTGATCTAAGTCGCCTGTTGCGAGGTAAGGAGTTCCGATGGCTATCAGCATGACAGAAGCCGCCGCCAACCATGTGCGGCGTTCCCTCGAAGGGCGCGGCAAGGGCGAAGGTATTCGCCTGGGCGTGCGCACCACCGGTTGCTCGGGCCTGGCCTATGTGCTGGAGTTCGTCGACGAATTGGCTGACGAAGACACGGTCTTCGAGAACCACGGCGTCAAGGTGATCATCGATCCCAAGAGCCTGGTGTACCTCGACGGTACCGAGCTGGACTTCGTCAAGGAAGGGTTGAACGAAGGCTTCAAGTTCAACAACCCCAACGTGCGCGGTGAGTGTGGCTGCGGCGAAAGCTTCAACGTCTGAGGCTGGCTGTGGGTACTCCTTGTCATTTCGCACTGTTTGACCTCCAGCCAAGCTTCCGCCTGGATCTCGACAAGCTGGCCACTCGCTATCGCGAGCTGGCCCGCGAAGTCCATCCCGATCGCTTTGCCGACGCTTCCGAGCGTGAGCAGCGCGTTGCGCTGGAAAAATCCGCGGCCCTCAACGACGCCTACCAGACCCTGCGCAGTGCGCCGCGCCGAGCCCGCTATCTGCTGGCCATCGGTGGCCACGAAGTGCCCCAGGAAGTCACGGTCCACGACCCCGACTTCCTGTTGCAGCAGATGCAGTGGCGTGAAGAGCTCGAAGAGCTGCAGGACGAAGCCGACCTTGATGGTGTTGGCGTGTTCAAGAAGCGCCTCAAGGTCGCTCAGGACACGCTGAACGAGGATTTCGCCGCCTGCTGGGATGTCGCAGACGAGCGCGAGAAGGCTGAACGCCTGATGCGCCGCATGCAGTTCCTCGACAAGCTCGCCCAAGAAGTGCGCCAACTGGAAGAGCGCCTCGACGATTAACCCGGTGTCTCCCGTGATGACGCCTAAGGTATTCAGATAAGCATGGCCCTACTGCAGATCGCCGAACCCGGTCAGACCCCTCAGCCGCACCAGCGCCGCCTGGCGGTGGGTATCGACCTGGGTACCACCAATTCTCTGGTCGCTGCCTTGCGCAGCGGTCGTAGCGAGCCCCTGCCCGATGCGCAGGGTAATGTCATTCTGCCGTCTGCGGTGCGCTACCTCGAAGGGCGCAGCGAAGTCGGGCAGGCTGCGCGCGATGCCGCTTCCAGCGACCCACTGAACACCGTGCTGTCGGTAAAGCGCCTGATGGGGCGTGGTCTGGCCGACGTCAAGCAGTTGGGCGAACAGCTGCCGTACCGCTTCATTGGCGGTGAGTCGCACATGCCGTTCATCGACACCGTCCAGGGGCCGAAAAGCCCGGTGGAAGTGTCCGCCGACATCCTCAAGGTACTGCGTGAGCGCGCCGAGCAAACCCTCGGTGGCGATCTGGTGGGGGCGGTGATCACCGTGCCGGCCTATTTCGACGACGCTCAGCGCCAGGCCACCAAGGACGCCGCGCGCCTGGCAGGCCTCAATGTGCTGCGCCTGCTCAACGAGCCGACCGCAGCGGCCGTGGCCTATGGCCTGGACCAGAACGCCGAAGGCGTGGTGGCCATCTATGACCTGGGCGGCGGTACCTTTGATATTTCCATTCTGCGCCTGACTGCCGGCGTCTTCGAAGTCCTGGCCACCGGCGGCGATACCGCCCTGGGCGGTGATGATTTCGACCACGCCATCGCTGGCTGGATCATCGAGCAGGCAGGCCTTTCCTCCGACCTAGACCCGGCGACTCAGCGCCAGTTGCTGCAGGCCGCGTGCGCCGCCAAAGAGGCCCTGACCGATGCCGACGTGGTCAGCGTCAGTCACGGCGCCTGGCAGGGCGAGCTGAGCCGCGCAGCCTTCGAAGCCATGATCGAGCCCTTGATCGCCCGCAGCCTCAAGGCCTGCCGCCGCGCTGTGCGCGACAGCGGCGTCGAGCTGGAAGAAGTCGGTGCGGTGGTCATGGTTGGCGGTTCGACCCGCGTGCCACGCGTACGCGACGCCGTCGGCACGCTGTTCGGCCGTACCCCGCTGACCTCCATCGACCCCGATCAGGTGGTGGCCATCGGTGCTGCCATCCAGGCCGACACCCTGGCTGGCAACCGCCGCGAAGGTGGTGAGCTGTTGCTGCTCGACGTCATCCCGCTGTCCCTGGGGCTTGAGACCATGGGCGGGTTGATGGAGAAGGTGATCCCGCGCAACACCACCATTCCGGTGGCGCGCGCGCAGGAGTTCACCACGTACAAAGATGGCCAGTCGGCCATGATGATCCACGTCCTGCAGGGTGAGCGCGAGCTGATCAGCGACTGCCGCTCCCTGGCGCGCTTCGAGCTGCGCGGCATTCCGGCGATGGTTGCCGGTGCCGCGAAGATCCGCGTGACCTTCCAGGTCGATGCCGATGGCCTGCTCAGTGTCGCTGCCCGCGAACTGGGGTCGGGCGTCGAGGCCAGCATTCAGGTCAAGCCGTCCTACGGCCTGACCGACGGTGAGATCGCTCGCATGCTCAAGGATTCCTTCGAGCACGCAGGCAGTGACAAGCAGGCGCGTCAGCTGCGTGAACACCAGGTTGACGGCGAACGCCTGCTCGAAGCGGTACAGGGTGCCTTGGACGCCGACGGCGAACGCTTGCTCAGCAGCGAAGAGCGCGAAGCCATCGAATTCCAGATGCAAGAACTACGTGATTTGCTGACCGGCACCGATGGCCCCGCCATCGAGCAACAGACCAAGCGTCTGTCGCAGGTGACCGATGCATTTGCCGCCCGTCGCCTTGATTCGACGGTCAAAGCCGCACTGGCCGGGCGCAACCTGAATGAGATCGAGGAGTAACCGATGCCGCTGGTGACATTCCTGCCGCACGAGAAGTTCTGCCCAGAAGGGCTGACCGTGGAGGTACCGACCGGGACCAACATCCTGGAGTTGGCCCACGATCATCACATCGAGATGGAAAGCGCCTGCGGTGGCGTCAAGGCCTGCACTACTTGCCACTGCATTGTTCGCAAAGGTTTCGACTCGCTCGAGGAAGCCGACGAGCTCGAAGAGGACATGCTGGACAAGGCCTGGGGCCTGGAGGCCCAGTCGCGCCTCGGCTGCCAGGTGGTCGTCGGTGATGAAGACCTGACCATCGAGATCCCCAAGTATTCGCTTAACCACGCTGCCGAAGCGCCCCACTGAGGATTTTTGCATGAGTCTGAAATGGGTTGATGTACTTGAGATCGCCATCCAGCTTGCAGAAAGCAAGCCGGACGTCGATCCTCGTTATGTGAATTTCGTCGATCTGCACCGCTGGGTGCTGGCATTGCCTGACTTCAGCGACGATCCGTCACGCGGCGGTGAGAAAGTGCTCGAGGCCATCCAGGCGGCCTGGATTGATGAAGCCGACTAAGTGCGACGCTGCAGGTTAGGCAATCCCCTTGAACCCGCGTATAATTCGCGGGTTTAATTTTTCGCAACACTCATATTTCTGGAGTTTTCCATGGCTGTTCAACGTACTTTCTCGATCATCAAGCCTGACGCAGTTGCCAAAAACGTCATCGGCAAGATCACCACTCGCTTCGAAGACGCCGGCCTGAAAATCGTTGCTTCGAAAATCAAGCAACTGTCCAAAGCCGAAGCCGAAGGCTTCTACGCTGAGCACAGCGAGCGCGGCTTCTTCGGCGACCTGGTTGCCTTCATGACTTCCGGCCCGGTTGTTGTTCAGGTTCTGGAAGGCGAAAACGCCATCGCTCTGAACCGTGAGCTGATGGGCGCTACCAACCCTAAAGAAGCTGCTGCCGGCACCATCCGCGCTGACTTCGCCGAGTCGATCGACGCCAACGCCGTTCACGGTTCGGACTCCGAAGCTGCTGCTGCTCGCGAAATCGCTTACTTCTTCGCTGCTACCGAGGTAACCACTCGCTAAGCGAAAGCTTACGGGTGAGGGTGAATCCATGACGACATCTACTGGCAAAATCAACCTGTTGGGCCTGACCCAGCCGGAAATGGAACAATTCTTCGACTCTATCGGGGAGAAGCGCTTCCGTGCCGGCCAGGTGATGAAATGGATTCACCATTTTGGCGTCGATGATTTCGCCGCCATGACGAACGTCGGCAAGGCCTTGCGCGAAAAGCTCGAGGCTGTTGCCGAAATTCGCCCTCCGGAAGTGGTCAGTGAAGACATTTCCGCCGACGGCACCCGTAAATGGGTGATCCGCGTTGCCTCCGGCAGCTGCGTCGAGACCGTCTACATTCCAACCGACGACCGCGGTACCCTCTGCGTCTCGTCGCAAGCCGGCTGCGCCCTGGACTGCAGTTTCTGCTCCACAGGCAAGCAAGGCTTCAACAGCAACCTCACCGCCGCCGAAGTAATCGGCCAGGTATGGCTTGCCAACAAATCCTTCGGGACCGTCCCGGCCAAAGTCGACCGCGCGATTACCAACGTGGTCATGATGGGCATGGGCGAGCCTCTGCTGAATTTCGACAATGTCATCGCCGCCATGAAGATCATGATGGATGATCTGGGCTATGGCATTTCCAAGCGTCGCGTCACCTTGTCCACCTCGGGCGTGGTGCCGATGATCGACGAACTGGCCAAGCACATCGACGTGTCGCTGGCGTTGTCGCTGCACGCGCCGAACGACGAGCTGCGCAACCAGCTGGTGCCGATCAACAAGAAGTACCCGCTCAAAGTGCTGCTGGAATCGTGCATGGGCTACATGGCCACCCTGGGTGGCAAGCGCGTGCTCACCGTCGAGTACACCCTGCTCAAGGACGTCAACGACCAGCCCGAGCACGCCGCACAGATGATCGAACTGCTGCGCGACGTGCCGTGCAAGATCAACCTGATCCCGTTCAACCCGTTCCCGCACTCCGGTTACGAGCGCCCTAGCAATAACGCTATCCGCCGCTTCCAGGACCTGCTGCACCATGGTGGCTTCAACGTCACCACCCGCACCACCCGTGGCGAAGACATCGACGCCGCCTGTGGTCAGCTGGTCGGCCAGGTCAACGACCGCACCCGCCGCAGCGAGCGCTACATCGCCGTGCGCCAGCTGTCTGCCGACGCCGAGCTGCAAGACAGCGCTGCGCGCCACTGACCGAGAACCCCGCCATGAGCCTGCGCGCCGCGCTGTCGATCCTTGCGCTTTTGCTGCTGGCCGGCTGCGTGTCGGGTGGCGCGAACGACCCACTGGCCAGCCGCCAGGGGCGGGTAGAGGCGGGTAGGGCGTATGTGCAGCTTGGTCTTGGGTATTTGCAACAAGGTTTGACCGAGCAGGCGAAGGCGCCGCTGGGCAAAGCCCTTGCCCTGGACGGCAGTGATGCCGGTGCACATGCTGCGCTGGCACTGGTGTTCCAGGCTGAAGGTGAGCCGGCCCTGGCCGAGCAGCACTTTCAAAAAGCCCTGCAAGTCCGCCCGGATGACACGCGAATTCGCAACAATTACGGCAGTTTCCTTTATGCTCAGGGGCGTTTTGCCGAGGCCAAGCAGATGTTTCGCCTGGCCAGCGCCGATACCCTGTATCCTGAACGCTCCCGCGTGTACGAGAACCTTGGTTTGACCGCCCTGAAGCTCGAGCGTCGAGACCAGGCGCACGCGTATCTGTTCAAAGCGTTGCAACTCAACCCACGGCAACCCAAGGCGTTGCTGGAAATGGCTGAGTTGTCCTACGAAAACAGGCATTATGTGCCTGCCCTGGACTACTACGATCGTTTCAGCCGGTTGAGCGACCCTGACGCCCGTAGCCTTCTGCTGGGTAGCCGCCTTGCCCGGGTATTCGACGAGCAGGGCACAGTGGCCGACCTGGGCCAGCAATTACAACGACTTTATCCCGGTACGCCGGAATATCAGCAATACCTGTCGGAGCAACGATGAACGCCGCGCATCCCGAAGTAGCAGTAGCGCCTGGCCAGAACCCCGGTGAGCTTTTGCGCCAGGCCCGTGAGAAGCGGGACTGGTCACAAGCCGAGGTAGCCCGCAAGCTCAACCTCACTGTGAGTTCGTTGAACCACGTGGAAACCGGCGCCTTCGACAAGCTGCCTGGGCATACTTTCGCCCGCGGCTATATCCGCGCCTATGCCAAACTGATGGACCTGGACCAGGCCGCTCTGGTCGAGGCTTTCGACCGTTACACTGGCACCCACGCCAAGGGCAGCGAAGTGCATTCGCTGGGCCGCATCGAAGAGCCCGTGCGTCTGTCGCACAACATCCTGCGCGGCGTCAGCCTGTTGCTGCTGGTGGCGGTGGTCGGCGGCGGTTTCGTCTGGTGGCAGGACCAGGGCAGCCTGCGTGGCAAGGACCTGGCCAAGATTGCCCTGGAGCACGTCGAGGTCGAAAGCGCCGACGGCACCACGCAGATCCACCCGCTGGACGAGCCTGAAGACCAGGCCGTGAGCGCAGGCCAGCAACCCGAGAGCGCACCGTTGCCGCTGGAGCAGGCCGCTGGCGAACAGCCGGCTGCCGCTGCCGAGCAAGCACCCGCCAGCCCTGCGCAAACCCCGGCTGCAACGCCCGCGCCGGCGCCGCAAGCACAAGCGCCAGTGGCAGCCATAGCGCCAACGCCAACGCCAACGCCCGCTCCGGTAGCACCTGTGGCCGCGGCCCCCGTTGCTGTTGCACCGGTGGTAGCCGCCGCTCAGCCGGCTGCGCCTGTCGCAGTGCCAGCCGGTAGCGCCAAGGTCGCGATCCAGTTCGTTGCCGATTGCTGGACCCAGGTCAGCGACGGCAACGGCAAGGTGCTGTTCAGCGCCGTCAAGCGCAAGGGCGACAACCTGGAACTGACCGGCAAGCCGCCATTCTCGGTGCGCCTGGGCTTTGCCCGTGGCGCCCAGGTCAGCTACAACGGCCAGGCCGTCGATGTTGCTCCGTTCACCAGTGGCGAGACCGCTCGCCTGAAGTTGGGACAGTAAGTCATGCACGGCGAATCTCCGATCAAACGTCGCGAATCCCGCAAAATCTGGGTCGGCAATGTGCCGGTGGGTGGTGATGCGCCCATCGCGGTGCAAAGCATGACCAACACCGACACCAACGATGTCGACGCCACCGTGGGGCAGATCCAGCGTCTGGTCGATGCCGGTGTCGATATCGTGCGCGTCTCGGTGCCGGACATGGACGCCGCCGAGGCGTTCGGCCGTATCAAGCAACGGGTGAGCGTGCCGCTGGTCGCCGACATTCACTTCGACTACAAGATCGCCTTGCGAGTGGCCGAGCTGGGCGTTGACTGCCTGCGCATCAACCCGGGCAACATCGGCCGTGAAGACCGTGTACGGGCTGTGGTCGATGCGGCCCGTGACCGCGGTATCCCGATCCGTATCGGCGTCAACGCAGGCTCCCTGGAAAAGGACCTGCAGAAGAAGTACGGCGAGCCAACCCCAGCTGCGCTGGTCGAGTCGGCGTTGCGCCATGTCGAGCACCTGGACCGCCTGGATTTCCAGGACTTCAAGGTCAGCGTCAAGGCCTCGGACGTGTTCATGGCCGTCGAAGCCTACCGCCTGCTGGCCAAGCAGATCATCCAGCCTCTGCACCTGGGCATCACCGAAGCCGGTGGCCTGCGTTCGGGGACAGTGAAATCCGCCGTCGGCCTCGGTATGCTGCTGGCCGAAGGCATTGGCGATACCATTCGTATCTCCCTGGCCGCCGACCCGGTCGAGGAAGTGAAAGTCGGCTACGACATCCTCAAGTCGCTGCACCTGCGTTCGCGTGGCATCAACTTCATCGCCTGCCCAAGCTGCTCGCGGCAGAACTTCGATGTGGTCAAGACCATGAACGAGCTGGAAGGGCGCCTGGAGGACCTGCTGGTGCCGCTGGACGTCGCGGTGATCGGTTGTGTGGTCAACGGCCCCGGTGAAGCCAAGGAAGCCCATGTGGGGCTGACCGGCGGTACGCCGAACCTGATCTACATCGACGGCAAGCCAGCGCAGAAGCTGACCAATGACAACCTGGTCGATGAGCTGGAAAAGCTCATCCGCCAGAAAGCGGCCGAGAAGGTCGAGGCCGACGCGGCGCTGATCGCCCGTGGCTGACACACAGCATTCGTAAGGACTTTTCGTGAGCAAATCGCTGCAAGCCATCCGTGGCATGAACGACATCCTGCCAGAACAGTCGCCTCTGTGGCGCTACTTCGAGGGCACCGTGGCCGGCCTGCTGGACACCTACGGGTACAGCCAGATCCGCACGCCGATCGTGGAGTTCACCGAGCTGTTCAAGCGCTCCATCGGTGAAGTGACCGACATCGTCGAAAAAGAGATGTACACCTTCGAGGACCGCAACGGCGATTCGCTCACCCTGCGCCCCGAAGGCACCGCCGCCTGCGTGCGTGCCGTGCTGGAGCATGGCATCACTGGCAATGGCCAGGTGCAGAAGCTTTGGTACATCGGCCAGATGTTCCGCCACGAGCGCCCGCAGAAGGGCCGCTACCGCCAGTTCCACCAGATCGGCGTGGAAGTGTTCAACCTCGACGGGCCGGACATCGACGCCGAGCTGATCATGCTGACCTGGCGCCTGTGGGGCCTGCTGGGCATCCAGGACGCGGTCAAGCTCGAGCTCAACAGCCTGGGCACCAGCGAAGCGCGTGCGCGCTACCGTGATGCGCTGGTCGAGTTCCTCTCGGCACGCCTTGAGCAGCTGGACGAAGACAGCCAGCGTCGCCTCAAAAGCAACCCGCTGCGCATCCTCGACAGCAAGGACCAGAACACCCAGGCGGTGCTGGTCGGCGCGCCGAAACTCGAAGACTACCTGGACGAAGCGTCCCGCGTGCACTTCGAAGGCCTCAAGGCCCGCCTTGATGCTGCCGGCATCCCGTTCGTGATCAACACCAAGCTGGTGCGCGGCCTGGACTACTACAGCAAGACCGTGTTCGAGTGGGTCACCGACAAGCTCGGCGCCCAGGGCACCGTCTGTGCTGGTGGCCGCTACGATGGCCTGGTCGAGCAGATGGGCGGCAAGCCGACCACCGGCGTCGGTTTCGCCATGGGTATCGAGCGCCTGATCCTGCTGCTGGAAACCCTCGGCAAGGTGCCTGAGTCGATCAGCCGTCAGGTCGATGTCTACCTGTGCGCCTTCGGCGAGCAGGCAGAACTGGCGGGCCTGCGCTTGTCCGAAAGCCTGCGTGATCGCCTGCCGGGCCTGCGCCTGGTGGTCAACGCCGGTGGCGGCAGCTTCAAGAGCCAGTTCAAGAAAGCCGACAAGAGCGGCGCGCTGTTCGCCCTGATTCTGGGCGACGACGAACTGGCCAAGCAAGAGATCGGCTTGAAGCCCCTGCGTGGCCAAGGCGAACAACAGAACATTGCCTGGGATGCTCTGGCTGAGCACCTGGAAACCGCGGTCGCTCAGGCGTAACGCGGTTCAACAAGCGAATAGGCGAAAAGGAGTATTGGGGTGTCGAGTACCGATGATGATGACCTGGCAGGGGTCAAGGACTGGTGGAACCGCAACGGCAAGCCGCTGCTGACCGGTGCCCTGCTGGCCGGCGTGGTGGTGTTGGGCTGGAATACCTGGCACAAGTACCAGAACAACCAGTCGCAAGGTGCCTCGCAGCTGTACCAGGCGTTGCTTGAGACCAGCCTGACGCCGAGCGGCCAGCCCGACGCGACCAAGGTCGCCGAACTGGCCGGCAAGCTCAAGAGCGAGTTCGGCGGTACCGCCTACGCCCAGTACGGCAGCCTGTTCGTGGCCAAGGTCGCGGTCGAGAGCGGCAAGCTCGACGACGCCGCCGCCGAGCTCAAGGGTGTGCTGGACAAGCCTGCCGATGCCACCCTGGGCGAAATTTCGCGCCAGCGTCTGGCCCGTGTACTGGCAGCCCAGGACAAGGCCGAAGAGGCCCTCAAGCTGCTCGACGGCGACGCCGACAAGGCGTTCCTGGCCAGCCGCGAAGAATTGAAGGGCGACCTGCTGGTACAGCTGGGCCGCACCGACGATGCTCACAGCGCTTATGAGAAAGCCAAGGCCGCACTGTCCGATGAAGCGGCGGTCGGTGGCCTGCAACTGAAGCTGGATGACTTGGCCAAAGGGGACGCGTGACGTGATCGGTTGGAAACAAGCAGCAGTGCTGACCCTGGCCGTACTGGCCGCAGGTTGCAGCAGCAACAGCAAGAAGGAACTGCCCCCGGCCGAGCTGACCAAGTTCACCGAGGAAGTGGTACTCAAGAAGCAGTGGAGCCGCTCGATCGGTGACGGCCAGGGCGAGACGTACAACACCCTGGTTCCGGCCATCGAAAACGACCGTATCTACGCCTCTGACGTCAATGGCGAAGTCTTCGCCCTTGACCGTATCACCGGCGACGTGGCGTGGAAGAAAGACCTGGATCTGCAGGTGTCGGGCGCCGTCGGCGTGGGTTACGGGCTGGTCATGCTCGGTACCCTCAAGGGCGAAGTCATCGCGCTGGACTCCAGCACCGGTGAAGAGCGCTGGCGCTCGCGCGTGACCAGCGAAGTGCTGGCACCACCCGCCAACAATGGTGACGTGGTGGTGGTGCAAACCCAGGACGACCGCCTGATCGGCCTCGATGCCGCGACCGGCGACCGCCGCTGGATCTACGAAAGCACCCCGGCCGTACTGACCCTGCGTGGCACCGGTGCGCCGATCGTGACCAACCGCATGGCGGTTGCCGGGCTGTCCACCGGCAAAGTGATCGCGGTGGATATCAACAACGGCGTGCCAGTGTGGGAGAGCCGTGTGGCCATCCCGCAGGGGCGTTCCGAGCTGGATCGCGTGGTGGATATCGACGGCGGCCTGCTGCTGTCCGGTGGTACTCTGTACGTCAGCACCTACCAGGGCCGCGTAGCGGGCCTGGACCTGGAAAGCGGCCGCGTGCTGTGGCAGCGTGATGCTTCCAGCTACGTGGGTGTCGCCCAGGGTTACGGTAACGTCTATGTCAGCGAAGCCTCGGGTACCGTTGAAAGCGTCGACGAGCGCTCTTCCAGCGCCCTGTGGACCAACGATTCCATGGCTCGCCGTCAACTGTCGGCACCGGAAGTGTTCTCCAGCTACGTGGCGGTGGGTGACTTCGAGGGTTACCTGCACCTGCTCAGCCAGGTCGATGGTCGCTTTGTCGGCCGTGAGCGCATCGACAGCGATGGCCTGCGCGCCCGGCCCCTGGTGGTCGGCGACACCATCTACGTCTTCGGCAACAGCGGCAAGCTCGAGGCACTGACCGTCCGCTGAAGCTAAGCTCAAGACCGCCAACGGTCTTGAGCCGCGGTGTAGGAAACGCCGCACAAACTCCGGCCGCTGCCTTGCAGCGGCCTTTGCATTTTCAAGAATTCAAGAATGGAGAGCCGCATGGTTCCCGTAATAGCCCTGGTGGGACGGCCGAACGTCGGTAAATCCACCATGTTCAACCGCCTGACCAAAACCCGCGATGCCATCGTCGGTGACCTGTCGGGCCTGACCCGTGACCGCCAGTATGGTGATGCCTCCTGGCAGGGTCGCTCCTTCATCCTGATCGACACCGGTGGTATCACCGGTGACGAAGTGGGCATGGACGAGAAAATGGCCGAGCAGTCGCTCATGGCCATCGAAGAAGCCGACTATGTGCTGTTCTTGGTCGATGCCCGTGCGGGCATGACCGCGGCAGACCAGATGATCGCCGAGCACCTGCGCAAGCGGAACAAGTCGGCGATTCTGGTTGCCAACAAGATCGACAACATCGACCCCGATGTTGCCCGCGCCGAGTTCTCGCCGATGGGCATGGGCAATGCCATTCCGGTGGCGGGTTCCCAGGGCCGTGGTATCAACGCCCTGATGGAAGCCGTGCTCGGCCACCTGCCGCGCGATGCCGAGGACGAAGCCCTCGACCAGGACGTCGCCGAAGGTGAGGAAGCCGTGCGCATTCCTGGCCCAAGCGAGAAGGATGGCATCAAGATCGCCATCATCGGCCGCCCGAACGTCGGCAAGTCGACCTTGGTCAACCGCATGCTCGGTGAAGAGCGCGTGGTGGTCTACGACGAGCCGGGTACTACCCGTGACAGTATCTACATCCCGTTCGAGCGCGATGGCGAGAAGTACACCTTCATCGACACCGCCGGGGTGCGCAAGCGCGGCAAGATCCACGAGGAAGTCGAGAAGTTCTCGGTGGTCAAGACGCTGCAGGCGATCAAGGATGCCAACGTGGTCATCTTCGTCATGGATGCCCGCGAAGGTGTGGTCGACCATGACCTGAACCTGCTGGGCTTCGCCCTCGAAGCCGGCCGCGCCATCGTCATCGCCCTGAACAAGTGGGATGGCATGGAGTCGGGTGAGCGCGCCTACGTGAAGACCGAGCTGGAACGCCGGCTGTTCTTCGTCGATTTTGCCGACATCCACTTCATTTCCGCGCTGCACGGCACGGGCGTGGGCAACCTGTACAAGTCGGTGCAGGCCGCCTTCATGTCGGCGGTGACCCGCTGGCCGACCAGCCGCCTGACGCAGATTCTCGAAGATGCCGTGAGCGAGCACCAGCCGCCGCTGGTCAATGGCCGCCGCATCAAGCTGCGTTATGCCCACCTGGGGGGTGCCAACCCGCCGCTGATCGTGATCCACGGCAACCAGACCGACAGCATTCCCAAGTCGTACTCGCGTTACCTGGAAAACACCTACCGCCGTGTGCTGAAACTGGTCGGTACGCCGATCCGTATCGAGTACAAGGGCGGTGAGAACCCGTATGAGGGCAAGAAAAACACCCTCACCGATCGCCAGGTCAACAAGAAGCGCCGCTTGATGTCGCACCACAAGAAGGCCGAGAAGAAGCGCCGCGACAAGCGCTGATTTCGCGTCAGCTTCTTCGCGGGCAAGCCCGCTCCCACAGCGATCGCACATCCTTAAGGACAGCGCGGTACCTGTGGGGGCGGGCTTGCCCGCGAATAGGCCCTTGATCCAAAGCAATCCCCCTATTGTTTCAACCTTTTTCCTGACTGCTTGATCCGCTATGCTCGGGCTCCACCCCCGTGCCGGATAAACCCCAGGAAAGAGGGCTCCATGATCCGCAGCAAACTGCCGAATGTCGGCACGACCATCTTCACCACCATGTCCCAGCTCGCCGTGCAGACTGGCGCGCTCAATCTCTCCCAAGGCTTCCCCGACTTCAACGGCCCGCAGGCGTTGCTCGATGCAGTGGGCCGGCATGTGGCCGCCGGGCATAACCAGTACGCACCGATGACCGGCCTGCCGGCCCTGCGCCAACAGGTAGCGGCCAAGGTCGCGCGGCTGTATGGCGCCCAGGTGGATGCCGACCAGGAGGTGACCATCACCCCCGGTGCCACCGAGGCGATCTTCTGCGCTATTCAGGCGGTGATCCACGCCGGTGACGAGGTGATCGTCTTCGACCCGTGCTACGACAGCTACGAGCCTTCCGTGGCACTGGCCGGTGGCCGCTGCGTGCATGTGCAACTGAGCGACGGCGATTTCCGCATCGACTGGCAGAAGTTCAGCGATGCCTTGAGCCCGCGTACGCGCATGGTCATCCTCAACTCGCCGCACAACCCCAGCGGCGCGCTGATCACCCGTGAAGACCTCGACCAGCTGGCGCGGTTGATCGCTGATCGCGATATCTACCTGGTCAGTGACGAAGTCTACGAACATCTGGTCTACGACGGCGTACGCCACGCCAGTGTGCTGGCCCATGCCGAGCTTTACAGCCGTGCCTTCGTGGTCAGTTCGTTCGGCAAGACCTACCATGTCACTGGCTGGAAGACCGGCTACGTGATCGCACCCCCGGCCCTGAGCGCCGAGCTGCGCAAGGTGCACCAGTACGTCAACTTCTGTGGCGTCACGCCCTTGCAGTGCGCGCTGGCCGATTTCATGGCCGAGCACCCGCAGCACCTTGACGAACTGCCAGGCTTCTACCAGGCCAAGCGCGACCTGTTCTGCGGCTTGCTCGAAGGTTCGCGCTTCAGCTTGCGCCGCACGGCCGGCACCTACTTCCAACTGGTGGACTATTCGCAGATCCGCCCGGACCTGAGCGACGTTGACATGGCGCTATGGCTGACCCGCGAGCACGGCGTGGCGACCATTCCGGTGTCGGTGTTCTACCAGCAACCCATCCCCGAGCAACGCCTGGTACGCCTGTGCTTTGCCAAACGTGAGGAGACGCTGCGTCAGGCAGCGGAAAAACTATGCGCGATCTGAGCACACTGCCCGACCTGAAAATCGCCCTGGTGCAAACCACCCTGGCCTGGCACGACCGCGAGGCCAACTATGCGCACTTCGAGGAATTGCTCAAGCAAGTGGGGGAGGTGGACCTGGTGATCCTGCCGGAGATGTTCACCACCGGCTTCTCGATGCAATCTGAAACCCTGGCCGAACCCGAGAACGGCCCGACCTACAAATGGCTCAAGGCCCAGGCGAAGAGGTACGACGCGGTGATCACCGGCAGCGTGATCATCCAGGCCGCCGATGGCAGCCACCGCAACCGCTTGCTCTGGGCGCGCCCGGATGGCGAGATTCTGCATTACGACAAGCGCCACCTGTTCCGCATGGCGGGCGAGCACAAGCATTACACCCCGGGCGAGCGCCAGGTGCAGTTCGAAATCAAAGGCTGGCGGGTGCGCCCATTGATCTGCTACGACCTGCGCTTCCCGGTGTGGAGCCGTGATGCCCAGGACACCGACCTGCTGCTGTACACCGCCAACTGGCCGGCCGCGCGCCGCCAGCACTGGAACCGCTTGCTGCCGGCGCGGGGCATCGAAAACCTGTGCTTTGTGGCGGCGGTGAACCGCGTGGGCACCGATGGCAAGGGCTTTGCCTATTCTGGCGACAGCCAGGTGCTGGACTTCCAGGGTGAGAGCCTGCTCAGTGCAGGCGAGGCGGACGGGGTGTTCACGGTGGTGCTCAGGGCGGCGGAGCTGGCGGCGTACCGGGCCAAGTTCCCGGCCAACCTGGATGCCGATACCTTCGACTTGCACTGAATCCTTACCGGCCTCTTCGCGGGGCAAGCCCGCTCCCACAGGAACCTCGCTGGACATGAGTACGGCAGGGAACCTGTGGGAGCGGGCTTGTCCCGCGAAAAGGCCGGTACTGTTTACATCAATAGGCGATCAGTAAACATCCCTGCGATACCGCCCATCTTCGATCAACTGCTCGACCACTTCATCGCCGAGAATGCCCTTCAGCGCCGCATCAACGCCGGCCGCCATGCCCTGCAAACTGCCGCAGACATACACACAGGCGCCATCCGCCACCCAGCGCTTGAACTCATCAGCCTGCTGCAGCAACACATCCTGCACATACACCTTCTCTGCCTGATCCCGCGAAAACGCCAGGTCCAGGCGTGCCAGGTCGCCGCTGTCGAGCCAGCCTTGCAGTTCGTCACCGCATAGCATGTCATGCGCCCGATTGCGCTCACCGAACAGCAGCCAGTTGCGTTGTTCGCCCGCGTTGACCCGCGCGCGCAAAAGGCTGCGCAAGCCGGCCAGGCCAGTACCATTGCCGATCAGGATCATCGGCACCGGCGACTCGGGCAGGTGGAAGCCACTGTTGCGGCGCAGGCGCAGGCCAAGCACGCCATTCACCGGCAGGTACTCGGTCAGCCAACCGGATCCCAGGCCGAGGTTGCCATCTGGGTGACGCTCCTGGCGCACGATCAGTTGCAGTACACCGTCACTGGCGATCGAGGCGATGGAGTATTCACGCGTGCCGATTGGCACCAACGCATCGACCAGCGCCTGTGCGTGCAGGCCCACCAGTTGATCGCGGCGGCTGGGCAGTTGGCGACTGGCTAGCGCCTGGCCGAGGGTTTCGCTCAGGCCGTCCAGTTGCACGGTCGTGTTGGCATTCAGGCCCAGGCCGTCAAGGAAGGCATCCACCCGCGGCTGGCCATTGCGCGGCAGGATTTCCACCAGGTCGCCGGCTTGCCAGCTGGCAGGTGCTTCGGCGCGCAGGCCGATCAGGTAAACCGGCAGGCCCTGGCTGCCAGGGTTCATCAACTCACGCTGCACCAGGGCCCAGTTGCCGAAACTCGGCGGCTGCCAGGCCGTTACCGGTTGTGCGCCGGTCAGCTGCGCCAGTTCCTGCTGCCATTGCTGCAGGGCCGCCTGGTCGGCGTTGTCCACCTCCACCGGGCTGAACGCAGTGCTGGCACCGCGCTCACCCAACCAGGCTTGCAGGCGACGGGCAAAGCCGCAGAAGTGCGGGTATTGACGGTCGCCCAGGGCGAGCACGGCATAGTGAAGGTTGTGCAGCGCCCAGGGTTGGCCAAGCACCTTGCGTTCGAACGCGCGGGCACTGTCAGGGGCTTCGCCGTCGCCGAAGGTACTGACCACGAACAAGGCGCGGCGGGCCTGGCGCAAGTCATTTTCGCCCAGCTCGGCCAAGGCGCGGACCTGCACGGGCAGGCCTGCCGCCTGAAGTTGCCCGGCACTCTGCCAGGCCAGCTGTTCGGCGAAACCGCTCTGGCTGGCGAAGCCGATCAGCCAGCTGTCGCTGCCTGTACTGGCACTGTCAACGCTGCCACGGGCGGCGCGAACCTGGCGTTTCTTGCGGCGGCGGTCGAGGTACAGCAGCCAGCCGGTGACGAAGAACAGCGGCATGGTCAGGCTGGCGAGGGTGACGATGATCCGCCCCGGCAGGCCAAAGTATTCGCCCACGTGCAGGGCGTAAACGCTCTGTAGCAGTTGCGCCTTGAAGGATTTGTCGGTGTAACGGTCGTGGTTTTTCACCTGGCCGGTGGCCGGGTCCAGCACCAGGGTGTTGAACGCACGTGGGTGCGCGGCATCGTCGAGGAGGTAGAACAGGTTGGCCGGCTGGCCGCCCGCAGGTGGCAGGCGAAGGTTGTACATGGCCAGGCCTGGGCCGGCGGCATCCTTGAGGTTGGCCCAGATGGCATCGTAGTCGACCACCAGCGGCGGGGCATTCTTGTCGACTTTCTGCGGCCCGTGGCGGCCCCGGCCTTCGCCGCGTTTTTGCTGCTGGCCAGCGGCCGGCGCGTCGGCCAGCAACTTGTTCAGGCCCTCGCGGTACCATTCATACGACCAGAACAGGCCGGTGAGGGCGAACAGCAGATAGAACAGCAGGCACCAGGTACCGGCCACGGCGTGCAGGTCCCAGTTGAAGGCGCGGCCTTTCTTGGCCCACTCGAAGGTCAGCCAGGTGCGCCAGTTGAGCGCCTTGCGCGGCCAGCGCAGGTACAGGCCGGAAAGGCAGAAGAAAATCAGCATCAGGGTGCAGGCACCGGTGATCTGCCGGCCACTGTCGCCCATGGCCAGGAAACGGTGCAGGTTGAGCATGAGGTTGAAGAAGTCTTGCCCGGCCACTTCACCCTTGAGCTCGCCGGTGTACGGGTCGGCATAGCGCAGTTCGCCACGGCGCTGGCCCGGCGGCGGGGTGAAGAAGACCCGCGCAGCGTTGCCTTCGTGCAGGTCGACCCACAGCATCGACACCTTGTCGCCTTGCGCGGCCTCGACCCGCTGCACCAGCTCGGCGGGCGGCAACACGCCCTCCGGGCGTACTTCGACCTTGAGCACATCGGCATTGAATGCGCGCAGCAGTTCTTCCTGAAACGAGTAGAGCGCGCCGGTGATGCCCATCAAGGCCAGCACCAGGCCAGCGGTGATGCCAAAGAACCAGTGCAATTGGAACAGCGTCTTCTTCACCACATCGATCACCTTGTGTTGCCGTTTCAGTTCAGGCGGCGAGCATTATGCCTTGGTATGGGCGAACCATTGATACACACAAACCCTGTGGGAGCGGGCTTGCCCGCGAATGCGTCGGTGAATCCACCAACCCATTCGCGGGCAAGCCCGCTCCCACAGGGTCCTCGTTTGCAACCAAGATTGCAGGTGCATGCGCCGGTATCGGTCGGCGCATGCACCTTCACATCAGAAGTGAACGCTGGTGGTCAGCAGTGCGGTCCGGCCCGCCGCCTGGTTGGCGAAGTGGGTGGAGAACGCCTTGTCGTAGTACACCTCGTTGGTCAGGTTCTGCACGTTCAGCTGCAGGTCAACGTTTTTGGTCAGCTTGTAGGCGGCCATGGCGTCGTAGCGCACGTAGCTGTCGACCATGGTGGTGTTGGCCACGCTGCCGTAAACATCATCCACATAGAACGCGCCACCACCGATGGTCAGCTTCGGCGTGATCGAGTAGGTGGTCCACAGGCTTGCGCTATTGTTTGGCGTGTTCGGCAGCTGGTTGCCATCGTTGGCCTCGCCCAGCGCGCCGCCGTCGATCTGGCGCGCCTGCATGTAGGTGTAGCCCGCGAATACTTGCCACTTATCGGTCAGCTTGCCGCTGGCCGACAGTTCGATGCCCTGCACGCGGGTTTCGCCGACGTTTTCGTAGGTGGTGGTGTCCACCTGGACGCGGGCGTTTTCCTTCTCGGTGCGGAACAGCGCGGCGGCCAGGGACAGGCGCTGGTCGAGCAGGTCCCACTTGGTGCCGATCTCGTAGTTGGTGGTTTCTTCCGGCTCCATGTCGCTGCTCAGCAGGTTGCCGGCGCGGTCAGATGTGTTCGGCGGTGGATTGGTATCCACCGCTTCACCCAGTGCCGCACCTGGCGGAGTCGCGGAGGTGGCATAGGAAACATAGATGCTGCCGTTCTCAGCTGGTTTCCACACAAGTCCCAATTGGCCCGTGACAAATTCGCTCTTGTCCCGTCCCTTGGCTGCGACACCTTTGCTGTTGACTACAGTTGCCCCAGCGGCATCGTAGGTTCGGTATTGGGTATCGAAGTGATCATAACGAAGGCCCATGTTGAGCAGCCATTCGGGAGTCAATTCCAGGGTATCGAACACATAGAGGGCTCGAGTGGTGCCTTTCGTATCCGTGCCCGCGTAGTTGCGTGCAATGCTGCCGTTCCAAGGATCGTCCGGGTTCGGGTTGCTCAGCGAGGTGCAGTTGTAGCCGCTGCTGGCGCCGATCATGCTCGGGGTGCAGTTGGTGTTTGCAGTACCGCCAGGCACGGTATCGGTATCGACGGTGTACGACGAACGCTTGCTCTCTTCCCGGCTCAGTTCGATGCCGGTGGAGAAGCTGTTCTTCATCCCGCCCACATAGAACTCGCCAAACAGGTCGGTCTGGTTGGTGGTGGTCGCAGTGTTACCCACACGGCTGTTGGCGCGGCGCCAGACGCTGCCGTTGTTGACGTTGCCCTTGCTGTCGTCCGGCTGGGTCAGGATGTAGTCCTGCATGCTGTTGCCGTGACGCAGGGTGTTCTTGATGGTCAGCGAGTCGGTCAGGTCGTGCTCGATCGCGAAGGTGGCGATGTCGACACGGCTCTTGCGGAAGTCACGGCCGGTCAGGCCGTAGAAGTTGTCGCTGTCGCCACCGTCGTTCGGCTTGCTTGGGTGCGCCGAAGTACGTGCGCCGCTGCCACCTGTCGGGATGGTGTACGGGATGCCCGAGTCTGGCAGGTCGTCGCTTTCCAGGTGGTAGTAGTCGAGGTTGACGCGGGTTGGGGTACCGAGGCCGAAGGCCAGGGACGGGGCGATGCCCCAGCGGTCGTAGTTGACCTTGTCGCGGCCGGCGACGTTGCTCTCGTGGGTCATCAGGTTGAGACGACCGGCAACCGTGTCGCTGAACTGGTAGTTGCCATCGAAGGTGTAGCGTTGGGTCTGGTCACTGCCCCAGGTCCAGGCGCCGTCGAGCGAGTTGCCCAGGTGTGCGCGCTTGCTCACCAGGTTGATGGTGCCGCCGGCGGCGCCGCGGCCACCGATGGCCGAGTTCGGGCCCTTGGCCACTTCCACCGACTCGATGGCGAAGATTTCGCGGGTTTGCGCGCCGGTATCACGCACGCCATCCAGGTAGGTGTCACCCTGGGCATCGAAGCCGCGGATGAACGGACGGTCACCTTGCGGGTTGCCGCCTTCACCGGCGCCAAAGGTGATGCCAGGTACAGTACGCAGGGCGTCCTGCAGGCTGAGGGCGTTGGTGTCCTTGATGACCTGCTGCGGGATCACCGTGACCGAGCGCGGTGTGTCTACCAGCGGCGCGGTGTACTTTTGCGACGAAGCCTTCTCGACCTTGTAATCGGTGCTGGCCTGTTCGGCCTTGCCGTTGACGCTGGTGGCGTCCAGGGTGACGGCGCTGTTGGCGGCAGGCTCGGCAGCGTAGGCGGTCGAGGCAGTGATGGCGACGCCGATGGCGGTCACGATCAGGCGTGGTGAACTCACAGCAGATGGCACGTAGTGACGCATTGGTAAGGACCTTCCCCAAGGTGATAAGGCGCCGGATCTTAATGTAAGCAATTGTGACTAACAATTGAGAGTCGTTACCATTCGTGAAGAATTTACAATCTTTACAGTTTGCCCTTACGGTTTTCGATGGCTGAAACGTCTTAAGCGGCAAATGGGGCTTGTGGTATGTAAAAGGGAATCAATATCATTGACGCCTTTACAGTTGCCCAGGTGCCGCCGCCATGCTGCTTCACATCCCCGGCCTGTTCGATGCCGACGAACTCACGCGTATCCGCGAGGCCCTGGAGCAGGCCGACTGGGCCGACGGCAAGGTCACGGCGGGCTATCAATCGGCCAAGGCCAAGCACAACCTGCAGTTGCCAGAAGGCCATGCGCTGGCCAAAGAACTGGGTAGCGCGCTGATCGACCGCCTGTGGAACACCCCGCGCTTCATGTCGGCAGCGTTGCCACACAAGGTCTTTCCACCGCTGATCAACTGCTACCGCGAAGGTGGCAACTTCGGCTTCCACATCGACAATGCCCTGCGCCAGCCCAAGGGCAGCCCGGAGCGCGTGCGTACCGACCTGTCCTCGACGCTGTTCCTCAGCGACCCGGACAGTTACGACGGCGGCGAACTGGTGATCCAGGACACCTACGGCGTGCAGCAGGTGAAGCTGGCGGCCGGTGACCTGGTGCTGTACCCCGGCACCAGTTTGCACAAGGTCAACCCGGTAACCCGCGGCCAGCGCTATGCTGCGTTTTTCTGGACACAAAGCCTGGTGCGCGAGGACAGCCAGCGGGCGCTGTTGTTCGAGATGGACAATGCCATCCAGCAACTCACCGCCGATGTGCCTGATCACCCCTCGCTGCTGCAGTTGACGGGGACCTACCACAACCTGCTGCGCCGCTGGGCCGAGGTCTGAACCGTGTCATACCCGTTGCGTCGTGAGGAAGTGGTGGATGTTGCAGGCCTCAAGGCCATGCTCGAAGACAGCCCCGGCAAGGCCGCCCAGGCGATTCTGGCAGCGGCGGGGCAGGGGGCGGTCGAGGCGCAGTTGTTGCTGGGGCAGATCCTGCTGGATGGGCGTGGAATCCAAGAGGATGCCACCGTCGCCCGGCGTTGGTTCGGCATCGCTGCACAAGGTGGCAGTGCCATGGCGCACAACATGCTCGGGCGTTGCCTGGAGCATGGTTGGGGCGGCGAGGTGAGTTTGCCGCAGGCTGCCGTTCACTATGCCCGCGCGGCCGATGCCGGGTTGGATTGGGGCCTGTATAACCTGGGCAACCTGCTGGCGACCGGGCGTGGGGTGCCAGCCAATCAGGTGCAGGCACTGATGTGCTACGAGAAGGCTGCGCAGTTGGGGCATGCTAAGTCGATGAACCTGTATGGGCGTTATCTGGAGCAGGGCATTGCTACGGCGCCCAGCCCGGCGCGGGCGGTGCGCTGGTATCGGCGCTCGGCCGAGGCGGGGGATTTCCGTGGAATGTTCAGCCTGGCGCTGGTGCTGGTCGAGCGCGGGCAGACGGCCGAGGCGGGGCCTTGGCTGGAGCGGGCGCGGGTTGAGGGGAATGTGAATTTTCTGCGCAGTGCAGTGGCTACATTGCGGGGGGCTGGGCCTTTGCTGGCGGGGTATGCAGCGGGGTATGCCGAGGAGCTCGAACAGCGCGAGGATTGATCACTACAGTGCTGGTTTCTTCGCGGGCAAGCCCGCTCCCACAGGATTTTCGACAGACCTGAGGGTCGCGCCATACCTGTGGGAGCTGGCTTGCCCGCGAAGAGGGCGGCACAAGCCAGCACACATGAAAACGGGGCCTTGCGGCCCCGTTGTTCATTACAGGTAGTAAGCCTTCAGCGGCGGGAAGCCGTTGAATTCCACCGCGCTGTAGCTGGTGGTGTAGGCACCGGTGGACAGCCAGTACAGGCGGTCACCGATGGCCAGGTTCAGCGGCAGGCCATACTTGTAGTGCTCGTACATGATGTCGGCGCTGTCGCAAGTCGGGCCGGCGATGACCACTTCTTCCATCTCGCCTTTCTTTTCGGTCCAGATCGGGAACTTGATGGACTCGTCCATGGTTTCGATCAGGCCGGAGAACTTGCCCACGTCGGTGTACACCCAACGCTCGACCGCAGTGCGCGACTTGCGCGCCACCAGCACCACTTCACTGACCAGGATACCGGCGTTGGCAATCAGCGAACGGCCAGGTTCCAGGATGATTTCCGGCAGGTCGTCACCGAAGTCTTCCTTCAGGAAGCGGATGATCTCTTCGGCGTAGGTTTCGAGGCTGTTGGTACGGGTGATGTAGTTGGCCGGGAAGCCACCACCCATGTTGATCAGCTTCAGCTCGATGCCGTCTTCTTCCTTCAGGCGCTCGAAGATCACTTTGACCTTGGCGATGGCCGCGTCCCAGACGCTGATGTCGCGCTGCTGGGAACCGACGTGGAAGGAAATACCGTATGGCACCAGGCCCAGGTCGCGGGCGAGGATCAGCAGGTCCATGGCCATGTCGGTCTGGCAGCCGAACTTGCGCGACAGAGGCCAGTCGGCAGTGGTGGAGCCTTCGGTGAGGATACGCACGTAAACCTTGGAGCCCGGCGCAGCCTTGGCGATGTTGCGCAGGTCGGCTTCCGAGTCGGTGGCAAACAGGCGCACGCCCTTCTCATAGAAGTAGCGGATGTCCTTGGACTTCTTGATGGTGTTGCCGTAGCTGATGCGGTCGGCGCTGACACCACGGTCCATCACCTTGTCCAGCTCGTAGATCGAGGCGATGTCGAAGCTCGAACCTTTCTCTTTGAGCAGGTCGATGATCTCGACCGCCGGGTTGGCCTTGACCGCGTAGTAAACCTTGGCAAATTCGAAACCGGCGCGCAGGTCGTCATAGGCCTGGCTGATCATCTGGGTATCGATGAGTACGAACGGGGTTTCTTGCTTGTCGGCGAACGCCTTCATTTTCTGGAAGGTGTCACGTGCGAAATAGTCTTCGACCTGGATCGACATGCTCAGGGACTCCATGGGCAAACTGAAAAGATAAGTGGCTGCAAACTGAACGTCCTCCGTATCCCCACTTTGGTTCGCCTACTCAGTACTTGAGCCGGATGGATCGTTTCCAGCATGGACGTTCGGCGCGCACTTTAGGGCGTGAAGAATGCAAGATCAACAGGCAATCCGGGCGTGTTCGTCGTGGATTGAGGCCCCATCGTTTGAATAACCGACTCGTGTGACCGGCAGATGTTCCCTGGGATGTTTCAAGCGTTAAATATTGTGGAAGGACCCTGTCGGCCTCTTCGCGGGCAAGCCCGCTCCCACAGGCTTTGCATGGCTTATGTGGGAGCGGGCTTGCCCGCGAAAAGGCGCAAGGTGTTCATATTTATGGCCACACGCTTCAGGTACTTCCGTCCATGAAATCCGCAAAAATTTTTTGTTACCGACTGGCGGATTTGCCGATTTTGATGAGAAACATTACTATTCGCACCCTTCTCTGCCTCCCTGACGACCCCGACCGTGTCTGGACCCAAAGGCTTCCTCGACCACTACCATGAGCTGATCGGCACCTGGACGCGCAAGCTGCGCAGTCGTCAGCAGGCCGAGGACCTCACCCACGATGCCTTCGTCAGGGTTCTGGAAAACCCCCGCGAGCAGGTCGAGCAGCCACGCGCCTACCTTCACCAGACGGCGCGCAACATTGCCGTGGACGGTTTTCGCCGCGAAGACCGGCGCCAGGCGCTGGAGCTGGAAGCCTTTGACCAAAGCGCCGCCAGCAACGGCGACCCTGAAGCCTACGTCCATGCCCTGGAACTTGCTGACAGCGTGGAGCGGGCGCTGGCCGAGCTGCCACTCAACTGCCGTCGAGTGTTCATCTGGCAGAAGCTCGAAGGCCTGACCCAGGCCGAGATTGCCGAGCGGATGGGGTTGAGCAAGAACATGGTCGAAAAGTATATGATCCGCACGCTCCGACACCTGCGTGAACAGCTGGACGTGTCGGCATGATGAGTCAGGAGACCTTTTCGATGAAACAGCACGGGGCCGATACCGTCCGCGAGCAGGCGGCCGAATGGTTCGCCCGCGTGCAGGATGCGCCGCGGGATGCCGGGCTGCTGGCGCGCTTGCAAGGGTGGCTGGAGGCAGACCCTCGACATCGCGAAGAATATGAGCAGCTTTCCAGCCTTTGGCGCGCCGCCGACTTCATTCCGCGCCAGCGCCTCGACGCGCTATGCCAACCTGAGCTGGTCCAGCAATTGCCACGGCGGCGCGTCATGCGCCAGGCGCTGGCGGCCGGGGTGGCGGTGGTTGCCCTGGGGTTGGGGTGGAGTGGCTGGCAGTACCAGCGCCTCAACCACCAAGACCAGTTGCAGACCGCCTTCGGCGAGCGCCGCCAGGTCGAACTGCCGGACGGCTCGCAGCTGGCGCTCAACGGTGGTACGCAACTGCAGGTCGATTTCAGCGCCGGGCGGCGGCACATTCAGCTTGATGCGGGCGAAGCGATGTTCATCGTCGCCCATGACAGCAGCCGCCCGTTCGTGGTCGATACCGCCCAGGGCAGCGTGACCGTCACCGGTACCCGCTTCGATGTGCGCCTGGACCCTGGCGCCACCCGCGTGGCAGTGGAGCAAGGTTCGGTACGTGTGCAGGGCAAGGATACTTCGCTGGCGCAACTGACGGCCGGCCTGGGCGCGCATATAGATGCACAAGGTAACGTGGCGGCGCCTTACGCGGTGAACGCCGCTGCGCTCACCGCCTGGCGCCAGGGCAAGCTGGTGTTCGACAACGCAACGCTGGCCGACGTGGTGACCGAAGCTTCGCGCTACCGCACCCAGCCACTGCGCGTAGCCCCCGGCAAGGTGGCGCAAATGCGCCTGTCCAGTACCTTCAGCACCGACGACACCGATGCGCTGCTGCGGGCCTTGCCGAGCATCCTGCCGGTGGCCATCAAGGCCCATGCAGACGGCTCTCGCGAAATTATCGCGAAATAGATTCAGGTTTTTTTCAGCTCGTTCGTCTTCCTCGCCAGCTGCAACTGCCAAGCATTTACATTTGCATGCGGTTGGCGTTTATCCCGAACTTCAGGATGTCTTGACGACGTGAATAACAACAAGCCCTTCCCACGCTTGCGCGCCCTGGCGCTGGCCCTCGCGGTCAGTGCCGTGGCCGTCAACAGCCACGCCGAACAGGCAGGCGCTGCAATCCAGATCCAAGCGCAACCGTTGGCTTCGGCGCTGAGCCAACTGGGCCAGCAGACCAACCTGCAGCTGTTCTACAGCCCTGAGCTTGTGGCCGGCAAACAGGCGCCGGCGGTGTCCGGCAACCTGGCGCCGGTGCAGGCGCTGCAGCAGTTGCTGCAAGGCAGCGGGCTGACCTTCGAGATGTCCCAGGACACCGTAGTGGTAAAGCCGCTGCCGACCACCCTTGACCTGGGCAGCGGTAGCCTGGAACTGGCGCCAACCGACATCAAGGTGGTCGGCGACTGGCTGGGCGATGCCGACCAGACCGTGGTGCAGAACCACCCGGGTGCGCGCACCGTGGTGCGTCGCGAGGCCATGGTGGAAAAGGGCGCGATGAATGTGCGCGACGTGCTGCGTGGCATCCCCGGCGTGCAGGTGCAGGACTCCAACGGCACCGGTGGCAGTGACCTGTCGCTGAACGTTGGCGTGCGTGGCCTGACCTCGCGGCTGTCGCCACGCTCGACCGTGCTGATTGACGGCATTCCTGCCGCCTTCGCCCCCTATGGCCAACCGCAGCTGTCGATGGCGCCGATCTCCTCGGGCAACCTCGACAGCATCGACGTGGTGCGCGGCGCCGGTTCCGTACGCTATGGCCCGCAGAACGTCGGCGGGGTGATCAACTTCGTCACCCGGGCCATCCCGCAGAAAGCCTCGGCAGCGCTTTCCACCACCCTGGAAACCTCGCAGCACGGTGGTTGGAAACACACCGAATCGGCCTTCGTCGGCGGCACCGCCGACAACGGCATGGGCGTCGCGCTGTTGTACACCGGGGTGAATGGCAACGGCTACCGTGAGAGCAATAACGGCAACGACATCGACGACGTCATCCTCAAGACCCACTGGGCGCCGACCGACGTCGATGAGTTCTGGCTCAACTTCCATTACTACGATGGCCGTGCCGACATGCCCGGTGGCCTAACCCAGGCGCAGTACGACAGCAATCCGTACCAGTCGCTGCGTGACTACGACTACTTCGCTGGCCGGCGCAAGGATGTGTCGTTCAAATGGCAACGCCAGCTCGACGACGCTACCCAGTTCGAAGTGCTGACCTACTACACCGACAGCTTTCGCGGCAGCGCCATCGCCTCGCGTGACATGAAGACCCTGTCGTCGTACCCGCGCAACTACCACACCTTCGCCATCGAGCCACGGGTGTCGCGGATCTTCTTCGCCGGCCCGACCACCCAGGAAGTCAGTGTTGGCTACCGCTACCTCAAAGAAGCCATGCGCGAGCAGTCCACTCGCCTGGCGTTGATCGACAACGTACCGACGCCCACCCCGACCTCCGACGGCCATGTGTTCCAGGACCGCAGCGGCGGCACCGAGGCCAGCGCCTACTACATCGATGACAAGATCGATGTCGGCAACTGGACCATCACCCCGGGCATCCGCTTCGAACACATCAACACCGACTGGCGCGACCGCCCGGTGCTGGACGCCAACAACCGTCCGGTGGCGGAGAAGAAACGCAGCATCACCAGCAACGAGCCGTTGCCAGCGCTGAGTGTGATGTACCACATTTCCGATGCCTGGAAGGTGTTCGCCAACTACGAGACCTCGTTTGGCAGCCTGCAGTACTTCCAGTTGGGCCAGGGCGGCACCGGCAACAGCACGGCCAACGGCCTGGAGCCGGAAAAGGCCAAGACCTACGAAATCGGTACGCGGTATGACAACGGCGGCTTCGCTGGTGAGCTGACGGCGTTCTACATCGACTTCGATGATGAGCTGCAGTACATCAGCAACGATGTGGGGTGGACCAATTTGGGGGCCACCCAGCACCAGGGCATCGAGGCCTCGGTGCGCTATGACCTGGCCGGGCTGGACCCGCGTCTGGAAGGCCTGTCGATCAATGGCGGCTACACCTACACCCGCGCTACGTACGAAGGCGAGATTCCAGGCTTCAAGGGCCGCGATTTGCCGTTCTACTCACGCCAGGTGGCCACTGCCGGTGTGCGCTATGAGATCAACCACTGGACCTGGAACCTGGACGCCTACGCCCAATCCAAGCAGCGCGCGCCGGGTACCGGGATCAATGCCGATGGCAGCTTCAACGGCGACTACATCACCGAGCCGAGCGCCGATGGGCAGTATGGCGACATTCCGGGTTACGTGACCTGGCATGCCCGTGGCGGGTACGACTTCGGGCCGAAGCTGTCCAACCTGAAGCTGGCGGCGGGGGTGAAGAACCTGTTCGACAAGCAGTACTTCACCCGCTCCAGTGATAACAATGCCGGCATTTATGTGGGTGAGCCGCGGACCTTCTATGTGCAGGCCAGTGTAGGGTTCTGATACTGCATCCCCTTCTTCGCGGGCAAGCCCGCTCCCACAGGCTTTGCGCTGCGCAGAACCTGTGGGAGCGGGCTTGCCCCGCGAATGGGGCGCAAAGCGCCCCCAGCTTTCTAGGAAACCACCGCCTCAGCCGGCGAAACGATACTGGTCTTCGCCCCCCGCGATCGCCCCGAGCTCAAGTAAGCCGCAATCGACTCCTGCGTCACCTCGCCCAAAAACACCTGCTCGGCATCCAGCACCGGCAACCACGCCCGATTGAACTCGTACATCCGCGACAACAGGATGCGCAAATGCTCATCGTGCGAAGCCGTGGCATTGAACGGGCGCAGGAAGTCGCCACAGGTCCCTTGCTGGCGGTGCATGTCGCGCCGGCGCACATACCCCAGCGCCTTGTTCTGCGCGTCGGTTACTACCACATAGCGGCGGTCGTGCTCGTCCAGCAGCTCCAGCGCATCGCTCACCGGTGTTTCCGGGCTCACCGACGGCGCGTTGTCCGCCGCATCTTCGGCGCGTACCAGCAGCAGGCGTTTCAGCGTGCTGTCCTGGCCGACGAAGTTGCTCACGAAATCATCCACCGGGTGTGCCAGCAAGGTGTCCGGGTGGTCCAACTGCAGCAGCTTGCCGGCGCGGAAGATGGCGATCTTGTCGCCTAGCTTGATCGCTTCGTCGATGTCGTGGCTGACCATGATCACGGTCTTGTTCAACGCCCGCTGCATCTCGAAGAACTCGTTCTGGATCATCTCGCGGTTGATCGGGTCGACCGCACCGAACGGTTCGTCCATCAACAGCACCGGGGCCTCGGCCGCCAGCGCGCGGATCACGCCGATGCGCTGCTGCTGGCCGCCGGACAGCTCGCGCGGGTAGCGCTGCAAGTACTGCTTGGGTTCGAGCTTGATCATGTGCATCAGCTCACGGGCGCGGTCGTGGCACTTCTGCTTGTCCCAGCCGAGCAGCCGCGGGACCACGGTGATGTTCTCTTCGATGGTCATGTTGGGGAACAGGCCGATCTGCTGGATCACATAGCCGATGTGGCGGCGAAGGGTCACTTCGTCCAGCGCGCTGGTGTCTTCGCCATTGATGAACACCTGGCCGGAGGTCGGCGTGATCAGGCGGTTGATCATCTTCAGCGTGGTGCTTTTGCCACAGCCCGAGGGGCCGAGGAACACGCAGATTTCGCCCTCGTTGACAGTCAGGCTGACGGCGTCCACGGCTTTGACATCCTTGCCGTTGACGTTGAAGGTTTTGCTGAGGTTCTTGAGTTCGATCATGAGCGCAGTCCTTCTGGAGTCAGGGCACGTTGCAGGGTTTGCAGGAGCAGGTCGGCGATGATCGCCAGCAGGCTGACCAGCACGGCGCCGACCAGCAGCATCGACATGTCGCTGCGGCTGATGGAGGTGAGGATAAGCACACCCAGGCCGCCGGCACCGATGGTCGCGGCAATGGTCATCACGCCGATGTTCATCACCACGGCAGTGCGCACGCCGGCAAGGATCACCGGCACCGCGATGGGCAGCTCGACCATGCGCAGGCGCTGGCCGAAGGTCATACCGATGCCGCGTGCGGCTTCACGGATGCCGGGCTCGACGTTGGTCAGCGCCAGGTAGGTGTTGCGCAGGATCGGCAGCAGCGAATAAAGGAACACCGCAGTGATCGCCGGCAGCGGGCCGAGGCCCTGGCCGAACTTGGAATAGAACGGCAGCAGCAGGCCGAACAGGGCGATCGACGGGATGGTCAACAGCACCGTGGCACTGGCTTGCAGGGGGCCGGCGACGGCCGGAAAGCGGGTCATCAGGATGCCCAGTGGCACGCCGACGAGGATCGCCAGGCTGACGGCGATGCCCACCAGCATGATGTGCTGCCAGGTCAGCTGCAGGACCTGGGCCCAGTCGAGGTGGGCGAAGGTGTCGAGCAGGCTCATGGCTGTACCTCCTTCAGAGGGTGTTCACGCAGGAAGGCTGCGGCCACCGCGGTCGGGTTCTGGTGTTCGACGTCGACCTTGGCGTTGAGCTGGCGCATGGTCTCGTCGTCGAGCTGCTCGGCCAGCGGTTTGAGCAGGGTGGCCAGTTGCGGGTTGGCGTCGAGCACGGCCTTGCGCACCACCGGGGCGGCGGTGTAGTCGGGGAAGTAGTGCTTGTCGTCGTTCAGCAGCTTGAGGTTGAACGCGCTCAGACGGCCGTCGGTGGTGTAGACCAGGCCGGCGAATACCTGGTTGTTGCGCATGGCGGTGTACACCAGGCCGCCGTCCATCTGGCGGATGTTGCGCCGGTCCAGCGGCAACCCGTACAGCTCACGCAGGCCTACCAGGCCATCGGGGCGGTTGGCGAACTCGGTGTCCAGGGCCACCAGATGGGGGCGGTCGCTCTCGTTACGTAGCACCCGGTTGAGGTCGCTGATCGAGTTGACCTGTGGGTAGGCTTCGGCAACGTGCGGGGGCAGGCCCAGGGCATAGGTGTTGCTGAAGTTCGATGGCGTCAGCCAGATCAGACCCTTCTTCGCATCCAGTGCCTTGACCTTGGCGTAGGTGGCCTCGGCGTTGGGCATGCGCTCGTCGATGTGGTTGTAGGACACCAGCGACACACCGGTGTATTCCCACATCAGGTCGAGCTGGCCGGTTTCCTGGGCCTGGCGGGCGATGCTGCTGCCAAGGCCGGTGGTCACGCGCACGTCAAAGCCGTTGGCGCGCAGGTACTGGGCGGTGATTTCGGCGAGCACGGTCTGTTCGGTGAACACCCGCGCACCGATGCGAATCAGCGGTTTGTCCGCTGCCTGGGCAAAACCTGCGAACAGCAGGGCCGCGCCCAGCAGCAAGGCGATTCTCTTTTTCATACGTTCCCTCGTTTTATTGGGCCAGGCCACGTTCCAGCCAGCGCTTGCTGGAGAAGCTCACCAGGGCGTCGAGCAACAGTGCCAGCAGCGCCGTACAGGCGGCGCCCAGCAGTAGCTGTGGCTGGTTGTTCAGGGCAATGCCAGGGAAAATCAGGCTGCCCAGGCTGTTGGCGCCGATCAAAAACGCCAGGGGCGCAGTACCCACGTTCAGCGCCAGTGCCACGCGCACGCCGCCGACGATGATCGGTACGGCATTGGGCAGCTCCACTTGCCACAGTTGCTGGCGCGGGGTCATGCCGATGCCGGTGGCGGCTTCCTTGAGCGAGGCGGGGACGTTTTTAAGGCCCTCGTAGGTGTTGCGCACGATGGGCAGGAGGGAGGCGAGGAACAGCGCGAAGATCGCGGGCCCGGCGCCGATGCCCAGGATACTGAGCGCGATGGCCAGAACGGCCAGAGGGGGGATGGTGTTGCCAACGTTGAAAAACTGCATGAAGCGTTCGGCTTTGTCGACCCGGTGCGGTCGACTTAACGCAATGCCAGCGGGGATGCCCACGGCCAACGCCGCCGCCATCGAAGCCAGCACCAGTACCAGGTGCGCTTGCAGGTAGAACCCAAGATCGTCGCGGTAACGCGCGATTGTGTCAGTGCCGATCCAGTGGATCAGCAGGGCCAGGATGACGAGCACGGTGGCGCATCCCAACAGCCCTTTTCCGTAGCGTGTAGCCACAGGCGGACTCCTTGTGTAGTCGGCGAGCACACTCTCTTTTTGGCCGGCCATACCTGGCAGCGAGTGGTGTGTTCGCGAGTAGCAGCGTGAAGCAACCGAAGGCTGCGATCAGGCCATGAGCCGAACCCCGTCGGGCCCGAAAATGCTGATGAAACCAGTCCCCAAGCGAAGCGGGTTGCAGGGGAGTGGACGTCTCCGTGGGCGTAAAGGTTCCCATCTGAGGCGGCATTTGGCCAGTGTTAATCACTGGAGGTATCGATTGTTCGTACGAAAAAACAGCGCAATTCCTAGCTAAAGGCGTTGGATTACCTGCTATCAAGCGATTTGCACGAGAGGCAATATCTCCGCTGAAATTAACTCAATATTCACTTGAGGGAATATTCCTTCGGAGGTATGTTGGCCGTGTGGTCTATAGGGATGTGCATGGAATTCATGGTCGAGTTCGAGCAATTGGCCGATGAAGTACAGGACGAATTGCTGTCCCAACTTCATCTGCTTGAACGCCGAGGCCCTGCTCTTGGGAGACCTCGTGTGGATACCCTGAATGGCTCGAAGCACTCGAACATGAAAGAGTTGCGTTTCAGCGCCGATGGCGGTGTTTGGCGAGTCGCGTTCGCGTTCGACAAGACACGTTGTGCGCTTCTGTTGGTTGCGGGTGATAAAGCCGGCATCAGTCAGCATAGGTTTTACCGAAGCCTGATCGAGCGTGCCGATGAGCGCTTTGATCGACACCTGTCCAGAGGTTGAAAACATGTACAAGACACTTGAAGAAGTGATGAGCGAGCTTTCACCTGAGCGTAGAGCGAGAGTCGAAAAGCGCGGCCGTGAACTTATCCGCGAAGAAATGACGCTTCAGGCGCTGCGCAAGCAGCTTGAGATCACTCAGGAAGGGATGGCGGAGCGTCTCGACGTGCGTCAGGGGAACGTTTCGAAGGTTGAAAATCGCAGTGATATGTTGATCTCCACCCTGCGAACGTATCTGGAAGCCATGGGCGGTAGGCTGGAGTTGGTGGTTCATTTACCGGGACGCGCGCCGGTCACAATCGAGGGGTTTACTGAGGACCCGGTTTCACACGTCTGATTTTCCAGCGGCGCGATTAAGAGGGGGGCACGTCCGGTCGGCACGCATTTTGGTCTCGCGTGCTACTTCAGGTATGATACTGCCCCTTTTCGATCCCCAGTCAGGCGATTTCCCATGACCAACCAGGCCGCCGAAGTCGCGAAGCGCCGCACTTTCGCCATTATTTCCCACCCCGACGCCGGTAAGACCACCATCACCGAGAAGCTCCTGCTGATGGGCAAGGCCATTGCCGTCGCCGGTACCGTGAAGTCGCGCAAGTCCGACCGCCACGCCACCTCCGACTGGATGGAAATGGAGAAGCAGCGCGGCATCTCCATCACCACCTCGGTGATGCAGTTCCCGTACCGCGAGCACATGATCAACCTGCTCGACACCCCCGGCCACGAAGACTTCTCGGAAGACACCTACCGCACCCTGACCGCAGTGGACTCGGCGTTGATGGTGCTCGACGGCGGTAAAGGTGTAGAGCCGCGGACCATCGCGCTGATGGACGTCTGCCGCCTGCGCGACACGCCCATCGTCAGCTTCATCAACAAACTCGACCGTGACATCCGCGACCCGATCGAACTGCTCGACGAAATCGAGGCGGTCCTCAAGATCAAGGCCGCGCCAATTACCTGGCCGATCGGTTGCTACCGCGACTTCAAGGGTGTGTACCACCTGGCCGGCGACTACATCATTGTTTACACCCCAGGCCACGGCCATGAGCGTACCGAGGTAAAAATCATCGAGAAGCTCGATTCCGATGAAGCCCGTGCGCACCTGGGGGACGAATATGATCGCTTCCTCGAACAACTCGAACTGGTACAGGGCGCCTGCCATGAATTCGATCAGGACGAGTTCATCAACGGCCAGCTGACGCCGGTGTTCTTCGGTACCGCACTGGGCAACTTCGGGGTCGACCATGTGCTCGACGCTGTTGTCGACTGGGCGCCGCGCCCGCTGGCCCGTGTGGCCCACGAGCGTACCGTGGAGCCGGTGGAAGAGAAGTTCACAGGCTTCGTGTTCAAGATCCAGGCGAACATGGACCCGAAACACCGCGACCGTATCGCCTTCATGCGTATCTGCTCGGGCAAATACGAGAAGGGCATGAAGATGCGCCACGTGCGTACCGGCAAGGACCTGCGCATCGGTGACGCGCTGACGTTCTTCTCGTCCGAACGTGAGCAACTGGAAGAGGCCTTTGCCGGCGACATCATCGGCCTGCACAACCACGGCACCATCCAGATCGGCGACACCTTCACCGAAGGCGAAGCGCTGGGCTTCACCGGTATTCCGCACTTCGCCCCGGAGCTGTTCCGCCGCGTGCGCCTGAAGGACCCGCTCAAGTCCAAGCAGCTGCGCCAGGGCCTGCAGCAGCTGGCAGAAGAGGGCGCGACCCAGGTGTTCTTCCCAGAACGCAGCAACGACATCATCCTCGGTGCGGTCGGTGTGCTGCAGTTCGATGTGGTCGCCAGCCGTCTGAAGGAAGAGTACAAGGTCGAGTGCGCCTACGAGCCGATCACTGTCTGGTCGGCGCGCTGGATCAGCTGTGACGACAAGAAGAAACTCGAGGAATTCCAGGTCAAGGCCATGGAAAACCTGGCCATCGACGGTGGCGGCCACCTGACCTACCTGGCCCCGACCCGGGTCAACCTGGCGCTGATGGAAGAGCGCTGGCCAGACGTCAAGTTCCGCGCTACTCGCGAACACCACTGATCGTCGAGTTGGCCTAGAGCCCTGTAGGAGCAGCGCAAGGCTGCTCCTACGCTAGTTTCCGACTTTGATACGGGGCCTGATGGAGTCGATCTGTCGGGCGCCGCCTCTCTACCGCCTTCTCAATGCATGAAACCTTCCATGAAGTCCGCAAGCGAGCTGGCCAGGCGCCGTCTCCAGGGCGCGCTGGCGGGGTTGGCGAGGGTGCGGTCCTCGTGGACGAAGCTCTGGATGATCGCGTTGTAGCCCAGCCAGCGGCAGGGCTCGGGCGGCCAACTGGCCAGGCTCGACAATGGGCGGTTGTCGAGTACCCAAGGTTGGCCGGTCAGTTCGTTCTGCTGGCCGAGGATCAGTGCGGCCAAGGTCCGCCCGCCGAGGTTGGTGGCACCAACCCCTTCGCCGCCATAACCACCGGCCAGTGCAATACCACGCTGACGGTCGCACAGCATGTGCGGGCGGAAGCGCCGGGCCATGCCCAGGTTGCCGCCCCAGGAGTGGGTGATGCGCACATGCCTGAGTTGTGGGAACAGCTCGCTGAACAGGTAGCGACGCAGCTCGACTTCGGCCTCGTTCAGGGTGAAGTCTTCGCGTAGCCGGCCGCCGAAGCGGTAGCCGCCGCGAGCGCCGAACACCAGGCGATTGTCGGCGGTGCGCTGGCCGTAGGTGACCTGACGGCTGCTTTCGCTGAACGCCTGGCCTTGGCTCAGGCCGATCTGCTCCCAGGTCGACTCTGGCAGTGGTTCGGTGGCGACCAGCAAGCTCTGCACCGGCAGTTGATGCTTGCCCAGCGGTGGCAGGCTGGCGGCATACCCTTCTACGGCGGGCACCATCCATTGGCAGCGGATGCGCGCCTGGGGCGTACGCACTTCACCAGGCTGCCAGTCGATGGCGGGGGAATTTTCGTAGAGGGGCACACCCAGGCGCTCAACCGCCCGGGCCAGGCCGCGTGCCAGCTTGGCGGGCTGGATGGTTGCAGTGTGCGGGCTGTAGATCGCGCCGTAGGCGTTGCTCACCCGCAGGTGCCCATCCAGCTGCTCGGGCCGCAGCCAGCGATAGTCCTCCTCGGTCATGCCCTGGCGGTACAGGTCGTCGAGGTAGGCGCGCAGGCTGCGCTCCTGTTCCGGGTAGCGGGCGGCGCAATACAGCACGCCGCCTTTGCGGTAGTCGCAGTCGATGGCTTCGCGCTGCAGCACGGCGTGGACGTGGTCGGGGATGCCCTGCAGCAGGTCGATGCTGGCGCGGCGTTGTTGCGGCGACAGGGTGGCGAGCAGGCGGTCTTCGCCGAGCATATTGCCCATCAGCCAGCCGCCGTTGCGCCCGGAGGCACCGAAACCGGCGATGTTGGCTTCGATCACGGCAATGCTCAGGTGTGGCGCCTGGCGCTTGAGGTAATACGCAGTCCATAGGCCGGTGTAGCCGGCACCGATGATGCACACGTCTACGTCGAGGTCTTCGCGCAGCGCCGGGCGGGCACACAGCGGCTCGTCGAGTTGGTCCATCCACAGGCTGAGGGTTCGCAGGGGTTGCATCAGGTTCGGCTCCACAATCGGTCAATGTGAGCGCGAGCACCCGGTCGAGGTCGCGGTGTTTCCAGCACAGGTGTAGCGCATCACAACTTCGGCGGTGATGGCGTCTGCTTAGGGCCGTCAGTTGGGCGCAGGGTGCTCATGTACAGATAGTGCCAGATCGACCGGCATTGCAGAACACGGCGTCGGTAAGCCTTTAATCCCGCATTTTGCACGGTCAATGAGTAGCTCTGCGCATTAAGTGATTGATTTCGCTGGATGTCATTTTTTGACACAACTGGCACATCCCGTGCACCGGCTACAGGGCGAACGGACTTGTTGATCACTACAAAGGCGAAAACACCATGATCCCCTCTGCCGATTACCCCTATGTAGATACACAGCAACGCTCAGGCGTGTCCTGGGCGGCCATCTTCGCGGGGGCCGCAGCGGCAGCCGCGTTGTCATTGATCCTTGTGGTGCTGGGTGCGGGCCTGGGCTTCGCGGCCACTTCGCCCTGGGCCGATGAAGGCGCCAGCGCCCAGACCCTGGGCGTGTCGGCGATCATCTGGTTGCTGTTGACGCAGATTCTCGCTTCAGGCCTGGGCGGCTATATCGCCGGCCGGCTGCGGGTGAAGTGGGCCAATCTGCACGGCGATGAAGTGTATTTCCGCGATACGGCCCATGGCTTCCTGGCGTGGGCAGTGGCCACGCTGGTTGCCGCCCTGTTGATCGTGGGCACCGTCGGTGGCTTGGCCGGTGCAGGCGTGCAGGCGGGTGCGACTGCGGTCGGGGCTGCTGCGAGCATGGCGCCCAAGCCTGATGCCCATGGGTATTTCGTCGACAGCCTGTTCCGTAGCGATGGCCCGGCAGCGGTCAGCGACGATGCTGCCAACGGTGTAGCGGCGCGGATCCTGGCCAAGTCGATCGCACAGGGTGGCGCAATGGCCGAAGGTGATCGCGCCTACCTCGCACAATTGGTCGCGCAGCGTACTCGCTTGAGCCAGGCGCAAGCCGAAGCGCGGGTGGACGAAGTGTACGCTCAGGTGCAGCAGGCCAAGGTGCAAGCCAAACAGGCGGCTGATACGGCGGCCAAAGTGGCGGCCTGGACCGCGCTGTGGACCTTCGTTGCGCTGCTCTGCGGGGCGTTCTTTGCCAGCCTGGCTGCATTGTTCGGTGGCCGTCAGCGCGACCGCGTGGTGTGGCTGGAAGGGGAAGGCGTGGGTTACACGACCCATCGAAGCATTCAACGTTAAGGAAGGAGAAACATCATGCGCTCATTACTGCTGTGGATGCTTGGGGTGCCGATTCCGGTGATTATCCTGATCGCGATATTCATGCATTGAGACGATGGGGCCGCTTTGCGGCCCTTCGCGGGGCAAGCCCGCCCCCCACAGATATCCCACTGCTCTCAAGAACAGTGAGATATCTGTGGGAGCGGGCTTGCCCCGCGAAGAATGTCACACCGACCTAGAGAAATTGCTCCGCATAATGGCAGGCGACTTGCCGGGTCCCCACCTGCCTGAAGGCCGGCACTTCAACAGCACACCGCTCCGTCGCATACGGGCAGCGCTTGTGAAACGCACACCCATCCGGCGGGTTCAGCGGGTTAGGCAGCTCCCCCACAATGCGGATCTTCGGCTTCAACGGGTCCGGGTGAATCGCCGGCGTCGCCGACAGCAATGCCTGGGTATACGGATGCAGCGGCTTCTCGTAAATATCCGCCTTCGGCCCCATCTCCGCCGGCCTTCCCAAGTACATCACCAACACCTGATCCGCCACATGCCGCACCACCGCCAGGTTGTGCGAGATGAACACATAGGCCGTGTTGAATTCTTTCTGCAGGTCCATGAACAGGTTCAGCACCTGCGCCTGGATCGACACGTCCAGCGCCGAAGTGGGTTCGTCCGCCACCAGCACCTTGGGTTGCAGCATCATCGCCCGGGCCAGGGCGATACGCTGGCGCTGGCCGCCCGAGAACATGTGCGGGTAGCGCTGGTAGTGCTCGGGGCGCAGGCCGACCTGCTCCATCATCTTCTGCACTTTTTCGCGCCGCTCGGCCTTGCTCAGCGAGGTGTTGATCAGCAGTGGCTCGGCCAACTGGTCGCCGATCTTCTGGCGCGGGTTGAGCGAGGCATACGGGCTCTGGAAGACCATCTGCACATCGCGGCGCAACTGCTTGCGCTCGGCCTTGCTGGCACCTTTGACTTCGGTGCCGGCGATCTGCAGTGAGCCGGAAGATGGCTCTTCGATCAGGGTCAAGGCGCGGGCCAGGGTCGATTTGCCACAGCCGGACTCACCGACCACGGCCAGGGTCTTGCCCGCCTCCAGTTCGAACGATACGCCATTGAGTGCGCGCACCAGGGCGTGGCCCTTGAACAGGCCACGGGAGACTTCGTAATGCCGGGTCAGCTCCCGTGCGGTAAGTACGACGGCCATCACGCCACCTCCTGGTTCAGCGGGTAGAAGCACCGCACCAGGCTGTGGGCCTGGGGGGCGAGGGGCGGGCGTTGTTGCCGGCAATTGTCCTGCACGTACGGGCAGCGCGGTGACAGCAGGCAACCTTGCGGCCGGTCATAACGGCCAGGGACGATGCCGGGCAGGGTGGCCAGGCGCTCAGCGCCGATGCTGTGCTCGGGGATCGCCGCCAGCAGTGCTTCGCTGTAGGGGTGGGCTGGGACGTCGAACAGCTCGGGCACCTGGCCCACTTCCACGGCTTGCCCGGCATACATCACACAGACACGCTTGGCGGTTTCGGCCACCACGGCCAGGTCATGGGTAATCAGGATGAGCGCCATGTTGCGCTCCTTCTGCAAGTTGACCAGCAGCTCCATGATCTGCGCCTGGATGGTCACATCGAGGGCGGTGGTCGGCTCATCGGCGATCAGCAGCTTGGGTTCGCCGGCAATCGCCATGGCGATCGCCACGCGCTGGCTCATGCCGCCGGACAGTTGGTGCGGGTAGGCGTCCAGGCGGCTTTCCGCAGCCGGGATCTCGACCTTCTTCAACAGCTCCAAGGCACGCTGGCGCGCAGCTTTGCCCTTCAGGCCCAGGTGCTGGCGCAGCACTTCCTCGATCTGGTAGCCCACGGTGAAGCTGGGGTTGAGCGCGGTCATCGGGTCCTGGAAGACCATGGCGATGTCCTTGCCCACCACCTTGCGCCGCTGACGGCCGCTGAGCCTGAGCATGTCGGTGCCGTTGAACGTCATGGCATCGGCGGTGATGCGCCCAGGGGCGTCGATCAGGCCCATCAGGGCCATCATAGTGACGGATTTGCCTGAGCCGGATTCGCCGACGATGGCCAGGATCTCGCCGGCATCCACCGCCAGGTCCAGGCCGTCCACCACCGGTACCGCGTTGGCGTCGCCGAAGCGCACGTTCAGGTTGTTGATCTGCAACAGTGACATGGCGTTCTCCTCAGGCGGCGTTCTTGAGTTTCGGGTCCAGCGCATCGCGCAGTCCGTCGCCCATCAGGTTGATTGCCAGCACGCTGAGCAGAATGGTCACCCCCGGCAGGCTCACCACCCACCAGGCCCGCTCGATGTAGTCGCGGGCCGAGGCCAGCATGGTGCCCCACTCGGGGGTCGGCGGTTGCACACCCAGGCCGAGGAAGCCCAGGGCCGCGGCGTCGAGGATCGCCGAAGAGAAACTCAAGGTGGCCTGCACGATCAACGGCGCCATGCAGTTGGGCAGCACGGTGACGAACATCAGGCGCGGCAAGCTGGCACCCGCCAGGCGGGCGGCGGTGACGTAGTCACGGTTGAGTTCGCCCATCACTGCGGCGCGGGTCAGGCGCACATAGGCGGGCAGCGAGACGATGGCGATGGCGATCACGGTGTTGATCAGGCCAGGGCCGAGGATGGCGACGATGGCCACGGCCAGCAGCAGCGACGGCAGGGCCAGCATCACGTCCATCAGGCGCATGATCGATGGGCCGAGGAAGCTCGGGAAGAAGCCGGCCAGCAGGCCCAGCAGAATCCCTGGGATCAGCGACATCACCACCGACGACAGGCCGATCAGCAATGACAGCCGGGCGCCCTGGATCAAGCGCGACAGCAGGTCGCGGCCCAGTTCGTCGGTGCCGAGGATGAATTGCCAGGTACCGCCTTCGAGCCACACCGGAGGGGTCAGCAGGAAGTCGCGGTACTGCTCGCTTGGGTCATGTGGCGCGACCCACGGCGCGAACAGCGCGCAGAACACCACCAGGCACATGAAGGCCAGGCCCATCACCGCGCCCTTGTTTTGCGCGAAGGCGTGCCAGAATTCCTTGTATGGCGAGGGGTAGAGCAGGCTCTGGTCCACCGGGCTTGCCGGTGTGACGGGTTTTGTAATCGGGCTAGTCATGACGAAGGCCTCAGCGCTGATGACGGATGCGTGGGTTGGCCAGGCCGTAGAGGATGTCCACGACGAAGTTGACCAGAATCACCAGGCAGGCGATCAACAGGATGCCGTTCTGGACCACGGGGTAGTCACGGGCACCGATGGCTTCGATCAGCCATTTGCCGATGCCCGGCCAGGAAAAGATGGTTTCGGTCAGCACGGCACCGGCCAGCAGCGTGCCGACCTGCAGGCCGAACACGGTGAGCACCGGGATCAGCGCATTGCGCAGGCCGTGCACGAACACCACGCGGGCCGGCGACAGGCCTTTGGCGCGGGCAGTGCGGATGTAGTCTTCGCGCAGCACTTCGAGCATCGACGAGCGGGTCATGCGGGCAATCACCGCCAGCGGAATGGTGCCCAGCACGATGGCCGGCAGGATCAGGTGCATCACCGCGTCCTTGAACGCGCCTTCTTCGTCGCTGAGCAGGGTATCGATCAACATGAAACCGGTTTTCGGCTCGATGTCGTAAAGCAGGTCGATTCGCCCGGACACGGGCGTCCAGCCCAGGCTTACCGAGAAGAACATGATCAGGATCAGGCCCCACCAGAAGATCGGCATGGAGTAACCGGCGAGTGAAATGCCCATCACCCCATGATCGAACAACGAGCCGCGCTTGAGCGCGGCGATCACCCCGGCCAACAGGCCGACGATGCCGGCGAACAGCAGGGCGGCGAAGGCCAGCTCCAGGGTGGCGGGGAACAGGGTGAGGAACTCGGTCCACACGCTTTCGCGGGTGCGCAGCGATTCGCCCAGGTCACCCTGGGCGAGCTTGCCCACATAGTCCAGGTACTGGACCGGCAGCGGCTTGTTCAGGCCCAGGCGCTCCATGGCCTGGGCGTGCATTTCGGGGTCGACCCTGCGCTCGCCCATCATCACTTCCACCGGGTCGCCGGGGATCAGGCGTATGAGCGCAAAGGTCAGCAAGGTGATACCGAAGAAGGTCGGGATCAGCAGGCCCAGGCGCCGGGCAATAAAACTCAACATTGTCGGGGTTACCTCTTCAGGCCATGCGGCAGTCAGCGCGTCACGGCAATGCCGCCGGTCCCCGTGTGGGCTGCCGGCGGTCGTTGTTTTTCTACTTCACCCGAGTGGTGGCGAAGTTGTTGTTGGTCAGAGGGTTGATCACGTACCCCTCCACATTGTCACGCATGGCGGTAAACATCTTCGGATGGGCCATGCTGATCCAGGGCTGGTCGTCATCGTACACCTTCAATGCCTCGCTATAGAGCCTTGCACGCTCGCCGTTGTCGGTCACTTCACGGGCCTGGGTGATCAGCGCCTGGAATTTCGAGTTGCACCAGCGTGCGTAGTTCTCGCCATTTTTCGCCGCCTCGCAACTGAGCAGCGGGGTGAGGAAGTTGTCTGGGTCGCCGTTGTCGCTGGCCCAACCGGTGGAAACCAGGTCGGCTTCGCCTTTTTTGGCCCGGCGCAGCATCTCTGCCCACTCCATGACACGGATATCGAGCTTGATGCCGACCTTGGCTAAGTCCGCCTGGAGCATTTCGGCCGACAGCCGCGGGTTGGGGTTGGTTGGGCCGCCGCCGTTGCGGGTGAACAGCGTGATGACGGTACCCTCCGGCACGCCGGCCTCTTTGAGCAGTGCACGTGCCTTGTCGAGGTCGCGGGGCGGGTTTTTGTTGCTGCTGTTGAAGCCGATCATGGCAGGCGGGTAGGGGTTGATGCCGACCACGGCGTTGCCTTTTCCGAACAACTGGTCGACGTGGGTCTGGCGGTCGAACGCCATGTCGATGGCTTTGCGCACCCGCACATCGCTGAGGTATTTGTGCTCGGTGTTCATGGCGATGTAGCCGGTGACCAGCGCTTCGATTTCGGCGACCTTGAGCTTAGGGTCGACTTTGATCGACGGCACGTCGTCGGGCTTGGGGTACAGCGCTACCTGGCATTCGTTGGCGCGAAGCTTTTGCAGGCGCACATTGCTGTCGTTGGCGATGGCAAAAATCAGGGCATCGGCCGGTGGCTTGCCGCGGAAATAGTCCGGGTTGGGCTTGTAGCGGACCTGGGCGTCCTTGTTGTAGCGCTGGAAAATGAACGGGCCGGTGCCGATCGGCTTGCTGTTGAGGTCACCGGTTTTGCCGGCCTTGAGCAGTTGGTCGCCGTATTCGGCCGAGTAGATTGAAGTGAAGGCCATGGCCATGTCGCGCAGAAACGGCGCTTCTGGCCGGGTCAGGGTGATCACCACGGTGTGTGCGTCGGTCTTGTCCACCGACTTGAGCAATTTGCCAAAGGCCATGCTTTCAAAATACGGGTAGCCGACGCTGGTCTTGGCGTGCCAGGGGTGTTGCGGGTCGAGCTGGCGGCGCAGGCTCCACAGTACATCGTCGGCATTGAAGTCGCGGGTTGGGGTGAAGTAGTCGGTGGTGTGGAACTTCACCCCCTGGCGCAGGTGAAAGGTGTAGGTCAGGCCATCGGCGGAAATGTCCCAGCGTTCGGCCAGGGCCGGCTCGATGTCGGTGGTGCCGGGTTTGAAATCGACCAGGCGGTTGAACACCGTTTCGGCCGAGGCGTCGGCGGTAACCGCAGTGGTGTACTGGACGATATCGAAGCCTTCGGGGCTGGCTTCGGTGCACACCACCAGCGGCTTGGCCGCAAGGTGCGTGGCGCTGCCCAGGATGAGCGCTGCCAGGGCAGCGCGAAGCGGTAGCGATTTCATGAGTACTCCCTGCAAGCATTGATTCCAGCGTAGCCGCCACGGCCTGATTTTTTCAGTTTGGCGAAGCAGGCCGTGGCGTCATGGGTCAGAGGATGTTGAACGGAATGGTGGTCACCACCCGGAACTCGTCCAGGCTGCCATCGGCCTGGGCCTTGCTCGCGCGGTGCGCGGTGTAGGTGGCGCGGATGCTGGTGTCCTTCAGCGGGCCGCTCTGCACTGCGTAGCTGGTGCCGATGCCCCACTCGTAGTGGGTCTCGCCGTCCATGCCAGCGACGTCATAGGCGGTGCCACGGTAATGCGTGCCATCGATACCCCAGCCGCGCGCGTTGTACAGGTTGAACTTCAGGCCCGGCACGCCGTACGGCGCCATGTTCAGCACATAGGAAATCTGCAGCGATTTCTCGTTCGGGCCGTTGAAGTCCGAAAGCAGCGAGTTGGCCAGGTAGATGCCGTTGGTTTCGTGCAGGTAGTCGAAGTACTCGTTGCCGTTGACCTGCTGCCAGGCGGCCGAAAGGGTGTGGGCCTGGTGTGTCAGGGCAAGCGACAGGCTGTAGGTGTCGTTGTCGATCTCGCCCATCTTCTTGCTGCCTGCGTCCACGGTCTTGTAGTAGTTCAGGCCGGTGGAAAGGCTCAGCACGCCACTGTCGCCGAGTACATGGTTGGCGCCGAAGTAGTACTGGTTCCAGAAGTCGTCGACCTTGGTGGCGTACAGGCTGGTGCTCAAACTCCGCAACGGCTGGTAGTTGACCCCGGCGGTGCTGGCGCGGTCGGTCTCGACGCCAGCGGCGCCGTACTCGCTGCGGAACTTGCTGAGGCTTTGCTCGGTGCGCGGTGAGACGCGGTCGAAGGTGCCCAGGTCGAACGACAGGTTGTCGAATTCGGCGCTGTGCAGGAAGGCGCCCTGGAAGCTCGAAGGCAGGGCGCGATTGCCGATGTAGGCGATCATCGGTGTGTCCACCGACTGGCGGCCGACGGTCAGGGTGGTGTTGGACACACGGGCCTTGATGTTGCCCAGGCCCAGTTTGCTCCACTGGCCGATGGGGTCGCCGTCGCTGTGGGTCAGTGTCCGGTTGTTGGGGCCAGCGATGGCCTGGCGGTCCTGCAGCAGGGCAACGGCGTTGTAGCCGGCCGCTTCGACAGCGAAGCCCACGGTGCCTTGGGTAAAGCCCGAGCTGTAATTCAGAATGGTGCCTTGCAGCCAGTTCTCGCGGCTGTGGGTGTCGTGGCGGGTGCCGTCGCTTTTGTAGTACTTCCACAGCGGGGCGCGGGTGGCGCGCTCGCGGGCATACCAGTTGCGGGTGGAGCCGGTCAGGCTCTGGCCGTCGACGAAGCCTTTAGCCTGGTCTTGTTCGCTGCTGGTTTTGAGGCTGAAGGGGACGTAGTCCTGGCTCTGGGGTTCGGCCTCGGCCACGGAGCAGAAGCTGCCGATGGTCAAGGCCAGTGCGGTTGAGGTGAATATTCTCAAGGTGAAAGCTCCCTTTCCTTTTTCTAGTTATTACCGGCCTTGTGAGCCGGGCGTGTTGCTGCGGTGTTGCCAGGGTTGCCTGGGGGTGCCGGGCTAATCAGGGGGAGAGTCTGTTGCCAGCACTGGCCTCTTTGCGGGCTTGCCCGCGAAGAGGCCAGTGCAGGTTTAAAAATCAATCAACACTCACACCGGAAAAATCATTGCGGCCAAAGGGGCTGACCTTGAAGTCGGAAACCTTTGCACTGATCGGTTGGTTCACCGTGGAATGCGCCACCGGGGTAATCGGCACCTGCTGCTTGAGCCGCTGCTGGGCCTGCTGGTAGAGGGCCGTGCGTTGTGCGCGGTCGGTCACTTGCTTGGCTTGTTTGACCAGGTTGTCGTACTGCGGGTCGCACCACAGGGAGTAGTTGTTGCTGCCGATGGCGTCGCAGTTGTAGAGGGTGCCGAGCCAGTTGTCCGGGTCGCCGTTGTCACCGGTCCAGCCGATCAGGGCAATGTCGTGCTCGCCGCTTTTCATGCGCTTGAGGTATTCACCCCATTCGTAACTGACGATCCGCACCTTGAAGCCCAGCTTGCTCCAGTCGGCTTGAAGCATTTCGGCCATGAGCTTGGCGTTTGGGTTGTACGGGCGCTGTACCGGCATGGCCCAAAGGGTGACTTCGGTGCCTTCCTTGACCCCGGCCTGCTTGAGCAACTGCGTGGCTTTATCGGGGTCGAAGGGGGCGTCCTTGAGGCTGTCGTCATAGGACCACTGGGTGGGGGGCATGGCGTTCACCGCCAACTGCCCGGAATCCTGATACACCGCCTGGAGGATCGCCTGCTTGTTCACCGCCATGTCCATCGCCTGGCGTACTTCCAGGCGGTCGAAGGGGGGGTGCTGGGTGTTGTAGGCGATATAACCGAGGTTGAAGCCGGGTTGTTGCAGCACGTCGAGTTTTGTATCGGCCTTGAGCGCCGGCAAGTCAGCCGGTCGCGGGTGCAAGGTGACCTGGCATTCGTTGCGGCGCAGTTTCTGGATGCGCACCGAGGGGTCGATGTTGATCGAGAACACCAGGTTATCGATCTTTACCTCTTCCGGTGCCCAGTAGTCTTTGTTGCCCTTGAAGCGGATTTGCGAATCCTTCTGGTAGCGCTGGAACACGAACGGGCCGGTGCCGATGGGTTGTTGGTTGATGTCGCTGGGTCGCCCACTGGCCATCAGGTGCTCGGCGTACTCGGCGGAAAGGATGGAGGCGAAGCTCATGGCAATGTTCTGGATGAACGCGGCGTCGACCGTGTTCAGGGTGAACACCACGGTCAGTGGGCCAGCCTTCTCGATGCGGGCGATGTTCTTGTCCAGGCCCATGCTGATGAAGTAGGGGAATTCGGTGGGGTAGGCCAACCGGAACGGGTGGCCCTTGTCGAGCATGCGGTTGAAGGTGAACAGCACGTCGTCGGCATTGAAGTCGCGGCTTGGGGTGAACGCCTTGTTGGCGTGGAACTTGACGCCCTCGCGCAGGTGGAAGGTGTAGCGCAGGCCATCTTCGGAGATGTCCCATTTCGTGGCCAGGGCCGGGTGCACGGCGGTGCCGCCGCGTTCGAATTCGGCCAGGCGGTTGTAGATCGGTTCGGCAGCATCGTTGTCGGTGGCGCTGGTGTACTGGGCGGTGTCGAACCCGGCCGGGCTGCCTTCGGAGCAGAACACCAGGTTTTTTGCGAGCAACGCAGGGGATTGGCTCATCAGGCCCAGCGCAAGCAGGGTCGAAAGGGCGGTGGCATGGCGCATGGCAAGTCCTTGTTCGTCTGTTTGGCCGCCTCGGGGTACGAATGGCGGCAACAGGGTGCCTATCCCGCTGCGGGTAGCAGCGGGCGGCGGGAGGGTTAAGGCTGTGGAGGGGCAGGCACCCGCTGCGCGGCGGGTGCCGGGGGCTACCCTATTTGTCCACGCTGACGCCGTAGAAGGCGTTCAGCGCAAATGGGCTGATCTTGAAGTCCTTCACCTTGGCACTCATGGGTTGGTAGACGGTGGAGTGGGCGATCGGGGTGATCGGTACCTGCTCCTTGAGGATGTGCTGCGCCTGCTTGTACAGCTCGGTGCGCTTGGCCTGGTCCGAGGTGGCTTTGGCCTGTTTGATCAGGTCGTCGTAGGGCTTGTAGCACCACTTGGAGAAGTTGTTGCCGTCAACGGCATCGCAGCCGTACAGGGTGCCCAGCCAGTTGTCCGGGTCACCGTTGTCGCCGCTCCAGCCGATCAGCATGGCGCCCTGTTCGCCACCTTTGGAGCGCTTGATGTACTCGCCCCATTCATAGCTGACGATCTTCGCCTTGATGCCGATCTTGGCCCAGTCCGCTTGCAGCATCTCGGCCATCAGCTTGGCATTGGGGTTGTACGGGCGTTGCACCGGCATGGCCCACAGGGTGATCTCGGTGCCTTCCTTGATGCCGGCTTGCTTGAGCAGCTGCTTGGCCTTCTCCGGATCAAAGGCGGCGTCCTTGATGGTGTCGTCATAGGACCACTGGGTGGGCGGCATGCCGTTCACTGCCAGTTGGCCGGCACCCTGGTAAACCGACTCGATGATCTTTTTTTTGTCCACTGCCATGTCCAGTGCCTGACGCACTTCGAGTTTGGCCATGGGGTTGGGCTCGTTGCTGCCCTTGATCTTGTCCATTACGTTGTAGGCGATGTAGCCGAGGTTGAAGCCGGCCTGCTGCGGCATTTGCAGGTTCTTGTCAGCCTTGAGCGGCTCGATATCGGCCGGGCGCGGGAACAGCGTGACCTGGCACTCGCCCTTCTTCAGCTTTTGCATGCGCACCGAGGCATCGGTGGTGATGGCGAAGATCAGGTTGTCGATCTTCACGTCCTCGGGTTTCCAGTAGTCCTTGTTGCCCTTGAAGCGGATCTGCGCGTCTTTCTGGTACTTGCTGAACACGAACGGGCCGGTGCCGATCGGTTTTTGATTGAGGTCGGCGGCCTTGCCGCCCTTGAGCAACTGGTCGGCGTACTCGGCGGACTGGATGGAGGCAAAGCTCATCGCCAGGTTCTGGATGAACGCGGCGTCCACTTCGTTGAGGCCGAACTTGACGGTGTGGTCGTCGACTTTCTCCACCTTGGCGATGTTGTTGTCCATGCCCATGTCGGTGAAGTAGGGGAATTCGGTGGGGTAGGCCTTACGGAACGGGTGGTTCTTGTCGAGCATGCGGTTGAACGTGAATAGCACGTCGTCGGCATTGAATTCGCGGCTGGGCTTGAAGTAGTCAGTGGTGTGGAACTTGACCCCTTCGCGTAGGTGGAAGGTGTACGTCTTGCCGTCGTCGGACACTTCCCATTTTGTCGCCAGGCCCGGGATCACAGCGGTACCACCGCGCTCGAACTGGGTCAGGCGGTTGAACACGGTCTCGGCCGAGGCGTCGAAGTCGGTTCCCGTCGTGTACTGCCCTGGGTCGAAGCCTGCCGGGCTGCCTTCGGAGCAGAACACCAGGTTGGACGCCGCGTGGGCGAGCGGTGCGCCAGCGAGCAAACCTGCGCCGAGCAGGAACGGAATGACTGCGTGTTTGAGCATGGTGGCCTCATTGTTGTCATTTTTCGATTGAGGCGGCCTCGTGAGCCGACCTGAGGATACTTATGCAGGGGCTATTCCCAATGCAACACTCACAAGGATAGTTGGCGCCAGAAAGGTGGTACGGGCGTACATGGATGTCGCATTGGTATAACTTTCGGCGAAGTTGAACGTTTGCGCGGGCAAAATGATGGCAATTGCGGGATGTTTCGAAGAGGCGGGGTTTGTAAGCTGCACCTTAAAAGTGCGTAGGAAATATCTTAAGTTGCGTAATTGGGGCTGCCTTGCAGCCCATCGCGGCGCAAGGCCGCTCCCACAGGGGAAGGCGCTCGCGTCGCTGTTTGTGGGAGCTGCCTTGCGCCGCGAAAGGGGCGCAAAGCGCCCCCAGCGTCATCAGGGCATCTGAATTTCGATCAAGCCATCGGCATTCATGCTCACTTCGCTGGTACCCGCCTCGATATCCGGCGCTGGCGCCGCTTCGTCAGCGCCCATGGCTTTCATGGCCATCGGTGCGCTGCGCAGGTAAGGGCGTGGATAACCGCTGCTGTTGAGGTTCAGGTTGACCACTTTATAGCCCTTGCCACCCAGCGCCTCGGTGGCCAACTGGGCGCGTGCCTTGAAGGCATTGACAGCGTCCTTGAGCAAGTCGTCTTCGCTGGCCTTGCGCGTGGCCGGGGCAATGGAGAAGTCCATGCCGCCCATTTTCAGTTCTTGCAGCAGGTCGGCGGTCAGTTGCGACAGGGCCGGGAAGTTGGCGCTTTCCAGGCGCAGCTCGGCGCGTTCACGCCAGCCGGTGATCTTCTGCCCTTTGCTGTCGTAGACCGGGTAGCTGTTGCGGCTGCCCTGGCTGATCTTCACATCCTTGACCTGACGCGACTGTTGCACAGCCTTGTTCATGGTCTCGGTGATCTCTTTGGCGAGTTTGCCCGGGTCGGTGTTCTGCGCTTCGCTGTAGAGGGTCACGACCATCAGGTCGCGCGGCACTTCCTTGCTGACTTCGGCACGCAGCGACACCTGGTTGAAGCGCGGCTCATCGGCCGCTAGCGCGGGCAGGCTGGCGAGCAGGCCGCAAGACAGGATCAGGGCAGTGCCGCGACGAGGGATTTGCATGTAAGACTCCTTGGCAATAAAAGGGCGTGGGTTTTGGTCATCCATTCCACGCATGGCCCATCAGACCGGGAACAGTGTAGTGGGTTCAAAAGTGCCACTATGCACCTGTGACAAAGTGTGGCGCTTTGCCGCATCGCTGCAGCGAGGCGCCCGGCTTCGGTATACTCCAGCCGATTTTCTGGAGCACTCATCAGGAGAGCTCATGCTCGCTGCCGTACAACCGTTGTCCGCTACCCGTCAGAACCTCTGGCGCCTGACTGTCATCCGCGTGCTGGTCCTGGCTGCCCAGGCAGGCTCCGTGGGCGTCGCCTACTGGACCGACCTGCTGCCCCTGCCGTGGTTTTCGCTGGCGGCGACGCTGGCCCTGTCGTCGATCCTGTGCGCGTTCACCGCATTGCGCCTGCGCCTGTCGCTGCCCGTCACCGAACTGGAATATGCGCTGCAGCTTGCCTGTGACCTGCTGATCCACAGTGCCTTGCTGTATTACTCCGGCGGTTCGACCAACCCGTTCGTTTCTTATTACCTGGTGCCGCTGGCCATTGCTGCGGTGACCTTGCCGTGGCTCTATTCGCTGATTCTCTCGGGCATTGCCCTGACCGCCTACAGCCTGCTGCTGGTGCAGTTCTACCCGCTTGAGGGGCTGCCGATGGCGCGGGACAAGATGCAGGTCTACGGCATGTGGCTGAGCATCGCCCTGGCGGCTGCGGTGATCACCTTCTTTGCCGCGCGCATGGCCGAAGAGCTGCGACGCCAGGAGCAACTGCGGTCCGAGCGCCGCGAAGAGAGCCTGCGCGATGAGCAGTTGCTGGCCGTGGCCACCCAGGCCGCTGGCGCTGCCCATGAGCTGGGTACTCCGCTGGCGACCATGAGCGTGCTGCTCAACGAAATGCGCCAGGACCACCCCGACCCGCTGTTGCAGGAAGACCTGCAGATCCTTCAGGACCAGGTCAAACTGTGCAAGGAAACCTTGCAGCAACTGGTGCGTGCCGCCGAGGCCAACCGCCGCCTGGCCATGGTCGAGCAGGACGTCACTGCCTGGCTGGACGAGGCGCTCAACCGTTGGCACCTGATGCGGCCCGAGGCCAGCTACCGCTTCCAGCGGCTCAGAGACGGCCAGGTACCGCGCCTAACGCCGCCGCCTGACCTGACCCAGGCCCTGCTGAACCTGTTGAACAATGCAGCCGACGCGTGCCCGGACGATCTTGAGGTGCGCCTGGACTGGGATGCCCAGGACATTGTCATCAGTATCCGTGACCATGGCCCCGGTGTACCCCCGTCTATCGCCGAAGCGATTGGCAAACCCTTTATTACCACCAAGGGCAAAGGCTTCGGCCTGGGCCTGTTCTTGAGCAAGGCCAGCGTGACGCGTGCGGGCGGTTCGGTGAAACTCTATAGTCATGAGCAGGGTGGCACCCTGACCGAACTGCGCCTGCCCCATGGCAAGCGAGGAGATGAATGATGAGCGAAGAATCCCAGGTTGAAAGCGAAGAGCTGCCGCACCTGCTGCTGGTGGATGACGATGCCACCTTTACCCGAGTCATGGCGCGCGCCATGAGCCGTCGGGGCTTTCGCGTGAGCACCGCAGGCTCCGCCGAGGAGGGGCTGATCCTGGCCCAGCAGGACTTGCCGGACTACGCCACGCTGGACCTGAAGATGGAAGGCGACTCGGGGCTTGTGCTGCTGCCCAAGCTGCTGGAGCTGGACCCGGAGATGCGCGTGGTGATCCTGACGGGTTACTCCAGCATCGCCACGGCGGTGGAGGCGGTCAAGCGCGGTGCCTGCAATTACCTGTGCAAGCCGGCCGATGCTGACGATGTACTCGCTGCTCTGCTGTCCGAGCATGCCGACCTGGACGCCTTGGTGCCGGAAAACCCGATGTCGGTCGACCGCCTGCAGTGGGAGCACATCCAGCGCGTGCTGACCGAGCACGAGGGCAATATCTCGGCAACGGCGCGTGCGCTGGGCATGCACCGGCGGACCTTGCAGCGCAAACTGCAGAAGCGGCCGGTTCGGCGCTGAATCGGCGTTGACCCTTTCGCGGGGCAAGCCCGCTCCCACAGAAAAGCGCCGCACAAACCGGCGACAGTGTTCTTGTGGGAGCAACTGTCTTCTTGTGGAAGCTGGCCTTGCCGGCGATGGGGCGCGTAGCGCCCCAGGCCCGGCTGTGCCGGGCATCGCCAGCAAGGCTTGCTCCTACGAATGAGCTATTTGCTCCTTCCAGGGCGTTCCGGTCTTGAGCATCGCATTTAGCCTCACTATCAATACTCGCATACACGCCACCACCGATACTTTCGCGCACTTCCCCTGGGCTCGCAGTGCTTTGTAGCGCTCGCAGAAGTCCTTGTTGTGCCGTATCACCACCCAGCAGGCCATATAGAGCGCCCGCCTGACTTGTGAGCGTCCCCCCCAGATTGAACGCTTGCCCGACTGCTTGCCGCTGTCCTGGTTGAACGGCGCAACACCGACCAAGGCGGCAATTTCCTTCTTATCCACCTGGCCCAGCTCTGGCAGCAAGGCCATCAGCTTTCCGGCAGTAATCAGACCAATTCCTTTGACTTGAGTGAGCTGTTTAACCCGATCATCAGGCAAAGCTGCTGCCTGCTGTGCGATCTCTTGTTCCAGCGCTCGAATTTCACCCTTCAGATAGGCGATGTGTTGTTCCAACCGCAAACAAACACTGGGAGCCCGCGCCTGCTTCAGGCGCCGCTTGTCATCGTCGCGCTGTTGGACGAAGCGATCCCGCTGCATAAGCAGTTCGCGCAGCAAAGCCCGCTCGGGTGTCATCACCTGGCAAGGCCGTGGGGGCATAACTTCAGCCAGGTGAGCCAAAACAGCTGCGTCAATGGGATCGGTCTTGGCGCGTTTACCCATCGACTTGGCAAAGTCCCGGGCACGACTGGGATTGATCCGGCAAACCGGAAAATCGGCATCCTGCAGCGCTTTGAGGACATTGCACTCGTAGCCACCGGTAGCTTCGAGCAAGACCATTGAAATTGCATACTCGCCAAGCTTTTCGACGAGCAGTTGGAATCCCTTCAAGTCATTGGAAACACTGAAGTTCACCCCCTCAGGACGGATGTGAACAGCAAGTGTGGCACTGGAAACATCGATGCCGACAGAGGAAGACATGGCCAAACCCTCTTAAACTCAAGGAGTGAGAGCGCTTTGGCTTGGCCCACGCTTGTGATTCGAGATTACGCCCCTCATCCAACTGTTCGGGCTCTCGCCAAAGTGGAACGGTGAATGGCAGCTTTTGCTCCCACACGTGCTCTGGGCACCTCGGGCTATCAGCTTGCCATTCACCGCTCTCACTTCAGATTCTATTCCCTCTCCAAGACACAAGCGGGCTTGCCCCGCGAAAGGGCCTTACCTGTCGGAGACTTCCCTTAATCACACCCCGATCCCCGCAACTCGCAGCCGTTGACGTATCATTAGCCCCCTGACGGCAACTCCCTGCAGGATCGCTTGCGCATGCTCGCCCTTCTTATCCAGACGCTGAACATCACGGCACCAGTCTTCGCCATGTTGTTCATGGGCGTACTGCTCAAACGCATCCACCTGATCGACGACAACTTCAACCGTGTTGCGTCGCAGCTGGTATTCAATGTCTGCATGCCGGCCCTGCTGTTCCTGGGCATCTATCACGCCGACCTGGCAACAGCGGTCAAACCTGGCGTGCTCCTGTATTTCGTCGTTGCCACCCTGGTCGGTTTCGGCGTGGCCTGGGGCTTGGCCATCTGGCGTTGCCCGCCAGCGGATCGCGGCATCTACACCCAAGGCGCGTTTCGCGGCAACAACGGCGTGATCGGCCTGGCCCTGGCCGCCAGCTTGTACGGCGACTACGGTATCTCGTTAGGCGCGGTGCTGGCAGGCCTGGTGATCCTCCTGTACAACTCGCTGTCTGCGGTGGTGCTGGCGGTGTACAGCCCGGACCTCAAGTCCGACCCGTGGAGTATCTGCAAGAGCATCTTCAGCAACCCGTTGATCATCAGCGTGCTGGTGGCGACACCCATGGCCTATGGGCAGGTGCCGTTGCCCAACTGGTTGCTCACCTCGGGCGACTACCTGGCGCAGATGACCCTGCCGCTGGCGCTGATGTGCATCGGTGGCACCTTGTCACTGGCGGCGCTGCGTGACAGTGGCAGGCTGGCCATCGATGCCAGCCTGGTGAAGATGGTCTGGTTGCCGCTGGTCGGCACGTTGGGTGCCTGGCTCTGCGGTTTTCGCGGTGCCGAGTTGGGCATCCTGTTCCTGTACATCGGCAGCCCCACAGCGGCGGCCAGCTACGTCATGGCGCGGGCGGCCAACGGCAACCATGAATTGGCGGCATCGATCATCGTGATCACTACGCTAATGGCGGCGATCACCACCAATATCGGTATTTTCATATTGCAGTGGGGCGGATGGATCTAGATCCTTGACTGCAAATAACAGCAATAACACTGCCTCACTGAGCTAAAGGACACTTCATGCAAGACCAGAGCACGCCCGAGCGTTTGCAGCGAGGGTTGAAGAACCGCCATATCCAGCTGATCGCGCTGGGTGGGGCCATCGGCACCGGGCTGTTCCTGGGCATCGCCCAGACCATTCAGCTGGCTGGCCCCTCCGTTTTGCTGGGCTACGCCATTGCCGGCCTGATGGCTTTCTTCATCATGCGCCAGCTTGGCGAAATGGTGGTCGAAGAGCCGGTCGCCGGCAGCTTCAGCCACTTCGCTCACCAGTACTGGAGCGAGTTCGCAGGTTTTGTCTCGGGCTGGAACTATTGGGTGGTGTATGTGCTGGTGGGCATGGCCGAGCTGACGGCCGTGGGCATCTATGTGCAGTACTGGTGGCCAGACTTCCCCACCTGGGCGACGGCGGCGATCTTCTTCGTGGTGATCAATCTCATCAACCTGACGCAGGTGAAGGTCTACGGTGAGATGGAGTTCTGGTTCGCCTTGATCAAGGTGGTGGCCATCGTCAGCATGATCGGCTTTGGTGCCTGGCTGCTGAGCAGTGGCCATGGCGGCCCGGATGCCAGCGTGGCCAACCTGTGGCAGTACGGCGGCTTCTTCCCGAATGGGGTTACCGGGCTGGTCATGGCCCTGGCGGTGATCATGTTCTCCTTCGGCGGGCTGGAGCTGGTGGGTATTACCGCAGCCGAGGCGGACAACCCGCGCCAGAGCATTCCCAAAGCCACCAACCAGGTGGTCTACCGCATCCTGATTTTCTACATCGGTGCCTTGGCGGTGCTGTTGTCGCTGTACCCGTGGCAGAAGGTGGTGCAGGGGGGCAGCCCGTTCGTGATGATCTTCCACGAGCTGGACAGCGACCTGGTGGCGACCATCCTCAACATCGTGGTGCTGACGGCTGCGTTGTCGGTCTACAACAGCTGCGTGTACGCCAACAGCCGCATGCTGTTCGGCCTGGCCAGCCAGGGCGATGCGCCGCGTCAGTTGCTCAAGGTCAGCCGCAGTGGCGTACCGCTGACGGCGCTGGGTGTTTCGGCGTTCGCCACGGGCATGTGCGTACTGATCAACTATTTGATGCCGGGTGAAGCCTTCGGCTTGCTGATGGCCCTGGCGGTGTCGGCGCTGGTGATCAACTGGGCGAGCATCAGTATCACCCACCTCAAGTTCCGCAAAGCCAAGCTGGCGGCGGGCATTGCGCCGTTCTACCAGAGCTGGGGGCACCCGGTGACCAACTACCTGTGCCTGGCGTTCATCGTGCTGATTCTGGTGGTGATGTACCTGACGCCGCCGATTCGCATCTCGGTGATGCTGATTCCGGGCTGGATTGCGGTGCTGTGGGTGGCGTTCCGCTTGAAGAAGGCTCGGCAGGCCAGGGGCTAAGGCGTACCCTAGCGCCCTCTACCGACCTCAGTGCTGCCGCCGCCAGGCGCGCACGGTGGTGTACAGCAACACCACCGCGAGCACTGGCAGTGCGTAGAACAGCATGAGCCGCTCCAGGCGGCCGGCCAAGGGCATGCCGGTGGTAAAGGCCACCACGTGCAGCCCATAGGCCAGGTACAGGCAGAGAAACACCAGGCCTTCGGCGCGGGTGATTCGGTAGCCCGAATAGAACACCGGCAGGCTCAAGACGGCGACGCCCAGCATCACGGGCAGGTCGAAGGCCAGTGCGTTGGGTGAGATCGACAGCGGTTCAGGGGTGATCAGTGCGGTCAGGCCCAGCACACCCAGCAGGTTGAACAGGTTGCTGCCGATTACCGTGCCCACGGCGATTTCCCGCTCGCCACGAAGGGCGGCGATCATCGCGGCGGCCAGCTCTGGCAGTGACGTGCACACCGCGACCACGGTCAGGCCGATGATGCGTTCGGACAGGCCCAGGTCGGTGGCCACCTCGACGGCGGCCTCCAGCAGCAGGTGCCCGGCCAGGCTCAATAGACCCAGGCCGAGGGCAATCTGCAGCAGCGTGCCTGACCAGAAGCGTGCGCCACTGATCGTGATGCCGCTGGGGGCAGGGTAGGTGCGGGCGTAATGACGCGATTGATGCCAGAGCATCGCCAGATAGCCCAGCAGCGCCAGCAACAGCAGCAAACCCGCCCAGCGGCTCAAGTGGCCATTGGCGGCAAGCGCGTACACCAGTGCGCTGGCGACGATCATCAGGGGAAGGTCCAGGCGCACCAGCTGGCGTGATACGCGCAGCGGGATGATCAGCGCGGCCAGGCCGAGAATCACCAACACGTTGAAGATGTTGCTGCCGATCACACTGCCGACCGCGACATCCGGTGCCCCCTGATAGGCGGCCTGCAGGCTCACGGTGAGCTGCGGTGCGGTGCTGCCGAAGGCCACCAGGCTCAGGCCGATGATGAGAGGGCGCACGTGCAAGCGCAGGGCCAGGCGCAGGGCCATGCGTACCAGCAGCTCGGCACCGCAGACCAGCAGCAGTAAGGCGACGCCCAGTTGCAGGAGGCTGAAGGTGGGAAGGGTGGCCAGGTCGAAAATGGTCGGGGCTCCAGTCGGTCAGTCGCTCAGACCTTGTACCCGGACGCGCGCCGTTCCGCTACGGAGCATGCCGATTTTTTCTGCTGCAGCGCGTGACAGGTCGATCAGTCGGCCACGTGTGTGCGGGCCGCGGTCGTTGATGCGCACCACCACGCTGCGTTGGTTGGCGAGGTTGGTGACCAGCACGCGGCTGCCGAACGGCAGGCTGCGGTGGGCGGCGGTAAGGCCGTGCTGGTTGAAGGGCTCGCCACTGGCGGTGCGTTTGCCGTGGTGACGGGAGCCGTAATAGGACGCGGTGCCGGTCTTGTCGTAACCGCGGGGGTCGATATCGTGGCTGGCACAGCCGGCCAGCAGGGAGAAAAGAGCGAGGGTGCTGAGGGATCGTTTTAGCAAGTCTGATGCTCCGGTGCTGCCATTGGGGCCGCTGCGCGGCCCTTCGCGGGGCAAGCCCGCTCCCACAGGTATTTCACTGGCTTTGAAGCTGTGGAATAGCTGCCATTGGGGCCGCTGTGCGGCCCTTCGCGGGGCAAGCCCGCTCCCACAGGTATTTCACTGGCTTTGAAGCTGTGGAATACCTGTGGGAGCGGGCTTGCCCCGCGAACGAGGGCGCAGCCCTCGCCGCATTTTTCAGCTCAACCTTCGAGCTTGGCCTTGAGCAATTGGTTCACTTGCCCAGGGTTGGCCTTGCCCTTCGACGCCTTCATCGCCTGGCCGACAAAGAAGCCAAACATCTTGCCGCGCTTGGCCTCGTCGGCGGCGCGGTACTGTTCGACCTGCTCGGCGTTGGCTGCCAGCATCTCGTCGAGCATCTTCTCGATTGCACCGGTATCGGTAACCTGTTTCAGGCCTTTGCTCTCGATGATGCTGTCGGCATCGCCTTCACCGGCGGCCATGGCCTCGAACACGGTCTTGGCAATCTTGCCACTGATGGTGTTGTCGCGAATACGCAGCAACATGCCACCAAGCTGCTCTGCGCTCACCGGCGCCTGGTCGATCTCGATGCCCAGCTTGTTCAGCAGGCTGCCCAGCTCGACCATGACCCAGTTGGCTGCCAGCTTGGCATCGCCACCGATTTTCACCACTTCTTCGAAGTAGTTCGCCTGTTCGCGGCTGGAGGCCAGCACGTTGGCGTCGTAGGCCGACAGGCCGTACTGGCTCTGGAAGCGTTCGACCTTCTGTGGCGGCAGCTCCGGCAGGCCGGCGCGGATGGTTTCGAGGAAGCTGTCCTCGATGACCACCGGCAGCAGGTCCGGGTCGGGGAAGTAACGGTAGTCGTTGGCTTCCTCCTTGCTGCGCATGGAACGGGTCTCGTCCTTGTTCGGGTCGTACAGGCGGGTTTCCTGGATGACCTTGCCGCCGTCCTCGATCAGGTCGATCTGGCGCTGGATCTCGCTGTTGATCGCACGTTCGATGAAGCGGAACGAGTTGACGTTCTTGATCTCGCAGCGGGTACCGAACTCGGTTTGGCCTTTGGGCCGGATCGACACGTTGCAGTCGCAACGCAGCGAACCTTCGGCCATGTTGCCGTCGCAGATGCCCAGGTAGCGCACCAGGGCGTGGATGGCCTTGACGTAGGCCACGGCCTCCTTGGCGCTGCGCATGTCCGGCTCGGAGACGATTTCCAGCAGTGGCGTGCCGGCACGGTTCAGGTCGATGCCGGTGGAGCCGCTGAAGTCTTCGTGCAGGCTCTTGCCGGCGTCTTCTTCCAAGTGCGCACGGGTTACCCCGATGCGCTTGATGGTGCCGTCTTCCAGGGCGATGTCCAGGTGGCCCTTGCCGACGATCGGCAACTCCATCTGGCTGATCTGGTAGCCCTTGGGCAGGTCGGGGTAGAAGTAGTTCTTGCGCGCGAACACGTTGCGCTTGCCGATCTCGGCATCGATCGCCAGGCCGAACATGCAGGCCATGCGCACGGCTTCCTGGTTCAGCACCGGCAGTACACCGGGCATGCCCAGATCAACCAGGCTGGCCTGGGTGTTCGGCTCGGAGCCGAAGGTGGTGGCGCTGCCGGAGAAGATCTTCGACTGGGTGGCGAGCTGAGTATGAATTTCCAGCCCGATCACAACTTCCCATTGCATGTGTGAACTCCTCAGAAGCCGTTGGGGGCACGGGTGTGCCAGTCGGTCACTTGCTGGTAGCGGTGCGCGACGTTGAGCAGGCGGCCTTCCTGGAAGTATGGCGCCAGCAGCTGCACGCCGACCGGCAGGCCATCGACAAAGCCAGCAGGCATCGACAGGCCCGGCAGGCCCGCCAGGTTGGCGGTGATGGTGTACACGTCTTCAAGGTAGGCGGCGACTGGGTCGCTGCTCTTGGCACCAAGCTTCCAGGCCGGGTTAGGCGTGGTCGGGCCGAGGATCAGGTCGACGCCTTCGAAGGCGGCCATGAAGTCGTTTTTGATCAGGCGGCGGATCTGCTGCGCCTTCACGTAGTAGGCGTCGTAGTAGCCGGCCGACAGGGCGTAGGTGCCGACCATGATGCGGCGCTGCACTTCGGCGCCGAAGCCTTCGCCACGGGAACGCTTGTACAGGTCGGTCAGGTCTTTCGGGTCTTCGCAGCGGTAGCCAAAGCGCACGCCGTCGAAACGCGACAGGTTGGAGGAGGCTTCAGCCGGCGCGATCACGTAGTACGCCGGGATGGCGTGCTGCATGTTCGGCAGGCTGATTTCCTTGACCACGGCGCCGAGCTTTTCCAGCTCCTTGACGCTGGCTTGCACCCGCTCAGCGATGCGTGGGTCGAGGCCGGCGCCGAAGTATTCCTTCGGCAGGCCGATGCGCAGACCTTGCAGCGAGGCGTTGAGGTTGGCGCTGTAGTCCGGCACCGGCTCTTCGATGCTGGTGGAGTCCTTGGCGTCGAAACCGGCCATGCCTTGCAGCAGCAGCGCGCAGTCTTCAGCGGTGCGGGCCAGGGGGCCGCCCTGGTCGAGGCTGGAGGCGTAAGCGATCATGCCCCAGCGCGAAACACGACCGTACGTCGGTTTTAGGCCGGTGAGGTTGGTCAGCGCTGCCGGCTGTCGGATCGAGCCGCCAGTGTCGGTGCCGGTGGCGGCCGGCAGCAGGCGACCGGCGACTGCCGCAGCCGAGCCACCCGACGAGCCGCCAGGGACGTGCTCGAGGTTCCACGGGTTCTTCACCGGGCCATAGTGGCTGGATTCGTTGGCCGAACCCATGGCGAATTCGTCCATGTTGGTCTTGCCCAGGGTGACCATGCCGGCTTCGGCCAGCTTGGCGACCACGGTGGCGTCATACGGCGCCTTGAAGTTGTCGAGCATCTTCGAGCCGCAGCTGGTGCGTACGCCGTTGGTGCAGAACAGGTCTTTGTGGGCGATGGGGGCGCCCAGCAGTGCACCGCTCTCGCCTGCGGCGCGACGGGCGTCAGCGGCACGGGCCTGGCTTAGGGCCAGCTCCTCGGTGACGCTGATGAAGCTGTTGATTTGTGGGTCGAGCTGTTTGATGCGCGCCAGCAGGGCGCCGGTCAGCTCTTCGGAGGAAAACGACTTGTCGGCGAGTCCGCGGGCGATCTCGGCCAGGGTCAATTGATGCATGGCAGGCTCTATCCCTTACTCGATGACTTTGGGAACCAGGTACAGACCGCTTTCGGTCGAGGGTGCGATGGCCTGATAGGCCTCGCGCTGGTTGCGTTCGGTGACCTGGTCAGGACGCAGTCGCTGGCTGGCCTCCAGGGGGTGGGCCAGGGGCTCGATGCCCGTGGTGTCGACCGCTTGCATCTGGTCGACCAGCCCGAGAATGCTGTTCAGTGCATCGGTAATACGTGGCAGTTCGCCATCATTCAGCCCCAGACGGGCCAGATGGGCGATCTTTTCCACGTCGCAGCGTTCAAGCGCCATGGGGATCTCCAAGGGAAACAAAGAACGGAATTAGGGTCCGTGATGAGGAACATGTCGGCATTCTGGCGGTCATACGGCCGCGATCATCTGCTGGCGTGCTCGGAAAAACGACCAATTTAACATATTGGCTCCTTGCCCAAAATCCCTGCCATTGTTAGAGTTTGCCGCACTTTTTTACCCACGCTTTCCCCAGGGTCACTTTCCCATGTTCAAGAAACTGCGTGGCATGTTTTCCAGCGATCTTTCCATCGACCTGGGTACTGCCAACACCCTTATTTACGTGCGTGAGCGCGGTATCGTCCTGAATGAGCCCTCGGTTGTTGCCATCCGTACCCATGGCAATCAGAAAAGCGTCGTCGCCGTCGGTACCGAAGCCAAACGCATGCTGGGCCGTACGCCTGGCAACATTGCTGCCATTCGTCCGATGAAGGACGGCGTCATTGCCGACTTCAGCGTTTGTGAAAAAATGTTGCAGTATTTCATCAACAAGGTTCACGAAAACAGCTTCCTGCAGCCCAGCCCACGCGTGCTGATCTGTGTGCCGTGCAAGTCGACCCAGGTAGAGCGCCGCGCGATTCGCGAGTCGGCCCTGGGTGCCGGTGCCCGTGAAGTGTTCCTGATCGAAGAGCCAATGGCCGCCGCCATCGGTGCCGGCCTGCCGGTCGAAGAGGCCCGTGGCTCGATGGTCGTCGATATCGGTGGTGGTACCACTGAAATCGCCCTGATCTCGTTGAACGGCGTGGTCTACGCCGAATCCGTCCGCGTCGGCGGCGACCGTTTCGACGAAGCCATCGTCACCTACGTGCGCCGCAACTACGGCAGCTTGATCGGCGAATCCACTGCCGAACGTATCAAGCAGGAAATCGGCACCGCCTACCCGGGCGGCGAAGTGCGCGAAGTCGATGTCCGTGGCCGTAACCTGGCCGAGGGCGTGCCGCGTGCCTTCACCCTGAACTCCAACGAAGTCCTCGAAGCCCTGCAGGAATCCCTGGCGACCATCGTCCAGGCGGTCAAGAGCGCCCTGGAGCAATCGCCACCGGAGCTGGCCTCCGACATCGCCGAGCGCGGCCTGGTGCTGACCGGTGGTGGCGCACTGCTGCGCGACCTCGACAAACTGCTGGCCCAGGAAACCGGCCTGCCGGTGATCGTCGCCGAGGACCCGCTGACCTGTGTCGCCCGTGGCGGCGGTCGCGCCCTGGAGATGATGGACAAGCACGCGATGGACCTGCTCTCCAGCGAGTGATACCCGCTGCATCTGAGCGCCCGGTTTACAGGTAGCACGCGCAGTGCTACCTGTATGCGCTGGGCTGGCGTCCGTTCGGGCGTCGTTTCCGTCAACCCGCAACCAGGCTGGTGCGTTGTCCCATGTCCAATGACCTCCTGAGTCGTCCACGAGGAACGGCCCATTAAACCGCTTTTCTCCAAGGGCCCTTCGCTGGGCGTTCGCCTGCTCGTATTGGTAGTGCTGTCGGTCGCGCTGATGGTGGTCGACGCGCGCTTTGACATGCTCAAGCCCGTGCGCAGCCAGATGGGCATGGTGCTGATGGAGTCGTACTGGATCACCGACCTGCCACAGCGCATGTGGCAAGGTGTGGCCGGCCAGTTCGGCAGCCGTACCGAACTGATCGCTGAAAACGAGAAGCTCAAGACCGAGGCCCTGCTGTTGCAGGGGCGCCTGCAGAAGCTGGCGGCCCTGACCGAGCAGAACGTGCGCTTGCGTGAGTTGCTCAATTCTTCGGCCCTGGTCAACGAGAAGGTCGAAGTGGCCGAGCTGATCGGCGTCGACCCCAACCCGTTCACCCACCGCATCCTGATCAACAAGGGTGAGCGCGATGGCGTGTTCCTTGGCCAGCCGGTGCTCGATGCCCGTGGCCTGATGGGCCAGGTGGTCGAATTGATGCCCTACACCTCGCGGGTATTGTTGCTGACCGACACCACCCACAGCATTCCGGTGCAGGTCAACCGCAACGGCCTGCGCGCCATCGCCAGCGGTACCGGTAATCCGGAGCGCCTGGAGCTGCGCCATGTGGCCGACACCGCCGACATCAAAGAAGGCGACCTGCTGGTCAGCTCCGGCATGGGCCAGCGCTTCCCGGCCGGTTACCCGGTGGCCACGGTCAACGAAGTGATTCACGACTCCGGCCAGCCGTTTGCCATTGTCCGCGCCATCCCCACTGCCGCACTCAACCGCAGCCGCTACATGCTGCTGGTGTTCAGTGACCGGCGCAGCCCGGAGCAGCGCGCCACGGACGCTGCGATTGCGCAGGAAGAGGCCGATCGCAAGGGCACGTCGATCGCTGCTCAGCCTGGCGCCAATGGCGTGCCAGGCGTCCCAGCTGCCACGGCACCTGCCTCTGTCGCCCCTGCCACGCCGCCCGCTGCTGCACCTGTAGCGCCAGCGGCACCCGTTGTACCGGCGGCAGTGCCCGCCCAACCCCGGAGGCAATGATGGCTGCATCACGCCGCAACAACGGCTGGGTCATCTGGCTGACTTTCGCCATTGGCCTGTTGCTCAGCGTCTCGCCGATGCCCCAGTTCATGGAAGTGTTCCGGCCCATGTGGCTGGCGTTGCTGGTGTCGTTCTGGACGCTCGCGGTGCCGAGCAAGGTCGGCATGACCACGGCCTTCGTGCTGGGGCTGGCCGAGGATGTGCTGTATGGCACGTTGCTCGGGCAGAATGCGTTGATCCTGACCTTGATCACCTTCCTGGTGTTGTCCCTGCAGCAGCGCCTGCGCATGTTCCCCATGTGGCAGCAGAGCCTGGTGATCTTGGTGATCTTCGGCATTGCCCAGTTGATCCAGCTGTGGCTCAGCGCGCTGACCGGCAACCGCCTGCCGACCCTGGCGCTGGTGTGGTCGGCGGTTATCAGCGCCTTGCTCTGGCCATGGATCAGTTTTGCCCTGCGCGACCTGCGCCGACGCTTGCATATAAATTGACGGCGTTGCCGCGACTGACAGGGAGATGTCTACATGAACCCGCTTTACCTGGCCTCTGGCTCGCCACGTCGTCGTGAATTGCTGACCCAGATCGGCGTACCGTTCACCACGCTCAGCGCCCCCATTGATGAAACGCCGCTCGCCGCTGAAGGCGCTCAAGCCTATGTCGAGCGCCTTGCCCGGGCCAAGGCGCAGGCTGGCCTTGCCGGCCTCCAGGGCCCGGCTGTGGTGCTTGGCGCAGACACGGCGGTGGTCCTCGATGGTCGTATTCTCGGAAAACCGGAAAACCGCGAACATGCCTTGGCCATGCTGGCTGAGCTGTCTGGCCGCGAGCATCAGGTGCTGACCGCTGTCGCCCTGAGCGACGGCGTGCGTACGCAAAGCCTGTGCGTCTCCAGCAGCGTGCGCTTTCGCGCCATCAGTGCCGATGAAGCAGCACGCTACTGGGCCAGCGGCGAACCTGCGGACAAAGCCGGTGGCTATGCGATCCAGGGGTTGGGCGCGGTGTTTGTCACCGGCCTGACAGGCAGTTACTCCGCCGTGGTCGGTTTGCCGCTGAGCGAAACCGCCGAACTGCTCGCTGCGTTCGGCATCGCCTGCTGGCAACTGCCCGCGTGTTCTCCAGAGGTAACAAAGCAGCGGTAGCCAGCGCTGCCTGCGCGATCCATCATTATCCAAGACCTTTGACGAGAGCCTGCCATGAGTGAAGAGATCCTGATCAACATCACCCCGATGGAGTCACGTGTGGCGGTGGTGGAAAACGGGGTGCTGCAGGAAGTGCACGTCGAACGCACCCTGCGTCGTGGCATCGTCGGCAATATCTACAAGGGCAAGGTGGTGCGCGTGCTGCCGGGCATGCAGGCGGCGTTCGTCGACATCGGCCTGGAACGGGCCGCGTTCATCCATGCCTCGGAGATCTCCCAGCGTGAAGGCTCGGCGGTAGAGAACATCACTGCGCTGGTGCATGAAGGCCAAGCCCTGGTGGTGCAGGTGACCAAGGACCCGATCGGCACCAAGGGCGCTCGCCTGACCACCCAGCTGTCGATCCCTTCGCGCTACCTGGTGTACATGCCGCGCAGTAGCCATGTGGGTATTTCCCTGAAGATCGAAGACGAAGCCGAGCGTGACCGCCTCAAACAGGTGGTCAGCAGCTGCATGGACAGCGAGAACATCAAGGACGCTGGCGGCTTCATCCTGCGCACTGCCGCCGAGGGCGCCCGTGCCGAAGAGATCCTGCAAGACATTCGTTACCTGCGCCGCCTGTGGGAGCAGATCGGCAGCCAGATCCAGAGCTGCGGCGCGCCCACGGTGATCTACGAAGACCTCGGGCTGGCCCTGCGTACCCTGCGCGACCTGGTCAATCCGAAGATCGAGAAAATCCGCATCGACTCGCGGGAAACGTTCCAGAAAACCACGCAGTTCGTCGGCGAATTGATGCCGGAGATTGCCGACCGCCTAGAGCATTACCCAGGCGAGCGGCCGATCTTTGACCTGTACGGTGTCGAAGACGAGATCCAGCGCGCCCTGGAGCGCAAGGTGCCGCTCAAGTCCGGTGGCTATCTGGTGGTCGACCCCGCTGAAGCGATGACCACCATCGACGTCAACACCGGTGCCTTCGTCGGCCATCGCAACCTTGAAGAGACCATCTTCAAGACCAACCTTGAGGCCGCCACCGCCATTGCCCGGCAACTGCGCCTGCGCAACATCGGCGGCATCATCATCATCGACTTCATCGACATGGAAGATGAAGAGCATCAGCGCCAGGTGCTGCGCACCCTGGAAAAACAGCTCGAACGTGATCACGCCAAGACCAACATCATCGGCATCACCGAGCTGGGCCTGGTGCAGATGACCCGCAAGCGCACGCGCGAGAGCCTCGAACAGGTGCTGTGCGAACCCTGCCTGGCGTGCCAGGGCCGTGGCAAGCTGAAAACACCCGAGACCATCTGCTACGAAATCTTCCGTGAGATCCTCCGCGAGGCCCGTGCCTACCAGGCCGAGGGCTACCGCGTGCTGGCCAACCAGAAGGTGGTCGATCGGCTGCTAGACGAGGAGTCCGGCAACGTGGCGGAGCTTGAAACCTTCATCGGTCGAACTATTCGCTTCCAGGTCGAGTCGATGTACTCGCAGGAACAATACGATGTGGTGCTGCTCTGAGGCATTCCAAAACGCATCACAGGATGGTCGGGCTGGCAAAACCGGTACTTGGGGCCATCATGGATAAACGACCTGGAGGGCCATGGCCATGGGACGTCTGAACCGCGTTCTTGTCGCCTTGACCCGCTGGGGGTTGGGCTTGTGCGCACTGCTGTCGGTTCTGGTGGCGCTGTATGTCAGCCTCGGCCGGCAACTGGTGCCGCTGGTGGCCGAATACCGCGCCGATGTCCAAAGCAAGGCCGAGCAGGCGCTGGGCCTGCCGGTGCATGTCGGTGCTTTGGAGGGGCGTTGGAGCGGGCTGGCGCCGGTGTTGCGCGTGCGCGACCTGCAAGTGGGCGAAGGCGCCACCGCCTTGCGCCTGGACGACGTCAAGCTGGTGCCGGACCTCTGGGCCAGCCTGACCTCCCGCCAGGTACGTCTGGCCCGTATTCAACTGGGCGGCTTGCAACTGATCCTGCGCGAAGACGCCCAAGGCGCCTGGAACCTCGAAGGCCTGCCGAAGAAGGACGATGCCCCGCTCGACCCCGCCGAGTTGTTGCAGCGTTTGCGCCAACTGGGGCGTATCGATGTCTTCGACAGCCAGGTTACCTTGCACCCCTGGCAGCGCGACCCTTTGACCTTGACCTATGTGAGCGCGGGCCTGCAGGCCGGTGCTTCGCGTCAGGCCCTGGACCTGCGCGCAACCCTGCCTGACGGCCAGCCCCTGGCATTGAACCTGCGCAGCCGCGCGTCGGCCGAAGCCTGGCGCGACGGTGAGGTTGCAGCCTACCTGAGCCTGCCACAGAGTGATTGGGCACGCTGGCTGCCGCCGCGCCTGCTAGGCCAGTGGCATGCCGAGGCGCTGCGTGCGGGTGGCGAGTTCTGGGTCGATTGGCGCAAAGGCCAATTGCAACAAGCGGTGGTCCGGCTCAATGCTCCCCAGCTTAAAGGTGCCTATGCCGAGCGCAAGGCCGCCACCCTGGACAACCTGGCGCTGGCCGCCTGGTTCCAGCGCAACGAACAAGGTTTTGACGTGGTGGTCGATTCCCTGGCCATGAATATCGGCAAGACCCGATGGGAATCCCACCTTCAGTTGCGTCAGCGCCCAGGCCAGAATCCCGCGGAAGAGCGCTGGGAAGTGCAGGCCGACCGCCTCGACCTCACCCCTTTGACCCCGGTGATCGATGCCCTGGCGCCGCTGCCGGACAACCTCATGGCGGTGGTCGATGGCCTGAAGGTCACCGGTGCGCTGCGCAACGTACGCCTGGAGGCGCGGCCCAAGGCCGAGGGCGACCAGCGTCTGCAATTTGCCGCCAACCTGGAAAAGGTCGGTTTCAATGCCTATCACGGTGCCCCGGCGGCCGGTAACGTCAGTGGCAGCATCAGTGGCGACCTGGGCCATGGAGAACTGCGGCTCGATACTGACGCCTTCATGCTGCACCTGTACCCGATTTTCGCCAAACCTTGGCATTACCTGCAGGCCAATGCCCGCCTGACCTGGGCCCTCGACAAGGAAGGCTTCACCCTCGTCGCGCCCTACCTCAAGGTGCTGGGCGAGGAGGGCAAGATCGCCGGTGACTTCCTTATCCGCCTGCTGTTCGAAGAGGGCCGCGAGGACTACATGGACCTGCGGGTCGGCTTGACCGACGGCGATGGTCGCTACACGGCTAAGTACTTGCCCGAAGTGCTGAGCCCGGCCCTCGACGAATGGCTGCGCAGTGCGATCGTCAAGGGCACCGTGGATGAGGGCTACTTCCAGTACCAGGGTTCGCTGAACCACGGCGCCGCCCCGCAGGCCCGCAGTATCAGCCTGTTCTTCAAGGTGCGCGATGCGGCGCTGGACTTCCAGCCCGGCTGGCCGCAAGTGCAGCAGGTTGATGGCGATGTGCTGATTGAGGACAGCGGTGTGCGCATCAAGGCCCACCATGGCCTGTTGCTCGACACCAAGGTCAGTGACGTCAGTGTCGATATCCCCCACGTCGACGGCGACCAGCACAGCCACCTGTACCTCGATGGCGATTTCGACGGCAGCCTGGGTGATGGCCTGAAAATTCTCAAGGAAGCCCCGATTGGCACGGGCGAAATCTTCGCTGGCTGGGAGGGCGAGGGCCCGCTCAAGGGCAAGGTCAAGCTCGATATCCCCCTGGCACACGGGGAGCGGCCCAAGGTTGAGGTGGCGTTCGCCACCGCTGACGCCCGCCTCAAGGTGGCCCCCCCGAGCCTGGAACTGAGCCGCCTGAAGGGGGACTTCAACTTCGATTTCGACAAGGGCCTGAGCGGCAAGGGCATCAGCCTGCAGGCATTCGGCAAGCCGGTAACCGCACAGATCGTCGCCGAGGGCGGGCCTGGGCAGATGCAGACCCGGATCAACGCCAATGGCCAGGTTGCGTTGAAAGCGCTGACCGACTGGCTGCAGTTCAAGCAGGCGTTGCCTGCCTCGGGCGAGCTGCCCTATCAGTTGCAGGTCAACCTGGGTAGCCGGGACAACAGCCTCAGCGTCAACTCGTCGCTCAAGGGCTTGGCCATCGACTTGCCGGCACCTTTCGGCAAGGCCGCGGCGGATACCCGCGACAGCCGTTTCAGCATGAACCTCGAAGGCCAGGAGCGGCGTTTCGACGCCAGCTATGCCGGCCTTGCGCGCTTCGCCTATGCCGCGCCCGCCGACAAACTGGCCCAAGGCCGTGGTGAGCTGCTGCTGGGTGCAGGCCAGGCGCAAGTGCCGGCGTGCCAGGGGCTGCGGGTGCGCGGTCGCCTGGAAACCCTGGACCTCGCGCCTTGGCAGGCGCAAATGGCCAGCCTGGGCGGCGATGACCCCGGAGGCAGTGCCCGGCAGAACCTGCAAAGCGTTGACCTGAGCATTGGTCAGCTCAAGGCCTTCGGCATGGACCTGAACCAGGCGGTGGTGCGCCTGGCCCGTGGTGGCCCGGCGTGGGACCTGCGCCTGGACAGCAAGGAAGTCATCGGCAATGCGCGCGTGCCTGACGCCAAGGCCGCGCCTATGTCGGTTCGCTTGCAGACCTTGCGCCTGCCGGCGGCCGACCCGGCCCAGGCGCAGGCCGAGGAGGGGCCCGACCCGCTGGCATCGTTCGACCCCCGCAAGGTGCCTGCCCTGGACCTGACCATTGACAAGCTTTATCGCGGCGACGATTTGTTCGGTAGTGCATCGATCAAGCTGCGCCCGACCGCACGTGGCGTTTCGGCAGATGATATCGACCTTGATTTCAAAGGCCTGCGTATTGACGGCGGGGGTGGCTGGGAAGGCGAGCCAGGCAGCAGCAGCAGTTGGTACAAAGGGCGCCTGGACGGCAAGAATCTGGCCGATGTGCTCAAGGCCTGGGGCTTCGCGCCTACCGTGACCAGCCGCGATTTCCGCCTGGATGTCGATGGCCGCTGGCCGGGGTCGCCTGCCTGGGTGGGCCTGAACCGCTTCTCCGGGAGCATGGACGCCGCATTGCGTACCGGCCAGTTCGTCGAGGTCGAGGGCAGTGCCCAGGCCTTGCGTGTGTTCGGCCTGCTCAACTTCAACTCCATTGGCCGCCGCCTGCGCCTGGACTTCTCCGACCTGTTCGACAAAGGCCTTGCCTATGACCGGGTCAAGGGCCTACTGGTGGCCAGCAATGGTGTGTACGTGACCCGCGAGCCGATTACCGTAACCGGCCCTTCGAGCAATTTTGAGCTCGACGGCACCCTGGACCTGGTCCGTGACCGGGTGGATGCCAACTTGCAGGTTAGTCTGCCGGTGACCAACAACCTGCCCCTGGCGGCGTTGATCGTCGGGGCGCCAGCGGTGGGGGGCGCGCTGTTTCTGGTCGATCGGTTGATCGGTGACCGGGTATCGCGCTTTGCCAGTGTGCACTACCGCGTCGAAGGGCCGTGGAAAGAGCCTAGAATCACATTTGTGAAACCTTTCGAGAAATCGCGCTAGGAGTCTCCATGAAGGCAGCGGTGATCCAGATGGTCAGCCAGGACGACGTGCTGGCCAACCTCCAGCGTGCCGGCGCCCTGCTTGAGCAGGCGGCGTTCGGTGGCGCGCGGCTGGCCGTGCTGCCAGAAAACTTCGCCGCGATGGGGCGCAAGGATGCCGCCGCGATCGGGCGGGCCGAAGCGTTGGGAGAGGGGCCGATCCTGCCCTGGTTGAAACGCACCGCTCGTGACCTCAGGTTATGGATTGTTGCCGGCACCTTGCCTCTGCCACCGGTCGGCCAGCCTGATGCCAAGGCCCATGCCTGCTCGCTGCTGATCGATGAACAGGGTGAAGTGGCGGCGCGCTACGACAAATTGCACCTGTTCGACGTGGACGTCGCCGACAACCGGGGGCGCTACCGTGAGTCCGACGACTATGCCCATGGCGCGCAGGTGGTGGTGGCCGATACCCCGGTGGGGCGCCTGGGCCTGAGCGTATGCTATGACCTGCGCTTCCCCGAGCTGTACAGTGCATTGCGCGCAGCTGGGGCAGAGCTGATCACCGCGCCTGCCGCGTTTACCGCGGTGACGGGTGCGGCGCACTGGGACGTGCTGATTCGCGCGCGTGCCATCGAGACCCAGTGTTACCTGTTGGCCGCAGCGCAGGGCGGCACCCATCCAGGGCCACGGGAAACCCACGGCCATGCAGCGATCGTCGACCCCTGGGGGCGGATCGTTGCGCAACAGGCGCAGGGCGAAGCGGTATTGCTCGCCGAGCGCGACATTGATGAACAAGCGTCCATTCGGGCGCGCATGCCGGTGGTTTCGCACCGGCGCTTTTTCTCGCAGGACGCCTTGCGGCCTGCGCACACCTCGGAGTGACTATGAGCCAGATGTTATCCACCGTCAGCGAGCAGCTCCTGGCCCCAGGCGGATTGACCCTGGACAGCCTGCAGGCTGTGCTGGGTGAGTTGGCAGGCCCGGGCATCGATGCCGCCGACCTGTATTTCCAGGGCCAGATCTCTGAAACCTGGGCGCTGGAGGACGGCATCGTCAAAGAGGGCAGCTTCAACCTCGACCAAGGCGTGGGCGTGCGTGCCCAGTCCGGTGAAAAGACCGGCTTCGCCTACAGCAACGCCATCAACCTGGAAGCCCTGACCTCGGCGGCCCGCGCCGCGCGTTCCATCTCGCGTGCCGGGCAGAACGGTAAAGTCCAGGCGTTCCGCAGCCAGGATGTGACGGCCCTGTATGCGCCGGACAACCCCTTGGACGTGCTCAGCCGCGCTGAAAAGGTCGACCTGCTCAAGCGTGTCGACGCCGCAACCCGCGCGTTGGACCCGCGTATCCAGCAGGTCAGCGTGAGCATGGCCGGGGTCTGGGAGCGGATTCTCATCGCCGCCGCCGATGGCAGCCTGGCCGCCGACGTGCGCCCGCTGGTGCGCTTCAACGTCAGCGTCATCGTCGAACAGAATGGCCGCCGCGAGCGCGGTGGCCAGGGGGGCGGTGGGCGTACCGACTACCGCTTCTTCACCGAAGAGAAAGTCATGGGCTATGCCCGTGAAGCGTTGCGTCAGGCGCTGGTGAACCTGGAGGCGATCCCTGCGCCGGCGGGCACCTTGCCAGTGGTGCTGGGGTCAGGCTGGTCGGGCGTGCTGTTGCATGAGGCGGTTGGCCATGGCCTGGAAGGCGACTTCAACCGCAAGGGCAGCTCGGCGTTCAGTGGCCGCATGGGTGAGCTCGTGGCGTCGAAGCTGTGCACCATCGTCGACGACGGCACCCTTGAGGGCCGCCGTGGTTCGCTGAGCGTGGATGACGAAGGCACCCCGACCGAGTGCACCACCCTGATCGAGAATGGCGTGCTCAAAGGCTACATGCAGGACAAATTGAACGCCCGCCTGATGGGCATGGCCGTGACCGGTAACGGCCGCCGCGAATCCTACGCCCATCTGCCGATGCCACGCATGACCAACACCTACATGCGCGCCGGTGAAAGCGACCCGCAAGAAATCATCGCCTCGGTGAAAAAAGGCATCTACTGCGCCAACCTGGGTGGTGGCCAGGTGGATATCACCAGCGGCAAATTCGTGTTCTCAACCAGTGAGGCCTACCTGATCGAGGACGGCAAGATCACCGCGCCGGTCAAGGGTGCGACCCTGATTGGCAACGGGCCGGAGGCCATGAGCCGGGTGTCGATGGTCGGTAACGACCTGGCATTGGACAGTGGCGTGGGCACGTGTGGCAAGGATGGGCAGTCGGTACCGGTAGGGGTAGGGCAGCCGACATTGAAGCTGGACGCGATCACGGTTGGCGGTACCGGGGCGTGATGGCTTTGGGGACCGCGTGCGGTCCTTTCGCAGCACTAGGCTGCTCCTACAGGTGCACACGCTCCTTGTGGGAGCAGCCTTGCGCTGCGAATGGGCCGCAAAGCGGCCCCAGGCCGATCAACGTAGCCCGCGCTGTAACTCGTCGAGGTCGCGGATGTACTTGAACACCTTGCGCGCAGCAGCAGGCGGTTTGTTCCGCGCTTTTTCGTGCTGGGCATGGCGGATCAGCGAGCGCAGTTGCTGGCGATCGGTATCGGGGTATTCATTGACGAAACGCTCGAGGTCTTCGTCATTACCGTCGATGAGCCGGTCGCGCCAGCGTTCCAGGCCGTGGAAACGCTCGTTGTACTGGCGGGTCGAGCTGTCCATCTGTTCGAGCAGGGCATGGATAGCGTCCAGGTCCTGGACACGCATCAGCTTGCCGACGAACGACATGTGGCGTTTACGGGCGCCGTGAGCGGTGTGCTTGCTGGCCTCGGCCAGCGCCTTGCGTAGCTCGTCGGTCAACGGCAGACGCGCCAGAGTGTCGGCCTTGAGCGTCGTGAGGCGCTCGCCGAGTTCAACCAGCTCATGCAGTTCGCGCTTGATCTGGGTTTTGCTTTTTTCGCCGTCGTAGGCGTCGTTTGAATCAACCATGGTGGCAGTCCGCTAGAAATCGCCGCCATGATAACCAGTCGGGGGCCGCTTGTCCGGCCCGGTCGTAGAATGACCCTCGCCGAACGCAGAATTTGAGTGGAGAGAACCATGAGTGCAGTCCAGAGCGTAGGCCCCAAAGACCTGCCAGCATTGCAGGAGCAGGTCGAAGCGATCATCGCCGAAGCGCGTCGCCAGGGGGCCAGTGCCTGCGAAGTGGCGGTGTCGCTGGAGCAGGGCCTGTCCACCACGGTGCGCCAGCGCGAGGTCGAAACGGTCGAGTTCAACCGTGACCAGGGCTTTGGCATCACCCTCTATGTCGGCCAGCGCAAAGGCTCGGCCAGTACCTCGGCGAGTGGCCCCGAGGCGATCCGCGAGACCGTTGCCGCAGCCCTGGCTATCGCCAAACACACGTCTGAAGACGAATGCTCCGGTCTGGCCGACGCGGCGCTGATGGCCCGCGACATCCCGGACCTGGACCTTTACCACGACTGGGATATCGAACCCGAGAAGGCGATCGAGATGGCCCTGGCCTGCGAGGCTGCGGCGTTCGACGCCGATCCGCGCATCCTCAACGCCGATGGCACCACGCTCAACACCCATCAAGGGTGCCGGGTGTATGGCAACAGCCACGGTTTCATCGGTGGCTATGCATCGACCCGACACAGCCTGAGCTGCGTGATGATCGCCGAGGGCGAAGGGCAGATGCAGCGCGACTACTGGTATGACGTGAACCGTCAGGGCAACTTGCTGGCCGATCCGCGCAGCATCGGCCAGCGTGCAGCCCAGCGTGCGGCCAGCCGCCTCGGGGCGCGCCCGGTGCCAACGTGCGAAGTGCCGGTGCTGTTCTCTGCAGAGCTCGCCGGCGGCCTGTTCGGCAGCTTCCTGTCGGCCATTTCCGGCGGCAATCTGTACCGCAAGTCGTCGTTCCTCGAAGGCACCCTTGGCCAGCGCCTGTTCCCAAGCTGGCTGACGCTGGATGAGCGCCCACTTATTCCTCGCGCGTTGGGCAGTGCTGCGTTCGACGGTGACGGCTTGGCGACTTACGCCAAGCCGTTCGTCGACAAAGGCGAGCTGGTGTCGTACCTGCTGGGCACTTATTCTGGGCGCAAGCTCGGCCTGCCGAGCACGGCCAACTCCGGCGGCGTGCACAACCTGTATGTTACCCACGGCATCGAAGACCAGGCTGCCCTGATCCGCCGCATGGGGCGTGGCTTGCTGGTGACCGAACTGATGGGGCATGGCCTGAACATGGTGACGGGCGATTACTCGCGCGGTGCCGCAGGCTTCTGGGTCGAAAATGGCGAGATCCAGCATGCGGTTCAGGAAGTGACCATCGCCGGGAACATGAAGGACATGTTCCAGCAAATTGTCGCGATCGGTAACGATCTTGAGACGCGAAGCAACATTCACACAGGCTCTGTGTTGATCGAGCGGATGACCGTTGCCGGGAGCTGACAGGTAACCTGCACTGGCCGCTTGCGGGTACTGCACATTTTTCGCATGTGGTGCGATCCCTGTGGGAGCGGGCTTGCCCCGAAGAGGGCGGTATAGCCACCGTTTGTTTCAAACTGATTGAGAGAACCCGGCCCTAGCGCCGGGTTTTTTATGCGCCATACCTCCCTGCTTTGGTCGATGCCCACTTGAAGTGATTCTATTTATCACTTAATAATGAATATCATTACCCAGTTGCTTGGCGATGGTGTTCATGAAATCTGTCCTCCACGAGTTGCCCTACCTGGAAAACTGGCGCTGGCTCAGCCGGCGCATTCGCTGCGCGCTCGAGCCCGATGAGCCACGTCTGATCGAGCATTACCTGGCCGAAGGCCGCTACCTGGTGTGCTGCACCGAAACCTCGCCATGGACGGTGGCCCTGACCGCCTTCCGCCTGCTGCTGGATACCGCCTGCGATCGCATGTTGCCCTGGCACTGGCGCTGCTTGTGCCTGGACCAGGCCTGGCGACCATTACTGGACTTGCGCAACCTCGACCGCCGCGAACAAAACCAGCGCTGGCAGCCCTACGCCCTGCAATTGGCCAACTGCGTGCTGCTGCCTTCGATTTCTCCCGATGAACTGATGCAAGGATTAGACGATGAGTAATACCCGTATCGAGCGTGACAGCATGGGTGAGCTGCAGGTGCCTGCCGAGGCCCTGTATGGCGCCCAGACCCAGCGCGCGGTCGACAACTTCCCGATCAGCGGCCAGCGCATGCCGGCCCAGTTCATTCGCGCATTGCTGCTGGCCAAGGCCGCAGCGGCCAAGGCCAACATCGAGCTGGAACAGGTGACCGCCGAGCAGGGCCAAGCCATCGTCAAGGCGGTCGAACAACTGCTGGCGCAAGATTTCATCCAGCACTTCCCGGTGGATGTGTTCCAGACCGGTTCCGGCACCAGCTCGAACATGAACGCCAACGAGGTGATCGCCACCCTGGCCAGCCGAGTGCTCGGTGATACGGTCAATGCCAACGACCATGTGAACTGTGGCCAAAGCAGCAACGACATCATCCCGACCACCATCCACGTCAGTGCTGCCCTGGCGCTGCATGAGCAGCTGCTGCCGGCTTTGCGTCATCTGGTGCAAGTGATCGAGGCCAAGTCGGCGCAGGTGCACCCGTTTGTGAAGACCGGCCGCACCCACCTGATGGACGCCATGCCCGTGCGCATGAGCCAGGTACTCGACGGCTGGGCAGCGCAAATCAACGGTGCGCAGGCGCACATCGAGGCAACCCTGCCGAGCCTGCAGGCGCTGGCCCAGGGCGGCACTGCCGTGGGTACCGGCATCAATGCCCATCCGCAATTCGCTGCCGGTTTCGCGCGTCAGCTGAGTGGCCTGACCCAGGTCGAGTTCACCCCCGGGCACAACCTGTTTGCTCTGATCGGTTCGCAGGACACTGCAGTAGCCCTTTCGGGCCAGCTCAAGACCACCGCCGTGGCGCTGATGAAAATTGCCAACGACCTGCGCTGGATGAACTCCGGTCCGTTGGCCGGCCTCGGCGAGATCGAACTGCAGGGCCTGCAACCAGGCTCTTCGATCATGCCAGGCAAGGTCAACCCGGTGATCCCGGAAGCCACTGCCATGGTTGCCGCGCAGGTGATCGGCAATGACGCGACCATCGCGATCGCCGGCCAGTCGGGCAACTTCGAGCTGAACGTGATGTTGCCGGTGATCGCCCGCAACCTGCTGGAAAGCATCGAGTTGATGGCCAACGTCAGCCGTCTGCTGGCCGACAAGGCCATTGCCACCTTCAAGGTTAATGAAAGCAAGCTCAAGGAGGCCCTGGCGCGCAATCCGATCCTGGTCACTGCGCTGAACCCGATCATCGGCTACCTCAAGGCCGCCGAAATCGCCAAGACCGCGTACAAGCAGGGCCGCCCGATCATCGACGTGGCACTGGAGCATACCGACTTGTCGCGCGACCAGTTGGAAGCGCTGCTGGACCCGGAGAAACTCACCGCTGGCGGCATCTGACCCTGCGTCACCGCCCAGGAGATAAGCCATGCAGCACTGGAAACGTACCACGGAAACTGCCAATCGCCTGTTCGAGCAGGGTGAGTGGGTCGATGCACGGGAACACTACCTGCAGGCCTTGGCGTTGGCCCAGGTGCTGTTCGAGCGCTGGCATGACGTCGACGAAGCGGTGGCGGTGTTTGTCATCGCCCATCACAACCTGGCCGACCTGCACCTGCGCCTGAACCAGCCGCACGAGAGCGCCGACTACCTGTGCGCTGCGCATCAGCGCTTGCTTCAGGCCAGCCAGGAGGCTCGCCTGCCCCAGGCGCTGCGGGATGCGGCGCTGCGCCACAGTGGGCGCACCTACACCGAATTGCTGAATTTTATCGACGAGTACGGTCAGTACCCGCGTACCGAGCGCCTGCTCAACCGTCACGCACCCGAGGCCAGCGAACTGGCCGCCAAGGCAGACGTGACGCCCAGAACCCATGCTTACGGAATCCACTGACATGCCACATACCTTGCCCGCATTGCCCTATGCCTACGATGCGCTGGAACCGCACATTGATGCCCAGACCATGGAGATTCACCACAGCAAGCATCACCAGACCTACATCAACAACCTCAACGCCGCCATCGAAGGCAGCGAATGGGCCGAGTGGCCAGTGGAGCAGTTGGTAGCCGCGGTCAAGCAATTGCCGGAGAAACTGCAGGCTGCCGTGATCAACCAGGGGGGCGGCCACGCCAATCACTCGCTGTTCTGGACCGTGATGGCGCCACAGGGTGGCGGCGAGCCGCAAGGTCAGGTAGCCAAGGCGATCGAGGCCGAGCTCGGTGGTTTCGACGCCTTCAAGGATGCGTTCACCAAGGCTGCGCTGACCCGCTTTGGCAGCGGCTGGGCCTGGCTCAGCGTCACCCCGGACAACAAGCTGGTGGTTGAAAGCAGCGGCAACCAGGACAGCCCGCTGATGCACGGCAACACGCCGATCCTGGGGCTGGATGTGTGGGAGCACGCCTACTACCTCAAATACCAGAACCGTCGCCCTGAATACATCGGTGCCTTCTACAACGTCGTCGACTGGGCGGAAGTGGAACGTCGTTATCTCGAAGCCTTGAAGTGAGTCGATCCGGTATGCGTTCACAGGTGTTGTCCGTCAGCAGCGTGCGTCTGTTTCGCCTGGCGATAGGAACCTTGCTGCTGCTGGTTGGCACAGCATTGCTGCTGGCGCAGGGCATTGCCTGGCTGGGCCTGGAACCACGTATGCTGCGCGCCCTCGAGGGGGGCGCACTGTGCGCGTTGGGGACAGCCCTGGGCGCGGTACCGGTGTTGGTCATTCGTAACATGCCGGTGGCTTTGGCCGACACGCTGCTGGGTTTTGGCGCGGGTGTGATGCTTGCGGCTACTGCATTCTCCCTGATCATTCCTGGGCTGGAAGCGGCCCAGGGCATCGGCTTCAGCCCCTGGGGCGCGGGAGGGCTGATCAGCTTTGGCCTGATGTTCGGCGCCTTGTGCCTGTTTCTGGTCGACCTCAAGGTCTCCGGCGCCTCGCCGGAAGCCTTGGTTGGCACGGATAACCAGCCAGTGATCGCCGCGCGAATCTGGCTGTTCGTCATCGCCATCATCGCCCACAACATTCCTGAAGGCATGGCCATTGGCGTGTCAGCGGGTGGTGGCATGGCCGATGCCGACAGCCTGGCCATGGGCATCGCCTTACAGGATGTGCCCGAGGGCCTGGTGATTGCGCTGGTGTTGGCGGGGGCGGGCATGCCGCGATTCAAGGCATTCCTGATCGGTGCCGCCTCAGGCCTGGTCGAACCCGTGGCGGCGGTGATCTGCGCTTGGCTGGTCAACATTGCCGAGCTGCTGCTGCCGTTGGGTTTGGCGTGTGCCGCAGGGGCGATGCTGCTGGTGGTGACCCAGGAAATCATCCCCGAGTCGCGCAGCAATGGGCATCACCGCTTGGCCAGTCTGGGGCTATGTATCGGCTTTTGCCTGATGATGGTGATGGATACGGCGATGTCTTGAGTATGCGCGAGGGCGTTCGCCGGCTTTCAGGCAAAGATGACTTCTACGCGGCCTTCGCGCCGGGAACGAGGTGCTGCCTTCACTACAATCTGAATATCGCGGCCAAGGCGTGCCAGGCAATCAATCATTTTGGTTTCGCTGATGCCGCGAAACTTCCCTCGCATCATTTCGGAGACTTTGGGTTGGGGGAGCCCGAGTACCGCCGCGGCCTGGACTTGAGTCAGGTGGCGTGCCTTGATGATGCTGCAGATCTTGCTGGCCAGGTGAGCCTTGATCAGCATCTCGCTGGCGTCTGGGCTGTTGAGGTCGGCATAGACGTTTGTGCTGCCTTCTTCGATCTCAATCATGTTTTGTTCCTTTTGCGTGAGCCATTGCGAGCTTGAGTCTCGATTTGATCAAGTCCACTTCATGTTTGGGGGTTTTGATGCCCGTGCTGGATTTTTTCTGGAAACAATGCAGTACGTAGACTGCGCCGCCCAGGTTCACGGTGTAGATGGCGCGATAGGTATCACTATCGTGGTTTTCAACTACCTCCAATACCCCTGCACCGGCAAAGCCCCTCAGGCTTTTCGCTTGATAATGCTTTCCGCCTTCCTGTGCCAGATACAAGGCAAAGCCAAATACATCTTGCACATCCCTTGGAGCACCCTGCAGATCCTTCTTGCTGCTCCCTACCCAGTACAGCGGTTTGACACCTTTGTATGCATCCATGACATCGTCCTAATCTATACCTATATAGGTATAAAGACAAACGCACTCATGGTCATCCTGAAAAATGGCAAGGGATGTTGCTGCGAGGAGGGGCTTACTCGCCTTCGTCGAAGTAGTTGTTGATCAGTTCAACCAATGCGTCCAGCGCGTCATTGTCCTGTTCGCCTTCGGTCAGCAGGTGCACCTGGGTGCCTTTACCCGCCGCGAGCATCATCACCGCCATGATGCTCTTGCCGTCCACCAGCTTGTCTGGCGCACGGCCTACCCGGACCTGGCAAGGAAAACGCCCGGCCACGCCGACGAACTTGGCCGCCGCCCGGGCATGCAGGCCCAGCTTGTTGATGATGGTGATTTCGCGGGCGGGCATCGTGAGGCAGATCCTGTGGGCTAGAGGTCGCGGTGGCGGACCTGGACGTTTTTCAGTGATTGCTGCAGCAACTGGCCAAGGCGTTCGGTCAGGTACACCGACCGGTGATGGCCGCCGGTGCAGCCGATGGCGATGGTGACATAGGCGCGGTTGCTGGCGGCGAAGCGGGGTAGCCATTTGAGCAGGTAGCTGGAAATGTCGTTGAACATGTCTTCGACATCCGGCTGGGCGGCGAGGTAGTCGATCACGGGTTGATCGAGGCCGGAGTGCTCGCGCAGCTCGGGCTTCCAGTACGGGTTGGGCAGGCAGCGCACGTCGAACACCAGGTCAGCATCGACCGGCATGCCACGCTTGAAGCCGAACGATTCGACCAGGAACGCGGTACCGGGCTCGGGCTGGTTGAGCAGGCGCAGCTTGATCGAATCACGCAGTTGATAAAGATTGAGGCTGGTGGTGTCGATCTTCAGGTCAGCCAGGTCCGAGATCGGCCCCAGCATATCGCTTTCCACACGGATCGCTTCTGCCAGGGAGCGGTTGGCATTGGTCAGCGGGTGGCGCCGACGGGTCTCGGAGAAGCGTTTGAGCAGCGTGTCTTCGTCGGCGTCCAGGTACAGAACGTCGCACTTGATATGCCGGGCACGCGCTTCTTCGAGCAGCTCGGGGAAACGCGTCAGGTGGCTGGGCAGGTTGCGCGCGTCAATCGACACGGCCACCTTGGGTTGCAGCAATTCGGTATTGATCAACGCATTTTCCGCCAACTGCGGTAGCAGCCCGGCGGGCAGGTTGTCGATGCAATAGAAACCGTTGTCTTCCAGGACATCGAGGGCGGTGCTCTTGCCGGAGCCGGACCGGCCGCTGACGATGATCAGGCGCATGTTCAGTGCTCGTTCTGTACGTCCAGGACAACCTGGTACAGGGCCTCGTTACTGCTGGCGGCACGCAGACGATCACGAACCTCTTTGCGATCGAGCATGCTGGCGATCTGGCGCAGCAGTTCCAGGTGCGCATCGGTGGCAGCTTCGGGCACCAGCAGGACAAACAGCAGGTCCACAGGCGCGCCATCGATGGCGTCGTATTCGATCGGCGCTTCCAGGTGCAGCAATGCGCTGACCGGAGCGGTACATCCGTGGAGACGGCAGTGGGGGATGGCGATGCCGTTGCCGAACCCGGTCGAACCGAGTTTTTCACGGGCGACCAGTTTTTCGAAGACGTCTTGCATCTCCAACTCTGGCACTTGTTCGGCGATGACGGTGGCGACCTTTTCGAGGGCGCGCTTCTTACTGCCGCCCGGCACGTTCACGAGGGAACGGCCGGGGGTCAGGATGGTTTCAAGTCGGATCATGGATGAGGGGGATCAGCGAGCAGCTGCACCTTGCAGCAGGCTTTGCTGTTTTTCCTTGTGTTTTTTCAGTTGGCGGTCGAGCTTGTCGGTCAAGGCGTCAATTGCTGCATACATGTCTTCGTGTTCGGCGTTGGCAACCACTTCGCCGCCTGGAATCTGCAGGGTCGCTTCGACCTTTTGCTGCAGCTTCTCGACTTTCATGATGACAGTCACATTGGTGATCTTGTCGAAGTGACCCTCCAAGCGGGCGAGCTTTTCAAGCACGTATTCGCGCAGCGGCTGGGTGACTTCTACATGCTGTCCACTGATATTGACTTGCATACAGCTTCTCCTTTATTGCCCGTGCATAAAGAGGCAAGTCTTGCACCTGCCCCAAAAACGCTGTGGCACACCCCAGGGGCTACATCAGTCGCTTGCGCTCGCTCGACGGTGCAATGCCGAGAGACTCGCGGTACTTGGCGACGGTGCGACGGGCTACCTGGATGCCTTGTGCCTCCAGTAAACCAGCGATCTTGCTGTCACTCAATGGCTTTTTCTGATTTTCCGCCGCAACCAGTTTCTTGATGATCGCGCGGATCGCCGTGGACGAGCATTCTCCGCCTTCGGCGGTGCTGACGTGGCTTGAGAAAAAGTATTTCAGTTCGTAGATGCCGCGAGGCGTGTGCATGTATTTCTGCGTGGTAACCCGCGAAATGGTCGACTCGTGCATGCCCACGGCTTCGGCAATGTCATGCAGGACCAAAGGCTTCATCGCTTCGTCGCCATGGTCGAGGAAGCCGCGTTGATGCTCGACGATCTGCGTGGCGACCTTCATCAGGGTTTCGTTGCGGCTCTGCAGGCTCTTGATGAACCAGCGCGCTTCCTGCAGTTGGTTGCGCATGAAGGTGTTGTCGGCGCTGGTGTCGGCGCGCCTGACAAAGCCTGCGTACTGCGGGTTGACGCGCAGCCGCGGGATGGCTTCCTGGTTCAGTTCCACCAGCCAGCGGTCACTGTCCTTGCGCACGATGACGTCGGGCACCACGTACTCGGGCTCGCTCGATTCGATCTGTGAGCCGGGGCGCGGGTTGAGGCTTTGCACCAGTTCGATGACTTGGCGCAGCTCGTCTTCCTTGATCTTCATGCGCCGCATCAGTTGGCTGTAATCGCGGCTGCCAAGCAAGTCGATGAAGTCGGTGACCAGGCGTTTGGCCTCGGCCATCCAAGGTGTGCTGGCCGGTAGCTGGCGCAGTTGCAGCAGCAGGCATTCGCCAAGGTTGCGTGCAGCAATGCCGGCAGGCTCGAATTGCTGGATGCGGTGCAGCACCGCTTCGACCTCGTCCAGCTCGATATCCAGTTCAGGGTCGAAACCGGCGCAGATTTCTTCGAGGGTGTCTTCCAGGTAGCCCTGGCCATTGATGCTGTCGATCAGGGTGACGGCGATCAGGCGATCGGTGTCGGACATCGGTGCCAGGTTCAGTTGCCACAACAGGTGGCTTTGCAGGCTCTCGCCGGCCGATGTGCGGGTGGTGAAGTCCCACTCGTCATCATCGTTGCTTGGCAGGCTGCTGGCGCTGGTCTGGTAGATGTCTTCCCAGGCGGTATCGACGGGTAACTCGTTGGGGATTCGCTCGCTCCACTCACCGTCCTCCAGGTTTTCGGCACTTGAAGTGCTTTCCTGGAAGCTGTTGTCCTGGACTTCGGCGGCCGGCTTGTTTTCGGCGTTGTCCGCCATCGGGTCGCTGTTGTCGAAGTCTTCGCCGTCTTCCTGACGTTCGAGCATCGGATTGGACTCCAGCGCTTCCTGGATTTCCTGTTGGAGGTCCAGGGTGGAGAGCTGGAGGAGGCGGATGGCCTGTTGCAACTGAGGAGTCATCGTCAGTTGCTGGCCCATTTTTAGGACGAGCGATGGTTTCATGGCAGGGGCTTAATACCTTGTTCGCCGGCGCGCATGCGCCATCCACTACACGAGGGCGCCGGAGCGCCATTTCAAGCAAGTTTTATGCCTTAAATTGTAGCGTTTGCCTAGAGCACCGTAACAACTTAAACCCCAATACGGGCGATTTGCCAGTGCTCCAGGTGCGTCCCGGGGTCAGAGTCGGAACTCGTGACCCAGGTAAACCTCTTTGACCAGGTCGTTGGCCAGGATGGTTTCGGCATCGCCTTCGGCGATCAGTCGGCCATCATTGACGATATAGGCGGTTTCGCAAATATCCAGCGTCTCACGCACGTTGTGGTCGGTGATCAGTACGCCGATGCCCTTGGCCTTGAGGTGGTGGATGATCTGCTTGATGTCGCCGACGGAAATCGGGTCGACGCCGGCGAAGGGTTCGTCCAGCAGGATGAACTTGGGTGCGGTCGCCAGGGCTCGGGCGATCTCGACACGGCGGCGTTCGCCACCCGAGAGGCTCATGCCGAGGTTGTCGCGAATGTGGCTGATGTGGAACTCCTGCAGCAGGCTCTCCAGCTCCTTGCGGCGGCCATCGCGGTCGAGCTCCTTGCGGGTCTCGAGGATCGCCATGATGTTATCGGCTACCGACAGCTTGCGGAAGATCGAGGCTTCCTGCGGCAGGTAGCCGATACCGGCGCGAGCGCGACCATGCATGGGCTGGTGGCTGACATCGAGGTTGTCGATCAGCACGCGCCCTTGCTCAGCCTGGACCAGGCCGACGATCATGTAGAAGCAGGTGGTCTTGCCGGCGCCGTTGGGGCCGAGCAGGCCGACGATCTGGCCACTGTCGATCGACAGGCTGACATCGCGCACGACCTGCCGACCCTTGTAGCTCTTGGCCAGGTGCTGGGCTTTGAGGGTTGCCATTTACTCGGCCTTCTTCTTGGGCTGGATCACCATGTCGATACGCTGACGCGGTGTAGTCACGTTGCCACCACGGCCGGCGGTTGCCACCTGGGTCTGGGTGTTGTAGACGATCTTCTCGCCTTCGGTGGTGTTGCCTTCGTTCTCGACCTTGGCGCGGTCGGTGAGAATCACCAGGTCCTTCTGCGACTGGTACTGGATAGTCACGCCCCAGCCTTTCATCTTGTCCGGCTTGGCTGCGCTCTGCTGCTGCTCGAAGTAGGCCAGGTTGCCCACCGAGGTCACCACATCGATGTCGCCGGAGGCGGAGCGGGTGATGGTCACGGTGTTGCCTTTGATCATCATCGAGCCCTGAGTAATGACCACGTCGCCGGTGTAGGTGGCTACGCCTTGCTTGTCATCCAGGTGGGCCTGGTCGGCCTGGATGCGGATCGGCTGATCACGGTCGTTCGGCAGTGCGAAGGCGCTCGCGCTTCCCAGTGCTGCGCTCAGGCTGAGCAAAAGGGGGAGGGTTTTAACGAGCCTCATACTGTCCTCTTACGTTAGAGAGCAGGTCCATCCTGCTTTCTTTCAAATACGCTTTCATTCCTTTGCCCGTAGTTGTGCCACCGGCGCCGTCGATTCTAACGGCTTGCTCGGTCTGCGCATATTGCTTCTGCGGGAACACAGTCATGCGTGAGCTGGTAATGATGGTCTCACGCTGCTTTTCGTCGATGCGGGCAACGCGGACCTTATCGATCAGTTCGACCTCGGTGCCGTCCGGGTTGACCTCGGCGCGGGCGCTCTGCACGTGCCACGGGTACTCGGTGCCACGGTACATGTGCAGGTCGGGGGTGGTCAGCAGGGTGATCTCGCTGGCCTTGAGGTGCTCGACCTTGTCGGCGGTCATTTCATACTGCAGCTTGCCATCGGGCAGAAATTGCAGGCTGTGGGCGTTGGTCGCGTAGTAGTCGATGGCGCTGTCATCGACCTGGCTCACCGGCTTGTCGAGGAAGCTCTCCGGGCTGACGTTCCAGTAGCCGATCGCCACCAGCAGGGCGGCGATGACCCCGAGCAGCGCAACGTTGCGGACTTTCTTGCTGAACATGGGCAGCCTTACAGGTAGTTGGCGTTGGCAGCGTCCAGGGTGCCCTGGGCCTGCATGATCAGTTCGCAGAATTCACGGGCGGCGCCTTCGCCGCCGCGAGCCTGGGTTACGCCTTGGGCGTGCTGGCGAACGAACGGCGCGGCATTGGCCACCGCCATGCCCAGGCCCACGCGACGAATCACCGGCAGGTCAGGCAGGTCGTCGCCCAGGTAGGCGACTTGATCATAGCTTAGGCCCAGTTCGGCGAGCAGGCCGTCAAGCACCACCAATTTGTCCTCGCGGCCCTGGTAAAGGTGAGGAATACCGAGGTTCTTCGCCCGGCGCTCGACCACTGGCGTCTTGCGCCCGCTGATGATCGCCGTCGTCACACCCGAGGCCATGAGCATCTTGATGCCCTGGCCGTCGAGGGTGTTGAAGGTCTTGAACTCGCTGCCATCTTCGAGGAAATACAGGCGACCGTCGGTGAGCACGCCATCGACGTCGAATACGGCGAGCTTGATGGCCTTGCCGCGTTGCATCAGATTCTGGTTCATTTACATCACTCCGGCGCGCAGCAGGTCATGCATGTTGAGGGCACCGGTCGGCCGGTCGTCGCGGTCCACCACCACCAGGGCGCCGATCTTGTGGTCTTCCATGATTTTCAGGGCCTCGGCGGCGAGCATTTCGGCGCGGGCAGTCTTGCCATGCACGGTCATCACCTCGTCGATCAGGGTGGTGTGCACGTCGATGTTGCGATCAAGGCTGCGGCGCAGGTCGCCGTCGGTGAAAATCCCCGCCAGTGTGCCGTTCGGCTCCACGATCACGGTCATGCCCAGGCCTTTGCGAGACATCTCAAGGAGGGCGTCCTTGAGCAGGGTACCGCGTGGCACCTGAGGCAGCTCGTCGCCGCTGTGCATGACATTCTCGACCTTGAGCAGCAAGCGACGGCCCAGCGCGCCACCGGGGTGCGAGAAGGCAAAGTCCTCGGCGGTGAAGCCGCGGGCTTCGAGCAGGGCGATCGCCAGGGCATCGCCCAGTACCAGCGATGCCGTGGTGGAGGAGGTCGGCGCCAGGTTCAGCGGGCAGGCTTCCTGGGCCACACGGGCGTCGAGGTTGACCTCGGCGGCCTGGGCCAGGGGTGAGTCCGGGTTGCCGGTGAGGCTGATCAGCTTGATGCCCAGGCGTTTGATCAAGGGCAGCAGGGTGACGATTTCGGCAGTGCTGCCGGAATTCGACAGGGCCAGGATGACATCGTCGCGGGTGATCATGCCCATGTCGCCATGGCTGGCCTCGGCCGGATGTACGAAAAACGCAGGCGTGCCAGTGCTGGCCAGGGTGGCGGCGATCTTGTTGCCGATGTGCCCGGACTTGCCCATGCCAACCACGACGACCCGGCCCTTGCTTGCCAGGATCAGTTCGCAGGCCTTGACGAAATTGTCGTCGATGCGCGCAAGCAGGGCCTCTACGGCCTCGAGTTCCAGGCGCAGGGTGCGTTGGGCGGATTGGATCAGCTCGCTGGATTGGCTCATGTCGAAAAAGCAATGCCTGATGAAAAGGCGGCGATTATAGCCGCAATGAAAGAAACCCTCACCCTTTCGATTGCTGTGACGAATGTCATCAAAGCCTGTCTGAGGGCTGAACGACTCGTTCCCCGGCCTTGGGGCGGCGCTGTCAGCGGTGCTATAGTTCGCCGCTATTCGGCCTGCCAGGGGCGCGTGTGCCTTCAAGAAGAGGGCCGGCGTCAATTAGGACGAGGCTGCACTAGCAAGGAGTCTAGATGAGTGTGGATAGCGCCTACGCGGTCGAGTTGAAGGGGCTTACCTTCAAGCGCGGTTCGCGCAGCATTTTCAGCAATGTCGACATACGTATCCCGCGCGGCAAGGTCACCGGCATCATGGGGCCATCGGGTTGCGGCAAGACCACCTTGCTACGCCTGATGGGCGCGCAGCTGCGCCCGTCCGGTGGCGAGGTATGGGTCGCCGGGCAGAACCTGCCGACGCTGTCGCGCAGCGATCTGTTCGATGCGCGCAAGCAGATGGGCGTGCTGTTCCAGAGTGGCGCGCTGTTCACCGACCTTGATGTGTTCGAGAACGTCGCCTTCCCGTTGCGCGTGCATACCCAGCTGTCGGAAGAAATGATCCGTGACATCGTGTTGATGAAACTGCAGGCCGTCGGCCTGCGCGGCGCCATCGACCTGATGCCAGACGAGCTGTCCGGCGGCATGAAGCGCCGGGTGGCGCTCGCCCGTGCGATTGCCCTGGACCCGCAGATCCTCATGTACGACGAACCGTTCGTCGGCCAGGACCCGATCGCCATGGGTGTGCTGGTGCGCCTGATCCGCCTGCTCAACGATGCGTTGGGCATCACCAGCATTGTGGTTTCCCACGACCTGGCCGAAACCGCCAGCATTGCCGACTACATTTACGTGGTCGGTGATGGCCAGGTGCTGGGGCAGGGCACCCCCGACGAACTGATGGGCTCGGACAACCCGCGTATTCGCCAGTTCATGAAGGGCGATCCGGACGGCCCGGTTCCCTTCCACTTTCCTGCGCCTGATTACCGCGCCGACCTGCTGGGAGCGCGTTGATGCGCAGAAAATCCTTACTCGAACGGGTTCGCCTGCTCGGTCGCTCGGCGATCGACGTGCTGGCAGTGCTCGGGCGTTCCTGTCTGTTCCTGTTCCACGCGCTGATCGGGCGTGGCGGCATTGGCGGTGGTTTCCAGCTGCTGACCAAGCAGTTGTACTCGGTGGGCGTGCTGTCGCTGGCGATTATCGTCGTCTCCGGCGTGTTCATTGGCATGGTGCTGGCCCTGCAGGGTTACAGCATCCTGACCAAATACGGCTCCGAGCAGGCGGTCGGGCAGATGGTTGCCCTGACCCTGCTGCGTGAACTCGGGCCGGTGGTGACCGCCTTGCTGTTTGCCGGCCGCGCGGGTTCTGCGCTGACCGCCGAGATCGGCAACATGAAATCCACTGAACAGCTGTCGAGCCTGGAAATGATCGGCGTCGACCCGCTCAAGTACATCGTCGCGCCGCGCCTGTGGGCCGGGTTCATCTCGCTGCCGCTGCTGGCGCTGATCTTCAGCGTGGTTGGTATCTGGGGTGGTTCCTGGGTTGCAGTGGACTGGCTGGGCGTCTACGAAGGCTCGTTCTGGGCCAATATGCAGAACAGTGTTTCCTTTACCGACGACGTGTTGAACGGGTTGATCAAGAGCCTGGTGTTCGCCTTCGTCACGACCTGGATTGCCGTATTCCAGGGGTACGACTGTGAGCCCACCTCAGAAGGGATCAGCCGTGCCACCACCAAGACCGTGGTCTACGCCTCGTTGGCAGTCCTGGGTCTGGACTTTATTCTGACCGCCTTGATGTTTGGAGATTTCTGATGCAAAACCGCACCCTGGAAATCGGTGTCGGCCTGTTCCTCCTGGCCGGGATCCTGGCGCTGTTGCTGCTGGCCCTGCGTGTCAGCGGGCTGTCGGCCAGCCCGAGCAGCGACACCTATAAAGTTTATGCGTACTTCGACAATATCGCCGGTTTGACGGTCAGAGCTAAAGTGACCATGGCCGGTGTGACCATCGGCAAGGTCACCGCCATCGATCTGGACCGTGATTCCTACACCGGTCGGGTGACGTTGCAGCTGGACAAGACCGTCGACAACCTGCCGACCGACTCCACTGCCTCGATCCTGACCGCCGGGTTGCTCGGCGAGAAGTACATCGGCATCAGCGTGGGCGGTGAAGATCAGGTGCTCAAGGACGGCGCGACCATCCACGACACCCAATCGGCTCTGGTGCTGGAAGATCTGATTGGCAAGTTCCTGCTCAACTCCGTTGGCAAGGAACCGAAAGAAGCGCAACCGGCTAATTAAGGAGTTTCCATGATTTCGATCCTGCGACGTGGCCTGCTGGTCCTGCTGGCGGCCTTCCCCCTGCTGACCGTGGCGGCGCAGACGCCTCACGATGTGGTTCAGGGTACGACCAACGAATTGCTTGGCGACCTCAAGGCCAACAAGGATCAGTACAAGTCCAACCCCAACGCCTTCTACGATGCGCTCAACCGCATCCTGGGCCCGGTGGTGGACGCTGACGGCATTTCCCGCAGCATCATGACCGTCAAGTACTCGCGCAAAGCTACGCCTGAGCAGATGCAGCGCTTTCAGGACAACTTCAAGCGCAGCCTGATGCAGTTCTATGGCAATGCCTTGCTGGAGTACAACAACCAGGGCATCGTCGTCGATCCGGCCAAGGCCGATGACGGCAAGCGTGCCAGCGTCGGCATGAAGGTGACTGGCAACAATGGTGCCGTGTACCCGGTGCAGTACACCCTGGAGAACATTGCCGGCGAGTGGAAGGTGCGTAACGTCATCGTCAACGGCATCAACATCGGCAAGCTGTTCCGTGACCAGTTCGCCGATGCCATGCAGCGCAACGGCAACAACCTGGACAAGACCATCGACGGCTGGGCCGGCGAAGTGGCCAAGGCCAAGCAGGCCGCCGACAGCTCGCCTGACAAGGAAGTGAAATGAGCGAGGCGGGGGTAAGCATGGCCGAACCGGGCGTACTGCGCCTGGCTGGCGTGCTGGACTATCGCAGTGGCCCGGCCTTGCGCAAGCAAGGCAAGGCATTGATCGACGCCTCGCGCGAGCCGCAGATGGTGCTCGATTGCTCGGCTGTTGCGAAATCGTCCAGCGTCGGCCTGTCGCTGCTGCTGGCGTTCATGCGTGACGCCCAGGCGGCCGGCAAGGCCTGCCAGGTACGCGGTATGCCTGACGATATGCGGGAAATTGCCGAGGTCTACGACCTCGATGAAGTGCTGGCCAGTTGATGGCCTTGCACTGAAAGATGGCCCCTCGGTCAGCGCACGCCCTCAGTGGGCTTCGCAGGCGAGGGGCTTTTTTGTATGATGGCCGACCCGTGCGCATCGGGCGCCGATTGAGGTTGAGCATGCAGGCCGTAGAAGTTAAAAGCTTCCTTGAAGAAAAATTGCCGGGATCCCGGGTCGAAGTTGAAGGCGAAGGCTGCAACTTCCAGTTGAACGTGATCAGCGACGAGTTGGCTGGCCTGAGCCCGGTCAAGCGTCAGCAGGCGATCTATGCTCACCTTAATCCCTGGATCGCCAATGGCAGCATCCATGCGGTAACCATGAAATTTTTCAGCAGCGCAGCCTGGGCTGAGCGCACCTGAGCCAACTTGGCGGCGAGACTCCAATGGACAAACTGATTATTACTGGCGGCGCTCGCCTTGACGGCGAGATCCGCATTTCGGGCGCGAAGAACGCGGCCCTGCCGATTCTGGCGGCGACCCTGCTGGCTGACGGCCCGGTCACCGTGGGCAACCTGCCGCACCTGCACGACATCACCACCATGATCGAGCTGTTCGGGCGCATGGGCATCGAGCCTGTGATCGACGAAAAGCTGTCGGTGGAAATCGACCCGCGTACCATCAAGACGCTGGTCGCACCGTACGAGCTGGTCAAGACCATGCGCGCCTCGATCCTGGTACTGGGCCCGATGGTCGCTCGCTTCGGTGAGGCCGAAGTGGCCCTGCCTGGCGGTTGCGCCATCGGTTCGCGCCCTGTCGACCTGCACATCCGTGGCCTGGAAGCCATGGGCGCGAAGATCGAAGTCGAAGGCGGCTACATCAAGGCCAAGGCGCCTGAAGGTGGCCTGCGCGGTGCGCACTTCTTCTTCGACACGGTCAGCGTGACCGGTACCGAGAACATCATGATGGCCGCTGCCCTGGCCAACGGCCGCAGCGTGCTGCAGAACGCCGCGCGTGAACCTGAAGTGGTCGACCTGGCCAACTTCATCAACGCCATGGGCGGCAAGGTTCAGGGCGCCGGCACCGACACCATCACCATCGATGGCGTCGAGCGCCTGCACTCGGCCACCTACCGGGTCATGCCCGACCGTATCGAAACCGGCACCTACCTGGTCGCCGCTGCCGTCACCGGTGGCCGCGTCAAGGTCAAGGACACCGACCCGACCATCCTTGAAGCGGTACTGGAAAAACTCAAGGAATCGGGCGCCGACATCAACACCGGCGAAGACTGGATCGAGCTGGACATGCACGGCAAGCGGCCCAAGGCTGTGAACCTGCGTACGGCTCCGTACCCGGCGTTCCCGACCGACATGCAGGCGCAGTTCATCTCGCTCAACGCCATCGCCGAGGGCACTGGCGCGGTAATCGAGACGATCTTCGAGAACCGTTTCATGCATGTTTACGAGATGCACCGCATGGGCGCGCAGATCCAGGTCGAAGGCAACACTGCCATCGTCACTGGCGTCAAGGCGCTCAAAGGTGCTCCGGTAATGGCCACCGACCTGCGTGCTTCCGCAAGCCTGGTGCTGTCGGCGCTGGTTGCCGAGGGCGATACCCTGATCGATCGCATCTACCACATCGACCGTGGTTACGAGTGCATCGAGGAAAAACTGCAGATGCTGGGCGCGAAGATTCGTCGCGTACCGGGCTAATCATCTGTTGTGGGAGCGGGCTTGCCCGCTCCCACATAAAGAATTGAATGCGGCCAGGTCGATGACCTGGCCGGCAGTAGCCGCTTAAGGACCGACGTTTCCCATGTTGACCATCGCGCTATCCAAAGGCCGAATTCTCGACGATACCCTGCCATTGCTGGCCGAGGCCGGTATCGTGCCGACCGAGAACCCGGACAAGAGCCGTAAACTGATCATCCCCACCACGCAGGACGATGTGCGCCTGCTGATCGTGCGTGCCACCGACGTGCCGACCTATGTCGAGCATGGCGCCGCCGACCTCGGTGTGGCTGGCAAGGACGTGCTGATGGAGTACGGCGGCCAAGGCCTGTACGAGCCGCTGGACCTGCAGATTGCCTGCTGCAAGCTGATGACCGCTGGCGTGGTTGGCGCACCGGAGCCCAAGGGCCGTCTGCGTGTGGCCACCAAGTTCGTCAACGTTGCCAAGCGTTACTACGCCGAACAGGGCCGTCAGGTCGATATCATCAAGCTGTACGGCTCGATGGAACTTGCCCCGCTGATCAACCTTGCTGACAAGATCATCGACGTCGTCGACACCGGCAACACCCTGCGCGCCAATGGCCTTGAGCCACAAGACATGATCGCCACGATCAGCTCGCGTCTGGTGGTCAACAAGGCCTCCATGAAGATGCAGCACGCCCGCATCCAAAGCCTGATCGACACCTTGCGCAAGGCCGTCGAATCGCGACACCGCGGCTAAGACTCTACCTCCTGCGCGCGACCTCCGCTGTCGCGCCCGTCTATCCGCGTCATAGCCACTTTTCTCGGGTGCCCGCGCGGATGGACTGGTAGCCTAGGGCGCCTGAGCATTCGCTAATAATCGAGGCCCTCGCCATGACCGTGTCCACTGCAATTGCCCGTCTCAACGCTGCTGCCCCGGATTTCGCCCGACATCTGGATCATCTGCTGAGCTGGGAAAGTGTGTCCGATGACGCGGTCAACCAGCGCGTGCTCGACATCATCAAAGCCGTCCGCGAACGCGGCGATGCGGCGCTGGTCGAGTTCACCCAGCGTTTCGATGGCGTCGATGCCAAGTCCATCGACGACCTGATTCTGGGGCGTGAGCGCCTTGAGCTTGCCCTGACGCGCATTACCGACGCCCAGCGTGCCGCCCTGGAAAAAGCCGCCGAGCGCGTGCGCATCTACCACGAGCGGCAGAAGCAGGATTCCTGGCAATACACCGAAGCCGACGGCACCGTGCTGGGCCAGAAGGTCACGCCGCTGGACCGCGCCGGCCTGTATGTGCCCGGTGGCAAGGCGTCGTACCCGTCCTCGGTGCTGATGAACGCCATTCCGGCCAAGGTCGCCGGCGTGACTGAAGTGGTGATGGTGGTGCCGACCCCGCGTGGCGAGGTCAATGAACTGGTACTGGCCGCCGCCTGCATTGCCGGTGTAGACCGTGTGTTCACCGTGGGCGGTGCCCAGGCCGTCGCCGCCCTGGCCTATGGCACCGAGAGCGTGCCGCAGGTGGACAAGATTGTCGGCCCAGGCAACATCTACGTGGCTACCGCCAAGCGCCACGTGTTTGGCCAGGTCGGTATCGACATGATTGCCGGCCCTTCGGAAATTCTCGTGGTGTGTGACGGCCAGACCGATCCGGATTGGATCGCCATGGACCTGTTCTCCCAGGCCGAGCATGACGAAGACGCCCAGGCCATCCTGGTCAGCCCGGACGCCGAGTTCCTCGACCGCGTTGCCGCCAGCATCGACAAGCTGCTGCCGACCATGGAACGTGCCGAGATCATCGAGAAGTCGGTCAACGCCCGTGGTGCGCTGATTCAGGTGCGTGACATGCAGCAGGCCATTGAAGTGGCCAACCGGATTGCCCCCGAGCACCTGGAACTGTCGGTCGCCGACCCGCAGGCCTGGCTGCCGCAGATCCGCCACGCCGGCGCCATTTTCATGGGCCGCCACACCAGCGAAGCGCTGGGTGATTACTGCGCAGGCCCCAACCATGTGTTGCCGACCTCTGGCACCGCGCGTTTTTCCTCGCCACTGGGGGTGTATGACTTCCAGAAGCGTTCGTCGATCATCTTCTGCTCCGAGCAGGGCGCATCCGAGCTGGGTCACACCGCCTCGGTCCTGGCCCGTGGCGAGTCGCTGACCGCCCACGCCCGCAGCGCCGAATACCGTATCCTGACCCAAGACAAGGGGAACTGAGCATGAGTCGATTCTGGAGCCCCTTCGTCAAGGACCTGGTCCCTTACGTGCCGGGCGAGCAACCCAAGCTGGCCCGCCTGGTCAAGCTCAACACCAACGAAAACCCCTATGGCCCATCGCCCAAGGCGCTGGAGGCCATGCGCGGCGAGCTGAGCGACAACCTGCGCCTGTACCCGGACCCGAATGGTGACCGGCTCAAGCAGGCGGTGGCCGAGTACTATGGCGTAACCCCTGGGCAGGTCTTTGTCGGCAACGGTTCGGACGAGGTGCTGGCGCACATCTTCCATGGCCTGTTCCAGCACGACGCGCCGCTGTTGTTCCCGGACATCAGCTACAGCTTCTACCCGGTCTACTGCGGCCTGTATGGCATTGCCTTCGAGCAGGTGGCGTTGGACGAGCAGTTTCAGATCCGTATCGAGGACTACAAAAAGCCTAACGCAGGGATCATCTTCCCTAACCCGAATGCGCCGACCGGCTGCCTGATGCCGTTGCAGGCCGTCGAGCAACTGCTGCAGGCCAACCGTGATTCGGTGGTGGTGGTGGATGAGGCCTACATCGACTTTGGTGGCGAGACCGCCATCAGCCTGGTGGACCGCTACGACAACCTGCTGGTGACCCAGACCCTGTCCAAGTCGCGCTCGCTGGCCGGCTTGCGCGTTGGCCTGGCAGTTGGCCACCCGGACCTGATCGAGGCGCTGGAGCGGATCAAGAACAGCTTCAACTCCTACCCCCTGGACCGTGCGGCGATCGTCGGCGCGGCCGTGGCGTTCGAAGACCGTGCCTACTTCGAAGAAACCTGCCGCAAGGTGATCGCCAGCCGTGAAGTGCTGGTCGAGCAACTGACGGCCAAAGGCTTCGAAGTGCTGCCGTCGGCGGCCAACTTCATCTTCGCCCGTCACCCGCAGCAGGATGCGGCCGAGTTGGCGGCTCGCCTGCGTGAGCAGGGTGTGATCGTGCGGCACTTCAAGCAGGCGCGGATTGCCCAGTTCCTGCGCATTACCATCGGTACGCCGGAAATGAACCAGGCATTGCTCGATGCGCTGAACTGATCAAGGCGTGGCTCACGCAGCCACGCGCTTCGATCCGACCCCGTCTGGCACTGGTTGCCAGGTGGGGTTTTTGCTTTCAGGGTTGAAAGACGGACCTCAGTAGGCGACTTCCTCGATGCCGTAGGGTTTTCCGGCTGGCCTGTTGCGCACTGCTGCAGGGGTGCCATCGAGTATCAGCACATAATCGTTGATGTCATCCATGCCATCCGGGTCGGTCCATTGCTCGGCCGCGGCCGGTACTTGTGCAACCACATGCCCATTCTTGAGGATGGTCAGGTAACCCTTGGCGGTACTGTGCCAGCGCAGTCGGGCATTGGCTTCATCGGCCCTGGCTTTGCGAACACCCGTACCCCCCAGCAGGGGTGTGCCGTCCAGAAGCCATTGCGGTTGCAGTGCCAGGCCCATATGGCGCAGGACAGTGGGCGCCACAGAAGTCTGCGCGGCAAGGCGATACAGGTTGTTCGGCCCTGGTTTTTCCTCCGGGATGCTGGGCTGGGTCAGTTCTTCGTTCAACGGTTTGTTGCTGGCGATGAAGATGGTCTTTTCCTGCTCCGTGACGCCTCCGTGGCCTTTGCCCCAATAGTCGCGGCCATGATCGGTACTGACGATTACCAGCCAGTCTTCTCGCGGATGGTTGCGGCGCCGCTCGTCGATCTTGTCCAGCAGTTGCCCTAATTGGCTGTCGGCTTCGCGCAGCGCCTCTTGGTAGTGCGCGTCGAACCCCCCGTCATGGCCTGCCTTATCCGGTTCGCCTAGTTGGATGAAGGTGAAGTCGCCGGGTGTGTTACCGAGAATTTCCAGCGCGCGCTCGGTGACCTGCACATCGGATAAGCCGCTTTCGCGCACATCATTGCCATGGGTATCTTCGAGCAGGAACGCGGTATTGATCGGCGACCAGTTGACCACGCTGGACAGGTAGGCGGTCGGCAGCGCCTGGCGAAGCCGCTTGAACAGGCTTGGAAAAGCCGGGTCGACCCGCAGTGACTCGGCATTCGAATCAACGCCATGTTTGTTGCTCCAGACCCCGGTCAGCAAGGTGATCCAGCCTGGCCCGCTGACTGTTGGCTGTTCGCTGGCCAGGCCAGTGATGCCGCCGGTGTAGGCGCTGGCGTAATACAGGCGTTGCTTCAGATTGGTGGCGTCACCCAGCGCTTCGTAGTGGTCGAGCTGCACGCCTTCCATGGCGACGATCAAGGTTTTCGGTTGGGGGGCGTTAGATGCGGGGTCGCAACCTGCCAGCAGCACCCATGTCATCAGTAGCAAGCGTGATAGTGGCATGGAGAGGCATCCGGGAACGTTGCAGCGAGCGTTGCAATAAAGCGCTCTGCTCACAACTGGCAGAAATAACAGGTGGTTTGCCGTCCAGAAGGCTATCCATTAAGCTGCGTCAATTCATCGGATGATTGGTTGAATGTGATGAGCGTAGAGTTGACCAAGCGTTCCCTGGTCGAACTTGCCGTAGAGCGCATGCGCGAGCGCATCCTCAAGGGCGACTGGCAGGTTGGGCAGCGCCTTCCGACCGAGCCGGAGCTGGCCCAGGAACTGGGCATAAGCCGCAACACCGTGCGCGAGGCCATGCGCGTGCTGGCGTTCAGTGGCCTGGTGGAAATCAGGCAGGGCGATGGCAGTTATCTGCGTACCGCCCAGGACCCGTTGATGGCTGTGCAGGCGATGGCCCGTTGCACGCCGGAGCAGGCACGGGAGACCCGCCATATCCTCGAAACCGAGGCCGTCGGCCTGGCGGCGCTGCGCCGCACCGACGCAGACCTGCAAGCCCTGCGCGAAGCCCTTGAAGGCAGTGCCGGGCACTTTCACGGTGACATCGATACCTATGTGGCCTGCGACCTGGTGTTTCACCAGCGCCTGGTGGATGCCGCCCACAACCCTGCATTGAGTGAGTTGTACCGGTATTTTTCCGGCGTGGTGGCCGCCGCGCTGCAACGCAACATGAGCACTGTGCCGCGCTGCCAGTCCACGTTCGATCTGCACGGGGAGATCCTCGACGCCATCGAACAACGTGATTCGGAGCGGGCCAAGCGCCTGAGCCGAACCCTCATCGAATCCTGAACACGAGAAGGCCCATGGCGGAATCAATCACCCGTAGCACCCACACCGGCGAGCGGGAACTCGAAGAACTGTTGATCGACGCCGAAGCCGATGACGAGCAGGTTCAACAGCAGCCCGTGGTGCTGCGCCGGCCCTGGTTGCTGCTGCTGGGCCTGGTGCTGGTGGCGCTGAACCTGCGCCCGGCCTTGTCGAGCATGGCCCCGGTATTGGGCCTGGTCTCCGAGGGCCTGGGCCTGAGCGCCTCGCAGGCAGGCTTGCTGACCACCTTGCCGGTGCTGTGTCTGGGCCTGTTCGCGCCGCTAGCGCCAATCCTGGCACGGCGTTTTGGCAGTGAGCGGGTAATCCTCGGCATTCTCGTGACCTTGGCATTGGGCATTGTGGTGCGCAGTGCCTTTGGGGCGATCGGGGTGTTCCTCGGCAGCCTCATGGCCGGTGCCAGTATCGGCATCATCGGCGTGCTGTTACCGGGCATCGTCAAGCGCGACTTCCCGCAATACGCCGGTACGTTGACCGGTGTGTACACCATGGCCCTGTGCCTGGGGGCGGCCATGGCGGCCGGCGCCACGGTGCCGTTGGCCCAACACTACGACGGCAACTGGGCGCTGGGGCTGGGCTTCTGGGCGGTGCCGGCACTGCTGGCCATGCTGGTGTGGCTGCCGCAGGCGCGGCAGGGGCATGGCCTGCACAAGGTTGCCTATCGGGTGCGTGGCCTTTGGCGCGACCCTTTGGCCTGGCAGGTGACCTTGTACATGGGCCTGCAATCCTCGCTGGCCTATATCGTCTTCGGTTGGTTGCCTTCGATTCTGATTGGCCGCGGCCTGAGCCCTACCGAGGCGGGGCTGGTGCTGTCGGGGTCGGTGATCGTGCAATTGATCAGCTCGCTCAGTGCACCTTGGCTGGCAACGCGCGGCAAGGATCAGCGGTTGGCCATCGTGATTGTCATGCTGGTTACCCTGGCCGGTTTGTTTGGTTGCTTGTATGCGCCCGTTTCAGGGCTGTGGGGGTGGGCGGTGCTGCTGGGCCTGGGGCAGGGCGGGACGTTTGCCCTGGCGCTGACGTTGATCGTGCTGCGTTCGAAAGACGCGCATGTGGCCGCGAACCTGTCGAGCATGGCGCAGGGGGTCGGGTACACCCTGGCGTCCATGGGGCCATTTGCGGTGGGGCTGGTACACGACCTCACCGGTGGCTGGGCGGCAGTGGGGTGGATCTTTGCTGTGCTGGGCATTGGCGCCATTGTTTTCGGGCTTGGGGCTGGGCGGGCGTTGCATGTGCAGGTGACCTGCGAAAAAGTCTGAGACTGGGTTTGCCAGTGTTGGCCCTTTCGCGGGGCAAGCCCGCTCCCACAGGAGCCCGCAGTGCCTGAAAGCCCCACCATCCTGTGGGAGCGGGCTTGCCCCGCGAATGGGCCGGCACTGGCGCAAGTGCATCGAGCAGATTATCGTGCACCTTTCGACTCCCAGGATGGACCTGCCCCCATGAGCGACGCCAACCGCGACCTGATCACCCGCTTCTACCAGGCCTTCCAGCGGCTGGATGCCGAGGCCATGGTGGCCTGTTACAGCGCCGACATCGTCTTCAGCGACCCGGTTTTCGGCACCCTGCGCGGCAAGGATGCGGGCGACATGTGGCGGATGCTCACCACGCGCGCCAAAGACTTCACTCTGACCTTCGACAACGTGCGTGCGGACGAACGCGGAGGCAGCGCGCACTGGGTCGCGTCCTACCTGTTCAGCCAGACTGGCCGTACCGTGGTCAACGACATCCAGGCACGTTTCGTCATCCGCGATGGCTTGATCTGCCAGCATGACGACAGCTTTGACCTGTGGCGCTGGTCGCGCCAGGCCCTCGGCGCGCCCGGGGTGCTCCTGGGCTGGTCGCCGTTGATTCAGAACAAGGTACGCCAGCAGGCATTCAAGGGCCTGCGGGCGTACCAGCACAGTCAAGGCAATGCCACGGCCTGATCGCTGTCGTGGTAGCTGAACGTTGCACGTTCTTCGAGGGTGCGCGGTAGGCGGACACGGATCACGGGTATGAAGGTGCCGTTGGTCGTGTTCCAGTCTTGCTGGTCGGCCTGCGCCTGCTGCAAGGCGCCGTATTCGCCTTCGATATGGAAGAACGACTGGATCGGCAGGCTAGCCGCGTCTGCCTCATTCCATGCGCCGATCACCACTTCGTTCCAAGGGAATGGCAGTTCGGAGGCGTACAGCTGCTTTGCCCGCACGCTCTGGTGGAACGCCTCGGCGCGTTCGGGAACGCGCGCGCGGCGGATATCAAAGGCGCATTGGCGCTTGTAATCACCGCTTTGCCTGTATTGCTCCATCCATTGCTCGGCGGTATGGATACCTTGCGCATGGCAAGCAGCTTCGGTTTCGGCAGTCTGCCGATTGTCGCCACAACCTCGGGCATCGCGCTCCCAGGTATCGCCGTCGGTGGGCCAGGCGCACAGCATCTCGTAACGCAGCGAATCTTTGGGCCGTTGCAGCAGGGGGAACAGCGTGAAGCCACTGCGGGCATCGGCTGCCAGGCGGGTCGTGGGAATGTCGGCGCGCAGGTAGGAGAACGATACGCCGCCCTTGTCCTTGCTGTTCTGGCTATGATGCCAGGTGTGATAATGCGGTGAAGGCTTGGTTGACCTGATCAGCACGCCCGAGCAGGCGTGGGCAGGTACCGCATTGCCTTTGCAGTACGCGGGGGTGGCATCGTAGTTCCTCTGCATTTGATCGGCGGTTTGTGCGCCAATCGAACCGTGGGCGTTGAATGCGGTTGTCAGTAGCGTTGCATAGAGCAGGGTACCGCTCAGTTTATTGAACATGATGAAGCCCTCAATGAGTGGGCTCACCAACTTAATGATGGAAAGAGCAGGCGTCGTGAGTGAAGCAGTGCCGGATCAGGCAGTGAAACCCTGGTATGTCTACCTGGTACGGGCGGCCAACGGGTCGCTGTACTGCGGGATCAGTGATGACCCGCAGCGGCGTTTTCTGGTGCATCAGAAGGGGCAGGGCGCGCGCTATTTCAAGACCAGCCCGGCGCAGGCGCTGGTGTATGTCGAGCAATGGCCCGACAAAGGCGAAGCGCTGCGCCAGGAGCGGCTGGTAAAGCGGCTGCGGAAATCGGCCAAGGAGGCGCTGGTGGCCTCGTTCAACAACCCCTAGGCCGCACTGGCGGTATCAGTCCTTGCGCCGCTTCAGCTGATCGATCAATTGCGTCGGCAGCCCTTTGATGATCAAGGTGCCCGCCACCTCGTCATACTCCACCTTGTCGCCCAGCAGGTGTGCCTCGAAGCTGATCGACAGCCCCTCGGCGCGGCCCGTGAAGCGGCGGAACTGGTTGAGGGTGCGTTTGTCCGCTGGGATCTCCGGCGACAGGCCGTAGTCCTTGTTGCGGATGTGATCGTAGAACGCCTTCGGGCGGTCCTCATCGATCAGGCTGGACAGCTCTTCGAGGGTAACCGGCTCGCCCAGCTTGGTCTGGGTGGTGGCGTAGTCGACCAGGGTCTGAGTCTTCTCGCGTGCCGATGCCTCGGGCAGGTCTTCGCTCTCGACGAAGTCGCTGAAGGCCTTGAGCAGGGTGCGGGTTTCCCCGGGGCCGTCGACGCCCTCCTGGCAACCGATGAAATCACGGAAGTAGTCGGAGACCTTCTTGCCGTTCTTGCCCTTGATGAACGAGATGTACTGCTTGGAGTTCTGGTTGTTCTTCCATTCGGACAAGTTGATGCGCGCAGCCAGGTGCAGTTGGCCGAGGTCCAGATGGCGCGATGGCGTCACGTCCAGATCGGCGTTCACCGCCACGCCTTCACTGTGGTGCAGCAGGGCGATCGCCAGGTAGTCGGTCATGCCTTGCTGGTAATGGGCAAACAGAATGTGGCCGCCGGTGGAGAGGTTGGACTCTTCCATCAGCTTTTGCAGGTGTTCGACGGCAGTGCGGCTGAACGCGGCGAAGTCCTTTTCCGCTTCCAGGTATTGCTTCAGCCAGCCACTCAGGGGGTAGGCGCCCGATTCGCCATGGAAGAAGCCCCAGGCCTTGCCTTGCTTGGCGTTGTAGCTGTCGTTGAGGTCGGCCAGCAGGTTTTCGATGGCATCGGATGCGCCGAGCTCGGTATCACGTGCATGCAGCACGGCGGGGCTGCCATCGGGCTTCTTGTCGATCAGGTGAACGATACAGTGACGGATTGGCATGAAGTCCTCGGCGAGTCTGGGGCGGTGCACGGCCGCCGCTGCAAAAGTCGTCCAGTTTACCCCAGAGACAAGGCGATGCAGTGGCCGGATGTTGGCAGAAATGCCGGTTGTTCGTTTTTTGTTCAGATTTGTGCGTTTTAAGCTAAAACCCCCGAAAAACCTGCATTAAATCGAAGTGCGCAGCGGATATTTATCCATTCCTGTGGTAGCTTTGCGCGGTCTTGCGCCCCTTGCGTGGCGCATTGCTGGCAGCACGCTAACGTCGTGTCGAACCAAACGCCGATTTACGTATCTACATACGCGATTGGCGCGGCCCTCCAAAATTCAGGGGCTGGCCCGATAACGTCGTAGCTCGCTGCATAACCACTGAATTTGATAGGGAAGGAACATCACCATGGCATTGACCAAAGACCAACTGATTGCCGACATCGCCGAAGCTATCGACGCACCGAAAACCACCGCGCGTAACGCACTGGAGCAACTGGGCCAGATCGTTGCTGACCAACTGGAAAACGGCGCTGAAATCACCCTGCCAGGCATCGGCAAGCTGAAAGTCACCGAGCGTCCTGCCCGCACCGGCCGCAACCCTTCGACTGGCGCTGCCATCGAAATCGCTGCCAAGAAAGTCGTCAAGTTCGTTCCAGCCAAAGTGCTGACCGACGCCATCAACAAGTAATTGTTGAAGCGTTGACGAAACCGCGCCCGGCTTGCCCGGGCGCGGTTTTTTTCAGCCTTGGGTTTTACGTCGCGCGTGCCAGGCCTGGCGCGCGGTGTCGTCCTGGAAGCTCCAGGCGATCATGCGGCTCTGCTTCTGCCCTTGGCCCATTTCGATAATGCGCACGGCCTTGGCGCCCGCTTTTTTCAGCGCAGCCTCGATGCCTGGCAGGTTGCTGGCCTTTGACACCAGGCTGGTGAACCACAGCACGCTTTCGGCGTACTGCGCGCTTTCCCCGACCAGTTGGGTCACGAAGCGGATCTCGCCGCCCTCACACCACAGTTCGTTGTTCTGGCCACCAAAATTGAGCACGGGCAGTTTGCGCTTGGGGTCCTGCTTGCCCAGGTTTTTCCATTTGCGCTGGCTGCCGCGGGTGGCTTCCTCGCGTGAGGCATGGAAGGGCGGGTTGCACAGGGTCAGGTCGAAGCGCTCGTCTGCCTGCAGCAGGCCGCTGAGAATGTGCGTGCGGTTGGCCTGTTGGCGCAGGGTGATGGCTTTGTTCAGGCCGTTGGCCTGGACGATGGCCTTGGCCGAGGCCAGTGCCACAGGGTCGATGTCCGAGCCCAGGAAACGCCAGCGGTAGTCGCTGTAGCCGATCAGCGGGTAGATGCAGTTGGCACCCACGCCGATGTCCAGTGCACGCACCTGGGCGCCCTTGGGGATCTCGCCGGCATTGTCTTCGCCCAGTAGGTCGGCGAGCACATGGATGTAGTCGGCGCGTCCGGGGATGGGCGGGCACAGGTAGTCGGCGGGGATGTCCCAGTGCTGGATGCCGTACTGGGCCTTGAGCAGGGCGCGGTTGAACACCCGAACGGCCTCGGGGTTGGCGAAGTCGATGCTGGGTTTACCGTGCGGGTTGGTGATGGTGAAGCGGGCCAGGTCGGGGTGCGCCTTGATCAGGCTGGGGAAGTCGTAGCGACCCTGGTGGCGGTTGCGCGGGTGCAGGGTGGGTTTGTTTTGGGTCATGCTCGGGTCCGGTGCTGCATGTGCTGGCCAGGGGGCCGCTGTGCGGCCCATTCGCGGCACAAGGCCGCTCCCACAGGATAGTGGGGCTCCTTGAAGGCAGCCCAATTCCTGTGGGAGCGGCCTTGTGCCGCGAACGAGGGCGAGGCCCTCGCTGGTCAGGTCAGCATTGTCAGGTTACAGCGCTGCAATCCGCGCATGCTGCTCGGTGAAGTTGGCCAGGGCCTGTTCGGACTCGGCCAGCTTGGCGCGTTCTTTCTCGATCACCGCAGGCGGTGCCTTGTCGACGAAGGCGGCGTTGGACAGCTTGCCGCCCACGCGCTGGACTTCACCTTGCAGACGCTGGATTTCCTTGTTCAGGCGAGCCAGCTCGGCGTCTTTGTCGATCAGGCCTGCCATCGGCACCAGTACCTGCAGATCGCCCACCAGTGCGGTGGCCGACAGCGGCGCTTCGTCGGCATCGCCGAGCACGGTGAACGACTCGACCTTGGCCAGTTTCTTCAGCAGGGCTTCGTTTTCCTGCAGGCGGCGCTGGTCATCGGCATTGGCGTTTTTCAGGAACAATGGCAGCGGCTTGCCCGGGCCGATGTTCATCTCGGCGCGGATGTTGCGCAGGCCGACCATCAGCTCCTTGAGCCACTCGATGTCGCCTTCGGCAGCAGCATCGATGCGGCTTTCATTGGCCACCGGCCACGGCTGCAGCATGATGGTCTTGCCCTGAATGCCAGCCAGCGGCGCGATGCGCTGCCAGATTTCTTCAGTGATGAACGGCATGAACGGATGCGCCAGGCGCAGGGCCACTTCCAGCACGCGCACCAGGGTGCGGCGGGTGCCACGGGCGCGCTCGACCGGGGCGTTCTCGTCCCACAGTACGGGTTTGGACAGTTCCAGGTACCAGTCGCAGTACTGGTTCCAGATGAACTCGTACAGGGCCTGGCTGGCCAGGTCGAAGCGGAACTGCTCCAGCTGGCGGGTCACTTCGGCTTCGGTACGCTGCAGCTGCGAGATGATCCAGCGGTCTGCCAGCGAAAGCTCGCAGGCCTCGCCGTTCTGGCCGCAGTCCTCGCCCTTGTCCAGCACGTAGCGGGCGGCGTTCCAGATCTTGTTGCAGAAGTTGCGGTAGCCTTCGACGCGGCCCATGTCGAACTTGATGTCACGGCCGGTGGAGGCCAGCGAGCAGAAGGTGAAGCGCAGGGCGTCGGTGCCGTAGCTGGCGATGCCGTCCGGGAACTCGGCCTTGGTCTGCTTGGCGATCTTCTCGGCAAGCTTTGGCTGCATCATGCCGCTGGTGCGTTTTTCCAGCAGGGCGTCGAGGGTGATGCCGTCGACGATGTCCAGCGGGTCCAGGACGTTGCCCTTGGACTTGGACATTTTCTGGCCCTGGCCATCGCGCACCAAGCCGTGCACGTACACGGTCTTGAACGGAACCTGCGGCGTGCCGTCCTCGTTCTTGATCAGGTGCATGGTCAGCATGATCATGCGCGCAACCCAGAAGAAGATGATGTCAAAGCCGGTGACCAGCACATCGGTGGAGTGGAACTTCTTGAGGAACTCGGTCTGTTCCGGCCAGCCCAGCGTGGAGAAGGTCCACAGGCCCGAGCTGAACCAGGTGTCGAGTACGTCGTCGTCCTGGCGCAGAGTGACGTCGGCACCCAGGTTGTGCTTGGTGCGTACTTCGGCCTCGTCACGGCCGACATAGACCTGGCCGGCCTCGTCGTACCATGCCGGAATACGGTGGCCCCACCACAGCTGGCGGCTGATGCACCAGTCCTGGATGTCGCGCATCCAGGAGAAATACATGTTCTCGTACTGCTTGGGCACGAACTGGATACGGCCATCTTCCACGGCGGCGATGGCAGGCTCTGCCAGCGGCTTGGTGGAAACGTACCACTGGTCGGTCAGCCACGGCTCGATGACGGTGCCCGAACGGTCGCCCTTCGGCACTTTCAGGGCGTGGTCGTCGATGCTGACCAGCAGGCCTTGGGCGTCCAGGTCGGCGACGATCTGCTTGCGCGCGACAAAACGGTCGAGGGTGGCGTACTGGGCGGGCAGGGTGGTATCGACCTGCTCGTTGACGCTGCCGTCGAGGTTGAAGGCCTGGGCATTGGCCAGCACCATCGCGTTCTTGTCGAAGATGTTCAGCAGCGGCAGGTTGTGGCGCTTGCCGACTTCGTAGTCGTTGAAGTCGTGAGCTGGGGTGATCTTCACGCAGCCGGTGCCGAATTCCGGGTCGCAATAGTCGTCGGCGATGATCGGGATACGGCGGCCGACCAGCGGCAGCTCGACGAACTTGCCGATCAGGGCCTGGTAGCGTTCGTCGGTTGGGTTGACCGCGACGGCAGCGTCACCCAGCAGGGTTTCCGGACGCGTGGTGGCAACCACCAGGTAGTCCTTGCCTTCGGCGGTCTTGGCGCCGTCGGCCAGCGGATAACGCAGGTTCCACAGGTGGCCCTTCTCGTCGTGGTTTTCCACTTCGAGGTCAGAGATGGCCGTGTGCAGCTTGGTGTCCCAGTTGACCAGGCGCTTGCCACGGTAGATCAGGCCATCCTCGTGCAGGCGCACGAAGGCTTCCTTGACCGCCTCGGACAGGCCGTCGTCCATGGTGAAGCGTTCGCGGCTCCAGTCGACCGACGAGCCGAGGCGGCGGATCTGACGGCTGATGTTGCCACCGGACTGGTCCTTCCACTCCCAGACTTTTTCCAGGAACTGTTCGCGACCCAGGTCATGGCGGTTCTGGCCTTTGGCTTCGAGCTGACGCTCGACCAGCATTTGCGTGGCGATGCCCGCGTGGTCGGTGCCCGGTTGCCACAGGGTGTCGCGACCCTGCATGCGGCGGAAGCGGATCAGGGCGTCCATGATCGCGTTGTTGAACCCGTGGCCCATGTGCAGGCTGCCGGTCACGTTCGGCGGCGGGATCATGATGGTGTAGGACTCGCCTGCACCTTGTGGGGCGAAATAGTTCTCGGACTCCCAGGTGTTGTACCAGGAGGTTTCGATGGCGTGCGGCTGGTAGGTCTTATCCATGCGCGGCGGGACCCTGTGCATTTATTCGGGAAAGCCGGGCAGTATAACCAAGGTGGGGGCCGCAGGCGACAAGCTGCTGACAACTGTCGGAACAGTGTCGCCTGCTTCGCGGGCAAGCCCGCTCCCACAGGGTAAGCACAGTACCTGTGGGAGCGGGCTTGCCCGCGAAGCAGGCGACTTGGAGGTAGGCTTCTACTCGGCGCGCTTGATCAGCCGCTCGATACGCGCATCCAGCCGACGCTTGATTTCGTTCTCGATGTGCGGCGTGAAGTCATTGATCACGTCTTGCATGATCGCCTGCGCCGCTGCGCGCAGCTCGCTTTCCAGGTGCAGCAGGGTGTCCTGGCGGCGGGTTTGCGAATCTTCCTCGGGTTCGCTGGCTGCTGGCTCGACGGCAGGCGCGGCGTTACCACCTGGCTCATCCAGCAATAACGGGATCTGCTCGACGGTCTCGGTCAGCAGCGGCGGTTGCAGGTCGGCATCGCCCAGCAGTTGGCGGATCGACTCGAGGTCATCGAGCAGGTGGGCGGAGTCGGGCAAAGGGGAGGGCTTGTCCATCGTCGTCAAAGTCGCTGTAAGCGGTGGTCTTGCAGAGCATAGCCCTGTTCGCGGTAGAAACGGAACCGCTCACGGGCCGATTGGCGGATGCTCGGTTCCTCGACGACGATTTCGGCAACCCGTTCGAACTGGCCGACGAACGCGGGTACGCCAGCGCCCAGGTTGATCAGCAGGTCGCGGTGAAGGCCGGCATCCTCGGCGATGCCCAGTGCCACGGTGGCATCAGCGTGCAACTCCGCGAGGTCATGGGGCACGAACGCCTCGCCCTTGAAGCGCCATAGACGTTGGTCCAGTTCGCTGCGTTGCTCGGCGTCCTGGCAGTGCAGGTAGACCCGGTGGCCAAGGCGCCAGGCTTTGTCGCACAGCTTGCAGGCGAAATCGAGCCGCGCCGACAAGGAATCGGTGGGCAGGATGTAGAAATCGACTTTGCTCATGGTGGTGTCTGCCGGCCGGTGGCGCACAAGGCGCCACCGGTCTCACGGCATCAGGCGCCAGCGCGGTCCAGCAGGTACTGGGTCAGCAGCGGGACCGGGCGGCCAGTGGCCCCCTTGTCCTTGCCACCGCTGATCCAGGCCGTGCCGGCGATGTCCATGTGCGCCCAGTTGTAGGCCTTGGCGAAGCGCGACAAGAAGCAGCCTGCGGTGATGGTGCCGGCCTTCGGCCCACCGATGTTGCCCATGTCGGCGAACGGGCTGTCCAGTTGCTCCTGGTATTCGTCGAACAGCGGCAGCTGCCAGGCGCGGTCGTCGGCGCGTTTACCGGCATCGAGCAATTGGCCGACCAGGTCGTCGTTGTTGCCCATCAGGCCCGAAGTGTGGCTGCCCAGGGCAACGATGCAGGCGCCGGTCAGGGTAGCGATGTCGATCACTGCCTGGGGCTTGAAGCGTTCGGCGTAGGTCAGGGTATCGCACAGCACCAGACGGCCTTCGGCATCGGTGTTGAGGATTTCGACGGTCTGGCCGCTCATGGTGGTGACGATGTCACCAGGGCGGGTAGCACCGCCGCTCGGCATGTTCTCGGCGCAGGCCAGCAGGCACACCAGGTTGATCGGCAGCTGCAGTTCGAGTACCGCACGCAAGGTGCCGAACACGCTGGCGGCGCCACACATGTCGTACTTCATTTCGTCCATGCCGGCGCCTGGCTTGAGGCTGATGCCGCCGGTGTCGAAGGTGATGCCCTTGCCCACCAGCACGAACGGTTTGTCGGCCTTCTTGGCGCCCTGGTAGTTGAGCACGATCAGACGTGGCGGCTGGTCGCTGCCCTGGCCCACGGCGTAGAACGCGCCCATGCCCAGGTCCTTGATCTTTTTCTCGTCGAGCACTTCAACCTTGAGGCCTTTGTGCGCTTTGCCCAGCTCCTTGGCCTGCTCGGCGAGGAAGCTTGGGTGGCACAGGTTTGGCGGCAGGTTGCCCAGGTCGCGGGTGAAGGCCATGCCGGTGGCGATGGCGTTGGCGTGCTTGACCGCGCGCTCGACTTCGGCCAGGCCGGCCTTGTCGGCCAGCAGGGTGACCTTTTTCAGGGCGCGCGGCTCGGCTTTCTGGCTTTTGAAACGGTCGAACGCGTATTCGCCGTCGAGTAGGGTCTCGGCCAGCAGGCGGTACTTACCGTAGTGGGCGTCGCGGTTGCTGACGGCGATGTCGTCCAGGGCCAGCACCGCATCACCACCGTTGAGGCCTTTGAGTACGGCAGCGACGCTGGCGACCAGTTTGCGCCAGGCGCGATCGTCCAGGGCTTCGTCCTTGCCGCTGCCGACCAGCAACACACGCTCGGCCTTGAGGCCAGGCAGGCTTTGCAGCAGCAGGGTTTGCCCTGGCTTGCCGGCCAGGTCGCCACGCTTGAGCACGGCGCTGATGGCCCCCTCGCAGGCTTGGTCGACGGCCTTGGCAACAGCGCCGAGCTTGCGGCCTTCACCAACCGGTACCACCAGCGTGGCGGTTTTTACGGATGCAGCAGCTACGCTTTTTACAACCAGTTCCATGTCAGGGTCCCCGAATGATCAATACAGTTGGCGCTTTGTGTTCCAGCGCTCTGGGCGGGCCAGGCCGCGTGGTCGCGTACCCGTGGAAAAGCTGCCAGTTTGAGCCTGCGTCAAGCCTGCTGACAACCCTGTTTTGCGGCTTCATGCGCGGCCAAGTGACAGGGGCGGTCAATCACAGGATAATGCGCGCACTTTACATGGAGGTTCGCCTATGGCGAACCGACATTGGTCTTGGCTGTACTAAGTCATTGTTTGGCGCCAATGTTTGGCAGTCCGCCCTGACAACCCAGGAGTGTCTGGTTTGATCGTCTTTCGTTATCTCTCCCGCGAGGTCCTGGTGACCTTGAGCGCCGTCAGCGCAGTGCTGCTGGTGATCATCATGAGCGGGCGCTTCATCAAGTACCTGGCCCAGGCCGCCCAGGGCGTGCTCGACCCGAGCGTGCTGTTCCTGATCATGGGCTTTCGCCTGCCAGGCTTTCTGCAACTGATCCTGCCGTTGGGGCTGTTTCTCGGCATTCTCCTGGCGTATGGCCGTTTGTACCTTGAAAGCGAGATGACCGTGCTTTCGGCCACGGGCATGAGCCAGCAGCGCCTGCTTGGCATGACCATGGCGCCGGCTGCCCTGGTGGCCTTGCTGGTGGCTTGGCTGAGCCTGAGCCTGGCGCCCCTGGGCGTGGCTCAGGTGCAGCAGATCATCAGCCAGCAGGATGCCCTGACCGAGTTCGATACCCTGGTGCCAGGGCGCTTCCAGACCCTGCGTGATGGCTCGCGGGTGACCTACACCGAAGAGCTGTCGGACGATCGCATCAACCTGGGCGGGGTGTTCATCTCCGAAAAACGCTTCAACCAAGACAAGACCAAGGACCGGGCACCCTCCGTGCTGGTCGCCGAAAAGGGCCACCAGGAAATCCAGGCCGACGGCAACCGCTACCTGATTCTCGAAAACGGCTACCGCTACGACGGCAACCCAGGCCAGGCCGATTACCGCGCGATCAAGTACGACACCTACGGTGTACTGCTGCCCAAGCCTGAAGTCAGCGAGGAAGTGACCGATCGCGAAGCCATCCCCACCTCGCAACTGATCGGCAAGAAGGGCTTGCGTGAACGTGCCGAGCTGCAATGGCGCTTGTCGTTGCCGATTCTGGTCTTCGTCGTGACCCTGCTGGCGGTGCCGCTGTCCCGGGTCAACCCACGCCAGGGCCGCTTCCTCAAATTGCTGCCGGCGATTCTTCTGTACATGGCCTACCTGACAATGCTGATTTCCGTACGCGGCGCCCTCGAGAAGGGCAAATTGCCGATCGCCCTGGGCATGTGGTGGGTACATGGCCTGTTCCTGCTGATCGGCCTTGGGCTGATGTATTGGGAGCCGATGCGCCTCAAGCGTGCCGCACGTCGTGCGGAGGTGGCCCATGGTTAAGCTGGATCGTTACATCGGCATGAGTGTGCTGATGGCCATTCTGGCCGTGCTGGGGATCATCCTCGGTCTGGCTTCGTTGTTCGCCTTCATCGATGAGATGAGCGACCTGAGCGACACCTACACGGTAATGGACGCTGGCTGGTTCACGCTGCTCACCGCGCCGCGCCGTCTGTACGACATGTTGCCAATGGCGGCACTGATTGGCTGCCTGATCGGCCTTGGCAGCCTGGCCAGCAGCAGTGAACTGACCATCATGCGTGCGGCGGGGGTTTCCATCGGGCGCATCGTCTGGGCGGTCATGAAACCGATGCTGGTGCTGATGCTGGTGGGTGTGCTGATTGGCGAGTACGTGGCCCCGGTCACCGAAAACAAAGCCCAGGCGGACCGTTCCCTGGCCCAGGGTGGTGGTGAGGCGCAGAGCTCCAAACGCGGTATGTGGCACCGCCAGGGCGAAGAGTTCGTGCACATCAACGCCGTGCAGCCTAATGGCCTGTTGCTGGGTGTGACCCGCTATCGCTTCGACAGCGAACGCAAGATCGTCACCTCCAGCTTCGCCCGCCGGGCGCAGTACAATGACGACCATTGGATGCTCAGCGATGTGCGCACCACGTATTTCCGTGGCGACCACACCGAAGTGGTGAAAACACCAGAAGAACGTTGGGACGTTTCGGTCACCCCGCAACTGCTCAACACGGTAATCCTGGCGCCGGAATCGCTGTCCATCACCGGGCTGTGGGATTACATCCACTACTTGTCCGACCAGGGCTTGAACAATGCCCGCTACTGGCTGGCGTTCTGGACCAAGGTGCTGCAGCCTGCGGTGACCGCGGCGCTGGTGTTGATGGCGATTTCCTTCATCTTCGGCCCGTTGCGCTCGGTGACCCTGGGCCAGCGGGTATTCACCGGTGTGCTGGTGGGCTTCGTGTTCCGCATCGCCCAGGACTTGCTTGGCCCTTCGAGCCAGGTGTTCGGCTTCCCGCCGCTGCTGGCCGTGGTGATACCGGCTGCGATATGTGCGTTGGCAGGGTTGTGGTTATTGCGCCGGGCAGGTTGATGGCCTGAGCGATGTACAAAAGCCGACCCCAGGGTCGGCTTTTTTATTTCTTCTGCTTCGGCACCCGCACCAGCTGTGTCTCGGAATAGATGTCATGCCAGCCGCGTTTGCGCTTGTCGATCAACGCCCAGAAAAACCCCAGCCCCAGGCATAGCCACGAAGCGATCGAGACCACGAAGCGCAACAGCGCCTGCCACAGGCTGATGGCACTGCCATCGGCGTTCTGCACCCGCAGGCCCCACACCTGCATGCCCAGGGTCTGCCCGCCGTGGGTCCAGAACTTGGCAAAAAAACCGAACAGCGCAAACAGCAGGATCGTCGACAGCAACGGGTCGCCATCGAGTGCCCCGGCATCGGTCAGCGTACGCATGCGGGCCTCGCCGATGATCGCCATCTGGATCATCTTGTAAGCGCCGGCCGTCACGATCAGCAGCGCGGTGCACAGCAGGAAGTCATAGAACATCGCCGCCAGCCGGCGGCCTAGTCCAGCAGGTGGGAAGTTACCCTGAGGCATGAGGGGGGGCTTGGACATTACGCTGCAGCTCCAGATGGCAAAGGCTCATTTTAGGGAACTGCAGGCAAAAAAAAGCCCCTGCGCGTCAACGCAGGGGCTCTTTTTTATGGATTATCAGGCTTCTGGCTGTACTTCGTCAGCCTGCATGCCTTTTTGGCCTTGAACGGCTACGAAGGTAACCTTCTGGCCTTCTTTCAGGCTTTTGAAGCCGTTGCCCTGAATGGCACGGAAGTGTACGAACAGATCCGGACCGCTCTCTGGGGTGATGAAGCCGTAACCTTTTTCGTCATTGAACCACTTGACGGTACCGTTCTGACGCTGTGCCATTTTCTTATTTCCTATGAATCTATTAATTTGATAACAGTTACTTTCACATTGTATTGGGTGAAAGCTTACTGGGCTGGGTTGCTGGAAAGTAAGAGACGTCGAACGGGTTGTAGCAGATCGCGGCTACTGGCCCAGGTCACGAACTGTTGCGACCCATGCAAACACAGTGCAGTGACTCTACGCCAACTCCAGCGCGAAAAACAAGCCCTTGGTCGTATGGAAAACAGGCCTTTCGCCGATAGCCGAACGGTTTGTCTTAAACGGCATGGCGCCTGGGCTGGCGCCATGTTCATTCGTTATTACACAGGTTCGAAATCGAATATGGCAAAGCTGTTCGCACACTTCATGTCATGCATTCAGCCGCGATAGTAACGCTGTGCCACGAAAGGCATTTTGCTGACTTTCAAGGCAACCTTCTTGCCGCGCACCAATGCAAACAGTGGTGTGTCTAGCGCGCCATGTTCGATATCGACATAACCCATTGCAACCGGTGCGCCAAGTGTTGGGCCAAAGCCACCACTGCAGACTTTGCCCACAGGGTTATCGGATGCATCGACAATCTCTGCGCCTTCTCGTACAGGTGTGCGCTCTTGTGGCAGCAAGCCGACGCGCTTGCGTTTAACACCTTGCTGTTGCTGGCCAAAGATGATGTCAGCACCTGGGAAGCCGCCAGCGCGTTCACCGTCGGCGCGGCGCACTTTGGAGATGGCCCAGAGCAGGCTGGCCTGGATCGGCGTGGTCTCGGTGTCCATGTCGTGGCCATACAGGCACAAGCCGGCTTCCAGGCGCAGCGAGTCGCGGGCACCCAGGCCGATCGGTTGCACTTCGGGCTCTGCCAGCAGGCGGCGGGCCAGGGTGTCGGCAGCGTTGGCCGGCACGGAAATTTCATAGCCGTCTTCACCGGTGTAACCCGAACGGCTGACGTAGCACTCTTCACCGAGCAGGGTCACCGGGCGCAACTGCATGAAGGTCATGCCGGCCACTTCCGGGGCCAGGCGTTCCAGCACCTTGACCGCCGCCGGGCCTTGCAGGGCCAGCAGGGCGCGGGCTTCGAACAGTGGCTGAATCTCGCAGCGGCTGCCAATGTGCTTTTGCAGGTGAGCCAGGTCCTGGTCTTTGCAGGCGGCGTTGACCACCAGGAACAGCACGTCATCGCCGAGGTTGGCGACCATCAGGTCGTCGAGGATGCCGCCCTGCTCGTTGGTGAACATGGCATAGCGCTGCATGCCCACTGGCAAGTCGATGATGTCCACCGGCACCAGGCTTTCCAGCGCCTGGGCAGCGTCGCTGCCTCGCAGGATGATCTGGCCCATGTGCGAGACGTCGAACAGGCCAGCCTGTTCGCGGGTGTGCAGGTGCTCCTTGAGCACGCCCAACGGGTACTGCACCGGCATGTCATAGCCGGCGAATGGCACCATGCGCGCACCCAGCTCGAGGTGCAGGGCGTGCAGCGGGGTCTTGAGCAGTGTTTCGGACATCGGTGACTCCTTGGTGTTGTTATCGGGTCAACATTCGATGATGTTGACGGCCAGACCGCCGCGGGCGGTCTCCTTGTATTTGCTTTTCATGTCGGCGCCGGTCTGGCGCATGGTACGGATGACTTTGTCGAGCGACACAAAGTGCTGCCCATCGCCGCGCAGGGCCATGCGCACGGCGTTGATCGCTTTCACCGAGCCCATGGCGTTGCGCTCGATGCAGGGTACCTGGACCAGCCCGCCGATCGGGTCGCAGGTCAGGCCCAGGTTGTGTTCCATGCCGATCTCGGCGGCGTTCTCCACCTGTTGCACGGTGCCGCCCATGACTTCGCACAGGGCGCCGGCAGCCATCGAGCAGGCCACGCCCACCTCGCCTTGGCAGCCGACTTCGGCGCCGGAGATGGAGGCGTTTTCCTTGTAGAGAATGCCGATTGCCGCCGCCGTGAGCAGAAACCGCACCACCCCGTCTTCGCTGGCGCCCGGTACAAAGCGCATGTAGTAGTGCAGCACCGCCGGGACGATGCCAGCGGCGCCATTGGTAGGCGCGGTGACCACACGCCCGCCGTAGGCGTTTTCCTCGTTTACCGCCAATGCATAGAGATTGACCCAGTCGAGCACCGACAGGGCATCGCGCAGGCTGGCTTCCGGGTGTTGGCTGAGCTGTCGATACAATGCCGGTGCCCGGCGCTTGACCTTGAGCCCACCCGGCAGGATGCCTTCATGGCGGTAACCGGCCTCGACACAATCCTGCATCACCTGCCATATACGCAGCAGGCCGGCGCGGGTCTCGGCCTCTGGGCGCCAGGCCGCCTCGTTGGCGAGCATCACCTGGCTGACTGACAGGTGCTGCGCGGTGCAGTGCCCAAGGAGTGCCTTGGCGGTCTTGAACGGGTAGGTGAGCGGTGTGCTGTCCTCGACGATCCGGTCGTGGCCGGCAGCGTCCTCGTCGACCACGAAACCGCCGCCAACCGAGTAGTACTCGCGGCTGCGAATCTGCAGGCCGGCTTGGTCGAAGGCGCGGAAGATCATGCCATTGGGGTGGTAAGCCAGTGGCTTGCGAATCATTGCCAGGTGCTGTTTTTCAACGAAGACGATGTCGTGTTCGCCGAGCAGGCGCAGGTGGCCGCTGTCGCGGATGGCCTGCAGGCGGGCGGGGATGGCTTCGGTGTCGACGGTGTCGGGGTGCTCGCCTTCCAGGCCGAGCAACACCGCTTTGTCGCTGCCGTGGCCTTTACCCGTGGCGCCGAGCGAGCCATACAGCTCGGCCTTGACGCTGACCGTGCTGGCCAGTAGGCCGTCGCGGCGCAGGCCTTCGGCAAAACGTGCGGCGGCGCGCATCGGGCCGACCGTGTGGGAGCTGGAGGGGCCGATGCCGATCTTGAACAGGTCGAAGACGCTCAGTGACATGCTGCTTCCTCCTTTTAAACCGTTGGGGCTGCTGCGCAGCCCTTTCGCGACGCAAGGCCGCTCCCACAAGGGAACTCGGTGCGGCCCCGGTGGGAGCGGCCTTGCGTCGCGAAAGGGCCGCGCAGCGGCCCCAGGGTTCTACAGACCGCCTCAGGCGTCCTGGTAGCTCTCGATCGACGGGCAGGCGCAGACCAGGTTACGGTCGCCGAACACGTTGTCGACGCGGCCGACGGGTGGCCAGTACTTGCTTTCCACCAGGCTCGGCAGCGGGTACACCGCCTGCTCACGGCTGTAGCCGTGGGCCCATTCGCCCACCAACTCCGCTGCCGTGTGCGGTGCGTTTTTCAGCGGGTTGTCGTCCTTGTCCAGGCTGCCGTTTTCGACGGCGCGAATTTCTTCGCGGATCTGGATCATCGCGTCACAGAAGCGGTCCAGCTCTTGCTTGGACTCGCTTTCGGTCGGCTCGATCATCAGCGTGCCGGCCACCGGGAACGACATGGTCGGGGCGTGGAAGCCGAAGTCGATCAGGCGCTTGGCCACATCGTCGACGCTGATGCCGCTGGTGTCCTTGAGCGGGCGCAGGTCGAGGATGCACTCGTGGGCAACCAGGCCATTGCTACCGGTGTATAGAACAGGATAGTGCTCTTCCAGGCGGCGGGCGATGTAATTGGCGTTGAGGATGGCCATTTGCGAGGCGCGCTTGAGGCCGGCACCGCCCATCATGCGGATGTACATCCAGGTGATCGGCAGGATGCTGGCGCTGCCGAAGGGTGCGGCGCACACCGCGCCCTGGTGGTTCTCCAACTGCGCATGGCCTGGCAGGAACGGCGCCAGGTGCGACTTGACGCCGATCGGGCCGACGCCCGGGCCGCCACCCCCATGGGGGATGCAGAAGGTCTTGTGCAGGTTCAGGTGCGAAACGTCGCCGCCGAACTTGCCTGGGGCACACAGGCCGACCATGGCGTTCATGTTAGCGCCGTCGATGTAAACCTGGCCGCCGTTGTCGTGGATGATCGCGCAGATTTCGCCGATCGCTTCCTCGAACACGCCGTGGGTCGACGGGTAGGTGATCATGATGGCCGCCAGGCGCTCGCGGTGTTCGAGGGCTTTGGCACGCAGGTCCTCGACATCGACGTTGCCACGGGCATCACACGCGGTGACGACCACGCGCATGCCTGCCATGTTCGCGGTCGCAGGGTTGGTGCCGTGGGCCGAAGAGGGAATCAGGCAGATATCGCGATGGCCTTCGCCGCGGCTACGGTGGTAGGCGCGAATGGCCAGCAGGCCTGCGTACTCGCCTTGGGAGCCGGCGTTGGGTTGCAGCGATACCGCGTCGTAGCCGGTGGCGGCGCACAGCATGGCTTCCAGCTCGGTGGTCATCTGCAGGTAGCCCTGGCTCTGTTCGGCCGGGGCAAACGGGTGCAGGTTGCCGAACTCGGCCCAGGTGACCGGGATCATTTCACTGGCAGCGTTGAGCTTCATGGTGCACGACCCCAGCGGGATCATGCTGCGATCCAGCGCCAGGTCCTTGTCGGCCAGGCGGCGCAGGTAACGCATCAGCTCGGTTTCGCTGTGGTAGCGGTTGAATACCGGGTGTTCGAGGATCGCCGACTGACGCAGCAGGCCGGTTGGCAGCAGCGAGCCAGTGCTGGCGGCGAGGGCGGCGAAGTCCGGTTGCGGCTGGTCGCCGGCCAGCAGTTGCCAGAGCGCTTCCACGTCAGCCTGGGCGGTGGTCTCGTCGAGCGACAGGCCAACATGGCCAGCATCGATCTGGCGCAGGTTGATGCGCTGGGCGCGGGCGTTGGCATGCAGGCTGGCGGTGGCCTCGCCGGTCGCCAGGGTCAGGGTATCGAACGCGCTGTCGCCGACGACCTGAACGCCCATGGCCTTGAGGCCAGCGGCGAGGATAGCGGTCAGTGCGTGGGTGCGCTGGGCGATGCGCTTGAGGCCGACTGGGCCGTGGTACACGGCGAACATGCTGGCGATGTTGGCCAGCAGCACCTGGGCGGTACAGATGTTGCTGGTGGCCTTTTCACGGCGGATGTGCTGTTCGCGGGTTTGCATGGCCAGGCGCAGGGCGGTCTTGCCAAAGCGGTCGATCGACACGCCGACCAGGCGGCCTGGCATGTCGCGCTTGAACGCGTCACGGGTGGCGAAGTAGGCCGCATGCGGGCCGCCGAAGCCCAACGGCACGCCGAAGCGCTGGGCGCTGCCGATGGCCACGTCGGCCTCGAACTCGCCCGGTGGGGTCAGCAGGGTCAGGGCCAGCAGGTCGGCAGCGACGGCAACCAGGGCATTGGCGGCGTGGAAGCGCTGTACCAGTTCGCGGTAGTCGAACACCTCGCCATTGCTGGCCGGGTATTGCAGCAGCGCACCGAAGAAGGCGCTGACATCGGTCAGTTCACGTTCGTCGCCGACCACGACGTCGATACCCAGCGGCTCGGCGCGGGTGCGCAGCACGTCGAGGGTCTGCGGGTGGCAATGGCTGGAGGCGAAGAAGGCATGGCTGGCCTTGTTCTTCGACAGGCGCTTGCAGAAGGTCATGGCCTCGGCAGCGGCGGTGGCTTCGTCGAGCAGGGAGGCGTTGGCGATCGGCAGGCCGGTCAGGTCGCTGATCAGGGTCTGGAAGTTCAGCAGTGCTTCCAGACGGCCTTGGGAAATCTCTGGCTGGTAAGGGGTGTAGGCGGTGTACCAGGCCGGGTTTTCCAACAGGTTGCGCAGGATCGGTGCCGGGGTGTGGGTGTTGTAGTAGCCCTGGCCAATGTAGCTCTTGAACAACTGATTGGTGCCGGCGATGGCTTTCAGCGCAGCGAGGGCGTCGGCTTCGCTCTGGCCGTCTTCGGCACCGAGCACGCTGGTGCCCTTGATGCTGTCGGGGATGACCGCAGCGGTCATGGCGTCCAGGGAATCGAAACCCAGGGCGGCGAGCATGGCCTGTTCGTCAGCCGCGCGTGGGCCGATGTGACGGGCGATGAATTCGTTGGCGGTGCCGAGGTTGATGGTCATGGTGCGGTTCCTCAGGCGTCGTCGTTGGCTTTGAGCAGGCGGTCGTAAGCGTCCTGGTCGAGCAGGGCGGTGACTTCGCTCATGTCGGCCGGGGTGAAGCGGAAGAACCAGCCTTCGCCCATCGGGTCTTCGTTGACCAGTTCCGGGCTGTCTTCGAGCTGGCCGTTGACTTCGACCACTTCGCCGGTCAGCGGCATGTACACGCCGCTGGCGGCCTTGACCGATTCGACGGTGGAGGCTTCGGCACCTTTTTCGTACTGCTGCAGCTCAGGCAGTTGCACGAAGACCACATCGCCGAGGGCGTTCTGGGCGTAGGCGGTGATGCCCACGGTGACGCTGCCGTCGGCTTCGACGCGCAGCCATTCGTGATCTTCGGTGAAACGCAACTCGCTCATGGGAATTCCTCGGGAAGCAGGGCGTTGGGCGCGGTGGCTCCGCGCTCTTGGGTTGGAATATCCCTAGCAATAATGCGGCCAGTAGGAAAAAGTTCTTATAAATCAATGATTTGATTATATTTTGCGAGAAGGCTTTCATTCTTCTGGAATGAAATCGATACAGAAGGCGGGGGGAGGAAAAGGGTTTGAGGATCAAACCCTTGTGTAGACGCACTCGAGAGGGGTTGTATCGAAATCAGTACGGTGTAGTGATTTCGATACGTTGTTAAAGCTTCAGCCAGCCGTGAAGAACGGCAAGGCCAAATACAACTTGATCACGATCACATTGATGATATCGATGAAGAACGCACCCACCATCGGTACTACCAGAAAGGCGATATGCGAAGGCCCGTAGCGTTGCGTCACGGCTTGCATGTTGGCAATGGCGGTCGGCGTGGCTCCCAGGCCAAAACCGCAATGCCCAGCCGCTAATACAGCTGCGTCATAGTTACTGCCCATGACCCTGAACGTAATGAAGATGGCAAACAATGCCATGACCAGTGCTTGCGTAGCCAAAAGAATAAAGAACGGGAACGCCAGTGCCGCCAAGTCCCATAATTTAAGCGACATCAACGCAATCGCCAAAAACAGTGAAAGACTGACATTACCCAGCACTGAAACTTCACGCTCGAACACACGATACGCGCCCAAGGCTGAAAGCCCATTGCGCAATACTACGCCGACGAACAACACACAAACGAAGGTTGGCAATTCAAGTGCAGTGCCCTTTAACAGGCCGTTCAACAGTGAGCCCGCCAGCAAGCTGACGGCAATCAGCGCGAGGGTTTCGATAAAGCTGGCTGAGGTGATCAGGCGCTCTTCGTTCGGTTGTTCAAAGCCCCTGGGCTGTTGTGGCTGCGCTTGCGCTATGCCGCTGGTTTGTACGCGCTTGACCAGCAAGCGCGCGACCGGGCCACCGATCAGGCCGCCCAACACCAGGCCGAACGTTGCAGCGGCCAGTGCCAGCTCGGAGGCAGAGGCCAGGCCAAACTGCTCACTGAACGTTGCGCCCCAGGCGGCGCCTGTGCCATGGCCACCGGACAGGGTAACCGAACCGGCCAGCAGGCCCATCAGCGGGTCGAGGCCCAATGCCGTGGCCAGCCCGATGCCCATGGCATTCTGAACCAGCAGCAGGCCAGTCACCACCAGCAGGAAGATGGCAACGACACGCCCACCCTTTTTCAGGCTGGCAAAGTCTGCACTCAAACCAATGGTGGCGAAAAACGCCAGCATCAAGGGCGTTTGCAGGGAAGTATCGAACTGCACGTGGATATCAAAGTGCCGCAGCCCTAACAGGCAAAACGCAACGACCAAACCGCCGGCGACGGGCTCTGGTATGTTGTAGGTGCGTAATAAACCCACGCGTGCGACCAGGCCGCGGCCTAATAAAAGTACTAAAGAAGCCGCTACCAAGGTGCCGTAAAAGTCGAGTTCAAACATCAGGGTGCTCTTTTTATATCCACAGGCGAGCGGCCATTCTACGCAAGCACAGTTGGGTAGTATCGGTGCACCCTGTAGGACAATACTGAAGCGCTTCCGGACTTTTCAACAACCTTCATGGCTTTTGGGGAATACCGTACTTGCGCAGCCGCTGCGCAATGGCGGTATGCGAAGTTTGCAGCCTGCCTGCCAATTGCCGTGTCGAGGGGTAGCTTGCATACAAACGCTGCAACAGCTCCCGTTCGAAATCCCCCACGGCCTGCTCCAGGCTTGCCACTTCGCCATCCTGGCCACGGGCCACCGAGGTGCCGGCAATATCCAGGTCGCCAATGTCCACCAGGTTGCTCTCGCAAATGGCCGCAGCGCGGAAAATCACGTTCTGCAGCTGGCGTACGTTGCCCGGCCAGGGGTTGGCCAACAGCGCCGAGTGGGTGGCTGGCGTGAGGCGGCAAGGCGGGCGCTGAATTTGCGTGCAGGCCTGCTGCATGAAGAAATGCGCCAGCATCAGGATGTCCTGGCCACGGTCGCGCAGCGGCGGCACCTGCAGGTTGAGCACGTTGAGGCGGTAGAACAGGTCTTCACGGAAGGTGCCTTCGGCCACCATGTGCTCCAGGTCGCGGTGGGTGGCGCTGATGATGCGTACATCCACCTTCACCTCGCGGTCGCCACCTACGCGGCGGAAGCTGCCGTCGCTGAGAAAACGCAGCAACTTGGCCTGCAGGTAGGGTGACATTTCGCCGATTTCGTCGAGAAACACCGTGCCTTGGTTGGCCAGCTCCATCAACCCCGGTTTGCCACCCCGCTGCGCGCCGGTAAAGGCGCCTGGGGCATAGCCGAACAGCTCGCTTTCGGCCAGGCTCTCGGGTAGCGCGGCGCAGTTCAGGGCAAGGAACGGCGCGGCGTGTCGGCTGCTGATGGCATGGCAGGCGCGGGCCACGAGTTCCTTGCCGGTGCCGGTTTCACCGTGCACCAGCAAGGGGGCATCGAGGGCTGCCACACGCAAGGCGCGGGCCTTGAGGGTACGGATGGCTGGTGATTCACCCAGCAGGGCGTCGAACCCTTCGGCGTGGTCGTGGTGCAAGGCCGACAGGCGCTCACCCATGCGTGTCGGTGGATACAGGGTCAGCAGGCCGCCAGCGTTGGTGATCGGCGTGGCGTCGAGCAGCAGGCTCTGGCCGTTGAGCTGCATCTCACGCATCGGCAGGTGGAAGTTGTTGTCCTGCAGGGCCTGTAGCAGGCCGTTGTCGCCGAACAGTTCGCCCACCGAGCGCCCGGCCGACTCGCGCCCGCACAGGGCGATCAGCGCCGGGTTGGCCAGCAGCACCAGGCCTGCGCTGTCCACGGCCAGTACCGGGTCGCTCATGGCAGCGAGCAGGGCGTCGAGTTGCAGGTGGCGGCGTTGGCCTGGGAGGATGTCGACCACATCCACCGACTGCACGCCGTGCACTTCGAACAAGGCATCGTGCAGCTCTTCGAGCACGGCGGGGCTGAGGGTCGGGGCGTCGATGTAGACGTTCGGCGGGACCATCTCCACGGCGTCCAGGTTGAGGTTGCGGGCACCGAGCAGGGCGAGGACTTCCTGGGTGATGCCGACGCGGTCGATGAAGCTGACGTGGATGCGCATGGGGAGGGTTGGGGTGGTGGCCGGGGAGGGCGGTAGTATGCCTTAACATTGCCGGGGCCGCTTTGCGGCCCTTTCGCGACGCAAGGCCGCTCCCACAAAGTTGACGCATTCTCCTGTGGGAGCGGCCTTGTGTCGCGATAGGGCTGCAAAGCAGCCCCAAAATTCTGAACTCACTCCAGATGTTCAGGCTTGATCGCGTCGCCTGATTTCACGTCCAGCTTTTCGCGAATGTCCGCGAACATATAGTCGTAGAGTTTGTGCGGTGAACTCAGGTTCTCGAATTTCTTCGGCGGGGCCAGGTAAGACTGAGCCTTGCGGGTCAACAGCATGAGGAAGCTGGGCAACACCTGGTCCTTGGGCAGGAAGAACTTCTCCTCCACCGTCTTGCCTTCGATGCTGCCATGCATGTGGAACTGAATGCCTCTGCCTTCCCTGGGATCCGACACTGCCTCGTATTCGATGTTCAGGTCATAGCTGTGGTCATTGGTGTTCAGCGCGGTGCGCTCGATGTGTACATGACCGGGGTGGTACTGGGCCATGGCAAGCTCCTTTGGAAGGTCGAAAATGGCGGGCGCCAGGCGCCCGCCCACTGCATTCAACGGTAGCTGATCCCAGGCTTGGCGGTGGAAACCCGGGTGCCGGCGGTGCCTTTGACGATGTCTTCGATGTTCTCCAGCGAGCTGATCACCGCCACTTTGCCGGTGTTGCGGGCAAAGTCACTGGCAGCTTGCACCTTCGGCCCCATGGAGCCGGCGGCGAAGCCCAGGCGCTCGAGTTCGTCAGGGTGGGCCTGGGCAATGGCTTTTTGCGTAGGCTTGCCCCAGTCAATGTAGGCCGCATCGACGTCGGTGGCGATTATCAGAAGGTCGGCTTCCAGTTGCTCGGCCAGCAGTGCCGAGCACAGGTCCTTGTCGATGACCGCTTCGATGCCTTTGAGCTTGCGGTTTTCATCGTACATGGTGGGGATGCCACCGCCGCCGGCGCAAATCACGATGCTGCTCTTTTCCAGCAGCCACTTGATCGGGCGGATTTCGAAGATGCGCTTGGGTTTGGGGCTGGCCACCACACGGCGGTATTTGTCGCCGTCGGGCTTGACCACCCAGCCTTTTTCCTTGGCCAGGCGCTCGGCTTCTTCCTTGCTGTAGACCGGGCCGATGAACTTGGTCGGGTCTTTGAAGGCCGGGTCGTTGGCGTCCACTTCGACCTGGGTGAGCAGGGTGGCGAACGGCACTTCGAACGCCAGCAGGTTGCCCAGCTCCTGTTCGATCATGTAGCCGATCATGCCTTCGGTCTCGGCGCCGAGCACGTCCAGCGGGTAGGCTTCGTCCGGCTTGTATGACAGCGCCTGCAGCGACAGCAGGCCCACCTGGGGGCCGTTGCCGTGGGCGATGACCAGTTCGTTGCCGGGGTGAATCTTGGCGATCTGTTCGGTGGCGGTGCGGATATTGGCGCGCTGGTTGTCAGCGGTCATGGGCTCGCCGCGACGCAGCAGGGCGTTGCCGCCCAATGCAACAACGATACGCATGGGGAATGTCCTTTATCGGAAATGTTGACGATCGACGCCGACCCTGTGGGAGCGGGCTTGCCCGCGAAGGCGTCAGCTCGGGCAACGAGGTGTTGCGGCTGGCCTATTCGCGGGCAAGCCCGCTCCCACAGAGATCAGGCGTGGCCTTTAAAGGTCAGCCAGGGTCGAAACCAGGATCGCCTTGATGGTATGCATGCGGTTTTCCGCCTGCTCGAAGGCGATGCAGGCCGGCGACTCGAACACGTCATCGGTCACTTCAATGCCATTGGCCAGGTCCGGGTACTGTTCGGCGATCTGTTTGCCGACCTTGGTGTCGGAGTTGTGGAAGGCCGGCAGGCAGTGCATGAACTTGCTGCGCGGGTTGCCGGTGGCCTTCATCAGCTCGGCATTCACCTGATAAGGCTTGAGCTGCTTGATGCGCTCGCCCCAGGCTTCGATCGGCTCGCCCATCGATACCCAGACGTCGGTGTGCACGAAGTCCACGCCCTTGACGGCGGCTTTCGGGTCTTCGGTGAGGGTGATGCGTGCGCCGCTTTCTTCAGCGTACTTCTTGCAGCGCTCGACCAGGTCGTCATGCGGCCACAGCGCCTTGGGCGCGGCGATGCGCACGTCCATGCCGAGCTTGGCGCCGATCAGCAGCAGCGAGTTGCCCATGTTGTTGCGGGCATCGCCCAGGTAGGCGTAGCTGATGTCGTGCAGCGGCTTGTCGCTGTTTTCACGCATGGTCAGCACGTCGGCGATCATCTGGGTTGGGTGGTATTCGTCGGTCAGGCCGTTGAACACCGGCACACCGGCGAACTTGGCCAGTTCTTCGACGATTTCCTGCTTGAAGCCACGGTACTCAATGGCATCGTACATGCGCCCAAGTACGCGGGCGGTGTCCTTCATGCTTTCTTTGTGGCCGATCTGCGAAGAATTGGGGTCGATGTAGGTGACGTTGGCGCCCTGGTCATAGGCGGCGACTTCGAAGGCGCAGCGGGTGCGGGTCGAGGTCTTCTCGAAGATCAGGGCGATGTTGTTGCCCTTCAGGTGCTGCTGTTCGGTACCGGTGTACTTGGCGCGCTTGAGGTCGCGGGACAGGTCCAGCAGGTAGCGCAGCTCGCGCGTGGTGTGATGTTCGAGGCTGAGCAGGTTGCGGTTGTGGATGTTGAACGCCATGACGATTTCTCCTTGAGTTCGGTGATGTGCCCGGCCGCGGTCTTGTGGAGGCGGCCGGGTGTGATGGTCGTTAGTAGTCGATCGGGTCGCGCACGATCGGGCAGGTCATGCAGTGGCCGCCGCCACGGCCTCGGCCCAGTTCGCCGGCGCTGATGGTGATGACCTCGATCCCTGCCTTGCGCAGCAGGGTGTTGGTGTAGGTGTTGCGGTCGTAGCCGATGACCACACCCGGCTCGATGGCCACCACGTTGTTGCCGTCATCCCACTGTTCGCGCTCGGCGGCAAAGCTGTTGCCGCCGGTCTCGACCACGCGCAGCTTGTCTTTCTTGCCCAGCAACTGCTCGGATACCACCTCGAGGAACGAGGCATCCTGCGGCGCGATATTCATGCCATAGGGCTTGCTGGAGTCTGGGGTGATGATGAATGGCTTGATCTCTTTCACCACCTCCGGGAATACCGTTACCAGGTCGCGGTCGCAGAAGCTGAACACGGTGTCCAGGTGCATCGCTGCGCGGGACTTCGGCAGGCCTGCGACGATGACTTTCTCGGCCGCACCTTTCTCGAACAGGTTCTGAGCCAGTTGGCCGATGGCATGGCGCGAGCTGCGCTCGCCCATGCCGATGAGTACGATGCCCTTGCCGATCGGCATCACGTCGCCGCCTTCAAGGGTGGCGTTGCCATGATCCTTGTCCGGGTCGCCATACCAGACCTGGAAGTCGGCACCGGTGAACTCCTTGTGGAACTTGTAAATGGCTGTGGTCAGCAGCGTTTCCTGGCGTCGCGCAGGCCAGTACATCGGGTTGAGCGTCACGCCACCGTAGATCCAGCAGGTGGTGTCACGAGTGAATTGGGTGTTGGGCAGCGGCGGCAGAATGAAGCTGGAGTGACCCAGGTACTTGTTGTACATCTTGATCACTTCGGCGCCTTCGCTTACTGGAAGGTCCTGGCCCGCCACGCCGCCAATCAGGAACTCCGCCAGGTGGCGTGGTTCCAGCCCTTCGAGCCAGTTACGCACCTCGTTGGTCAGGCCGACACCCACGGTGTCAGAGGTGATCTTGCGGTCCAGGATCCACTTGAGGGCTTCTGGTTGCTGCACGATGTCGGTCAGCAGGTTGTGCATTTCCAGCACATCGACGCCGCGCTCGCGCATCTTGGTGACGAAGTCGAAATGGTCGCGCTTGGCCTGGTCGACCCAGATCACGTCGTCGAACAGCAGTTCATCGCAGTTGCTCGGGGTCAGGCGCTTGTGCGCCAGCCCAGGGGAGCAGACCATCACTTTGCGCAATTTGCCGGCTTCGGAGTGGACACCGTACTTCTGTTTTTCAGCGGACATTGTTCATTCCTCCATGTGTGCGAAGACGTGGGTCAAAGGGTCAGGAAGCCGTCGTACAGGCCATAGGCAGCCACCAGGGCGCCGACGACCACGGCCGCGAAGATCAGTTTTTCCACGTTGGTGAAGATAGGTTGGCCAACCTCGCGCTTGGCCTTGGCGAACAGGATGGCCCCAGGGGCGTACAGCAGGGCCGAGAGCAACAGGTACTTCACGCCGCCGGCGTACAGCAGCCAGATGGCGTACAGCAAGGCGATGGCGCCGATGAACAGGTCCTTCTTGCGTTCGGCCAAGGCTTGCTCGTAGGTTTCGCTGCGCAGTGCCAGCAGGAAGGCATAGGCCGCCGACCACAGGTAGGGCACCAGGATCATCGAGGTGGCGAGGTAGATCAGCGACAGGTAGGTACTGCTGGAGAACAGCGTGATGACCAGGAAGATCTGCACCATGGCGTTGGTCAGCCACAGGGCATTGGCCGGCACCTGATTGGCATTTTCGCGGCGCAGGAACTCCGGCATGGTGTGGTCTTTGGCGGCGGCGAACATGATCTCGGCGCACAGCAGCACCCACGACAGCAGGGCCCCGAGCAGCGAGATGATCAGGCCGACGCTGATGAGCACTGCGCCCCAGTGGCCGACCACATGTTCAAGCACGGCGGCCATCGACGGGTTCTGCAGCTTGGCCAGTTCCGGTTGGGTCATGATGCCCAGCGACAGCACGTTGACCAGCACCAGGAACAGCAGCACGGTGACGAAGCCGATGACGGTGGCCTTGCCCACGTCAGCGCGTTTTTCCGCCCGTGACGAGAAGATGCTTGCACCCTCGATACCGATAAACACCCAGACGGTGACCAGCATCATGTTGCGCACCTGGTTCATCACGCTGCCCAGTTCCGGCGTGCCCAAGCCCCAGATATCGGCGGTGAACACGTCGAGTTTGAAGGCGAACAGGCAGATCAGGGCGAACAGCACCAGCGGCACAATCTTGGCTACCGTGGTGACCAGGTTGATGAACGCCGCTTCTTTGATCCCGCGCAGTACCAGGAAGTGCACGGCCCAGAGCAGGATCGAGGCGCCAATGATCGCAGCGGGGGTGTTGCCCTCGCCGAAGATCGGGAAGAAGTAACCGAGGGTGCTGAACAGCAGCACGAAGTAACCGACGTTGCCGAGCCAGGCGCTGATCCAGTAACCCCAGGCCGAAGAGAAGCCCATGTAGTCACCGAAACCGGCCTTGGCGTAGGCGTACACCCCGCCGTCCAGGTCAGGTTTGCGGTTGGCCAGGGTCTGGAACACGAACGCCAGGGTCAGCATGCCGACCGCAGTGATCGCCCAGCCGATCAGCACCGCGCCAACCCCCGCGCTGGCCGCCATGTTTTGCGGCAGCGAGAAGATCCCGCCGCCAATCATTGAACCCACTACAAGTGCAACTAACGCACCGAGCTTTAGTTTTCCGGATGAATCAGACATTTAACAACTCCTGCCAGGAGAAAGTTGACGACAGAGTAAATCCGACGCCTGCGCCATTCGCTGACTTGGGTCAGTTCATGGGCACGTAAAGTAGGAAAATTCCTTCACGTGGCTCCTGGAGAGTGCCGACAGCTCTGCTGCAGGCCTTGCACGCTGGCACCTCCATGTCCTTCTAGAGCAAACGCTCTGTTCGGCCTGCGATGCTTGAAGCTAGCTGTTTTTGCTGCTTTCGCAAATTTTTCACAAAAAAATCGAGTTTTAACAGTTTCTTCCCTAGTTGCTGGGCAGCTGCTAGTTTTTAACAGATTGCTGGCATAGACAAAGCAGTTATGAGTGCTATAGCTTTTAGGGCACTTATCAATATAAGTCACAGCGTTTATATAGCCTTCACGGCTATTTCAAACGCATGACAGGGTGTGAAAAAAGGGAGGCACATGAGCGAACCGGGACAGAAGCTGCGCCTGGGCGCGCTGATCGCACTGGTGGTGGGCTCGATGATCGGTGGCGGGATCTTCTCGCTGCCGCAGAACATGGCAGCACGCGCCGATGTCGGTGCGGTGCTGATCGGCTGGGGCATCACTGCGGTCGGCATGTTGGCCCTGGCGTTCGTGTTCCAGACCCTGGCCAACCGCAAACCCGAGCTGGACTCGGGGGTGTATGCCTACGCCAAGGCGGGCTTTGGCGACTACATGGGCTTCTCTTCGGCCTGGGGATACTGGATCAGCGCCTGGCTCGGCAACGTCGGTTACTTCGTGCTGCTGTTCAGTACCCTGGGTTTTTATTTTCCGGTATTCGGCGAAGGCAACACGCCCATCGCCATCGGCTGCGCCTCGCTGCTGCTGTGGGCGGTGCACTTTCTGGTGCTGCGCGGGATCAAGGAAGCCGCCTTCATCAACCAGGTGACCACCGTGGCCAAGGTGGTGCCGTTGCTGATTTTTATCGTTATCGCAGCCTTCGCCTTCCGTGCCGATATCTTCACCCGTGATATCTGGGGCTTGAGCAACCCGCAGTTCGGCAATGTGCTGGATCAGGTGCGCAACATGATGCTGGTGACTGTGTTCGTGTTCATCGGCATCGAAGGCGCGAGCGTGTATTCCGGGCGTGCGCAGCGCCGCTCGGATGTGGGCAAGGCCACGGTGATCGGCTTTCTGGGCGTGCTGGCGCTGCTGGTGCTGGTCAACGTCCTGTCGCTGGGGGTGATGACCCAACCGGAGCTTGCCGGCTTGCAGAACCCGTCGTTGGCGTCGGTGCTGGAGCACATCGTCGGCCCGTGGGGCGCGTTGCTGATCAGTATCGGCCTGGCCGTTTCGCTGCTCGGCGCCTTGCTTTCATGGGCTCTGCTGTGCGCAGAAATCCTCTTTGCCACCGCACGCGACAAGACCATGCCGCGCTTTCTGGCCAAGGAAAACGCCAACCATGTACCGGCCAATGCCTTATGGCTGACCAACTGCATGATCCAGGGTTTCCTGCTGATCACGCTGTTTTCGGCAGGGACCTACACCAGCCTGATCTACCTGGCCTCGTCGATGATCCTGGTGCCCTACCTGTGGTCGGCGGCTTATGCGGTGCTGTTGGCGCTGCGCGCAGAAACCTACGCAGGGCAAGTGGCCTTGCGGCGCAAGGACCTGCTGGTGGCAATGGTTGCCTTGTTGTATGCGGTCTGGTTGCTGTACGCCGGTGGGCTGAAGTACCTGCTGCTGTCGGCATTGTTGTATGCCCCGGGGGTGATCCTGTTCGCCAGGGCCAAGCACGAGCAAGGGCAGACCCTGTTCACCACATGGGAAAAGCTGATTTTTGCCGCGGTGCTGGCAGGTGCTGCGCTGGCGGCGTACGCGCTGTATTCAGGGCTGTTGAGCTTGTGACCCGGCAGGGCATGCCTGTTCGGGGCGCGACCAGATCCACAGGTTGCCCAGGGCCATGCCGCCGATTGCCAGAAACACCGGCCAGTGATGGTCGAGAAAGGTCAGCATCAGGCCCGCGCACAGCAGCATGCTGATCGTCGCGCTGACTTTGGCACGGCGCTGGATCACCTTGCCATTGCGCCAGTTGAACAGAATCGGCCCGAACAACCGATGGCTCTCCAGCCAGGCCGAAAGGCGCGGTGAACTGCGGGTGGCTGCCCAGGCTGCCAGCAGGATGAATTCGGTGGTCGGCAAGCCGGGAATGACGATCGCGACCAGGCCTATGCCCAAGCTTAAGTAAGCCAGGATTCCATACAGCAGGCGGGCAAGTTTCGAGCGGGCAGGTTGGGTCATGGTCTCACTGCGAAAAACGGTTCGGCCACCGGTGGGGTGGCCGGGCAGAGCGTGTCAGACCAGCGCGGCATTCGCAGCATAGGCGTGTTTGAGCAGCTCGGTGAAGCGCTCGAAGGCGGCGACCGCACCCCGTTCTGCAGCGGCCTCTTCTTCGGCCGACAGCGCCAGGCCATCGAGGATACGGGTGAACTGTTTCCAGCCTTCGGCACGGCCGCCGGCCGGTTCGCCCAGGTGGCGGGCACCGAAGCTGTCGGACAGCTCCAGGGCCACGGCACGCTTGATCAGAAACGCAGCGCCCAGTTTGGAGCCTTCGGAGACGAAGATCCAGCCCATGGCCTCGCCCAGGCTCGGATTTTGTACCGCGCCGGCTACGGGGCCGGGCACGTCGGTGTCGAGGTCGGCGAGGTCCAGGCAGGCCTGCTCGGCGCGGCAGCGCTCGGCCAGGTCGGGGACGATGGCGATCAGTTGTGGGTCGTTGTACAAGGCCTTGAGTTCGGACTGGAACAGGTACTGGGCGACCACGAAGCGGGCAAAGCTTTCACGGCTGTCGAAGGGGGCGTGGGACTTGACCAGGGCATCCAGCTCGGCGTGCGGGGCGTGGGTGATCTGGTTGAGGCGCTGGGAGCGCAGGGCTGGGCGTTCGGTCATGGGGGCAGTCCTTGGAAAAAGGGGCATCTAGATACAAGACGAAATAGCGCGGGCGGGACAGTAAAAAAACTGGGTTTTTGTGTTGAATGTGCCGGCCTCTTTGTGGGGCTACCCGCGAAGAGGCCGGCGCTGGCCAGCTCAGGTCAGATATCCCACACCACATTGATGCCAAAGTTACGCCCCGGCATGGTCAAACGGTCCATGTTGGCTGGCTGGGTCACAGCCGCCTCACCCTGGCCGTCGTAGCTGCGTACCGAATCCCACTGCCAGTATTTCTTGTCGGTGAGGTTGTACAGGCCCGCGTTGATGGTGACGTCGTCGGTCACCTTGTAGAAACCGGTCAGGTCCAGCACGCCATAGCCCGGGGTGCGGAACTTGCTGCTCGAACCGTCGGGTGCGTAGAAGTGGGTGTCGTCCACGCGGGTCTTGCGCTTGACCAGCGTCCAGCTCAGCAGGCCGCCGTAGTTTTGCTGCTCGTAACCCAGGCCGAACACGCCCTTGAGCGGGTTGACGGTGTTCAACGGCTGGCCGGTGTCATCGTTGCGGCCGTAGGCGTAGGCAATCGAGCCTTGGGTGTACAGGCCTTGCGGGGCACCGAAGTGGTCCAGGTTCAGGCGGCCCTTGACCTCAGCGCCCTTGATGGTGGCGTGCTTGATGTTGTTGGCCTGGAAGGTCTGTTCCAGGTTGGCGCTCTGCACGGCGTCTTCATCGATGAAGTCGCGGTACTTGTTGTAGAACACCGCCACATCGAAGTTGCCGGCGTCGAAGTTGCCACGCAGGCCGGTTTCGTAGCTTTTGCTCTTTTCAGGCTCAAGCCCTGGGTTGCCCTCTACGCGGTAGCCTTGCTCCAGGTTCTGGAAGCGGCCGTACATGGACTTGGCAGTGGGCGTGCGGAAGCCTTCGGCGTACTGGCCGTACCAGGTGTAGTTGTCGTTGAACGCGTAGGTCAGGCCAAACTTGGGCGAGACGCGGTGCCACTTCTTGTCCGAGTCGTCCTGGGAGGTGGGCGCGGTGCCGGTGGACTCCAGGCCACGCAGGAAGGCGTCGGTGAACTTGGGCTCCATGTGCGTGTAGTCATAGCGGGCGCCTGGCAGGAAGGTCCAGTTGTTCCAGCGGATCTCGTCCTGGACGAACAGGCTGTAGGTGTTCACGGTCGGGTCCGGGAAATCGCTGACCAGGGCCTGGCCATCGCGGGCGCTGTCCTGGCCGATGGCTGTGCAGCTGCCGCCAACGTTTACGCAGGTGCCCGAGCCACTGCGGGATCCGGTGACTTTTTCATGCTTGAGCGTGGTGCCGTAGGTCAGCAGGTGATCGGTCTCACCGATGCTGAAGGCTTTGTCCAGCTGGGCGTCGAATACCCATTGGCGGTCCTTGTAGGTGGTCTGGCGGTCCCGAAGTACCTGGCGACCTGAGGCGACATACAACTCATCGGTGGTCTGATCGGTCTTGGCAATCTGGTAGTTGAGGCTCCATTTGACATGGTCGGCAACCATGCTATCGAGACCGAACTCATGATTGATACCGAAGCGCTCGCGGGTCACCGTATCGTTGCCTTGGCGCATGCGATAGGAGTTCATAGCGCCGAAACCTGGAATGAACGGCCCACCCACCGCACTGAGAATGTTCTGGTCGCGGTCATCCTTGTAACGCTCGTAGGTGAACCCCAGGCGCGCGTCGTCGGCGTAGTTCCAGCCCAGTTTGGCCAGCACGTTGGTGGTGCGTACGTCTTGTGGGTTGGCTTCGGTGCGGGCCAGGCCGTCACCGCTGTGGCCACCGTAGGACTCGTTCTCATGGCCGTTGCGTTGGCTCAGGTGCAGCAAACCGTCGACGTCGCCTTGGCGGCCGGCCACGGTGGCGGAGGTCAGCCAGCTTTCGTCGGCCGAGCTGTAGCCGGTCTTCAGGCGGGCGCCGACGTCCTTGCCGGGTTTGATGATGTCGTCCGGGTCGAGGGTGAAATAGCTCACCGCACCGCCGATGGCGTTGCTGCCGTACAACACCGATGCCGGGCCGCGCAGGATCTCCACGCGCTTGACGATCTCGGGGTCGACGTAGTTGCGCTGGGTCTGGGCGTAGGGGCCGTAGAAGAAGCTGTCGGGGATCGACACACCGTCGATCTGGGTGAGGATCCGCTCACCGTCGATGCCGCGGATGTTGTAGCCGTTCAGGCCGCTGCGCTGGCCGGTACCGGCCACGGAAACGCCCGGTTCGTAACGCACCAGGTCCTGGATGTTATTGACGTTCTGGCGGTCCAGTTGCTCGCGGGTCTGCACGCTGACGGTGCTCGGCACCTGGCTGACGTCTTGCGCGCTGCGGGTGGCGCTGACGGTCACCTGCTGCAGGGCGATGACTTTGCCGGTGGTCTGGCGTTCGAGCACCACGTTGCCGTTACCGATCTTGCGATAGCCAAGGCCGGTGCCCTGCAGCAGGCGCTTGAGCGCCGCGTCCGGTGGCAGCGAGCCCTGCACCCCTGGCGAGGCCACGCCATCGGCCAGTTCGGCACTGAAACCGACTTGCCAGCCGGTGACCTGGCTGAAGGCATTGATGGCCGATACCAGTGGTTGCTGGCCGATGCTGAAGCGGTAGTCGCCCATGCGCGGGCTGCTGGCCTGGGCCGGTTCGGCGGCCAGGGCCGGCAGGCTGCAGGCGCCGCAGGCGAGCAGGGCCAGGCTCAGCAGGGACAATTGCCCTGTACGGCGGGAAAGTGTGGACGGGCGAGTTGGACCTGTGGACATCGAAAGCGCTCCCAGACGCGCGAACTGTTATAGGTGATGACTGTTCTTGTTATCAAACAAGAATCAGTTGCATTGGCTATAACGAGACGGGCGGGGTAGCGCGATCGCGTAAAAATAAATGATCGCAGTCGCAGCATCTGCAGCGGCAATCAGTTGAGGATGACCACAGCGGGGTATTCGTGCAGCCGGGCAGAGGTGATGTGCGCCAGGGCGCGCAGGGTTTCCAGGGGTTGGTCGAGGCGATAGTTGCCGGTGACCGCGACGTCTTCCAGGCCGGCGTTGCGGTTGATGATCCAGCCCGGGTAGTAGCGCCTGACCTCGGCCAGCACCTGGCTCAACGGGCAGTTCTCGAACACCAGGCGGCCATCGACCCAGGCCAGGTCCTTTTGCATGTCTGCGCGCTGGCGCTGGCCGAAGCCCTGGGGGCCGACGCTGATGCTGTCGCCGGCACTGAGGCGGATGCGCTGGTCGCTGGCGGCTTGCAGGTCGACATCACCGCGCTGTACCCGCACCTGGGCTTCGCCGTCGAGGTAACGTACGGCGAAGTCGGTGTCACGCACCTGTGCTCGGAGTGGGCCAGCCTGGACCTCAAGCGGCACTTGCGCGCCTTCGGGGACCTGGAAGTAGGCCTCGCCCTGGAGCAGGCGGGCGACCTGGCGCCCTTCGCGCAGGTCGCTGGCGAACGCTGAATTGGTGTTGAGCAACACTTTCGCGCCGTCGTCCAGTTGCAGGCGCTGACGTTCGCCCACCACGGTCAGGTGATCGGCCTGCAGCCGCACGGGCAGGTTGCCGAGGGTGAACAGGCCAACCACCAGCACCGCAGCGGTAGCCAGCGGTTTCCAGTGGCGGCGCAGGCGCCCGCGCAAGGAACGACGCTGGCCCTGATGCATCTGCACGGCCGCCTGGTGCAGCGGCATGCCATTCCACAGCGCTTCTGCTTCGACATAGGCTTCGGCGTTTTCCGCTGCGGCACTGAGCCAGGCTTCGAAGGCCTGGGTGTCGTGGGCATCGGCGCATTGCAGGCGTACCAGCCAGTCCAGTGCCTCGTCCATGGCACGGGCACGGGCGTTGGGCCCTGCAGGTGTCGGGGGAGGGACGGGGCGGTGGGTCACGGTGAATCCTTGAAAGGGTTATTCACGAATGATCAAGGCTAAGGCGGGGTGTGGCAAGCGCTTTGCGTTGCCCAGGTGGCCGGCGGTCGCATCACTTGAGCCGGTCGGCGACGCCCATGCAGATGGCCATGATCAGTTTCAGTTCCTTCTGTACCGTGCTGGCCGAGACGTTCAATTGTTCGGCGATTTCCAGGTAGGTGGCGCCATGCAGGCGGCTGAGGATGAAGATGCGCTGTTGGCGCTCGCTCAGTTGGTTGAGGCTGACACTCAGGTGCTTGAGCAATTGTTCGGCGTGGGCGGCGTCTTCGCTGCTGCTGGTGGGCGCAGCGACACTGTGCAGAACCTCGTCGGGCACGTCGTCGACCAGCATGCGCGATTGCACCCGGCGCGCGCGCAAATGGTCGAGGGCAAGGTTGCGGGCGGTCTGGAACACGAAGGGTTCGATATGCTCGATGGGCCGTTCGCTCAAGGCGCGGGAAACCCGCAGGTAGGTTTCCTGCAGCAGGTCCTCGGCTGTGCTGTGGTTACCCACCATGCGTTGCAAGGTACGCAGCAGGGTCAGGCGCTGGACGAGGAAAACGGAGTTGAACCGGGACTGACTCACGGGGGGACCTGGCCGACGAAAGGTTAATGATAATGCTTATCATCTGTACCAAAGGTCAAGTCTGGAAGTGTGTAGAAAAGGTAAAGATTGTCGTGCGGCCCCATCGTCGGCAAGCCGGCGATGGGGCCGAAGGGCTCAACGCGCGCTGCACAACGCCAGGCAGTTATCCAGCATCCGGTTGGAGAACCCCCACTCGTTGTCGTACCAGGCCAGCACCTTGAGCATCCGCCCGGTGGCCCGGGTATGGTTGGCATCGAAGATCGACGACAGTGGGTTGTGGTTGAAATCGCAGGAAACCAATGGCAAGGCGTTGTAGCCCAATACCTTGGAATGTCGGCTGGCCTCCAGGAACAGCTGGTTGACCTCGTCAGCAGTGGCTTCGCGTTTGAGGTTGACGGTGAGGTCCACCAGCGACACGTTGATCACAGGCACCCGTACCGCCATGCCGGTCAGCTTGCCGGCCAGGTCCGGCAATACCAGGCCCACGGCTTCGGCGGCGCCGGTCTTGCTGGGGATCATCGACTGGGTGGCCGAGCGCGCACGGTACGGGTCGCTGTGGTAGACGTCGGTCAGCGCCTGGTCGTTGGTGTAGGCATGGATGGTGGTCATCAGGCCTTGTTCGATGCCGAACTCGCGGTGCAGCACCTGGGCGATTGGCGCCAGGCAGTTGGTGGTGCAGGAGGCGTTGGAAATGATCTGGTGCGAAGCGCGCAGCACGTCGTGGTTAACCCCATAGACCACGGTGGCGTCAGCGCCCTTGGCCGGTGCCGAGATGATCACTTTGCCTGCGCCTGCAGCCAGGTGCGCAGCAGCCTTGGCACGCTCGGTGAACAGCCCGGTGCACTCGAACACCACGTCGATCGCCTCGGCCTTCCAGGGCAGTTCGGCCGGGTTGCGGATGGCACTGACCGCGATACGGTCACCATTGACCGTGAGGCTTTCATGATCGGCTTCGACGCTGGCGTCGAAGGTGCCGTGCACGCTGTCGTACTTGAGCAGATGGGCGTTCATGGCGCTGTCGCCCAGGTCGTTGATGGCGACGACCTGCAGGTCCTGGCGGTAGCCTTGGGTATACAGTGCGCGAAGGACATTGCGCCCAATGCGGCCGAATCCATTGATGGCGATGCGAAGGGTCATGGCATTACCTCTGGCGGTTCGAGTGAGGCCTGTGGCACAAAGGGGCTTCACTGAAACGGTTTTGTTGTTGGAATTACAAGATTATTCACTATCAGATAGAAAACAAGCCTTTTTAGTGGCAGTATTTTGTTTAAACATACAACGAGTGGTTGGGTTGACCTCTCAGCGTTGCATCCAAGGCCCTTTTCTTGAGCCTAGGTCGCAATCGTTTGGAGGGGAAATGCCCGCTAAGCCGCCCATACAGTTAGCCTGGAGTCCAGTACATGCACCCGCGCATCCTTGAGGTCACCCAACGGCTGGTCGAACGCAGCCGTGCCACCCGTGAACGCTACCTGCAGCTGATTCGCGGCGCGGCCAGTGACGGACCCATGCGTGCCAGCCTGCAGTGCGCCAACTTCGCCCATGGCGTGGCCGGTTGCGGCACCCAGGACAAGCAAAGCCTGCGCCTGATGAACGCGGCCAACGTGGCCATCGTCTCGGCCTACAACGACATGCTCTCGGCGCACCAGCCGTACCAGCACTTCCCCGAACAGATCAAGCAGGCCCTGCGCGAGGTTGGCTCGGTCGGCCAGTTCGCCGGCGGCGTGCCGGCCATGTGCGATGGCGTGACCCAGGGCGAGCCGGGCATGGAACTGGCCATCGCCAGCCGTGAAGTGATCGCCATGTCCACCGCCGTCGCCCTGTCGCACAACATGTTCGACGCCGCGCTGATGCTTGGCATCTGCGACAAGATCGTCCCCGGCTTGATGATGGGCGCGTTGCGCTTCGGGCACTTGCCGACCATTTTCGTGCCGGGTGGCCCGATGCTTTCGGGTATCTCCAACAAGCAGAAGGCCGACGTACGCCAGCGCTACGCCGAAGGCAAGGCCAGCCGTGAAGAGCTGCTGGAGTCAGAGATGAACTCCTACCACAGCCCAGGCACCTGCACCTTCTACGGCACTGCCAACACCAACCAGCTGGTGATGGAAGTGATGGGGCTGCACCTGCCGGGCGCTTCGTTCGTCAACCCTTACACTCCCTTGCGTGACGCATTGACCGCCGAGGCGGCGCAGCAGGTCACGCGCATGACCAAGGCCAGTGGCAGTTTCATGCCGCTGGGCGAGATCGTCGACGAGAAGGCACTGGTCAACTCGATCGTCGCCCTGCACGCCACGGGTGGCTCCACCAACCACACCTTGCACATGCCGGCGATCGCCCAGGCGGCAGGCATCCAGTTGACCTGGCAAGACATGGCCGACCTGTCCGAAGTGGTGCCGACGTTGTCCCACGTCTACCCCAACGGCAAGGCCGACATCAACCATTTCCAGGCGGCGGGTGGCATGGCCTTCCTGATCCGCGAGCTGCTCGATGCCGGGTTGCTGCACGAAGACGTCAACACCGTGGCAGGCCACGGCTTGCGCCGCTATACCCAAGAGCCATTCCTCGACAACGGCAAGCTGGTCTGGCGTGAAGGGCCAGAGCAGAGCCTGGACGAAAGCATCCTGCGCCCGGTGGCGCGGCCGTTCTCGGCCGAAGGTGGCCTGCGGGTGATGGAAGGCAACCTGGGGCGCGGGGTGATGAAAGTCTCCGCCGTCGCCCCCGAACACCAGGTGGTGGAAGCCCCGGCGCGGATCTTCCACGACCAGCAGTCGCTGGCCGATGCCTTCAAGGCCGGTGAGCTGGAGCGCGACTTCGTCGCCGTGGTGCGTTTCCAGGGGCCGCGTTGCAACGGCATGCCCGAGCTGCACAAGCTGACACCGTTTCTGGGTGTGCTGCAGGACCGTGGCTACAAGGTTGCGCTGGTCACCGATGGGCGCATGTCTGGCGCCTCGGGCAAGATCCCGGCCGCCATCCATGTTTGCCCCGAGGCCTATGACGGCGGCCCGCTGGCGCGCGTGCGCGAGGGTGATATCGTGCGGGTCGATGGTGTCGCCGGCACGCTGCAGGTGAAAGTGTCGGCCGAAGAACTGGCCAGCCGTGACCTGCCGCCGGCGCCTCAGGGCAACGACCTGGGCTGCGGGCGCGAACTGTTCGGTTTCATGCGCATGGCGTTCAGCCCGGCCGAGCAGGGCGCCAGCGCCTTTACCTCGGCTTTGGAGAACCTCAAATGAAGGACCTGCTGGTTGGCGACATCGGTGGCACCAATGCCCGTTTTGCGTTGTGGCGTGACAACCAGCTGTATCAGGTGAAGGTCTTCGCAACCGCTGACTACACAAGCCCCGAGCAGGCCATCGAGGCCTATCTGAACGATCAGGGCATCGTCCGTGGTGGCCTGTCGGCGGTGTGCCTGGCGGTGGCGGGGCCGGTTGATGGTGATGAGTTCCGTTTCACCAACAACCATTGGCGCCTGAGCCGTAGTGCGTTCTGCAATACGCTGCAGGTCGAGCGATTGATGCTGATCAACGACTTCTCGGCCATGGCGCTGGGCATGACCCGCCTGCAAGAAGGGGAGTTTCGCGAGGTGTGCCCTGGCCATGCCGACCCGCTGCGGCCTGCGCTGGTGATCGGGCCCGGTACCGGCCTTGGCGTCGGTAGCCTGTTGCGCCTGGGCGAGCAGCACTGGCAGGCGCTGCCGGGCGAGGGTGGGCACGTCGATCTGCCGGTGGGCAATGCCCGCGAGGCGGCGATCCATCAGCAGATTCACGGCCAGATCGGTCATGTCAGTGCCGAAACCGTGCTCAGCGGCGGTGGCCTCGTGCGTTTGTATCAGGCCATGTGCGCGCTGGATGGCGACACGCCGCGACACAAGACCCCGGCACAGATTACCGATGCCGCTTTGGGCGGTGAGCCACGGGCGCTGGCGGTGGTCGAGCAGTTTTGCCGGTTCCTTGGGCGCGTGACAGGTAACAATGTGCTGACCCTGGGCGCGAGGGGTGGGGTTTACATTGTCGGAGGTGTGATCCCGCGGTTCGCCGAGCTGTTCCTGCGCAGCGGGTTTGCTGCAAGCTTTGCCGACAAGGGTTGCATGAGTGGGTATTTTGCCGGGGTGCCGGTGTGGTTGGTGACGGCGGAGTTTTCGGGTTTGCTGGGGGCCGGGGTGGCCTTGCAGCAGGCGCTGGATCACTGATGTGTGAATGGGTCGCGAAGCGGCCCCCTCAGCAGGCAAAAGACCTGCGATAAACAAGAGGGCGGGACACCTTGAGTACTGCCGGAAAATCGATCCTGATGGTCGACGACGATCAGGAAATTCGCGAGCTGTTGCAAACCTACCTGAGCCGTTCCGGTTTTCAGGTCCACGCCGAGGCCGATGGGCAGGGCTTTCGTCAGGCCCTGGAAAACACCCCCTGCGACCTGGTGATCCTCGACGTGATGCTGCCCGACGAAGACGGTTTCAGCCTGTGCCGCTGGGTACGCCAGCACCCGCGTCAAGCGCGGGTGCCGATCATCATGCTCACCGCCAGTTCTGACGAAGCCGACCGGGTCATCGGCCTGGAGCTGGGCGCCGACGATTACCTCGGCAAACCCTTCAGCCCGCGTGAACTGCAGGCGCGGATAAAAGCCTTGCTGCGCCGTGCCGAGTTCGGCCAGGCGGCGCCGAGCAGTGCCGTGCTGGCATTCGACGACTGGCGCCTGGACACGGTCAGCCACCGGCTGTTCCACCGTGATGGCGAAGAGGTGATCCTGTCGGGCGCCGATTTCGCCCTGCTGAAACTGTTTCTCGATCACCCCCAGCAGATCCTCGACCGCGACACCATCGGCAATGCCACCCGTGGCCGTGAACCCATGCCGCTGGACCGTATCGTCGACATGGCGGTCAGCCGCCTGCGCCAGCGTCTGCGCGACACCGAAAAACCACCACGGCTGATCCGCACCGTGCGTGGCAGTGGCTACCTGCTGGCTGCCCATGTCTGCTGCGCTTCCTGAGCGGCGCTGGCGCCTGCTGCCGCGCTCGCTGCTGGGGCGCATGCTGCTGCTGACCTTGCTGGTGGTGCTGCTGGCGCAAGGCCTGTCCAGCGTCATCTGGGTCGCCCAGTTGCGGGCCAGCCAGCTGCAAGGGCTGCGTGCCAGTGCCAGCAGTCTGGCCCATTCGATGACAGCCAGTGTCAGTTACTTCCGGTCGCTACCGGTGGCCTATCGGCCGATGGTTCTGGACCAATTACGCAGCATGGGCGGCACGCGCTTTTTCGTGTCGCTCAACGACAAGCCGCTGGACATGCCGGTGCTGCCCATCACCCCGCGCAAGCAGGCGGTGATCGAGGTGTTCCAAGCGGTGCTGCACGAGCGCTTGGGGCCGCAGATGGAAGTCTCGGTGGCATTCGTCGCCCCGGATGACCTGCGGATTTTCAACAGTGGCTTGAAGCTCGATGAGCTGCCGCGCTCCTGGGCGCATTATTCACTGACCCTGGAGCCGCTCAATCCCCCGGTGCTGGTGACACAAATCCGCCTGGGCGAGGGCGAGTGGCTGTACATCGCCTCGCTGCTGCCCGAACCCTACACCAGCCTTGAGGCCGAGCGCCTGCCACGCCAGCAGATCGGTTTCATCGTGCTCACCACGGCTTTGCTGTTGTTGTTCATCGGCCTGCTGGTGCACTGGCAAAGTTGGCCGCTCAAGCGCCTGGCACGGGCCGCGCGGGAGATGTCGCTAGGTGCCGACGTGGCGCCCGTGGCCGAAGGCGGCGGCAGCGAGGTGGTCGAAGTGGGGCGGGCCTTCAACAGCATGCGCGAGCGCATCAGCCGCTACCTGACCGAGCGCAGCCAACTGTTCAGCGCCATTTCCCACGACCTGCGCACGCCGATCACGCGCCTGCGCTTGCGCGTCGAACTGCTGGAGGACGAACGCCTGCAGGCCAAGTTCAGCCAGGACCTGGACGAGCTGGAGCTGTTGGTCAAAGGGGCGTTGCAGTGTGTGAAAGACACCGACATCCACGAGAACATCGAGCCGGTAGACCTCAACCAGGTGCTGGAAATCCTTGCCGAGCCTTATCTGAGGGATGGCCGTATCACCGTGGATGGGCAGGCATTGGCACCCTACTTGGGCAAGCCGCTGGCGTTGCGCCGCTGTATCGGCAACCTGATCGACAACGCCCTCAAGTACGGCGAGCGGGCACGCTTGCGGGTCATCGACAGTGCCGAGGGGTTTGTCTTGCAGGTCGATGACCAAGGGCCGGGTGTACCGCAGCAGCAGATGGAACAGGTATTCGAGCCGCACTTCAGGCTGGCCGGGCAGCAGCAGGGGTATGGGCTGGGCCTGGGCATTGCACGCAATATTGCCCATAGCCATGGCGGTGAAGTGAGCTTGCTCAACCTGCGCGAGGGTGGCTTGCGGGTGACCCTGTATCTGCCGCGAGGGCTGGATTGAGTGCGCTGTCGTTGGTGCCGCCAATGTCACCAAACGATGACATTCACGCATCGCTTCGTTACCTGGCGAGTCGAGCTTGCTGATTAGACTGCAGGTAACGCAAGCGACCGACTTGCACGGCATAACAACAAGAAAGGTGCTTCGATGAATTCCACGCTCCGTCTCGCTGCCGCGATCTCCCTCGCTTCCCTTTTCCCCCTCAGCGCCCTGGCCGCCGATGTCAAAGGCAGCGTCGAGGTCGTGCACTGGTGGACCTCCGGTGGTGAAAAAGCCGCCGTCGATGTGCTCAAGGCGCAAGTCGAGAAAGACGGTTTCACCTGGAAGGACGGCGCTGTCGCCGGTGGCGGCGGTGCCACGGCCATGACCGTGCTCAAGAGCCGCGCGGTGGCTGGCAACCCGCCAGGCGTCGCTCAGATCAAGGGCCCGGACATCCAGGACTGGGCGGCTACCGGGCTGCTCGACAACGACGTGCTCAAGGACGTGGCCATCCAGGAAAAGTGGGACTCGCTGCTCGACAAGAAAGTCGCTGACGTTGTGAAGTACGACGGTGACTACGTCGCCGTGCCGGTCAACATCCACCGCACCAACTGGCTGTGGATCAACCCCGACGTCTTCAAGAAAGCCGGTATCGAAAAGGCCCCCGCGACCCTCGACGAATTCTACGCTGCCGCCGACAAACTCAAGGCCGCCGGCTTCATCGCGCTCGCCCACGGTGGCCAGCCGTGGCAGGACAGCACCGTGTTCGAAAGCGTGGCGCTCTCGGTGATGGGCGTGGAGGGCTACAAGAAGGCCCTGGTCGATCTGGACGGCGCCGCACTGACCGGCCCGGCAATGATCAAGGCGTTGACCGAGCTGAAGAAGATCGCCACCTACATGGACCCGGACGGCAAGGGCCAGGACTGGAACCTGGAAGCGAACAAGGTTATCAACGGCAAGGCCGGCATGCAGATCATGGGTGACTGGGCCAAGAGCGAGTGGACTTTGGCCAACAAAGTCGCCGGCAAGGATTACCAGTGCGTACCGTTCCCCGGTACGGGCAATGGCTTCCTGTACAACATCGACTCATTGGTGGTGTTCAAACAGAACGATGCCGGCACGTCAGCCGGCCAGCAGGACATCGCCCGCAAGGTATTGGGCACGGAATTCCAGAAGGTGTTCAGCAGCAACAAGGGCTCGATCCCGGTGCGCAACGACATGCTTGCTGACATGAGCAAGTACGGCTTCGACGCCTGCGCCCAGACCTCCGCCAAGGACTTCTTGGCCGATGCCAAGACGGGCGGCCTGCAGCCGAGCATGGCACACAACATGGCCACCACGCTTGCCGTACAGGGCGCCTTCTTCGATGTGGTGACCAACTACATCAACGACCCCAAGGCCGATCCGGCCGATGCGGCGAAGAAACTGGCAGCGGCGATCAAAGCCGCCCAATAACCCCCTTCGCGGGCAAGCCCGCTCCCACCGGTTGGGCGCTCTGTCCATGACCTGCGGTGAGCTGGGCCTGTGTGGGAGCGGGCTTGCCCGCGAAGCGGTGCGCAGCGCCGCCCAGACTTCGGGATCATTTTCATGACCACAACTACCGCCCAACTGCGGGCCTCACCCCTGGACGCTCTACAGCGCTGGCTACCCAAATTGGTACTGGCCCCGAGCATGTTCATCGTCCTGGTGGGCTTCTACGGCTACATCCTGTGGACCTTCGTCCTGTCCTTCACTACCTCGACCTTCCTGCCCACCTACAAATGGGCGGGCCTGGCGCAATACGCCCGGCTGTTCGACAACGACCGCTGGTGGGTGGCGAGCAAGAACCTGCTGGTGTTCGGCGGCCTGTTCATCGCCATCAGCCTGGCCATCGGCGTGTTGCTGGCGGTGCTGCTGGACCAGCGCATTCGCCGCGAAGGCTTCATCCGCACCATTTACCTTTACCCCATGGCCCTGTCGATGATCGTCACCGGCACCGCCTGGAAGTGGCTGCTCAACCCCGGCATGGGCCTGGACAAACTGCTGCGTGATTGGGGCTGGGAAGGTTTTCGCCTGGATTGGCTGATCGACCCCGACCGGGTGGTGTATTGCCTGGTGATCGCTGCCGTGTGGCAGGCCTCGGGCTTCATCATGGCGATGTTCCTCGCCGGCCTGCGCGGCGTCGATCAGTCGATCATCCGCGCGGCGCAAATGGATGGCGCCAGCCTGCCGCGCATCTACTGGACCGTGGTGCTGCCGAGCCTGCGCCCGGTGTTCTTCAGCGCGCTGATGATTCTCTCGCACATTGCCATCAAGAGCTTCGACCTGGTGGCGGCGATGACCGCCGGCGGCCCTGGGTACTCGTCGGACCTGCCGGCGATGTTCATGTACTCGTTCACCTTCAGCCGTGGCCAGATGGGCATGGGCTCGGCCAGCGCCATCCTCATGCTCGGGGCGATCCTGGCGATCCTCGTGCCTTACCTGTACTCGGAGCTGCGGAGCAAACGCCATGCATAGCCCTGTCGACAAACCGGCGCTGAGCATCAGCCGCCTCGCCATCCACGCGGTACTGCTGCTTGCCGTGCTGCTGTATCTGGTACCGCTGGTGGTGATGCTGCTGACCAGCTTCAAGACCCCGGAAGACATCAGCACCGGCAACCTGCTGAGCTGGCCGACGGTGGTCAGTGGCATTGGCTGGGTCAAGGCCTGGGGTACGGTAAACGGGTATTTCTGGAACTCGATCATGATCACCGTGCCGGCGGTGCTGATCTCCACCACCCTCGGCGCGCTGAACGGCTATGTGCTGTCGATGTGGCGCTTTCGCGGTTCGCAGCTGTTCTTCGGCCTGCTGCTGTTCGGCTGCTTCCTGCCGTTCCAGACCGTGCTGCTGCCAGCCTCGTTCACCCTCGGCAAACTCGGCCTGGCCAGCACCACTGGCGGCCTGGTGCTGGTGCATGTGGTCTACGGTCTGGCCTTCACCACGCTGTTTTTCCGCAACTTCTACGTGAGCATCCCTGATGCGCTGGTCAAGGCCGCGCGCCTGGACGGTGCCGGGTTCTTCACCATCTTCCGGCGCATCATCCTGCCGATGTCGACACCGATCATCATGGTCTGCCTGATCTGGCAGTTCACTCAGATCTGGAACGACTTCCTGTTCGGCGTGGTGTTCTCCAGTGGCGACTCGCAACCGATCACCGTGGCCCTCAACAACCTGGTCAACACCAGCACCGGGGCCAAGGAATACAACGTCGATATGGCGGCGGCGATGATCGCCGGCCTGCCAACCCTGCTGGTCTATGTGGTAGCAGGCAAGTATTTCGTCCGCGGCCTCACGGCCGGCGCCGTCAAGGGGTAAGTCATGGCAACGCTTGAACTTCGCAATGTGAACAAGACCTACGGCAGCGGCCTGCCGGACACCCTCAAGGACATCCAGCTGTCGATCAAGGACGGCGAGTTCCTGATCCTGGTCGGCCCCTCGGGTTGTGGCAAATCGACCTTGATGAACTGCATCGCCGGCCTTGAGCACATCACCGGCGGCGCGATCCTTATTGATGATCAGGACGTCAGCGGCATGAGCCCCAAGGACCGGGACATCGCCATGGTGTTCCAGTCCTACGCGCTGTACCCGACCATGAGCGTGCGCGAGAACATCGAATTCGGCTTGAAGATCCGCAAGATGCCGCAGGCTGCCATCGACGAGGAAGTGGCGCGTGTGGCCAAGCTGCTGCAGATCGAGCACCTGCTTGCCCGCAAGCCTGCGCAGTTGTCCGGTGGCCAGCAACAGCGCGTGGCCATGGGCCGGGCGCTGGCGCGGCGGCCGAAGATCTACCTGTTCGACGAGCCGCTTTCCAACCTCGACGCCAAGCTGCGGGTCGAGATGCGCACCGAAATGAAGCTGATGCACCAGCGCCTGAAAACCACCACGGTGTACGTCACCCACGACCAGATCGAGGCCATGACCCTGGGCGACAAAGTGGCGGTGATGAAGGACGGCATCATCCAGCAGTTCGGCACACCGCAGCAGATCTACAACGACCCGGCCAACCAGTTCGTCGCCAGTTTCATCGGTTCGCCACCGATGAACTTCATTCCGGTGCGCCTGACCCGTCAGGACGGGCGCCTGCTGGCGCTGCTCGACAGCGGCCAGGCCCGTTGCGAGCTGCCCTTGGGCGTGGTCGACGATGAGTTGGAAGGGCGCGAGATCATCCTTGGCATCCGCCCGGAACAGATTGCCCTGGGCACGGGGGAGGGCAATGGCCTGCCTGGCATTCGCGCCGAGGTGCAGGTGACCGAGCCTACCGGGCCTGACCTGCTGGTGTTCGTCACCCTCAACCAGACCAAGGTCTGCTGCCGTCTGGCACCGGATGTGGCGTGCCGGGTTGGCGACAGCCTCAACCTGCAGTTCGACCCGGCGCGGGTGCTGTTGTTCGACGCAGCCAGCGGCGAGCGCCTGGACGTCAGTACTGCCAACGCTTCTGTGAAAGACAACGTGACTCACTTCAAGAGCCGTTGAATCGTCTACACCATCAATAAGAAAAAAGAGGACGCAAAGGGATGGAACAGCGCAATCGCATCAGGACCTTGGGCTCGTTGGCCTTGCTTGCCTTGGTTGGCAGCAGTGGGGCGCAGGCCGCCGAGGCCTTCTCCAGCGAGTCGAAATGGATGACCGGCGACTGGGGCGGCAGCCGCACCGAACTGCTGGAGAAAGGCTACGACTTCACCCTCGACTACGTGGGTGAAGTGGCCGGTAACCTCAACGGTGGCTATAACGACGACAAGACCGCGCGCTACAGCGACCAGTTCGCCCTTGGCGCGCATTTGGACCTGCAGAAGATCTTTGGCTGGCACGATGCCGAATTCAAATTGGCGATCACCGAACGCAGCGGCCGCAACCTGTCCAACGACCGCATCAGCGACCCGCGTGCCGGGCAGTTCAGCTCGGTGCAGGAAGTGTGGGGGCGCGGCCAGACCTGGCGGCTGACCCAGATGTGGGTCAAGCAGAAGTACTTCGACGGGGCGCTGGACGTCAAATTCGGCCGCTTCGGCGAGGGCGAGGACTTCAACAGCTTCCCTTGCGATTTCCAGAACCTGGCGTTCTGCGGCTCGCAGGTGGGCAACTGGGTCGGCGGCATCTGGTACAACTGGCCGGTCAGCCAGTGGGCGCTGCGGGTCAAGTACAACATCACGCCGGAATTCTTCGTTCAGGTCGGCGCCTTCGAGCAGAACCCCTCGAACCTGGAGACCGGCAACGGCTTCAAGCTCAGCGGCAGCGGCACCAAGGGCGCGATCCTGCCGGTGGAGGCGGTGTGGTCGCCCAAAGTTAATGGCCTGCCGGGTGAGTACCGCCTGGGTTACTACTACAGCACGGCCAAGGCCGACGACGTGTTCGATGATGTCAACGGCAACCCCCAGGCATTGAGCGGTGGGGCGTTTAAATCGCATTCGAGCAAACACGGCTGGTGGGTGGTGGCGCAGCAGCAGGTCACGGCCCATGGCGGCGACGTCAACCGGGGCCTTAGCCTGTTCGCCAACTTCACCGTGCACGACAAGGCCACCAATGTGGTCGACAACTACCAGCAGGTCGGCCTGGTGTACAAAGGCGCCTTCGATGCCCGCCCCAAGGACGACATCGGCTTTGGCGTCGCGCGGATCCACGTCAACGATGACGTGAAAAAGCGCGCCGAGCTGCTCAATGGCCAAAGCGGCATCAACGACTACGACAACCCAGGTTTCGTGCCGCTGCAGCGCACCGAGTACAACGCCGAGCTTTATTACGGCTTCCACGTCACCAACTGGCTGACCGTGCGGCCCAACCTTCAGTACATCAAGAGCCCCGGCGGGGTGGATGAGGTGGACAACGCGCTGGTCGCGGGGTTGAAGATTCAGTCGTCATTCTGAGCCTGTTTGTTGTAAATTTACGCCAATCCATTTTCGGCTCCCGGCATCCACTGGCTTGCAGTGGTTGTCGGGGATAGGCCGAGACAGCGCTATCTCAAACAACAAGAGCTCTGAACCATGCCCGAACATCCGCTCCATCGCTTCTTTGCCTCGCAACGGCCCAGGCCGACATTCGAGTGGGAGCGTTACCAGCAGCGCGATGTGCTGATCATCGACCATCCCCGTTGCCAGGCGGTGTTCAGCCGGCAGGGCGGACAACTGCTGCACTTTCAACCGGCCGGCGAACGGCCCTGGCTATGGTGCGCCGAGCAGTGGCCGCAGGTAGGGGCGATTCGCGGTGGCGTACCGGTGTGCTGGCCGTGGTATGGCCGCCATCCCAGCGAAGACCTGTGGCCGGCCCATGGCTGGGCGCGCCTGCTCGACTGGAAGCTGGTCGACAGCCGGGAGGATGAGGAGGGCGTGACGCTGAAGTGGCGCCTGGACCTGTGCGATTGGCAGGTTGACCTGCATGCGCGGCTAGGCAGCCGTATGGAGCTGAGCTTGAGTACCGAGCACCAAGACAGCGAGCCGTGCCAACTGAGCCATGCGCTGCTGGCCTACTGGCGTATCAGTGACGTGTCCGAGATAGCGCTGTCTGGGCTTGAGGATATCGAAGGTTACGACCGCCTGAACCGGCAGGCCTGCCGCGAGGAAGGTGCGCTGAAGCTCAAGGGCGGGTGCCAGAAAGTCTACCCGGGTACCCCGCGGGTGCAGCTGCAAGACCCGGCTTGGCAGCGCGAATTGTGCATCGACACCGGTGACAGCGATGACACTGTGGTCTGGCACCCCGGCAATCGACCGCTGATGGGGGTGACCGGCCGCGAATGTCAGGGCTTCGTCTGTGTCGAAGCCGCCAGCGGCAGTGGCGAGTTCCTGAGCCTGGCGCCGGGCCAACGCGCCCATTTGCGCTTGCAGGCGCACCGGCTCAGTTGAGTTCGTCGTCCTCGATCGGGTAGCGGCTGGCGTTGAGGCTTTCTTTGATTTTGCGCAGGTGCGGCTGGAAGTCCACGCCCCGGCGCAGGGTCATGCCGGTGGCCAGCACGTCGAGCACGGTCAGCTGGATGATCCGCGAGGTCATCGGCATGTAGATGTCGGTGTCTTCGGGCAGCGGAATGTGCAGGCTCAGGCTGCAGGCTTGGGCCAGTGGCGAACCCGCTGCGGTCAGGCCGAGCACCGAGGCACCGTTTTCACGGGCCACGCGTGCCACTTCGACCAGCTCGCGGGTGCGGCCGGTGTAGGAGATGATCACGAACAGGTCGCCGGTGTGGGCAACCGAGGCCAGCATGCGTTGCATCAGCACGTCGGCGTGGGCCGACACCGCCAGGTTGAAGCGGAAGAACTTGTGCTGGGCATCCAGCGCCACCGGGGCCGAGGCGCCGAGGCCGAAAAAGTGGATCTGTCGGGCCTGGATCATCATGTCCACGGCGCGGCTGACCTGCTGCGGGTCGAGTTGCTGGCAGGCGCTGTCGAGCGAGGCGATGGCGCTGCCGAAAATCTTCTGGGTGTAGGCTGCAGGGTCATCGTCGGCCTCGACGGCGCGGCTGACATAGGCAGCGCCACTGGCCAGGCTCTGCGCCAGTTGCAGCTTGAGCTCGGGGTAGCCGCTGACGCCGAACGAACGGCAGAAGCGGTTGACGGTCGGTTCGCTGACCTTGGCCGCCTGGGCCAGCGCAGCAATGCTGAAGCGGGTGGCTTGTTGCGGGTTGAGCAGGATGACTTCGGCGACTTTGCGTTCGGCCTTGTTCAGCTCGTCGAGGCGTCCCTGGATCTGTTCCAGGAGGTTTCGCACGCGGTCCATGGGTGTGTCCTTGGGTCGGGAAGGCAGCCGGCTGACGGAGCAGCGGGCCTTTTGCACGGTCGTCTATCGTACTGTCGGTGCGGTTGGCGCACCACTTATCTGTAATACTCGTCGGTAATGTTGTTAGTTTTACTACATTACCCCTTGAAAACCGTATGTGAAAGCGGTATTCCTAGACCAACTTTAGGAAAGAACCAACATCATGGCTGCGATCAGTGTCGAACCTTGCACCTTTGCCCTGTTTGGCGCCCTGGGCGACCTGGCATTGCGCAAGCTGTTTCCTGCCCTCTATCAGCTCGACCGTGCCAATCTGTTGCACCCGGACACACGCCTGCTGGCGCTGGCCCGTGAGAGCGGCAGTGCGCAGGATCATCTGCACACCATCGAGGCGCACCTGCGTCGGCATGTCGCCGACGCCGACATCGAGCCCGCTGCGCTGGGCCGCTTCCTGGGCCGACTGAGCTACCAGCATCTGGATTTCCTCCAACCTGAGGGTTACCAGGCGCTGGCCGAGCAGTTACCCGGCGAGCTGCCATTGATTGCCTACTTCGCCACGGCGGCTGCGGTATACGGCGCCATTTGCGAAAACCTCGAGCGGGCCGGCCTGGCACCGCGTACCCGTGTGGTGCTGGAAAAGCCGATCGGCCACGACCTGGAGTCGTCGCGTCGGGTCAACGATGCCGTGGCACGGTTCTTCCCCGAGAGCCGGGTCTATCGCATCGACCACTACCTGGGCAAGGAGACCGTGCAGAACCTGATCGCGCTGCGCTTTGCCAACAGCCTGTTCGAAACCCAGTGGAACCAGAATTCGATCTCCCATGTGGAGATCACCGTGGCCGAAAAAGTCGGCATCGAGGGCCGCTGGGGCTATTTCGACAAGGCCGGCCAGCTGCGCGACATGATTCAGAACCACCTGTTGCAGCTGTTGTGCCTGATTGCCATGGACCCGCCCAGCGAGCTCTCGGCCGACAGCATTCGCGACGAGAAGGTCAAGGTACTCAAGGCCCTCGCGCCGATCACCGGCGAAGGGCTGAGCACCCGTGTGGTGCGCGGTCAGTACATCGCAGGCTACAGCGACGGTAAGCCCGTACCCGGCTACCTCGAAGAAGACAATGCCAACGCCCAGAGCGACACCGAGACCTTCGTCGCCCTGCGCGCCGATATCCGCAACTGGCGCTGGTCTGGCGTGCCGTTCTACCTGCGCACCGGCAAGCGCATGCCGCAGAAGCTCTCGCAGATCGTCATCCACTTCAAGGAAACGCCGCACTATATCTTCGCCCCGGAACAACGTTTGCAGGTCGGTAACAAGTTGATCATCCGCCTGCAACCGGACGAAGGCATTTCTTTAAGGGTGATGACCAAGGAGCAAGGCCTGGACAAGGGCATGCAACTGCGCAGCGGCCCGCTACAACTGAATTTTTCCGATGCCTGGCGCAGTGCGCGGATTCCGGATGCTTACGAACGCCTGTTGCTTGAGGTGATGCGCGGCAACCAGAACCTGTTCGTGCGCAAGGATGAAATCGAATATGCCTGGAAATGGTGCGACCAGTTGATCGCCGGTTGGCAGAGCGCAGGTGATGCGCCCAAGCCTTACGCGGCAGGGTCCTGGGGGCCGATGAGCTCAATCGCACTGATTACACGAGATGGGAGGGCGTGGTATGGCGATATCTAAACTGCAACTGCCAGCGGCGGTGAAAGCGCATGAACTGGCAGATGCCAGGACCCTGGCGGCGACCTTGGCCCGTGACGTGGCCGAGCGGCTGCGGGCGGCGATTGCCGCCAAAGGCCAGGCCTGTGTGGTGTTGTCCGGTGGGCGCAGCCCGGTGCCGTTTCTTGAGCGGTTGGCCGCCGAGGCGCTGGACTGGTCGAAGGTCACCGTGAGCCTGGCCGATGAGCGCTGGGTGCCGGTGGAGCATGCCGACAGCAATGCCGGCTTGCTGGCCCGTCACCTGCTCAAGGGCGCGGCGGCCAAGGCGCGCTTCATTGGCTTGTATCAGCAGGCCGAGAACCTTGAGCGCGCTGCGGCCAGCGCCGACCAGGCACTGGCAGATCTTCCGGCCATCGACGTGTTGGTGCTGGGCATGGGCGACGATGGCCATACCGCCTCGCTGTTCCCTAACAGCCCCAATCTGGACGAAGGCCTGGACCCGAACACCCCGCGCCGCTGCCTGCCAATGCTGGCGCCCAGTGTGCCGCACCAGCGCCTGTCGCTGACCCGCGCGTTGCTGGCCAGTGCCGCGTTTACCGCGCTGGCCGTGCAAGGCCAGGGCAAACTCGCTACCCTGCGCGCCGCGCTGGCGGGCAACGACCTTACCGAAATGCCGATACGCGCCTTTCTTCACGACCCCCTGGACATCTACTGGTGCCCATGAGCCAAGGATCCACTGTCATGACCACCCTTGAATGCCCACAGACTCTGCTCTCGATGGCCGACAAAGCCGCCCGGATCGACGCGATCTGCAACAAGGCGCGCATCCTGCCGGTGATCACCATCGCCCGTGAGGAAGACATCCTGCCCCTGGCCGATGCTTTGGCTGCAGGCGGTATTCGTACCCTTGAGGTGACCCTGCGTTCACAGCACGGCCTGAAGGCCATTCAGGTGCTGCGCGAGCAGCGCCCAGAGCTGTGCATCGGTGCCGGTACCGTGCTCGATCGCAGCATGTTCGCGGCGGTCGAAGCGGCTGGTGCGCAGTTCGTGGTCACCCCAGGCATCACCCAGGACATCCTCGAAGCCGGTGTGGACAGCAACATTCCGCTGCTACCGGGTATCAGCACACCGTCCGAGATCATGATGGGCTACGCCTTGGGGTATCGCCGGTTCAAGCTGTTCCCGGCGGAAATCAGCGGTGGCGTGGCGGCGATCAAGGCGTTTGGCGGCCCGTTTGGCGACATCCGCTTTTGCCCGACTGGTGGGGTCAACCCGGCCAATGTGCGCAACTACATGGCGTTGTCCAATGTGATGTGCGTGGGCGGGACCTGGATGCTCGACAGCAGTTGGATCAAGAACGGCGACTGGGCGCGGATCGAGGCGTGCAGTGCCGAGGCAATGGCGTTGCTGGACGCCAACTGAATTTGTTGTGTGCTTTACGGCTTATGGGGCGCTTGGTCGGCGCCCCTTTTTTTTGCCTGCAGGTTTTGTGTTGATGGTACTGGCCTCTTCGCGGGGCAAGCCCGCTCCCACAGTAAACCTCCGTAGATCCACCATTCCTGTGGGAGCGGGCTTGCCCGCGAAGAGGCCAGTACAGGCATAAAAAAGCCCGCATCAAGGATGCGGGCTTGTGACCATCAAACTACAGCTTACGCCGCTTTAGCCTCTTGCTGGCTCAGCGACCGGTTCAGCGCGCTGAACAGTGCCTTGAAGCTGGCGGTGGTGATGTTTTCATCGATACCCACGCCATGTACCGGACGTCCCCCGGCCACACGCAGCTCGATGTACGCAGCCGCCTTGGCATTGGTGCCTGCACCAATGGCGTGTTCGTTGTAGTCCATGATTTCCACGGCAATCGGCAGGCCGGCCACCAGGGCTTCCAGGGCACCGTTGCCCTTGCCGCGCCAGTGCAGGGTGGTCTCGCCTTCACCGGCGACTTCCACTTCCACGGCGCTGTGGCCGTTTTCTTCCTGCAGGCGGTGGCTGACCAGCGCATACGGGGCGTTGGCCTGCAGGTATTCCTTCTGCAGCAAGCTGTAGATCTGCTTGGCGGTCATTTCCAGGCCCAGGCGGTCGGTTTCACCCTGTACCACCTGGCTGAACTCGATCTGCATGCGGCGTGGCAGGCTGATGCCGTACTCCTGTTCGAGCAGGTAGGTGATGCCGCCTTTGCCCGACTGGCTGTTGACGCGGATCACCGCCTCGTAGCTGCGGCCGATGTCGGCCGGGTCGATCGGCAGGTACGGCACTTCCCACAGCTCGCCTTCCTGCTGCTTGGCGAAACCTTTGCGGATGGCGTCCTGGTGCGAGCCGGAGAACGCGGTGTGGACCAGGTCGCCCACGTACGGGTGACGTGGGTGCACCGGCAGTTGGTTGCACTCTTCGACGACCTTGCGCACGCCATCGATATCGGAGAAGTCCAGCTGCGGGTCGATGCCCTGGGTGTAGAGGTTCAGCGCCAAGGTCACCAGGTCGACGTTGCCGGTGCGCTCGCCATTGCCGAACAGGCAGCCTTCGGCGCGGTCGGCGCCGGCCATCAGGCCCAGCTCGGTGGCGGCGATGCCGGTGCCGCGGTCGTTGTGGCAGTGCAGGCTTATGATCACGCTGTCACGGCGGCTGATGTTGCGGCAGAACCACTCGATCTGGTCGGCGTAGATGTTCGGTGTGGCGACTTCCACGGTGGCCGGCAGGTTGAGGATGAGCTTGTGCTCAGGGGTTGGGTTCCACACCTCAATGACGGCGTCGCAGACTTCTTTGGCGAACTCAAGCTCAGTGGCGCTGAAGGTCTCTGGCGAGTACTGGAAGGTCCAGTGAGTTTCTGGCTGCTGGGCGGCGTACTTGACGAACAGCTTGGCCGCGTTCACCGCGATGTCCTTCACGCCTTGCTTGTCCTGGTTGAAGACGATGCGGCGGAACGACGGGCTGGTGGCGTTGTACAGGTGGACGATGGCTTTTTTGGCACCGCGCAGCGATTCGAAGGTGCGGGCGATGAGGTCTTCACGGGCCTGGGTCAGCACCTGAATGGTGGTGTCGTCCGGGATGTGGCCGTCTTCGATCAAGGTACGCACGAAGTCGAAATCGGTCTGCGAAGCGGAGGGGAACGAGGCTTCGATTTCTTTTACGCCGACCTGCACCAGAGTCTTCCAGAAACGCAGCTTCTTCTCCGCATCCATCGGCTCGATCAGCGACTGGTTGCCATCACGCAGGTCCGAGCTGCACCAGATCGGCGCTGCAGTGATGCTTTTCGACGGCCAGGTGCGGTCAGGCAGGTCGATGGTCGGGAAGGCGCGGTATTTCTTCGAAGGGTCTTTGAGCATGGTCATGGAAGCAATCCTTTTGTATGCGGCCGAGATCGGGCCTGCCGAGCAGTAACGAGATGAAAAGGCGAGGCGACGCGATTCACCCTGGTAGTCGGGCACTGACCAGGCAGAGGCTGCGATGTTGTCGGAGCAGAATGAGGGTGCTGGAGGTTTTCATGCCTCAACCCTAACCAGTGGGGTGAGGGATGGCAAGTGTTCGTAGAAAATTGAGAGGAATGCTTAAAAAAAGTGGGATGGCGAGATTTTGTAGCGCTTTTTACTGCAAGGCTTTGAGGTTTTTGCGCGGTACTTTTTGATGGCGCAAGACGAGGGAAGTCAGGGTGTTTGTGCCAGCCTCTTCGCGGGCAAGCCCGCTCCCACAGGGATCTGCGGCGTCGCTAGCCCTGTGAGAGCGGGCTTGCCCGCGAAGAGGCTGGCGCCGATCTCAGGGTTGAAACGCGCCAATGAAGATGGCTGGATCTACCCGCGCATCATTCAAGCTGACATTCCAATGCATGTGCGGCCCGGTCGCCCGCCCGGTCGAGCCAACCCGGCCCACCACATCCCCGCGACGCAGCGCCTGCCCCACCTTCGCATCGATCTTCGACATGTGGCAGAACATGCTGATAAAACCCTGGCCATGGTCGACAAACACGGTACGGCCATTGAAGAAGTAATCACCCACCAGGATCACCTTGCCATTGGCCGGGGTCTTGATCGGCGTGCCGGCGGGCACGGCGAAGTCCAGCCCGGCATGCGGGTTGCGCTCTTCGCCGTTGAAGAAGCGGCGCACGCCGAACTTGCTCGACAGCGGGCCCGTGACCGGCTTGTCGAGGATCAGGTTGCTTGGCAGGGCCGGGCTGAAGCTGCGGTAGGCCTTGATCTGCTCGGCCAGTTCGCGGTCGATGCGCTTGAGGTCGGCCGGGTTCGGGTTGACCTGGCGCGTGTTCTTCAGGGTGATGCGCTGCTCGGGGTACTGCTTGCTGCCGACTGTGAAGGGCAGGCTGCGGCCACCTTGGCTCAGCACCGCGGTGCCGGGTTTTTGGGTCAGCGGGATGCCGACGATCGCCAGCCAGTTATCCTGTTCCTTGACCACCAGCACCGGCTTGCCGTCAAAGCGCGCGTTTGGCGCTGTGCTGCCGGGCCCCAGGTCGACCACTGCCACGCCGCCGGGCACCGGTTTGTTCAAGGCGCGGGTGATATAGCTGGCCTGGGCGCCGCTGGCCAGCAACAGCAGGGAAAGGGCGAGCAGGGGCGCGAACAGGCGGGGCATGAGTCAGTCCAGTAGTGAGAGGGTGACGGGCGTCAGGTGGTTGTCTTCGACGCGCACCTGCAGTTCGCCCTCATTGAGGCGGGCGGTCAGGCGCTGGCCGTTGTGGGTTTGCTCGGCGCTGCGGATGGCCTGGCCACGCTCATCGAGCAGGATGCTGTAGCCGCGGGCAAGGGTGGCCAGCGGGCTGACCACTTGCAGCGTCTGCAGTTGTGCCTGGAAGCGCTGGCGGCGGTCCTTGAGCACGTCGCGCATGGCCCGCGGCAGGCGTTCGGCGAGGCTGTCCAGGCGCTGGTTCAGGAGCTTCAGGGTACGGCCCGGGTGTTGCGCGGCCAGGCGGGTGTCGAGGCGCCCCAAGCGCTCGCGGCGCTGGTTGAGGTTGAGCATGAAGGCACGGCGCAAGCGCATGTCCAGGTCGTCCAGGCGCTGGGCTTGCTGGCGTAGCCGCTCACCCGGATGGCGCAGGCGTCGGGCCAGCGATTCCACGCGCAGGCGGTCGTGGCTCAGGCGGTTTTGCATGCGCAGCAGCAGGCGCCGTTGCAGGCCGTCGAGGCGCTGCTGCAGGCCACTGTTGTCAGGGGCCAGCAGTTCGGCGGCGGCCGATGGCGTGGGGGCGCGTACGTCGGCGACAAAATCGCAGATCGACACATCGGTCTCATGGCCGACGGCACTGGCGATGGGCGTGACGCAAGCGGCCACGGCACGTGCCACGGCTTCCTCGTTGAAGCTCCACAGGTCTTCCAGCGAGCCGCCGCCACGGGCCAGGATCAGCGCATCGAAACCAAGGCTGTCGGCCAGTTGGACGGCGCGTACGATCTGCGCGATGGACTCGCGGCCCTGTACCGCTGTGGGGATCAGGTTCAGTTCAACCTGCGGGGCACGGCGGCCGAATACGCTGATGATGTCGCGGATCACCGCACCGGTGGGCGAGGTGATGATGCCGATGCGCTGCGGGTGGGCCGGCAGCGGCTTCTTGCGCTCGGCGCTGAATAGGCCCTCGGCGCCAAGTTTTTCTTTCAGTGCCTCGAACGCCAGGCGCAGGGCGCCATCCCCGGCAGGTTCGACACTGTCGAGAATCAGCTGATAGTCGCCACGGCCTTCGAACAGCGAGACCTTGCCGCGTACGCGCACCGCCAGGCCGTCGCGCAGGGCCTGGCGGACGCGGGTGGCGTTCTGGCGGAACAGCGCGCAGCGCACCTGGGCGCCGCTGTCCTTGAGGGTGAAGTACATGTGGCCGGAGGCCGGGCGGGCGAGGTTGGATATCTCGCCTTCCACCCAGACACTGCGGAACACGTCTTCCAGCAGCACACGAGCGCGGCCGTTGAGCTGGCTGACGGTAAGGACCTCGCGGTCCAGGCCGAGTCGTTCGAAGGGGTCTTTGATCATGGCGGGCATCATAAAGGACATCGGGTGGTGGCGGGAATTGGGTTGGGGCTGGCAGGTGTAGGGCGGTGGATTTTTAGCGCCTTTGAGATCGAGCGCCGCCCGCGCGGCGCATCGCGACGCAAGGCCGCTCCCACATTTGTTTCGGGCCAATTATTCCTGACAAATTCGCGCGCGGCCCCTTGGCGCCCACCTCAATATCGAGTTGGACAAACAAGGCGGTCGCGCGCCCATGCCACAGGCCTGACTGGCCCGAAACAAATGTGGGAGCGGCCTTGCGTCGCGATGCGCCGCGCGGGCGGCGCTCGATCTCAAGAGCGCAGAAGATCTACCGTCATGCACCACTGCCTCCCATCACGCCCCCTGCATCGCCGCCAAAAACTGCTGCACCATCACCCCTGCATCCCGCCTGCACGCCAGTGCCACAGTACTCTCACAAACCTCCCCCAGCGCCACGAACCTGACCGATGCCGGCGCAATCTCGCGCATGCATGCCGGCAACAGCGCCACCCCGAACCCCGCCTGAATCAACTGCAACTGCGTAGTCTTGCGTGAAACCACCTGGGCCGCCTGCGGAAAGAACCCTGCATTCATGCACAGCGAGGCCGACAAGTAGCTCAACCCGCCGCGATCGCGGTGAGGAATGGAAATGAACCGTTCCCCACGCAGTTGCTCCAGTTGCACGACCGGCGCTTCAGCCAAGGGGTGCCCGGCGGCGACGGCCAACAATAAAGGCTCGCTGAACAATTCATGCAGCACCACGCCCTCATGCTGGCGCAGCACCGGCAGGCGCAGCAGGCCGATATCCAGCCGCCCAGCTGCGATATCCTCCAACTGCGCCTCCGAGGATTGCTGCGCGATCTCCAGTGCAATCCCTGGGTTGCCTTGCAGGTAGCTGCCCAGGCGAGCCAGCAGTGGCCCGGTCAGCGGCACGGTGCTGGAGTGGTTCAGGCGCAGGCTGCCTTGCAGGCCGTCGCCCATGTCGCGGGTGATGCGCTCGGCCTGTGCCAGGTCGGCCAGCAAGCGGCGGGCACGCTGCAAAAAGGCGTCCCCCGCGAGCGTCAGACGTGGCAGGCGTGCGGTCCGCTCGAACAGCGGCGTGCCCAGGTGCTGCTCCAGCTCCTTGATCTGCCGGCTCAGCGCCGACTGGGCGATGTAAAGCCGCTCGGCGGCGGCGCTGAAACTGCCGCTCTCGGCGATTTCCACGAAGTAACGCAACTGGCGGATCGACGTCATGTCATGCCTTTTCGAGATGGGTGATGGCGCAAACGCATATTAGTCGGCATGGCTCATGGCTGGCTAACCTTTGCATGACTTTTCAGGAACACACGCCATGCTCACCCAATTGTCCTTTTCCGGCCTCGACTGGCTGCCCATCCTGCTCGGTGTTGGCCTGGCCTACATCGTCTTCGGTATTGCCGGTTTCGGCACTGCACTGGTCGCAGCCCCGGTGCTGATCCACTTCATGCCGCTGTCCCGGATCATCCCGCTGTTGGTGCTGCTGGACTTCGTTGCGGCATTCGGCAACCTGCTGCCGTCGCGCCGGGATGTGGTGCGCGGTGAGTTGATGCGCCTGCTGCCCTTCATGGCGATAGGGTGCACCCTGGGGGTGGTGTTTTTGCTGCGGCTCAAGTCCGACCTGCTGCTGTTGCTGATGGGTTTGTTCGTCAGCGCCTATGCGTTCTATAACCTGGCGGTGAAGGTGCGCCCGGCGAACCTGTCCGGCGTCTGGGCGGTGCCCATGGGTACGGTAGGGGGCTTGTTCGGCGCGTTGTTCGGCAGTGGTGGTTTTCTTTATGCGCTGTATCTGAGCGCCCGCCTGGAGGCGAAAGAGCAGGTGCGGGCTACCCAGAGCGCGCTGATCAGTTGCAGCACGGTCGTACGCCTGTCGCTGTTCCTGCTCGCCGGGGTTTACGCCGACAGCAGCCTGCTGCTGCTCGCGGCCTGCCTGTTACCGGTAATGTTCATCGGGCTGTGGGTGGGGCGCCGGCTGACCCTGAAACTGTCCCGCGAGGCCTTTGTGCGCCTGGTCACCTGGCTGGTGCTGGCCAGCGGCTTGGCCATGATCGGTCGCTACCTGAGCCTGTGAGCGGTAGAATTGTTTCATTACCGCAGTTCGCAGGCTTGCTTCCTTAATGAACACCCAGTGCATCATCGTCCCCAAGCTTTCCACCGTCCCGGCCCACGAAGCCCGCGCCCGGGCGATCGTGCGCTGGCTGGTGCGCGAGAAAATCGTCGAAGAGCAACTGACCACCTGTGGCCGCACCGGCAACCGCATGGGCCATGCCTTGGCCGAAGGTGCACGCAAGGTGGCCCTGCATCCTGAGAAGCTGCCATTCGGTGAGCAGGCCAACGGCCTGGAGATCATGCTCAAGCGCTGCATCTACACCCCGACCGACGGTTTTCTTGAAGAAGCCGGCTGCCCGGAGTGCCGCCGTGAAGTCGGCGAGCCGCTGTTCGAGAGCCTCGAAGAGTGGATGCCAAGGGTCAGTGACAATTTCACCTGCCCGCTGTGCGGCTTCGAAGACGACATCAATGGCTTTCTTTACCTGCAGCCATGTGCCTTTTCCAACCTGGGGTTCATCTTCAACAACTGGGGCGAGGCCGGATTTACTCAGGCCTTTCTCGACAGCTTCGCCGACTGGTTGGATCAGCCAGTGGCCGTGGTGCAGGTAAAAGTGCCACAAGGCTGACCGAAGGCCCTTATTTTGCATTGAGCGGCGCGCCGTGGATGAGTATAATGGCGCGCTTCCATTTTTCCCGCCCGGGAGCCCCCGCGATGCTGCGTATCAGCCAAGAAGCCCTGACTTTCGACGATATCCTCCTTGTACCTGGCTACTCCGAGGTACTGCCCAATGAAGTCAGTCTCAAGACCCGTTTGACTCGTGGCATCGAGCTGAACATCCCTCTGGTTTCCGCCGCCATGGATACCGTGACCGAAGCGCGTCTGGCCATTGCCATGGCTCAGGAAGGCGGCATCGGCATCATCCACAAGAACATGACCATCGAACAGCAGGCCGGCGAAGTGCGCAAGGTCAAGAAGTTCGAGGCTGGCGTGGTCAAGGACCCGATCACCATCGAAGCCGACGCCACCGTGCGTGACCTGTTCGACCTGACCCGCCTGAACAACATCTCGGGTGTTCCGGTGCTGGAAAACGGCGACCTGGTCGGTATCGTCACTTCCCGTGACGTGCGCTTCGAAACCCGTCTGGATGCCAAGGTTCGCGACGTGATGACGCCTAAAGAGCGTCTGGTCACCGTGCGCGAAGGCGCCAACAAGAACGAAGTCCGCGAGCTGCTGCACAAGCACCGCCTGGAAAAAGTCCTGATCGTCGACGACAAGTTCAGCCTCAAGGGCATGATGACCGTCAAGGACATCGAAAAAGCCAAGGCCTACCCGCTGGCCAGCAAAGACGACCAAGGTCGTCTGCGCGTCGGCGCGGCAGTCGGCACCGGCAAGGACACCGGCGAGCGCGTAGCCGCGCTGGTTGCCGCCGGCGTTGACGTGGTGGTGGTCGACACCGCCCACGGTCACTCCAAAGGCGTGATTGACCGCGTACGCTGGGTCAAAGAGACCTACCCGCAAGTGCAGGTGATTGGCGGCAACATCGCCACCGGCGCTGCGGCCAAGGCCCTGGCTGAAGCTGGCGCTGACGCCGTCAAGGTCGGTATCGGCCCAGGCTCGATCTGCACCACCCGCATCGTCGCCGGTGTCGGCGTGCCGCAAATCAGCGCCATCGCCAACGTCGCCGCCGCACTGGAAGGCACGGGCGTGCCGCTGATCGCCGACGGTGGCATCCGCTTCTCGGGTGACCTGTCCAAGGCCATCGTTGCCGGTGCTTCCTGCGTGATGATGGGTTCGATGTTCGCCGGTACCGAAGAGGCCCCGGGTGAAGTCGAGCTGTTCCAGGGCCGTTCCTACAAGGCCTACCGCGGCATGGGCTCGCTGGGTGCCATGGCACAGGCGCAGGGCTCTTCCGACCGTTACTTCCAGGACTCCTCGGCCGGCGCCGAGAAGCTGGTACCGGAAGGCATTGAAGGCCGCGTACCGTACAAAGGTGCCCTGGCTGCGATCATCCACCAGCTGATGGGCGGCCTGCGTTCGTCCATGGGTTATACCGGCAGCGCGACCATCGAAGAGATGCGCACCAAGCCGGAATTCGTACGCATCACCGGTGCCGGCATGGCCGAGTCCCACGTGCATGACGTGCAGATTACCAAAGAAGCCCCTAACTACCGCGTAGGCTGAGGCTTCCAGCAACAGTTGCACGCGGGGCTGTCACGACAGCCCCGCGTCGTTTCCGATTTCCACTGACGAGATTGAGTCATGGCCCTCGACATTCACGCTCACCGCATCCTGATCCTCGATTTCGGTTCCCAGTACACCCAACTGATCGCCCGCCGCGTGCGCGAGATCGGTGTCTACTGCGAACTGCATCCGTTCGACATGGACGATGAAGCGATCCGCGAATTCAACCCGCGCGGCATTATCCTCGCTGGCGGCCCCGAGTCGGTCCACGAAGCCAACAGCCCGCGCGCACCGCAGGCGGTGTTCGACCTGAACGTACCGCTGCTGGGCATCTGCTACGGCATGCAGACCATGGCCGAACAGCTGGGCGGCAAGGTTACCGGGTCCGACCTGCGCGAATTCGGTTATGCCCGCGTTGACGTGGTCGGCAAGAGCCGCCTGCTCGACGGCATCGAAGACCATGTGGACGCCGATGGCGTACTGGGCCTGGACGTCTGGATGAGCCACGGTGACAAGGTCACCCAGATGCCTGGCGACTTCCACGTGCTGGCCAGCACCCCGAGCTGCCCAATTGCCGGCATGTTCGATGACGCGCGCGGCTACTACGGCGTGCAGTTCCACCCAGAAGTGACCCACACCAAGCAGGGCGGCCGTATCCTCTCGCGCTTCGTCCAGGACATCTGCGGCTGCGAAGCCTTGTGGACCCCGTCCAACATCGTCGAAGACGCCATCGCCCAGGTGCGTGAGCAAGTCGGTTCGGCCAACGTCCTGCTGGGCCTGTCCGGCGGCGTTGACTCCTCCGTGGTTGCCGCGCTGCTGCACCGCGCCATCGGCGACCAGTTGACCTGCGTATTCGTCGACAACGGCCTGCTGCGCCTGCACGAAGGCGACCAGGTGATGGCCATGTTCAAAGAGAACATGGGCGTCAAGGTGATCCGTGCCGATGCCGAGGAGCAGTTCCTGGGTAACCTGGAAGGCGAAGCGGACCCGGAGAAGAAGCGCAAGATCATCGGCCGCACCTTCATCGACATCTTCGATGCCGAAGCCAGCAAGCTGGACAACATCCAGTTCCTCGCCCAGGGCACCATCTACCCTGACGTGATCGAGTCGGCCGGCGCCAAGAGCGGCAAGGCCCACGTGATCAAGTCGCACCACAACGTCGGTGGCCTGCCAGAGGAAATGAACCTCAAGCTGGTCGAGCCGCTGCGCGAGCTGTTCAAGGACGAAGTCCGCAAGATCGGCTTGGAACTGGGCCTGCCGTACGACATGGTCTACCGCCACCCGTTCCCAGGCCCAGGCCTGGGCGTGCGGATTCTCGGTGAAGTGAAGAAGGAATACGCCGACATCCTGCGTCGCGCTGACCACATCTTCATCGAAGAATTGCGCAAAGCCGACTGGTACCACAAGACCAGCCAGGCCTTCGTGGTGTTCCAGCCGGTCAAATCGGTTGGCGTCGTTGGCGACGGCCGTCGTTACGCCTGGGTCGTGGCCCTGCGTGCCGTCGAGACCGTGGACTTCATGACCGCGCGTTGGGCACACCTGCCGTACGAGCTGCTGGAGACCGTCAGCGGCCGCATCATCAACGAAATCGAAGGCATCTCGCGCGTCACTTACGACGTATCGAGCAAGCCGCCGGCCACGATCGAGTGGGAATGATTTCGCGCCCGGCCACGGCCGGCGTCCGATAGCAGGAAGCTAGCAAAAGCCCGCTTGATTGCGGGCTTTTGCGTTTTACCGAGCGCTGCTATCGATCCCGAGCTGCAAGATCTCATCGCCCGCTTCATCGTGCTCGCCTGTCGACGTCCACCCCAGGTGGCGATAGAACCCATAAGAGCGCGCGTTCGGGTCGCTGGAGCACGCCAGGAACAATCGCTCGAACCCCAGTTCCCCCAGGTGATCGACGACCATCTGGAGCAAGCGTTTGCCGATCCCTTGGTCCTCATATGCCGGCAACAGTGCGAGCACGGTGACCTCGCCGCTGTCCTTGTCAGCGAAGCAGTAGCCCACCATCTGGTCGTCCTTGCAAGCCACGAAGCCTGGGCCGCTGCCATCGCGAATGCTGCTGCTCCAGGAATCGACGGTGATGCCCAGGGCGCGCAGGTCTTCTTCGGTGAACGCGTTTTCTCGGGTCAATGCCCGGAGGGTCATACAGGTTGCGGCATCTTCAGGTGCTGCGGGGCGAAAGGTTATGGCGGTCATACGTCTGGCCTCACGTTGAAAACGCCATTGTGCGTAGACGACTGCCTGCGCGTCTGTGAGCAAACGTAAGCCGCCGGCCGCCATTGAGTGTGAATACGATTGTTCACAGACGTTAAGGCTGCCATTGCGCACACTACGCTTCCTCGGATTTGCGCAAGGACAAACGCAATAGCACGCAACGTTCCTCATGTAGTGGTGGTGGGCGGCGGTATCATCGGCGCCTCCATCGCCTGGCACCTGGCCCGGCGGGGTGCCCCGGTCACCGTGCTTGAACGCGAGCGGGCCATTGCCCGGGGTGTCACCGGGCACTCGTATGGTTGGGTGGGCACCGGCAGCCGCCTCCCTTCCGAGCACCCGGCAGGCTTTGCCCTGGAGCAGCGTGCCCTGGCTCAATTTGCGCAGCTGACGCAAGCGCTCGGGCCGCTGCCGGTGGCAGCGCAAGGTGGTTTGATCTGGCTCGACAGCGAGCAGGAGACCTTGGCCATGCTTGCCGAGCAGCAGGCGGCCGGGGTGTCGATGATGGCGGTGGGGCGCGAGCGCATCCGCGAGCTGGAGCCCGGCTTGGTGCAGCCTCCGGACATGGCAATTTGGTCACCGGACGATTTTGCGGTCGAGCCTGATGCACTGGCTGAGCGTTTGTTGGCGGCAGCCCAGGGCGAAGGCGCCAAGGTGCTTGAGGCGTGCGAGGTACTGGCGCTGGAGGTGCAGGGGGCGCGCATTACCGGTGTGCGTACCCACGCGGGCATCGTGCCGGCGGATGTCGTCGTACTGGCCAATGCCATGGGCGCCCAGAGCCTGGCCCGGCAACTGGGGCAGGCTCTGCCCATCCACGAAGCGCCTGCGGTGCTGCTGCGGTTCGATGCCGCACAGGTGCCGCTGCGCCATCTGCTGTACGGGCAGTCGCTGGAAGTGCGGCCCGGTCGGGGTGGTGGGCTGCTGTCGGCAGCTGACTTCCCGGGTGAAGCGGGGATGGCCGAGCTCGGTCGTAGCAGCCTGCAAGCGGTTGCCAGTTTGTTTCACCCCAGTTGCGAACTGTCGCTGCGATCAATCCAGGCAGTGTACCGGCCAAAAACCGACAGTGGCCTGCCACTGCGTACGTTCCTTGAGGGGTTCGAAGGGCTGTACGTCACGGTCGCTCACCCAGGCGTTATTCTGGCGCCGCTCATGGGCAGCGAGGCCTGCGAAGACATCCTCAAAGGGCAGATGCCATGACGACCCTGCCAGCAGGCTGGCGAGAGGCCCATGGCGTTGTGGCGATGGAGGTTCAGGCGCTTGGCGAGTCTGGGGCCAGTGTCTTGCGCCTGCGCCGGCAATGCGCCGACGATCTGTTCCTCAAGTCCGAGCCCGTTGCGGCGCTGGCGGAGCTCCCAGGGGAGGTCAGCCGCCTGCGCTGGATGGCGGGGCAGGGCATGCCGGCGCCTCGGGTCGTCGATGCCGTTACTGAACAGGGACGGCACTGGTTGTTGATGACAGCAGTGCCAGGCCAGAGCTTGGCCGAGTCGGCTAAGCGTACGCCAGCGGCCACGGTTGCCCTGATGGCCGAGGCACTGCGCCAGCTGCACCAGCGACCGGCCGGGGAGTGCCCGTTCGATCATGCGCTGGCGGCGCGGGTGAGGTTGGCGCAAGCGCGCATGACGGCTGGCCTGGTCGATGAGGCAGACTTCGATGAAGAGCAACTTGGGCGCACGGCCAGTGACGTGTTCGCCGACCTGTTGGCGGCGCGCCCGGCGAAGGAGGACCGGGTGGTGACCCATGGCGATGCCTGTCTACCGAACCTGATGGCTGAGGGCGCACGCTTCAGCGGTTTCATCGACTGTGGCCGCCTGGGTGTGGCCGACCGTTGGCAGGACTTGGCGTTGGCAACCCGGGATATCGCCGCTGACCTGGGGGATGAGTGGGTGGCGCCCTTTCTGGCAAGTTATGGGGTTGAAGCGGATCCTGCCCGGATCCGCTTTTATCGATTGCTGGACGAATTCTTTTGACGCTGCGCGCAGGTATCAGGCCCAGACCTCCCTGCGACAAGACTTCACTTAATCTTTCCCATTTGCAGGTGTATCGTATTCGCCCTTCATCGCCAGCCCTGCTGGCAGCTTGATTGCGCCGAAACGAGGTACCCGCACCGATGTCCTTCACCCGTCGACAAATGCTCAAAGGCCTCACCGGCCTGGTTGTGGTAGGCCTGGGCGCCGGAGGCGCGGCGCGGTACTGGCTGGGCAAGGTCGAGGACGAGAATGCCGGGCATGACTACGAGCTGATCGCCGCACCGCTGGAGGTCGAGCTGGTGCCGGGCTTCAAGACCGAAGCTTGGGCGTTCGGCTCGTCGGCGCCGGGCACCGAGCTGCGGGTACGCCAAGGCACCTGGCTGCGGGTGCGTTTCATCAACCACCTGCCGGTCGAAACCACCATCCACTGGCACGGCATCCGCCTGCCGCTGGAAATGGACGGCGTGCCGTATGTGTCGCAACTGCCGGTCAAGCCGGGCGAGTACTTCGACTACAAGTTCCGTGTGCCGGATGCCGGCAGCTACTGGTACCACCCGCATGTCAGCAGTTCCGAAGAGCTCGGCCGCGGGCTGGTCGGGCCGTTGATCGTCGAGGAGCGCGAGCCTACTGGGTTCTTGCATGAGCGCACGATGAGCCTGAAAAACTGGCACGTGGATGAGCAGGGCGCTTGGCTGCCGTTCAGCATCCCCCGCGAGGCCGCACGTAATGGCACGGCCGGGCGGCTGATTACCATCAACGGCCAGGCCGATTCGGTGACCGAGTTGCCAGCTGGCCAGGTGGTGCGCTTGCGCCTGCTCAACCTGGACAACACCTGGACCTATCGCCTGAACCTTAAGGGCAACTGCGAGGCCCGGATCTACGCGCTCGACGGCAACCCAGTCACCCCGCGCCCGCTGGACGACGATTATTGGCTGGGGCCTGGCATGCGCATCTGCCTGGCTATCCGCATCCCCGAGGCGGGGCAGGAAATCTCTCTGCGCGACGGTTTCGTGCGCCTGGGCACTTTGCGTTCGGTCGCCAGCAGTGACGCCCCCAGCGACTGGCCGCCCGCATTGCCGCCAAACCCAGTGGCCGAGCCGGACCTGGAGAACGCCGAGAAGCTCAACTTCAATTTCGAATGGGTGGGCAAGGTTTCGGTCAACACCGAGAACGGCAAGCCACCAAGCTTGTGGCAAATCAATGGCCAGGCCTGGGACATTACCGACAAGACCTGCGCCGACCGGCCCATCGCCACACTGCAGAAGGGCAAGAGCTACATCTTCGAGCTGAAGAATATGACCCAATACCAGCACCCGATCCATTTGCACGGGATGAGCTTCAAGGTGATCGCCTCCAACCGCCGGGAGATCGTCGAGCCGTGGTTTACCGACACTTACCTGCTGGGCAAGAACGAACGCGCCCAGGTGGCGTTGGTCGCCGATAACCCAGGCACCTGGATGTTCCACTGCCACGTTATCGACCACATGGAAACCGGCCTGATGGCCGCGATTACGGTGGTCTGATGCGCCCGCAGATCATCGATCGCAGCCGCGATCAGGAATTCATGCGCCTGGCCCTGGCACTGGCCGCCGAGGGTGCGGCCATGGGCGAGGTGCCGGTGGGGGCGGTGCTGGTGCAGCATGGCCAGGTGATCGGGCAGGGGTTCAACCGGCCGATTTTCGACAGCGACCCCAGTGCCCATGCCGAAATGGTCGCCATCCGGGCTGCGGCCAAGGCAGCGAGCAATTATCGGCTGCCGGGCAGCACCCTGTACGTGACCCTGGAACCGTGCAGCATGTGCGCGGGGTTGATCGTACATTCGCGGGTGGCGCGGGTGGTGTATGGGGCGCTGGAGCCCAAGGCGGGGATTGTGCAGAGCCAGGGGCAGTTCTTTGGCCAGGCTTTTTTGAATCATCGGGTGATGGTGGAGGGCGGGGTGCTGGCCGAGGAGTGCGGGCAGATCCTCAGTGACTTTTTCAAGGCTCGGCGGGCCAAGGGTTAGCCTGTACCGGCCCCTTCGCGGGGCAAGCCCGCTCCCACAGATACCCTATAACCTCCAGGAAGTCGGGATCCTGTGGGAGCCAGGGGCAGTTCTTTGGCCAGGCTTTTTTGAATCATCGGGTGATGGTGGAGGGCGGGGGTGCTGGCCGAGGAGTGCGGGCAGATCCTCAGTGACTTTTTCAAGGCTCGGCGGGCCAAGGGTTAGCCTGTACCGGCCCCTTCGCGGGGCAAGCCCGCTCCCACAGATACCCTATAACCTCCAGGAAGTCGGGATCCTGTGGGAGCCAGGGGCAGTTCTTTGGTCAGGCTTTTTTGAATCATCGGGTGATGGTGGAGGGCGGGGTGCTGGCCGAGGAGTGCGGGCAGATCCTCAGTGACTTTTTCAAGGCTCGGCGGGCCAAGGGTTAGCCTGTACCGGCCCCTTCGCGGGGCAAGCCCGCTCCCACAGATACCCTATAACCTCCAGGAAGTCGGGATCCTGTGGGAGCCAGGGGCAGTTCTTTGGCCAGGCTTTTTTGAATCATCGGGTGATGGTGGAGGGCGGGGTGCTGGCCGAGGAGTGCGGGCAGATCCTCAGTGACTTTTTCAAGGTTCGGCGGGCCAAGGGTTAGCCTGTACCGGCCCCTTCGCGGGCAAGCCCGCTCCCACAGATACCCTATAACCTCCAGGAAGTCGGGATCCTGTGGGAGCGGGCTTGCCCCGCGAAGAGGCCAGTACAGGCTTACATCGGCGGCGACTGCTCCGCCGGCTTGTCCTTGTTCACACCGGGTACATGCAAATTGCCCTCGGCCATCTGGCCTTCGAGCTGCGGCTGGGTCACCCAGGTGAGGATGTCGTAGTAACGGCGGATGTTGGCCACGAAGTGCACCGGCTCACCACCGCGGGCATAGCCGTACTTGGTCTTGCTGTACCACTGCTTCTGCGCCAGGCGCGGCAGCATCTTCTTCACGTCCAGCCACTTGTTCGGGTTGAGCTTCTCGCGCTTGGCCAGGGTGCGGGCGTCTTCCAGGTGGCCGCTGCCGACGTTGTAGGCGGCCAGGGCGAACCAAGTGCGGTCGGGTTCCTGGATGCTGTCGTCAAGCTGCTGCTTGATCAGCATGAAGTACTTGGCGCCACCCTGGATGCTCTGTTTCGGGTCCAGGCGATTGGACACGCCCATGGCCTGCGCGGTGCGCTGGGTAAGCATCATCAGGCCGCGCACGCCGGTCTTGGAGGTGACTTCCGGCTGCCACATGGATTCCTGATAGCCGATGGCCGCCAGCAGACGCCAATCAACCTGTTCAACCTTGGCGTAGCTCTTGAAGTGCTTCTCGTACTTGGGCAGGCGCTGCTGCAGGTGCTGGGCGAAGGTGTAGGCGCCGACGTAGCCCAGTACATCGACATGGCCGTAGTAGCGGTCTTTCAGGCGCTGCAGGGTGCCGTTCTTCTGCGCTTTGTCGAGGAACTCGTTAACCTCGTTGAGCAGGCTGTTGTCCTCGCCGGCAGCCACTGCCCAGCGCTGGTCGCGGGTGTCGCCCAGGTCGAAGGCGACCCGTACGTTGGGGAAATACACCTGGTTCATCGCCAATTCGTTGGAATCGACCAGGGTCAGGTCGATCTGCCCTTCATCGACCATGCGCAGCAGGTCGACCACCTCGACGGCGTCGGATTCTTCGTATTCCAGGCCCGGGTACTGTTTTTTCAGCGCGGCCAGTTGGTCGGCATGGCTGCTGCCCTGGAGCACCATGATCTTCTTGCCGACCAGGCCCTTGGCTTCGGTGGGGCGGGAGCGGCCGTTGCGGTAGATGACCTGAGGGGTGACTTCCAGGTACGGGTGGGAGAATTTTGCCTGGGTCTTGCGCCGCTCGCTGCTCACAAGGCCCGCGGCCGCCAGCACCGGGCCTGAGGGCTTGCCCAGTTCGTCGAACAGTTGGTCGAGGTTGTCGGCCGTCTCGATCTCCAGCTTCACGCCGAGATCATCGGCGAAATGCTTGACCAGTTCGTACTCGAAACCGGTTTCGCCGTTACGGTCCTGGAAATAGGTCGCCGGGCTGTTGCGGGTGATGACGCGCAGCACGCCATCCTCCTTCACGCGCTCTAGGGTGCTGGGTTTTTCAACACAGGCACCGAGCATCAGAAAGAGTCCGGTTGCGATGAGCCATCTGGCGCAGCGCTGGCGCAAAGCAGTGTGGGCGAACATAGCTTGCAGTATACGCAAAGGACAGGCGGCGCCATATCTCGACAACAGATAGCTTGTCTGGTAGCGGTTTTTTCGCTAGGCGCGTCAGGGCGCCATGGACAGGCTGAAAAACCGGCAATTTTTCTGACCCCGAAGTCCGGTTCCGCCGCCCGGCAGCATTGCCCTCTGGCGGGTGCCGAAAGCCGCGGAATTAGGCTAGAATGCACGGCCTCTAAGCACACCCCTTCCTGAGGCTGTCCCGACGATGTTGATCCTGCGCGGCGCTCCTGCCCTTTCTGCCTTTCGCCACGGTAAATTACTCGAGCAACTGAGCCAGAAAGTCCCCGCTGTTACTGGTTTGTATGCCGAATTCGCCCACTTCGCCGATGTCGACGGCGAGCTGACCGCCGACCAGCAGCAGGTGCTGGGCCGTCTGCTCAAGTACGGCCCGAGCGTCCCGGTACAGGAGCCGACCGGCCGCCTGTTCCTGGTCGTACCGCGCCTGGGCACCATTTCGCCCTGGGCCAGCAAGGCCAGCGACATCGCCCACAACTGCGGCCTGCAGTCGATCCAGCGCCTGGAGCGCGGCATCGCCTACTACGTTGCCGGTAACCTGAGCGAAGCCGATGCCCTGGCCGTCGCCGCCGAGTTGCACGACCGCATGACCCAGCGCGTGCTGGCCCAGCTGGAACAGGCATCCGACCTGTTCAGCCACGCCCAGCCCAAGCCGATGACCTCGGTCGACATCCTGGGCGGTGGCCGCGATGCGCTGGCCAAGGCCAACGTCGACCTGGGCTTGGCCCTGGCCGAAGACGAGATTGACTACCTGGTCGCCGCTTTCCAGAACCTTGCGCGCAACCCGAACGACATCGAACTGATGATGTTCGCCCAGGCCAACTCCGAGCACTGCCGCCACAAGATCTTCAACGCCAGTTGGGACATCGACGGCCAGGCTCAGGAAAAGAGCCTGTTCGGCATGATCAAGAACACCTACCAGATGCACAGCGAAGGCGTATTGTCGGCTTACAAAGACAACGCCTCGGTGATCGTCGGTAACGTTGCCGGCCGCTTCTTCCCGAACCCTGAGACCCGCCAGTACGGCGCGGTGCAGGAGCCGGTGCACATCCTGATGAAGGTCGAGACGCACAACCACCCGACCGCCATCGCGCCGTTCTCCGGTGCATCTACCGGCTCCGGCGGCGAAATCCGTGACGAAGGCGCCACCGGTCGCGGCGCCAAGCCCAAGGCTGGCCTGACCGGCTTCACCGTGTCCAACCTGCGCATCCCAGGCTTCGAACAGCCGTGGGAGCAGGCATACGGCAAGCCTGAGCGCATCGTCGACGCACTCGACATCATGGTCGAGGGCCCACTGGGTGGTGCTGCGTTCAACAACGAATTCGGTCGCCCGGCACTGACCGGCTACTTCCGTACCTTCGAGCAGGCGATCAACACCCCGCACGGCGAAGAAGTGCGCGGCTACCACAAGCCGATCATGCTCGCAGGCGGCATGGGCAACATCCGTGAAGAGCATGTGCAGAAGGCCGAAATCACCGTCGGCGCCAAGCTGATCGTGCTCGGCGGCCCGGCCATGCTCATCGGCCTGGGTGGCGGTGCGGCTTCGTCGGTCGCCACCGGCGCCAGCTCCGCCGACCTGGACTTCGCGTCGGTACAGCGCGAAAACCCGGAAATGGAGCGCCGTTGCCAAGAGGTCATCGACCGCTGCTGGCAGCTGGGTGACAAGAACCCGATCGCCTTCATCCACGACGTCGGCGCCGGTGGTATCTCCAACGCCTTCCCTGAGCTGGTCAACGACGGTGGCCGCGGTGGCCGCTTCGAACTGCGCAACGTGCCCAACGACGAGCCGGGCATGGCCCCGCACGAAATTTGGAGCAACGAGTCGCAGGAACGTTACGTGCTGGCCGTCAGCGCCGTCGATTTCGACCGCTTCCAGGCCATCTGTGAGCGTGAGCGCTGCCCGTTCGCCGTGGTCGGCGAGGCGACTGAAGAGCCGCACCTGACCGTCACCGACAGTCACTTCGGCAATACGCCGGTGGACATGCCGCTGGACGTGCTGCTGGGCAAGCCGCCGCGCATGCACCGTTCGGTCACCCGTGAAGCCGAGCTTGGCGATGAGTTCGACCCAAGCACCCTGTCGCTGGCCGATTCGGTCAAGCGCGTGCTGCACCACCCTGCGGTGGCCAGCAAGAGCTTCCTGATCACCATCGGCGACCGCACCATCACTGGCCTGGTGGCCCGTGACCAAATGGTCGGCCCATGGCAGGTGCCGGTGGCCGACTGCGCCGTCACCGCCACCAGCTTCGACGTCTACACCGGTGAAGCCATGGCCATGGGTGAGCGCACCCCGTTGGCCCTGCTCGACGCCCCGGCGTCTGGCCGCATGGCCATCGGCGAAACCCTGACTAACCTGGCGGCTTCGCGGATCGAAAAGCTGTCCGACATCAAACTGTCGGCCAACTGGATGTCCGCTGCCGGCCACCCAGGTGAAGATGCCCGCCTGTACGACACGGTCAAGGCCGTGGGCATGGAACTGTGCCCTGAGCTGGGTATCACCATCCCGGTCGGCAAAGACTCGATGTCGATGAAGACCAAGTGGAGTGAAGAGGGCGTCGAGAAGAGCGTGACCTCGCCAATGTCGCTGATCATCACCGGCTTTGCCCCGGTCACCGACATCCGCAAGACGCTCACCCCTGAACTGCGCATGGACAAGGGCGAAACCGACCTGATCCTGATCGACCTGGGCCGCGGCAAGAACCGCATGGGCGCCTCGATCCTGGCACAGACCCACGGCAAGCTGGCCAATGCTGCACCGGACGTCGACGATGCCGAAGACCTCAAGGCCTTCTTCGCCGTGATCCAGGGCCTCAACGCCGACGGCCACCTGCTGGCTTACCACGACCGTTCCGATGGTGGCCTGATGACCACCGTGCTGGAAATGGCCTTCGCCGGCCATTGCGGCTTCGACCTTGAACTGGACACCCTGACCAGCAAGCCAGAAAAAGTCGCCGCCATCCTCTTCAACGAAGAGCTGGGTGCGGTGATCCAGGTTCGCCAAGATGCCACCCCGGACGTACTGGCTCAGTTCAGCGCCGCTGGCCTGGGTGAAGACTGCGTCGCGGTGATCGGCCAGCCGATCAACAACAGCGAAGTGGTCGTGCGCCTGAACGGTGAAGAACTGTTCAAGGGCGACCGTCGCCTGCTGCAACGCCAGTGGGCCGAGACCAGCTACCAGGTTCAGCGCCTGCGTGACAACGCCGAATGCGCCGACCAGGAATTCGACGCGCTGCTCGAAGAAGACAACCCTGGCCTGTCGGTCAAGCTGGGCTTTGACGTCAACGACGACATCGCCGCGCCGTACATCAAGAAAGGCGTGCGCCCGCAAGTGGCGATCCTGCGTGAGCAGGGCGTCAATGGCCAGGTCGAGATGGCTGCCGCCTTCGACCGCGCAGGCTTCGCCGCCATCGACGTGCACATGAGCGACATCCTCGCTGGCCGTGTCGATTTCGAAGCCTTCAAGGGCCTGGTTGCCTGCGGTGGGTTCTCCTACGGTGACGTGCTGGGTGCTGGTGAGGGCTGGGCCAAGTCGGCGCTGTTCAACGCCCGTGCCCGCGATGCCTTCCAGGCCTTCTTCGAGCGTACCGACAGCTTCGCCCTGGGCGTGTGCAACGGTTGCCAGATGATGTCCAACCTGCACGAGCTGATCCCGGGCACCGAGTTCTGGCCGCACTTCGTGCGTAACCGTTCCGAGCAGTTCGAAGCCCGTGTGGCCATGGTCGAGGTGCAGAAGTCCAACTCGATCTTCCTGCAGGGCATGGCCGGTTCGCGCATGCCGATCGCCATCGCCCACGGCGAAGGCCATGCCGAGTTCGCCAACGAAGCGGCACTGCTGGAAGCCGACGTGTCCGGTTGCGTGGCCCTGCGCTACGTCGACAACCACGGCAAGGTCACCGAAACCTACCCGGCCAACCCGAACGGCTCGCCGCGTGGTATCACCGGCCTCACCAGCCGCGACGGCCGCGTGACCATCATGATGCCGCACCCGGAGCGTATGTTCCGCGCTGTGCAGAACTCCTGGCGCCCGGATGAGTGGCAGGAAGATGCCGCGCTGATGCGTATGTTCCGCAACGCGCGGGTTTGGGTGAACTAAGGCGTGTACAAGCTCGCCTTCTTCGTCCCGGCCAGCCACGTCGATGTGGTCAAGGCCGCCGTGTTCGCCGCCGGTGGCGGGCGTATCGGCGACTACGACCACTGCGCCTGGCAAACCCTGGGCCAAGGCCAGTTTCGCCCGTTGGACGGCAGCCAGCCGTTTCTCGGGCAAACCGGCCAGGTCGAGGTGGTCGAGGAATGGAAGGTGGAGCTGGTGGTGGCTGACGACCTGATTGCTCAGGTCGTTGCCGCGCTCAAGCAGAGCCACCCGTATGAAACGCCAGCCTATGAAGTCTGGCCACTGGCTGACTTCTAGACCGCATCCAGGCTCTTCGCGGGCAAGCCCGCTCCCACAGGGATATCACAGGGCTTGAAGCTTGTGATATCCCTGTGGGAGCGGGCTTGCCCGCGAAGTGGCCCTACACTCCAGTCACCATTTCTTTGCCAGGCTCGGGCCGCTTCAACCCGCCACACGCCAACAACCCCACCTCGAACAGCACCCACATCGGCACCGCCAGCATCGTCTGCGAAAACACGTCCGGTGGCGTCAGAATCATCCCCACCACAAAGCACCCGACGATCACGTAGGGCCGGCTACGGCGCAGTGTCGCCACATCCGCCAACCCCACCCAGACCACGATGAACGTCGCCACCGGGATCTCGAACGCCAGCCCGAACGCCAGGAACAGCGCCATGATGAAGTCCAGGTACTGGCTGATGTCGGTCATCATCGCCACGCCATCGGGCGTCACGCTGGCGAAGAAGCCGAACATCATCGGGAATACCAGAAAGAACGCGAACGCCATGCCGGCATAAAACAGCAGGATGCTCGACACCAGCAGCGGCAGGGCAATCCGCCGTTCGCGGCGATACAGGCCTGGCGCCAGAAACCCCCAGGCCTGGTGCAACAACAGCGGCATGGCGACAAACAGCGCGCACATCGCGGTCAGCTTGAAGGGTGTCAGAAAGGGTGAGGTGACACTGGTCGCGATCATGCTGGCGCCTTCCGGCAGGAAGCGGCGCAGGGGTTCGGAGATCAGTGTGTAGAGGGTCTGGGCGAAGGGGAACAGGCCGGCGAAAACCAGTGCGATCAACCCCAGGCAACGCACCAGGCGCTTGCGCAGCTCACGCAGGTGCTCGGTCAGCGGCATGCCCGCCGCAGGGTCCATGGCAAGGCTCATGAAACACTCTCCCTGGGTACTGCGACGGTTGCCGCGTCATTGGCCGAGGGGGCGGCAAGGCTGATGCCCTGACGAATCTCCTGTTCCAGGCGCTGCAAGGGCGCGCTGTCGAGGTTGGGCAATTCGATCTCCCGCTCCATCTGCGTGCGCAGGCCATGCATGGCCCTGCGCGCCTGGCCCAGGCCGCGCCCAAGCGTACGTGCCGCTACCGGCAGCCGCTCGGGGCCCAGCACCAGCAGTGCGACGATGCCGACCAGCAGCAACTCGCTGAAGCCTACCTCGAACATCAGGCCTGACGGTCCGGTGGCGTAGCCTGGCCGGCCAGCGGTGCCTGCTGTTGTACGTGAGCCGGGCCGGGCGAGCTGGCGTCGTTGTCACCGCCCATGGACTTGCGAAACCCCTGGATCGCCTCGCCCACATCGCTGCCCAGGCCCTTGAGGCGCTTGGTACCAAACAGCAGGAATACGATCATCAATACGATCACCAGTTGCCAGATTCCAATGCCACCCATTGCGACCACTCCTGTAAGGCCATGAAAAGGAAGGGCAATCCTGCCTCGTGCAGATGACGTGAACATGACGGAACGTGCCATTGCCATCTGCCTGCAACACCCGGCGTGTTGACTGGCGCTTTTACGGGCCATGAGAGGCGCCTGCAGATGGGCGGTAAACGACAGCAGGGTGCGGCCTTGCTGATGGTGATGGTGGTGTTGGCGATGCTCGCGGCAGGCATGGCCTGGCTGGTGGAGGATGGCCGGCGTCAGGTCGATGAAGTGCGCCTGTTGCAGCAGCGGGTGCAGGTCAGGGCCATGGAGCAGGCCGGCTTGGCTTATGCCGAACAGGCGCTGCGCGACCCGGCCTGGCGGCTTAGCCCGTTGTTCTGGCAGGCCTTGCGCGGGCAACCGTTGGACTACGATTTTGGCGCAGGCCAGGCGCAACTGCGGGTGCGCGACCAGCACACGTGCTTCAACGTCAACGCCTTGCTCGGGGCTGATGGCGAGCGCGCCGAGCGCCAGCTGCGCCGCCTGTTGGGCGACGACATGGCGGCAGAGCGCCTGGTCGATGCCCTGGCCGATTGGCTCGACACTGACAGCGATACCCGCCTGCAAGGGGCCGAAAGTGCCCAGTACCTGCGCCAGCAACCAGCGCGCCTGGCGGCTAACCAACCGATGCTCGACACCAGCGAGCTGAACCTGCTGCTGGAGCCGGATGCCACGCGTCAGGCCCGCTACCCGATGCTGTGCGCCCTGCCGCAAACAACCGGCTGGCGCTTGAACGCCAATGCCTTGGGGCTGGAGCATCTGCCCATGCTCGAGGCGTTGTACGAGGGGCGCTACCCACGTGCGCTGCTCAGCCGCATCGTCAGTGGCCGGCCGGCGTCGGGGTATGTGGATGCCGCAGCGCTGCGCCAGGCGTTGGGGGCGGTGGATGATGAGACGTTCGAACGGTTGAGCGAAGGATTGCTGCTCAACAGTGGGCATTTTCTGTTGCAGCTGTCGTTCGAGGAAGAGGGGCGGGTGATGCGCAGCGCGTTTCAGGTCGAGGCGCTGGGGGTGGTGCAGTGGCATGCGCGGGTGCCGGCGCAGCAGGTGCGGGTGAAGAGTCGTGAGCCGATACTCTGGTAAACCTCGCCGGCCTCTTCGCGGGGCAAGCCCGCTCCCACAGGTACCCCACTGCCCTTGAGACTAGCGGGGTACCTCCCACAGGTCCCCCACTGCCCTTGAGACTAGCGGGGTGCCTCCCACAGGTCCCCCACTGCCCTTGAGACTAGCGGGGTGCCTCCCACAGGTCCCCCACTGCCCTTGAGACTAGCGGGGTGCCTCCCACAGGTCCCCCACTGCCCTTGAGACTAGCGGGGTGCCTCCCACAGGTCCCCCACTGCCCTTGAGACTAGCGGGGTGCCTCCCACAGGTCCCCCACTGCCCTTGAGACTAGCGGGGTGCCTCCCACAGGTCCCCCACTGCCCTTGAGACTAGCGGGGTGCCTCCCACAGGTCCCCCACTGCCCTTGAGACTAGTGGGGTACCTCCCACAGGTCCCCCACTGCCCTTGAGACTAGCGGGGTGCCTCCCACAGGTCCCCCACTGCCCTTGAGACTAGCGGGGTACCTCCCACAGGTCCCCCCACTGCCCTTGAGACTAGCGGGGTGCCTGTGGGAGCGGGCTTGCCCCGCGAAGAGGCCGGTACAGCCAGCGCAAGGCTGGCTGACCAGCGCCCGGTCAGACCGTCCCGATCTCCCCGCCATCATCACGCTGAATCACCACTGTCGAAGCCCGCGGCCTTACCGTGCCCCCTGCCGGGGTAGCATCGGTAGCCTTGTCGGTATATGGCCAGTTCTCCGGATGCTGGATGTTCACGAACATCGACTTGTTGTCCGGGCTGAAGGCAATCCCGGTCACCTCGCAGCCGTTCGGCCCGACAAAGAAGCGCCGCAAATCCACCTGGTTTTGCGCGTTGACCGGCACTTGCTTGCCCGTGGCATCCACCAGATCGGTAGGGATCACCGCCAGCAACTGGTCATTGGTGTAATCGGTCAGGGTGGTTTCGCCGTTGTCGGTCTCGAACCACAACACCCCACGGCTATCGAAACTCATGCCGTCGGGGCTGGCGAACTGGTTCAGCTCGGTCAGGCCGGAACGGTTGATGTCAGCAGTACCGGCGGCATTGGCGCCAAACACGAAAATGTCCCAGGTGAAACTCAGCTGATCGTCGCTTTCGTGCCAGCGGATAATGTGGCCGTGACGGTTCGGGCCACGCGGGTTGGCGGCGTCGACTTTTTCCGGGGTACGCGCACTGTTGTTGGTCAGGGTCAGGTAGACATCGCCATTGAGCGGATTGACTGTGGTCCATTCCGGGCGGTCCATTGGGGTCGCGCCCACGGCATCACCAGCACCACGGGTGTTGAGGATGATGCCCGGCAGGTCACCGTACAGCGCGCCAAGGGTGCTGCCGGCGCTGGTGGCGGTGGCCACGTCGAGCAACAGCCATACACCCGTGCCGTCGGCATTGAAGCGGGCCACGTAGAGCTTGCCCTGGTCCATGTATTTGGCACCGGTGGCCAGGCGGTCGGCTGGGCTTGCATCGGCGGCGTCCCACACGGCGGTGGAGACGAACTTGTACAGGTACTCGTTGTTCGAGTCGTCGCCCATGTACCAGACCAGCGGCTTGCCGGCCACCGGCAGGCCTGGGCAGCAGCCTTCGTGGCGGAAGCGGCCTAGCGCCGTGCGCTTGGTGGCCAGGGTGGCGCTGTTGTAGGGGTCGATCTCGACGATGTAACCATAGGTGCTGGCTTCGTTGCGGTAGTCGTCGGCGGCGCTGGCGCCTTTGACGGTCACATCGAAACGGGCGAATTCGTCATTCACCTCGGTGCTGTCACCGGCGGCGCTTTCCCATTTGTACTGGCCGTTGGAAGTGCCGACACCAATACGGCGCTGGTCTTCAGGGCGGGTGCCTTTGTTGACGAAAATGCCCGGCCAGTTCTCTTCGCAGGTCAGGTAAGTGCCCCAGGGGGTGTAGCCGTTGCCGCAGTTGTTGTTGGTGCCGCGGCAGTGAGTGCCGCCAGTGGAGTACTTGGTCTTGACGTGGTCGGTACCGCGCAGCGGGCCGGTGATCTCCATGCGCGAGGCGGTGGTGAAGCGGCGGTTCAGTGGGTCGTTGTCGACCACCTGCCAGCGCCCACTGACTTTTTGCAGGCGTACTACGCCGGCGCCGTGGGCGTTGATCTCTTTGCGGATCTCTTCGGCCGGGCGCTTGCCGTTGACGTCAGTGGTCGGGCCAGCCGGGTGCAGGGCGGCCGCGTCGATGTACTCGAAGTTGATGGCCAGCAAACCGTCTTCGGAGCTGCCATTGATAGGGAAGAAGTGCATGCCGTCGTGGTGCATGCCCATGGCATTGGCCTGGTCGGTCGAGGTGTTGCTGCCATCGGACTTCCACGGGTTGGCATTGCTGTTCAGCGGCGTGCCCCATGGCGCCAGCACGTAGGCGCTGTAGCCTGCCGCGACGACACAGGCATCGGTACGCGAGCCTGGGATGGACTGGAAACCCAGTGCCAGTTTCGGGACTTCCGGTTCGGTTACAGGTGGCTCGGTCACCGGCGGTTCGGTGACAGGATCATCGTGATCGGAACCGCCACCACCGTCGAAGCAGCCTGTCAGGCCGGTACCGGCGATCATGGCGATGGCGGCGCCCAGGCTGCCGCGCATCACGCTGCGGCGGCTCAGGTAAGCGTCCATGACGCTGGCCATCGGCAGATTGCCGCTGTGGTTCCGGTCCAGGTTGTCGCCGGTATCTCGACTCATCAGGGTGTCCTTATGTTGGCTGAGTTGAAAGAAACCGCGACTGTAGAGCGCAAGTATGATGATTCCTTGGCAGAAATGTGAAAGCGCGCTTAAAACTGCACGTTCTTACGTTCGTGCCCGACAGATCGATTTGGAATCGTTGTCGGATTTCTGCCATCAAACTGTCATGCGAACGCCGCAACATCCGGGGCCCAACGTGAACTTGGATAAGGATGGCGGGCTCGATGGCAAGCAGTGTGAACAGGCGCGAAGTGATCAGCTGGATGGGTGTCGGTGCCTTGGCACCGTTGCTCGGCGCCTGTTCCGCCTTGCCAGGGCAGCGCGGTGGCAACGCCAGCCTGGATTTGCTTTATGTCGCTGACACCCTCGATGCCCGCCAGCTCGGCCTGGCCGTAGTCCCGGCGACGCGCCTGGGGCCGGTCAGCCACCTCGGGCGTGCGCCGTGGATGACCGGCACCAGCGCCAGCACCGCTTTCCCGCAACTGGCGCCGCTGCTCGATGCCGGCCGGGCCGATGAGGCCAACCTGGGCGGCTATGCGGTATTGGCAGCGCTGCTGGAACAGTTGCGTGGCGAGGCCGGGGCGGGCAACAGCCTGACCCTGGAGAACGGCCAAGGCTGGAACGGCAGTGGCCTGGCCTACCTGACCCAAGGTGAAAGTGGCGTGCAGGGCAGCCAACTGCTGGGCAGCGAAGTGCGCGTCAGCAGCGACGAGCGGGTGCTCTGGCCGCAGCGCAGCACGGCACTCTACGCTCAGTCTCCTGCCATTACGCTTGGCGCAGGGCTCGCCGATGAACACCGCCAAGGCCTCGGCCTTGAACCCCTGCACTTGTTCGAGCGGGGCGGTGCGCGCATTGCCGTGGTCGGTGTGACCGACCCTTACGCCCAGGACCAGAAAGCCTCCCTTAAACAGTGGTATCAATCTTTGCTGCCGGTGTTCGAACAGGCCCGGCGCGAGGCGGACCTGGTCGTGGCCATGGCCGATGTCGGTACCGGGCCGGGTCTGTGGCTGGCTGAACGGCTGCCGGCAATTGACGTGTTGCTGTGCGCGCGCGGCCAAGACCTGTGGCCGGCGCCAGTGCTGGCCACCCAGGCCAGCGGCCGCCGCGTGCCGGTGTTGTTCGCCGGGTGCCGGGGCAGCGGGGCGTTTCGCTTGCGCTGTCAGCAGGTGGCTGGTCAATGGCAGTTCGAGGGTCGGTTCTTCCCGGCGTTCGAACACCAGCTGGCACCGGCTGCGCAGGTGCGTGCCGGGCAGTTGCAGGCGCAGTTGCGCCAACAGCGCGCTGGCCATGCGGCGTGGCTCGATCAACCGCTGGCCCGGGCGCCCCAGAACTTGTGGCGGCGTGACACCCGTGGCGGCAGCTGGGACCGCCTGCTGCATCAGGCTCTGGCCGATGACGGCAGCATGCCCGTGCTATTGCCGGGCCTGCGTTACGACTGCCCGTTGGCCGCAGGTGCAGCGATTACCCGCGAGCACTTGATCAGCCTGACTGGGAGTTACCCGGCCCCGGTGGTCGAGGCCCCGGCCCGGCAGGTCGAGCAAGTGCTGGAAAATGCCGCTGAACAGCTGTTCGGCGACCCGCTGCTGCTGGATAACAGCCAGGACCTGCCGCGCTGGCAAACCCAAGCCTGGGGCGTCAGCTACAGCCCGCAAGGCAAGCGCATCACCGGCCTGGAGCCGGTCCAGGGGCTGTGCCGCACGTTCGGCCTGCAGTTCGAGTCGCAGGCTGGCGCACCGCTGTGGCAACGGGTAGAAGCCTGGCTGGCGCGTCAGCAGCCGGACTGGCAACTGGCACCGCTGCAATTGCCCCAGGTGCGCTATGTACAGGGCCACCCCGGTTGGCATCCCCGGCAGATGGCTTCGTGAACTTCGCTTCACGGCTGCTCACCGGCGCTTGCCTGACCCTGGCCGGCTGGCTCGCTGCACAGTGCGTGCTGCAACTGGGCCGCCAGCCACAACCGGCCAGCCCCTCCAAGGCGGTTGAAGTTCAACTGCCTGGGTTGATGGTTGGCCTCTGGCAGGCGCCCGCCGACGACGGCGCGATCGCCATGACCCGTTTGCCGCTGCATTACCTCGGCGGCCTCAAGGCCCAGCCGTTGTCGGCCAGCGTGGTGGTACTGCGCTACGGCCAGCAGGTGCGCACCCTGGCTCGCGGCCAGCGCCTGGCGCCAGGGATCGTGCTGCAGGACATCGACAGCGATGGCCTGATTTTCAACAACCAGGGGCGGCGTGAACGCCTGCCCTGGCCGCCACGCCCCGCCGTGACCGGCTTCAAGCGGCAAGGATGAACGATGCCTGTTAGATACTGCATGGCGGCTGCACTGAGCCTGGCCCTGGCCGTGGGCCTGCCCAGCGCTTGCGCTGAAGAGCCGGTGTTCGATGACAACGGCACGCCGATGTATGAGGTGAACTTCGTCGACACCGAACTGGGCGAGTTCATCGACAGTGTGTCGCGCATCACCGGCACCACGTTCATCGTCGACCCGCGGGTCAAGGGCAAGGTCACCGTGCGCACGGTCGATCTGCACGACGCCGATGCCATCTATGACATCTTCCTCGCGCAGCTGCGTGCCCAGGGCTACGCCACGGTCGATCTGCCCAACGGCAGCGTGAAGATCGTTCCCGACCAGGCTGCGCGCCTGGAACCGGTGCCGGTGGAGCCTACCGGGCAGCAGGGCGCGGGCAGCGACAGCGTAGCCACGCGGGTATTCGATTTACGCAACGCCGCCACCGAGCAGGTGCTGGGCATCCTCAAGCCCCTGATCGACCCACGGGTAGGGGTGATCACCCCGTACCCGGCCGCTCACCAGTTGGTGGTTACCGACTGGCGCAGCAACCTCGAACGCATCGCCAGCCTGCTGCGCCAGCTCGACCGCCCCAGCGAAGCAGTGGGCAGCGTCAGCACCCAGGTCATCTACCTGCGGCACGCCACTGCCAGTGAAGTGGTCAAGGTGCTGCGCGGGCTCAGCCAGGAAGGCGTGGCGCCGGCAGAAAGCGCGGGCGAAGGGGAGGTGAAGGACAGGCCGGTGATGGCCAGCGCCGGTGGCTCGGGTATTCGCCTGGAGTACGAAGAGGGTACCAACGCCGTGGTCATGGTCGGCCCCGACAGCGAGCTGGCTGCCTACCGTGCCATCGTCGAGCAACTGGACATCCGCCGTGCCCAGGTGGTGGTCGAGGCGATCATCGCCGAGGTGTCCGACAGCAGTGCCCAGGAGCTGGGTGTGCAGTGGCTGTTCGCCGATGAGAAGTTCGGGGCCGGTATCGTCAACTTCGGCAGCAATGGGGTGAACATCGCCAATATCGCGGGGGCGGCTGCCAGCGACGACAATGAGGCACTGGGCAAGCTGCTGTCTGCCACCACCGGTGCCACCGCCGGCATTGGCCACTTTGGTGGCGGTTTCAACTTCGCCATGCTGGTCAATGCGCTCAAGGGCAAGAGCGGTTTCAACCTGCTGTCCACTCCGACCTTGCTGACCCTGGACAACGCCGAGGCGTCAATCCTGGTCGGCCAGGAAGTGCCCTTCGTCACAGGCTCCGTAACGCAGAACAACGCCAACCCCTACCAGACCATCGAGCGCAAGGAGGTGGGGGTAAAGCTGCGGATCAAACCGCAGATCAACATCGACAACAGCGTGCGCCTGGACATTGTTCAGGAGGTCTCGTCGATTGCCGAATCCAGCGCTGCCAGCGATGTGATCACCAACAAGCGCGAGATCAAGACCAAGGTCATGGTCGAAGACAACGGCCTGGTGATTCTGGGCGGGCTGATCAGCGACGAGCTGAGCACCAGCAACCAGCGGGTACCACTGCTCGGTGACATCCCGTATCTGGGCCGCCTGTTCCGCTCCGATGCCAGCAAGAACACCAAGCAGAACCTGATGGTCTTCATCCGCCCGCGCATCCTGCGCGACGGGCCGAGCCTGGCCGGGCTCAGCGAAGACAAGTACCGCACCCTGCAACAGACCACCCCGCTGCAACTGCCGGACCTTGCTGGCGCTGAAGGCGGCACGCCGCTGCTGCAGGTGTTCCCCGCAAGCAGGGCGCGCCTGGAAGGAGGCACCTGGTGATGCTGCCCTACCGGCTGGCACGCCAGGCGGGCCTGGCCATGACCCCGATGCAGGGCGGCTGGCAATTGTGGCTGCGCCGCGACGCCGACAGCGACCAGTTGCAGGAGCTGCTGCGGGTGCATGGCCAGCCCAGTGCGCTGACCTACCTGGAGCCTGCGGCCTTCGACGAGCAACTGGGCCAGCTCTATCAGGCAGGCGATGCGGCCACCGAAGCGCTGATCGAAGGGATTGGCGACCAGGTTGACCTGGACAGCCTGATGAGCGAAATGCCGCGCATCGAGGACTTGCTCGAAAGCGATGACGAGGCGCCGGTGATCCGCCTGATCAACGGCCTGTTCGGCCAGGCCCTGCGCCTGCGTGCCTCGGACATTCATATCGAGACCTTCGAGCAGAGCCTGGTGGTGCGCCTGCGCGTCGACGGCCACCTGCGCGAGGTGCTGCGCCCGCCACGGGCGCTGTCGGCGATGCTGGTGTCGCGGATCAAGGTCATGGCCCGGCTGGACATCGCCGAAAAACGCCAGCCCCAGGACGGTCGCATCACCTTGCGGGCAGCCGGACGTGAGGTGGACGTGCGCGTCTCGACCCTGCCTGGCATCCACGGCGAGCGGGTGGTGATGCGTGTGCTCGACAAGCAGGCCAGCCTGCTGGCGCTGGACAACCTGGGTATGCCGGCAGCGGTGCTCAATGGCCTGCGCAATTGCCTGGCGCGGCCCAATGGCATCGTGCTGTCCACCGGCCCGACCGGCTCGGGTAAGACCACCACGCTGTACGCCAGCCTCAACAGCCTCAATGATGGCAGCCGCAACATCCTTACCGTCGAAGACCCGGTGGAGTACGCCATCGCCGGTATCGGCCAGACCGCGATCAACCCCCGCGCAGGGCTGACGTTTGCCACTGGCCTGCGCGCCATCCTGCGCCAGGACCCGGATGTGATCATGCTGGGTGAAATCCGCGACCAGGAGACCGCCCAGATTGCCGTGCAGGCCAGCCTTACCGGCCACCTGGTGCTGTCGACCCTGCACACCAACAGTGCCGTGGGCGCGGTGACCCGCTTGCGCGACATGGGCATCGAACCCTTCCTGATCGCATCGTGCCTGCGCGGTGTGCTTGCGCAGCGCCTGGTGCGGCGGCTGTGCCAGTGCGCGGTGGCGCAGCCGCTACAAGCGGCCGAGCGTGACCTGTGGCCTGAACTGTGCGCGCTGGGCAGCAGCTATCACGCCGTGGGTTGCGAGCAGTGCCAAGGCAGCGGCTATGTCGGGCGCCTGGGCCTGTACGAATTCGTCGAGCTGGACGCGGGCCTGATCGCGCTGCTGTACGACGGCGCCAGTGAACAAGCCATGCAGGATTACCTGGCTGATCGTCGGCGCAGCCTGGTCGCCATGGCCAGCGATTGCCTGGCGCGTGGCGAGACCAGCCTGGCCGAAGTGCTGCGCGTGGTGCAGGGCTGAGCCATGCCGACCTATCGTTATCAAGCCATCGACCTGGCCGGCAAGGCCCACAAGGCCAGCTTGCAGGCCGACAGCGAGCGCCATGCGCGCCAGCTGTTACGTGAGCAGGGCCTGTTCGCCCGCCAGTTGCAGCGCCAAGAGGCAGGTACCCGGCAACCCCGCCGCCAGCGCTTGAACCGCGCACAGCTGTGCGAACTGACCCGCCAGTTGGCGACCCTGACCGGTGCGGGCATTCCGTTGGTCGATGCCTTGGCCACCCTCGAACGGCAACTGCGCCAGCCGGCCTTGCACAGCGTGCTGGTGGCCTTGCGCGGCTCGCTCGCCGAAGGCCTGGGGCTGGCACGTAGCTTGGCGCGCCAGGGGGCGCCGTTCAGCGGCCTTTACTGTGCGCTGGTCGAAGCAGGCGAGCGGTCCGGGCGCCTGGCCCAGGTGCTCACGCGGCTGGCCGATCACCTGGAGCAGGTGCAACGGCAACAGCACAAGGCGCGTACCGCGTTGATCTACCCCTGTGTGCTGATGGGCGTGTCGCTTGCCGTGGTGATCGGCCTGATGACCTTCGTGGTGCCCAAGCTCACCGAACAGTTCGCCCACGCCGGGCAGAGCCTGCCGCTGATTACCGCATTGCTGATCGGCGTGAGCCAAGGGCTGGTACACGCTGGGCCCTGGCTGCTGGGGTTGGCGCTGGCAAGTGCGCTGCTTGCCAGCTGGCTGCTACGCAAGCCGCAGTGGTGCCTGCGACGTGACGCGTGGCTGTTGCGCCTGCCCCGTATCGGCGGCCTGTTGCAGGTGCTGGAAAGCGCGCGCTTGGCGCGCAGCCTGGCGATTCTTAGCGGCAGCGGCGTGGCCCTGCTCGAAGCCCTGCAAGTGGCCACCGAGACGGTCGCCAACCGGCGCATCCGCCTGGCCATGGAGCACGTGCGCCAGCAGGTGCAGGGCGGCACCAGCCTGCACCGTGCGCTGGATGCCTGCCAGCAGTTTCCGCCGTTGCTGGTGAACATGGTTGGCAGCGGCGAGGCCAGCGGCACCTTGGCCGACATGCTCGAACGCGTGGCCGACGACCAGGAGCGCGGTTTCGCCCGCCAGGTGGACACCGCCATGGCGCTTTTCGAACCGCTGATGATCCTGGTGATGGGCGCCGTGGTGCTGTTCATCGTACTGGCGGTGCTGCTACCGATCATGCAACTCAATCAGGGCCTGCAACTGTGAACACAAGGAGTACTTCCATGCAGCATCGACGTAACCGTCAGCGTGGCTTCACCCTCATGGAGATCATGGTGGTGATCTTCATCATCGGCCTGCTGATCGCCGTGGTCGCCCCCAGCGTGCTGGGCAACCAGGACAAGGCCATGCGGCAGAAGGTCATGGCCGACCTTGCCACCCTCGAACAGGCGCTGGACATGTACCGGCTGGATAACCTGCGGTTTCCGAGCAGCGAGCAGGGCTTGGCCGCGCTGGTGAAAAAGCCGACCCAGGAGCCATTGCCGCGTTCGTGGCGCAGCGATGGTTATGTACGCCGCTTGCCGGAAGATCCGTGGGGTACTCCCTATCAGTACCGCATGCCGGGTGAGCATGGGCGGGTGGATGTTTATTCGTTAGGCGCCGATGGTGTGCCGGGCGGTGAAGGCCAGGATGCCGACCTGGGTAACTGGGCGCTGTAAAGCATGTTAGATAAGCCTGATATGGCCCTTCGCGGGCAAGCCCGCTCCCACAGGATACATACAGGCTTGAAGACCTGTGCCGAACCTGTGGGAGCGGGCTTGCCCGCGAAGGACCGCATAGCGGTCCCAATAGCACCCGGTCATCAGCAAGGCTTCAGCCTGATCGAACTGCTGGTGGTGCTGGCCATCGCCGGGCTCATGACCGGGCTCGCCGTGGCGTCGCTCGACAGCGGCAAGGCCAGTGCCGATCAGGCCTTGCAGCGGCTGGCTGCGCACATGCACGTGCAGGCCGCCGAGGCGCGGCACGCCGGGCAGTTGCGCGGGCTGCGCTGGACCGGCCAACGCCCGGAGTTCGTGCGGCGTGAGCGCGATGGCTGGGTTGTCGAACAGGTCAGCCTGGGCGATTGGCCCAAGGGTTTGCATCCCGACTGGCCAGCCAGCCCGCAGCCGCGCCTTGTGTTCACGCCGCAGGGTTGGGCGCAGCCGGGTTCCGTGCGCTGGCGCTGGGCTGAGGGCAGTCAGCACTGGGCCTGGCGCCGTGATGGCCGCCTGCAGACGGCGGCTGTGCCATGAAACGCCAGCAGCGTGGTTTCACCCTGCTGGAAGTGACCGTTGCCCTGGCCATTGCCGCAGTGTTGGCGGTGATCACCAGCCAGGTCCTGCGCCAGCGTCTGGCGGTGCAGGACAACCTGCAGCAGCACCGCCTTGGCCTGCTCTGCGCCCGCGAGCTGCAGGCCCGTTTCACCGTCGAGCAGTACTGGCCGGCCAGCAATCAAGTGGGCGGCGAACTGAACCAGGGCGGCCAGGTGTGCCATTGGCAACTGAAACTGCGCCGCACCGGCGTGCGCGACCTGCGCAGGGGTGAACTGTTGCTGTTCGGCGACCGCGACCAGCGGCTGCCGCTTGGCCAATACAGTGTGTTTCTGGAGCGCCCATGAAGCGGCAGCAGGCAGGCCTGACCCTGATCGAACTGATGGTGGCTCTGGCCCTCACCGCGCTGCTCGGCGTCATGCTGGCAGCGTTGGTCAATGGCTGGCTGAAGGTGCGTGAGCGGTTGCAGGTGAGCAGCCAGGAAACCTCGGTGCTGGACTTTTGCCTGGCGCTGGAGCGGCGCTTCGACAGCCCGGTCCTGCGCCGTGTGTATGAGCAGCGGCTGCCCTTGGCCAGCCGTTGGTTGGACTGGCAACCGGCGAGCCGGCAACTGCTGTGGGTGGCCGCGACAGGCCTGCCGGAAGCCGAAGGCGGGTCGCGTTTGCAGCGCCAGCGCTTGCGCTTCGAGGCGCGGGAGCAACGCTTGCTGCTGGAAAGCTCGGCGGACTTGTATGCCGCCTCGGCGCCACGCTGGGTGCTGCGTGAACAGCTTGGGCGGGTGAGCGCGATGAACATTCTTTACCACCAGAGTGGCCGCTGGCTGCCTTGGCCTTCCGATCAACCCGCGCACCCCGGCCGTGGCGTGCGCCTGGAACTGCAACGTGATGGAGCACCGTATGCCTGCACCTTCGTTCTTCCCTGGGGGCGCTCATGAACGTTGACTGGCGTCGACGCTCACCGGCACGACCTTGGCTGCTGTTGCGTCCAGGCAGCCCTTGGGACTGGTTACTGGTCGGGGGCGATGGCGTGCAACGCCAGGGGCAGGGCGAACCGCCGGCGAATCTACAAGCGCGGGTGGCGTTGATCGTGCCTGCCGAGCGCTGCAGCCATTTCCAGTTGGCCGCGCCGCCAGGGCTCAAGCGTGAAGAGTGGCCGCTGCTGCTTGAAGACCGTTTGCTGCAAGGCGCGGATGAGGTGGTGTGTGGGTATCTGGGCCATGCGGCCGGGCAAGCCCGGTTACTGGCCGTGGCGCGTGAGCAGTTGGACGGCTGGCGTGGGCAATGTGCCGAGTGGGGGCTGGTGGTCGAGCGGTGCTGGGCCGAATTCCAGTTGCTGCCTGTACCCGAGCCGGGTGCAGCCTGGTGGTGGCAGAAAGAAGGTGGGGTCAGCCTACTCAAGGGGCTGAGCGAAGACGCTGCTGAGCACTGGCTGGCCTGGCCTGAGTCGATGGGCGAGGTGTTGCTCGAACCCTGGCCCCAGCTACGCAGGCTCCCCCTGGAAGGCAGGTGGCCGGCAGCATTGGCAGCGCTGGACAGCGTGCCTGGCCTGTTCGAGCAGAGGCGGCGCCGTTCGCTGGCGGGGCCGTCACGGCAGCAGTGCCAGCTTATTGCTGCATGCCTGCTGCTAGCGTGCACCTGGGGCGGCTTGTGGTTGGCCCAGCAATGGCGCCAGGCCCAGCTTTGGCAGGCCCAGGTGATTGCCGTGACAGGTGAGCAGGCGGGGCCCAGGCAGGCCGCTCAGTCGCTCAAGCGCCTGCGCGAGGCCGACCTGCAGCAGCAAGTGCGCCTGCGTCAGCTCGACGACTTACAGCAACGCTTGCACGCCTGGCTGCGTGAGCATCCCGGCTGGCGCCTGCAAGCGGTGCGCTTTGATGGCCAGCGTTGGCATGTGCGGCTGGAGGGGGAGGGCGCCGCACCACCTTGGCGCGAGATGGCCAGTGCTGTAGGGGCTCAGTTGCAGGTCAGTGGCGGCGAGTCGTCGCCAAACGTGGTGTTCGACCTGGAGGTGGCGGCATGAGCAGGGCCTGGATGCCGCGGCACCGTTTGCCGTTGGCCGTGTGCCTCATCGCGCTGCTGTCGAGCGTGCTGGTGGTGCGCGAAGGTGTGGCGCAATGGCGCGTGCTGAGCCAATGGCGGGCGCTGGCGGAAGCTGCGGTGGGTTTGCAGGGTGGCGCGACGTTGAACCTTGAGCGCCTGCGCGCGTCGGCACAGGCCCGGCGGATCGAGTTACTGGAGGTGGTCACGCAGGGCGAGGCCTGGCAAATGCGCGGTCAGGTAGGCGATGAGCAGGCCCTGCTGGATTGGGTACGCGCGCTGCAGGCCGAAGGCGCGCTGCCCTTGCAGTGGGGGTTGGAGCAAGACCCTCAGGGGATGCGCTTCGACCTGGTGCTTCGACCATGAGCCGGGGCGGCGTGGCGTGGTTGCTACTGGTGTTTGGCCTGACCTTGCTGGTGCACTTGCCGGCCAGTTGGCTGGTGCGTGGCTTTGGGTTACCGGCGGCGGGTGTGAGCGGCAGCCTGTGGCAAGGGCAGGCTGCCCAGTTGGGGCCGTTCGGGCCCTTGCAGTGGGCCGTGCAGCCTTGGCGTTTGCAGGGGCAGGGCGCGCTGGGGTTTCAGGGGCAGGCGTGGCACGTGCACGTTCACGGCTGGCCCTGGCGCTGGGCGCTAGAGGTGCGGCCAGCAGCGGCGCAGGCGACTGTGCCTGCAGCGTATCGTCTGGATGGACAGTGGCAGGGTTCGGTGCGGGTGCAGGGTTCGGGGTTGCAATGCCTGGCCAGCGATGGACGCCTCACGGTGGCGGACCTGGCATTGAGTGAGCCTTGGTCGCTGGGGTTGGGGCAAGGCTGGGTCGAGGTGCAGTGCCGAGGGGGCTGGCGCCTGCTGGGGCAGTTGCTGCAGCCAGGGCAGCATCAGCTCGATATGGATGCAGATGTGCGCGGGCGGCAGGCGCAAATCGCCATCGCGTTGCAACCCGATGCTGCCCTGACCCCGCTGCTGCGCGGCGCGCAGTGGCTGGGGCCGGAGGCAACGACAGGGCAGCGGCGGGTCAGTTGGTGATCAGGTCAGTCCGCCTTGCCGCCTTTGGCCGACTGCAACCGCGCGCCCACCTGGCGAGCGTCAGCATCAGTACGCCGCCTATGCGGATGTCAGGCGGGTTAGCATTTGAATGTGCGAAAGCTCCTACACGGTGAGTGGGTTTGTAGGACGTCAGGGACGAATCTCGATCAACGTCCCGTCCTTGACCAGTTCCCAGACTTCCTGCATGTCGCGGTTACGCATGGCGATGCAACCATCCGTCCAGTCCAGGGTATGGAAGTACCACTCCGGGTAGTCGTCGTTGATCGGCGTTCCATGGATCATGATCATGCTGCCGGCGCTCACGCCCTCGCGGGTGGCGCGGGCGGCGTCGCTGATGTTCGGGTAGTCGATGTGCATGGCCAGGTTGAAACGGTCGCTCTGCTTGCGCCAGTCCAGCCAGTAGAGGCCCTCTGGGGTTTTCTTGTCGCCTTCGCGCTCCTTGGCGCCCTTGGGCTGCTTGCCCAGGGAAATTCGGTAGGTCTTCAGCGGTTCGCCACGGCTGATCAGTTGCAGGCGGCGCTCGGACTTGATCACCAGCACCTTGTCGATGAGTGGCTGCATGGCGGCCTGCGATTGCGATTGCGCAGGCACCGGTGGTTGCGGCTTGCGAATGATGGTCTCGGTGAAGGCAGCCTGGGACACCGAGGTAACGCAAAGGCAGAAAAAGGCAAACAACCAGCGCATGAAGCAGCACCTGCAGGCTTAAGTAGTGGGCGAGACGTTCATCGGCGGCAGGTACTCATGGCCTATGGGGTAGTGCTGCCCGATGCGGTCGCGATAGTAGCATTCTAGTGTGCGTGTGACGGTGCGGAAAGCCAGCTCGCCCCACGGTATCTCATGTTCTTCGAACAGCCGCACTTCCAGGCTTTCGACGCCCACATCGAAGCGCAGGTCGGCAAGTTCGGCGCGGAAGAACACATGCACCTGGTTGATGTGCGGCAGGTCGAACAATTGGTAGAGGCTCATTGGCCCGACCTGGGCACAGGCTTCCTCGACAGTTTCACGACGGGCGGCCTGATCGAGGGTCTCGCCGTTCTCCATGAACCCGGCGGGCAGGGTCCAGTAGCCACGGCGTGGCTCGATGGCGCGGCGGCACAGCAGCACCTGGCTGCCCCAGGTCGGCAGCACCCCGGCGACGATGTTTGGGTTCTGGTAGTGGATGGTCTGGCAATACGCGCAGACATACCGCAGGCGGCTGTCGCCCTCGGGGATCTGCTGAATGACCGGCTGGCCGCACGCGCTGCAGAATTTCATGCTTAGCTTCCCTTATGACAGGGCTATCTTGGCGCGATGGCCCGGTGGCCGCAAGCGTACGGGACTTGGGTGCTTCGCGGCTTTGGTGCATCATGCAAGACAGGCCTTGGATACGAGAGTGCGCAATGCTGGACGAGCTTCTTCGCCGAATGAGCAACCATGAACCCGCATCACTGGAAACCGACCGAAGGTTTCCCGAAGCGGCGGTACTCTTGCCCATTACCCGCAGCGAAGCGCCCGAACTGGTCTTGACCCTGCGCGCCAAGGGGCTGTCGACCCACGGTGGCGAAGTGGCCTTCCCGGGTGGCCGCCGCGACCCCGAAGACCCGGACCTGGTGTTTACCGCCCTGCGCGAGGCCGAAGAAGAAATCGGCCTGCCGCCAGGGCTGGTGGAAGTGATCGGCCCGCTGAGCCCGCTGATCTCGCTGCATGGCCTGAAAGTGACGCCATTCGTCGGGCTTATTCCCGATTACGTCGAATACCGCGCCAACGATGCGGAGATCGCGGCAGTATTCACCGTGCCGCTGGAATTCTTTCGCCAAGACCCGCGTGACCACACCCACCGTATCGATTACCAGGGGCGTAGCTGGTACGTGCCCAGTTACCGTTACGGCGAATACAAGATCTGGGGGCTGTCGGCGATCATGATCGTCGAGCTGGTCAACCTGCTGTACGACGCCGGCATCAGCCTGCATCAACCCCCGGAGCGTTACATCGAAATCTGAGCGGGGCCCACCCTGCCGTCTGCTTCAAACCGCCGCCGTTTATCCTGAGGAGCGAGCATGAAATATCGCCTGGGCGACCTGCGGGTCGACAGCCATCCCACCAGTTGGATCGCACCCAACGCCACTGTGATCGGCAATGTGCGCCTGCAGGCCCGTGCCAGCGTATGGTTTGGTGCTGTATTGCGGGGTGACAACGAACTGATCGACATCGGCGAGGACAGCAATGTCCAGGACGGCACTGTGATGCACACCGACATGGGTTCGCCGTTGACCTTGGGCAAGGGGGTGACGGTCGGCCATAACGCCATGCTGCATGGTTGTACGGTCGGCGATTACAGCCTGATCGGCATCAACGCGGTGATCCTGAACGGGGCACGCATCGGCAAGCATTGCATCATCGGCGCCAACGCGCTTATCCCCGAGGGCAAGGAAATCCCCGACGGGTCGTTGGTGATGGGTTCGCCAGGCAAGGTGGTGCGCGAGTTGAGCGAGCAGCAGATGCGCATGATCGAGGCCGGCGCCGCGCACTATGTGCACAATGCCCAGCGTTATGCGCGTGACCTGGTGGTGGATGATGAGTGAGGCGGTCAAGGTCGAGCGCCCGGTGGCGTCGCCGTGTGTGAGCATCTGCGCGCTGGACGAGCAGGATATCTGCACGGGTTGCCAGCGCACGGTGGCCGAGATTGGCCGCTGGGGGCGGATGGATAACACTGAACGCCGCGCGGTGTTGAAGCTGTGCCATGAACGGGCAGTGGCTGCCGGCATGATTTTGTAGGAGCGGCTGCCGCTGACCCCAAAATCAAGTAACCTGTGCGGCTTGTCTGACGGTTACTGCTCATGTTCTTTCTCATCGCCTATATCAGCAGCGTAGTGCTGATCAACTACGCCTTTTCCAGTGCCCCACACCTGGACATCATCTGGTCCGCCTGGGGCGGCCTGGTGTTCATCCTGCGCGACATGGTCCAGACCCGCTTCGGGCATGGCGCCCTGATCGCCATGCTGGTGGCCCTGGTGCTGTCATACGTCACCTCGGAACCGGCCATCGCACTGGCTAGCGCCACCGCCTTCTTTATCTCCGAACTGATCGACTGGCTGGTGTTCAGTGTCACACGCCGGCCCCTGCGTGACCGCCTGTGGCTGAGCTCGGCGCTGAGCATTCCGGTCGATACCTTCATTTTCTTCGGCATGATCGGTGCCCTGACCCCAGCTGTGATCGGCACGGCGATGGCCTCGAAGTTCGCCGGCGTCACCGCGGTGTGGCTGGCCATGGCATTTCGCGCCCGGCGGGCTGCTGCGGTCGGTTGATGGTGTAGAATACGGGTCCTTTTTCAGCGGGCGGCGCTTAGCCTGGCGCAGCCCCGGACGCCTTCGAGGACCTGAAATGACCCGTATCGGAACCCCATTGTCGCCCACCGCCACCCGTGTACTGCTCTGCGGCTGCGGTGAGTTGGGCAAGGAAGTGGTGATCGAGCTGCAGCGCCTGGGCGTCGAAGTGATCGCCGTGGACCGCTACGCCAATGCCCCGGCCATGCAGGTGGCGCACCGCAGCCATGTGGTCAACATGCTCGATGGCGTCGCCCTGCGCGCAGTGATCGAGGCCGAGAAGCCGCATTACATCGTCCCTGAAATCGAAGCCATTGCCACCGCGACCCTGGTCGAGCTGGAAAACGAAGGCTTCACCGTAGTGCCCACCGCCCGTGCCACCCAGCTGACCATGAACCGTGAAGGCATCCGTCGTCTGGCCGCCGAAGAACTGGACCTGCCGACCTCGCCGTATCATTTCGCCGACACCTATGAAGACTACGCCAAGGCCGTGGCCGACGTCGGCTACCCGTGCGTGGTCAAGCCGGTGATGAGCTCGTCGGGCAAAGGCCAGAGCCTGCTGCGCAGCGATGCCGACCTGCAGAAGTCCTGGGACTACGCCCAGGAAGGCGGCCGCGCCGGCAAGGGCCGAGTGATCATCGAAGGCTTCATCGATTTCGACTACGAAATCACCCTGCTGACCGTGCGTCACGTCGGTGGCACCACTTTCCTGGAGCCAGTCGGCCATCGTCAGGAGAAAGGTGATTATCAGGAGTCATGGCAGCCTCAGGCCATGAGCCCCAAGGCCTTGGCCGAGTCGCAGCGAGTGGCCAAGGCGGTCACCGATGCCTTGGGCGGTCGCGGTCTGTTCGGGGTGGAGCTGTTCGTTAAAGGCGATCAGGTGTGGTTCAGCGAAGTTTCGCCGCGCCCGCACGATACCGGCCTGGTGACGTTGATCTCCCAGGACCTGTCGCAGTTCGCCTTGCATGCCCGCGCTATTCTTGGCCTGCCGATCCCTGTGGTGCGTCAGTTTGGGCCGTCGGCGTCGGCGGTGATTCTGCCGGAAGGCCAGTCGCAACAGACCAGCTTCGCTAACCTGGGGGCCGCGCTGAGCGAGCCGGACACGGCCATTCGTCTGTTCGGCAAGCCGGAAATCAACGGTACCCGTCGCATGGGCGTATGCCTGGCGCGTGATGAGTCGATCGAAGCGGCGCGGGCCAAGGCGACCCGGGCTTCGCAGGCGGTCAAAGTCGAGTTTTGATCTGATTGTGTAAGGGGCTGCTGTGCAGCCCATTCGCGGGGCAAGCCCGCTCCCACAGGAAAGACCGTACCCTCGGGTTCAGCGCTGTGGGAGCAACTGTCTTCTTGTGGAAGCTGGCCTTGCCGGCGATGGGGCGCGTAGCGCCCCAGGCCCGGCTGTGCCGGGCATCGCCAGCAAGGCTTGCTCCTACGAATGAGCTATTTGCTCCTTCCAGGGCGTTCCGGTCTTGAGCATCGCATTTAGCCTCACTATCAATACTCGCATACACGCCACCACCGATACTTTCGCGCACTTCCCCTGGGCTCGCAGTGCTTTGTAGCGCTCGCAGAAGTCCTTGTTGTGCCGTATCACCACCCAGCAGGCCATATAGAGCGCCCGCCTGACTTGTGAGCGCCCCCCCCAGATTGAACGCTTGCCCGACTGCTTGCCGCTGTCCTGGTTGAACGGCGCAACACCGACCAAGGCGGCAATTTCCTTCTTATCCACCTGGCCCAGCTCTGGCAGCAAGGCCATCAGCTTTCCGGCAGTAATCAGACCAATTCCTTTGACTTGAGTGAGCTGTTTAACCCGGTCATCAGGCAAAGCTGCTGCCTGCTGTGCGATCTCTTGTTCCAGCGCTCGAATTTCACCCTTCAGATAGGCGATGTGTTGTTCCAACCGCAAACAAACACTGGGAGCCCGCGCCTGCTTCAGGCGCCGCTTGTCATCGTCGCGCTGTTGGACGAAGCGATCCCGCTGCATAAGCAGTTCGCGCAGCAAGGCCCGCTCGGGTGTCATCACCTGGCAAGGCCGTGGGGGCATAACTTCAGCCAGGTGAGCCAAAACAGCTGCGTCAATGGGATCGGTCTTGGCGCGTTTACCCATCGACTTGGCAAAGTCCCGGGCACGACTGGGATTGATCCGGCAAACCGGAAAATCGGCATCCTGCAGCGCTTTGAGGACATTGCACTCGTAGCCACCGGTAGCTTCGAGCAAGACCATTGAAACTGCATACCCGCCAAGCTTTTCGACGAGCAGTTGGAATCCCTTCAAGTCATTGGAAACACTGAAGTTCACCCCCTCAGGGCGGATGTGAACAGCAAGTGTGGCACTGGAAACATCGATGCCGACAGAGGAAGACATGGCCAAACCCTCTTAAACTCAAGGAGTGAGAGCGCTTTGGCTTGGCCCACGCTTGTGATTCGAGATTACGCCCCTCATCCAACTGTTCGGGCTCTCGCCAAAGTGGAACGGTGAATGGCAGCTTTTGCTCCCACACGTGCTCTGGGCACCTCGGGCTATCAGCTTGCCATTCACCGCTCTCACTTCAGATTCTATTCCCTCTCCAAGACACAAGCGGGCTTGCCCCGCGAATGGGCCGCAAAGCGGCCCCAGAGTCTCACAGCTCTGTATTGCGGGTCTCTTTCAAGCACAGCACCGCAATCAAACTGATCACCGCCGCCACCGACACATACCCGCCCACCCAGCTCAAGCCGCCCATGCTCACCAGCTTCTGAGCAAAGAACGGCGCCGCTGAAGCCCCCACGATTCCCCCCAGGTTGTACGCCGCCGACGCACCGGTGTAGCGCACGTGTGTGGGGAACAACTCGGGCAGCAACGCGCCCATCGGGGCGAAGGTCACACCCATCAGGAACAGCTCGATGGCCAGGAACAGCGCCACGCCCGTGGTCGAGCCCGAGGTCAGCAGCGGCTCCATGGTAAAGCCCGACGCCACGGCCAGCAGGCCGCCGACGATCAGCACCGGCTTGCGCCCGTATCGGTCGCTGAGCCAGGCCGACAGAGGTGTGGCCAGGGCCATGAACACCACCGCGAAGCACAGCAGGCCGAGGAACGTTTCCCGGCTGTAGCCCAGGGTGGTCACGCCGTAGCTCAGCGAGAACACTGTCGAGATGTAGAACAGGGCGTAGCACACCACCATCGCCGCGGCGCCCAGCAGGGTGGGCATCCAGTATTTGGAGAACAGGTCGACCACCGGCATCTTCACGCGCTCATGGCGGGCGATGGCCTTGGCGAATACCGGGCTTTCCTCAAGCTTGAGGCGCACATACAGGCCGACCAGTACCAGTGCGGCGCTGAGCAGGAACGGGATGCGCCAGCCCCACTCACGGAACTGCTCGTCGCTGAGCACCAGGGCCAGGGTCAGGAACAGGCCATTGGCCGTCAGGAAGCCGATCGAGGGGCCCAGTTGCGGGAACATGCCAAACCAGGCGCGCTTGCCCGGCGGTGCGTTCTCGGTGGCCAGTAGCGCCGCACCGCCCCATTCGCCACCCAGGCCCAGGCCTTGGCCGAAGCGCAGCAGGCAGAGAATGATCGGCGCCCAGACGCCAATGCTGTCATAGCCGGGCAGCACGCCGATGGCCGTGGTGGAGACGCCCATCAGTAGCAGCGACGCCACCAGGGTCGATTTACGGCCGATGCGGTCGCCAAAATGGCCGAACAGCGCTGAGCCCAGCGGGCGGGCGAGGAAGGCGATACCGAACGTCAGAAAGGCCGCAAGCATTTGCGCGGTGCCCGACCCGGACGGGAAGAACACCGGGCCGATCACCAGCGCGGCGGCAGTGGCGTAAACGTAGAAGTCGTAGAACTCGATGGCCGTGCCGATGAAGCTGGCGGTGGCCACCCGCGCGGGCGAGTTGACCGGCGCGGCAGGCGCTTGGGCATAGGTGCTGCTGGTGGTCATTAATTAGGTCCCTAACAGTCTGGTCGTGCTCCATGGGCTTGATCCGCGACTGCGCGCGCCATCCAAGGGCAGGCACGGTTGCGCGGACGCCGGAGCGTATTGTTCTTTTGCTCGCCCGACTGACGATAGCCCAAGGGGGATAGGGGCGGGGGCGGGCACTGTTCGGGGTGTTGAAGCAGGACCGCGGGGCGTGTCAGTGGAGCGGACTGGCCGTGTGGCGCCGGGTGCGGGTAGCAGGCGGGACGGCGGGGCTGGGTAAGCGTGACCCGAGTATAGCTATCGGGTCACGGTCCACACCAGTACCTTGCTGGCGCAATTGTCCTCTGTTTCGAGGATTTCCAGGCGATATCGGCCGATCTTCAGGCAAACAGCGCTTTCCGGGATGCTTTCCAGCGCTTCGGTGACCAGCCCGTTGAGGGTCTTCGGCCCGCCATCGCAAGGCAGGTGCCAGCCCAGGGTGCGGTTGATCTCGCGCAGCGAGGCGGTGCCTTCGATGACGAAGGTGCCGTCGCCCTGGGGGTGTACGTGCGGGTTGTCCAGCCCCTGTTCGTCTTCGAATTCGCCGACGATTTCTTCGAGGATGTCTTCCAGTGTGACGATACCCAGCACTTCGCCGTATTCGTCCACCACCACGCCCAGGCGCCGTTGCTGCTTGTGAAAGTTCAGCAACTGCAACTGCAGGGGCGTGCTTTCTGGGACGAAATAGGGTTCGTAACAGGCGCCGTGGAGATTCTCCAGGGTCAACTCTGCCTTGGGCAGCAGGTGGCTGATCAGTTTGGTGTTGAGGATCGCTTCAACCTGGTTGATATCGTTGTGATAGACCGGCAGGCGCGTGTGGCGGCTGACGATCAGCTGCTCAATGATGCGTTCGATCGGGTCATCCAGGTTGATGCCATCGACTTCGTTGCGCGGCACCAGGATGTCGTTGACGGTGATTTTGTCCAGCGACTGCAAGCCGTCGAGCAGGCCATGGCGTGCAGGCTCGTGCTCCTCGTCTTCGTCGAAGTCGTCATCCTGCTCCGGGTGCAGGGCCACCGCCGTAGGTTGTGCGCGGAACGGGCGCAGAATCAGCTTGGCGCAACCGTCGAGCAGGCAGGCCAGTGGCTGCAACAGGGCAAGGGGCACCTTGAGCAGGCTGGCACCCAGGCTGACGAACGCCTGCGGGTTGCGCCGCGCCAGGCGTCGCGGCAGGAACTCGGCAAACACCAGCAAGGCCAGGGTGGCACCCAGGCCGGCCAGCCAGAAGCCGTGTTCGCCGCTGTAGCGCTGGCCGATCAGGCAGGCAAGGCCCAGCACCAGCAGCTTGCCCAGGCTGGCGCACAGCACCAGCGCCTGGGCGGGCAGGGGGGCTTGCCCGTCATCGCCAGAGCGCAACGAACCGTTGAGCTGCAGGCGGGCGGCATCCACGGCGCTGAAAAGCGCCGACCAGAGCAGTGCCAGTGCCAGAGTGCCGAGTAGCGGTGCGTACGGCAGGGTGTCCATGGGCGGCCGTCAGATATGCAAGATGAATTCGCGAACCAGCTTGCTGCCGAAATAGGCCAGCATCAGCAGGCAGAAACCGGCCAGCGTCCAGCGGATCGCCTTGTGGCCACGCCAGCCCAGGCGGGTGCGGCCCCACAGCAGAACACTGAACACCACCCAGGCGACGCAGGCCAGCAAGGTCTTGTGCACCAGGTGCTGGGCGAACAGGTTGTCGAGGAACAGCCAGCCAGAAATCAGGGACAGCGACAGCAGGCACCAACCGGCCCAGAGAAAGCCGAACAGCAGACTTTCCATGGTTTGCAGCGGTGGGAAATTGCGGATCAAGCCGGACGGGTGCTTGTTTTTCAGCTGACGGTCCTGCAGCAACAGCAGCAGCGACTGGAACACGGCAATGGTGAACAGGCCGTAGGCGAGGATCGACAGCAGGATATGCGCAAGGATGCCGGGTTCTTCGTTGACCAGCGGCACGGTACCGGGGGGCGCGAACTGGGCCAGCAACGCGGTGACCGCGCCCAGCGGGAACAGCAGCACCAGCAGGTTTTCTACCGGGATGCGCAGGCAGGCCAGCAGCGTCAGGGTAATGACCGCAACGGCGATCAGGCTGGCGGCGCTGAAAAAGTCCAGGCTCAGGCCCAGCGGGGTGATCAGCTGGAAGAACAGGGCACCGCCCTGGACGATCACCGCGAGGGCGCCGAGCAGGCCGAGCAAGCGTTTGTCGGCTTTGCGGCCCTGGGCCAGGTGCGAACCCTGGTAGAGGGTCGCGGCTATATAAAGGCCGGCGGCGATCAGGTTGGGGATGAGGCTGGGTGAGGAGAACATAAGTCCTGGTTGGCGAGCCTTAAAGAGACGGAGTTTGGCATAGATCGCGCTGCTCTAGGAAGACTGCGGGACAGTACCTGCGAAGCGGCGGGTTTGGTCACCGACTATCCACCAAGGTGTGCGCCGTCGCTGCACTTCGCTATAATCGCCGCCTTGCTGTGCCCAGGGTGTGTACATTTCCCCCTTGGGCGCCTGACAAACCTCGGCTTTTACTGGGCCTGAAAGGATCACCATGTTCGAAAACCTGACCGACCGCCTGTCACAGACGCTGCGCCATGTCACCGGCAAGGCCAAGCTGACTGAAGACAACATCAAGGACACGCTGCGCGAAGTGCGCATGGCGTTGCTCGAGGCCGACGTTGCCTTGCCGGTGGTCAAGGATTTCGTCAACAGCGTCAAGGAACGTGCAGTCGGTACCGAGGTGTCGCGCAGCCTGACACCAGGCCAGGCCTTCGTGAAGATCGTCCAGGCCGAGCTCGAAAGCCTGATGGGCGCGGCCAACGAAGACCTCGCACTGAATGCCGCACCACCTGCCGTGGTGCTGATGGCTGGCTTGCAGGGCGCGGGCAAGACCACCACCGCTGGCAAGCTCGCGCGCTTCCTCAAGGAGCGCAAGAAGAAGAGCGTGATGGTGGTGTCGGCCGACGTCTACCGCCCGGCGGCGATCAAGCAGCTGGAAACCCTGGCCAACGACATTGGCGTGACCTTCTTCCCGTCCGACATCAGCCAGAAGCCGGTCGCCATCGCTGAAGCGGCGATTCGCGAAGCCAAGCTCAAGTTCATCGACGTGGTCATCGTCGACACCGCCGGCCGTCTGCACATCGACACCGACATGATGGCCGAGATCAAGGCGCTGCATGCCGCGGTCAAGCCGGTCGAGACCCTGTTCGTGGTCGACGCCATGACCGGCCAGGACGCCGCCAACACCGCCAAGGCCTTCGGTGAAGCCCTGCCGCTGACCGGTGTGGTGCTGACCAAGGTCGACGGTGATGCCCGTGGTGGTGCGGCCCTGTCGGTACGCGCCATTACCGGCAAGCCGATCAAGTTCATCGGTATGGGTGAGAAGACCGAGGCCCTCGAGCCGTTCCACCCCGACCGCGTCGCCTCGCGCATCCTCGGCATGGGCGACGTGCTCAGCCTGATCGAGCAGGCCGAGCAGACCATCGACAAGGCCAAGGCCGACAAGCTGGCCAAGAAGCTGAAGAAGGGCAAGGGCTTCGACCTCGAAGACTTCCGCGACCAGCTGCAACAGATGAAGAACATGGGCGGCCTGGGTGGCCTGATGGACAAGCTGCCGAGCATCGGCGGGGTCAACCTGTCGCAGATGGGCAATGCCCAGGGCGCGGCCGAAAAGCAGTTCAAGCAGATGGAGGCGATCATCAACTCCATGACCCCGGCCGAGCGCCGTGACCCAGAGCTGCTCAGCGGTTCGCGCAAGCGCCGCATCGCCATTGGCTCCGGCACCCAGGTGCAGGACGTCGGCCGGCTGATCAAGCAGCACAAGCAAATGCAGAAGATGATGAAAAAATTCTCTGCCAAAGGCGGCATGGCCAAGATGATGCGCGGCCTTGGCGGCATGATGCCAGGCGGCGGCATGCCGAAGCTGTAATCCCTATTCCGAGCGCTTGTCTTTTATCGGATAGGCGCTCAGAACCCCCGCCTAGGCGGGGAGCGGCCACGAAAACCGTGGCTTAACCGGCAGATCTGGACGGCATGGCGAGGCCTTGCCGAAAAAGTCATTTGCAAATGTCCGTGTATTCCCCGAGAATATGCGGCCTTTTGGGCACGCATGTGCCTATTTGGCTTTCAGATTTGCAGCACCGACTGCAGTACCAACTGCAGCACCGACTATAGGAACGATGTTCACATGGTAACCATTCGTCTGGCCCGTGGCGGCTCGAAAAAGCGCCCTTTCTACCACCTGACCGTGACCAACTCGCGTAACGCCCGTGACGGCCGTTTCGTTGAGCGCGTTGGCTTCTTCAACCCGATCGCATCGGGCGCCGAAGTCAAGCTGTCGGTCAACCAAGAACGCGTCACCTACTGGCTGAGCCAGGGCGCGCAGCCGTCTGAGCGTGTTGCTCAGCTGCTGAAGGACGCTGCCAAGGCCGCTGCCTAAGATATATGAACGCGACGCCAGAAAAGGCTGACGACCTCATCGTCGTTGGCAAGATTTTTTCGGTTCACGGCGTTCGCGGCGAGGTGAAGGTGTATTCCTTTACCGATCCGATTGAAAACCTGTTGGATTATCCACGCTGGACGCTCAAGCACGAAGGCAAGGTAAAACAGGTAGAGCTGGTCAGCGGTCGTGGCTCCCAAAAGGGCCTGGTCGTGAAACTGAAAGGCCTCGATGATCGTGATGAAGCCCGTCTTCTGAGTGGTTACGAGATCTGCATACCGCGGAGCCTTTTGCCCAACCTGCCCGTCGACGAGTACTACTGGTACCAGTTGCAGGGTTTGAAGGTCATCAACCAGGACGAACAACTGTTCGGCAAGGTCGATCACCTGTTGGAGACCGGTGCGAACGATGTAATGGTGGTCAAGCCGTGCGCAGGCAGCCTGGATGATCGCGAGCGTCTGTTGCCCTATACGGAGCAATGTGTGCTGGCAATCGACCTGGAAGCAGGCGTGATGCGGGTTGAATGGGACGCGGACTTCTAAACGATGGGTAACCTTCGCGTAGACGTCATCACGTTGTTCCCCGAGATGTTCTCGGCCATCACGGAGTACGGCATTACCAGCCGCGCGGTGAAACAGGGGTTGCTTCAGGTGACCTGCTGGAATCCGCGGGACTACACCACAGATCGCCACCATACCGTGGATGATCGGCCGTTTGGCGGTGGTCCGGGCATGGTGATGAAAATCAAGCCTCTGGAAGACGCCCTGGTTAGCGCCAGGCAAGCGACCGGAGCATCGGCAAAGGTGATCTACCTTTCGCCGCAAGGCCGCAAGCTGACTCAGCAGGCGGTCAAAGGCCTGGCCGAACAGGAGTCGTTGATCCTGATCGCCGGTCGTTATGAAGGCATCGACGAGCGCTTTATCGAGGCTCATGTCGATGAGGAGTGGTCGATTGGCGACTATGTGCTTTCCGGTGGCGAGCTGCCGGCCATGGTACTGATCGATGCGGTTACGCGGCTGCTGCCCGGAGCTTTAGGGCATGTGGACTCGGCGGAGGAAGATTCTTTCACCGACGGTCTGCTCGATTGCCCGCACTACACCCGACCTGAGGTGTATGCGGATCAGCGTGTTCCCGACGTGTTGCTAAGTGGCAACCATGCACATATCCGGCGTTGGAGGATGAAGCAGTCCCTTGGTAGGACCTTCGAACGACGCGCCGATCTTCTGGAAAGTCGCTCGCTTTCTGGAGAAGAGAAGAAGCTGCTCGAGGAATATCTCCGCGAGCGGGACGATAGTTAAACGTATCGATGGTGGATCACGTATCCATCTTAGGAGCACAGCATGACCAACAAGATCATCCAGCAGCTCGAAGCCGAGCAGATGAGCAAGGAAATCCCAACCTTCGCACCGGGCGACACCGTTATCGTCCAGGTTAAAGTGAAGGAAGGTGAGCGTTCCCGTCTGCAGGCGTTCGAAGGCGTCGTTATCGCCAAGCGTAACCGCGGTCTGAACAGCGCCTTCACCGTGCGCAAAATCTCCAGCGGCGTTGGCGTAGAGCGTACCTTCCAGACCTACAGCCCGCAGATCGACAGCCTGGCCGTGAAACGTCGTGGTGACGTGCGTAAAGCCAAGCTGTACTACCTGCGCGACCTGTCCGGCAAAGCCGCTCGCATCAAGGAAAAACTGTCCTGAGTGCAGTTTGACCGGTGGCCCAGGCCGCCTTGCGAGAAAAAAAGCAGCCTTCGGGCTGCTTTTTTGCGTTTTGAAACCCAAGCAAAGCGATGTGACCAGACATGACAACCCGAGACCAGGAAATCCAGCGCCGCACCGAACTGTCGGTAACCCGCGTGACCAAGGCGGTGTTCCCCAACACCACCAACCACCACAACACCCTGTTTGGCGGCACCGCGCTGGCCTGGATGGACGAAGTGTCGTTCATCGCTGCCACGCGTTTCTGCCGGTTGCCACTGGTGACCGTGTCTACCGACCGAATCGACTTCAAGCACCCGATCCCGGCAGGCTCGATCGTCGAGCTGGTGGGTACGGTGATCAAGGTGGGCAACACCAGCTTGCAGGTGCAGGTGGATGTGTTCGTCGAGAACATGTACCTGGATGGCCGTGAACGGGCGATCCATGGCGTGTTCAGCTTTGTCGCCATCGACGAAGACAAGCGCCCGGTGCCGGTGCTGCCTGCAGCCTGAGTTTCACCCCTGCGAGGTGACCGTGTCCGTGACCGGTGCTGGTTCGATCAACGCCACCAAGGTCCAGCCGGGTTGCGGGGTGAGCGGGATGTCAGGGCTCGATACATGCACCCAGCCATGGCTGTCACGGGCGAACAGCAGGTGCGCGCGCTCGCCATGCAGCGCCTGGTAGTTCTCCCAGTCAAAGCCCTCAGTCAGGTTTGTGCTGTAAAGCTCGGCGCCGTGGTGTAGGCGGCCGGCCAGTTGCTGATAGGTCATCGGGCTTGCTCCCAGCAATTGGCCACGGTGCTCCTCGCTGGCGCGATGCTTGTCGCTACGCTGCTTCTCCAGGCCGCTGGCCAGCACGTACAGCCGGCCGTGACCGAAATCATGGCGAAAGCGGGCACAGGCCAGCGCATTGATCTCGCCGGCTGGGGATAGCCCCAGCAAATGACCGAGGCCGACCAGATCCAGGTGTGCATCGGCATGCTGCGACGCCGGGTTGCCAAAATAGGTCGGCAGCCCGTCCATGCGCGCGGCGCGGATGTTTTCCCAGCTCGAATCGGTCAGCAACACCCGGCAACCCAATTGCTGCAGGGCTTTGCCTAGGGTGCGAGCAGGCCCATTGGCACCGACGATGAGAAAGCCGCTGGGCGCGGGCTCCGCTACCTTGAGCAGGCGCGCCAGGGGCCTGGCCGTGGCGCTCTGCAGCACCACAGTGCCAATGATCACGGCGAAGGTCAGCGGCACCAGCAGCAACGCATCCTGGTGGCCAGCCTCATGCAGCCGGATGGCGAAGATCGCTGAAACGGCTGCGGCGACGATGCCGCGGGGGGCGATCCAGGCCAGCAGGGCCCGTTCGCGCCAGTTGAGTGAGGAACCCAGCGTTGACAGAAACACATTAAGCGGCCGCGCCAGCAACTGGATCACCAGCAGCAGTGCCAGTACGGCCGGGCCCAGGCCGAGCAAGGCATGCAGGTCGAGGCGTGCGGCCAGCAGGATGAACAGGCCAGAGATCAGCAAGACGCTGAGGTTTTCCTTGAAATGCAGGATCTGCCGCACATCGACCCCGCGCATGTTGGCCAGCCACATGCCCATTACCGTCACTGCCAGCAACCCCGACTCGTGGACGATCTGGTTGGCAGCGATGAAGATGCCCAATACGGCTGCCAGCGAAGCCAGGTTGTGCAGGTACTCCGGTAGCCACTGCTCACGCATGATCTGCCCCAGCAACCAGCCCCCGGCGGCGCCCAGGGCACTGCCGCAGAAGATCACCCCGGCAAAGGTGCTCAGGCTCTGGCTCAGGCCGTTGCCATCGGCACTGGCGATGATGAAGCTGTAGACCACCACGGCCAGCAGGGCGCCAATCGGGTCGATGACAATGCCTTCCCAGCGCAGGATATTGGCGATCGTTGCCTTTGGGCGCACCACGCGCAGCATGGGCACGATCACCGTCGGGCCGGTCACCAGCGTCAAGGTGCCGAAGAGGATTGCCAGCGGCCAGTCAAAACTCAGCAGCCAGTGAGTCGCCAGCGCGATCACCAACCAGGTCGACAGCGCACCGAGGGTGACCAGTCGGTGCACCACGCTGCCGATTTCGCGCCACTGCGATAGGTGCAGGGTCAGGCTGCCCTCGAACAGGATCAGCGCCACTGCCAGCGATACCAGCGGCATGAGCAGCGGGCCGAACAGGGCTTGCGGGTCGAGCCAGCCGAGCAGTGGCCCGACGGTGATGCCGGTCAGCAGCAGAAAGAGGATTGCCGGAAGCTTCAGGCGCCAGGCCAGCCACTGGCAGGCGAGGGCGGCGGCACCGATGCCGCCAACGCTGAGAAGGATCTGCTGTTCGTTCATGCGGGCTCCCTATGCCAGCGTTGTTATGAAAGACTAAGCATCATTTCGTCGTTTGCCACCGAGTTTTCATGCCTGCCCTTGACCACCCCTTGATCGACCAATTTCTTGATGCCCTGTGGCTGGAAAAAGGCCTGTCCGATAACACGCGTGTTTCTTACCGCAGCGACCTGGCGCTGTTCAACGGCTGGCTGCAGGAGCAGGGCGTGGCCTTGCCCGACGCGGGGCGCGAGTTGATCCTCGATCACCTGGCCTGGCGCCTCGACCAAGCCTACAAACCGCGTTCCACTGCGCGCTTTCTCTCTGGTTTGCGTGGTTTCTTTCGCTACCTGCTGCGGGAAAAGATGATCGCTGTCGACCCGACGTTGCAGGTGGAAATGCCTCAACTGGGACGGCCTTTGCCCAAATCCCTGTCGGAAGCCGACGTCGAGGCACTGCTGCTGGCCCCGGACCTTGGCGAAGCCATCGGCCAGCGCGACCGCGCCATGCTCGAAGTCCTGTACGCCTGTGGTCTGCGCGTCACCGAGCTGGTCAGCCTGACGCTGGACCAGGTCAACCTGCGCCAGGGCGTGCTGCGGGTGATGGGCAAGGGCAGCAAGGAGCGCCTGGTGCCGATGGGGGAGGAAGCCGTGGTGTGGCTGGAGCGCTACCTGCGCGATGGCCGCCCCGAGCTGCTGAACGGGCGCCCGAGCGACGTACTGTTCCCCAGCCTGCGCGGCGAACAGATGACCCGCCAGACCTTCTGGCACCGTATCAAGCATCAGGCACAGGTGGCCGGGATCGACAAATCACTGTCGCCGCACACCCTGCGCCACGCCTTCGCGACTCATCTGCTCAACCACGGCGCCGACCTGCGCGTGGTGCAAATGCTGCTGGGCCACAGCGATTTGTCGACCACGCAGATCTACACCCATGTGGCCAAGGCCCGTCTGCAACAGCTGCACGCCCAGCATCACCCGCGTGGATGAATGATTTTCATGTTCCGCCGACCGGTACTCGCAGACCCCTTCACGGCTAGCGTGTTGTGGTAGGCTTGGGCGGTTTGCACCAAGGGCCGCACGGTCGCCGCGTTTTTTCCGCAGGCGACGCCCTCCGGCCCCTGTCCGCCTTCAGGAGTTCCCATGCGCGTGACCCAGATGTTCGCCGCCGCCGCGTTGGCGCTGGCCAGTACTTTTGCCGTTGCCGCGGCAACCGACAGCAATGCCGGTGCCGAGCAGGCCATTCGCAAGTCGTTGCAGAACCTCGAACTGGAAGTGCCGGTAGAAAGCGTTGCCAGTAGCCCGCTCAACGGCCTTTATGAGGTCAAGCTGCAGGGCGGCCGTGTGCTGTACGCCAGTGCTGACGGCCAGTTCGTCATGCAGGGTTACCTGTACCAGATCCAGGACGGCAAGCCGGTCAACCTGACCGAGAAAACCGAGCGCCAGGGTGTTGCCAAGCTCATCAATGGCATTCCAGCCGCCGAGATGGTGGTTTATCCTGCCAAGGGCGAGACCAAGTCGCACATCACCGTGTTCACCGACACCACCTGCCCGTACTGCCACAAGCTGCACGCCGAAGTGCCGGAGCTGAACCGCCGCGGTATCGAAGTGCGCTACGTCGCCTTCCCGCGTCAGGGCCTCGGCTCGCCGGGTGATGAGCAGTTGCAGGCCGTGTGGTGCTCCAGCGACCGCCGTGCGGCGCTGGACAAGATGGTCGAGGGCAAGGAAATCAAGGCCGCCAAGTGCGCCAACCCGGTCAGCAAGCAGTTCCAGCTGGGCCAGTCGATCGGCGTCAACGGCACGCCGGCGATTGTCCTCGAAAGTGGCCAGGTGATCCCGGGCTACCAGCCGGCGCCGCAAGTGGCCAAGCTGGCCCTGGCCGGCCAGCAGCAAGCAGCCAAGTAATCAATTCAGTACGCCGTCGTCATGGGGTGACGGCATGTTTCACGGTCGGCGCAGGTGCCGGCCGTTCAATGGGGAGTTCACAGTGAAACCGGTCAAAGTAGGCATCTGTGGGTTGGGGACCGTCGGTGGCGGAACCTTCAATGTACTTCAGCGCAACGCCGAGGAGATTGCCCGCCGTGCCGGGCGCGGTATTGAAGTGGCACAGATCGCCATGCGCTCGCAGAACCCGAACTGCCAGATTACCGGTACCCCCATTACCGCTGATGTGTTCGACGTTGCGACCAACCCGGAAATTGACATCGTCATCGAGCTGATTGGTGGCTACACCATCGCCCGCGACCTGGTGCTCAAGGCCATTGAGAACGGCAAGCACGTCGTCACCGCCAACAAGGCGCTGATCGCCGTGCACGGCAACGAAATCTTTGCCAAGGCCCGCGAGAAGGGCGTGATCGTCGCCTTCGAAGCCGCGGTTGCCGGTGGTATCCCGGTGATCAAGGCCATCCGCGAAGGCTTGTCGGCCAACCGTATCAACTGGCTGGCCGGCATCATCAACGGCACCGGTAACTTCATCCTTACCGAAATGCGCGAAAAGGGCCGTGCCTTCCCCGACGTCCTGGCCGAGGCCCAGGCCCTGGGGTATGCCGAAGCCGACCCGACCTTCGACGTCGAAGGGATCGACGCTGCACACAAGCTGACCATTCTGGCGTCCATCGCCTTTGGCATCCCGCTGCAGTTCGACAAGGCCTACACCGAGGGCATCACCCAACTGACCACCGCTGACGTGAACTACGCCGAGGCCTTGGGCTACCGCATCAAGCACCTGGGCGTGGCACGTCGCACTGCTGAAGGTATCGAGCTGCGCGTGCACCCGACGCTGATCCCGAGCGACCGTCTGATCGCCAACGTCAACGGCGTGATGAACGCGGTCATGGTCAACGGCGATGCTGCGGGCTCGACCTTGTACTACGGCGCCGGTGCCGGCATGGAGCCGACCGCATCGTCGGTGGTGGCCGACCTGGTCGATGTGGTCCGTGCGATGACCTCCGACCCGGAGAACCGTGTGCCGCACCTGGCCTTCCAGCCGGACTCGCTGTCGTCGCACCCGATCCTGCCGATCGAGGCGTGCGAAAGCGCCTACTACCTGCGCATCCAGGCCAAGGACCACCCCGGTGTTCTGGCCCAGGTGGCCAGCATCCTCTCGGAGCGTGGTATCAACATCGAGTCGATCATGCAGAAGGAAGCCGAGGAACAGGACGGCCTGGTGCCGATGATCCTGCTGACCCATCGTGTGGTCGAGCAAGGCATCAACGACGCCATCGTTGCCCTGGAAGCCCTGCAGGATGTGATCGGCAAGGTCGTGCGCATCCGCGTTGAACAGCTCAATTAACGAATAATGCCGTCGGGCCGCGCACGCGGCTCCGGCCCCAGCATCGAAGGTTTGCACCATGCGCTATATCAGCACCCGTGGCCAGGCACCGGCCCTGAATTTCGAAGATGTCCTGCTGGCTGGCCTGGCCAGCGACGGCGGCCTGTACGTCCCTGAAAACCTGCCACGCTTCACCCAGGAAGAGATCGCCTCCTGGGCTGGCCTGCCGTATCACGAACTGGCCTTCCGCGTGATGCGCCCGTTCGTGGCTGGCAGCATCGCCGATGCCGACTTCAAGAAGATCCTCGAAGAAACCTACGGTGAGTTCGCCCATGCCGCAGTCGCCCCGCTGCGTCAGCTGAACAGCAACGAGTGGGTCATGGAGCTGTTCCACGGCCCGACCCTGGCCTTCAAGGACTTTGCCCTGCAACTGCTCGGGCGCCTGCTCGACCACGTGCTGGCCAAGCGTAACGAGCGCGTGGTGATCGTTGGCGCCACCAGTGGTGACACCGGCTCGGCCGCCATCGAAGGCTGCCGCCGTTGTGACAACGTCGACATCTTCATTCTCCACCCGCACCAACGCGTGTCGGAAGTTCAGCGCCGCCAGATGACCACCATCTTCGGCGACAACATCCACAATATCGCCATCGAAGGCAACTTCGACGACTGCCAGGAGATGGTCAAGGCCAGCTTCGCCGACCAGTCGTTCCTCAAGGGCACCCGCCTGGTGGCGGTCAACTCGATCAACTGGGCGCGGATCATGGCCCAGATCGTCTACTACTTCCACGCAGCCCTGCAGTTGGGCGGCCCGGCCCGTTCGGTGGCGTTCTCGGTGCCAACCGGCAACTTCGGCGACATTTTTGCCGGTTACCTGGCGCGCAACATGGGCCTGCCGATCAGCCAGCTGGTAGTGGCCACCAACCGTAACGACATCCTGCACCGCTTCATGAGCGGCAACCAGTACGTCAAGGACACCCTGCACGCGACCCTGTCGCCGTCGATGGACATCATGGTGTCGTCCAACTTCGAGCGCCTGCTGTTCGACCTGCACGGGCGCAATGGCGCCGCCATCGCCGAATTGATGGCCAACTTCAAGCAGGGTGGCGGTTTCAGCGTCGACGAAGACCGTTGGACCGAAGCACGCAAGCTGTTCGACTCGCTGGCAGTCAGTGACGAGCAGACCTGCGAGACCATCGCCGAAGTGTTCGCCAGCACCGGCGAAGTGCTCGACCCGCACACCGCAATCGGCGTCAAGGCCGCCCGCGAGTGCCGCCGCAGCCTGGACACGCCGATGGTGGTGCTGGGTACCGCGCATCCGGTCAAGTTCCCGGAAGCGGTAGAGAAAGCAGGCGTTGGCAAAGCCCTGGAATTGCCTGCGCACTTGGCCGACCTGTTCAGCCGCGAAGAGCGCTGCACAGTGCTGGCCAATGACCTGAAGACCGTGCAGAACTTTGTCAGCCAACACGGTAATCGCGGTAAGCCGCTTTAAGCGCGTTGATATCCGGGGCCGCTTGGCGGCCCTGGATTATCGAAATTTCCACCAGATTTTTCAGATGTTTCCTATTTAAGCGTTTTGGAATGTTGCCTAGATTTGCCAGTCCTTCCCTCAGGAGTGGCTCATGTCCAGGCCCTACGTGTTGATTCACCAGGCACGCCCTTCCCATCAAATCCTCCTGCACCAGGCATTCAATGCCCAAGGTATTTTCGATGTGCGCATCACCGAAGAGGCTGTTGGCCTGCACGCGTGCCTGAACGCAGACCGTTGCCCTGACTTGCTCATCCTCGACCACGCCATGCCCACAAGAGCGGGGCTTGCGCTCCTGAAAAAGCTTACCGGTACTCGCCCTTTGCGGGGTTTGTTGTTCGTCGGCCAAGCAGCTCCCGGCCAGCAGAACCTTGCTCAGGAAGCGAAACAGCGGGGCTTCTGGGTAGTTGCCGAGCTCCCCTGGCCGTTGTCCATGGCGCAACTGCAGCGTGCGCTTGGGCGCCTGGGCGGGCGTATTCAAACTGTCACGTCTGCCCCGCATGCTCACTGAAACAGCTGCGGCGTCTCGAACTTTGCGCTGCGCTTGTTGGTCAGTACCTCCATAGCCCACCACGCAGCGAGTGATCCGGATGGAAAGAATCTGCAGACTGCTGAACGAAGCCCTGACCCCTTACCAAACCCACCTTGGCATTGCCGATGCCAGTGGCAATCGCCAATTGACCGTCTTTGACAAGCTGGCAGGCATCACCCTGCAGCGCTCGGTCAGCCTGCGCCAGTTACAGGAACAAAGCCTGCTCATTGACGTGGTGGACGGTTTGCACCGTGATCTGCAGATTGCCGAAGGGCGCTTGCAGCCCTGTGTGATTGCAGCGTTGCAGCAGCGACAGCAACCCCAGGGAACCTTTGCCTGAGTGAGTTATCAGACACCGTAAGGGCAGCCAGCCAGCACTTTGCTCCGGTGGTGGCAGGCTGTCACGGGAAGCCCTCCAGGGCTTTCGATTGGCCCCGGGCGTCCTCCCCAGCGTTCCGGGGTTTCTTTTTTCTGGAGCGCTACGGTTGTTTGAAAAACTGCTTGCTCTGTTCCAGATACTCTTCCTGCAACGCAGGGTCCAGCCACCGTGCATACAGCCCCGGCAAGGTGTCCCGTCGCAGCGCGGGCAACAGTTGGTCGATATGGGCAATGGCCTCGCGCCCCAGTGCCGAGGCCGAGCAGCCCACATGCAGAAACTGATAGCGCTTCACCCCCTGCACAGGATGAAAATGGTAGTCAGCCAGTGATCCACCTTGCTGCTGGATCAGGTAACGCACTTCTGGCCAGTACCCCATCACCATGGGCAGGCGTCCCAGTTGCTGCATCTGCAACTGGTTGGCGGTGGCATCGTTGCCGTAGTGGCGGCTGAGCACCGACTCTGGCAACTGGCGCAGGATGTCGTCAATCTGGGTACCATAGCTGCGCTCGGCGACGATACCGAGCTTCAACGGGGTATGGCTCATCAGGCCGTGCAGATCGACCTCGTTGTCGGTAAGAAACGGCGCAACCAGTGCCTCACCTTCTTTGCGCACCACCAGGCCGCCGCTCACCACACCCAACGACGGCATGGAAAAGTGCACGTATCGGGCCCGTTCCGGCGTCCATAGCAGGGTCGGGTCGCAGGTGAAGCTGCTCTGGTCCTGAAGCATCTGGATGCCGCGGGCACGGTTCACCCGCACGATACTGTGATCGTACTCAGGCATCTGTTCGATCAGCAGCGGCAGCAGGCGATCAACGACCCCCTGGCCTTTTTCCGGGCCTTCGAAAATGGTGAAGGGCGGCAGGTCTCGAACCAGCCACAATATGCGCTCTTTGGCAGTGACGTGCGGCACGGCCAGTGCAGGCAGCAGCCCGCACAGCAAAAGCAGGGTGCGTGACCAGCGGGCAGTTCGCATCGGCGGCGGCAGGCGTCAGACCGCGCCTGCTTCGCGCAGGCCGGCAATGGCGGCCGCGTCGTAGCCCAGGGCGGTGAGCAGTGCGTCGGTGTGTTCTCCTAGCGCGGGCCCGACCCATTCGGCAGACCCGGGTGTTTCAGAAAGCTTGGGCACGATACCCGGCATCTTGAACGGTTTGCCGTCTGGCAGGCGGGCCTGCAGGAACATCTCCCGCGCCAGGTATTGCGGGTCGTTGAACATGTCCTCGGCCGAATAAATGCGGCTGGCCGGCACTTCGGCGGCGGTGAGCACCTGCATGAGCTGCTCCAGCGGCAGGCTGTTGGCCCAGCGGTCGATTACCCCGTAGAGCTCGTCTCGGCGCAGGTCGCGGCCATCGTTGGTGGCCAGTGTGGGGTCATCGGCCAGGTCGGCGCGGCCAATGGCCTGCATGAAGCGTTTGAAAATCGCATCGCCGTTGGCGCCGATCTGCACATGTTTGCCATCGGCACTGGTGTGGATGGAGGAGGGCGTGATGCCCGGCATGATGTTGCCAGTGCGCTCGCGGATGAAACCGAAGACATCGAACTCCGGGACCATGCTTTCCATCATGGCGAAGATGGCCTCGTACAGCGCCACATCCACCACCTGGCCCTGGCCACCATTGACTTCACGATGACGCAAGGCCATCAAGGCACCGATCACGCCCCACAACGCGGCGATCGAGTCACCGATGGAGATGCCCGTGCGCACGGGCGGGCGGTCGTCGAAGCCGGTGATGTAGCGCAGGCCGCCCATGGACTCACCCACGGCGCCAAAGCCTGGCTGGTCCTTCATCGGCCCGGTCTGGCCGAAGCCCGACAGGCGCACCATCACCAGGCGCGGGTTGAGGGCGTGCAGCACATCCCAGCCCAGGCCGAGTTTTTCCAGCACGCCGGGGCGGAAGTTCTCGATCAGGATGTCGGCCTCGGCCAGCAAGCGCTTGAGGATCTCGCGGCCGTCCGGGTGCTTGAGGTTGAGGGTGAGAGACTGTTTGTTGCGAGCCTGCACGAACCACCACAGCGACGTGCCTTCGTACATCTTGCGCCATTTACGCAGCGGGTCGCCGCCGTCAGGGGACTCGACCTTGATCACCTCGGCGCCGAATTCGGCACAGATGCGCGACGCGAACGGGCCAGCGATCAGGGTCCCGAGTTCGATGACTTTCAGGCCGGCGAGGGGTTTGCTGGGCGTAGACATGGGGCATCCGTGGCAACTGGGCAGAGCCGTGGTTTTATCATAGCTCCGAAGCGGCAGATACTGCCGCGGCGCAACGAGGGGCAGGATCGGTTAGACTGTGTCACTTTTCTTTGCGCAAGAAGCCCGTCGACATGGCCCAGCCGTCCACTACCTACAAATTCGAACTGAATCTGACCGACCTCGATCGCAACGTATACCAAAGCGTCAAGCAGACCATCGCTCGTCATCCTTCGGAAACCGAAGAGCGCATGGCCGTTCGTCTGTTGGCCTACGCGCTTTGGTACAACGAGAACCTGTCGTTTGGTCGCGGTCTGTCGGATGTCGATGAGCCGGCGTTGTGGGAAAAGAGCCTCGACGACCGTGTGCTGCACTGGATCGAAGTCGGCCAACCCGACGCCGACCGCCTGACCTGGTGCTCCCGTCGCACCGAGCGCACCAGCCTGCTGGCCTACGGCAGCCTGCGCGTGTGGGAAGGCAAGGTGGTGCCAGCGGTCAAGGGCCTGAAAAACCTGAACATCGCCGCAGTCCCCCAGGAGGTGCTGGAGACCCTGGCCACCGACATGCCGCGCAGCATCAAGTGGGACGTGATGATCAGCGAAGGCACGGTGTTCGTCACCGACGACCGCGGCCAGCACGAAGTGCAGCTGGAGTGGCTGCTCGGTGAGCGTGGCTGACCTTACCCTTTCCTGATTGCCGAAGACCTCATGCGTATCGAACCTCGCCCCCTGCCGTCGACCCTGCCATTGCTGGGTAACCTGCCACCCTTGCTGACCCGCCTGTATGCCGCCCGTGGTGTGCAGAGCGAGGCCGAGCTGGACAAGAGCCTGGCGCGGTTACTGCCGTACCAGCAGCTCAAAGGCATCGAGGCGGGGGTGGACCTGCTGGTCGAAGCCCTCGACCAGCGCCAGCGCATCCTCATCGTCGGCGACTTCGACGCCGATGGCGCCACCGCCAGTACCGTTGGCGTGCTGGGCCTGCGCTTGCTGGGTGCTGCCCACGTCGACTACCTGGTGCCCAACCGCTTTGAGTTCGGTTATGGCCTGACGCCGGAGATCGTCGAGGTCGCGTTGCAGCGCCAGCCGCAGTTGCTGATCACCGTCGACAACGGCATCTCCAGTGTCGATGGAGTGGCGGCAGCCAAGGCGGCCGGGCTCAAGGTGCTGGTCACCGACCACCACTTGCCGGGTGAGCAGTTGCCCGACGCCGATGCGATCATCAACCCGAACCAGCCGGGCTGTGACTTCCCGAGCAAGTCGCTGGCCGGGGTCGGGGTGATCTTCTATGTACTTATGGCCTTGCGCGCACGCCTGCGCAGCCTGGGGCGCTACGACACGCAAGCACAGCCGAACATCGGCGAACTGCTCGACCTGGTCGCGCTGGGCAGTGTCGCCGACGTGGTGCCGCTGGACGCCAACAACCGCATTCTGGTGCACCAGGGGCTTGAACGTATTCGCGCCGGCCGCGCTCGGCCGGGGCTCAAGGCGATTCTTGAAGTGGCCCGCCGTGATCACCGGCGTATCACCTCGACCGACCTGGGTTTCATCCTTGGCCCGCGTTTGAACGCGGCGGGGCGCTTGGACGACATGAGCCTGGGCATCGAGTGCCTGCTGTGCGAGGACGCGACCCTGGCCCAGGACATGGCCCAGCAGTTGGATGACCTTAACCAGGATCGCAAGTCCATCGAGCAGGGCATGCAACGTGAGGCGCTGGCCCAGCTCAAGGACCTGCCGGTCGAATCCATGCCCTACGGCTTGTGCTTGTTCGATGCCGACTGGCACCAGGGCGTGATCGGGATCCTCGCTTCACGCCTGAAGGAGCGTTACCACCGGCCGACCATCGCCTTTGCCGATGCCGGCGATGGCATGCTCAAAGGTTCGGCACGTTCGGTGCCAGGGTTTCATATCCGTGATGCGCTGGATGCGGTGGCGGCGCGCCATCCGCAACTGATCAGCAAGTTCGGCGGTCATGCCATGGCGGCAGGGTTGTCGCTGCCTGAGGGCAACTTCCCGGCCTTTGCCGAGGCGTTTGACCAGGAAGTGCGGCGTCAGCTGCGCGAAGAAGACCTTACCGGGCGACTTCTGTCGGATGGCAGCCTGGCCGTGGAGGAGTTCCACCTCGACCTGGCCAAAGCCCTGCGCCAAGCCGGGCCATGGGGGCAGCATTTCCCTGAGCCGCTGTTCCATGGTGTGTTCCAGCTGGTCGAGCAGCGTGTCGTCGGCGAGCGGCACCTGAAGGTAGTGCTCAAGAGCGAGTGTGGTTCGGTCCGGCTTGATGGCATTGCCTTCGGCATCGACCGCGAGGTGTGGCCGAATCCGACGGTTCGCTGGGTGGAACTGGCCTACAAGCTGGATGTGAACGAGTTTCGTGGCAATGAAAGTGTGCAGTTGATGATTGCCCACATGGAGCCGCGCTGAGGGTCTCGCGGGGTTCGCCTTGATTTTTGTGGTGTGGCGGAGATCGAGCGCCGCGCGGGCGGCGCTCAATCTCACAGGCGCCGCTCCATCAAGCCAAACCCCAGGGAACCTTCCCCCCTACCAATCTGGTCTAGTCTGATTAATGACCGGTACCGGGCCACGGACGTGCAATTGAGTGTTCGGGCCGGATCACCATTGGAGTCCTTGGGAGGTGCCCTCATGAGCCTGCTGCTCGAGCCTTACACCCTGCGTAAGCTGACGTTGCCCAACCGCATCGCGGTCTCGCCGATGTGCCAGTATTCCGCAGTCGATGGCCTGGCCAACGACTGGCATCTTGTCCATTTGGGGTGCCGCGCCGTCGGTGGTGCCGGGTTGGTGATCACTGAAGCCGTGGCGGTGACCGCCGATGGCCGCATTACCGCCGAAGACCTTGGCCTGTGGAACGACGGGCAGATCGCCCCGTTGCAACGTATCACCCGTTTCATCACCGCCCAGGGGGCCGTGCCGGGCATCCAGCTGGCGCACGCCGGGCGCAAAGCCAGCACTTATCGCCCATGGCTGGGCAAACAGGGCAGTGTGAAGTTCGAAGACGGAGGCTGGCAGCCAGTAGGCCCTTCTAAGATCGCTTTCGACCCGCAACACACACCGCCACACGAGCTGACCCAGGACGAGATCCAGGGCGTGATCGCGGCCTTCGTCGCCTCGACCGAACGCGCCTTGAAGGCCGGTTTCAAGGTGGTCGAAATCCATGCCGCCCATGGCTACCTGTTGCACCAGTTCCTGTCACCGTTAAGCAACCAGCGCCGCGACGAGTACGGCAGTTGCTTCGAAAACCGCATCCGCCTGACCCTGCAGGTGGTTGAGGCGGTGCGCAATGTCTGGCCTGCCGAGTTGCCGCTGTTGGTGCGGGTATCGGCAACCGATTGGGTCGAGGACGGTTGGAACCCGGATGAAACCGTCGAACTGGCCCGTCGCCTGAGAGGGTTGGGTGTGGACCTCATCGATGTGTCCTCTGGCGGTACCTCGGTAAACGCCGAGATCCCCACCGGCCCCGGCTACCAGACCCGCTTCGCCGAACGCGTGCGCAAGGAATCGGAAATCGCTACCGGTACTGTGGGCATGATCACCGAGCCGGCCCAGGCCGAGCACATCTTGCGTACCGGCCAGGCCGACGTCATTTTCCTCGCCCGCGAACTGCTGCGCGACCCGTACTGGCCGCTGCATGCCGACGACGACCTGGGCGGCAACAAGGCCACCTGGCCGGCGCAGTATCAACGGGCTACCAGCCGGGCTAACCCGATTCATGAGTCGGATTTGCGGGATTGACGTGCAGCTTCAGCTGTAAGCGGCATTGCTGAGGATGTCGCTTACCCATTGATTGATGCTTTTCTCCGCAAGCTCGGCTTTTGCTGCCACGCTGGCATGAAGAGAGGGCTCCAGGCGCAAGCTGAGCTTACCGGAGTAGGTTTTCTGCGGTTCGCGGCCGAGGCGTTCGCAAGTTTCAAGATAGTCGTCAACGGCTTCTTCGAATGCCTGGCGCAACTCGTGGATCGATTCGCCATGAAAACCGATTACGTCGCGTATGCCTGCAACGTGGCCGATCAGCAACTGGTCTTCGTCGCTATATTCGATGCGAGCGGCATAGCCGCGGTAGGTCATGACATTCATGGTATTACTCCTGCCTGCTCAAGGAACTGGCGGGCGCCTCTTAATTGATAGGGCTTGGCGTGCTTGTCCGGGTGAGGGCGGTGGAAGGTCGCAACCGCTCCATTGAGTTCAAAACGAACGCGTGAGCCCCTTCCCTCAATCACTCGAGCGCCAAGCGAGATCAACAGTGATTCCAGGCGGGCCCACTCCAGTGTCTTGGAGACCGGTTTTTTGAGAACCGTCTCGAGCGTACTTTTTTGATGGTTATTCATGGTATCAGGCTATGATACCACTCGGCCAGGTTCAACGGATGGGATGTAGGAGCGGGGAGATCGCCATTGAAGGACAATTCTGTATGTGACTATTGGCATTGATCGAGGGAGCGGTGAGGCCACCCCGATCAACGCATCAGTTCAATGCTTGATCATCACATGCCGCACACAGGTGTAGTCCTCCAGCCCATACACCGACATATCCTTCCCATACCCCGAATGCTTCTGCCCGCCATGGGGCATTTCGCTGACCAGCATGAAGTGGGTGTTCACCCAGGTGCAGCCATACTGCAGGCGCGCCGCCAGGCGATGGGCGCGGCCCGTGTCGCGGGTCCACACTGATGACGCCAGGCCATAGTTGGAGTCGTTGGCCCACTCCAGTGCCTGAGCCTCGTCGGTGAAGCGGGTTACCGAGACCACCGGGCCAAATACCTCGTTGCGCACGATCTCGTCATCCTGCAGGGCGTCGGCCAGTACCGTCGGCTCGAAAAAGAACCCGTCGCCAGCAATCGGCTTGCCGCCGGTCACCAGGCGAATATGCGCTTGGGCAATGGCGCGTTGCACCAGGCCGGCGACCTTGTCGCGGTGCTGCGCGCTGATCAGTGGGCCCAGTTCAGTGTCTTCGGCATCCTGCAGGCCAGGCTTGAGGCTGGCCACCGCTTCGCCCAGGCGCTGCACGAATTGCTCATAGATGCCGTCCTGCACATACAGGCGGCAGGCTGCGGTGCAGTCTTGGCCTGCGTTGTAGAAACCGAACGTGCGGATGCCGTCGATGGCGGCGTCGATGTCGGCATCGTCGAACACCAGCACCGGTGCTTTGCCGCCCAGTTCCATGTGCATGCGCTTCACGCTGTCGGCGGTGGCGCTGATGATGTGCGCGCCGGTGGGGATCGAGCCGGTCAGTGACACCATGCGCACTTTCGGGTGAGTGATCAGTGGGGTGCCGACGGTTTGGCCACGGCCGAAGAGGATGTTGAGCACACCGGGTGGCAGCAGGCCTTGGGCCAGCTCGCCCAGACGCAACGCGGTCAGCGGCGTCAGTTCGGACGGTTTGATCACCACGGTGTTACCGGCTGCCAGCGCGGGTGCGACCTTCCAGGCCAGCATCATCAGCGGGTAGTTCCACGGCGCGATCGAGGCGACCACGCCCAGCGGGTCGCGGCGGATCATTGAGGTGTGCCCCGGCAGGTACTCGCCGGCCGCCGAACCGCCCAGGCAGCGCGCCGCGCCGGCGAAAAAGCGGAAGACATCGGCGATCGCCGGGATTTCGTCATTCAGCGCAGCGCTGTAGGGCTTGCCACAATTCTGCGATTCGAGCCGGGCCAGTTCCTCGCCATGTTGCTCGATGGTGTCGGCCAGTGCCAACAGTGCCTGGGCGCGGTCCTTGGGGCTGGCCTGCGACCAGCTGTCGAAGGCCAGATCGGCGGCGCGCACGGCGCTGTCGACCTGCGCTTCGGTGGCTTCGTTAATCTGCGCCAGGGCGCTGCCCAGGGCGGGGTTGAGTACGGTCCAGGCTGGCCCGTCGCCAGCGACCAGATGACCGTTGATCAGCATGTGCGTTTGCATGGGGGACTCCTCCAGGGTCATTTGCCACTGCCCGCCACGCTTTCTCCGCCGCGGGTCAGGTAATAGGCGCCAAGGATCGGCAGCATGGTCACCAGCATCACCAGCATGGCGACCACATTGGTCACGGGCACGTCGCGTGGTCGGCTGAGCTGGTTGAGCAACCAGATCGGCAGCGTGCGTTCGTGGCCGGCGGTAAAGGTGGTGACGATGATTTCGTCGAACGACAGGGCAAAGGCCAGCATGCCGCCCGCCAGCAACGCCGAGCCGAGATTGGGCAGGATGATGTAGCGGAAGGTCTGCCAGCCATCCGCTCCAAGGTCCATCGAGGCTTCGATCAGGCTCTGCGAGGTCCGCCGCAGGCGGGCGATGACGTTGTTGTAGACGATCACCACGCAAAAGGTCGCGTGGCCGACCACGATGGTGAACAGGCCAGGCTCGATGCCCAGGCTCTTGAACGCCGAGAGCAGGGCGATACCGGTGATGATGCCGGGCAGGGCAATCGGTAGGATCAGCATCAGCGAAATGCCCTCCTTGCCAAAAAAGCTGCGCCGGTACAGCGCCGCCGAGGCCAGGGTGCCGAGCACCAGGGCAATCAACGTGGCCAGGCAGGCGACCTGCAGCGACAGCTTGATGGATTCGAGCACATCCGGGCGCGCGAAGGCCACGGCGAACCATTTGAGGGTGAACCCTTTGGGGGGGAAGCTGAACGCCGCATCTTCGGTATTGAACGCGTAGAGGACGATGATCAGGATCGGGAAGTGCAGGAACAGCAACCCGCCCCAGGCCGCCAGGCGCAGGCCCGTTGATGCTTTTTCAGAGTGCATCGAATGCCCCCAGGCGCTTGACGATGGACAGGTAGACCGCAATCAGCACGATGGGCACCAGGGTGAACGCGGCGGCCATCGGCATGTTGCCGATCGCCCCCTGTTGGGCGTAGACCATGCTGCCGATGAAGTAACCGGGCGGGCCGACCAGCTGTGGCACGATGAAGTCGCCCAAGGTCAGGGAGAAGGTGAAGATCGAGCCTGCGGCAATGCCTGGGATCGACAGCGGCAGGATCACCTGCCAGAACGTTTGCCCAGGCCTGGCCCCCAGGTCCGCCGACGCCTGCAGCAGGGACGGTGGCAGGCGTTCGAGCGAGGCCTGGATCGGCAGGATCATGAACGGCAGCCAGATGTACACGAACACCATGAAGCGCCCCAGGTGCGATGTCGACAGGGTGCTGCCGCCTACGCCTGGCACCGTCAGCACCGCTTGCAGCAGGCCATCCAGGTGCAGCACCTGGACGAACCACTGGGCCACGCCGCCCTTGGCCAGCAGCAGGGTCCAGGCATAGGTCTTGACGATGTAGCTGGCCCACATCGGCATCATCACCGCGATGTAGAAAAATGCCTTGGTCTTGCCGCTGGTATAGCGCGCCATGTAGTAGGCGATAGGGAAGGCCAGTACCGCGCTGGCCAGCGACACCGCCACTGCCATGCCCAAGGTGCGCAGGATGATGTCGAAGTTCGACGGGTTGAACAGCGCCGCAAAGTTGCCCAGGGTCAGGTCCGGGGTCACCGCCATGGTGAAGTCGTCGAAGGTATAGAAACCCTGCCACAGCAGGTTCAGCAACGAGCCCAGATAGATCGCCCCGAACCAGGTCAGCGGCGGGATCAGCAACAGCATCAGGTAGAGGTTGGGGCGCCGGTACAACAGGTTGGAAAACCGGCGCAGCGGACCTGGGTTGGCACGGGGCGCGGTCATCTTAGCGGCCCTCGTCGAGCACGGTTTCCTGGAGTGCCGTCATTGCTTCACGGGGCCAGCGCGCCAACACCCGCTGGCCGGCCTGCCAGGTGTGCGCCTGTGCCTGCCAGCGGTCGTTGGCCTGGCTCACCGTCAGCAGTTGGCCGCTGTCCAGCAGCAGTTCGAAGCGGGTGGCACTGCCTTGGTACTGCACATCGTGCAGCAGGCCGCTGACCTGCACCTCATGGTTGGCGGCGGCCTGTTCGCCCAGGCGGATATGTTCGGGGCGGATGGAAAACGGTGCGCAGCTGCCGTTGAGTTGCTCGGCCAGCTCGCCACGCACCACGTTCGAGGTGCCGACGAACTCGGCAACGAAGGTAGTGGCCGGCTTCATGTACAGGTTACGCGGGGTGTCGACCTGTTCGATGCGGCCGCGGTTGAACACCGCGACCCGGTCGGACATCGACAGCGCTTCGGTCTGGTCGTGGGTGACGAAGATGAAGGTGATACCCAGCTGGCGCTGGAGCTTTTTCAGTTCGCCCTGCATCTGCTCGCGAAGTTTCAGGTCCAGCGCCCCGAGCGGTTCGTCGAGCAGCAGCACCCGTGGGCGGTTGACCAGGGCGCGGGCGAGGGCGACGCGCTGGCGCTGGCCGCCGGACAGCTGCGCCGGTTTGCGCGCACCGTAACCGGCCAGCGCCACCATCGCCAGAGCCTCGTCGGCGCGAGCATGGCGCTCGGCCTTGGCCACGCCCTTGACCTTGAGGCCATAAGCGATGTTGTCGCGCACGTTCATGTGCGGGAACAGGGCGTAGTCCTGGAACACGGTGTTGACGTCACGCTGGTAGGGCGGCACACCTGCGGCTTCGACGCCATGGATGCGGATCGAACCACTGTTGGGGTGCTCGAAGCCTGCGATCAGGCGCAGGCAGGTGGTCTTGCCCGAGCCGGAAGGGCCGAGCATGGAGAAGAACTCGCCATCTTCGATGTCGATGCTGACCTGATCGACGGCCTTGACCTCGCCGAAGGTGCGTGAGACTTGGGTGAACTGGACGGCTAGGGGCATGGGCGGTACTCAGCTGTGCTTGTAGTGCCTGCACCGGCCCCTTCGCGGGGCAAGCCCGCTCCCACATGGACCGTAGCGACGCTGCCCTTGTGGGAGCGGGCTTGCCCCGCGAAGGGGCCGGGACAGGCTCATTCGACCTTAGCGCCCGCCCATGATCGCAATATAATCCTGCGTCCAGCGGCTGTACGGCACGAACTTGCCGCCCTGGGCCTGCGGGGTCTTCCAGAAAGCGATCTTGTCGAAGTTGTCGAAGCCATTGGTCTTGCACCCTTCGGCACCCAGCAGTTCGCTGCCGGTGCATGCTGCAGGCACTGCCGGCAACGAGCCGAACCAGGCGGCCACATCGCCCTGCACCTTCGGTTGCAGCGACCAGTCCATCCATTTGTAGGCACAGTTGGGGTGTTTGGCCTCGCTGTGCAGCATGGTGGTGTCGGCCCAGCCCGTGGCGCCTTCCTTGGGAATGGTCGAGGCCACCGGCTGGTTCTCGGCTTTCAGGCCGTTGACCATGTAGCCCCAGGAGCTGGAAGCGACCACGCCTTCGTTCTTCACATCGCTCATCTGCACCGTGGCGTCATGCCAGTAGCGGTGGATCAGCGGCTGTTGCTGGCGCAGCAGTTCGAGCACGGCCTTGTACTGGGCCTCGTTCAGTTCGTAAGGGTCCTGGATGCCCAGTTCCGGCTTGGCCGATTTCAGGTACAGCGCCGCATCGGCGATGTAGATCGGCCCGTCATAGGCTTGCACGCGGCCCTTGTTGGGCTTGCCGTCGGGCAGGTTTTGCGGTTCGAAGACCACGCCCCAGCTGGTCGGCGCCTGGTTGAATACGCTGGTGTTGTACAGCAGCACGTTCGGCCCCCACTGGTACGGGGTGCCGTAGGCCTGCTTGTCGACCACGTACCAGCCGCCGTTCTGCAGGCGCGGGTCGATGTTTTTCCAGTTGGGAATCAACGCGGTGTTGATCGGCTGTACCCGCTTGCCGGCGATCAGCCGCAGCGACGCATCGCCCGAGGCGGTGACCAGGTCGTAGCCGCCCTTGGTCATCAGGCTGACCATCTCGTCCGAGGTGGCGGCCGTCTTGACGCTGACCTTGCAGCCGGTTTCCTTTTCAAAACCGGTGACCCAATCGTAGGCCTTGTCGCTTTCACCGCGCTCGATGTAGCCGGGCCAGGCGACGATATCCAGGCGCCCTTCGCCGGCCCCCAGGGCTTTTAGCGGTTCGGCGGCCTGCAGGCTGGCGCTGGCCAGCAACGCGCCGGTCACGGCGCCGAGCAATGCGGTCTTGTGCGCTGACATGGTGTTCCCTCTTCGTGGAGATCGGGCAGTCATCAAGAAAGCAGTGAAGCGAGTGTTATAAGCGTAGTGCGATTGCGCGAGGTATTGGCGAAATCGAGTCTAGTTGGCTTTTTGCTGGCCAATGCAACATCCGGAAGCAAATCCCCCCGTGGCGATCCCTTGAGCAAGGCTTAATCTGGGCGCTCCTTTGCAACGTCTGGAGGCACCTGAATGAACACCCGCGGATTGCTCGACCAACTGCTCAAGTCCGGCCAGCAACTGCTTGAAAAACAGGCCGGTAAAGGCGGCTCAAACAAGCCAGGCACCAGTGCCGGTGGCCTTGGCGGGCTGCTTTCTGGCGTGGGTGGCGGCGCGTTGGGGGCAGGGGCACTGGGCCTGTTGCTGGGTAGCAAGAAGGCCCGCAAGTACGGCGGCAAAGCCCTGACTTACGGCGGCCTTGCCGCACTCGGCGTGCTGGCCTACAAGGCCTATGGCAACTGGCAGGCGCGCCAGCAGGGGGCAGGGCAGGCGTCAGAGCCGCAGACCCTCGACCGTCTGCCGCCGGCCCAGGCCGAGCAGCACAGCCAGGCGGTGCTGCGCGCACTGGTGGCTGCGGCCAAGTCCGATGGCCATATCGATGAGCGCGAGCGTGCCTTGATCGAAGGCGAATTCACCCGCCTGGACACGGATCGCGAACTGCAACACTGGCTGCACGCCGAACTCAACAAACCGTTGGACCCGGCAGAGGTGGCGCGTGTCGCGCAAACGCCGGAAATGGCCGCCGAGATGTACCTGGCCAGTGTGATGATGGTCGATCAGGAGAACTTCATGGAGCGCGCCTACCTGGACGAACTGGCCCGCCAGCTGCGCCTGGACCCCGCCTTGCGCCAGGAACTGGAGAGCCAGGTCCGGCTGGCTGCAGGCCAATAGCACGCTACTTGGCTTGTCCATCAGGCAAGGATGCCTGAATACCCGCATTTCAGCCGCAAAAGCGTAGGATGCCTGGGCTATACTTCGGCGATTTTTCCCGCTCGTTGTGAATTCCTGAGGGCTGAATGTGAAAAACTGGACCTTGCGCCAACGGATCCTGGCAAGTTTCGCCGTGATCATCGCCATCATGCTGCTGATGATCGTGGCCGCCTACTCGCGGTTGGTGGCGATCGAAAGTGCCGAGGAGGCAGTGGGGACCGACAGCATCCCTGGGGTCTACTACAGCTCGATGATCCGCAGTGCCTGGGTCGACAGCTACGTTACCAGCCAGCAGCTGGTGGGCCTGTCCAACCGTCGCGACATCACGTCGGCGGACATGGAGCTGTTCAAGAGCTTCGAGGACCGCCTCAAGCAACACATGGCCAGCTACCAGAGCACTATCAAGGACAGCGCGGACCAGACCCGCTTCGACAGCTTCGTGCAGCTGGAAGAGAACTACATCAAGATCGTCGGCCAGGTGCTGGAGACCTACCGTCAGCACAACTATGTCGAAGCCGAACGGCTGATCAACGAGGTGCTGACCCCGGCCTGGATCGATGGCCGCAAGCACCTGAACGAGGTGATCGAGAACAACCGAGCCTCCGCCGATGCCGCCACCCACGACATCGTCAGCGCCGTGAGCACGGCCAAGGGCAGCATGATGGTGTCGCTGCTGCTGGCAATCGTGGCCGCCGGGGTCTGCGGGTTGCTGCTGATGCGTGCCATCAGTGCGCCCATGCAGCGCATCGTCCACGCCCTCGACCGGTTGCGTTCGGGTGACCTGAGCATGCGCCTGAGCCTGGACCGCAAGGACGAGTTCGGCGCCATTGAAAGCGGTTTCAACGAAATGGCCGAGGCACTGGCCAACCTGGTGTCCCAGGCCCAGCGTTCGTCGGTGCAGGTGACCACCTCGGTGACTGAGATCGCCGCCACGTCCAAGCAGCAGCAGGCCACCGCCACCGAGACCGCCGCGACCACCACAGAGATTGGCGCTACCTCGCGGGAAATCGCCGCCACCTCGCGTGACCTGGTACGCACCATGACCGAGGTCACGTCTGCCGCCGATCAGGCCTCGAGCCTGGCCGGCTCCGGCCAGCAAGGCCTGGCCCGCATGGAAGAGACCATGCACCAGGTGATGGGCGCCGCCGACCTGGTCAATGCCAAGCTTGGCATCCTCAATGAAAAGGCCAGCAATATCACCCAGATGGTGGTGACCATCGTCAAGGTCGCCGACCAGACCAACCTGTTGTCGCTCAATGCCGCCATCGAAGCCGAAAAGGCCGGCGAGTATGGCCGGGGCTTCGCCGTGGTGGCGACCGAGGTACGGCGCCTGGCCGACCAGACTGCCGTGGCCACCTACGACATCGAGCAGATGGTGCGTGAGATCCAGTCGGCCGTGTCGGCCGGGGTCATGGGCATGGACAAGTTTTCCGAAGAAGTGCGCCGCGGCATGTTCGAGGTGCAGCAGGTGGGCGAGCAGCTCAGCCAGATCATCAATCAGGTGCAGGCCCTGGCGCCGCGTGTGCTGATGGTCAACGAAGGCATGCAGGCCCAGGCCACCGGCGCCGAGCAGATCAACCAGGCGCTGGCCCAGCTCAGCGATGCCAGTACCCAGACGGTAGAATCGCTGCGCCAGGCCAGTTTTGCCATTGACGAGCTCAGCCAAGTGGCAGCAGGCCTGCGCGGCGGCGTGTCGCGCTTCAAAGTCTGACGGCGATGAACGACTTGCAACCCCACGCAGCGCAGGCGGGCGACGTCAAGGGCACGTTGTACCTGCTGTTTCGCATCGCAGACCAGCGTTTCGCCCTGGACGTGCACGAAGTGATCGAGGTGCTGCCGCGCCGGGCGCTCAAGCCGATCGCCCAGGCGCCGTCGTGGGTCGCGGGCATTCTCGCGCACCGTGGCGCGCTGGTGCCGGTGGTCGACCTGTCGGCGCTGAGCTTTGGCCAGGCAGCGGCGCAACGTACCAGTACGCGCCTGGTGCTGGTGCGCTACAGGGGCAACCTGCAACTCGGGCTGATCCTTGAGCAGGCGACCGAGACCTTGCGCTGCCGCCCCGAAGAATTCCAACCGTATGGCCTGGACAACGCCGACGCCCCCTACCTGGGCCCCGTGCGCCAGGATGCCCAGGGCCTGTTGCAGCGAATCGAAGTCGATGACCTGCTGACGGATGCCGTGCGCGAGCTGTTGTTTGCCGAACACTGCGGTGCCCCTGAGCAAGGACTGCCGACATGAATGAACAGCGTTTCTTCCGCTACCTGCGCGAGCGTATCGGCCTGGACGTGGAGTCGGTGGGGGCGCCCATGGTCGAGCGCGCCTTGCGCCAGCGTTGCACGGCCGTGAACGCGGTGGACCTGGACGATTACTGGCTGCGCCTGCAGCAGTCGGCGGGCGAGCAACAGGCACTGATCGAGGCGGTCATCGTCCCGGAGACCTGGTTCTTCCGTTACCCCGAATCCTTCACGGCCCTGGTCGGCCTGGCCCAGAAACGCCTCGCGGAACTGGCCGGCGCGCGTCCGGTGCGGCTGCTCAGCCTGCCGTGCTCGACTGGTGAGGAGCCCTATTCATTGGCCATGGCGCTGCTTGACGGCGGCATGAGCCCTGGCTCGTTCATCATCGACGGTATCGACATCAGCCCCATTTCGGTGGCCAAAGGTGAGCAGGCAGTTTACGGGCGCAATGCCTTTCGCGGCAGCAACCTGAGTTTTCGCGAGCGCTTTTTCGATGCGCTCGATGACGGCCACCGCTTGCATGACCGAGTCCGCCAGCAAGTCAGCCTGCAGGTAGGCAATGTGCTGGACCCGGCGCTTGCCAGCCGTGATGGCCTGTACGATTTCGTGTTCTGTCGCAACCTGTTGATCTATTTCGACGTGCCCACCCAGCAGCGCGTCTTCGAAGTGCTCAAGCGCCTGGCCCACGCCCAGGGCGTGCTGTTCATCGGGCCTGCCGAAGGCAGCTTGCTGGCCCGGCTGGGGATGCGTCCGCTGGGTATCGCGCAGTCGTTTGCCTATGTGCGCCAGGAGGGCGGCATCGCGCCGGCCGCCACGGCGCCCGAGCCAGCCAGGCGCGCGCTGCCGCCTCTGGCCATGCCAGCGTACCCACCGCCGACCCCGCCACTGGCGCGGCCACTGCGAGCGCTGCCGGCCACTGCCAAGGCGCCGCTGCCGCGCGAAAGCCAGGCTGAGCATGCAGCCGAGCTGCTGGCCAGCATTGCCCAGCATGCCAATGCAGGGGCCAGTGCGCAGGCGCGCGCCGCCTGCCAGCGCTACTTGAGCCAGTTCGCGCCGACCGCGCAGGTTTACTACTGGCTGGGGTTGCTCAGCGACACCGAAGGCGATGCCGGCGAGGCGCTGACCCATTATCGCAAGGCTTTGTATCTTGAGCCGCAGCATCCCGAGGCCCTGGTGCACCTGGCCGCTTTGCTCGCGGCCCAGGGCGACCTGGCCGGTGCCCAGCGTTTGCAGGCGCGTGCTGCGCGGGCGAGTCGGGAGTCTGAACGATGAGGGGTAAATCTGCGATGCAGCTGCTTGCCCAGGCCGACGAGGGCATCGACGACTGCTGGAACCGCATCGGCGTGCACGGTGACAAACAGTGCCCGCTGCTGGAGCGGCACATCCACTGCCGCAATTGTGAAGTCTATGCCAGCGCCGCCACGCGCCTGCTCGACCGTTATGCCCTGCTACAGGATGACCAGGCCGTGGTGGCTGAGGCTGCCGAGGAAGCGCTCGGCCACTCCATGCTGTTGTTCAGGCTCGGCGAAGAATGGCTGGCCCTGGCGACCGCATGCCTGGCGGAAATCGCGCCCTTGCAGGCAGTACACTCGCTACCGCACCAGCGTTCCCGAGTGTTGCAAGGCGTCGCCAACGTTCGCGGTGCCTTGGTGCCGTGCCTTTCGCTGGCTGACCTGCTGGGGGTGCAGCCGACCGCCGGCCAGCAGCGCAGCGGCCGCGAGATGCCGCGCATGCTGATTCTGGCTGCCGAAGGGGGGCCAGTGGTGATGGCGGTCGAAGAGATCGACGGCATTCATCGGCTTGACCCGGCACTGCTGAACAGTGGCCAGGACGCTAGGCACTTCACCGCAGCGGTGCTGCAGTGGCGTGGTCGCAGCGTGCGGGTGCTGGACGATCAACAATTACTGTCTGCGGTGCAGCGGAGCCTGACATGACCCCAGAGCAAATGCGCGACGCATCGTTGCTCGAGCTGTTCAGCCTGGAAGCCGAGGCGCAGACCCAGGTACTCAGCGCTGGCCTGATGGCGCTGGAGCGCAACCCCACCCAGGCCGACCAGCTGGAGGCCTGCATGCGTGCGGCCCACTCCCTGAAGGGGGCGGCGCGCATTGTCGGGGTCGACGCTGGCGTCAGTGTTGCCCACGTCATGGAAGACTGCCTGGTGGCTGCCCAGGAAGGCCGCTTGCGGCTGAACGCCGAGCATATCGATGCGCTGCTGCAGGGCACCGACCTGTTGATGCGAATCGCAACGCCAGGCGACACTGCCGCGCAAGCGACGCTGCCAGTGTTTCTCGCGCAGATGGCCAGCTTGCTGGACCCAGGCGCTGCGCCTGTGCCTGTGGCCCCGATTCTGCCGGCAGCACCCGTGCAAACCATGCCGGTCGAAGCCATGCGGGTGCAAGCCATGCCGATGGCCCCCGAGGCCGTGGAGGCAGAATTCGAGCTTGAGCCCGCGCCACGGCGCAAGGCTGGCAAACGCGCTGGCGAAGGCGCGGAGCGTGTGCTGCGGGTCACCGCCGACCGCCTCAACAGCTTGCTCGACCTGTCCAGCAAGTCGCTGGTGGAAACCCAGCGGCTCAAGCCTTACCTGGCCACTTTGCAGCGCCTCAAGCGCATGCACGGCCAGGGCATGCAGGCTCTCGATGGTTTGCGTATGCAACTGGAAGACAGTGGCCAGAGCAGTGAAGTGCTCGAAGCCCTGGCCCAGACCCAGCGTCTGCTGGCAGAAACCCAGCAGATCCTGCAGCAGCAGGCCGCCGACCTTGACGAATTCGGCTGGCAGGCCAGCCAACGCGCACAATTGCTTTACGACACGGCCCTGGCCTGCCGGATGCGGCCTTTTGCCGACGTACTGGCCGGGCAAAGCCGCATGGTCCGTGATCTGGGGCGGTCCCTGAACAAGCCGGTGCGCTTGGTCATCGAAGGGGAAAAAACCCAGGTTGACCGCGATGTGCTGGAAAAACTCGAAGCACCGCTGACCCACCTGCTGCGCAATGCGGTCGACCATGGCATCGAACTGCCAGAGCGGCGCCTGCTGGCAGGCAAGGCGCAGGAGGGCGTGATTCGCCTGCGCGCCTCGCACCAAGCCGGCATGCTCAGCCTTGAGCTGATCGACGATGGCGCCGGCATCGACCTGGAACGCCTGCGTAGCGCCATCGTCGAGCGTGCCATGTCGCCTGCCGACACCGTGGCGCGGATGAGCGAGGCGGAGCTGATGACGTTCCTGTTCCTGCCCGGTTTCAGCCTGCGCGACAAGGTGACCGAGGTGTCGGGGCGCGGGGTTGGCCTGGACGCTGTGCAACACATGATCCGCGAGCTGCGTGGGTCGATCGAATTGACGCAGGTCGCCGGGCAGGGTTGCCGTTTCCATCTGCAAGTACCGCTGACCCTGTCGGTGGTGCGCAGCCTGGTGGTGGAGGTGGGCGGCGAAGCGTATGCCTTCCCGCTTGCGCATATCGAACGCACTCTGGAGGTGACGGCCGAGCAGATCGTGCAGATCGAAGGGCGCCAGCACTTCTGGCACGAAGGTCGGCATATCGGCCTGGTGGCGGCAAGCCAGTTGCTCAACCGCCCTGCAGGGCAGGACGATGAGCGCAGCCTGCGGGTGGTGGTGATTCGTGAGCGCGAGCAACTTTATGGGGTTGCCGTGGAGCGCTTGATCGGTGAGCGGGTGCTGGTGGTGATGCCGCTGGATCAGCGCCTGGGCAAGGTTCAGGACATCTCCTCCGGCGCCTTGCTCGATGACGGTTCGGTGGTGTTGATCGTCGACGTCGAAGACTTGCTGCGCTCAGTGGAAAAACTGCTCAGTACCGGCAGCTTGGAACGTATCGAGCGGGGTAGCAGTGGCGCCCGTGGCGTGGTCCGCAAACGTATCCTGGTGGTCGACGACTCGCTCACCGTGCGCGAGCTGCAGCGCAAACTGCTGAGCAACCGTGGTTACGACGTGGCCGTGGCGGTGGATGGCATGGACGGCTGGAATGCCTTGCGCGGCGATGATTTCGACTTGTTGATCACCGACATCGACATGCCCCGCATGGATGGCATCGAGCTGGTCACCCTGGTGCGCCGGGACCAGCGCTTGCAATCGCTGCCGGTGATGGTGGTGTCGTACAAGGACCGTGAGGAAGACCGACGGCGTGGCCTGGATGCTGGCGCCGACTATTATTTGGCAAAGGCCAGTTTCCACGACGATGCGTTGCTGGATGCGGTGGTGGAGCTGATTGGGGGTGCTCAGGGATGAAGATCGCCATTGTCAACGATATGCCCATGGCGGTGGAGGCGTTGCGCCGGGCGCTGGCTTTCGAGCCCGCGCACCAGGTGATCTGGGTGGCAGGCAACGGCGCCGAGGCGGTGCAACTGTGCGCTGAGCAGCAGCCTGACTTGATCCTGATGGACCTGATCATGCCGGTGATGGACGGGGTCGAGGCGACGCGGCGGATCATGGCCGAAACCCCCTGCGCCATCGTGATCGTCACGGTCGATCGCAAGCAGAACGTGCACCGGGTGTTCGAGGCCATGGGCCATGGCGCTCTGGATGTAGTCGATACCCCGGCCCTGGGGGCGGGTGATGCCCGAGAGGCGGCGGCACCCTTGCTGCGCAAGATCCTCAATATCGGCTGGCTGATCGGCCAGCAGCGCACGCCTGCCGAGCGCCCGGTCGCCACGCCATTGCGCGAAGCGTCGCAGCGTCGTGGGCTGGTGGCAATCGGTTCGTCGGCGGGCGGCCCGGCTGCGCTCGAGCTCCTGCTCAGGGGCTTGCCCCCGGCGTTTCCGGCGGCCATCGTGCTGGTCCAGCATGTTGACCAGGTGTTTGCCGCTGGCATGGCTGAATGGCTCAGCAGTGCGGCCGGCCTGCCGGTGCGCCTGGCCCGTGAAGGTGAGCCGCCGCAACCGGGGCAGGTGTTACTGGCGGGTACCAACCACCATATTCGCCTGCTGCAAAACGGCCAACTGGCCTACACTGCCGAACCCGTCAACGAAATCTACCGGCCCTCGATCGATGTGTTCTTTGAGAGCGTGGCGCGCTACTGGCGCGGCGATGCCGTGGGCGTGCTGCTCACGGGCATGGGCCGCGACGGCGCCCAGGGCCTGAAACTGATGCGCCAGCAGGGCTTTCTGACCATCGCCCAGGACCAGGCCAGCAGCGCCGTCTACGGCATGCCCAAGGCCGCCGCGGCGATCGACGCAGCGGTGGAAATCCGCCCGCTGGAGCGAATAGCTGGGCGCTTGATGGAATTCTTTGCAAAATGACGATATGTATTGAATCACGCCGCCTGGCCGGTAGTGATCGGGTGAACAGGTATGAATGATTTACCGATCGAAGGTTTCGCGACCGCCCACCAAAATTCGGCGATGGTTTTGTTGGTCGACGATCAGGCAATGATCGGCGAAGCGGTGCGTCGTGGCCTGGCCCATGAAGACAACATCGACTTCCATTTTTGCGCCGACCCGCACCAGGCGGTAGCCCAGGCCATGCGCATCAAGCCGACGGTCATCCTGCAGGATCTGATCATGCCGGGCCTGGATGGGCTGACCCTGGTGCGTGAGTATCGGAACAATCCGGCTACGCAGGATATTCCGATCATCGTCCTGTCTACCAAAGAAGACCCGCTGGTCAAGAGTGCGGCGTTTGCTGCGGGGGCCAACGACTACTTGGTCAAGTTGCCGGACAACATCGAACTGGTTGCGCGTATTCGCTACCACTCGCGCTCGTACTTGACTTTGCTCCAGCGTGACGAGGCGTACCGCGCCTTGCGGGTCAGTCAGCAACAGTTGCTTGATTCCAATCTGATGCTGCAGCGGTTGATGAATTCCGATGGCCTGACTGGGCTTTCCAACCGGCGTCATTTCGATGAGTACCTGGAGTTGGAGTGGCGTCGGGCGATGCGTGAGCAGCAGCAGTTGTCGTTGCTGATGATCGATGTCGACTACTTCAAGGCTTATAACGACAGCTTCGGGCATCTGGCGGGGGATGAGGCGTTGCGTCAGGTGGCTGAAGCGATCCGTGGTTCGTGCTCGCGGCCGACTGATTTGCCGGCGCGCTATGGGGGCGAGGAGTTTGCCTTGGTGTTGCCCAATACGTCTCCGGGTGGGGCGCGGTTGATTGCTGAGAAACTGCGCCAGACGGTGTTGGGGTTGGGGATTCCGCATAATGCGCCGGTGGCGGATTCGCGGTTGACCGTGAGCATTGGTTTGGCGACCCAGACGCCGGCTGTTGGTGGGCATTGTCGGCAGCTGATTTCGGCGGCGGATAAGGGGTTGTATCAGGCCAAGGACAGCGGGCGTAACCAGGTGGGTATTGCCTGAACTAGCCGCTGCATCAGCTTTTGATCTTGTTTTTGATCTTGTTTTTGATCTTGATCTTGATCTTCTGCGACTTCAGGAGGCCGAGTGGAGGTGACTGGAGGGCCAGGTGCGCAGCACCCTTCGGCGCAGCCGAAGGCGCGAGATGTAGGTTTGCGGAGCAAACCGTAGGCCGCGCGGGCCCGGAAGGCGCCGGAGCGAGGGGACCCCGAAGCGTAGCGTAGGGGCCGTATGATGGAGCAAGCGGTTTTTGGTTACTTTTTTCCAAGAAAAAAAGTGACCCGCCGTAAGGGCGGAAAGGTGAGTGTGCGCCGCTATCGTAAATGAATGTCTACGCGGTGTGTCCGCCCATAGTTGTGCTTTGTGCTTTGTGCTCCAACCGCTGGTATTGAGATCTGGCAAAGTCCATTTGCGATGGCGACGCTTAATCACCTTTCCGCTCTTACAGCGGGTCACTTTTTGGCAAACGCCCCAAAAAGTAACCAAAAAGGTCTGCGCTCCATCATACGGCCCCTACGCTACGCTTCGGGGTCCCCTCGCTCCGGCGTCTTCCGGGCCCGCGCGGCCTACGGTTTGCTCCGCAAACCTACATCTCGCGCCTTCGGCTACGCCGAAGGGTGCTGCGCACCTGGCCCTACAGACGCCTACGCTCGGCCTCCTGAGTCGCTGAAGATCAAAAGCCAGATCAAGATCAAGATCAAAAGCCAAATCAAAAGCCAAATCAAAAGCCGGATCAAGAGCCAGATCAAGAGCATGAGTGTGGGTTTGGTTTTTAGGCGGTATTGGGGCCACCACACAGGACAGGTGGGGCTGGGCCCCACCGCGCCGACTCAGTTATACTCGCAGGCTTTTCACCGAATTCGCACGAGAACCCCCGCCCATGGAAATCCAACCGATCCTGAACACCATCAAGGACCTCACCGAGCGTTCCCAGTCCATTCGGGGGTATCTTTGACTACGATCACAAGCATGACCGCCTGATCGAAGTTAATCGCGAGCTGGAAGATCCAAACGTCTGGAACAAGCCCGAATATGCCCAGGAACTGGGCCGCGAGCTCGCTGCCCTCAAGCAGATCGTCGAGACCCTGGATGAACTGTCCGGTGGCCTGAACGACTGCCGCGACCTGCTGGACATGGCCGTCGAAGAGAACGACGAAGGCGCCGTTGACGACGTGATCGCCGAGCTGCAGCGCCTCGAAGAATCCCTGGCCAAGCTCGAATTCCGCCGCATGTTCAGCGGTGAGATGGACATGAACAACGCCTACCTGGACATCCAGGCCGGCTCTGGCGGCACCGAAGCCCAGGACTGGGCCAACATCCTGCTGCGCATGTACCTGCGCTGGGCGGACAAGCGCGGTTTCGACGCCACCATCATGGAACTCTCCGAAGGTGAAGTCGCCGGCATCAAGGGCGCTACCGTGCACATCAAGGGCGAATACGCCTTCGGCTGGCTGCGTACCGAAATCGGCGTGCATCGCCTGGTGCGCAAGAGCCCGTTCGACTCCGGTGCCCGTCGCCACACTTCGTTCTCGGCCGTCTTCGTATCGCCCGAGATCGACGACAAGGTCGAGATCGAGATCAACCCGTCCGACCTGCGTATCGACACCTACCGCTCCTCCGGCGCCGGCGGCCAGCACGTCAACACCACCGACTCCGCGGTGCGTATCACCCACGTGCCGACCAATACCGTAGTCAGCTGCCAGAACGAACGTTCCCAGCACGCCAACAAAGACACCGCCATGAAAATGCTGCGGGCCAAGTTGTACGAGCTGGAAATGCAGAAGCGTAGCGCCGCCTCCCAAGCCTTGGAAGACAGCAAATCGGACATCGGCTGGGGCCACCAGATTCGCTCGTACGTGCTCGACGCGTCGCGGATCAAGGACCTGCGCACCAACGTTGAACGCAGCGACTGCAACAAGGTGCTCGACGGCGATATCGACGAATACCTGGAAGCCAGCCTGAAACAGGGCTTGTAAGCTTCACACCTGCTGAGAAGACCCTCGCCTGCGGGCGAGGGCAATGAATTCCCTGATGGAAGATGTGACCACATGAGCGACCTCAATAGCGCACCGCAAGACCTGCAACAGGAAGAAAACACCCTGATCGCCCTGCGCAAGGAAAAACTTGCCGCTGAGCGCGCCAAGGGCAATGCCTTCCCCAATGACTTCCGTCGCGACAGCTACTGCAACGACCTGCAGAAGCAGTACGCCGACAAGACCAAGGAAGAACTGGAAGCTGCAGCGATTCCGGTCAAGGTTGCCGGGCGCATCATGCTCAATCGTGGCTCGTTCATGGTCATCCAGGACATGACCGGTCGCATCCAGGTCTACGTCAACCGCAAGACCCTGCCGGAAGAAACCCTGGCCGCCGTCAAGACCTGGGACCTGGGCGACATCATCAGCGCCGAGGGCACCCTGGCCCGCTCCGGCAAAGGCGACCTGTACGTCGAGATGACCAACGTGCGCCTGCTGACCAAGTCGCTGCGCCCGCTGCCTGACAAGCACCACGGCCTGACCGACACCGAGCAGCGCTACCGTCAGCGTTACGTCGACCTGATGGTCAACGAAGAAACCCGCCACACCTTCCGCGTCCGCTCGCAGGTGATCTCGCACATCCGCAAGTTCCTGATCGAGCGTGACTTCCTCGAAGTCGAAACGCCGATGCTGCAGACCATCCCCGGCGGCGCCGCGGCCAAGCCGTTCGAAACCCACCACAACGCCCTGGACATGGCCATGTTCCTGCGTATCGCGCCGGAGCTGTACCTCAAGCGCCTGGTGGTCGGTGGTTTCGAGAAAGTCTTCGAGATCAACCGCAACTTCCGTAACGAAGGTGTATCGACCCGGCACAACCCCGAGTTCACCATGCTCGAGTTCTACCAGGCCTACGCCGACTACAACGACAACATGGACCTCACCGAAGAGCTGTTCCGCGAGCTGGCGCAGCTGGTGCTGGGCAGCACCGACGTGCCGTACGGCGACAAGGTGTTCCACTTCGGCGAGCCGTTCGTGCGCCTGTCGGTGTTCGACTCGATCCTCAAGTACAACCCCGAGCTGACCGCCGCCGACCTGCAGGACGTCGACAAGGCCCGTGACATCGCCAAGAAAGCCGGTGCCAAGGTGCTGGGCCATGAAGGCCTGGGCAAGCTGCAGGTGATGATTTTCGAAGAGCTGGTCGAGCACAAGCTGGAGCAGCCGCACTTCATCACCGAGTACCCGTTCGAAGTGTCGCCGCTGGCCCGTCGCAACGACGACAACCCGGCTGTGACCGACCGCTTCGAGCTGTTCATCGGTGGCCGCGAAATCGCCAACGCCTACTCCGAGCTTAACGATGCCGAAGACCAGGCCGAGCGCTTCCTGGCCCAGGTGGCCGAGAAGGATGCCGGTGACGACGAAGCCATGCACTACGATGCCGACTTCGTCCGCGCCCTGGAATACGGCATGCCGCCGACAGCCGGTGAAGGCATCGGTATCGACCGCCTGGTAATGCTGCTGACCAACTCGCCGTCGATTCGCGATGTGATCCTGTTCCCACATATGCGTCCGCAGGCCTGAGCCAATTGAACAAGCCGCCTTTCGAGGCGGCTTTTTCTTGCCTGAAGCCTGATGTTGTCTGTACCGGCCCTTTCGCGGGCAAGCCCGCTCCCACAGGTACTCCTCAGCCCTCAGCGCCTGTGCCAAACCCTGTGGGAGCGGGCTTGCCCGCGAAGAGGCCGGTGCTGCCACCCCTGTTCATGAGGTACCCCCGTGACCCCTGCAATCGCCGAGCAAGGCGCCGCCGGCATCGCCACCGCCGTCGCCGAAAGTGTGCAGTACCAAGGCCGCAAGACTGCCCGTCAAGGCAGCGAACAGCGTCGCCAGCTGATCCTCGACGCCGCCATGCGCATCGTCGTGCGCGACGGTGTGCGCGGTGTGCGCCACCGTGCCGTGGCCGCCGAGGCGGGTGTGCCCCTGTCGGCCACCACCTATTACTTCAAGGACATCGAGGACCTGCTCACCGATACCTTCGCCCAGTACGTCGAGCGCAGTGCCGCCTACATGGCCAAGCTCTGGGCCAACACCGAGGTGGTTCTGCGCCAGCTGCTCGCCCAGGGCGATGGCAGCCCGCAGGCCAGGGCGCGGCTGGCCGACGAGGTGGCGCGCATGACGGCGGATTATGTATCCCGTCAGTTGCTCAATCGCCGCGACTTTCTCATGGCCGAACAAGCCTTCCGCCAGGAGGCACTGTTGTGCCCGCGCCTGGCCGAACTGGTATGCGCCCACGAGCAGATCCTGCTGCACGGGACCCGACAGTTACTGCAGGTAGTCGGATCGCGGCAACCGGAACAAGACGCGCAAATGTTGACGGCGATTATCGAGCAGATGGAATATCAGGGCCTGCTCAAGGATGCGAACGTGCAAGCCGATGGGCAGATGCTCGCTATGCTTACCCGTTACCTGCACCTGGTGCTGGCATCGGCCTGAGCCGAGACCTGAATTTTCAAGGAGAACCTGATGAAAGCCTGGCGTGTGGTGTTGTTGACGCTGTCATTCCTGCTGCTGGGCGGTTGTCTGGTGACCTTTCATGAGCCATTGCCGAGCAACCAGGCCGCGCCCAAGGCCCTGCTCGGCAAGTGGAGCAGCAAGGATGCCTGGGGCGAGCCGCTGAAGCTGGTCATCAGCCGCAGCGGCGGCGATGCCTACAAGGCGGTGGCCACGGCCAAGGGCAAGGCCCCGGAAGAGTACGTCTTCACCGTGTCGCGCCACGGCAATCGCTGGTACCTCTCAGCCGGCGTGCCCAAGCGCCTGGGCGGCAATTTCCTGATTGGCGGTTTCGAAGTCGTCGATGGCAAGGAACTGGTGGTATACAACCTCGATGTCGAACAGGTGCAGCAGGCAGTGAAGAACAAAGAGCTGACCGGGCGCAATACCGAAGTGCCGGAAGACAACGGCGAGGGCGTGCTGATCGACAGCCCCTCGGCGCGGGTGCTGGCGTACCTGGACGACCCGGCCAACTCCGACCTGTTCGTCGAGGTGGCACGCTTCCAGCGCAGCGGCAAGTAGTTGCCTGTACTGGCCTCTTCGCGGGCAAGCCCGCTCACACAGGGGTGGCACCGTACCTGAGGGCAGCGCAGTACCTGTAGGAGCGGGCTTGCCCGCGAAGAGGCCCTTGAGTAAGGATTCGAAGTGGACGAGTACCAGCAAACCATACGCGCACTGTCAGACCGCATCGTCGCGGCGCAGACCCCCATTCGTGTGCTCGATGCGGTGAAATGGGACGACAACATCCGCCACGGCTTCCTCAAGGCCAAGGGCAAGGAGCCACCCGCCGTAGACCGCGCCTACTACCAGTCGCGCCCGCTGTCGTTCGATTCCAATGCCGTAAAGGCCGAATTCCAGAACATCGAGCGCGACATCACCCGCCAGTTGGGCCAGTTCAACCCGGTCGGGCAGATCATGCGGCGTATGTGCAAGGAATACCGCATGGTGGTGCGCATGCTCGAAGCGCGCGGCACCGAGGACTTCGGGCTGATCTCGCAGGAGCTCTACGGCGCGGCGTCCGACGCCTTCCACGCCGGTGACCCGACCCTGGCCGACCTGGGCCTGATGCTCTCGGACTACCTGAACAACATCGATGGCCGTGGCGACCTCAAGGACGAGCCAAAGAACCTGACCGCCAAGGAGGCCGTGGACATCCTCCAGCGCCGCCTGAACAAGGTGTTCGGCGAGGCCGAGGAAACCATCCGCGTGTTCGAGTCCGACGGCATCGTCGCCGATGCGGCGGCAGGTGCCGACTACATCAAGGTGCGCGCCGATGCCATGTTCAACAGCCGCGATGTGCGTGCGCTGGAGGTGCATGAGGGGCTGGTGCATGTGGGGACTACGTTGAACGGTCTCAATCAGCCGATCTGCACCTTCCTGGCCAAAGGGCCACCCTCGTCGACGGTGACTCAGGAAGGGCTGGCGATTCTCATGGAGGTGATCGCCTTCGCGTCCTACCCTAGCCGGCTGCGCAAGCTCACCAACCGTACACGCGCCATCCACATGGTCGAGGAGGGCGCCGATTTCCTCCAGGTGTTCGAGTTTTTCCGTGCCCAGGGCTTTGAAATGGCGCAGAGCTACAGCAACGCCAGCCGGGTATTCCGCGGCTCGGTGCCCAACGGGTTGCCATTCACCAAGGACTTGTCCTACCTCAAGGGCTTCATCATGGTTTACAACTATATTCAGTTGGCCGTGAAGAAGGGCAAGCTCGAGCAGATCCCGCTGCTGTTCTGTGGCAAGACCACCCTGGAAGACATGCGCACCCTTCGCCAACTGGTCGAGGAAGGGCTGGTCGAGCCACCCAAGTACCTGCCCGAACAGTTCCGTGACCTCAACGCGCTGTCGGCCTGGATGTGCTTCTCCAACTTCCTCAACCACCTGAGCCTGGATCGCATTGAAGCCGACTACGCGAACATTCTCTGAATGCTGCCGCCTGCTGGCCCTCGGGGTACTCCTGCTGGGCCTGGCCGGTTGCAGTAGCCTGCTGTTCTACCCTGAGCCCGGCCAACCCTTTACCCCGGAACGGGCCAAGCTCGACTACCGTGACGTCGCCCTGACCACCGCCGATGGCGTGCGCCTGCATGGTTGGTGGCTGCCGGCCAAGGCCGGCGTCGAGCTCAAGGGCACCGTGCTGCACTTGCATGGTAACGGCGGCAACCTGGCGGGCCATCTGGGGGGCAGCTACTGGCTGCCGGAGCAGGGCTACCAGGTGCTGATGATCGATTACCGGGGCTATGGGCTGTCCCACGGCAAGCCGAGCTTGCCCGAGGTCTATGAAGACATTGCGGCGGCCATAGCCTGGTTGGACAAAGCGCCCGAGGTCCAGGGCAAGCCGCTGGTGCTGCTGGGGCAGAGCCTGGGCGGCGCCATGGCCATTCACTACCTGGCGGCCCACCCCGAGCAGCGCCAGCGCTTCAGTGCGCTGGTGTTCGATGGCGTGCCGGCCAGTTACCGTGCGGTCGGGCGCTTTGCCCTGAGTACCTCGTGGATGACCTGGCCACTGCAAGTGCCCCTGTCGTGGCTGGTGCCGGACGGCGACAGCGCGATTGGTTCGGTCGAGCGACTGGACAGCCCGCCGAAGCTGTTCTTCCACAGCATCGACGACCGCCTGGTGCCACTGGACAACGGCATCCGCCTGTACCAGCACGCGCCGCCGCCGCGGGTCCTGCAACTGACCCGTGGTGGCCATGTGCAGACCTTCGCCGACCCGGTGTGGCGCCAGGTGATGCTGCGCTTTCTTGATGACCCGAGTCATTTCAACGGCCTGCGGCGGCTTGCCGAAGTGCCCAATTACCCTGACGAGAAGAACAAGCAATGAGTGAAGAACGCAACGCCATCCCGCTGATCCTGACCGGCGTCGGCAGCATCATCGTGACGGTGGGGGCTTTGTGGTACTACGGTTACCTGCATTTCGCCAAGCCTGAAGACGCCCTGTTGCTGCAGGATTTCACCATGCTCAAGACCGTGCCGGGCGAGGATTACAAGGTTTCCCTGGAGCCTGCGCCGCAGGTGGCCCAGTGCGTGGATGGCGTGCTGGTGTTGTTCGACATGCAACAGAAAGGCCTGACTGGCGTGTTGGTCGACAACCGCAAGCGTGCGGTGCGCTGCATGGGGGAGGAGACGCCGCAGCAGGTGCAGTAACCTGAATTCTGTCGTTGCCGTTCCGGCCCTTTCGCGGGCAAGCCCGCTCCCACAGGTACCCCGTTGATCTCACGAACAACGCATAGCCCGCGAAAGGGCCGGAACAGTCAAAACATCAGATCAAGCGAGACTTTGCCGCATCGTACACATCGCTTCTTTCTCGCTTGCCTACAGCGATGACGATGACCACCACTCGCTCATCGATAACCTGATAAACCAGGCGATAGCCCGATGACCTCAGCTTGATCTTGTAGCAGTCGGGCATGCTGGACAATTTGTCCTTGTCCACCCTGGGCTGCGCCAAGCGCTCTTTGAGCTTTCGCGCAAACTGGATTTGCAGTTGGCTATCCAGTTTTCTGAATTCCCTCTGTGCCCGAATATTGAATTCAAGGCTGTGGTTTTTTGCTGCCTTCGGCTTGGGCGATGAGCTCATCAATATCCACTTTCACGGTGGGCTCGCCACGTCGCTGGCGTACCAGCTCAGCCAGTTGCATGTCGTCGATCAACTCCATCATCGCTTCGTAACGTTCTGGTGGTACTGCATAGAACGCCGGCTCGTTGCGATTTAGGATGACCACCGTTTCACCAGCCGCTTCACGGATCGTGCCCATGGGGTCCTTTTTCAGGTCAGTGATGGATGCTGCCAGATCGGCTAGAACCGGGTAGGTCATAGTTGTATCAACCCGTGAATGCAGTTATTGATGACACGACTATAGATCTTTAAAGAGTGCTTTTAAAGGTGCCTTTTATTTTGTCGACAAATGAAAAACCCCGCCATCACGGCGGGGTTTTTCTTTGAATCGAGTCAGCTTACTGCACCTGGCTCACCGAACGCGGTGCCACTGGCTGGTTGTCATTGGAGATGGTCACCTCCACCCGACGGTTCTGCGCACGGCCCGAGTTGCTGCCGTTGTCAGCCACCGGGTACTCCTTGCCATAACCCTGGGCGACGATCCGCGCCGGGTCGACACCCGCGCGTACCAGTGCCATGCGCACCGCACCGGCGCGACGCTCGGAGAGGGTTTGGTTGTAGTTGGACGAGCCGACGCTGTCGGTGTAGCCCTCTACGATCACCTTGCGTTCCGGGTTTTCCTGAAGGAACTGGGCCAGCTTGGTGACGTTGGGGTAGGCGTTGCTCTTGAGCTCGGCCTTGTTGAAGTCGAACAGGACGTCGCCGAAGGTCACCAGCGTACCGCGGTCGGTCTGCTTGGCATTGAGGCTGTCCTGCAGCTTGGCGATCTGCGCATCACGGGCATCCAGTTTGGCCTGGGCGCGCTGGGCAGAGGCGTTTTTCAGTTCGCCTTCGGCGGTGCGCAGGGCAATGGTCTGCTTGGCGACTTCAACACGCTGGTTGGTCAGGTAGGCGAGTTGATCGACCTTTTTCTGGTCCTCGCGATCCATGTAGGCCTTGTCGGCCTTGTTCAGCCAGTCCTGGGCATCCTTGGTCTCCAGCGCGGCGACCTTGCTCGACTGCGGGTCGCTCTGCAGCGCGGAGAAGTTGGTGCGGGCCGACTCAAGGTTGGCGTTCGGGTCGTGCGAGCAGGCTGCAAGACCGACGCTCAGGGCCAGCAGGGCGGGAATCATGACGTGTTTGCGCATAGTGTTCATCCTTTGATCGAGTGCGAAGGCTAAGGGTGGCGGGGCAGGGCTCACTGAGCGCTGCGCAGGCCTTCCTCACGTACGTCCTGAACGCCCTGACGGGCATCCTGCACAGCCTTCTGGGCCTTGGCCGCCTGAGCCTTGCGTTCCGCGAGGCGGGCGTCCCATTCAGCCTGTTCGGCCAGACGCTTGGCGTCGTCGTACTGCTTGTCGTGCATGGCGATTTCGGCTTGCTTGAACTTGTCCTGGGCCGCTTTCATCTCCACGGCGGCGTACTCGGTACCGCCAGCACTGACGGCAGAGTTCACGGCGGATTGGGTAACGGCATACTGCTCGGTGGGCGGGTTGCCCGCACAGCCGGCCAGGACCAGGCTACTGCCCAGGGCCAGCGCGGCCAGCTTGAACCCGCGCACATGAGTGGATGACGGTTTGAAAGTGCGGGTCTTCATGGTGGTCAGCTCCATTGGATCACTCCTGATAACGACGATGTCCGTAGCAGTCCATCGCTCAATCCCTGACAGTTGCCGTTGCTTCAGCTGAACGGTGCACGAGGGCAGTGTGCAGGGTTTTAGCGTGATGGCTATTTGCTCGGACTCGGGCGTTTTTCGAATAGTTCAGAAAAAAATGCCGTAAACGGATAAGTTTTTCTGACTGATTGGTCAGTGAGTTTTGCCCGGAACTTTCAGCGTCATGCGGGGTATTCCGGGCCTTGCAGGCCCGGAATAATGTGCTGGGTGGTTATTTTTCGCTGTCGCCAGCGGTGCTGCTCAGGTCGTGCAGGTGGCGGCGGGACAAGGACAGAAAGCGCGGGGTAGGGCCAATGTCTTCGAACAGAGGGTCGCCCTCTTCATCGGTGGCGATGACCTGGCGCCCCTGCACATAAGGGAAGCTGGCTTCCAGTTCCTCCAGGGCCGCCGCCACCAGTTCGCCAAGCAATTCTTCGGCGGTACGCTTGGGGTACATGTCGATCAGCGCGGCCAGGCGCGCCTCGGACTCCAAGTCCAGATGCAGCACATGGCCGGTGCGGCTCAGGGTACCTGCGGCATTCTGTTCCCAGTGCTGGGCGAGTTCACGGATTTTCATGATGACCTCTGTCAACGCCTCGAAAGGCTGCATTGCATCGGAGTGCTCTGCTTGCACTTTAGTTTGCTTTGCCGATCACGGCTTGCCATGGCCGCTCGGCTGGGGGCACTCTTGGCCCAGTGCTGTTTCCTGAACGGGTGCGCCAAAGCTGCGCGACAGAGAGGGCCAATGACCGATATCGATGTGCGTTTGCGTGAAGATGTCCATGTGTTGGGGGAGCTGCTCGGCGAGACCATTCGTCAGCAGCATGGCGATGCGTTTTTGCAGAAGATCGAGGACATCCGGCACAGCGCCAAGGCCGACCGCCGCGTCGCCGGTGAGCAATTGAGCTCGACCTTGGCGGACCTGGCCGATGAAGACTTGCTGCCGGTGGCCAGGGCGTTCAACCAGTTTCTCAACCTGGCCAACATGGCCGAGCAGTATCAGTTGATCCGCCGTCGCGATGCCGGCCAGCCAGAGCCCTTCGAGGCACGCGTGCTGCCTGAGCTGCTGGCACGCCTGAAGCAGGCCGGGCATGGCAACGACGCCCTGGCCCGGCAACTGGCCAAGCTGGACATCCAACTGGTACTGACCGCGCACCCCACCGAGGTTGCGCGGCGCACCTTGATCCAGAAATACGACGCCATCGCCGCGCAGTTGGCGGCCCAGGACCATCGCGACCTGACCCCCGCCGAACGCCAGCAGGTGCGTGAACGCCTGCGCCGGCTGATCGCCGAAGCCTGGCACACCGAAGAGATCCGCCGCACCCGGCCAACCCCCGTGGACGAGGCCAAGTGGGGCTTCGCGGTGATCGAACATTCCTTGTGGCAGGCCATCCCCAACCACCTGCGCAAGGTCGATAAGGCGCTGCACGACGCCACCGGTCTGCGCCTGCCGCTGGAGGCCGCGCCCATCCGCTTTGCCTCGTGGATGGGCGGCGACCGGGACGGCAACCCCAATGTCACGGCGGCGGTAACCCGTGAAGTCCTGTTGCTGGCGCGCTGGATGGCTGCCGACCTGTTCCTGCGTGATATCGACGCCCTGGCTGCTGAGCTGTCCATGCAACAGGCCAGCAGCGCGCTGCGCGAGCGTGTCGGCGACAGCGCCGAACCCTACCGCGCCGTGCTCAAGCAATTGCGCGAGCGCCTGCGCGCGACCCGTGCCTGGGCGCAGCTCGCCTTGACCAGCAGCCAGCCCGCCAGTGCCGACGTGTTGGTGGACAACCGCGACCTGATCGCACCGTTGGAGCTGTGTTACCAGTCGCTGCATGAATGCGGCATGGGCGTGATCGCTGAAGGCCCGCTACTCGACTGCCTGCGCCGTGCTGTGACGTTCGGCCTGTACCTGGGGCGCCTGGACGTGCGCCAGGACGCCGCCCGCCACCGTGATGCGCTGACCGAGATCACCGATTACCTGGGCTTGGGGCGCTATGCCGATTGGGATGAAGAGCAACGCATCGCGTTTCTCCTGGCCGAACTGAAAAACCGTCGGCCGTTGCTGCCTGGGCATTTCCAGCCCCAGGCGGAAACTGCCGAAGTGCTGGCCACCTGCCGGGAAATTGCCGCTGCCCCGGCGGCTTCGCTGGGCTCTTATGTCATCTCCATGGCCGGTGCTGCTTCGGATGTGCTGGCCGTGCAGCTGCTGCTCAAGGAAGCCGGGTTGACCCGGCCGATGCGCGTGGTGCCGCTGTTCGAGACCTTGGCCGACCTGGATAACGCAGGCCCGGTGATGCAGCGCCTGCTTGGCCTGCCGGGCTATCGCGCCGGGCTGCGCGGGCCGCAGGAAGTGATGATCGGCTATTCCGACTCGGCCAAGGACGCCGGCACCACGGCGGCAGCCTGGGCGCAGTACCGGGCTCAGGAAACCCTGGTACGCATCTGCCGCGAGCATCAGGTCGAGCTGCTGCTGTTCCACGGCCGTGGCGGCACCGTTGGCCGTGGCGGCGGCCCAGCCCACGCGGCGATCCTGTCACAGCCTCCAGGTTCGGTGGCCGGGCGTTTCCGTACCACTGAGCAGGGCGAAATGATCCGCTTCAAGTTCGGTTTGCCTGGCATCGCTGAGCAAAACCTCAACTTGTATTTGGCAGCGGTGCTTGAGGCCACCTTGTTACCGCCGCCGCCACCTCAGCCTGCCTGGCGTGAGGTCATGGACCAACTGGCAAGCGATGGCGTGCAGGCGTACCGCAGTGTGGTGCGGGACAACCCCGATTTCGTCGAGTATTTCCGCCAGTCGACGCCGGAGCAGGAGTTGGGCCGCCTGCCGCTGGGCAGCCGCCCGGCCAAGCGCCGCGCTGGCGGTATCGAGAGCTTGCGGGCCATTCCGTGGATCTTCGGCTGGACCCAGACGCGCCTGATGCTACCCGCCTGGCTGGGCTGGGAAACCGCCTTGAACAATGCCTTGCAACGCGGCCAGGGCGAGCTGTTGGCGCAGATGCGCGAGCAATGGCCGTTCTTCCGTACCCGCATCGATATGCTGGAGATGGTACTGGCCAAGGCCGATGCACAAATCGCCGAGGCCTACGACGAACGTCTAGTGCAACCGGATCTGCTTCCTTTAGGTGTGCATCTGCGCGACCTATTGTCGCAGTCTTGCCAAGTGGTACTGGGCTTGACCGGGCAGCCGGTGCTACTGGCGCACAGCCCCGAGACCCTGGAATTCATCAGCCTGCGCAACACTTACCTGGACCCGCTGCACCGCCTTCAGGCCGAGCTGCTGGCGCGCTCGCGCAGCCGCGAAGCCGCTCTGGACAGCCCGTTGGAACAGGCCTTGCTGGTTACCGTGGCGGGCATTGCCGCAGGCCTGCGCAACACAGGCTAAGGCTACCCGTGGCTCGCTTAGGGTGGCTGCAGCCAGGGAGGTAACAAAGGACGGGCAGGGCGGTTGCGCCGAGCGCAACCGCCTGCCGCGCAGGTCGCAAGTGGCGCATTCCTGCAACTTTGGGACGCTTGTATGGCTGCCGGGCGCTGTGTATCTTGAGCAGCCTTCTGACCGATTTATGGTCATACCCGATTTTCCGGACTTGGCCCTGTTTGCCGAATCCATTGAATTTCATAAAAAAATTTGAGGAGCACGAGATGCGCGTAATTCTGCTGGGAGCTCCCGGGGCCGGTAAAGGTACTCAGGCAAAGTTCATCACCGAAAAGTTCGGTATTCCCCAGATCTCCACCGGTGACATGCTGCGTGCTGCCGTCAAGGCCGGCACCCCCCTGGGCCTGGAGCTGAAGAAAGTCATGGATGCTGGCCAGCTGGTCTCCGACGAGCTGATCATCAGCCTGGTCAAGGAGCGCATCGCCCAGCCGGATTGCGCCAACGGCTGCCTGTTCGACGGTTTCCCACGCACGATTCCGCAGGCCGAAGCGATGGTCGCCGCCGGTGTCGACATTGATGCCGTGGTCGAAATCGCTGTTGACGATGAAGAAATCGTCGGCCGTATGGCCGGTCGCCGCGTGCACCTGGCCTCGGGCCGCACCTACCACATTCAGTACAACCCGCCGAAAGTGGAAGGCAAGGACGATGTGACGGGCGAAGACCTGATCCAGCGCGACGACGACAAGGAAGAAACCGTGCGTCATCGCCTGTCGGTCTACCACACCCAGACCAAACCGCTGGTCGAGTTCTACCAGACGCTGTCGGCTGCCAATGCTGGCAAGCCCAAGTACAGCCACATCGAAGGTGTCGGCTCGGTCGACGCCATCACTGCCAAGGTGCTGGCAGCCCTGAGCTGATCCACGCCTTGCATCACAACGGCCCGCTTGCGGGCCGTTGTCGTTTATACTGGCGCTCTTTTCCCTGCACCTGGAAACCCGTTCGATGACCACCCTGCTGGCCCTGGATACCGCCACCGAAGCCTGTTCCGTCGCCCTGTTGCATGACGGCAAGGTAACCAGCCATTACGAGGTGATCCCGCGTCAGCATGCGCAAAAGCTGCTGCCGATGATCAAGCAACTGCTGGCTGATTCGGGCGTAGGTTTGAATGCACTGGATGCCATCGCATTTGGCCGTGGCCCAGGCGCCTTCACAGGTGTGCGGATCGCCATCGGTGTGGTTCAGGGCCTGGCGTTCGCGCTTGAGCGCCCGGTACTGCCGGTATCCAACCTGGCCGCGTTGGCGCAAGGGGCATTTCGTGAACAGGGCGTGCAGCAGGTGGCTGCCGCCATCGATGCGCGCATGGATGAGGTGTACTGGGGCTGCTACCAGGCAACCGCCGGCGAAATGCGCCTGATCGGCCAGGAAGCGGTACTGCCGCCCGAGCGCGTGGCGCTGCCCGACGCCAGCACGGGCGAGTGGTTCGGTGCAGGCACCGGCTGGGGGTACGCCGAGCGCCTGGCAGTGCAGGTCGCTGCCAGCAATGCCGCGGCCTTGCCCAATGCTCTGGACATCCTCAGCCTGGCCCGCTTTGCCTGGGCGCGCGGCGAGGCAATCAGCGCCGAGCAGGCGCAACCGGTGTACTTGCGCGATAATGTCGCCACACCCAAGAAGCGCTGAGTGTTGTTCGTCGGTTATCGCCACTGACGATAAAACCTTTCGCGCGAACTGTGGTCCAGTTATCACTCGAGCATTAGCGACGGAACTCTGATGCTGCTAAATTGCCATCATTGGTCCTGAGTGTTCACGCCATGCGTATCGACGGTTTCTCATCGCAGTCCTATCCGGTCAAGCGCACACCGCGCAAAGCGGCGGTGCGCGACGAGGCAATCGAAGATGCCGACGTTATCGAAAACGTCGAGCAAGGCGAAGTTGCCCATGAGGCCGCCATTCGCCGTCGCAGCGGTGGCCTGCCAGCCCGTCAGCAAGACATGATCTTCCCTCGCGCCCGTGACCGGCGCACTGCAACCGCACTGGCCAGCTACCTGAGCACAGCCGGTTTCAACGATTGGGACATGGAAGTACTGGGGCTCGACCTGTACATTTGAGGGATGAATCCCTCACCTCTGCCTTATTTTCTGGGTTGTCCGTCGTGGAGCGAAAACGCCTGGCGCGATTACCTGTACCCCGCCGATGCCCGAGCCAGTGAATACCTGGGCCTCTACAGCCAGGTGTTCAACGCGGTCGAGGGCAACACCACCTTCTACGCCAGCCCAGCCCCCGCCACCGTGGCGCGCTGGGCACAGGCCATGCCGGCGCACTTTCGTTTCACCGCCAAGTTCCCCCGCGAGGTCAGCCACGCAGCGGACCTGCGCGATCAACTGGACGCGGCGATCACCTTCACCCGTTTGATGGCGCCGCTGGGTGAGCGGGTATCGCCCTACTGGTTGCAACTGCCTGCCGTGTTCGGGCCTTCGCGTTTGGCAGAACTCAGCCACTTCCTGGATGAAATACGCGTACCTGTGGCCGTTGAAGTGCGTAACGACGCCTTTTTTGCGCGGGCAGAGGAGGAGCGGCTGCTGAATCGGCTACTGCTCGAACGGGGTGTCGAGCGCATCTGCCTCGACCCACGGGCCTTGTTCAGTTGCACATCGCGCGAACCCGCCGTGCTGCATGCCCAGGCCAAGAAACCCAAGGTGCCGCCGCGCCCGGCCGCGTTCAGCCAGCATCCGCAGGTTCGTTTCATCGGCCACCCGCAACTTGAAGCCAACGAAGCCTTTCTGACGCCCTGGGTAGCCAAGGTGGCCAGCTGGATCGAAGAAGGCCGCAGCCCCTACATCTTTCTGCACACCTCGGATAACCGTTTGGCCGCGGCTTTGGCCCAGCGTTTTCACCAGCGTCTGATGCAGCGCCTGCCTGGCCTTGCACCGTTACCGGAATTGCCACGCGCCCCCGAGGTCGAACAACTGGGACTACTCTGACCACTCCTGACTGCCTGAGGTTGAGACCATGGATGTGCAAACCCTGCGAGCCGAAGCCTTCAAGGCCCTGCACGAGCGCGATAGCGCCTTCGTCATCCCCAATCCGTGGGATGCCGGTTCTGCCAAGCTGCTGGCCAGCCTGGGCTTCGAGGCGCTGGCCACGACCAGCGCGGGCCTGGCGTTCTGCTTGGGCCGGCCGGATGCCGAAGGTGCCTTGAGCCTGGACGAAACCCTGGATAACGCCGGGGCAATCGTCGATGCCACGGCCCTGCCGGTTGCCGCCGACCTTGAGAACGGCTTTGGCGACCTGCCTGAAGACTGTGCACAGACCATCCTGCGGGCCGCCGAGGCGGGTCTTGTGGGGGGCTCTATCGAGGACGCCACCGGGCGCAACGACGCGCCTATCTACGACCACGGCCTGGCGGTCGAGCGCGTTCGCGCGGCGGTTCAGGCTGCGCGCAGCCTGCCCTTTCCGTTCACCCTCTGCGCCCGTGCAGAAAACCTGCTGCATGGGCGCCTGGACCTGGACGACACCATCCTGCGCCTGCAAGCCTATGCCGAGGCGGGTGCTGATGTGCTCTACGCGCCTGGGCTGCGCACCGTCGAAGAAATCCGCGCGGTGGTGCAGGCGGTGGCACCCAAACCGGTTAACGTGCTGATGGGGTTGGCAGGCGTGACGCTGAGCGTCAATCAGTTGCAAGACCTGGGTGTTCGGCGCATCAGCGTCGGCTCGTCGCTGGCCCGTGCGGCACTGGGGGCCTTCCATCGGGCCGCGCTGGAGATTCGCGATGAGGGCACGTTCGGCTATGGCGAACAGGCGCTGCCCTTCGCTCAGCTCAACGACCTGTTCCGCCGCTGATTCGCCGTGCGTGCCTTGCTGGCGCTGCTACTGGGCCTGGCAGATCTGCCGCTGAGCCCCTGCAGCTTCACGCGTACGCGCGAACGTTGTTCAGCACCACCGGGCGCGCCCAGTGGATGTCGAACTCCAGGTCGTTTTGCTGCTTGGCCAGGGTGGTTTCGTCGAAGGGTTCGGGGGCCGGGTCCAGCAGGTTGCTCTCGAACTCGGCGATAGGCAGGAACAGCGGGCGCGGGGAGGGGCCTGGACCAGGCTCGGCAAGCGGGTGGCCCTGGCTCATGACCACCGGGCGCAACCAGCTGTTGCTCAGGTCCAGGTCGCGCTGTTGTTCGATCAGTTCGATGGCGCTGAACGGTTCGGCGGCGGGCTCCAGCAAATGCGCTTCCAGCTCGGCCTTGGGCAGGAACAACGGCTCGGGCGGTGCGACTTCGGTGTCCTGCACTTTGCAGGCACGCTGGGCATCGATCAGCGCCAGCGCTCTGGCACCCCCAATTGGCTCGCCGCTGTCCTGATCGTACTGGACGAACGACTGGCTGATAGTGTCTGCGGGCTCTTCCTGCTGCTCGGCCATGGCGCGGGCAAAGAAATCCTGCCACAGGTGGCTGACGCCCCCGAGTGTCTGGGTATTCTGTTGACCGTAGTGGCCGACAGGCGACAGGTAGGTCAAACCGATGGGAAGAGTATCTGTCATGGCAGTCGCGCGCGTTGTGCTCTGGCAGAATAGCGGGATATTGCCTGTATCGGCCGTGGTTGCCGATTCATTAAGGCTTGGTTTGATTTTTTAGGTGTGGACGATGGAAGAGCAAGGCGCAGGTATCAGGGTCGAAGCGATGTCGGCTGAGTATGCGGAAAAAGCCACGGCGTGGGCCGAGCGCCTGGGCCTGCCGCTGCAGGACGATGCCGCCGGCTTTGCCGTGCAGGTGGGCGCTGAAGGCTTGCAGGTCCAGCAGTTGGGCCCACAGGCACCTGGGCCGGTGCGTGTCGACTTCGTCGAAGGCCAGGCCGCGCACCGGCGCCAGTTTGGCGGTGGCAACGGGCAGATGATCGCCAAGGCGGTCGGTATTGCCCAAGGTGTTCGGCCGCAAGTGCTCGACGCGACTGCGGGGCTTGGCAAGGATGCCTTCGTGCTGGCCAGCCTGGGCTGCCAGATGACCCTGATCGAGCGCCAGCCGCTGATTGCTGCGTTGTTGGAAGACGGCCTGGCGCGGGGCCGTGCGGATGAAGAGGTGGGCCCGATCGTCGGGCGCATGCGCCTGCTGACCGGCAATGCCATCGAGCGCATGCGCACCTGGGAAGGGGAGCCGCCGCAGGTGATCTACCTCGACCCGATGTTCCCGCACAGGGACAAAAGCGCACTGGTGAAGAAGGAGATGCGCGTATTCCGGCCATTGGTCGGTGATGACCTGGATGCCCCGGCGTTGCTCGAAGCCGCCCTGGCGCTGGCCAGCCACCGGGTAGTGGTGAAGCGGCCGCGCAAGGCGCCGATCATCGACGGGCCGAAGCCGAGCCACAGCCTGGAAGGCAAGTCGAGCCGGTATGACATTTATCCGAAGAAAACGCTGAAGGCCTAAGGCCGGAACGCCCGCATGAACACCCCCACTACCTCACGCACATGCGCCTCGGCCTCATCCCCTTCCAGCGGCCCGGCGCACCCCAGCAGCAACCGGTAATCCGGCGCGCCCTTGACCAGGCAGAAGAAGTGCTCCGCGGCGCGCAACGGGTTGTCGATGTGTAGCAATCCGCGCTGATCCACCCCGCGCAGCAGCGCTTCCATCCCCGCCAGCACGCGCTTGGGCCCGGCTTCGTAGAAGTACTCGCCAAACCCTGGGTCCTGGCTGCCAAGCGCGAAGATCAGCCGGCTCAGCTTGACTGACTCGTCGCTGCTGATCAGCGCCTGGAAGCCGCGGGCGATGGTCAGCAGCACATCCTCCAGCGCAGCACCCTCGGGGTACTCGAACAACAGGTCCGGCAGTTGGCCCTGGCAGGTCGCCATGACCGCCGAGCCGAACAGCGTCTGCTTGTCGTTGAAGTGGCTGTAGACCGTAAGTTTTGAAACACCTGCCGCCGCAGCGACCGCATCCATGCTGGTGTTGGCGTAGCCAAGGCTGAGGAACAGCGTCTTGGCCGCTTCGAGGATCGCCTCGCGCTTGGCCAGGTCCTTGGGGCGACCTGGTCCGATGGGTGCGTCGTTGTGCATTGGAGTCTGTATCTGGTTGAAGAGTCGCTCATCTTAGCGGGTCGGACGCGTTGGGGCGAAAGCCTCCATGCAATACGTGCTGTCTGTCACTGGACAGTTGATCAGCAGTGATGTCGTCATACGGCCACACGATCCGCTTATGTTCGCCCTAAATCATTGAAATTAAACAAATATTTTATTGGCATGAATTGTGTTGATAGCCCCTCAAGGGCGCCGGACAGGTGCCAAGCCTATCGAACAGGAGTGACCATGCCACGCGAAATCCGTTTCAACGCCTTCGAGATGAACTGTGTCGGCCACCAGTCTCCCGGCCTTTGGCGACACCCCAAGGACCGTGCGTGGGAGTACAAGGACCTGGACTACTGGACCGACCTTGCAAAGCTGCTGGAGCGCGGCAAGTTCGACGGTATCTTCATTGCCGATGTCATCGGCATCTACGATGTGCTTGGCGGCAATGGCGACGCGGCCATTCGCCAGGCCGCCCAGGTACCGGTCAACGATCCGCTGGCGCTGATCACGCCAATGGCGCTGGTTACCGAGCACCTCGGGTTTGGCCTGACCGCCTCGCTGACTTTCGAGCACCCTTACCCCTTCGCTCGCCGTCTTTCGACGTTGGACCACCTCACCAAGGGCCGCATCGGTTGGAACATCGTCACCTCCTACCTCGACAGCGGCGCCCGCAACCTGGGGCAGAAGGCACTGAGCGACCACGATGCGCGCTACGACTACGCCGACGAATACCTGCAAGTGCTGTACAAGCTGTTTGAAGGCAGCTGGGAGGACGACGCCGTGCTGCGCGACCGTGAGCGCGGTGTGTTCAGCGACCCGCGCAAAGTCCACGAGATCCGCCACCACGGCAAGCATTTTCAGGTCCCTGGTATCCACCTCTGCGAGCCATCGCCCCAGCGTACACCGGTGCTCTACCAGGCCGGCGCATCGAGCCGTGGCAAGGGTTTTGCCGCCGGTCATGCCGAGTGCGTGTTTGTCGCCGCGCCTTCCAAGGTGACCTTGAAAAAGACCGTGGCCGACATCCGCCGTCGCGCGGCTGAGGCGGGGCGCGACCCGCGCAAGGTGCTGATCTTCAACTTGCAGACGGTAATCGTAGACGAAACCGATGCCAAGGCGCAGGCCAAGTGGCAGGAGCTCAAGTCGTACACCAGTTACGAAGGCGCGCTGGCACTGATCTCCGGCTGGACCGGCATCGACTTCAGCCAGTACCAGCCCGACCAGGTGCTCAAGCATATCCATACCAACGCCATCCAGTCGGCGGTTGAAACGTTCTCCACCGCCGACCCGAACAAGCAGTGGACGGTGCAGGAACTGGCCGACTGGGTGGGCATCGGTGGCTTCGGCCCGTTGATCGTCGGCAGTGCGCAAACGGTCGCCGACGCGTTGCAAGCCTGGGTCGAGGAAACCGACGTCGATGGGTTCAACCTGGCGTATGCCCTGGCCCACGAGACCTTCCGCGACGTGGTCGACCTGCTGGTGCCCGAGCTGCAGCAGCGAGGCGCCTACAAGACCGAATACCGCCCGGGTACGCTGCGCGAAAAACTGTTCGGCGATGGCCCGCGCCTGCCTGCCAGTCACCCGGCTGCCGGTTATCGCGACCTGAGCCGCCTGGCCGAACAGGCCAGCATCAGCGAACCGGCCTGAGCAAACAGTACCCTAGGTTGCACTGTTACGCAGAGAGCAGTGGTCATTGTGGGAGCGGCGATGCGGCGGTCCGACTTGCCCCGCGAATGAGGCCACGCGGTGCATGGCACCGGCTTCGCCGGTGTTCGCGGGCCAAGCCCGCTCCCACCGAGTCTCTACATTTGTTTCGGGCCAGTTACGCCTGTGAAGGCGGCGCGCGACCGCCTTGTTGGCCCGACGCGATATTGAGGCGGGTGCCAAGGGACCGCGCGCCCATGCCCCAGGAATAATTGGCCCGAAACAAATGTCGGAACGACGGTCCGGCGCCCCGACTTGCTCGCGATGCGCCGCGCGGGCGGCGCTCGATCTGAAAGGCGCAACAAGCCTCGAACCCTACCCTGGAAAAACCACCGCACACCCTTCCCGGCACCGAATCCCTGATTTAATATACCCGTCAGTATAAATATTCGACGTGCTCTTCGCGAAAGGATTCATCATGTTGCGCCATGCCTTGTCCATCGCTCTGCCTGCTGCTCTCGCCGTGTTCCTGGCGGCGTGCGGCCAGGAAGCCGCAGCCCCTGCCGCGCCGCGCCCGGCACTGGTGATTCAGCCGCAGCCGGCCGAAGCGGCAGCCGACAGTTACCCCGGCGAAGTGCGTGCGCGCTTCGAGCCGGAGCTGGCCTTCCGCATTGCTGGCAAGGTCAGCAAGCGCCTGGTCGAAGAAGGGCAGCGGGTCAAGGCCGGGCAGCCGCTGGCCGAGCTGGACCCACAGGATGTGCGCTTGCAACTGGAAGCCAATCGCGCCCAACTGGCCGCCGCCGAAGCCAATCTTTCGCTGGTGCGCGCCGAGCGTGATCGCTACCAGAAGCTGCTGGACCGGCAGATGGTCAGCCACTCCCAGTACGATAATGCCGAGAACCTTTACCGCGCCGGCATGGCCCGCCTGAAGCAAGCCAAGGCCGAGTTCGATGTGGCCGGCAACCAGGCCGAGTACGCGGTACTGCGTGCACCGCAGGCTGGGGTGATCGCCAAGCGCCAGGTCGAAGTCGGCCAGGTCGTCGCCACCGGGCAAACCGTGTTCACCCTGGCCGCAGATGGCGAGCGTGAGGTGGTCATCGGCCTGCCGGAGCAGCAATTCGCCCGTTTCGCCGTGGGCCAGGCCGTCAGCGTGGAGCTGTGGTCGCACCCTGGCGAGCGCTTCGACGGGCGCATCCGTGAACTCTCGCCCGCTGCCGACCCACGTTCGCGCACCTTCGCGGCGCGCATCGCGTTCACCTCGGCCAAGGCGCCGGCCGAACTGGGCCAGAGCGCACGCATTTTCATCGCCCATGAGGGGCTGATCCCCCTGGCTGTGCCGCTGTCTGCGGTCACTGCAGAAAACGGCCAGGCCTATGTCTGGCGGGTCAACCAGGACAGCCGCCTGGAGCGCACGGTGGTACGCCTGGGGCCTTATGGCACCGACAGCGTCCCAGTGCTCGAAGGCTTGAAACCCGGCGACTGGGTGGTCGCCGCCGGTGGCCATGTGCTGCGCGAGGGGCAGGCGGTGCGCCCCGTGGACCGCACCAACCGTGTAGTGAACCTGACGGCCAAGGAGTAAGTCCCGATGGGTTTCAACCTTTCCGCCTGGGCGCTGCGCAATCGCCAGATCGTACTGTTCCTGATGATCCTGCTGGCTGCCATTGGCGCCATGTCCTACACCAAGCTGGGCCAGAGCGAGGACCCGCCGTTTACCTTCAAGGCCATGGTCGTTCGCACCGTATGGCCCGGCGCCACGGCCGAGGAAGTGTCGCGCCAGGTCACCGAACGCATCGAGAAGAAGCTGATGGAAACCGGCGAGTACGAGAAGATCGTCTCGTTCTCCCGCCCAGGCGAGTCGCAGGTGACCTTCATGGCCCGCGATTCGCTACATTCCAAGGATATCCCCGAGCTGTGGTATCAGATTCGCAAGAAAGTCGCGGACATCCGCCACACGCTGCCACCGGAAATCCAGGGCCCGTTCTTCAATGACGAATTCGGCACTACGTTCGGCAATATCTATGCGCTGACCGGCGCGGGCTTCGACTATGCGGTGCTCAAGGACTACGCCGACCGCATCCAGATCCAGCTGCAACGGGTCAAGGACGTCGGCAAGGTCGAGCTGGTTGGGCTGCAGGACGAGAAAATCTGGATCGAGCTGTCCAACCTCAAGCTGGCGACCCTTGGCGTGCCACTGGAGGCCGTCCAGCAGGCGCTGCAAGAGCAGAACGCGGTGAGCACCGCCGGCTTCTTCGAGACGCCCAGCGAGCGCCTGCAACTGCGGGTGAGCGGGCGCTTCGACAGTGTCGAGCAGATCCGCCAGTTCCCGATTCGGGTAGGCGATCGCACCTTCCGTATTGGTGACGTGGCCGAGGTGCACCGGGGCTTCAACGACCCACCCGCACCGCGCATGCGCTTCATGGGTGAGGACGCCATCGGCCTGGCGGTCTCGATGAAGGACGGCGGCGATATCCTGGTGCTGGGTAAGGCCTTGGAGGGCGAGTTCGAGCGCCTGGCGCACAACCTGCCGGCCGGTATGGAACTGCGCAAGGTCTCGGACCAGCCTGCGGCGGTCAAGGCTGGCGTTGGCGAGTTCGTCCAGGTGCTGGTCGAGGCGTTGATCATCGTGCTGCTGGTGAGCTTCTTCTCCCTGGGCCTGCGCACCGGGTTGGTCGTGGCGTTGGCCATCCCGCTGGTATTGGCCATGACCTTTGCCGCCATGCACTACTTCGGCATCGGTTTGCACAAGATCTCGCTCGGTGCCCTGGTACTGGCGCTGGGCTTGCTGGTGGACGACGCGATCATTGCCGTGGAAATGATGGCGATCAAGATGGAGCAAGGCTACGACCGGTTCAAGGCCGCGAGCTATGCCTGGAGCAGCACGGCCTTCCCGATGCTCACCGGCACCCTGATCACGGCGGCGGGCTTCCTGCCTATCGCCACGGCGGCCTCCAGTACGGGCGAGTACACCCGCTCGATCTTCCAGGTGGTGACCATCGCGCTGCTGACCTCATGGGTTGCCGCGGTGGTGTTCGTGCCGTACCTGGGCGAGCGGCTGCTGCCGGACCTGGCCAAGCTGCATGCAGCGCGCCATGGCAGTGACGGGCACGCGCCAGACCCCTATGCCACGCCGTTTTACCAGCGCGTGCGGCGTGTGGTGGAGTGGTGCGTACGGCGACGCAAGACGGTCATCCTGCTGACCATCGCGGCGTTTGTCGGCAGCATTCTGCTGTTCCGTTTCGTGCCGCAACAGTTCTTCCCGGCCTCCGGGCGCCCAGAGCTGATGGTCGACCTGAAACTGGCCGAAGGTGCATCGCTGGCCAACACCGCCGAACGGGTCAAGCAACTTGAGGCCCTGCTCAAGCAGCAGGAGGGCATCGACAATTACGTGGCCTACGTCGGTACCGGTTCCCCGCGCTTCTACCTGCCTCTGGACCAGCAACTGCCGGCCGCCAGCTTTGCCCAGTTCGTCGTACTGGCCAAGTCGATGGAAGACCGTGAGCGCCTGCGCAGTTGGCTGATCAACACCATGGACCAGCAGTTCCCCGACTTGCGGGGCCGTGTCACGCGCTTGGAGAACGGCCCACCGGTGGGCTACCCAGTGCAGTTCAGGGTGACCGGCGAGCACATCGAGGTAGCCCGTGCCCTGGCCCGCGAAGTGGCGGACAAGGTGCGTGAAAACCCGCATGTGGTGAACGTGCACCTGGACTGGGAAGAGCCAAGCAAGGCGGTGTTCCTGGAAATCGACCAGGACCGTGCGCGTGCCCTCGGGGTGAGCACCACGCAGTTGTCGACCTTCCTGCAGAGCTCGCTGACCGGCACCACGGTCAGCCAGTACCGCGAAGACAACGAATTGATCGAAATCCTGCTGCGCGGCACCCACAAGGAACGCAGCGAGCTGGCTAACCTCGGCAGCCTGGCGTTGCCCACCGACAATGGTCAGAGCGTGGCGCTTTCGCAGGTGGCGACGCTGGAGTACGGCTTCGAGGAAGGCATCATCTGGCATCGCAACCGCTTGCCAACCGTGACCGTGCGCGCTGACATCTATGACAAGGAGCAGCCCGCGACGCTGGTACGCCAGATCGAACCGACGCTGCAGGCCATCAAGGCCAAACTGCCGGATGGTTACCTGCTTGAGGTAGGCGGCACGGTGGAGGACTCCGAGCGTGGGCAGAAATCGGTGAACGCCGGCATGCCGCTGTTCATCGTGGTGGTGTTGAGTTTGCTGATGATCCAGCTGCGCAGCTTCTCGCGCACGGTGATGGTGTTCCTGACCGCGCCCCTGGGCCTGATTGGCGTGACCTTGTTCCTGCTGGTGTTCCGCCAGCCGTTCGGCTTCGTCGCCATGCTCGGCACCATTGCCCTGGCGGGGATGATCATGCGCAACTCGGTGATTCTGGTGGACCAGATCGAACAGGACATCGCGGCGGGGATGGAGCGTTGGCAGGCGATCATCGAGGCCACGGTGCGGCGTTTCCGCCCGATCGTGCTGACCGCGCTGGCGGCAGTGCTGGCGATGATTCCGCTGTCGCGCAGTGTGTTCTACGGACCGATGGCGGTGGCGATCATGGGCGGGTTGATTGTGGCGACCGCGTTGACCCTGCTGTTCTTGCCGGCGTTGTATGCGGCGTGGTTCAGGGTCAGGAAAGACTGAAGATCGCAGGGGAGGGCGTTGCCCTCCATTCGCGGGACAAGCCCGCTCCCACAGATATCCCACTGCTCTCAGGAACAGTGGGATATCTGTGGGAGCGTGCTTGCCCCGCGAATGGGCTGCAAAGCAGCCCCCGGGGCCATCACAGCACGCCAAATACCTTCTTGGCCAAGCTGGTAGCCGCCTCGGCCGGGTTCTGGCGAATGCTCTGCTCCTGCTTGCCAATCATCTCGAACAGGCCGTCCAGCGCCTTCTCGGTCACGTAGTTTTCGATGCTGGCGCTTTTGGCGTCGACCACGCCCAATGCCACCGCCTGCCCGGCAAAGCTGTTGTACTGCTGGGCCAGGCCCACCTTGTCGGTGGCTTGCTTGACGATGGGCAGGAACTTGGCGCGGATCTGTTCGCGGCTGCTCTTGTTCAGGTACTGGGTGGCCGAGTCGTCGCCACCGCTGAGGATGCCCTTGGCATCGGTCACGCTCATCTTCTTGACGGCATCGACCAGGATTGCCTGTGCTTGTGGCACGGCAGCCTCAGCGGCTTTGTTCATGCTGGTTTCCAGCGCGTCGACCTGATCACCCTTGCCGAACATCTTCATGGCCTTGGCGGCCTTGCCGAGGTTGCCCGGCAGTTCGATGCGCACATCCGGGTTGTTGTTGAAGCCGCCAGGGGTGCTCAGTTGCTTGACGGCAATTTGCGCGCCTTGGGTCAGGGCGTCTTTCAGGCCACCGGTGGCGTCCTTCTGGGTCAGGTCGCCCAGCGACAGGGCCAGGGCGCTGGCCGACAGCAGCAGGCCGGCGCAGAGGGTGGTGAAGCGCAGGGAGGAGCGGATCATGAAGCGTTCCTTGTGAACAGAAATGTACGGGTGTCAGCGAACCGGATCGACTTTGATCCGCACGGGCTGCGGGTCGCTGCCGTCGAGCTTCACGCCGTGGTGTTCGGTGTTGATGAACAGCAGTTTGCCGTCCAGCTCGATACGCGCGCTGACCGCATAGCGGTGGCCAGGCTTGACCTGGGCTGGGTCGTAGGTGAGGTGGAACGGCAGCGGCACGTTGCCTTTGATCGGGCCGGCCTGGCTGGCCAGGGGCACTGCCGGTGCGTCCATCAGCGACACGTCCTGCAAGCTCACGCTCAGGGTGGCGGCAGGGGGCAGGGCGATGCGCTGCAGGTAGAAGACTTCGCCATCCAGGCTAGCCTGGGTCGACGGGGTGTGGCTGGAGCAGGCTGCGAGCAGGGATGCACAACACAGCATAAAGAGCTTTTTCATGGATTCTCCGTAGTCCTTGGCGCTGGCTTGTGGCCAACCCCAGGGACTTTAGCGGATTTGCGCGGCAGATGAAGCCTCAGAGCGTGGAAGTTTCCAGGGAGTCGTCGCGGTGCAAGGCCACCTGGCGGATCGACAGGCGCAGTTCCGCCGACAGCACGCGTTTGGCCACGCCTTCGGCCAGCTCGGCAAGTTTGTCGTGGTAGCCCAGCTTGCCCTGCGCGTCCGCTTGCAGCACACCTTGCTCGATCAACGTCTGGATGAAGTGGCGGAACAGGGCCTTGTCGAAGAATTCCGGGGCATTCAGGCCATGCAGAATCGACAGGCGCTGGGCCATCATCACGCAGAGGTCTTCCAGTTCTTCGGCACTCAAGGTGTGTTGGCCGCTGTTGAGCAGCAGCGAGGTGGCCATGTAGAACCGCTGCAAGGTCTGGGTGATGTTGCGGGCCAGCAAGGTCAGCAACACGAACGGGCGCGAGCTGGGAGCCGGGCGCAGGTACATATCGTTTTCCTGGCGCAACAAGCCTTGTTCGACCAGTGCCGCGAGCCACTGGTCGATCACCTCGTCCAGCTGTTCTGGTGTCCAGCGCAGGAACAGCTCGGTCTGCAAGTACGGGTACAGCGCCTTGACATACTGGCCCAGCAGTTCGCGGCTCATGCGTGAGCTGCTGAGGAAGAAGCTGGCCAGCAGGGCTGGCAGGGCGAAGATGTGCAAGACGTTGTTGCGGTAATAGGTCATCAGCACTGCATCGGCTTCATCCAGATAAAGGATGCGGCCCAGGGCGTCCTTCTGTTCGGCCAGCAGCTTCATGCCTTTCACATGCTCGATCAGCGCCAGGCCGTCACCTTCCGGCAAGGTGGTATGGGGCGAGTAGGGCACCTTGCGCAACAGCGCCAGGTACAGGTCCAGTACGCGGCTCAGGGCGCGTTCGTCGAGGGCGTGGCGGCTGGTGGACAGCAGCGCCAGGGCCACCAGGTTGACCGGGTTGATCGCCGCGGCCTCATTGAGGCGACGGGCCACGGTTTCGCCCAGACGTGTGGTGGTTTCGTTCAGCCAGGCCGGGCGGAACTGTGGGCCGTGCTCTTGCTCACGCCAGCCGGGTTGCTGTTCGTCGAGGAAACCGGCCAGGCGGATGGGCTCGCCGAAGTTGACGTAGACCTGGCCGAACCGCTGTTTGAGCGCACTGAAGACCTTGAAGATGTCGAAGATCGATTCCTTCTTCTTGCTCGCGCCGCGCAATTCGCCCAGGTAGGTGCGGCCTTCGAGTACGCGCTCATAGCCGATGTACACCGGCACAAAGACGATAGGCGTGCGTGATGAGCGCAAGAAGCTGCGCAAGGTGATCGCCAGCATGCCGGTGCGCGGTTGCAGCATGCGCCCGGTACGCGAGCGGCCGCCTTCGACGAAGTACTCCACTGGGAACCCTTTGCTGAACAACGTGTGCAGGTATTCGTTGAACACGGCGGTATAGAGCGGGTTGCCCTTGAAGGTGCGGCGCATGAAAAAGGCCCCGCCCCGGCGTAGCAGGCTGCCGACCACCGGCATGTTGAGGTTGATGCCGGCAGCCACGTGTGGAGGGGTGAGGCCATTGCGGAACAGCAGGTACGACAGCAGCAAGTAATCGATATGGCTACGGTGGCAGGGTACGTAGATCACTTCGTGGCCAGGGGCGATGCCTTGCACCTGCTCGATGTGGTTGACCTTGATGCCGTCGTAGATCTTGTTCCAGAACCAGCTCAGTACCACTTCGAGGAAGCGGATCGCGGTGTAGGTGTAGTCCGAGGCGATTTCATTGCCATAGCGCAGCGCTTGGGCCTCGGCCTTGGCCAGTGGGATGCCCTCGCGCTCGGCCTCGTCGCTGATGGCTTGGCGCACTTGTGGCGCATGCACCAGGCCCTTGACCAGGTTGCGTCGGTGCGAGATGTCCGGGCCGATCACTGCCGTCTTGAGGTTACGGAAGTGCACGCGCATCAGGCGCTGGGCCATGCGCACGGTGCGCTCATGGCCTTTGTTGTGCTGCACGAGTTCACGCAGGTGGATGGGTGCGGAGAACTGTACCCGGGTCTTGCGCCCCAGAATCAGCACGGTCAGTAGCCGGCGCAGGCGCCCGGTGACTGCCCAGCTGTCGGCGAACAGCAACTTCCACGGGCTGGACTCACTGGCCGGGCTCTGGCCCCAGAACACGCTCACCGGGATGATCTGCGCATCTTCCTCGGCATGCTGGGTCACGGCCGCGACCAGGCGTTCTAGGGTGGGTGGGGCACCGCTTTTGTCCTGACGGCCTAGCCAATCGGGGTCGGGTGTCAGGTAGAAGAACCCGGCCGGCTCGTGCAGGGTGCCCACAGCGACCGGCAGCACGGGGCGTGGCAGCCCTGCTTTGGTGCATTCGCGGTCGAGTACCGCCAGGTCGGTCAACGAGGGCGAGGGCAGGGCATAGAACACCGGGCGGCTGCGGTCGAGCTTGAGCGTCAGCGACGACTGGTTGATGGTCTCGGAGCGCACCCACAGGTACAACAGGCGACGCAGGGCGCCGAAGATCAGGCGGCGCAGGGGGGAACGGGTCATGAGGTGTGTGCCCTGGGAATGATTTTCAGGTGAGTATCCAGCCATTTAGTCTGCTGTATGTGCGTAAGTTCAGCAAAAACCGGCAAAAAGCGGGAGCGTCATCAATTTTTTTTAATCTGTGTCATATACTCGGCCTGCCACTTGCAGGATATTTCGGCAAGCGGCGTCGGCACGTGGTGATGACTGCGTGCCTACAAGGCGATCTTCACAATAAAAATCCGGAGTAGTTCAGATGTCGTCTCGTGAGACTGGGAATGTAAAGTGGTTCAACGATGCCAAGGGCTATGGCTTCATTCAGCGCGAAGGTGGTGCGGATGTGTTCGTCCACTATCGGGCGATCCGCGGTGAGGGGCATCGTACCCTGGTCGAAGGGCAGCAGGTCGAGTACGCCTGCGTGCAGGGCCAGAAAGGCCTGCAAGCCGAGGACGTAGTAGGGCTCTGAGCCTCATGTGGTAAGCCTCAAGCTGCAAGTCCGTGTCACTTGCAGCCTGATGCGATCTTTCCAGCCCGTTCAGCTGGTGCGCCAGGTGATTTCCTCTTCACCGTCGGCGCTGATGCGGATCCAGCGATCGGCATCTTCTTCACCGTCTTCCTCGACCCAGCCACCCGGTGCGCAGCGTACTTCGACGCCAAGTGCGGCATGGGCGGCGCGGGCGCAGGCAACGTCATCAGCCCATGGCGTCTGGTCGCTTTCCAAATAAAGGCTGTTCCATTTCCCTACAGCCTTGGGTAACCAGGTGACTGGAATGTTACCGGCCTTGCACTTGAAGGTCTGGCCTTTCTGCTGCCATTCGCTGCAAGGGCCGACGGCCTGGGTGAGCCACTCGGCAATCTGCTTGTGGTCGACGTCGGCGTCCTTCAGGTAAATCTCGATATCAGGTTGGCGCATAAGGGCTCCGGGTGTACTCAGTCTTGGCGCACGAAATAGTCATAACGCATGGAAACCGTGACCTCGAACGGCTCGGGCTGGTCGATCACCTGTGCCCGTTTTTCGGCGCTGGCGCGCCAGCCGTGTGGGGTCATGGCCAGCAGGTCGGCACGTGCCTTGGGCGCAACCAGGCTCAGGCGGAACTCGAGGGTTTCGCTGTGCACATGGGCCATGCCTTCCGGCACCAGGGCCAGGTGCTTGTCGTCGGCGTACGGACGCACTTCATCGTAGAGCACTTCGCGCAGCTCCATCAGGTGGCCGCTGGTCGGGCCGACCCGCATCAGGCCACCGCCGGGGCTGAGCAGCCGTTTGGCTTCGTCCCAGTCCAGCGGGCTGAACACGCTGGCGATGAACTGGCAGCTGGCGTCTGCCAGGGGGACGCGGGCCATGCTGGCGACCATCCAGGTCACCGACGAATCACGCCGACAGGCGCGTTTGACCGCTTCGCGCGAGATGTCCAGGGCGTAGCCGTCGGCGTCGGGCAGGGCGTGGGCGAGCTGCGCGGTGTAATAACCTTCACCGCAGCCGATGTCCAGCCAGGCGCCAGGCTGGCGCTCGGCGGCCAGCTCGGCCAGGCGACGGGCCACCGGGGCGTAGTGGCCGGCGTCGAGGAAGTCGCGTCGGGCCTCGACCATGGCCTGATTGTCACCGGGGTCACGGCTGTTCTTGTGCTGCACTGGCAGCAGGTTCAGGTACCCCTGGCGGGCGCGGTCGAAGCGGTGGCCGGCAGGGCACACCACGCCGTTGTCGAGCCGCGACAGGGCTGCCTGGCAGAGGGGGCAGGCAAGCATCAGGCGAGCAACCGGACCAGGGTCTGGTAGTAGATCTCGGTCAGCAGGTCGAGGTCACTGGCCAGGATCCGCTCATCGACCTGGTGAATGGTGGCGTTGACCGGGCCGAGCTCAACCACCTGGGTGCCCATGGTGGCGATGAAACGGCCGTCCGAGGTACCGCCGCTGGTGGACGGCTGTGTATCACGGTCGGTGACCGCCTTGATGCTGGCCGCCACGGCATCGAGCAACTCGCCCGGCTCGGTGAGGAAGGGCAAGCCGGACAGCGCCCAGTCAACGCTCCAGTCAAGCTGGTGCTTGTCGAGGATCGCCGCCACCCGCTGCTGCAAGCCTTCGACGGTCGACTCGGTGGAGAAGCGGAAGTTGAATAGCGCGGTCAGCTCGCCGGGCACCACATTGGTGGCGCCAGTGCCGGAATTGAGGTTGGAGATCTGGAAGCTGGTCGGTGGGAAGAACGCGTTGCCTTCGTCCCAGTGCTCGGCTGCCAGCTCTGCCAGAGCAGGGGCGGCCAGGTGGATCGGGTTGCGCGCCAGGTGCGGGTAGGCCACATGGCCTTGCTTGCCACGCACGGTCAGCTTGGCGCCCAGCGAGCCACGGCGGCCGTTCTTGACCACATCGCCGAGCAGAGTAGTGCTCGATGGCTCGCCGACGATGCACCAGTCCAGGCGCTCGTTGCGCGCTTTCAGGCGCTCTACCACAGCCTTGGTGCCATGGTGGGCCGGGCCTTCTTCGTCGCTGGTGATCAGGAACGCGACCTTGCCACGGTGATCAGGGTAATCACGTACGAAGCGCTCGCTGGCCACCACCATCGACGCCAGGCTGCCTTTCATGTCGGCAGCGCCACGGCCGCAGAGCATGCCATCGGCATCGATCAGTGCTTCAAACGGCTCGTGTTGCCACTGCTGCACCGGGCCGGTCGGCACTACGTCGGTGTGGCCGGCGAAGCACAGCACCGGACCGTCCTGGTGGCCATGGGTGGCCCAGAAGTTGTCGACGTCCTCGATGCGCATGGGTTCGAGCTGGAAACCTACGGCGCCCAGGCGGTTCATCATCTGCGCCTGGCAGTCGGCATCGACGGGGGTGACCGAGGGGCGACGGATCAGGTCGCAGGCCAGTTGAAGGGTAGGCGAGAGCTCGGCAGGGGCCGTCATGGGGAACTCCGGAAGCGGGCAAGGCTGGCAAAGGGGCGATAGTTTAAAGCAAAACCTTCAATGAAGAGTGCTGAGTCGACGCATTCACTTCGCCGGGGCAGTGCTTGGGGAACATGGATGGATTTCTCTCTGAGATTGTGGCCGGTGAGCCGCTAAGTTCTGCTCCGCCCTTGCGGGCTTACCTAAACATAGAGAGCAGAAAACAACCATGAGCATCAAACAGTGGATTGTCCTTACGGCGGCCTTGAGTTCAAGTAGCGTTGCGCTTGCGACCACGACCGACATCATCGTCACCGGGGTTATCAAACCGGGGGCCTGCACGCCGTCATTGAGTGGGGGTGGAGTTTTTGATTTCGGCGTCATTACGCCCGACCAGCTTGCCCAGTTACGTCAAACGCAGTTCAGGTCGCCGACTCAGCAATTGAACGTGAACTGTGATGCGCCTACCCGGTTCGCCTTGCGTGCTATCGACAACCGTGCTGGCAGTGCGAGCTGGACCGAAGGCGACCCCCGTGCCTTCGGCCTGGGGCTAAACGATGGGCAACGGATCGGTACGTACTTCATACAAACCCTAGCCAACAGCTATATCGCCGATGGCAGCAGCTCAGTACGGCGACTGGTTACCTCGGACAGTGGCGCCACCTGGCAGCCTGATAGCAACACTTCGTTTTCCCACATCTATAACGGTAGTGAGGGCCGATTTCATGGCTTTGCGGTAGGCGCTGAAGTCCCTACTGCCATTCGCCATTTGAGTGCAGATCTGCAAATCGACATGCGTGTAAATGGTTTGGCCGCTCTCTCTCTGGCGGACGATATCCACATCGATGGCGCTTCGACCCTCGAAGTAACCTACCTCTAGCGGGCGTCCAGGCCTTGCGCCTGCCGATCCGTTGGTAGGCGTTTATGTCTGTTGCCAAAAACAGAGCATGACCATGAGTTTGCCAACGAGTTTGTCACTTTGTCTGTGCGCCATGCTGATGGCCGCCGCCGGTGCGGTGCATGCCGATGGCATGATCCCTGAGACTTCCGTGGTGATCGTCAATGAGGCCGATGGCGAGGCGTCGATCACCGTGCGCAACGACGACCCATTCCCTGCGCTGTTGTTGGTGACGCTGCAGAACGTACCCGAAGACGAGGAACCGCTGCTGTTTCTGACTCAGCCTGTATGGCGTGTGGAGGCCGGCCAGGAACAGCGCGTGCGGTTTTTGCTGCGTTCAGGCGTGCCCCTGCAGACACAGCGGCTGAAACGCGTGGTATTCGAAGGCGTACGCCAGCAACCGGGCGGCAGCAACGAGGTGGCCCGTGTTGGCGTAAGCGTGCGGCAAAACTTGCCGGTGATCATTCACCCCAAGGGCCTTGCGCGCCATCGTTCCCCCTGGGAGGGCTTGCAGTGGCGCGTTGGTCCAGAGACGTTGCAGGTCAAAAACCCCACGCCCTACGTGGTACGCCTGGCCCAGGAAGTCAGGCTGATGCCGGGCAACCAGCCGGGATACCTGCCGCGGACCTACGTGCTGCCCGGTGAGTCGCTCGACGTGCGGCTGGCGTCGCCAATCGACGCAGGCACCGATCAGGTTCGCTTGTTCCCCGCCACGGTCTACGGCTACGCGGTTGACGATTTCCATGCCCCGGTACTCAGGGGCGATCAGTGAATGGGGGCATTCATGCGGCCGTCAGACGTTGCCTATTGACACTCTGTTGCGCTTTGCCGATAGCTGATAGCAGGGCCAGTGCAGGCGCCACTTTTGACCCTGAACTGTTGCGCCAGCGAGGTTTGAGCGCCGAGCTGGCAGCCTACTTTCAGGATGCGCCTCGCTTTACGCCAGGCCAGCACAAGGTGAGCCTGCAGGTGAATGGCAAACGTGCTGGGCAGGTTTACGCAGCGTTTCTCGAAGGGGGCGACCTGTGCCTTGATGCAGCCCTGTTCGAAGCGGCCGGCATGCAAGCACCGCCAGTGGGGAGCGAGCACTCGCCATCAGGCTGCATCGACTTGGCCGGCCTTTATCCGCAAAGCGAGCTGCAGGTAAACCCGCAGACCGCTACCGTCAGCCTGATCGTGCCCACGCAGGCGTTGTTGCCGATCGGTCGGGATGCTGGCCTTGCACCTTATGACACCGGGGGCGTGGCAGGCCTTGTTAATTATGATGTCTCGCTGCTGGACAGCCGCGCTGTGGGTGCCAAGCACCAGGCCTGGACGGCGCGCACCGAACTGGGGGCCAACATGGGTGACTGGATAGTGCGAAGCCGCCAGCTGGGCAGTTACAACAGCCAAACCAGGCAGTTCGTTGCACTGGATGCCTATGCCCAGCGTACCCTCGCAACGCACGCTGCCGTGTTGCAGGCCGGCCAGATTCACTTGTTCAACCCTGTGCTCTCGGGGGTATCGGTACAGGGTGTGCAGGTGTTTTCCGAGAAAGCGTTGAGCCACCTGCGTCAGCGGCGCGAAATCCAGGGGATTGCGCGGACCCAGGCACGGGTGGAGGTCCGTCAACGCAACCGCCTGGTTTACACAAGCGTGGTTCCGCCCGGGCCATTCTCTTTCGAGAGCCCCGAACAGGCCGATGCGTTCGCAGACCTGGAAATGACCGTGCACGAAGCCGACGGTGAGCAACGTCATGTCACCCTGCCTGCCACGCCCCTGAGTGACGGCCTGTCTGACGGCTTCCAGTTCGGGGCTGGGCAGTTGCGAGACAGCGAGCGTTCGCCTGGGCCTTGGGCCCTGGGTGCGGGGTGGAGCGGGGGCCTGTTCAAGGGGGTGACCGTGGCCAGTGGCCTGTTGGCGACCGAGCAGTATCATGCCAGCGGTTTTGCCCTTGGCATGCAACCGTGGCCGCAAGCGCAGGCACAGTGGACCTTGCGCCATTCGCGGGCCGCCAATGGCGGAACAGGTCTTCAAGGCCAGTTCGCAGTCACTCAGCGAGTGAGCGATGGCGTACGGGCCAACGCTGCTTATGGGGTGCAGGGCCGTGCCTACCGCGATATCCTCGAGACGGCGGAAGGGGCCAGCGAGTCCGCTCGACAGCGCGACCAGGTCAGTGTCGGGTTTTCCTGGAGCGGGACCAGGGCAGGTGCCTTCAGTACCGGCATCAGCCAGTCGCGCGTTCGAAATGGTCAACCTGTCGGCCGTGGTTACCTCAATTGGGCAGGGGGTATTGGCCAACTGTCGCTGTCGGCAGGTGTCGACTGGCAACTGAAGGGGGCTGGGCATGATGGCCGACTCGCCTACCTGAGCATGAGCCTGCCGCTGGGAGGGAACCGTAGGCTGCATACCTCGTCAAGGGGTGCGCGAGGTGACTACCGTTCGTCCGCGGTGTTGCGGGAGCGTGTCAACGAGCGCTTTTCCTATCGAGTGGGTGGGAACCACGACAGCCGCCATCAGGCTGTGCAATCGGCCGTGGGTGCATCGTTGACGACAGGCTTCAATCAGGCGCAAGTGGATTACTCAAGCCGTGGCGAAGGTGCCCGTGTCTTCAGTGCCAACCTGCGCGGTGGGGCGCTCGCGCATGAACAAGGGGTGACTTTTTCTCCCTACCCACTTCAGGACACGTTCGCATTGATAAACGTCGGTGGGCTGGCGGGGGTGCAACTGGATACACCTGGCGGGCCCGTGCAAACCGATGGCAAGGGCCGGGCAGTGGCCGCGCAGGTGCGGCCTTATTCCGACAGCCGGGTGCAGGTGCGCACCCAAAGCCTGCCACGCAACGTAGAAATAGCGAACAGCCTGGGCATCATTCGGGCCGGGCGCGGCGCTGTCGCCCAGCTGGACTTCCAGGTCGAGCAGACGCGTAGGGCCTTGTTGCAGGCGATGCGCAGCGACGGCCAGGCCCTGCGGGATGGGGCGTCGGTAGTGAACGCGGCGGGCAGTTTCGTCACCACGGTTCAGTCAGGCGGGCTGATCTTCTTGCATGACTACCAGGCCGATGAGCGTTATCACGTCACGTTGGCGGATGATGCGGGCTGCGCCTTGGAGTTCGAGCTCAGCGACCGCCCGGACCCGGATCAATACTACGAATCCGTCTCGGCACTTTGCCATGTGACCTGAGGCGTAACCAGGGCCGCAAGGCGGCCCCGGCCTGTTTCACGTGGCTTGTGCTTCGACGTTGTTCTCGGCAGGTTTTGGCAACGACGACAGCAATGCCATCACCAATGCCGCCAGGTACGGCAACGACTGCACCAGCAGCATCGCGACCCAGAAGCGCATGTCCGAGCTTGGCAGCCCTTGCACCAGATAGATGCCCAGCGCCGCGCCCCACAACAGCAGCATGATGAACAGTTCTTCGCGTGCTTCGGAGAGCGCCACCAGCACACCATGGCTGTCGGCATTCTTGGGCGTGCGGAAGAATGGCATGCTGCTGGTGAAGAACCCGTACAACACCGCCTTGGCAATGGTGTGCGACAACGCCAGCCCCGCCAGCGCGGCGGCGAAGGCATCCTTGAGGTTGACCCCGACCGCCCGGCGGTACAGGAAGATGATCTTGCCGACCTTGAAGAAGAACAGCGCCAGCGGCGGGATGGCGAAGATCATCAGCGGCGGGTCGACCCGGTGTGGGACGATGATCATCGCCGCCGACCACAGCAGTGCGCCGACGGTGAAGAAGATGTTCATGCCGTCGGCGATCCACGGCAGCCAGCCGGCCAGGAAGTGGTAGCGCTGGCCGCGAGTCAGTTCGCTGCCCTTGCCACGCAGCAGGGCGCCGGCATGGTGCTTGATGATCTGGATGGCGCCGTAGGCCCAGCGGAAGCGCTGCTTCTTGAAGTCGATGAAGGTGTCGGGCATAAGGCCCTTGCCGTAGCTGTTGTGGGCGTAGGCGGCCGACAGGCCTTTTTCGAACACCCGCAGGCCCAGCTCGGCATCCTCGCAGATGCACCACTCGGCCCAGCCGAGCTCTTCCAGGACCGAGCGCCGGGTCATGGTCATGGTGCCGTGCTGGATGATCGCGTCACGGTCGTTGCGGGTGACCATGCCGATGTGGAAAAAGCCCTTGTACTCGCTGTAGCACAGCTTCTTGAAGGCACTTTCGTGCTGGTCGCGGTAGTCCTGCGGTGACTGCACCACCGCGATCTTCGGGTCGGCGAAATGCGGCACCATGTGCTTGAGCCAGTTGCGGTCGACGCAGTAGTCCGAGTCGATCACCGCGATCACTTCGGCGTCCTTGGCAGTGTGTGGGATCAGGTAATTGAGCGCACCCCCCTTGAAGCCGGCCAGGGGTGCGACATGGAAGAACTTGAAACGCTCGCCGAGCTTCTCGCAGTGCGCCTTCAGTGGCTCCCACACGGCCGGGTCTTTGGTGTTGTTGTCGATCACCAGCACTTCATAGTCGGGGTAGTCCAGCGCGGCCAGGGCGTCGAGGGTCTGCTTGACCATTTCCGGTGGCTCGTTGTAGCACGGTACATGCACCGACACTTTGGGCCGGTAGGCGCTGTCGGTCTGCACGGGCAGGAATTCACGACGGCGTTTGTGTATCCATACCGCCTCGGCCAGTTCGTGGGCCTCTGTGAGCAGGACGATGAACACGCCCAACGCACCCAGGGCCAGTAGCACGCCCACGGTCAGGCTGAACCAGGTGCTGTATTGCTGGCTGTAGTCGTAGGCAATCCACACCAGCACCGATCCGCACAGGAAGGTGATGAAGGTCAGGAAGGTCCGGCCGCGTTGGCGCAAGGCCGAGCCGTCGATGAACAGCACCATCAGGGCAATCATCGCCAGCACCACCGAAGCGACCGCCAGGGCACGCCACTGTGGGATGGCGACCACCGGCCCATCGAAGTTGAACTTCTGCTGGCGCTCGGCGTTGAACACGCCCCAGTACGCCCCCACCGAACCTTCGTCACTGGCTTTCCAGGGCTGGTCGTAGGCCTCGATGACAAAGTAGTTGTAGCCACGGCGGTTGAGGGTGTTGACCAGGGTGCGCAGGTAGATGGCCTGGTCGGCCTGGGTGGCATCGGCGCCACCGCGCATGCGGCCGTTGCTCGGCCAGCCGACTTCCGAGAGCAGCAGTGGCTTGCGCGGGAACTGCTGCTTGAGGTCGCGGGCGCGGTCGAGCACGAACTCCACCGAGTCCTGCATCGGCACGAACTCCCAGTAAGGCAGAATGTGCGCGGCGATCAGGTCGACGTGCTTGGCCAACTCCGGGTGTTCCTTCCAGATATGCCATTGCTCACTGGTGGTGACCGGGACCTTGACGGCTGCGCGTACCCGGTCCAGGTACTGAATCAGCGCTTCGGGGGTGACTTCTTCGCGGAACAGGGCCTCGTTGCCAACCACCACCCGCACCACACTGCGCGAGGTGTTGGCCAGTTCGATGGCGGTGGCGATTTCACGCTCGTTGCGTTCAAGGTCGGGGCTGATCCAGATACCCAAGGTCACCCGCAGGCCGAATTCCTCGGCCAGGCGCGGGATGTCCGCCTGGGTGCCTTCCACGGTATAGATGCGGATGCTGTCGGTCAGCTTGCTCATCTGTTCCAGGTCTTGGCGCATCTCGTCGTCGCTGGGGTATTGGCCCTTTTGCGGGCTTTCCCCCAGGCGGAACGGCGAGTACGAGAAGCCGGAGATCTGTTCCGGCCAGGCTGGCGCGGAAACGGGGCGGTTGATCAGCGCCCAGAACCCGGTGAACAGCGCAGCGATGGCCAGGACCACAACCAGGTTGAGGCCGAATTTGCGTGATGACATTGTCTTCCAGATCTGTCGAATTGATTGAATATTAAAGCAGGATTGGCCGGCACTTTCCTAACGATGGAGGCCACTGGCGCCGTTGGCATATAATGCGCGCCGATTTTTGAGGTATGAGCTTCGGGGTAGCAAGATGAGCACAGAAGATCCACGCTTTGCCGGCGTTGCCCGGTTGTATGGCGACGATGGCCTGCAACGGCTGAAACAGGCCCATGTAGCGATCGTCGGTATCGGCGGGGTGGGCTCGTGGGCGGCCGAGGCGTTGGCGCGCAGTGGCGTGGGCGAGATTACCCTGTTCGACCTTGACGATGTCTGCGTCAGCAATACCAATCGTCAGGCCCATGCCTTGGAAGGGCAAGTGGGTCGGCCCAAGGTCGAGGTCATGGCCGAGCGCCTGCGGGCGATCAACCCGGCTTGCACGGTGCATGCGGTAGCTGACTTCGTTACCCGCGATACCATGGCCGAGTACATCACCGAGGAGCTCGACTTCGTCATCGACTGCATCGACAGTGTGATGGCCAAGGCTGCACTGATTGGCTGGTGCAAGCGGCGCAAGATCGGCATCGTCACCACCGGTGGCGCAGGTGGGCAGATCGACCCGACGCAAATCCAGGTCGGTGACCTCAACAAGACCTTCAACGACCCGCTGGCCTCGCGGGTGCGCTCTACCTTGCGCCGCGACTACAACTTTTCGCGCAATGTCAGCCGTAACTACGCCGTGCCGTGTGTGTTTTCCAGCGAGCAGCTGCGATACCCCAAGGGCGATGGCAGCGTTTGCCTGCAGAAGAGCTTCGTCGGTGAGGGCGTGCGCTTGGACTGCTCGGGTGGTTTTGGCGCGGTGATGATGGTGACCGCGACATTTGGCATGGTCGCGGCCAGCAAGGCGGTGGAAAAACTGGTGGCGGGGGCCAGGCGGCCTTCTGAACGGGTCAAAGCCGAGTAAACCTGTTCCCTTTTCGCGGGCAAGCTCGCTCCCACAGAGGCTGTGCACTACTCAGGGCCTGTGCAGTTCCTGTAGGAGCGGGCTTGCCCGCGAAGAAAGTCCCACCATTCAGTGGCTGGAAGTGAGTTCTGCCATCCGCAGCAACACCGCATGCAGCCCATTGCTGCGCGAGGGTGACAGTTGCCGCTCCAGCCCTAGCTGGTTGAACCAGTCGCGCAAATCCAGATCAGCCAGCTCGCTAGTGGCCAAGCCTTGCACCCGTATCAGCAGCAACGCCAGCAGCCCGCGCAGCAACCGCGCATCGCTGCTGGCCTTGAACTGCCACTGGCCGTCATGCTGTTCAGCCACCAGCCACACCAAGCTTTCGCAGCCATGTACGCGGTTGCTGTCGCATTTGTCGGCGTCGCTCAGCGGTTCAAGACGATCACCCCACTGCATCAGTAGCCGCGCACGTTGCTCCCAGCCTCGGGCCTGTTCGAAACTGTCCAGCGCCGCTTGGGCGGCCACGGGCAGGTTCACCGCAGCAACTCCAGGCCTTGATCGAGGGCGACGAAGAAACGCTGCAGGTCGTCGCTGTCGTTGTACAGCCCCAGCGACACCCGAATCGCCCCTTCCAGCCCCAGCCCTTTGAGCAATGGCATGGCGCAGTGATGGCCGGCGCGCACCGCAATGCCCTGTTCGGTCAGCAGATGAGCGATGTCGGCATTGTGCACGCCGTCGATGACGAAGCTGGCCAGGGCCGCCTGGGGTGAGCCCAGCACCCGCACACCCTCACGGTCGGCCAACCCGCGCAACAGGTGCTGATGAAGGCTGGATTCATGATTGTTGACCGCCATGGCATCCAGGCTGGCCAGGTAATCAAGGGTCGCGCCCAGGCCGATCACACCAGCGATGGGCGGAGTACCTGCCTCGAAGCCCAGCGGGGCCGGGCGGAAGCTGGCGTTGTGGTAGTCGGCCAGTTGCACCATTTCGCCGCCGAACTGCCAGTGGCGCAGCAGCTCCAGCGCCTGCGGGCGGCCATAGAGCACGCCGACGCCCTCAGGGCCGTACAACTTATGGCTGGAGAACACGTAGAAGTCACAGCCCAACTGCTGCACATCGTGGCGCCCGTGCACCACACCCTGGGCGCCATCGACCACGGTCAGCGCGCCTTGCGCGCGAGCATGGGCGAGCAAAGCTGGCAGCGGCTGCCACGTGCCCAGCACATTGGACAACTGGCTGACGGCAAGCACGCGCGTGCGCGGGCCAATCAGCTGCAAGGCCTGGTCGAGGTCGATGCGGCCATGCGCGTCCACTGGCAGCACGACCAGACGCATGTTGCGCCGCTGCGCCAGTTGCTGCCAGGGCAGTAGGTTGGCGTGGTGCTCCAGGGCGCTGACGGCAATTTCTTCGCCTGCTTCGAAACGGTGTTCAAGGCCATAGGCCAGCAGGTTCAGCGCCGAGGTGGCGCCGTGGGTGAAGATGATCTGCCGCGATTCGGCGGCATTGAGCCAGGCGGCAACCTTGTCACGGCTGGTTTCGAACGCCTGGGTTGCCAGCGCGCCGGGCAGGTGCTGGGCACGGTGTACGTTGGCGGCGCCGTGGCCGTAGTAGTGGCTCAAGGCATCGAGCAGGGCCTGGGGCTTCTGGGTGGTGGCGGCGCTGTCCAGGTAGGTCTGGTGCTGCCGTTGCAGGGCGGCGATGGCGGGGAAGTCGGCACGCCAGGGGGAGGGCTGGAACATGATCACGGGGCCTGGAATGAAAATCGGGTCTGGCGTGAGTGCGCCAGACCCGATCTTAACACTTCGAACCCGTGGGGAGTTCTCAGTTGTGGGCGTGCAACGCCTCGTTCAGCTCGATGGCCGACTTGTGGGTCTTGCATTCCACCGCGCCGTTCAGCGAGTTGCGACGGAACAGCAGGTCGGTCTGGCCGGCCAGGTCGCGGGCCTTGACCACTTTAACCAGCTCGTTGTTTTCGTCGAGCAGGTTCACCTTGGTGCCAGCAGTGATGTACAGGCCGGCTTCGACGGTGTTGCGGTCGCCCAGCGGGATGCCGATACCGGCGTTGGCGCCGATCAGGCAGCCTTCGCCGACCTTGATGACGATGTTGCCGCCACCGGAAAGGGTGCCCATGGTCGAGCAGCCGCCGCCCAGGTCCGAACCCTTGCCGACGAACACGCCCGCCGAGACACGGCCTTCGATCATGCCTGGGCCTTCGGTGCCGGCGTTAAAGTTGACGAAGCCCTCGTGCATGATGGTGGTGCCTTCGCCGATATAGGCGCCCAGGCGCACACGGGCGGTGTCGGCGATACGCACGCCAGCCGGGACCACGTAGTCGGTCATCTTCGGGAACTTGTCCACCGAGAACACTTCCAGCAGCTCGCCTTTCAGGCGCGCTTCCAGTTGCAGCTCGGCCAGCTCGGCCAGGTCGACGGCGCCCTGGTTGGTCCAGGCAACGTTTGGCAGCAGTGGGAAGATACCGGCCAGGCTCACACCGTGCGGCTTGACCAGGCGGTGCGACAGCAGGTGCAGCTTGAGGTAGGCCTCTGGGGTCGAGGTCAGGGCCGCGTCTTCGGCCAGCAGGGTGGCGACCAGCGGCTTGTGGCTTTCGGCCAGGCGGGTCAGCAGGGCAGCCTGGGCGGCATCGATGCCTTTCACGGCTTCGGCCAGTTGCGCCGCTTGAGCGTTGCTGAACGCAATGGCCTGGTTGCCGCCTTCGTAGCCGAGGATCGGGGCAACGGCCGCGATCAGTTCGGCGCTCGGGTTGACCAGCGGTTGTGCGTAGAAGACTTCAAGCCAGGTGCCCTGGCGGTTCTGGGAGCCGACACCGAAGGCCAGGCTGAACAGGGTATTGGACATGTGATTACCTCGTGCGAAATAGGGTGGAGGCGCAGACGGGCTCAGGCCAGTGCTGCGGCATACAATTCAGGTTTGAAACCAACCAGGGTGCGCTCGCCCAGGTCGAGTACCGGGCGCTTGATCATCGAGGGCTGGGCAAGCATCAACTCGACAGCCTTGGCCTGGTCGATATCGGCCTTGCTGGCATCGTCGAGCTTGCGAAAGGTGGTACCGGCACGGTTGAGGATGACTTCCCAGCCGTGCTCGTCGCACCAGCGGTTCAGGCTGTCACGGTCGATGCCCTGGGTCTTGTAGTCGTGGAATTCGTAGCCGATGGCTTTGTCTTCTAGCCAGGTGCGCGCCTTTTTCATGGTGTCACAGGCTTTGATGCCGTAGAGCGTGTAAGTCATTGTGCACATTGGGGCAAAGGTTCCCCAATTTCTCCATTTTTCGAAGGTCAGTCGCGGGATTATGCGGGAACGATTCGGTGAGCGCCACGGGGTGTGGGCGAATGGGTAGGGCTTGGGAGGTGTAGCGCCTATGAGATCGAGCGCCGCGCGGGCGGCGCTCGATCTCATAGGCGCCGGAGCGCTTCAGCCATGCTCCCCGTCACTGAAACACATGCATCATTGTGTTACATATTCACGCCGGGCCTGCGACTATCGTGCAGCGGCCCTACGTTGCCATACGCCGCTAACATATTGTTTCAATGGCGATGTTTCGCCTCGCTATGGTTATTGATTCACAAAGGAAGCTTTCACGGATGCAGTCAGCCTATACCGTCCTCATTCTGCTCACGCTGGTCAGCGTGTCGAAGCTGGTCGGGCGGATGATCCCGCTGCCCCTGCCACTGGTGCAGATCGCCGCCGGTGCGCTGTTGGCCTGGCCGACCCTGGGGCTGCACGTGGCCCTGGACCCGGAGCTGTTCCTCTTCCTGTTCCTGCCACCGCTGCTGTTCGCCGATGGCTGGCGTATTCCCAAGCGCGAATTGTGGCGCATTCGCGGGCCGGTGGTCGCGCTGGCGGTGGGGCTGGTGCTGTTTACCGTGGTCGGCGCCGGATACTTCATTCACTGGCTGCTGCCAAGCATCCCGCTGCCGGTGGCCTTCGCCCTGGCGGCGGTGCTGTCGCCTACCGACGCCGTTGCGGTGTCGGCCATCACCCAGGACCGTTTGCCCACGCCGCTGATGCACATGCTGCAGGGCGAAGCGCTGATGAACGACGCCTCGGGCCTGGTGACGTTCAAGTTTGCCCTGGCAGCGGCGATCACCGGTGTGTTCTCGTTGGCTGATGCCAGCTTCAGTTTCGTCCTGGTGGCCCTGGGCGGCCTGGCGGTTGGCGTGGCGCTGAGCTGGCTGATTGGCCGTCTGCGCGCCTGGATGATCGCCCGAGGTTGGGACGACCCCGCCACGCACGTGGTCTTCATGCTGTTGCTGCCCTTTGCCGCCTACGTGCTGGCCGAGCGCCTGGGGGTGTCTGGCATCCTTTCGGCGGTGGCTGCCGGCATGATGCAGAGCTGGCTCGACCTGCTGCCGCGCCAGACCAGTACCCGCTTGCTCAACCGCAGTGTGTGGTCGTTGCTGGAGTTTGCCTTCAATGGCCTGATTTTCCTGCTGCTCGGCCTGCAGTTGCCGGACATCATCAAGGCTGTCGTGAGCCACGAAGCCACTGTGTGGCCGACGTTGGCCTGGCGTTGCCTGGATGTGCTGGCGATCTTCGCGGCGTTGATCCTGCTGCGCTTCATCTGGGTGCAGAGCATCTGGCGGGCAATTGGTGTGGTGCGCCGTTGGCGAGGCAAGCCTGCGCTGGTGCTGATGCCCACGGCGCGTTCCTGCTGGCTACTGACCCTCGGCGGCGTGCGAGGTGCGGTTACGTTGGCCGGTGTGATGTCGGTGCCACTGTTGATGGGGGCCGGCAAGGCGTTTCCCGAACGCGACTTGCTGATTTTCATTGCAGCCGGTGTGATCCTGTTGTCGCTGATCAGTGCTTGTATCGCCCTGCCTATCTTGCTTCGCGGGATTACCAAGAGCCCGGACGAGCGACTGCATCAGGAGGTACAGGAAGCCTGGCGGCGTACGGCGGAGGCCGCGATTCATGCTTTGGAAGCTGAAGAAGTGATCGATGCCAATGCACCCCAGGATGCCGCGCAGGCGACCTTGGCGACCGAGCTAAAGGCACGCTTGATGGCTGAATACCGGGACGAGTTGGACAGTTACAACGATACAGCGGAGGCAAGGGCATTGGCCGAGCAGATGGATTTGCTTGAGCGGCGTTTGCGCTTGCGCGCGCTGCGGGCGCAGCGGCTGGAGCTGTATAACCTGCATCGCCAGCACCTGGTGGGCGATGAAGTGGTGCGTCAGGTGCTGGGGGAACTGGACATGAGCGAGGCGAACCTGGGCGCGGTCCGCTAGAACGCGAGGGGCCGCCAAGCGGCCCCGCGGCGCTATCAGCGGTTTTGCAGAAACGCGCGAATCCGCTCGGCCGCCTCGATGCACTCGGCCAGCGGCGCAACCAACGCCATGCGCACGCGGCCAGCGCCTGGGTTCACGCCATCCACTTCACGCGACAGGTACGACCCCGGCACTACGGTCACATGCTGGGCTTCGAACAGGTCACGGGTGAACTCGGCATCGCAGCCCGGCACCTTGGCCCACAGGTAAAAGCTGCCATCCGGGCGTTGCACATCCATCACCGGCTGCAGGATATCCAGCACGGCATCGTACTTGGCGCGGTACTGGTCACGGTTTTCGCGCACGTGCGCTTCGTCCTGCCAGGCGGCGATGCTGGCCAACTGGGTCTGCACCGGCATGGCGCAGCCGTGGTAGGTGCGGTACAGCAGGAAGGGTTTGATGATTTCGGCATCACCCGCGACAAAGCCCGAACGCAGGCCCGGCAGGTTGGAGCGCTTGGACAGGCTGTGGAACACCACGCAACGTTTGAAGTCGCTGCGGCCAAGCTCGGCGCAGGCGCTAAGCAGGCCCGGTGGTGGCGCGTCTTCGTCGAAGTACAGCTCGCTGTAGCACTCGTCGGCGGCAATCACGAAATCGTGCTCGTCGGCCAGGGCGATCAGTTTCTTCAGGGTGTCCATCGGCACCAGCGCGCCGGTGGGGTTGCCCGGCGAGCACAGGAACAGGATCTGGCAGCGCTTCCAGACGTCAGCGGGTACCGCATCGAAATCCGGGTTGAAGCCGTTGTTTTCCAGGCACGGCAGGTAATGCGGGGTGGCACCTGCGAGCAGGGCCGCACCTTCGTAGATCTGGTAGAAGGGGTTGGGGCTGACCACCAGGCCGTTATCGGCGCGGTTGACCACGGCCTGGGTGAAGGCGAACAGCGCTTCACGGGTACCGTTGACCGGCAGGATGTGGCGGTCGGCATCCAGCCAGCCGGTTGGCACGCCGAAACGGCGCTCGCACCACTGGCCGATGGCCTGGCGCAAGGCTGGCAGGCCGATGGTGCTGGGGTACACCGCCAGCTTGTCGAGGTTGTCGGTCATGGCCTGGGCGACGAACGCCGGCGAGGCGTGCTTCGGCTCACCGATCGACAGGGCGATGGCGCGTTTGTCCGCCGCAGGCTTTACGCTGCCCAGCAGGGCACGGAGTTTCTCGAACGGGTAGGGCTGAAGCTGGGTCAGGGCATGGTTCATCGGCGCAAGGTCTCGTCAATCGTCTAATCGTTAAAAGGTCACGCGGGTCGGGCTGGTGTCGCTCGCCTGGCCTGCCTGCAGTTGTTGCACGATGGCTTCCTGCAGGCGGCTGCATAATTGCGGGTCTGACAGCGGCTGGTTGTCGGCGTCGGTGATGAAGAACACGTCTTCCACGCGCTCGCCTAGGGTGGCGATCTTGGCGTTTTGCAGCGACAGGTCGAACTCCAGGAAGATGCGCCCGATCCTGGCCAGCAGGCCCGGGCGGTCAGGCGCGGTGATCTCAAGGATGGTCACCGGCCGCTGGGCATCGTTGAGGATGGTCACCTGGGGCGGGAAATTGAAGTGCTTGAGCTGGCGCGGTACCCGGCGCTGAATGATCGTCGGGTAGTCCTCGGGGTTGCGCAGCGCTTCGGTGAGGCCATCGCGAATCTGCTTGACCCGCTGCGGGTTGTCGCCGATAGAGCCGCCGTCGTTGTCGAGCACGATGTAGGTGTCGAGGGTGAACTGGCTGCTTGAAGTGATGATCCGCGCGTCATGGATGTTCAGGTTGAGCTGCGACATGGCCGCCACGGTCACGGCGAAGAAGTCGTGCTGGTCAGGGGCATAGATGAAGATCTGCGTACCGCCCTCGAACTCGCGCTGGGTGGTTTCCTTGATCAGTACCAGCGGCCCGCCGTCGGCGGGCTGCTGGAGGATGGCATCCGTGTGCCAGGCCACATCGGCGGCGTTGTGCTTGAGGAAGTAGTCGTCGCCCAACTGAGACCAGAGTTGCTCGACGTCGTCCGGGTCGATGCCTTCGCGCACGAGAATGTCCAGCGCGGCGCTTTGCGTCTGGCGGATCTGCTCTTCGCGGTCCAACGGGTTTTCCAGGCCACGGCGCAGGGCGCGCTTGGTCTCGGTGTACAGCTGGCGCAGCAGGCTGGCGCGCCAGGAGTTCCATAGGCTGGGGTTGGTCGCGTTGATGTCGGCCACGGTCAGCACGTAGAGGTAGTCCAGGCGCGTCTCGTCACCCACGTGCAGGGCAAAGTCGTTGATCACCTGCGGGTCGGACAGGTCCTTGCGCTGGGCGGTGGTGGACATCACCAGGTGGTTCAGCACCAGCCAGACGATCAGGCGGCTGTCCCAGGCGGGCAGCTGGTGGCGTTCGCAGAACGTTTGCGCGTCCACCGCGCCCAGCTCCGAATGGTCGCCTTGGCGGCCCTTGCCGATGTCATGGTAAAGCCCGGCCAGGTAGATCAGCTCGGGTTTGGGCAGGCGGCCCATGAGCTTGCTGGCCAGCGGGAATTTTTCGGAAACCGGCGTGTATTGCAGTTTGCGCAGGTGCTTGATCAGGTTGAGCGTGTGCGCATCGACGGTATAGATGTGGAACAGGTCATGCTGCATTTGCCCGACGATCAGGCCGAACTCGGGCAAGTAGCGACCAAGGATGCCGTAGCGGTTCATCCGGCGCAGGTTGCGGTGGATGCCGATCTCGCACTTGAACAGCTCGATGAACAGGCTGGTGTTGCGGATGTCATGGCGGAAGGTTTCGTCGATCAGGTGCCGGTGTTCGCGCAGCAAGCGCACGGTATCGGCGCGTACCCCTTTGATCTCTGGGTGCTGGGCCATCAGCACGAAGATCTCCAGCATGGCGAACGGCGTGCGTTTGAACACGTTCGGCGTGGCCGCTTCTATGTAGCCGTCATGCAGGCGAAAGCGCGCATTCAAGGGTTGGGTGGTGCCACTGTCCTCGTCGGCGAGGATGACTTCCTCGAAGTGCTGGATGATCAGGTCGCACAGTTGGCTGATGCTCATCACCACCCGGTAGTACTGCTGCATGAACTGCTCGATCGCGCGCTTGGGGTTCTCGTCGCTGTAGCCCAGCAGGGCGGCGATGCTGCGCTGGTGATCGAACAGCAAGCGGTCTTCGGAGCGCCCGGCCAGCATGTGCAGGGCATAGCGCACCTTCCACAGGAAGTCCTGGGAGGAGGCCAGCAGTTCGTTCTCGCTTTCCAGCAAAAAACCTTCGCCGGCCAGGGCGTGCAGGTTCAGGGTGCCGTATTGGCGGCGGGCCACCCAGAGCACGGTCTGGATGTCGCGAAGGCCACCGGGCGAGCCCTTGACGTTGGGTTCAAGGTTGTATTCGGTGTCGTTGTACTTGTGGTGGCGCGCCTTGAGTTCGGCGCGCTTGGCCAGGAAGAACTCCTTGCTCGGCCACATGTGCTCGGTGCTGGTAACTTCCAGCATGCGCTGGCGCAAGGCTTCGGGGCCGGCGACGGTGCGGCTTTCCATCATGTTGGTAATAACCGTCAGGTCGGCACGCGCCTGTTCGGCACATTCGTCGACGGTGCGCACGCTCTGGCCCACTTCCAGGCCGATGTCCCAGAGCAGGGTGAGAAAGCGTTCGATGGCCTCTCGGTAGTGTTCGTGCTCGGCGGCGCCCAGCAAAATCAGCAGGTCGATGTCCGAGTGTGGGTGCAGTTCACCGCGCCCGTAACCGCCCACCGCGACCAGGGCGATGCCGCTCTGGTCGCCCCAGTCGAACTGGTTCCAGGCTTGTTGCAGGATGTTGTCGACGAGCCAGGCGCGGTCCTCGATCAGTCGGCGGATTTCGCGGCCATCGCGAAAACGCTTGTCGAGCACCTCGCCCGCCTGGCGGATGGCTTTCTTGAAGGCGGCGATGGGGCTCGCCTTGAGGGCCAGTTCCGCCTGGAACTGGCCGCGGTCGAACAGCTCGGGATCCACCTGGGGCATTGCGTCGCGTTCCTGTCGTGGGGTGCCTGGCGCGGACTCAGGCCGAGGTGCGCGCGATGGTGTCGTCCTTGCGCAGGGTGAAGATCTCGTAGCCGGTCGCGGTCACCACCAGGGTGTGCTCCCACTGGGCCGAGAGCTTGCGGTCCTTGGTGATGGCGGTCCAGCCGTCGCCCAGGACCTTGGTGTCGGCCTTGCCCTGGTTGATCATCGGCTCGATGGTGAAGGTCATGCCTTCTTTGAGTTCCATGCCGGTGCCGGCGCGGCCGTAGTGCAGAATCTGCGGCTCTTCGTGGAACACCTTGCCGATGCCGTGGCCGCAGAACTCGCGCACCACCGAGAAGCCGTTCTTTTCAGCGTGCTTCTGGATCACTTCGCCGATGTCGCCCAGGCGGCAGCCAGGCTTGACCAGTTCGATGGCCTTGTACATGCATTCCTGGGTGACCTTGGACAGGCGCTCGGCCCAGACCGGCACGTTGCCGACGTGGAACATGCGGCTGGTGTCGCCGTGGTAGCCGTCCTTGATCACGGTGACGTCGATGTTGAGCGTGTCACCGTCCTTGAGCGGCTTGTCGTTGGGGATGCCGTGGCAGACCACATGGTTGATCGAGGTGCAGATCGACTTGGGGTAGCCCTTGTAGTTGAGCGGCGCCGGGATGGCCTGCTGGACGTTGACGATGTAGTCATGGCACAGGCGGTCCAGTTCTTCGGTGGTGACACCGGGCTTGACGTGCTCTTCGATCATTTCCAGCACGTCGGCGGCCAGGCGGCCGGCGATGCGCATCTTCTCGATGTCTTCTGCGGTCTTGATGGTGACGGTCATTACAGGCTCTCTACGGCGCCGTGCACGGCGCGAACAAACGGGAAAGGCCGGATTCTAGCAGAGCAGGGCGGCAATCGGTCGGGATAAAGCCGGCCAAGCTGCTGTCTATAGAGGGCATTCTGGCCTGAAAGCCTGGGTGCTGCAAAAGCCGCTGACGGACGCGACAGTATTCGGGTTCCGTTCGCTCGCGGTCTGTGGTATAAAATGCGCCGCTTTCGGGGACGACCCCGTAAGCCTAAACCCACACACGTGTCGACACGATGACCTGGGTGCCCCGAATTGCAAAATTTGTGGGTTGGTCATTGGGATGCGTGGAGGCCCAACCCGACTTATCAAGGAACTATCATGTCCCAAGTCAACATGCGCGATATGCTGAAGGCCGGTGTGCACTTCGGCCACCAGACCCGTTACTGGAACCCGAAAATGGGCAAGTACATTTTCGGCGCGCGTAACAAGATCCACATCATCAACCTGGAAAAAACCCTGCCAATGTTCAACGAGGCTCTGGCCTTCGTAGAGCGTCTGGCCCAGGGCAAGAACAAGATCATGTTCGTCGGCACCAAGCGTTCCGCCGGCAAGATCGTTGCCGAGCAAGCTGCTCGTGCCGGTTCGCCATACGTTGACCACCGCTGGTTGGGCGGCATGCTGACCAACTACAAAACCATCCGTGCTTCGATCAAGCGTCTGCGCGACCTGGAAACTCAGGCCGAAGATGGCACCTTTGCCAAGCTGACCAAGAAAGAAGCCCTGATGCGTTCGCGCGATCTGGAAAAGCTGGACCGCAGCCTGGGTGGTATCAAGGACATGGGCGGTCTGCCTGATGCCCTGTTCGTGATCGACGTTGACCACGAGCGCATTGCTATCACCGAAGCCAACAAGCTGGGCATCCCGGTTATCGGCGTTGTCGATACCAACAGCAGCCCGGAAGGTGTTGACTACATCATCCCAGGTAACGATGACGCCATTCGCGCTATCGAGCTGTACATGACTTCGATGGCCGACGCCATCATCCGCGGCCGCAACAATGTTGCTGGCGGCACCGAAGTCTACGCTGAAGAAGCGGCTGCACCTGCTGCTGAGTAATAGGCGCTAGCGTCTACTTGGCACGCGAAAAGGGGGCTTTGCCCCCTTTTTGCCACCTTGAAATCCTGCTGTCAGCTACCGCCCCGCATTATGGGCTGGCTGAGATAACAACAGCGGATTTGCAGAATTGAACGCCCGTGACGAGCGGGTGGAATGGTTGAAAAACTTTCCAAGAGGATTTTGAAATGGCAGCAATTACTGCAGCGCTGGTCAAAGAACTGCGCGAGCGTACCGGCGAAGGCATGATGGATTGCAAAAAGGCCCTGGAAAAGGCCGGCGGCGACATCGAAAAAGCCATTGACGACATGCGTGCCTCGGGCGCCATCAAGGCCGCCAAAAAGGCTGGCAACGTCGCTGCTGAAGGCGCTATCGCCGTCAAGACCGACGGCAAAACCGCCGTCCTGCTGGAAGTCAACTCGCAGACCGACTTCCTGGCCCTGCAAGACGACTTCAAGAACTTCGTAGCCGAAAGCCTGGAAGAAGCCTTCGCTCAGAAGCTGACCGACGCAGCCCCGCTGATCGCTTCGCGCGAAACTGCTCGTGAAGCCCTGGTCGCCAAGTGCGGCGAAAACGTCAACATCCGCCGCCTGGCGCGCGTTGAAGGTGACGTTGTTGGTGCTTACCTGCACGGCAACAAGATCGGTGCCGTTGTTGTCCTGAAAGGCGGCGACGTCGAGCTGGCCAAGAACATCGCCATGCACGTTGCAGCTTCGAACCCGGAGTTCCTGGATGCATCGGAAATCTCCGCCGAGGCCATCGAGCGCGAGAAGAATGTCTTCCTGCAGCTGAACGCCGACAAGATCGCCGGCAAGCCGGAAAACATCGTTGAGAACATGATCAACGGCCGTATCACCAAGTTCAAGGCCGAAGCCTCGCTGAAAGAGCAAGCCTTCGTCATGAACCCGGAAGTCAAGGTTGGCGAGCTGGCCAAGAAAGCCGGTGCTGAAATCGTTTCCTTCACCTACTTCAAGGTCGGCGAAGGCATCGAGAAGCCAGTCGACAACTTCGCTGAAGAAGTTGCCGCTCAGGTAGCTGCTGCCAAGCAGTAAGACAGACACGTCTGTCGCCCCAAAGAGGCTGCCCGCTCACGCGCGCAGCCTCTTTGTCAAAGCGGGAGCGGTTTTCGAAGCCGTTACTCGCTGACGCAGTCGCTGCGTCACGTTAGAGTTACACGCAGGCTCAAGCAGCCCGCCAGAATTTTACAAACGCCGCAGGAGAGATTCGCAATGGCTCAGCAGGGCAGTGGTTATCAGGCTCGCTATAAACGCATTCTACTCAAACTTAGCGGCGAGGCCCTGATGGGCTCGGAAGAGTTCGGGATCGACCCCAAGGTCCTGGATCGCATGGCGCTGGAAGTCGGCCAACTGGTCGGCATCGGTGTTCAGGTCGGTTTGGTAATCGGCGGTGGCAACCTGTTCCGTGGTGCGGCGCTCAGTGCAGCCGGCATGGACCGCGTCACCGGTGACCACATGGGCATGCTGGCGACCGTAATGAATGCCCTGGCCATGCGCGATGCGCTGGAACGGGCGAACATTACCGCCATTGTCATGTCGGCCATCTCCATGGTTGGCGTGACCGATCACTATGATCGCCGCAAAGCCATGCGCCACCTGAATGCTAAAGAAGTCGTAATCTTCGCTGCCGGTACCGGCAACCCGTTCTTCACCACCGATTCCGCCGCTTGCCTGCGCGCCATCGAAATCGATGCCGACGTGGTATTGAAGGCAACCAAGGTCGATGGTGTATACACTGCAGATCCATTCAAGGACCCGCATGCCGAGAAGTTCGATCATCTGACCTACGATGAAGTGCTGGATCGCAAGCTGGGAGTGATGGACCTGACGGCAATCTGTCTGTGCCGCGACCACAAGATGCCGCTGCGCGTCTTCAACATGAACAAGCCCGGCGCCCTGCTGAACATCGTGCATGGCGGCGCGGAAGGAACTCTGATCGAGGAAGTTCAAAAATGATCAACGCTATCAAGAAAGATGCCCAGGATCGCATGGGTAAGTCCATCGAGGCGCTGGGTCGCCACCTGGCTGCCATCCGCACCGGTCGTGCCCACCCGAGCATCCTGGACAGCGTCAAGGTCTCTGCCTGGGGTAGCGACATGCCGCTGAACCAGGTAGCCGCGATTACTGTCGAGGACGCGCGTACCCTGAAGATCGTTGCGCACGACAAGAACCTCAGCGCAGCCATCGAGAAGGCCATCCTGACCTCTGATCTGGGCCTGAACCCGTCCAGCGCCGGTACCACCATCCGTGTACCGATGCCTGCCCTGACCGAGGAAACCCGCAAGGGTTACACCAAGCAGGCCAGCGGCGTTGCCGAAGATGCCAAGGTTGCCGTGCGTAACGTGCGCCGTGACGCGCTCGCCGACCTCAAGAAGCTGACCAAGGACAAGGAAATCAGCGAAGACGAAGAACGTCGCGCCGCTGACGAAATCCAGAAGCTGACCGACAAGTTCGTCGCCGAAATCGACGCTGCGTTCAAGGCCAAGGAAAAGGACCTGTTGGCCGTCTAAGGCCGAGGTTTTTTAATGGAAAAGACCAAGCCAGCGGCGCCGTCCTCGGTGCCGCGACACGTCGCGATCATCATGGATGGCAACAACCGCTGGGCGAAGAAGCGCCTGCTGCCCGGCGTTGCCGGGCACAAGGCTGGCGTCGATGCCGTTCGCGCGGTTATCGAAGTCTGCGCCGAATCCGGGGTCGAGGTACTGACCCTGTTCGCCTTCTCCAGCGAGAACTGGCAGCGCCCCGCCGAAGAGGTCGGTGCGCTGATGGAGCTGTTCTTCTCGGCCCTGCGCCGTGAGGCGCGTCGCCTCAACGAGAACAACATCAGTTTGCGCATCATCGGCGATCGTTCACGTTTCCATCCCGAGCTGCAGGCTGCCATGCGTGAGGCCGAAGCGCTGACCGCCGGCAATAACCGCTTCATCCTGCAGATCGCGGCCAACTACGGTGGCCAGTGGGATATCGCCCAGGCTGCCCAGCGCCTGGCGCGGGAAGTACAGGCAGGCCATCTGCGTCCGGACGATATTACGCCGGGGCTGCTGCAAACGTGCCTGTCCACCGGCGAGTTGCCGTTGCCGGACCTGTGCATCCGCACCGGTGGCGAGCGGCGCATCAGCAATTTCCTGCTGTGGCAGCTGGCCTACGCCGAGCTGTATTTCTCCGACCTGTACTGGCCGGACTTCAAACACGAGGCCATGCGCAATGCCCTGGCCGATTTCGCTTCGCGCCAGCGCCGCTTCGGTAAGACCAGCGAGCAGGTCGAGGCTGGAGCTCGTGCTTAATGCTTAAACAACGCATCATTACTGCGCTGATCCTGCTGCCGGTCGCGCTGGGTGGCTTTTTCCTGCTCAACGGTGGGGATTTCGCCCTGTTCATCGGCTTCGTGGTCACCCTCGGCGCCTGGGAGTGGGCGCGCCTGGCTGGGTTGATGACCCAGCCACTGCGCATTGCCTACGCCGCGGTCGTCGCCGGAGCGCTGATGCTGCTGCACCTGATGCCCGACCTGGCACCCTGGGTGCTCGGTGCGTCGGTGATCTGGTGGGGGCTTGCCACCTGGCTGGTGCTGACCTATCCGCGCAGCAGTGAACTGTGGGCCAGTGCGGCCTGCCGCTTGCTGATCGGCCTGCTGGTATTGCTGCCAGCGTGGCAGGGGCTGGTGCTGCTCAAGCACTGGCCGCTGGGCAACTGGCTGATTCTGTCGGTCATGGTGCTGGTATGGGCTGCCGACATCGGTGCCTACTTCTCCGGGCGTGCCTTCGGCAAGCGCAAGCTGGCCCCGCAGGTCAGTCCGGGCAAGAGTTGGGAGGGCGTCTACGGCGGTCTGGCCGTCAGCCTGATCATCACGCTGGCGGTCGGTATCAGTCGCGAGTGGGGCTTCGGTCAGATTCTGCTGGGCCTGCTGGGCGCCGCGTTGGTGGTGATGGCCTCGGTGATCGGTGACCTGACCGAAAGCATGTTCAAGCGCCGTTCCGGCATCAAGGACAGCAGCAATCTGCTGCCCGGCCATGGTGGTGTGCTTGACCGCATCGACAGCCTGACCGCAGCCATCCCGCTCTTTGCGGTGCTGTTGTGGGCTGCCGAATGGGGTGTGATGTGAGTGCGGTCCAGCGCATTACCGTGCTGGGTGCCACGGGCTCCATTGGCCTGAGCACGCTGGATGTGATTGCACGTCACCCTGAGCGTTATTCGGTATTCGCCCTGAGCGGTTACTCGCGCATCGATGAGCTGCTGGCGCTGTGCGTCCAGCATCGCCCCGAGTACGCGGTAGTGCCAAACGCCGAAGGGGCTGCGCGCTTGCGCGAAGGCCTGGCGGCAGCCGCTTGCGCCACTCAGGTGCTGGAAGGTGAGGCGGGGCTTTGCCAGGTTGCCGCAGCGCCCGAGGTGGATGCGGTGATGGCTGCTATCGTTGGTGCGGCAGGGTTGCGCCCGACCTTGGCTGCCGTCGAGGCGGGCAAGAAGGTGCTGCTGGCCAATAAAGAGGCGCTGGTGATGTCCGGCGCGCTGTTCATGGAGGCTGTGCGGCGCAGCGGTGCGGTGCTGCTGCCGATCGACAGCGAGCACAATGCGATCTTCCAGTGCCTGCCCGGCGACTATGCCCGTGGCCTGAGCCAGGTAGGGGTGCGCCGCATCCTGCTGACGGCATCGGGTGGCCCGTTTCGCGAAACACCGTCCGCAGCGCTGGCCGATGTCACCCCGGAGCAGGCGTGCGCGCACCCCAATTGGTCCATGGGGCGCAAGATCTCCGTGGATTCGGCAAGCATGATGAACAAGGGCCTTGAGTTGATCGAGGCCTGCTGGTTGTTCGATGCCTCGCCCGCCAAGGTCGAGGTGGTGGTGCACCCGCAGAGCGTGATCCATTCGTTGGTGGACTACGTGGACGGTTCGGTGCTTGCCCAACTGGGTAACCCGGACATGCGCACGCCTATCGCCAATGCCCTGGCCTGGCCGGAGCGCATTGATTCCGGGGTTGCTCCGCTGGACCTGTTCGCCATCGCGCGCCTGGATTTCCAGGCACCCGACGAACAGCGCTTCCCGTGTCTGCGCCTGGCGCGCGAGGCTGCCGAGGCCGGCAACAGCGCGCCCGCCGTGCTCAACGCGGCCAACGAAGTGGCGGTCGAGGCATTTCTCCAGCGGCGTATCCGCTTCCCGGAGATCGCGGGTATGATCGAACAGGTGCTCGATCAGGAGCCTGTAGTGCCACTGGCGTCGCTGGATGCGGTATTTGCCGCCGACCAGCGTGCCCGGGAGCTGTCCCGTGAGTGGTTGAGGCGTCACGGCCGTTGATGCAGGCCTGCCAGGGCTTGTGCGAAAAGTCGTTCTGCTGAACGTCATCTGGAGAAAGATATGACTGCGCTCTACATGATTGTCGGCACCCTGGTGGCCTTGGGTGTTCTGGTCACGTTTCACGAATTCGGCCACTTCTGGGTAGCCCGCCGTTGCGGCGTCAAGGTGCTGCGTTTTTCGGTGGGTTTCGGCACGCCGTTGTTGCGTTGGCATGACCGCCATGGCACCGAGTTCGTGATCGCAGCGCTCCCGCTGGGCGGCTACGTCAAGATGCTCGATGAGCGCGAAGGCGATGTACCGCCAGCGCTGCTTGATCAGTCGTTCACCCGCAAGACCGTGCGTCAGCGCATCGCCATCGTCGCTGCCGGCCCGATTGCCAACTTCTTGCTGGCCATCGTGTTCTTCTGGCTGCTGGCCATGCTCGGCACCCAGCAGATCCGCCCGGTCATCGGTGGGGTCGAAGCGGGCAGTCTGGCAGCCTCGGCCGGCCTGGCCGCAGGTCAGGAAATTGTTTCCATCGATGGCAAACCGACCAGCGGTTGGTCAGCAGTCAACCTGCAACTGGTTCGCCGCCTGGGCGAGAGCGGCACGCTGCAGGTGGGCGTGCGCGACGACGGCGCCAGCGCCGAGCACCAGTTGCAGATCAAGCTGGACCGCTGGCTGAAGAACGCCGATGAGCCGGACCCTATCCAGTCCCTGGGCTTGCGCCCATGGCGGCCGGTGATCACCCCGGTACTGGCCGAGATTGATTCGAAAGGGCCGGCCGCCGCTGCTGGCCTCAAGACAGGCGACAAGCTGCTGGCCCTTGACGGTGTGTCTGTGACCGACTGGCAGCAGGTGGTCGACACCGTGCGTGCCCATCCGCAAACCAAGGTCGTGGTGCGTGTCGAGCGCGATGGTGCTGCGCTGGATGTGCCGGTAACCCTGGCCCGCAAGGGTGAGGGCAAGGCTGCGGGCGGTTATCTGGGCGCAGGGGTAAAAGGTGGCGAATGGCCTGCCAACATGCTCCGCGAAGTCAGCTTTGGCCCGCTGGAAGCGGTGGGCGAGGCCTTGTCGCGCACCTGGAACATGAGCGTCCTGACCCTCGAGTCGCTGAAGAAAATGCTGTTCGGAGAGCTCTCGGTAAAAAACTTGAGCGGACCGATAACCATTGCTAAAGTGGCGGGCGCTTCAGCCCAGTCCGGCGTGGGGGATTTCCTGAATTTCCTGGCCTACCTGAGCATTAGCCTGGGGGTTCTTAACCTGCTGCCCATTCCAGTACTGGATGGGGGGCATTTGCTGTTTTACCTGGTCGAGTGGGCGCGCGGTCGTCCGCTCTCGGATCGGGTGCAAGGTTGGGGGGTCCAGATCGGTATCAGTTTGGTCATAGGGGTGATGTTGCTCGCCCTGATCAACGATCTGGGTCGACTTTAAAAGCTTCGCTCAATTGCGAACCTGCCGTCTTTTCGCGGCGGGTTGTTTATTGCCAGTTGGAATAAAAGGACTTCATGAAACGTCTGCTGCTAACTGCGGTCCTCTCCGCACTGATGATCGCTGAAGTTCACGCCGAGTCCTTCACCATCTCCGATATTCGTGTCAACGGCCTGCAGCGGGTATCCGCTGGCAGCGTCTTCGGTGCCTTGCCCCTGAACGTGGGTGACCAGGCCGACGATCGGCGCCTCGTGGATTCGACCCGTTCCCTGTTCAAGACTGGCTTCTTCCAGGACATCCAGCTCAACCGCGATGGCAATGTCCTGATCATCAACGTGGTCGAGCGCCCGTCGGTGTCGAGCATCGAGATCGAAGGCAACAAGGCGATCAGCACCGAAGACCTGATGAAAGGCCTGAAGCAGTCGGGCCTGGCCGAAGGTGAAATTTTCCAGCGCGCCACCCTCGAAGGTGTGCGTAACGAGCTGCAGCGCCAGTACGTGGCCCAGGGCCGCTACTCGGCCGAGGTTGACGCTGAAGTCGTGCCGCAGCCGCGCAACCGCGTCGCGCTGAAAATCAAGATCAACGAAGGCACCGTCGCCGCCATCCAGCACATCAACGTGGTGGGCAACAACGTCTTCGACGACGAAGAGCTGTCGCAGCTGTTCGAGCTGAAAACCACCAACTGGCTGTCGTTCTTCAAGAACGACGACAAGTACGCCCGTGAAAAACTCTCCGGTGACCTGGAGCGTCTGCGTTCCTACTACCTGGACCGCGGCTACATCAACATGGATATCGCCTCCACCCAGGTATCCATCACGCCGGACAAGAAGCACGTCTACATCACCGTCAACATCAACGAAGGCGAGAAGTACACCGTCCGTGACGTGAAGCTCTCCGGTGACCTCAAGGTACCGGAAGACCAGGTCAAGTCGCTGCTGCTGGTGCAGCCGGGCCAGGTATTCTCGCGCAAGGTGATGACCACCACGTCCGAGCTGATCACCCGTCGTCTGGGTAACGAAGGCTATACCTTCGCCAACGTCAACGGCGTGCCACAGCCGAACGACCAGGATCACACCGTCGATATCATGTTCGTGGTCGACCCGGGCAAGCGTGCCTACGTCAACCGCATCAACTATCGCGGCAACACCAAGACCGAAGACGAAGTGCTGCGTCGCGAGATGCGTCAGATGGAAGGCGGCTGGGCTTCGACCTACCTGATCGACCAGTCCAAGACCCGTCTGGAGCGTCTGGGCTTCTTCAAGGAAGTCAACGTCGAGACCCCACCGGTGCCAGGCACCGATGACCAGGTCGACGTCAACTACAGCGTCGAGGAACAAGCCTCCGGTTCGATCACCGCCAGCGTCGGTTTCGCCCAGAGCGCCGGTCTGATCCTCGGTGGCTCGATCAGCCAGAGCAACTTCCTGGGTACCGGTAACAAGGTCTCCATCGGCCTGACCCGCTCCGAATACCAGACCCGATACAACTTCGGCTTCGTGGACCCCTACTTCACCGCCGACGGCGTCAGCCTGGGCTACAACGCCTTCTACCGTAGCACCGACTATGACGACCTCGATGTCGACGTTGCCAGCTATGCGGTCGACAGCCTTGGTGCCGGTGTCAGCCTTGGTTACCCGATCAGCGAAACCTCGCGCCTGACCTATGGCCTGAGCGTTCAGCAGGACAAGATCAAGACCGGTAAATACACCGTCGACGAGATCTTCAACTTCCTGAAAGATGAGGGCGACAACTTCCTGAACTTCAAGGCGTCCATCGGCTGGTCCGAATCGACCTTGAACAAAGGCGTACTGGCAACCCGTGGTCACTCCCAGAGCCTGACCCTTGAGTCGACCATTCCAGGCAGCGACTTGTCGTTCTACAAGCTCGACTACCGTGGCCAGCTGTTCAAGCCAATCAATAACGACTACACCCTGCGCCTGCACACCGAACTGGGCTATGGTGATGGTTTCGGTGGCACTTCCGGCCTGCCGTTCTACGAGAACTACTACGCGGGTGGCTTCAACTCTGTCCGTGGTTTCAAGGACAGCAGCCTGGGCCCGCGCAGCACGCCGAGTCAGGGCACTAACCCGGGTACCATCCGCGACCCGGACCAGGATCCGCTGCCGTTCGGTGGCAACGTGCTGGTCCAAGGTGGTGTCGAATTGCTGTTCCCGCTGCCGTTCGTCAAGGACCAGCGTTCGCTGCGCACTTCCGTGTTCTGGGACGTGGGTAACGTGTTTGACACCAATTGTGGCAGCAAACCCGATTGCGAGAAGGTCGGTTTCTCGGGCATGGCCAGCTCGGTGGGTCTGGGTGTGACCTGGATCACTGCGCTGGGCCCACTGAGCTTCAGCCTGGCAATGCCGATCAAGAAGCCGGACGACGCCGATACCCAGGTGTTCCAATTCTCTCTGGGCCAGACCTTCTAAGGTCGGCCCTTGCATAACGACAACGGTTTATCCAGGAGTGCATCGTGCGTAAGTTGACTCAACTGGCCATCTTGGCCGCGGCGCTGGTCGCCACCCCGGCTTTCGCCGAAATGAAGGTTGCCGTCCTGAACTATCAGATGGCCCTGCTTGAATCGGATGCCGCCAAGAAGTACGCGGTCGATGCCGAGAAGAAGTTCGGCCCGCAACTGACCAAGCTCAAGAGCCTGGAAAGCAGCGCCAAGGGCATCCAGGACCGCCTGATCAAAGGCGGCGACAAGATGCAGCAGCAGGAGCGTGAGCGCCTGGAGCTCGAATTCAAGCAAAAGGCCCGCGACTTCCAGTTCCAGTCCAAGGAACTCAACGAAGCCAAGGCCGTTGCTGACCGCGACATGCTCAAGCAGCTCAAGCCGAAGCTGGATGGCGCTGTCGAGGAAGTGATCAAGAAGGGCGGTTTCGACCTGGTTCTCGAGCGTGGCGCGGTCATCGATGTCAAACCTCAGTACGACATCACCCGCCAAGTTATCGAGCGTATGAACCAAGCCCGTTGATATGACCTTGACCATGACGCTTGGCCAGCTGGCCGAAGCCCTCGGTGCCACCCTCAAGGGGCCCGAGACGCTGAAAATTACCGGACTGGCCACCTTGCAGGAGGCCGGGCCCGGTCAATTGAGCTTCCTCGCCAACCCGCAGTACCGCAAATTCCTGGATAACAGCCAGGCGGCAGCGGTGCTGCTCAAGGCGGCGGATGCCGAAGGCTTTGCGGGCAACGCACTGATCGTCGCTGATCCGTACCTGGCCTATGCACGCATTTCCCACCTGTTCGATCCCAAGCCCAAGGCTGTGGCGGGAATTCATCCCAGCGCCGTAGTGGCTGAAGATGCACAAGTGGATGCCAGTGCGAGCATCGGCCCGTTCGTCGTCATCGAAAGTGGTGCGCAGATTGCTGCCAACGTCAGCATCGGTGCCCACTGTGTTGTCGGTGCCCGCTGCGTCATCGGTGAGGGTGGCTGGCTGGCGCCACGGGTCACCCTGTACCATGACGTGACCATCGGCAAGCGTGTCGTCATCCAGTCGGGTGCGGTGATCGGTGGCGAGGGCTTCGGCTTCGCCAACGAGAAGGGCATTTGGCGCAAGATCGCCCAGATCGGCGGCGTGACCATCGGCGATGATGTGGAAATCGGCGTCAACACGGCAGTGGACCGTGGTGCGCTGTCGGACACGCGTATTGCCGACGGGGTCAAACTCGACAACCAGATCCAGATCGCCCATAACGTCCAGATCGGTGAGCACACCGCCATGGCTGCCTGTGTCGGTATTTCCGGCAGCACGCGCATTGGCAAGCATTGCACCATCGCGGGCGGTGTCGGCATGGTCGGTCATATTGATGTCTGTGATAACGTTTTCGTGTCCGGGATGACCATGGTGACCCGATCGATCACCGAACCGGGTGCCTATTCTTCCGGCACAGCCATGCAGCCGTTGGCTGATTGGCGCAAGAGCGCCGCGCGTATCCGCCACCTGGACGACATCGCCAAGCGTCTCCAGCAGGTGGAAAAGCGCATCGATACCGTGACCTCAGGCGGCCAGCCGGCATCAGAAGGCTGATACCATTCCCTGAGCAAGAGTGAACAGACGCTAGCTGGCTCTCTTTGGACTGCAAAAGGAGCGCGTGGTCAGCACCTGCGCTCCCTATTCTTATTACAGGCTTCCCCCCGAAATGATGGACATCAACGAGATTCGCGAATACCTGCCTCACCGTTACCCGTTCCTGCTGGTGGATCGCGTGACGGATCTGGACTTCGAGGCCCAGAGCATTCGTGCCTACAAGAATGTCAGCATCAACGAGCCGTTCTTCAATGGCCATTTCCCGGCCCACCCGATCATGCCGGGCGTTCTGATCATCGAGGCCATGGCCCAGGCGGCCGGTATCCTCGGTTTCAAGATGCTCGATGCCAAGCCGGCTGATGGCACCCTGTACTACTTTGTCGGTTCCGACAAACTGCGTTTCCGTCAGCCGGTATTGCCGGGTGACCAGCTTGTGCTGGAAGCTAAGTTCCTCAGCCGCAAGAGCATGATCTGGAAATTCGAATGCCGCGCCCTGGTCGACGGCAAACCGGTCTGCTCGGCACAGATCACTTGCGCGGAACGCTCCCTATGAATTCGATTGATCCTCGGGCCATCATCGACCCCTCGGCCAAGCTGGCCGAGGGCGTCGAGGTCGGCCCGTGGTCGATCGTTGGCCCCGACGTCGAAGTCGGGGAGGGCACCATCATTGGCCCGCATGTGGTGCTCAAAGGGCCGACCCGTATCGGCAAGCACAACCGCATCTACCAGTTTTCCTCGATTGGCGAAGATACCCCTGACCTCAAGTACAAGGGGGAACCGACCCGTCTGGTGATCGGCGATCACAACGTGATCCGCGAAGGCGTGACCATTCACCGCGGGACCGTTCAGGACCGTGCCGAAACCACCCTCGGCGATCACAACCTGATCATGGCCTACGCGCACATCGGTCACGACAGTGTCATCGGCAATCATTGCATTCTGGTGAACAACACCGCGCTGGCCGGGCATGTTCACGTGGGCGACTGGGCGATTCTGTCCGGGTACACCCTGGTGCACCAGTACTGCCACATCGGTGCTCATGCGTTTTCTGGCATGGGTACGGCGATCGGCAAGGATGTGCCTGCCTTTGTCACGGTGTTTGGCAGCCCGGCCGAAGCCCGTAGCATGAACTTCGAAGGCATGCGCCGCCGAGGGTTCAGCGACGAGGTCATTCATATCCTGCGTCGTTGCTACAAGATCGTCTACCGTCAGGGCCTGACCGTCGAAGACGCGATCAAGGCGTTGGACGAACTGGCAGCCCAACACCCTGAGGTCGATTTGTTCCGTCAGTCGATCCTGAATTCCGCACGCGGCATCACGCGCTGACATGGCCCAGCTTTGCGTAGCCCTGGTCGCGGGTGAGGCCAGCGGCGATATTCTCGGTTCCGGCTTGATGCGCGCCCTCAAGGCGCGCCATCCCGACGTACGTTTCATCGGCGTTGGCGGCCCCTTGATGGAAGCCGAAGGCCTGCAATCCTACTTCCCCATGGAACGTCTGGCCGTCATGGGCCTGGTCGAGGTGCTGGGGCGCCTGCGTGAGCTGCTCAAGCGCCGCAAGCTGCTGATCCAGACCCTGATCGCCGAAAAACCCGACGTGTTCATCGGCATCGATGCCCCTGATTTCACCCTCAATATCGAATTGAAGCTGCGTCAGGCCGGCATCAAGACCGTGCACTACGTCAGCCCATCCGTGTGGGCCTGGCGGCAGAAGCGCGTGCTGAAGATCCGCGAAGGTTGCGACCTGATGCTGACGCTGCTGCCTTTCGAGGCGCGGTTCTACGAAGAGCAGGGCGTACCGGTGCGGTTCGTCGGCCATCCGCTGGCCGACACCATCCCCCTTGAGGCGGATCGACAAGCGGCGCGCAGCGCGCTTGGCCTGGGTCAAGGCCCGGTGGTGGCGCTGATGCCAGGAAGCCGTGGCGGTGAGGTTGGGCGCCTGGGGGCGCTGTTCCTCGATGCCGCCGAGCGTTTGCGCGAGCGGGTGCCCGGTGTGCGCTTCGTGCTGCCTTGTGCCAATGCCACGCGACGCGCCCAGCTCGAGCAGATGCTCGAAGGGCGCGAGCTGCCGCTGACGCTGCTCGATGGCCAGTCGCACCAGGCCCTGGCGGCCTGCGATGCAGTACTGATTGCTTCGGGTACCGCCACCTTGGAGGCACTGCTGTACAAGCGGCCCATGGTGGTGGCCTACCGCCTGGCCCCGTTGACCTACTGGATTCTCAAGCGTCTGGTGAAAAGCCCTTACGTGTCGTTGCCCAACCTGCTGGCCCAGCGCGAGCTGGTGCCCGAACTGCTGCAGGATGACGCCACCAGCGAAGCCTTGGCGCAGACCTTGGCCCCCTTGGTGGCCGATGGCAGCCAGCAGACCGAACGTTTCGACGAGATTCACCGCACCCTGCGCCGGGATGCTTCCAACCAGGCCGCCGAGGCGGTTCTGGCCTTGCTCAAGGACCGCTGACATGCAAATAGGACTGGATTTCAACCTGGTCGAAGACCTGGTCGCCGGTGTCGATGAAGTCGGCCGTGGCCCGCTGTGCGGCGCGGTGGTCACTGCCGCGGTGATCCTCGACCCGGCACGGCCGATCCTGGGCCTCAACGATTCGAAGAAACTCACCGAAGCCAAGCGCGAAGCGCTGTTCGACGAAATCTGCGAGAAGGCGCTGAGCTTTTGCATTGCCCGCGCCGAGGTCGAGGAAATCGACCGCCTGAACATCCTTCAGGCCACCATGCTGGCCATGCAGCGTGCGGTTGAGGGTTTGCATGTCACGCCCAAGCTTGCCCTGATCGATGGCAACCGTTGCCCCAAGCTGGCGGTACCTGCGGCGCCGGTGATCAAGGGTGATAGCCAGGTACCGGCCATTGCGGCGGCATCGATCCTGGCCAAGGTGACGCGTGATCGGGAGATGAGCGCGTTTGAGCTGATCTATCCAGGCTACGGCATGGGTGGGCACAAGGGCTACCCGACGCCGGTGCACCTTGAAGCCCTGGCACGGCTTGGGCCTACGCCCATTCATCGGCGCTCCTTTGCGCCTGTGCGGGCGGCTTGGGAGGCCCGTGAGGGCGTTGTTGACTCCTTGATTTAGCCTAATTGGGCCGCTGTGCGGCCCATTCGCGGGGCAAGCCCGCTCCCACAGGTCTGACACAGTATTCAAGCTGGGCGCAGAACCTGTGGGAGTGGGCTTGCCCCGCGAATGGGCTGCACAGCAGCCCCAAAATCCCCTCGCTTTTACGCTACAATCCCGCCCTTGTCGTTCTGCTACAGGATCATCCATGTCGGTTCCCTTCGTTCACCTTCGCGTGCACTCCGAATTCTCGCTGGTCGACGGTCTGGTGCGGATCAAGCCGCTGGCCAAGGCGTTGGCGGGGATGAACATGCCGGCGGTGGCGATCACCGACCAGAGCAACATGTGCTCGCTGGTGAAGTTCTACAAGACCGCCATGGGTGCCGGCATCAAGCCGATCTGTGGTGCCGACTTGTGGCTGGCCGGGGCCGACCCGGAAGCACCGTTGTCGCGCATCTGTTTCCTGGCGATGAACCCCAAGGGGTATCGCAACCTCACCGAGCTGATTTCACGTGGCTGGGTCGAAGGCCAGCGTAACGGCCTGGTGATTCTGCAGCGTGAATGGATCGCCCCTGCCAGCGAAGGCCTGATCGCGTTGTCCGCAGGCAAGGAAGGCGACATCGGCGCGGCGCTGCTGGGCGGCAGGATGGAGGAGGCCGAAGCCCTGCTGCGCGACTGGCTGGGCATGTTCCCCGAGCGTTTTTACGTAGAAGTGCAGCGCACCAACCGTGCCCGCGACGAAGAATACGTGCACGCCGCCGTGGCCCTGGCCGACAAGGTCGGCGCGCCGCTGGTGGCGACCAACGATGTGCGCTTCATCAAGCAGTCCGACTACGACGCCCACGAAACCCGTGTCTGCATCGGCGAAGGCTGGACCCTGGATGACCCACGTCGCCCGCGTAACTACAGCGACCAGCAATACCTCAAGAGCTCGGACGAAATGGCCGAGCTGTTCAGCGACCTGCCCGACGCCATCGCCAACACCGTCGAGATTGCCAAGCGCTGCAACATTCAGGTGCAACTGGGCAAGCACTTCCTGCCTGACTTTCCGACGCCCAATGGCATGGGCATCGACGATTACCTGCGCCATGTCTCCCATGAAGGCCTGGAAGAGCGCCTGGCGGTGCTCTGGCCCAAGGAGACCACCCCGGACTATGAAGAGAAGCGCCAGACCTACCTGGACCGCCTGAAGTTCGAGCTGGACATCATCATCCAGATGGGCTTCCCCGGCTACTTCCTGATCGTTATGGACTTCATCAAGTGGGCCAAGAACAACGGTGTGCCGGTAGGCCCAGGCCGAGGCTCGGGTGCGGGTTCCCTGGTGGCCTACGTGCTGAAGATCACCGACCTCGATCCGCTGGCCTATGACCTGCTGTTCGAGCGCTTCCTCAACCCTGAACGTGTATCCATGCCCGACTTCGACGTCGACTTCTGCATGGATGGCCGTGACCGGGTCATCGAATACGTGGCCGATGCCTACGGGCGTAACGCGGTCAGCCAGATCATCACCTTCGGCACCATGGCTGCCAAGGCGGTGGTGCGTGACGTGGCGCGGGTGCAGGGCAAGTCCTACGGCCTGGCCGACCGTCTGTCGAAGATGATTCCCTTCGAAGTCGGCATGACCCTGGAAAAGGCGTACGAGCAGGAAGAAATCCTGCGCGACTTCCTGAAGGGCGACGAAGATGGTCGCGAGATCTGGGACATGGCCCTCAAGCTCGAGGGTGTCACGCGGGGTACCGGCAAGCACGCCGGTGGCGTGGTAATCGCGCCAACCAAACTGACTGACTTCTCGCCGATCGCCTGTGACGAAGAGGGCGGCGGCCTGGTAACCCAGTTCGACAAGGACGATGTCGAGGCCGCCGGGCTGGTCAAGTTCGACTTCCTCGGCCTGCGCACGCTGACCATCATCAAATGGGCGATGGAGACGATCAACCGCGAGCAGGCCAAGCAGGACCTGCCGGACCTGAACATCGACTTCATTCCGCTGGATGACCGCAAGACTTACGAGTTGCTGCAAAAAGCCGAGACCACGGCGGTGTTCCAGCTCGAATCGCGCGGCATGAAGGAGCTGATCAAAAAGCTCAAGCCGGACTGCCTGGAAGACCTCATCGCACTGGTGGCGCTGTTCCGCCCAGGCCCGTTGCAGTCGGGCATGGTGGACGACTTCATCAACCGCAAGCACGGCCGCGCTGAGCTGGCCTATCCGCACCCCGACTACCAGTATGACGGCCTGCAGCCGGTACTGGCGCCCACCTACGGCATCATCTTGTATCAAGAGCAGGTGATGCAGATTGCCCAGGTCATGGCCGGCTATACCCTGGGTGGTGCCGACATGCTGCGTCGCGCCATGGGTAAGAAAAAACCCGAAGAGATGGCCAAGCAGCGTGGCGGTTTCATCGAAGGGTGTGCCAATAACGGCATCGATGGCGATCTTGCAGGCAACATCTTTGACCTGGTAGAGAAATTTGCCGGTTACGGCTTCAACAAATCTCACTCTGCCGCCTACGGTCTGGTGTCCTACCAGACTGCCTGGCTGAAAACCCACTACCCGGCGCCGTTCATGGCCGCGGTACTGTCGGCGGATATGCACAACACCGACAAGGTGGTGGTGCTGATCGAGGAAGTGCGCAGCATGAAGCTGCGCCTCGACGCGCCCGATGTGAACACCTCCGACTTCAAGTTCACCGTCAATGACGATGGCCGTATTGTCTATGGCTTGGGTGCGATCAAGGGCGTGGGCGAGGGGCCGGTGGAGGCCATCGTCGAAGTGCGTGCCCAGGGCGGCCCGTTCAAGGACTTGTTCGATTTCTGCGATCGCGTCGACCTCAAGCGCGTCAACAAGCGCACCCTCGATGCACTGATCCGCAGTGGTGCGCTGGACCGCCTCGGCCCGTATTTCCATGACGAAATCAAGGCGTACCAAGCCAACATCGACCGCAACCGTGCGACTTTGCTGGCGGCGCTGGAAGAGGCGATCAAGTCGGCAGAGCAGACCGCACGTACCGCCGACAGCGGCCATGTCGATCTGTTTGGCGGCTTGTTCGTCGAGGCAGACTCGGACGTCTATGCCAACCACCGCAAGGTCCGCGAGCTGACCCTCAAAGAGCGGCTCAAAGGCGAGAAAGACACGCTGGGCCTGTACCTGACCGGTCACCCGATCGACGAATACGAAAGCGAGATTCGCCGTTTTGCCCGTCAGCGCATCATCGACCTGAAGCCGTCCCGAGAGTCTCAGACGATCGCTGGCATGATCGTTGCGTTGCGGGTCATGAAGAACAAAAAGGGTGACAAGATGGGCTTCGTCACCCTCGATGACCGCTCCGGGCGTATCGAGGCTTCGCTGTTTGCCGACTCCTTCATGGCGGCTCAGTCACTGCTGCAGAACGATGCCATGGTGGTGGTCGAAGGTGAGGTCAGTAACGATGACTTCTCTGGTGGCCTGCGCCTGCGGGTCAAGCAGGTAATGACCATGGAGGATGCACGCACGCGCCTGGCCGAAAGCCTGCGCTTGAAAGTCGCCCATGACGCGCTCAAGGGCGACCGCCTGAACTGGCTGGGTGAGCTGATCACCCGTCACCGCGGCGGCTGCCCGATCACCCTGGAATACACCGGCAGTGACGCCAAGGCCATGCTGCAGTTTGCCGATGAGTGGTCGATCGACCCGGCCGACGGCCTGATTCAGGCGCTGCGTGACCAGTTCGGGCGTGAGAACGTCTTCCTGCAATATCGTTGAATCGACGAATTTTAATCTCGACCTGAATGCGCCCGATCCCTTAAGGTAGGGCGCCAAACGGATCAACCGGCCGGCCGCCTGGCCGTAGACCCAAGACGGATGCCTATGAACCCGAATTTCCTCGATTTCGAACAGCCGATTGCCGACCTGCAAGCCAAGATCGAAGGCCTGCGCCTGGTGGGTAACGACAACTCGCTGAACATCAGCGATGAAATTGCCCGTCTGCAAGACAAGAGCAATACCCTGACCGAAAGCATCTTCGGCAACCTGACCAGCTGGCAGATCGCCCGCCTGGCCCGTCACCCGCGTCGTCCTTACACCCTGGACTACCTGCAGCACATCTTCACCGAATTCGAAGAGCTGCACGGTGACCGTCACTTCTCCGACGATGCTGCGATCGTGGGCGGTACCGCCCGTCTGGATGGCAAGGCGGTCATGGTCATCGGCCACCAGAAGGGCCGTGAAGTGCGTGAGAAGGTACGCCGCAACTTCGGCATGCCGCGCCCTGAGGGTTACCGTAAGGCGTGCCGCCTGATGGAAATGGCCGAACGCTTCAAGATGCCGATCCTGACCTTCATCGACACCCCGGGTGCTTACCCAGGTATCGATGCCGAAGAGCGCAACCAGAGTGAGGCTATCGCCTGGAACCTGCGCGTAATGGCGCGCCTGAAAACGCCAATCATCGCCACCGTGATCGGTGAGGGTGGTTCTGGCGGTGCGCTGGCCATTGGTGTGTGCGATCAGCTGAACATGCTGCAGTACTCCACCTACTCGGTAATCTCGCCGGAAGGTTGCGCCTCGATCCTGTGGAAGACCGCCGACAAGGCTGCCGACGCTGCCGAGGCCATGGGCATCACGGCCGAGCGCCTGAAGAGCCTGAACATCGTCGACAAGGTCATCCCGGAGCCGCTGGGCGGCGCCCACCGCGACCCGGCCGCCATGGCTGAAAGCATCCGTGCCGACCTGGTGCAGCAGTTGGACATGCTGGGCAAGTTCGACAATGACGCGCTGCTGGCCCGTCGTTACGAGCGCCTGATGAGCTACGGCCTCTGATACACCCCGGGGCCGCTTTGCGGCCCCTGTGGGAGCGGGCTCGCCCCGCGAAGAGGGCGGCTCTGGCAACGGAGTCGTATGGCAAGGGCTTCGCCCTTGTTCGCGGGGCAAGCCCGCTCCCACAGTGCCCCGGCGATTCCGAATCATGTGAGGCGCCCTTGATCAACCTCACCCCCTGGCTCCAAGCCCCTGCCTGGCACATCGCCTTCTCTGGCGGCCTGGACTCTACCGTCCTGCTGCACCTGCTGGCCGATTACGCCCGTACCCACCCCGCACCCCCGCTGCGCGCCATCCATATCCATCACGGCCTGCAGCCCGCCGCTGACGCCTGGCCATCCCATTGCCGGCACATCTGCGCCAACCTAGGCATCGAACTGCGTGTGATCCACGTCCAGGTCGCGCCCGGCGCCAGCCTCGAACAAGCTGCCCGCGATGCCCGTTACACGGCATTCAAGGAGGTGCTCGGCCCCGGTGAAGTACTCTTCACTGGCCAACACCGCGAAGACCAGGCCGAAACCTTGCTCTTCCGCCTGCTGCGCGGCGCCGGGTTGCGTGGCTTGGCCGCGATGCCGGTACAGCGTCCGCTGGGGCAGGGCTGCCTGGCCAGGCCGTTGCTGGCCGTTGCGCAGCAACAGTTGCAAGCGTACGCCCAAGCCCAGGGCCTGACCTGGATCGAAGACCCCTCCAACCGCGACACCGCCTTTGCCCGTAACTATTTGCGCGGCGAAGTGTTCCCTGTGTTGCAGCAGCGCTGGCCGCAGGCCAGCCAGAACCTGGCCCGTTGCGCAGAGCACCTGGGCGAAGCACAGGGTTTGCTGGATGACGTGGCTCAGGCCGATCTGGCCCTGGCCGAGGAGGGCGCTGCTGCGGCTTGGGTGGGGCTCGATTCCTTAGCGCTTGCGGTGCTCGCGGCGTTGTCACCCGCTCGTCAGCGCAATGCCCTGCAATACTGGCTCAGCCGCCGCACTCGGCTGCCGGATACGCGCCACTGGGCTGGCTGGGCCGACCTGCGCGATGCCGCAGCCGACGCGCAGCCGAGCTGGCGTCTGGCCGACGGCCGGTTGGTGCGCAGCAACGGCCGTATCTGGTGGCTGAGCGGTGACTGGCTGCAGACGCCGCAAGGCGAGTTCGCCTGGGCAGACTCGGCCTGCGAGCTGGCGTTACCGGGCAACGGCAGCGTTCGGTTGACTGCGCCCAAGCCCCTGGCGGGCCTGACTATTCGCTATCGCCAGGGTGGTGAAGTGCTTGAGTTTGCAGGGCGCGGCCGACGCGACCTCAAGCGCCTGCTCAACGAGCTGCAGGTGCCGCATTTCGTGCGTTCACGCCTGCCATTGCTGTACCAAGGCGAGCGTTTGCTGGCAGTGGCCAGTCTGCCCGAGCTCGGGCAGGCAAATTGCCAACTGCACTGGCAGCCTCCGACGAACGCGCAAGGTTTGAGCTGAAGGGTACATTCCGGTAGACTACCCTCCCTTCTTGATACAACTTCTGTGCGTTCCTCGGAAACACGGCAGTTGCCGATTACCACGCAGTTTTTTGCTGGGCTGATTCTGGAAATGACGAGCGAGCTCCATGCCGGGGATACCCCTGGTTTGTACAGACGCGGCAGTTTTTCGAGATGCACTGTGATTGACGCAGGTGATCGGGGGCTTCGGCCTTCCTTCGCTTTCTCCGGCGGCGCTGGCCGCCTTAACGCAGACTTCTAGGGTTTTTCATGACGCGCTACATATTCGTCACGGGCGGTGTTGTTTCTTCATTGGGGAAAGGCATTGCCTCGGCTTCCCTGGCGGCCATCCTGGAAGCGCGGGGACTCAAGGTCACCATGCTCAAGCTGGATCCGTACATCAACGTCGATCCTGGCACCATGAGTCCGTTCCAGCACGGTGAAGTCTTCGTCACCCATGACGGCGCCGAGACTGACCTTGACCTGGGCCACTACGAGCGGTTCATCCGCACGACCATGACCCAGAACAACAACTTCACCACCGGCCGTATCTACGAGCACGTGCTGCGCAAGGAGCGCCGTGGTGACTACCTGGGCGCGACCATCCAGGTCATCCCGCACATCACCGACGAGATCAAGCGTCGCATCATCAAGGGCGCCGGCGATGCCGACGTGGCCCTGGTTGAAATCGGCGGCACCGTCGGCGACATCGAGTCGCAGCCGTTCCTCGAGGCCATCCGCCAGTTGCGTTTCGAAGTCGGCGCCAAGCGCGCGATGCTGATGCACCTGACCCTGGTCCCATACATCGCCACCGCGGGCGAGACCAAGACCAAGCCAACCCAGCACTCGGTCAAGGAGCTGCGCTCCATCGGCCTGCAGCCTGACGTGCTGGTATGCCGCTCCGATCACCCGATCGACAGCTCGTCGCGCCGCAAGATCGCCCAGTTCACCAACGTTGAAGAGCGTGCGGTGATTGCGCTGGAAGACGCCGATACCATCTACAAGATCCCGGGCATCCTGCATGCTCAGGGCCTGGATGATTTCGTCACCGAGCGCTTCGGTTTGCAGTGCGATAGCGCCGACCTGTCCGAGTGGGACAAGGTCGTCGACGCTAAGCTCAACCCAGAGCACGAAGTGACCATCGCCATGGTCGGCAAGTACATGGAGCTGCTGGATGCGTACAAGTCGCTGATCGAAGCGATGAGCCACGCCGGCATCACCAACCGCACTAAGGTCAACCTGCGCTACATCGATTCCGAAGACATCGAGAACCAGGGCACCAGCCTGCTCGAAGGCGCCGATGCCATTCTGGTACCGGGCGGTTTCGGCCTGCGCGGCGTCGAAGGCAAGATCACCGCGGTGCAGTACGCCCGTGAGAACAAGGTGCCATACCTGGGTATCTGCCTGGGCATGCAGGTTGCCGTGATCGAATTCGCCCGTAACGTGATGGGCTGGAAAGACGCCAACTCCACCGAGTTCGACCGCAGCAGCGGCCACCCGGTCGTCGGCCTGATCACCGAGTGGGCGGATGCCACCGGTGCCGTCGAGACCCGTACCGAAGCTTCCGACCTGGGCGGTACCATGCGCCTGGGCGCACAGGACTGCCAGATCGTCTCGGGTTCCAAGGTTCACGACTGCTACGGCAAGGACGTGATCACCGAGCGTCACCGCCACCGTTACGAAGTGAACAACAACCTGCTGCCACAGATGCTCGACGCAGGCCTGGTGGTCTCCGGTCGTTCCGAAGACGGCGCGCTGGTAGAAGTGGTCGAGTCCAAGGACCACCCATGGTTCGTCGCCTGCCAGTTCCACCCGGAGTTCACCTCGACCCCGCGTGACGGCCACCCGCTGTTCAGTGGTTTCGTCAAGGCAGCCCTGGCTCAGAAGAACAAGGCCTGATCAATGACCCAGAAGATCATTCGCGTCGGTAACATCGAGATCGCCAACGACAAGCCGTTCGTCCTGTTCGGCGGCATGAACGTTCTGGAGTCCCGTGACCTGGCAATGAAGGTCTGCGAAGAGTACGTGCGGGTGACCGAGAAGCTCGGCATCCCGTACGTGTTCAAGGCCAGCTTCGACAAGGCTAACCGTTCGTCGGTGTCGTCCTACCGTGGCCCAGGCATGGAAGAGGGGCTGAAGATCTTCGAAGAGATCAAGCGTACCTTCAACGTGCCGGTGATCACCGATGTGCACGAGCCCTACCAGGCCGAGCCGGTGGCCAAGGTCTGCGACATCATCCAGTTGCCGGCCTTCCTGTCGCGCCAGACCGACCTGGTGGTGGCCATGGCCAAGACCGGCGCGGTGATCAACATCAAGAAGGCCCAGTTCCTCGCGCCCCAGGAAATGAAACACATCCTGGCCAAGTGCGAAGAGGCCGGTAACGATCAGTTGATCCTCTGCGAGCGTGGTTCGAGCTTCGGCTACAACAACCTGGTAGTGGACATGCTCGGCTTCGGCATCATGAAGCAGTTCGAGTACCCGGTATTCTTCGATGTGACCCACGCCCTGCAGATGCCGGGCGGTCGCTCGGACTCTGCCGGTGGCCGCCGCGCCCAGGTTACCGACCTGGCCAAGGCCGGCATGAGCCAGGGCCTGGCCGGTCTGTTCCTCGAGGCCCACCCCGATCCGGACAACGCCAAGTGCGATGGTCCATGCGCCCTGCGCCTGGACAAGCTGGAGCCGTTCCTGGCTCAGCTCAAGCAATTGGACGACCTGGTGAAAAGTTTTCCGACGGTAGAAACCGCGTAAAGCTCATTTCTCGGGTAAAGTACCGCCCGTTCTCTCCCTGACCGTTTGGTCAGGGAGTGCTTCATCAGGCCTGCCTGCTGCATACCCCGCCTGGTGAAGTGCAAGGATTTCCTAAGCTGCGTTGTTTTCGTCAATTCTGGAGTGCTTACAACAATGGCAAAAATCGTCGACATCAAAGGTCGTGAAGTTCTCGATTCGCGTGGCAACCCCACCGTGGAAGCCGATGTACTGCTCGACAACGGCATCATCGGTAGCGCTTGCGCGCCGTCCGGTGCTTCCACCGGCTCGCGCGAAGCGCTGGAGCTGCGTGATGGCGACAAGAGCCGTTACCTGGGCAAGGGCGTGCTCAAAGCCGTCGCCAACATCAACGGCCCGATCCGTGACCTGCTGCTGGGCAAGGATCCTTCTGACCAGAAGGCCCTGGACCATGCCATGATCGCCCTGGACGGTACCGAAAACAAAGCCAAGCTGGGTGCAAACGCCATCCTGGCCGTTTCCCTGGCTGCTGCCAAGGCCGCTGCCCAGGACCAGGACCTGCCGCTGTACGCGCACATCGCCAACCTGAACGGCACTCCGGGCCAGTACTCGATGCCGGTTCCGATGATGAACATCATCAACGGTGGCGAGCACGCCGACAATAACGTCGACATCCAGGAGTTCATGGTGCAGCCGGTTGGCGCCAAGACCTTCTCTGATGGCCTGCGCATGGGCACCGAAATCTTCCATCACCTGAAGGCTGTACTGAAGGCTCGCGGCCTGAACACTGCCGTGGGTGACGAAGGTGGCTTCGCGCCGAACCTGGCGTCCAACGAAGACGCGCTGGCCGCCATCGCCGAAGCTGTTGAAAAAGCCGGCTACAAGCTGGGCACCGACGTGACCCTGGCCCTGGACTGCGCGGCTTCCGAGTTCTATGAAGACGGCAAGTACAACCTGTCTGGCGAAGGCAAGTCGTTCGACGCCGAAGGCTTTGCCGAGTACCTGAAAGGCCTGACCGAGCGCTTCCCGATCATTTCGATCGAAGACGGCCTGGACGAGTCCGACTGGGCTGGCTGGAAGATCCTCACCGACAAGATCGGCGAGAAGGTGCAACTGGTCGGCGACGACCTGTTCGTGACCAACACCAAGATCCTCAAGGAAGGCATCGAGAAGGGCATCGGTAACTCGATCCTGATCAAGTTCAACCAGATCGGCTCGCTGACCGAAACCCTGGAAGCCATCCAGATGGCCAAGGCTGCCGGCTACACCGCGGTGATTTCGCACCGTTCCGGTGAAACCGAAGACTCGACCATCGCCGACCTGGCCGTGGGTACCGCTGCTGGCCAGATCAAGACCGGCTCGCTGTGCCGTTCCGACCGCGTATCCAAGTACAACCAACTGCTGCGCATCGAAGAGCAACTGGGTGCCAAGGCGGTTTACCGTGGCCGTACCGAGTTTCGCGGTTAAGCAAGAGATGGTAAAAAGACAGCAGCCGGAGCTGTCGGAACACTCGTACTGAATGTTCCTACACTTCCAACGGGTTTCTGTCGACGAAGCCTGGCCTCGGCCAGGCTTCGTGCTATTCGAGGCCCCGAAGTAAACAGTACGCGGCGGTCTTTTTAACCTGGATACCTTGATGCGCAGTCCCTATTGGTTGTTCCTCGTTCTGCTTCTGCTGTTGGGTGGCCTGCAGTACCGCCTTTGGGTGGGTAACGGCAGCCTGGCGCAAGTGACCGAGCTCAAGCAGCAGATCGCCGAGCAGCATGCCGAAAACGAGCGTCTGCTTGAGCGTAACCGTGTGCTTGACGCAGAAGTCCTGGAGTTGAAGAAAGGTATGGAGACCGTGGAAGAACGGGCTCGTCATGAATTGGGGATGGTCAAAGAGGGCGAAACCCTCTTCCAGTTGCCGCAAAAATGACTGACACATTACCGGCCTTCTGGGCCGTGATTCCTGCTGCGGGCGTAGGTGCCCGCATGGCTGCCGACCGCCCCAAGCAGTACTTGCAATTGGGTGGGCAGACCCTTCTCGAGCATAGCCTCGACTGTTTTCTTGGCCATCCGTCGCTCAAGGGCGTGGTGGTCAGCGTTGCCGAGCACGACCCTTACTGGCCAGGCCTGCGCTGTGCCAGCGACCCGCGTATCCAGCGCGCGGCGGGTGGTCGTGAGCGAGCTGACTCGGTGCTCAACGCCTTGCTGCTGCTGCATGCCCAAGGGGCAGCAGACAGCGATTGGGTGCTGGTTCACGATGCCGCGCGGCCGAACCTTGCGCGTACCGACCTGGACAAGCTGTTGACGGAGTTGGCCAATGACCCGGTGGGTGGCCTGCTGGCGGTGCCGGCGCGCGATACCCTCAAGCGAGCCGACAGCAAGGGGCGGGTCAGCGCTACTGTGGATCGCAGCACCATCTGGCAGGCGTATACGCCGCAGATGTTTCGCCTGGGGGCCTTGCACCGGGCGCTGGCCGAATGCCTGGTTTCCGATGTGGTGGTCACCGACGAGGCGTCAGCCATCGAATGGTCCGGCCAGGCGCCGAGGTTGGTCGAAGGGCGTAGCGACAACATCAAGGTGACCCGGCCGGAAGACCTTGAGTGGTTGCGTCAGCGCTGGGCCGGGCGCCGCTGACACAGTACTTCTGTACTGGCCTCTTCGCGGGCAAGCCCGCTCCCACAGGTAAAGCACAAGTTTCAAGCCCTGTGCAGTACCTGTGGGGGCGGGCTTGCCCGCGAAGAGGCCAGCACAACCAGCTCATCCCCTCAGCCCAGTCGATACTCCGGCAACCCCGCCAACCCTTCCTTCAGATAATCCACCAGCCGCCGCACCTTCGGCGACAGATGCCGCTGCTGCGGATACAACGCCCACACCGCCGTATTCGGCGGCTGATGCCCTTCCAGCAGCGATACCAGTGCCCCGGTGTTCAGGTGCTCAAGCACGTAATAGTCCGGCAGCTGGCACAAGCCCATCCCCAGCAATGCCGCGTCGAGCACGGCCTGCCCGCTGTTGCAGCGCCAGTTGCCCTGCACCCGCTGACTGATCTCGCGACCGTCCTGCTGTAGCGCCCACAGGTCCGAACTCCCCACCAGGCAATTGTGCCGTGCCAGTTCCGACAGGCTGTGCGGCCGACCGTAACGTTCCAGATAAGCCGGCGAGGCGCACAGATACATGCGCCGTGGCGCCAGGCGGGCGGCAACCAGCCTGGAATCGGCGAGCCGGCCGAGGCGAATGGCCAGGTCCATGCCTTCGTGCAGCAAGTCCAGCGTGCGGTTGCTCAACTCCACTTCCACCCTCAGTTGCGGGTACAACGCCATGAAGCGCGTCACCAGTGGCACGATGAAGCGCTCGCCATAGGCCACCGCACACGTCATGCGCAGCAACCCCTTGGGTTCGCTGGCCAGGTCGCCCATCGCCCGCAGGGCTTCTTCACGGCCATCCTGCAGGCGCTGGCAATGCTGCAAAAACGTCTGCCCGGCCTCGCTCAAGGTGACACGCCGGGTACTGCGGTACAGCAGGCGGGTCTGCAGGCGCTCCTCCAGCCGGGCGATCTGGCGGCTGATATGCGATGACGACACGCCCAGGCGCTCGGCCGCCGCAGTGAACTGGCCAGACTCGGCCACCGCGACGAATTCGTCGATGCCTTCCCAGCGGCTGCTCATTGATTATCCCTGAGTGGCAATAATGTTTTGTCTTCGCCTTGATTATTCATCAAAAAAGCATGAATTACACTGTCAGCCTGAACTGACCCTCTGTCTGGAGACCTTTGATGATCAAGTCCCGTGCTGCTGTAGCCTTCGAAGCCAAGAAACCCCTGGAAATTGTCGAAGTGGACGTAGCCATGCCCAAGGCCGGCGAAGTGCTGCTGCGGGTGGTTGCCAGCGGTGTCTGCCACACCGACGCCTACACCCTGTCCGGCGCCGACCCAGAGGGCATCTTCCCTTCGATCCTGGGTCATGAAGGCGGCGCGATCGTCGAGGCAGTGGGCGAGGGCGTGACCTCGGTGGCCGTGGGTGACCATGTCATTCCGCTGTACACCCCTGAATGCGGCCAGTGCAAATTCTGCCGCTCCGGCAAAACCAACCTGTGCCAGGCCATCCGCGCCACCCAGGGCAAGGGCCTGATGCCCGACGGCACCACGCGCTTCTCCTATAAAGGCCAGCAGCTGTTCCACTACATGGGCACTTCGACCTTCTCCGAGTACACCGTGCTGCCGGAAATCTCCGTGGCCAAGATCCAGAAGGAAGCCCCGCTGGAGAAGGTCTGCCTGCTCGGCTGCGGCGTTACCACCGGTATCGGTGCGGTCATCAATACCGCCAAAGTCAAACCGGGGGACACCGTGGCCATCTTCGGCCTCGGCGGCATCGGCCTGTCGGCGATCATTGGTGCAGTCAAGGCCAAAGCCTCGCGCATCATTGCCATCGACATCAACCCGGCCAAGTTCGAGATCGCCCGTCAGCTGGGTGCCACCGATTGCATCAACCCGAAAGAGTACGACCGCCCGATCCAGGACGTGATCGTCGACCTCACCGACGGTGGCGTGGACTTCTCCTTCGAGTGCATCGGCAACGTTCAGCTGATGCGTGCGGCGCTGGAATGCTGCCACAAGGGTTGGGGTGAGTCGGTCATCATCGGTGTTGCCGGTGCTGGCCAGGAAATCGCCACCCGTCCGTTCCAGCTGGTCACCGGCCGCGTCTGGCGCGGTTCGGCGTTCGGTGGTGTGCGGGGCCGCAGCGAGCTGCCAAGCTACGTCGAAATGGCCGAGAAGGGCGAGATCCCGCTGGATACGTTCATCACCCACACCATGGGCCTGGAAGACATCAACAAAGCTTTCGACCTGATGCACGAAGGCAAGAGTATCCGCAGCGTGATCCACTTCTGAGGTCTGCCATGAGCCTGGACAACATCTCTTGCCAGAAGAGCTTCGGCGGCTGGCACAAGCGGTACCGGCATCACTCCAAGGTGCTCGGCTGCGACATGGTGTTCGCCGTGTATCTGCCGCCACAGGCCGAACAGGGCGCGAAGCTGCCGGTGCTGTACTGGCTCAGCGGCCTGACCTGCACCGACGAGAACTTCATGCAGAAGGCCGGTGCCCAACGCCTGGCCGCCGAGCTTGGGCTGATCATTGTCGCGCCAGACACCAGCCCGCGTGGCGAGCAGGTGCCGGGCGACCCCGATGGCGCTTGGGACTTCGGCCTGGGTGCCGGCTTCTACCTCAATGCCACCCAGCAACCCTGGGCGCAGCACTACCGTATGCATGATTACGTGGTGGAGGAGCTGCCAGCTCTGATCGAAGCGCACTTCCCAGCGTCTGATCAGCGCAGCATCAGTGGCCATTCGATGGGCGGGCATGGCGCCTTGGTGTGCGCCTTGCGTAACCCTGGGCGCTACCGCTCGATATCGGCGTTCTCGCCCATCAGCAATCCAATGGACTGCCCATGGGGCGAAAAGGCATTCAGCCGCTACCTGGGTGACGACCGTGCACGCTGGCGCGAGTGGGATGCCAGCGTGCTGCTGGCCGAAACGCCAGCGGGCAGCTGCCCACCGTTGCTGGTCGACCAGGGCGACCGTGATGATTTCCTCGAGAAGCAGCTCAAGCCCGAGGCGCTGGAGCAAGCCGCACGCAAAGGGGGGCATGCACTGACCCTGCGCCTGCAGCCGGGTTATGACCACAGCTACTACTTCATCGCCAGCTTCATCGAAGACCACTTGCGCCATCACGCGGTGGCGTTGGGCCGGGTGTAAGGCGCAGCCCCAATACCGCACAAAGCAGGTAGAATCACGCCCTGACTCAATCAGGGCGTTTTTCTATGCGTATTGGCCATGGCTACGATGTGCACCGTTTCTGCGACGGTGATTTCATTACCCTGGGCGGGGTCCGTATCCCCCACAAACATGGCCTTCTGGCCCATTCCGACGGTGACGTGCTGCTGCACGCCCTGAGCGATGCCTTGCTTGGCGCCGCAGCGCTGGGCGACATCGGCAAACACTTCCCTGACACCGATCCGCAATTCAAGGGTGCCGACAGCCGTGCCTTGTTGCGCCATGTGGTCGGTATCGTCCAGGCCAAGGGCTGGAAGGTCGGCAATGTCGACGCCACCATCGTCGCCCAGGCGCCGAAAATGGCCCCGCACATCGAGACCATGCGCCAGCTGATTGCCGAAGACCTGCAGGCTGAGCTCGACCAGGTCAACGTCAAGGCCACCACCACCGAAAAGCTGGGCTTCACCGGCCGTGAGGAGGGTATCGCCGTGCACGCGGTGGCCCTGTTGCTGCCAGCATGACCGAACTGGAACTGCTGGGCCCGCGCGCATCGGGTGAACCACTGGGAACGGCGGTGCTCAAGGCCGTGGCTGAAGATTTCCAGGTCGACGAAGTCCTGGATATTCCGTTGTCGGGCCAGGGTGAGCACCTGTGGTTGTGGGTCGAAAAACGCGATCTCAACACCGAAGAGGCGGCCCGCCGGCTGGCTCGCGCCGCAGGCGTGCCTGCCCGCTCGATCAGCTACGCCGGGCTCAAGGATCGCCAGGCCCTGACTCGGCAGTGGTTCAGCCTGCACCTGCCCGGCAAGGCCGACCCGGACCTGTCGCGAGCCGAGGATGAGAGCCTGCGCGTGCTCAAGCAGGTACGCCACCAGCGCAAACTGCAGCGTGGCGCGCATTCGGCCAACGGTTTTACCCTGCGTCTTACCGCCCTTGCCGCCGATCACCAGGCACTGGACGTACGCCTGGAGGCGCTCAAGCAGCATGGCGTGCCGAACTATTTCGGCAGTCAGCGTTTTGGCCATGCTGGCGGTAATGTTCACGACGCGCTCGACTGGGCCGCCCGCAAGGCCCTGCCTGAACAGCGCAACGTGCGCTCGCGCCTGCTCTCGGCAGGGCGCAGCTACCTGTTCAACCAGATTCTCGCCGCACGAGTTGCTGACGGCAGCTGGGCGCGTGCCCAGGTGGGGGATCTGCTGGCATTCACCGATAGCCGTAGTTTCTTTCCCGCTACCGAGCAGGAATGTTCCGACCCGCGGCTGGCCATTCTCGACCTGCACCCCACCGGTGCGCTATGGGGTGAGGGGCAAACCCCTGCTACCGGTGCCACTGGCGAACTGGAAGCGGCAGTCGGCGCACGGCAGCCAGCACTTTGCCATTGGCTGGCCCTGGCGGGCATGGATCACGAACGGCGCATTCTGCGGCTCCCTATTGGCGGCCTGACGTGGCATTATCCCGAGCCTGATATCCTGCAACTGGAATTCGTCCTTCCGGCCGGATGCTTCGCCACCGTGGTGGTGCGCGAAGTCGTGGATCTGGTGCCGGCAGGGCAGACGGACAGCCCATGCGTATTCTGATTTCGAACGACGACGGTGTCACCGCACCCGGCCTCGCCGCGCTGCATGCTGCGTTGGTGGATTATGCCGAGTGCGTGGTGATTGCCCCGGATCAAGACAAGAGCGGCGCCAGCAGTTCGCTGACGTTGGACCGGCCCCTGCATCCGCAGACCCTGGCCAACGGTTTCATCAGCCTCAACGGTACGCCGACCGACTGCGTGCACCTGGGGCTCAACGGGCTGTTGCCGCAGACCCCTGACATGGTGGTGTCCGGGATCAACCTGGGGGCCAACCTGGGCGATGACGTGCTCTATTCGGGCACCGTCGCCGCTGCATTGGAAGGCCGCTTCCTGGGCAACACGTCGCTGGCGTTTTCGTTGCTGTCGCGCCAGCCGGACAACCTGCCCGCCGCCGCCTACATCGCCCGTCGCCTGGTGGAGGCGCAGTCGCGCCTCGTGTTGCCGCCGCGTACCGTGCTCAACGTCAATATCCCCAACCTGCCGCTGGAACACATCCGTGGCATCCAGCTCACCCGCCTGGGGCACCGGGCGCGGGCGGCGGCGCCGACCAAGGTGGTCAACCCGCGTGGCAAGGAAGGGTACTGGATTGCCGTGGCCGGCGACGCCGAGGACGGTGGCCCAGGCACGGATTTCCACGCGGTGATGCAAGGTTACGTATCGATCACCCCGCTGCAGCTCGACCGCACCTTCAACGATGCTTTCGAACAGCTCGACGGTTGGCTGGAGGGCCTGCTCTGATGCGCGAGGACGATATGCTGCGCCGGGGTATCGGCATGACCTCCCAGCGGACCCGGGAGCGGCTGATCCAGCGCCTGTGCGAAGAGGGCGTGGCGAACACCAAGGTGCTCGACGCGATCCGCCGCACCCCGCGCCACCTGTTCGTCGACGAGGCCCTGGCGCATCGCGCCTACGAAGACACTGCACTGCCGATCGGTCATAACCAGACCATCTCGCAGCCGTTCATGGTGGCGCACATGAGCGAGCTGCTGCTTGAGGCCGGGCCGCTGGACAAGGTGCTGGAGATCGGCACCGGCTCCGGTTACCAGACGGCGATACTTGCCCAGCTGGTCGAGCGGGTGTTCTCGGTGGAGCGAATCAAGGTGCTGCAGGACCGCGCCAAGGAGCGCCTGGTGGAACTGAACCTGCGTAACGTGGTGTTCCGCTGGGGGGACGGTTGCGAGGGCTGGCAGGCGCTGGCACCCTACAACGGCATCATTGTCACCGCCGTGGCGCCAGAGGTGCCGCAAGCATTGCTCGACCAGCTGGCGCCAGGGGGGCGCATGGTGATCCCGGTGGGCCCGGCAGGCGAGACGCAGCAGTTGATGCTGATCGTGCGTGAGGAGCATGGATTCTCCCGGCGCGTGCTTGGGGCCGTGCGCTTCGTGCCGTTGCTCAATGGTCCGTTGGCCTGAGCCACGGAATATTTACGGCAGCGACGAATTCTTGCGCCATCGCCCTGTCTATCTGGCGGGGGATCCACTGTAGCACTGGCCGTGGTGGGCGTTCTTGCCGCCGTCCACCCAATGCGGGTGGGCTCGGTTATAATTGCAACAATATTGCATTTCTTATCGTTATTTCGGTATTCGGCACCATGAGGGGAGCGCGGGTGGGTCACACAGGCATTCGGCAGCGCAAGGATTGGGCGGGTTTCAAGCTTCTGGTGATTGCACTGGCCATGGGCACCCTGCTGGCGGGTTGCTCCAGCACCAGCTCGACGAGCGCTCGCGTGGTCGACCGTAACGCTGCAGCGCCCAAGCGGCCGGCGGTAACCTCCGGTCAATACATCGTCAAGCCGGGCGATACGTTGTTCTCCATCGCCTTCCGTTACGGCTGGGACTACAAGGAACTGGCTGCGCGTAACGGCATCCCGGCGCCTTACACCATTCGCCCTGGTCAGCCGATTCGTTTCAGCAGCGGCTCCACGGGCACCACCACGGTGGTGTCCAGCCCGTCCTCTTCGAGCAAGACAACGGTCATCCGTCGCCCTGTCGGTAGCACCGGCACCGCGCCTGTCAGTAATACCAAGCCGGCGACCACGGCCCCGGCAACCCGTGCGCCGGTGGTGGCTACTGTGCCGGCCGCAGAGCGTGCGGTGGGGGGCTGGACCTGGCCGGCCAACGGCGTGCTGATTGGAAAATTTGCTTCAAACGGTAGTTTGAATAAAGGCATTGATATCGCCGGTGATTTGGGACAGCCTGTTTTTGCTGCGTCTGATGGTGCAGTGGTCTACGCCGGGAGTGGCTTGAGGGGCTACGGCGAGCTGATCATCATCAAGCACAGCGATACCTACGTCAGTGCCTACGGTCACAACCGCAGGCTGTTGGTTCGGGAGGGGCAGCAGGTCAAGGCAGGGCAGTCGATTGCTGAAATGGGGTCCACGGGCACTGATCGGGTGAAGCTGCATTTCGAGATTCGCCGCCAGGGTAAACCCGTCGATCCACTCCAGTTCCTGCCACGCCGTTGATTGTTGTACCCGGCCTGTTCCTGTGATGTAGAGGGGACAGGCTCCAGCGCTGCCAGGGATATAGGTGCCGCTCGAGTCTGAGTTCGAACTCAGCAAAGGACTATAACAATGGCTCTCAATAAAGAAGCGCCGGAGTTTGACATCGACGATGACGTCCTCCTGATGGAGACGGGCATCGTTTTGGAAACGGATGTGGTGTCAGACGAACCTGCTGTACCTTCGGTTCGGACCAGGGCCAAGTCCGGCTCTTCGCTCAAGCAGCACAAGTACATCGATTACACTCGGGCACTTGATGCTACGCAGTTGTACCTTAACGAAATCGGTTTCTCGCCACTGCTGTCGCCGGAAGAGGAAGTTCATTTTGCGCGTCTGTCGCAAAAAGGTGATCCCGCCGGCCGTAAGCGCATGATCGAAAGCAACCTGCGTCTGGTTGTAAAAATTGCCCGTCGTTACGTGAATCGCGGCCTGTCGTTGCTCGACCTGATCGAGGAGGGCAACCTGGGGCTGATCCGTGCGGTCGAGAAGTTCGACCCGGAGCGTGGTTTCCGTTTCTCGACCTATGCGACCTGGTGGATTCGCCAGACCATCGAGCGGGCGATCATGAACCAGACCCGCACCATTCGCCTGCCGATCCATGTGGTCAAGGAGCTCAACGTCTACCTGCGTGCCGCGCGGGAGCTGACCCAAAAGCTCGATCACGAGCCGTCGCCAGAGGAAATCGCCACGCTGCTGGAGAAGCCTGTCGCTGAGGTCAAGCGCATGCTGGGGCTCAATGAGCGGGTCTCTTCGGTGGACGTTTCGCTCGGGCCGGACTCGGACAAGACCCTCCTCGATACCCTCACCGATGACCGCCCGACCGACCCGTGTGAGCTGCTGCAGGATGACGACCTGTCGCAGAGCATCGATCAGTGGCTGGGCGAGCTGACCGACAAGCAGCGTGAGGTGGTGGTACGCCGCTTTGGCCTGCGCGGTCACGAGAGTAGCACCCTGGAGGATGTTGGCCTGGAGATTGGCCTAACCCGTGAGCGTGTGCGGCAGATCCAGGTAGAAGGGCTCAAGCGCTTGCGTGAGATCCTTGAGAAGAACGGCCTGTCCAGTGAGTCGTTGTTCCAGTAGTCAGCTGTTCGCTAGCACAAGACGCCCCGATAGCCTCGGGGCGTTTTTGTGTGTGCGCGTCGCAGCGCTGCCGTTGTGGGGTGCACCTCGCATTGTGTAATGCGCCACCCCAGTAACATTGCGTGTAAGAGATCGCTTACTGGTTTTGTAAGCTATCTATGCAACCAACAGTAAATCATTGTCGTTTTCAGATTCGGTGTAATCTTAACTCACTGAAAATCATAGGTTATTCGGGCATGAGGAAATGTGTCCGCGGCAATATCTTGTGATATGGGTCGGTTGTCTGGCCCGCTGAAGTCGCTAGTATTCGAACTGTGCACACGGACATGCACAGGCTTTCAAGGAGAAGGCCAAGGACATCGCAAAGACGCGATTTCATCAGGATGATGTTTGGGACAATCAGGGACTACGGAAAAAAATGTGGGCGGGTCATACCGCCCCTTTTTTTTGCCTGCCGAAAATGAAAAAAGGCCCGAATGGGCCTTTTTCGTATCTGGGCGCTATCAGCGCTCCAGATCTGCAATCTTGCCGGTCTTGCCATCCCACTCTTCAGCGTCGGGCAGGGCGTCCTTACGCTCGGTGATGTTTGGCCAGATTTCCGCCAACTCGGCGTTCAGCTCGATGAAGTTCTCCATGCCCGATGGCACTTCGTCTTCCGAGAAGATGGCTTGCGCTGGGCATTCTGGCTCGCACAGTGCGCAGTCGATGCACTCGTCCGGGTGGATGACCAGGAAGTTCGGGCCTTCGTAGAAGCAGTCCACCGGACAGACTTCCACGCAGTCGGTGTATTTGCATTTGATGCAGTTGTCGGTGACGACGAAGGTCATTTCTAGTTCTCTCCTCAGGCGACGGCGGCGGCCCTTCCTCTCGGGGCCGCGCGATTTGCGGGTATGTGGCTGCAGGCCAGGCTAATAACCTGCAGCACCAGCAAACCGCGGCGGATTCTACCAGCTTGTAGTGGGCGCCGTTATAACAGGTTCTTTAGTTGATATAGCATTTCGATAGCTTGGCGCGGGGTCATGTCGTCCAGGTCCAGCTTGCCCAGCCTCTCGATGGCCGGGTGCGGCAAGCTGGCGAACAGATCGCTCTGGTGCGGGACGTGTGGCTCGTCCTTGGCCTTTTTGCCCAGCGGCTGCTCGTGTGGCAGGCTCGCGGTTTCCAGGCGGCCCAGGTGTTCGCGGGCACGCTGGATGACTGCGCTGGGCACGCCGGCCAGTTGCGCCACGGCCAGGCCGTAGCTTTGGCTGGCAGGGCCTGGCAGCACGTGGTGCAGGAAGACGATACGCTCGTTGTGTTCGGTGGCGTTCAGGTGAACGTTGGCCACCAGCGGCTCGTTTTCCGGCAGTACGGTGAGCTCGAAGTAGTGCGTGGCGAACAGCGTGTAGGCACGCAGCTGGGCCAGGCGCTCGGCGGCGGCCCAGGCCAGCGACAGGCCGTCGAAGGTGCTGGTGCCGCGGCCGACTTCGTCCATCAACACCAAGCTGCGGTCGGTGGCGTTGTGCAGGATGTTGGCGGTTTCACTCATCTCGACCATGAAGGTCGAGCGCCCGCCCGCCAGGTCATCGCTGGAGCCGATACGGGTGAAGATACGGTCGACCAGCGACAGCTCGCATTGCGCTGCCGGCACGAAGCTGCCGATGTGCGCCATCAGCACGATCAGTGCGGTCTGACGCATGTAGGTGGACTTACCGCCCATGTTCGGGCCGGTGATGATCAGCATGCGGGTGCTGTTGTCCAGGCTCAGGTCGTTGGCCACGAACGGCGTGGTCAGCACCTGCTCGACCACCGGATGTCGGCCTTGGTCGATGCGCAGGCAGGGCTCGTCGACGAAGCGTGGGCAATTCAGGTCGAGGTTCAGTGCGCGCTCGGCGAGGTTGCTCAGCACGTCCAGCTCGGCCAGGGCGGCTGCGCTGTCCTGCAGCGGTGCCAGGTGGCTGATCAGGGTTTCGAGCAGGGCATCGTAGAGCATCTTCTCGCGGGCCAGGGCACGGCTCTTGGCCGACAGCGCCTTGTCCTCGAATGCCTTGAGCTCCGGGGTGATGAAGCGCTCCGCACCTTTGAGGGTCTGGCGGCGAATGTAGTCGCCCGGAGCCTGCTCGGCCTGCTTGGTCGGCAGCTCGATGAAGTAGCCGTGAACGCGGTTGTAGCCAACCTTGAGGTTGGCGAGGCCGGTACGGGCCTTTTCGCGGGCTTCCAGGTCGATCAGGAACTGGCCGGCGTTCTCGCTGATCGCCAGCAGCTCGTCCAGCTCGTTGTCGTAGCCGGCCTTGAGCACGCCGCCGTCACGGATCACCGCTGGCGGGTTGTCGATGACTGCCCGCTCCAGCAGGCTGCTCAGCTCCGGGTAAGTGCCGGTAATGGCCGCCAGGCGCGCCAGGTGCGGGGCTTCCAGCTCGGCCATGGCGTTTTGCAATTCGGGCAGGGCGCCGAGGGCATCACGCAGGCGCGCGAGGTCGCGTGGGCGGGCATTGCGCAGGCCGATACGGGCGAGGATCCGCTCGATATCGCCAATTTCCTTGAGCTGCGGCTGCAGTTTTTCGAAACGATAGCCATCGAGCAGGCAGCGGATCGAGTCCTGGCGCGCCTGCAAAACTTTGAGGTCACGCAGCGGGCGGTTCAGCCAGCGGGTCAGCAAACGGCTGGCCATGGCGGTCTGGCAGCGGTCGATCACTGACTGCAGGGTGTTGTCGCGCCCGCCTGCCAGGTTGATGTCCAGCTCCAGGTTGCGACGGCTGGCGCCGTCGAGGATGACCGTGTCGTCCAGGCGTTCGTGGCGCAGGCTGCGCAGGTGCGGCAGGGCAGTGCGCTGGGTTTCCTTGGCGTAGGTCAGCAGGCAACCGGCGGCGCCGATGGCCAGGGTCAGCTTGTCGCAGCCAAAGCCTTTGAGGTCCTTGGTTGCGAACTGCTGGCACAGGGCTTTGCGTGCCGAGTCCCGGTCGAAGTCCCAAGGGGCACGGCGGCGTGCGCCCGGGCGCTTCTCGGCGGGCAGGTCGCGTGGCCAGTCATCGGGGATCAGCAGCTCGACCGGGTTGATGCGTTCGAGCTCGGCCAGCAGGTTTTCCCAGCCCTTGATTTCCTGCACGCTGAAGTTGCCACTGGTGATATCCAGCACCGCCAGGCCAAACAGGCGCTCATCGCCCAGTAGCGCGGCGATCAGGTTGTCGCGGCGCTCGTCGAGCAGCGCTTCGTCGCTGACCGTGCCGGGGGTGATGATGCGCACCACCTGGCGTTCCACCGGGCCTTTGCTGGTAGCAGGGTCGCCAATCTGTTCGCAGATCACCACCGATTCGCCGAGCTTGACCAGTTTGGCCAGGTAGCCTTCGAGCGAATGGAACGGAATGCCGCACATGGGGATGGACTGGCCGGCTGACTGACCGCGCGCGGTCAGGGTGATATCCAGCAGTTTCGCGGCTTTCTTCGCATCTTCGTAGAAGATCTCGTAGAAATCGCCCATGCGGTAGAACATCAGCTGGTCCGGGTGCTGGTTCTTCAGCCTCCAGTACTGCTGCATCATCGGGGTGTGTGCGGAGAGATCGGAGATTGCTTTATTCATCAATGACTTAAAGAGTAGGTCTCAACATTGTGGGGCAAACTTAGGGCGTTCTGTGTTGCGTTCCTGACGCCGAGACCCACCTGATTTTTCAAGCTGGGTAGGTTACCACGCCTGCGGACCACGCAGTACCTGTCCGTCACAAGGGCCGGGCCAGGTAGGCTGGATTGGTTAGAGGCGGATTGACACTACCTCGTCCCTATGGACAATTGCGTACTTTTGACCTCATGGCAGCTCTCACCTGTGGTGATGCGTAGCCCAGTAAATATGTATTGCAATCAGGCTGATTAGTGCAGTGAGCGGAATTCGTTTTGATGTAGATGCCGTGTATTGCATTTCGCTCGACACGCGAAATGACAGGCGCAAGCTGTTCACGGAAACCATTGGCCGACAGCTCGACAATGAAGTCGTCTTCCATGTCGTCGAGAAAGACAGTGACCCGAAACGCGGTTGCTACGAGTCGCACCAGCAGCTAGCGCGCCATGCGCTGGACAATGGTCTGGGTAGGATCCTCATTTTCGAGGACGATGCAAAGGCCTATGAATTAAAGGCTTCGCGTGTCCGCTGGATCAATCGTTTCATGCAGTCTCGACGCTTTGAGGCCTTGCACCTGGGCTACTCCATGGGGCGCACCTGGCTCACCTGGTTCCCATTCGTCGCCCGCGGCCGGGTGGTGGCATTGCACGCCTACGTGCTGTCGCGCGAAGGTTGCCGGATCCTGGCCCAGACGCCCTACGACGGTACACCCGTGGACGTGATGTTCAAGCACAGGATTCGCCAGCATTGCGCGTTCCCCATGATGTTCAGGCAACATGCAGCGGCTGTGACGGGCAGTGACCTCGAACAGGTGGTTTGCAATGAGGACGAGTGGTGGGAGCGCAATTGGGCCAAGCACTGCCGCTCGCCGCTGAAAAACATCTGGCGTACCCTGCTGCGCCTGAACTTCTGAGCCGACGTTGTATCCATGACCAGTGACCGCGCTCGCCCCTTTGTTAAGCCTTCTTTACTAAAGCGTATGGTGTGTCGGCTTTTCAGGCACAAGCCTGTGGCGCTTGAGCGTATTTTCACCGGGGAGATCGTTGTCTCGCGAAACGCCTGCAGCCGCTGTGGGCGAGCCCTGCGCGATACTGCCGAATATCAGTGAGGGGTAGGGGATACCGGTGAGGGTGCCGGGTGGTGAGCTCGGGTGGTAGGGTGTAGCCAGTCTTCAAGGAGCCTGACATGGACCCGATCACCACGCTTTCCGCCCGCCTGGGCGAACACCTGCGCGGCCTCAATGCCCAGGTGACCACCGCTGAGTCCTGCACGGGCGGTGGTATCGCTGAAGCCATCACCCGCATCCCCGGCAGTTCGGCCTGGTTCGAGGCCGGGTACGTGACGTATTCTAATGCCCAGAAAACCCGCCAACTGGGGGTGCCCGAGGCACTGTTCGGCGAGGTGGGTGCGGTCAGCCAGGAAGTGGTCGAAGCCATGGCCCGGGGCGCCCAGGCCGCCAGCGGCGCACGGTTTGCCGTGGCGGTGAGTGGCGTGGCCGGGCCGGATGGCGGCTCGCCGGCCAAGCCGGTGGGCACCGTATGGCTGGCCTGGGCCGATGGCAGCCGCGTCATCAGCGAGCGCCGCCAGTTCGCTGGCGACCGTGATGCAGTGCGCCGACAAACGGTGATCGCCGCGTTAGACGGCTTGTTACAGCTTGGTGCCGAGTAAATCGACGACAGGGGTTTGCTCGCGCGCTTCGCTGTGGAATAATACTGGCTACTTATACAGGTATTCCGGCCATCAGGGCCAAGTCGAACACGTGAGGATTTCAATGGACGACAACAAGAAGCGCGCCTTGGCTGCGGCCCTGGGTCAAATCGAACGCCAATTCGGCAAGGGCGCGGTCATGCGCATGGGCGACCATGAGCGCACAGGCATCCCGGCGATCTCCACCGGTTCCCTGGGCCTGGACATCGCCCTCGGCATCGGCGGCCTGCCAAAAGGCCGTATCGTCGAAATCTACGGCCCGGAGTCCTCGGGTAAAACTACCCTGACCCTGTCGGTCATCGCCGAAGCCCAGAAAAATGGCGCCACGTGCGCCTTCGTCGACGCCGAGCACGCCCTCGATCCGGAATACGCCGGCAAGCTGGGCGTCAACGTCGACGACCTGCTGGTTTCGCAGCCAGATACCGGTGAACAGGCCCTGGAAATCACCGACATGCTGGTGCGTTCCAACGCGGTTGACGTGATTATCGTCGACTCCGTGGCAGCACTGGTGCCCAAGGCCGAGATCGAAGGCGAGATGGGTGACATGCACGTGGGCCTGCAGGCTCGTCTGATGTCGCAAGCGCTGCGCAAGATCACCGGCAACATCAAGAACGCCAACTGCCTGGTCATCTTCATCAACCAGATCCGCATGAAGATCGGCGTGATGTTCGGCAGCCCGGAAACCACCACCGGTGGTAACGCCCTGAAGTTCTACGCCTCTGTGCGCCTGGACATCCGCCGTACCGGCGCGGTCAAGGAAGGCGACGAAGTGGTCGGCAGCGAAACCCGGGTCAAGATCGTCAAGAACAAGGTCTCGCCTCCGTTCCGTCAGGCCGAGTTCCAGATTCTCTACGGCAAGGGTATCTACCGTAACGGCGAAATCATCGACCTGGGTGTTTCTCAGGGGCTGGTGGAGAAGTCCGGTGCCTGGTACGCCTACCAGGGCAACAAGATCGGCCAGGGCAAAGCCAACGCCGCCAAGTACCTGGCTGAGAACCCGGCCATTGGTGCCGAGATCGAGAAGCAGATCCGCGAGAAGCTGCTCAAGGCCGGTGCTGCCGCCGAAGCGGGCAAGGCTGCCGCAGCTGAGGCCAGTGCCGACGACGTGGCTGATGCCGACGCCGGTTATTGATCACTGTTTTAGATAGCGACTATGTCCGCCGTACTCGACACCCCCGTCGCCATTCGGCGGACAGCCATGGACCTGCTCGCGCGACGTGAGCATGGTCGCGTCGAGCTGACGCGCAAGTTGCGTCAGCGCGGCGCTTCGGATGAGTTGATTGAGCCCGAGCTCGATCGGCTCGCCGAAGAAGGGTTGCTCAGCGAAGCCCGCTACCTTGAAAGCTTTATCAGGTACCGCTCCAATTCCGGCTATGGCCCTGCGCGTATACGCGAGGAACTTGGCCAGCGTGGCCTGGATCGTGGCGATATCGATCAGGCGTTGCGTGAAAGCGGTGTGGATTGGGCGCAGCGGCTGAGGGATGTGTGGCAGCGCAAGTTTGCCGGGCAACGCCCCGCTGACCCCCGCAGCCGTGCCCAACAGACCCGATTCCTTGCCTACCGTGGGTTCTCCATGGAAATGATCGGCCGCCTGCTCAGTGGTCGAGATCTCGACGACTATTGAAACCGTGCGCGCCTACGCGGCCGCGTTACGCACGCACAGTGGTGGTTCATCTCAACTGACCTTCAACGCCTCCCTGGCCCGCTGGGTGGTGTGCATGGGCTGAGGCTTGGCCCAGTTCTCCGGCAGGTTGATAAAGTCCACCAGTTCGCGCAGGCGGCCCTGGTCACGGCCGTTGAAGGCAAACGACAGCCGGGTCAGATGGCTGAAATTACCTACCTCGTGCTCCGCGCCGCTGTCGGCATGCTGGTGGTATTTGCCACTTAGGCGCAAATCGGCGAAGCCTTCCTGAATGTCGTAGAGCGCAGCATCGCTGAGGGGGTGATGCATGCGGATCACGAACTGGTTCTTCAGCCAGCGGCTGGAGTGGTAGTTGCTGTAGAACTGGTTGATTTCCGCCACGGCTTCATCGGCGCTGTGCACCAGGCGCAGCAGTTTGAGGTCGCTGGGCAGGATGTAGCGGTTCTCTTCGAGCTGACGGCCGATGAAGTCCAGGCAGTCGCGCCAGAAGCTGCCGCCGGGGGAGTCGAGCAATACCACCGGCACCAATGGGCTCTTGCCGGTCTGGATCAGGGTGAGCACTTCGAGCGCTTCATCCAGCGTGCCGAAGCCACCAGGGCAGAGCACCAGCCCATCGGCCTCCTTGACGAAAAACAGTTTGCGAATGAAGAAAAAGTGGAAAGGCAGGAGTTTGTCGGTGCCGTCCACCGTGGGGTTGGCATGCTGTTCAAACGGCAGGGTGATGTTGAAGCCCAGGCTGTGATCGCTACCGGCCCCTTCATGCGCTGCAGCCATGATGCCGCCACCTGCGCCTGTGATGACCATCAGGTCGGAGCGTGCCAGGGTGGCGCCCAGCTCACGGGCGAGGGCGTACATCGGGTGTTCCAATGGCGTTCGGGCCGAGCCGAACACCGTCACCTTGCGACGGCCCTTGTAGCGCTCCAGGGTGCGGAACGAGTGGTCCAGCTCGCGCAGGGCCTGCAGGGTGATCTTGGCGCTCCAGCGGTCCGTGTCGTCGTGGGCCATGCGCAGGATGGTTAGCATCATGTCGCGGTACAGGGGTAGGTTGGGGCTGTTCGGTGCAACAAGTTGCAGCTGTTGGTCGATCTTGCTCAGGTCGATGTTGTTGTCCCTGAAGTGATTGAACAACAGCTCATTGGGTTGGTAAGGCATTCAACGTCTCCTTCTGCAGCAAAACCTCTGACCGGGTCGATGGTATGTCCCGGCCGCGACGCTGCGTGCGTCGCTGGCTGCTGATGCTCGAGTATGCAGTTCGAGCGTTGCAGTAGGCCTTCAAGGCCATGGTGCAGTGGCAATCAATCCATCTCGTCGATTCGGGTGTGCTCGATATCAATCTAGACCCTCGCGCCAGATCGTGCCGCAGTCATTGCTGCAGCCGCTGGTCGGCGCGCAGCCAATAGCGCTGAGGGTTTGATTAACTGGGAGAGCGAAACGTATCGATGCAGGAGGTGGCGGTATGCATCGCTTGATCATCGAGGTGGACCGGCAGCTCTATCAACTGCTGGAAAATGCGGCGCAGGTGCATCACCTGAGCCTTGAGGCAGAGTGCCGTCGCAGGCTTTCGGGGCTGGAGTGCCAGTCGCGCTACCTGCAGGCGCTACTGGCAGAGTTGCGCGCTGATGCCGAGGAAGAGCAGTGGCGCGCCCCTGATGACGAACGGGTCGTCTAGGTCATTTGCTTACTTTTTCTTGTTACCGGCGACACAGCTGGCGGCGTCGAATGCCTGGTCCATCACCGGCCGATTGGTCTTGTACTCTGTGAAGCGATAGACCATGACAGCGCCTTTGGACATCAGGTTGCGGTAACCGTTGTTACGGCAAACGCTGGCGCCCAACTGGTCGCGGACCTGTTCGGGGTTGGCCTGCATGCGCTCGGCATGGCTTTGGCGCACGCTGAGGTGGTTGACCAGTGCCTTGCCCTCGACGGTGTAACCCTGGTCGAGGATGTCTTCGTTGATGGCGCGGGGCGTGCCGACGCTGCTCTCTTTGGCGACCTTCTGCAGCATCCTGTTCAGATCGTAATCCTGCTTGGACGCCGCCTGGGCCGCCAGGGGCAGGGTGAGCAGAAGGCTCAGGGTCGGGACGATAAGACGCAGCATGTATCTCTCCTGGTTCAATGACTGGCGGTTTGACATGCGCCGGCAGGTGACGTTCCCTGAGTGCAGCTTCACGGCGGCTCAGGTTCGCCAAAGTGTCGATTATACGGGGCCGGCCAGCCCCGCTGCACGGCAAATGACGCCCGCTCTGGTAGACTTGCGTTTTGTGTTTCCGAGCCGTCGCAGTGTCCATCTCCAATCTGTTCAAAGGCCTGCCAGCATGAGCCACGCGGTAGCGCGCTTACGCGCCGAACGCCTGGCCCGCAGCAACAAGCCGTTCATTGCCCGTGGTTCACGGGCCGTCCGTTGCCCGCAATGCAGGGTCATCGCCAGCCATTGCCTGTGTGCCTGGAAGCCCCGCGTGCCGGCAGAGTCGGGTGTGTGCCTGTTGATGCACGACACCGAGCCGCTCAAGCCGACCAACACCGGCTGGCTGATTGCCGACCTGGTCGAGGATACCTCGGCCTTTGGCTGGCAGCGCACAGCAGTGGACGACAACCTGCTGGCGCTGCTCGAACAACCCCAGTGGCAGCCCTACATCGTTTTCCCTGGCGAGTTCGTCGCCCAGGAGCGGGTGGTCAACCAGGTAGAACGCGAGCCAGGCAAGCGCCCGTTGTTCATCCTGCTCGACGCCACCTGGACCGAGGCGCGCAAGATGTTCCGCAAGAGCCCCTACCTGGACCGCTTCCCGGTGTTGAGCCTGGAGGCCGAGCAGATGTCGCGCTACCGCCTGCGCCGTTCCAAGCGTGACGACCACTTCTGCACAGCGGAAGTGGCGGCCATGTGCCTGGAGTTGGCCGGCGACCAGCGCGCCTCCCAGGCCCTGGATGCCTACCTGGATGTATTCAGCCTGCACTACCTGAGCGCCAAGCGGCATTTGCCGCTGGATGAGCAGGACGCTGCGCATCAGCGTTTGCATACCTTCCTATAGTCCAAGGGGCAGTTGCGCGGGATTGGTTCATAATGACGGGGCTGGCAGCCAGGGTGGGCGAGGACGGCAGGGCAATTGGCTTGACCACCCCGACCGTGCTCGGCATCCTTGGCGCCGATTCGGGCACGCCGAAGGTGCCGTTACCCCGGCTTCGCCGTGCCTTTCCGCCAAGCGCCCTTACTACCTCGCACGCGCCTGGCACAGAACAGGATCCTTAGATCGATGGCCACTTACGAAATCCTGATTGCCGATGACCACCCGCTGTTTCGTGGCGCCCTGCGCCAGGCTGTTACCCTGGGCCTTGGCGCCGATGTGCGCCTGGTTGAGGTCGCGAGCATTGCCGAGCTGGAAACCCGTCTGAGCGAAAAAGCCGACTGGGATCTGGTCCTGCTGGACCTGAACATGCCGGGCGCCTACGGGTTCTCCGGGTTGGTCCTGCTGCGTGGGCAATACCCGCAGATCCCCGTGGTGATGGTATCGGCGCAGGAAGAGGCAGCAGTCGTGGTCAAGTCCCGCGAGTTTGGTGCCAGTGGTTTCATCCCCAAGTCCAGCCCGCTGGAAGTGATTCAGGACGCCGTGCGCAAGGTGCTGGACGGCGAGGTCTGGTGGCCACCGCAAGCGTTTGAGAAAGTCGATGTTTCGGCCGAAGCCAAGGCTGCCAGCGAAGGGCTGGCCAGCCTCACACCGCAGCAGTTCCGGGTGCTGACCATGGTCTGTGAAGGCTTGTTGAACAAGCAGATCGCCTATGAGCTGAGTGTCTCGGAGGCCACCATCAAGGCCCACGTGACGGCGATCTTCCGCAAGCTGGGCGTGCGTACGCGTACCCAGGCAGCCTTGCTGCTGCAACAACTTGAATCGGTAGCCAGCAACTAACTGCCTGCTTCTTCACGCTTTTTTGACCCACGCTGGATTAGTCTGCCGGCCTTTCTTCGGTGAAGTGACGCACATGTCGCCATTCAAAGGCCAGACCGGCCTCAAACGCATCTTCAACGCCGCCGGCTACTCGCTGGACGGCTTGCGCGCCGCCTTCAAGGGCGAGGCCGCGTTCCGTCAACTGGTGCTGCTCAACGTGCTGCTGATCCCGACTGCCTTCTGGCTGCCGGTCAGCCGCGCGGAGCGGGCGATCATGATTGCGGTGTGTCTGCTGGGCTTGATCGTCGAGTTGTTCAACTCGGCGGTGGAAGCCGCCATCGACCGTATTTCGCTGGAACGCCACCCCTTGTCGAAAAATGCCAAGGACATGGGCAGCGCCGCGCAACTGGTGGCGCTGACCATGGTTGCGCTGGTCTGGGGCGTGATTCTGCTCTAGGCGATTGCCGGCAGCACGATTTCATCACTGCGGGTGAAGCCTGCGGTGAAGTTGCGGCATAGCTCAAGAAACTCGCGCATGGCCGAGGTCTGGTATTTCTGCTTGTGCCAGATGAAGTAGAACTGGCGCATCAAGTCCAGCTCCGGGGTTTCGACCGGTACCAGGCTGCCACGGCGGAAGGCATCGCGCAGGGCCAGGCGCGAGATGCAGCCGATGCCCAGGCCCGACTCCACCGCCCGCTTGATCGCCTCGGTGTGTTCGAGCTCCAGGCGGATGTTGAGGTTGGCGCGATGATGACGCATGGCCTGGTCAAAGGTCAGGCGCGTGCCGGAGCCTTGCTCGCGAAGAATCCAGGCTTCCTGGGACAATGTCTGAATGTCTGCGTGGCCCAGCGTGGCCAGTGGGTGCTGTGGCGCGCAGAACACGACCAGTTCGTCCTCGACCCAGGGCTGAACCTCCAGGTCTGGGTGGTTGCAATCGCCTTCGATCAGACCCAGATCAATTTCGTAGTGAGCGACTTGTTGCACAATGTGCGCCGTGTTCTGCACGTGCAGCTTGACCTGGCTTTCCGGGTGTACCTGCATGAAGCTGCCGATCAGCAGGGTCGCCAGGTAGTTGCCAATGGTCAGCGTGGCGCCGACCGCCAGCGAGCCGAAGGCCGACTTGCCATTGAGCAGGTCTTCGATTTCCTTGGCCTGGTCGAGCAAGGCGACAGCCTGTGGCAGCAGTTGATGGCCCAGGGCGTTGAGGCTCAGGCGCTTGCCGGCGCGATCGAACAGCTGGCAGCTGGATTGGCGCTCAAGCTCGGTGATGGAAGTGCTGGCAGCCGACTGCGACAGCGACAGCAGGCCGGCGGCCCGAGAGACGCTTTGATGCTGGGCCACGGCGACGAAGACCTGGAGCTGACGAAGTGTGAATCGCATATCTATATAACCGATAACACATATCTTGATAATTCAGTTAACAGATATTGTCGCTGCCCCTAAACTATCGCGCAACTGCGCGTTTTGCGCGCGCTGCGTCTTTCTTCAGGAGCCCCATCGATGAGCAACATGAACCACGAACGTGTCCTCAGTGTGCACCACTGGAACGACACCCTGTTCAGCTTCAAGTGCACCCGGGATCCGGGCCTGCGCTTCGAGAACGGTCAGTTCGTGATGATCGGCCTGCAGCAGGAAAGCGGCCGCCCGCTCATGCGCGCCTATTCCATCGCCTCGCCGAACTGGGAAGAGCACCTGGAATTCTTCAGCATCAAGGTGCCGGACGGCCCGCTGACTTCCCAGTTGCAGCACCTGAAGGAAGGCGACGAGATCATCATCAGCAAGAAGCCTACCGGCACCCTGGTGCTCGATGACCTGAACCCGGGCAAGCACCTGTACCTGCTGAGCACTGGCACTGGCCTGGCGCCCTTCATGAGCGTCATCCAGGACCCGGAAACCTACGAGCGCTTCGAGAAAGTGATCCTGGTTCACGGCGTGCGTTATGTGAACGAAGTGGCTTACCGCGAGTTCATCACCGAGCACCTGCCGCAGAACGAGTTCTTCGGTGAGTCGGTACGCGACAAGCTGATCTACTACCCGACCGTGACGCGCGAGCCGTTCGAGAACCAGGGCCGCCTGACCGACCTGATGCGCAGCGGCAAGCTGTTCAGCGACATCGGCCTGCCACCGATCAACCCGCAGGACGACCGCGCGATGATCTGCGGCAGCCCAAGCATGCTGGACGAGACCAGCGAAGTGCTCGACAGCTTCGGCCTGAAAGTCTCCGCCCGCATGCGCGAGCCGGGTGACTACCTGATCGAGCGCGCCTTCGTCGAGAAATAAGGCGCAGGCTGCTACGAGAAAGGCGACCCTTGGGTCGCCTTTCTAATGCCTGGGATCATTCAACGCGCGTCTCACCGCTGTATTCCAGAATCGCCCGGCACCGCCTGCACAGGTAGCGCCGCCCCTGGCGCACCAGCTTGTGCCGCTGCGCGGTAAACGCAAAGTCACTTTGCGGGCAGGGGCAGCGATAGATGTAGCGCGTCACCACCCGCCGTTGCACTTCGTAGTTGTGGCAGCGATTGGGTGGCAATTCGTACACACCCCGCATGATCAATTGCCATTCCTCGCCATGGGCCTGGATGCGCTCGCCAAACAGCTGGTGAGCCACCAGGTGCGCCACCTCGTGGGCCACGGTCTGGCGCAGGAAGTCTTCCTGGTTTTCGCGGTACAGCTGCAGGTTGAAGCGCAGCAGGTTCTCGTGCAGGTGGGCGACGCCGGCCTTTTGGCCGCGCAGCTTGAAGCTGACTTCCGGGCGCGGGAAGGGGCGTTTGAAGAAGGTTTCGGCTTGCTGGTAACAGGTTTCGACGCGTTGTCTGAGCAGCTCGGGCATGGCGGGGTAATTCTCCTGACCCGGCATTATGCCGCAAGCCTTGGCGGCTTGCCGAGCCACCGGTCAGCGCACAGCCAGAGGCCGCCTTGCGGCGGCCTCTGGTTGATGCCCCTGTGTTGGTTGGATCTCGTTGGACTGTTCTAGTTGGTGTAAACGGGCCCCACGCCCAGTCCCCAGATGATCACGGTCGCGGCCATGATCGCCACCAGTACCACAAGGCCCACTGCCAGCACCGAGCTGGAAAACAGGAAGCCTTCATCGGGTGGAATGTTCATGAACGTCGGCAAGCCGACATACAACAGGTACACCGTGTAGCAGATCGCTGCAGTGCCGATCAGCATGCCCAGCCACAGGTGCGGGTAAAGCGCCGCCAGGCCGCCGAGGAACAGCGGGGTGGCGGTGTAGGTGGCAAAGGCAATGCATTGCGCCATGGAGGGGTTGGCGTCGTAGGTGCGTGCCATCCAGTGGATGAACGCGCCCATCACCGCCACCCCGGCGAGCATCGCCAGGTAAGACATGATGCTCATCCAGATTGCGCTTTCCATGGTCAGCATCACCGCTGGCCGGTCGCCAATCACCCAGCCGACCTGGGTCGTACCGATAAATGCAGAAACGGCAGGGATCGCCGCCAGGATCAAGGTGTGCGTCAGGTACATGTGGCTGATGGATTCTTCTTCGCCACGAATTTCCCGCCATTCCTGATCGGGATGGGTAAACAGCCCCACAACGTGATGAATCATGCCGATCACTCCTCTCAATGTTGCCAAACGCCCCCCAGATGGAGCGCAAGCGGCCCGAGGCCCGAACCTTGATGCAAGCGGTAATGTGGCCTTATGTCGCAGTATAGGAAGCCGTTACCTGCACAAACGGCGCTTTTTAGAGCAAATTGCGCTGTCAGGCGTACTGTTGATTACCTTGAAGTCTTTATCGGAATGCCTACAGCGCCGCGCGGTTTGTGCGTAAAATAGCCGGCTTTTGTCACACCTCGCGGATCCAAGCGCTATGGGCACCCTCTCGGTCAACCAGAACAAACTGCAAAAACGCCTGCGTCGTCTCGCCGGCGAAGCCATCACCGACTACAACATGATCGAGGATGGCGACAAGGTCATGGTCTGCCTGTCTGGCGGCAAGGACAGCTACACCATGCTCGACGTTCTGTTGCACCTGCAGAAGGTGGCACCGATCCAGTTCGAGATCGTGGCGGTGAACATGGACCAGAAGCAGCCCGGCTTCCCCGAGCACGTGCTGCCGGCCTACCTCAAAGAGCTGGGCGTCGAGTATCACATCGTCGAGAAAGACACCTACTCGGTGGTCAAGGAGCTGGTGCCCGAGGGCAAGACCACCTGCTCGCTGTGCTCGCGCCTGCGCCGTGGCACCCTGTACACCTTCGCCGACGAAATCGGCGCGACCAAGATGGCCTTGGGGCACCACCGCGACGATATCGTCGAGACGTTCTTCCTCAACATGTTCTTCAACGGCTCGCTCAAGGGCATGCCGCCCAAGCTGCGTGCCGACGATGGCCGTAACGTGGTGATTCGCCCGCTGGCCTATTGCAGCGAGAAGGACATCCAGGCTTATTCGGACATGCGCGAATTCCCGATCATTCCGTGCAACCTGTGCGGCTCGCAGGAGAACCTGCAGCGCCAGGTGGTCAAGGACATGCTGGTGGAGTGGGAGCGCAAGCACCCGGGCCGTACCGAGAGCATTTTCCGCGCGCTGCAGAATGTGGCGCCGTCGCAGTTGGCGGACCGCAATCTGTTCGACTTCACCAGCCTGAAGATCGACGAAAACGCCACCCCGCGTTTCCTCGACGTGCTGAACATCTGACCCCATGCGCGATTACCAGTGGCTGCATGAGTACTGCCTGAACCGCTTCGGCTCGGCGCAGGCCCTTGAGGCCTTTCTGCCGCAGCCGCGCACGCCTGCGCAACTGCGCGACATCAGCGATGATCGCTACCTGTCGACCCTGGCCTTGCGCGTGTTCCGCGCCGGGCTCAAGCACAGCCTGGTGGATGCCAAGTGGCCGGCGTTCGAGCAGGTGTTCTTCGGTTTCGACCCCGAGAAGGTGGTGCTGATGGGCGCCGAGCACCTGGAGCGGTTGATGCAGGACGAGCGCATCATCCGCCACCTGGGCAAACTCAAGAGCGTGCCGCGCAATGCGCAGATGGTGCTGGATGTGGCGAAGGAGAAGGGCAGTTTCGGCGCGTTCATCGCCGACTGGCCGGTGACCGATATCGTCGGCTTGTGGAAGTACCTGGCCAAGCATGGCAACCAGTTGGGTGGGCTGTCGGCGCCGCGGTTCTTGCGCATGGTCGGCAAGGATACGTTTATCCCGACCGACGACATGGCGGCTGCGTTGATTGCGCAGAAAGTGATCGACAAGCAGCCAACCAGTCAGCGTGACCTGGCGTTGGTGCAGCAGGCGTTCAACCAGTGGCATGCCGAGAGTGGGCGGCCGTTGTGCCAGTTGTCGGTGATGCTGGCGCATACCGTCAACCATTGAGATTGGCGCTGTTGCATTCGCGGGGCAAGCCCGCTCCCACAGGTATGTCACCGATCTAAGGTGCCTTGCAATACCTGTGGGAGCGGGCTTGCCCCGCGAAAGGGCTGCAAGGCAGCCCCGCATTCAACTACCTTCGCCCGCCATGCGCCGCTCATGCTGGAACTTCCAGCGCACAAACAGCAGCCCGCTGACGAACAACCCCAGGCTCACCAGCACTTCAACCCAGCCAAACACCGCCCGTGCCGGGTCGAACGCCGCCAACACCCCCTTGATGAAATAGATATTCACCACAAAGCAGGTCCAGGCATGTGCCCGGGCACTGCCTGTCAGCATGCCCGGCAGCAGCAACAGCAGCGGTACCAGCTCGATCGCCAGAATCACTTCGACCCGCGCCCCGTGCAGGTTGGCGAACCACAGGTTGTTCGCCACCAGCAGTGCGATCAGGCCAAAAAAGCACGCCAGGCTCAACGCCCGCGTCAGGCGCAGGCGGGGTGTCAGCCATTCCAGCGGCGGCAACACCTTCGGCTTTTTAGCCACGCGCGGCCTCCAGGGCCTTGGCGGTGCTCGCCAGGCGTTGGCCGAGTGCACGGCACAGGGTGATTTCGTGCGGGTCGAGCTCGCGCTTGCCGTCGGCACCGGCATGGTGGCTGGCGCCATAGGGTGTGCCGCCGCCGCGCGTTTCGAGCAAGGCCGATTCGCTGTAGGGCAGGCCCATCACCAGCATGCCGTGGTGCATCAGCGGCAGCATCATCGACAGCAGGGTGGTTTCCTGGCCGCCATGCAGGCTGGCGGTGGAGGTGAATACCCCGGCCGGCTTGCCCACCAGCTCTCCGCCCAGCCACAGGCTGCTGGTGCCGTCGAGGAAGTATTTCAACGGCGCGGCCATGTTGCCGAAGCGGGTCGGGCTGCCCAGCACCAGGCCGGCACAATGGCGCAGGTCGTCAAGGGTGGCGTACAGGGCGCCGCTGGCCGGGATATCCGGGGCCACGGCTTCGCATTCGGTGGAAATCGCCGGCACGGTGCGCAGGCGTGCTTCCATGCCGGCCATCTCGATGCCACGGGCAATGTGCCGGGCCATCTCGCTGGTGGCGCCATGGCGGCTGTAATACAACACCAGGATGAAGGGCTGGCTCACGGCAGAATCTCCAGCACTTTCTCGGGTGGGCGCCCGATCACGGCTTTATCGCCAGCCACCAGGATCGGCCGTTCGATCAGCTTGGGGTGTTGGGCCATGGCTTCGATCAGTTGCGCGTCGGTCAGGGCCGGGTCGGCCAGGTTCAGGTCTTTGTATTCGTCTTCACCGGTGCGCAGCAGCTGGCGCGGGGAGAGCCCCAGCTTGCCAAGCAGCGCCGCCAGGGTGGCGGTGTCCGGAGGGGTTTCGAGGTAGCGCACGATGGTGGGTGCCAGGCCGCGTGCTTCGAGCAGTTCCAGCGCGCCGCGGGATTTCGAGCAGCGCGGGTTATGATAGAGCGTCAGGTCAGTCATGTCGGGTCGCATCCAGCTGGTTGTGGCGGCTATTCTAACCGCAGCGACTGAACCATTTGCTTGAAACTTCGAGAAGGATTGACCCATGGCAAGGCGTCTGGCAGCAGTACTGGCCATCACCGCGAGCCTTTTGCTCGGTGGTTGCGGTGCCGATTACGGCGTGGACCAACACGGCAATACAGTAAAGGCCGAACAGATCGAAGGGCACTGGCTGGTGCTCAACTACTGGGCAGAATGGTGCGGGCCGTGCCGTACCGAAATCCCTGAACTGAACGCGGCGGCCAAGCAATGGGCGGCCGAGGGTATCAAGGTGGTTGGGGTGAACTTCGATGGCTTGCAAGGCGCGGACCTCAAGCAGGCATCCGAGACCTTGGGCATCGGGTTTACCGTGCTGGCGCAGGACCCGGCCGAGCGCTATGAGCTGCCGCGCAGCGAGGCGCTGCCGGTGACCTACATCATCGATGACAAGGGCAAGGTGCGTGAGCAGTTGATGGGCGAGCAGACGCTGGAAGGGCTACAGGCCAAGATCAAGGCCCTGAAGGGCGCTTGATGTAACAGGAAGCCCTTTCGCGGGTAAGCCCGCTTCCACAGAATCACCGCAGCATCGAATACTGCGGGATTCCTGTGGGAGCGGGCTGCGCAGTCCTCAGCCTTCCTCGGGCCAGAACCGCAACGGCTTGCCCTCGGCCGGCCAGAAGCGCATCTGCTCCACCGGCGACACATCCCAGCGCTGCACCGTCTCCAGTGCCTGCAAGAAGCGTTTTTCCTGCTCCATCAATGCCGGTGCGCACAGCTTGCGGGTCTTGCCGACCTTGCCGAAGCTCAGTTGCTCGCCCTCCAGCGTATACGGCGCAAACCAGTGGTTGCAGCCGCCATTGCCATAAGCGCGGCCATCGCTGGCCAAGGTCAAGGTGAGGTGGCTGTAGTCAATCAGCGGGCGTTCGCCAATCCACTCCAGCACATAACTGCGCTCCTGCTGCAGCTTCGACGGTTGCGCGGCGCAGCCGAGCAGGCCGGTGGCAATCAGCACGCCGGTCAGCAGATTTTTCACGCAGCGCTCTCCTGGCAACGCGGGCACAGGTGCTTCTCGCCACGGCTGGCCCAGCCCAGTTCAGCGATACGTGCGCTGGCCGCCGGCTGACGGGCTTTCTTGCCCAGTTTGGCGTCCACCGCGAATTCGAAATCCAGCACCGCGTCGCACTGGTCGCATTCGACCTGCCAGGTGAGGATCTCCAGTTCGTTGAATACCGGGCCGCTAGCCACGGCGACCCATTGGCCGCGTGGGTTGATCAGGTGTCGCACGCTTTCCACGGCCAAGCGCATGGACAAGTCCTTGCTGCCCTTCAGGGTTACCAGCAGGGTATCGCCCTTGTGCATCGAACCGCCGTTGCCGGTCACCTGATAGCGGCCGGGTACCAGGGCGCGGCACTCGATCAGGGTGTGTTGCGGGTTGAATAGGGTGTAGCGGAAATCGTGCTCGACCATGGGTCCTCCAGAAATGCCGCGTATCCTAGCATTAACCCAATACCAGATTCTGTGGATTGCCTGCCATCCAGCGGTTGATGTTGTCCAGAGTGGTGGTGGCGATGGCGTCCAGGGCTTCGCGGGTTAGAAAGGCCTGGTGGGCGGTGATGATCACGTTGGGGAAGGTCAGCAGCCGGGCCAGCACATCGTCTTGCAGTGGCAGGTCTGAGCGGTCTTCAAAAAACAGTTGCGCTTCTTCTTCGTAAACATCCAGACCCAGGTAGCCGAGCTGCCCGCTCTTGAGTGCGTCGATCAGTGCCGGGGTGTCGACCAGGGCGCCACGGCCAGTGTTGATCAGCATCGCCCCAGGTTGCAGTTGGGCGAGGCTCTGCGCGTTGATCAGGTGCCGGGTATGCTCGGTCAGCGGGCAATGCAGGCTGATGATGCGCGCCTCGCGCAGCAGCTCGGGCAGGGGCAGGTAGCGGGCGCCGAGGGCTAGCAGTTCCGGGTTGGGGTAGGGGTCGTAGGCCAGCAACTGGCAGCCGAAGCCGGCCATGATGCGGGCGAAGGCAGCGCCGATCTGGCCGGTGCCGACCACGCCCACGGTCTTGCCGTGCAGGTCGAAGCCGGTCAGGCCATGCAGGGTGAAATCGCCTTCGCGGGTGCGGTTGTAGGCCCGGTGCAGGCGCCGGTTGAGGGCGAGGATCAGTGCCACGGCGTGCTCGGCCACGGCGTGTGGCGAATAGGCCGGTACCCGCACCACGGCCAGGCCCAGGCGTTGGGCGGCGTTGAGGTCGACATGGTTATAGCCTGCCGAACGCAGGGCGATCAGGCGTGTGCCGCCTGCGGCCAGGCGCGTCAGCACCTGGGCGTCGAGCTCATCGTTGATGAAGGCGCAGACGACCTCGTAGCCACTGGCAAGGGGCGCGGTGTCCTGGGTAAGCCGCGCCGGCTGGAAGTGCAGTTCCAGCGCGTTGCCGGCGGCGGCCTGGGTGAAGCTTTCCTGGTCGTAGTGCTGGCTGCTGAACAACAGGGCGCGCATGGTCGGGCTTCCTTTGCGAGGGTCTGGGGATTGTAGTCGGGGGCCTGTCAGGCGTTGATGTGCGCCTGTGATGCGAGCCGGCTGATCGCGCCGTCCAGCTCATCCAGTGCCTGCTGCGCATGCGGATGCTCCTGTTTGAGCAAGGTCTCGCTACGTTGGCACGCTGCCCGCAGTTGCGGCACGCCGCAGTAGCGTGAGGCACCGTTGAGGCGGTGTACCTGTTCGATCAGCGTGGTGCTATCGCCTGCCGCGCGCGCGGTACGTATCGCCTCGCGATCGGACTCAAGCGACGCCAACAGCATGGCCAGCATGTCGGCAGCCAGGTCGGGCTTGCCGGCGGCCAGGCGCAAGCCTTCCTCGGGGTCGAGTACCTTGAGTTCGTCGCCGTTGGCCAGTTGCTCCGACAGGCGCTCCTGCTGTGGCATGCCAAGGCTCAGGCCGGTCCACTTCATCACCACCTGGGCCAACTGCCGCTCGCTGATCGGTTTGGTCAGGTAGTCGTCCATGCCGGCATGCAGCAGGGCGCGTTTTTCATTGGCCATGGCATGGGCGGTGAGGGCGACGATCGGCAGCGGGCTGCCGCTCTGGGCGCTTTCCCACAGGCGAATCTGCTCGGTGCAGGCGCGGCCGTCCATGCCTGGCATCTGCACATCCATCAGCACCAGGTCGAAAGGCTCGTCCTGCACCGCTTGTACCGCTGCATGGCCGTTGTCGACGGCCAGCACCTCGGCACCGAGGTCTTCGAGCAGGGTCTGTACCAGCAGCAGGTTGGCCGCATTGTCATCGACGCACAGAATCTTGGGCTGGCGCTGGCCGCTCTGGGTGTTCGGCTCGCCCAGCGGGCGACGCGGCTGGACCAGCTCCAGCAACAGCCGGCGCAACTTGCGCGTACAGGTCGGTTTGGACAGTAACTGGCCATGCCCATTGGGCAGGTACGGGTGGTACAGCGCCTGCTCGGTGGTCGGGCACAGCACCACGCATTGGCATTGGTAGCGCTCCAGTTGCTGGTGGTACTCGCCGAGCTGCTCTGGGGTCAGGTTGCCCAGGTTGGCGCCGAGCACTGCGAAGTCGAACGGGTGGCCGACCTGGTGGGCGGCCTGCACGGCATGCAGCAACTGATCGAAAGATGCGAACAGGCTGACGCTCAGGCCGCAGTCTTCAAGCTGGTGCTCCAGCGCCTGGCGCGCCAGCTCATGGCTGTCGACGATGGCGGCGCGGCGCCCCAGCAGCGGTTGCAGCGGCAGCTCCTCGGCATCGTCGTGCGCCTTGGGCAGGTTGAGGCTGATCCAGAACTGCGAGCCTTCGCCCGGCGTGCTGTCGACGCCAATCTCACCGCCCATCTGCTCGATCAGGCGCTTGGAAATCACCAGGCCCAGGCCGGTGCCGCCGGGCTGGCGCGCCAGCGAGTTGTCAGCCTGGCTGAACGCCTGGAACAGCGTGCGCACATCCTGCGGTGACAGGCCGATACCGGTGTCCTGCACGCTGATGCGAAGCTGCGCGCTGTCTTCGTGTTCGTCCTCAAGCATGGCACGCACGACGATGGTGCCTTCGCGGGTGAACTTGATGGCGTTGCTCACCAGGTTGGTGAGGATCTGCTTGAGCCGCAGCGGGTCGCCGACCAGCGAGGACGGGGTGTCACGGTAGATCAGGCTGAGCAGTTCGAGCTGCTTGGCGTGCGCGGCAGGCGCGAGGATGGTCAGGGTGTCCTGGACCAGGTCGCGCAGGTTGAACGGAATGCTGTCGAGCACCAGCTTGCCGGCCTCGATCTTGGAGAAATCGAGGATCTCGTTGATGATCCCCAGCAGGTTGTCGGCGGACTTCTCGATGGTGCTCAGGTAGTCCAGCTGGCGCGGCGTCAGCTCGCTTTTCTGCAGCAGGTGGGTGAAGCCGAGGATGCCGTTGAGCGGGGTGCGGATCTCGTGGCTCATGTTGGCCAGGAACTCGGACTTGATCCGGCTGGCCTCCAGGGCTTCCTTGCGGGCCATGTCCAGCTCGATGTTCTGGATCTCGATGGTCTCCAGGTTCTGGCGCACGTCCTCGGTAGCTTGGTCGATGCTGTGCTGCAGTTCTTCGTGGGCGCTGTGCAGGGTCTCGGCCATGCGGTTGATGCCGCGGCCCAGCTCGTCCAGTTCATGGCTGCCCATGGCCGGCAGGCGTTCGTCCAGGTGGCCGTCCTTGAGCTGATTGACCGCATGCTTGATGCGTTTGATCGGGTCATTGATGGCGCGGCTCATGCGCAGTGCAAGCAGGCCACTGAGGGCCAGGCAGGCGAGAATCAGCAGCAGGCTGGTGAACAGGTTACGGTAGCCGCGCAGCAGGGTGCCGTCATGCGACAGTTCGATTTCGACCCAGCCCAGCAGGCGCTCGGCCTCGGCCGGCACGGCGTCGGTGGCCAGGTCGCGGTGGTGGCCGAAGACCGGCATCAGGTAGCGGGTGGCATCATTGCCGGAGCGTTGCAACAGTTGCGTGCCGGTGCCGCCGCTTGGCGGCTGGTTGAGCATGCTGGGGCCGGCATGGGCCAGGCGCGTGCGGTCCGGGGCAAGAAAGGCGACGGCGCGCACATCTGTCTGCTCCAGAGTCTGCGCGGCAATCCGTTCCAGCTGTGCAGGGGCCAACTTGGCCATGGCAGGCGCGGCCAGTGGCGCCAGCTGCTCGGCGATCATTTTGCCCCGTTGCAGTAACTGGGTACGCAAATCGCTTTGCTGCAACCAGGTGAAATAACTGCCCAGTACCAGCGCCATCAGGCCGGCAGGCAGCAGGGCCAGTAGCAGGACCCGGCTTCTGATTCCCAAACGATCGAGCACACTTGCCTCCTGTCATGTGCCTGGACGCCGTCAACCGCGTGACGGACCAAGCCGGAAAGTTACTCCGCCTGCTCGGCTATTGCACCCATTTGTCAGTCTTTTCGTGGCCTTGTCGAGGCATTGGTCGCAGGGCGGTTGCTTAGAGCGGAGCGGATGCTCAATAATTGCGCAATTGAGAATGCATGGCAGTTGCCAATGAATCCCGTAGCTATTCACACCTCCACTATTCTCGCCATCGAGGATGACCCGGTACTGGGCGCTTATCTGTACGAAGAGCTGCAGCGTGGCGGCTTCCAGGTGACCTGGTGCCGCAATGGGCTTGAAGGCCTGGAAACGGCCGGCCGTCAGGCATTCGATGTGGTGCTCATGGACATTCTGCTACCAGGGCTCAATGGCCTGGATGCACTGGCCCAGCTACGCCAGCGCAGTGCCACACCGGTGATCCTGATGTCGGCGCTGGGCGCCGAGGCCGACCGCATCAGCGGTTTTCAGCGCGGCGCCGACGACTACCTGCCCAAGCCCTTCAGCATGGCCGAACTGCAGGTGCGCATCGAGGCTATCCTGCGGCGCGTGGCCCTGGAACGGCGTCATCAGCCGCAGCAGGACGCCGCTGCCGGGGAGTTGCAGTTCGACGAAGGGCTCAGCGATGTCAGGCTCGAGGGGCGGCTGGCAGGCCTTACGCCCAGCGAATATCGCTTGCTCGAGATCCTCAACCGCAACCTGGAGGAGGTGCTGAGCAAGCCCTTCCTTTATCAGCAGGTTTTGCAGCGTGGTTACTCGCGCCATGATCGCAGCCTGGACATGCACGTCAGCCAGATCCGCCGCAAGCTCAAGGGCATCGGCTACCAGGAGCGGCAGATCCGCACGGTCTGGGGCAAGGGCTACGTGCTCAGCGCCAGCGAGATAGAGTAAGCCATGCTCGACCGTCATTCGCTGTTCTGGAAGCTGGCCATCCTGCTGGTGGGCTTCTGCCTGCTGATGATCGGCCTGAGCTACACCTGGGGCCGGCACATGGAAACCCAGAACGCCTTTCTTTCCGAGCCGGCGCGCCAGTTGCTGCGCGGTTACGCGGCTGAGGCCGAGCAGGCCTGGCGCAGCGACGGGCAAGTGGGGCTGGACCGCTGGGTGCAGGCCATGCATCAGCGCGAGCGCGGTTGGGTGGGGGTGCTGGACAGCAACTTGCGCCCGCTCGATAGCGCCACCCTGCACCCCGACATCATGCGGCGTCTGACGCGCCTGCGCGGTGTCGACTGGCCCATGAGCCGACGTAGCGTCGACCAGCCTTGGGTGCGTATCCCATTCCCGGGGGCGCCAGAGCAGGGCATGCTGGTGATCGAGCTGCCCGAGCGCCTCAACCCAGGGCAATACCGCGTGCTGTGGCGGGTGGTGACCAACGGCATCATCCCCGGCCTGTTCACCTTGCTGTTGTGCGTGGGCCTGTACCGCATGTTGATCATGCCGCTCAACCAGTTGCGTGAGCAGGCCAATGCCTGGCGGGCCGACCAGCTGTCGGCCCGCCTCGATTCGCGCACCATTGCTCGGCATGACGAACTCGGTGAGCTGGCCCGCGCGTTCGACCAGATGGCCGAGCGGTTGCAGGGTACGGTGGCCATGCAACAGCAGATGTTGCGCGACCTGTCCCACGAAATGCGCACGCCGCTGAGCCGGCTGCGCGTGGCCTGCGATGGCGAAACTGACTTGCAGCGCCTGCGCGAACGCCTGGCGCGTGAGGTGGATTGCATGCAGCAGTTGGTCGAGGGCACCTTGCAGTTGGCCTGGCAGGACGCCGAGCGCGCGCCGATGAACCTTGAGCCCATCCAGGTTCAGGCGTTATGGGACCTGCTCGCCGAGGACGCCAGTTACGAAAGCGGCTGGTCACCCGAGCGCCTGCGCTGCGAACTGCCCGCCAGTTGTTGGGTGCAGGGCAACCTCAATCACCTGGCCCAAGCGCTGGAGAACATGCTGCGCAATGCCATCCGTCACTCGCCGGCCAACGGGCTGGTGCGGCTCGGCGGGCAGCGTGAGGGCAACCATTGGTGGCTATGGTTGGAAGATGAAGGCGGTGGCGTGGCAGAAGAGGACCTGGAGCGGATCTTCGCGCCGTTCTCGCGGCTGGACGGTTCGCGGCCGGGGGATGGTGGTTTCGGGCTGGGCTTGAGCATTGCGCGCAGCGCTATCCAACGCCAGGGCGGGACGCTGTGGGCGGAGAATGGCAAGCGTGGGCTGCGCTTGTGGATGCGCCTGCCGGTGCATGAGCCCGCGGCGCGCGAACAGGGCGGTAATGGGCTGAAATCGGCCACTTATAGCTTGTAGCTATATGCACCACAGATTGCGTGATATGGCCGGGAAAGGATTGCCGGTATGATAGGCGCCCCTGCCGTCCGGATTGTGAAATACGCCATGACCTTGCAGTACCCAACCATCGCCGATTGCGTCGGCAATACGCCCCTGGTTCGCCTGCAGCGCATTGCCGGAGACACCAGCAACACGCTCTTGCTCAAGCTCGAAGGCAACAATCCCGCCGGTTCGGTCAAGGACCGCCCGGCGCTGTCGATGATCACCCGCGCCGAACTGCGCGGCCAGATCAAGCCCGGTGACACGTTGATCGAGGCGACCTCCGGCAACACCGGCATTGCCTTGGCGATGGCGGCAGCGATCAAAGGTTACAAAATGATCCTGATCATGCCGGACAACGCCACCGCCGAACGCAAGTCCGCCATGACGGCCTACGGCGCCGAGTTGATCCTGGTGACCAAGGAAGAAGGCATGGAAGGTGCCCGTGACCTGGCCGAGAAGCTGCAGGCCGAGGGCCGCGGTCTGGTGCTCGACCAGTTCGCCAATGGCGACAACCCGATCGCCCATTACAACAGCACGGGCCCGGAGATCTGGCAGCAGACCCAGGGCACCATCACCCATTTCGTCAGCTCCATGGGGACCACCGGCACCATCATGGGCTGCTCGCAGTACCTCAAAGAGCAGAACCCAGCGGTGCAGATCGTCGGCCTGCAGCCGATGGAAGGCTCGGCCATTCCTGGCATCCGCCGCTGGCCGGAGGAATACCTGCCGAAAATCTTCGACGCCAGCCGCGTGGATCGCGTGGTCGACATGTCGCAGCAGGAAGCCGAAGACATCACCCGCCGCCTTGCCCGCGAAGAGGGCATTTTCTGTGGCGTGTCTTCCGGTGGTGCGGTTGCGGCGATGCTGCGCCTGTCCCAAGAGGTGGAAAACGCGGTAATGGTCGCAATCATCTGCGACCGTGGTGACCGATACCTGTCCACTGGCCTGTTTGATCCGAGCTAAATGTCCAAAAAGAAAAGCAACAGCGGCCTGCGCTTCCAGCCAGCCGGTGGCAACCGTAGCCCCCAGGTTCCCGTGGGCAAGAAACAGCGCCTGGATATCGAGCGCCTGGCCGGTGACGGCCGTGGCATCGCCTTCCATGAAGGGCGTACCTGGTTCGTCAGCGGCGCGTTGGCCGGTGAAGCGGTCGAGGCCCGCGTGCTCAATGCCCGTGGCAAGGTGGTGGAGGCGCGCCTGGAGCGCGTCCTGCAGGCCAGCCCCGAGCGGCGCGAGGCACCGTGCCGGCACTATGCCCGTTGTGGTGGCTGCAACCTGCAGCATTTGCCCCACGAAGGGCAGCTGGCGCTCAAGCAGCGCACCCTGGCCGAACAGCTGCAACGGGTCGCGGGGATACAGCCCGAAGAGTGGGCCGCGCCCCTGAGTGGGCCGGAATTCGGCTATCGACGCCGGGCACGGGTAGCCGTGCGCTGGGACATCAAGGCACGTCAGCTGGAGGTCGGCTTCCGTGCCGAAGCCAGCCAAGACATCATTGCCATCGACGATTGCGCGGTACTGGTACAGCCCTTGCAGTCGATTCTGCGTCACTTGCCAACTGCGCTGCGTGCGTTGAGCAAGCCGCAGGTGATTGGCCATGTGGAGCTGTTCAGCGGTACCGCCGATGCCGTGCTGGTGCGCCATGTCGCGCCGCTGCCGGCCGATGATCTGGCCCGCCTGCAGGCATTTTGCGACGAGGCCAAGGCGCAGCTCTGGTTGCAGGGCGAAGGCGAGCCTGCGCCGGTGGATTCGGCCGCGAAACTGGGCTTTGCCTTGGAGCCCTGGCAGTTGGAGCTGGCCTGGCGCCCTGGCGACTTCGTGCAGGTCAACGCCCAGGTCAACACGGCGATGATCGAGCAGGCCCTGGCCTGGCTCGCACCGCAGGCCGACGAGCGTGTGCTGGACCTGTTCTGCGGCCTGGGCAACTTTGCCCTGCCGCTGGCGCGCCAGGCACGTGAAGTGGTGGCGGTGGAAGGCGTGCAGGCCATGGTCGATCGGGCTGCGGCCAATGCCCGAAACAACAATGTGCATAACGCACGGTTTTTTCAGGCCGATTTATCGCAGCCTTTGGCAGGTGCCGAATGGGCCGCCGAAGGCTTTTCTGCGGTACTCTTGGATCCACCGCGCGACGGTGCTTACGAGGTGGTGCAAGACATCGCCCGCCTCAAGGCCAGGCGGCTGGTCTACGTATCGTGCAACCCGGCCACGCTGGCGCGAGACGCCCAGGTGCTGGTCGGTCAGGGGTACCGGTTAAAAAGGGCCGGGATTCTCGACATGTTTCCTCAGACGGCGCATGTCGAGGCCATGGCGTTATTCGAAGCGGGCTAGCAGACTGGCCCGTTGGTGCGGCTGCCAAGGAATGGCGGCCACACGGTGGAAGCCTGCGCACCCGCGTGGTGCGCTGTATGGAAAGGTAAAACAAAGATGGTACAGGTGAGAGTGCACCAGCCGGTCAACACCGACGGCAGTATCAATCTCGAAGCATGGCTGGATCATGTGGTAAGCGTCGATTCGGCACTGAATCGCGCGGAGCTCAAAGAGGCCTGCGAGTTCGCTCACGAAGTCGAGAAAAAGGGTAATCCTGCCAAGCATTCCTGGGCCGACGGTACGTCCAGCTTCCAGGCGGGCCTGGAGATCGCCGAAATTCTCGCCGACCTCAAGCTCGACCAGGATTCGCTGGTAGCGGCCGTCATCTACCGCTCGGTACGTGAAGGCAAGGTGACCTTGGCCGAAGTCAGTCAGCGCTTTGGGCCGGTGGTGTCCAAGCTGATCGACGGCGTGCTGCGCATGGCGGCGATCAGCGCCAGCCTCAGCCCGCGCCAGTCGTTGGTGCTGGGCTCCCAGGCGCAGGTCGAGAACCTGCGCAAGATGCTCGTGGCCATGGTCGACGACGTGCGTGTGGCACTCATCAAGCTGGCCGAGCGTACCTGCGCGATCCGCGCGGTGAAGTCTGCCGACGACGAGAAACGCTTGCGTGTCGCGCGCGAGGTGTTCGACATCTATGCCCCACTGGCGCATCGCCTGGGCATCGGTCACATCAAGTGGGAGCTGGAAGACCTGTCTTTCCGCTACCTTGAGCCCGATCAGTACAAGCAGATCGCCAAGCTCCTGCACGAGCGCCGGCTGGACCGCGAGCGCTTTATCAGCGACGTGATGAACCAGCTGCAGAACGAGCTGCTGGCGACCGGCGTCAACGCTGACATCAGCGGCCGGGCGAAACACATCTATTCGATCTGGCGCAAGATGCAGCGCAAAGGCCTGGAATTCAGCCAGATCTACGACGTGCGTGCGGTTCGCGTGCTGGTGCCGGAAGTGCGCGACTGCTACACCGCGCTGGGTATCGTCCACACCCTCTGGCGGCACATCCCCAAAGAGTTCGACGATTACATCGCCAACCCCAAGGAAAATGGCTACCGCTCGCTGCACACGGCGGTGATCGGCCCCGAGGGCAAGGTGCTGGAAGTGCAGATTCGCACCCACGGCATGCACGAGGAAGCCGAGCTTGGCGTTTGCGCCCACTGGCGTTACAAGGGCACCGACGTCAAGCCCAGCTCCAATCACTATGAAGAGAAGATCTCCTGGCTGCGCCAGGTGCTCGAATGGCACGAGGAACTGGGCGACATCGGCGGCCTGGCCGAACAGCTGCGGGTCGATATCGAGCCGGACCGGGTGTACATCTTCACCCCCGACGGCCACGCCATCGACCTGCCCAAGGGTGCCACGCCGCTGGACTTCGCCTACCGCGTGCACACCGAGATCGGCCACAACTGCCGTGGCGCCAAGATCAACGGGCGCATCGTGCCGCTCAACTACAGCCTGCAGACCGGCGAGCAGGTGGAGATCATCACCAGCAAGCACGGTAGCCCGAGCCGTGACTGGCTGAACTCCAACCTGGGCTACGTCACCACCTCGCGGGCACGGGCCAAGATCGTCCACTGGTTCAAGCTGCAGGCACGTGACCAGAACGTCGCCGCCGGCAAGACCTTGCTCGAACGTGAACTCAGCCGTCTGGGCCTGCCACAGGTGGACTTCGAGCGCCTGGCCGAGAAGACCAACGTCAAGACCGCCGAGGACATGTTCGCCTCGCTTGGCGCGGGTGATCTGCGCCTGGCCCATCTGGTCAACGCCGCTCAGCAGTTGCTCGAACCCGAGCGTATCGAGCAGATCGAGCTGGTGTCACGCAAGCCCACGGGGCCGCGTACCGGCAAGCGCGGCGATATCCAGATCCAGGGTGTCGGCAACCTGCTGACGCAGATGGCGGGTTGCTGCCAGCCGCTGCCGGGCGATGCCATCGTCGGCTACATCACCCAGGGCCGTGGTGTGAGCATCCACCGTCAGGACTGCGCTTCGGTGCTGCAACTGTCAGGCAAAGAGCCAGAGCGGATGATCCAGGTCAGTTGGGGGCCGATCCCGGTGCAGACCTACCCGGTCGACATCGTCATCCGTGCCTACGACCGCCCAGGCTTGTTGCGTGACGTGTCGCAGGTGCTGCTCAACGAGAAGATCAACGTGCTGGCGGTCAACACCCGCTCGAACAAGGAAGACAACACCGCGTTGATGTCGCTGACCATCGAGATTCCTGGCCTGGATGCGCTTGGGCGCTTGCTGGGGCGGATTTCGCAGTTGCCCAACATCATCGAGACGCGGCGTAACCGTACCCCTTGAGCGCGAGGTGGCTGCTTCGCGGGCAAGACCGCTCCCCCAGGTTGAGTGCAAACCTCAAGATAAGCACTGTGCCTGTGGGAGCGGGCTTGCCCGCGAAGGGCGCACCACCGAAGGACCTGTTCAGATGACTTACACCCTCGAAGACCTGCTGCACCTCATGGCCCGCCTGCGCGACCCGCAGTATGGCTGCCCGTGGGACTTGAAGCAGGACTACGCCAGTATCGTTCCGCACACCATCGAGGAAGCCTACGAAGTCGCCGACACCATCGAACGCGGCGATTTCGAGCACTTGCAGGGTGAGCTGGGCGATCTGTTGTTCCAGGTGGTCTACTACAGCCAGCTGGCCCGGGAAGAGGGGCGTTTCGAGTTTGACGGGGTGGTCGACAGCATCACCCGCAAGCTGATCCGCCGCCACCCGCATGTATTCCCCACTGGCGAGCTGTACGCACCGGTGGACACACCCAGCCTGAGCGAGGCCCAGGTCAAGTCGCGCTGGGAAGAGATCAAAGCCGAGGAGCGCGCCGAAGCAAGCGAACCCGAACAGCTGTCGTTGCTCGATGATGTGCCAGCGGCATTGCCGGCGCTGTCGCGGGCAGCCAAACTGCAGAGGCGTGCGGCCACGGTCGGTTTCGACTGGCCCGACGCATTGCCGGTGCTGGACAAGGTGCGCGAGGAGCTGGATGAAGTCCTGCAGGCCATGGCCGACGGTGATGCCGATGCGCTGGAAGATGAAGTGGGTGATCTGCTATTTGCCACCGTCAACCTGGCTCGCCACCTCAAGCACGACCCGGAGCACGCCCTGCGCCGCGCCAACCGCAAGTTCGAGCGACGTTTTCGTTTTATCGAACAGGCGTTGCGCGACAGCGGTCGACCCATCGAAGATTGTAGCCTTGACGAGCTGGATACCCTTTGGGGTGAAGCCAAACGTCAGGAAAAGAACCTGCCCAGCTGCGGCTGAGCTGTTGCATAAGTGAGTGAACATTCATGAGCCTTTCCCTTCGCGACCAATTGCTCAAAGCCGGTCTGGTCAACCAGAAACAGGTCTCGCAGACCAACAAAGCCCAGAAGAAACAAAAGCGCCTGGAGCACAAAGGCCAGGTCGAGGTGGACGACACCCAACAGCGCCTGGCCAAGGAAGCCATGGCCGAGAAGGCCAAGCGTGACCAGGAGCTGAACCGTCAGCAGCAGGAAAAGGCCGAGCAGAAGGCCCGTGCCGCGCAGATCAAGCAGTTGATCGAAGCGACCCGCCTGCCCAAGCTCAACAGTGAGGACTACTACAACTTCGTCGACGACAAGAAGGTCAAGCGCATTGCAGTCAATGCCCTGATGCGCAGCAAGCTGAGCAATGGCTCGCTGGCGGTGGTCTCGTTTGCTGGCGGCTACGAAGTGATTCCACGTGAGGCGGCGGTGAAGATCCAGGAGCGCGACCCTCATCGCGTGCTGCTGCTCAACACCCATGTCGAGGAAGCCGACGAGGATGACCCGTATGCGGCATACAAGATCCCTGACGACCTGATGTGGTAAGCAGCAAAAACCCCGCCTAGGCGGGGTTTTTTTATTCAAAGACTGTGGCATTGCTGGCTCATTGTGTAGCGCGCTGACTTTCCAAGTCTTCAAGCTCTACACGGTAAAGGTGGGCTTCGTGTTCATTGTGGAACATCCCCACCAGTTGGCCTTGCTGGTGCACATCCCAGATCCGCACGCCAGCGGCTAGGCCTTCGTGGGACATTTTCGATTCGTCGCGTTCGGTTACTTGGACTGTCATCGGTAAACTCCACTTTTCAGTTAGCTGCGGCACTGTGTCGCAGGTCTTCTTTATAGAGTTTGTTAGCAGGCTAAGTAAATAAAACGGCCATGAAACAAGTTTCATGAAACGTAAATGTCAGGCAAAAAGAAGCCCCGCACAAGGCGGGGCTTCGGATGCATCTGGCAGTGCCGGATCAGTTTCCCTTCACCGACTTGCCATCGACCGTACCTTCCTGCAGCACGATCACGTACTCCTTGCCATCGGTTTCGACCTGGCGCAGTTGCACCAGCAGGTAGTCCCAGTTCTTGGCGAACCACAGCTCGGTGATGCGCTTGCTTTGGCTTGGGTCGCGCACGCGCTCGACCTTGACCGCATCGACCTGGCCGGTCTTGGTGGTGACCTTCTCGGTGCCCAGTACGCGGAAATCGTAGGTGTCGATCTCGTCACCGTCGACCACCTGGTAGGTCATGCTCTTCTTGCCGGCCGCCACGTCATGCTGCAGCGCCAGTTGATAAGACGACTTGTCCAGCACGCCGCGGTTGAGCGGCAGGCTGACGGCATCGCCACGGTCGCTACCGGTGACTTTCTTGCTGTTCCAGTCAAAGTTCAGGTCGACCTTCTTCGCCTTGCCCAGGCCGCCACGTTCGAAGTGATACTTCTGCGGCAGCAGGGTGTCGTTTTCCAAGCGCAGGGTGCTTTGCTCGGTCAGGCTGGCGATCATCATGGAGGCCCTGAAATTAAGGTTCCAAGTACCGTTGGCATTTTTGACCAGGCTGCGTTCGGCGGTGCCGCTCATGGGCAGTTGCTTCCAGTCGGCGGTGTAGCTGGCCGAGAAAGGCTTCAGATCAGCTGCCTGGAGGGGCAGGGCGAGCACGGCGAGAGCCAAGAGCAGGGCGCGACGCATAAAATCTCCTAGGGTCGAATCAAATGACCGCTGGCCGCCAGAGGCTGGCCATCCAGTAACGCACCGTGCTCACCCAGACGCAAGCGTCCTTCGGCGAACCAGTGCACCGCCAGCGGGTAAATCTGGTGTTCCTGGTGGTGAACCCGATGGGCCAGGCTTTCAGCAGTGTCGTCCGACGTCACCGGTACCACAGCCTGTACGACCAGTGGGCCGCCATCGAGTTCCTCGGTGACGAAGTGTACGCTGCAGCCGTGCTCGGCGTCGCCTGCCTCCAGGGCCCGGCGGTGGGTATGCAAGCCCTTGTACTTGGGCAGCAGCGACGGGTGGATATTGAGCAGGCGGCCCTGATAGTGGCGCACGAAGTCGCCACTGAGGATGCGCATGAAACCGGCCAGCACCACCAGGTCGGGCGCAAAGCCGTCGATGCGCGCCATCAGCGCCGCATCAAAGGCTTCGCGACCGTCGAAACCGGTGTGGTCCAGTACGGCGGTGTCGATGCCCGCTGCTGCGGCGCGTTGCAGGCCGTAGGCGTCGGCACGGTTGGAAACCACCGCGCGGATGCGCACCGGGCTGTCGTCACGGCGGCAGCTGTCGATCAGGGCTTGCAGGTTGCTGCCGGAACCCGACAGCAATACCACTACATTACAGGTCTTGCTCGGCATCAGTGTGCCTTGAGGTTTTGCAGCTCGACCTGGGCGGCGCCTTCGGCGGCTTCGGCGATATGGCCGATCACCCATGGCTGCTCACCGGCGGCGCGCAGTTCGTTCAGGGCGGTTTCGACCTGGTCCTGGGCCACGCAGATGACCATGCCCACGCCGCAGTTCAGTACGCGGTGCATTTCGTGCTCGTCGACGTTGCCTTTTTCCTGCAGGAAGTCGAACACTACAGGGCGCTGCCAGCTGGCCACGTCAACCACGGCCTGGGCGTTTTTCGGCAGTACGCGCGGGATGTTGTCCAGCAGGCCGCCACCGGTGATGTGGGCCATGGCCTTGACCGCGCCAGTGTTCTTGATCAGTTGCAGCAGCGGTTTGACGTAGATGCGGGTTGGCGCCATCAGCAGGTCGGTCAGTGGCTTGCCGTCGAGCTGGGTGTTCTCGATGTCGGTGCCGGACACTTCGAGGATCTTGCGGATCAGCGAGTAGCCGTTGGAGTGCGGGCCGGAAGACGGCAGGGCGATCAGCGCGTCGCCGGTGGCAACCTTGGAGCCGTCGATGATCTCGGCCTTTTCCACCACGCCGACGCAGAAACCGGCCAGGTCGTAGTCTTCGCCTTCGTACATGCCAGGCATCTCGGCGGTTTCGCCGCCGACCAGCGAGCAGCCAGCCAGTTCACAGCCGGCACCGATGCCGGTAACCACCGTAGCGGCGACGTCGACGTTGAGCTTGCCGGTGGCGTAGTAGTCGAGGAAGAACAGCGGCTCGGCGCCGCACACCACCAGGTCGTTGACGCACATGGCGACCAGGTCCTGGCCGATGCTGTCGTGTTTGTTCAGGTTCAGCGCCAGGCGCAGCTTGGTGCCGACGCCGTCGGTGCCGGAGACCAGAACCGGCTGCTTGTAGCCGGCCGGGATCTCGCAGAGGGCGCCGAAGCCACCCAGGCCACCCATGACTTCAGGGCGTGCGGTGCGTTTTGCCACGCCCTTGATGCGTTCGACCAGTGCTTCGCCGGCGTCGATGTCTACACCGGCGTCCTTGTAGCTCAGGGAGGGTTGCTTGCTCATTGATCCAGGCCTTTAGGAGGGAGGGATTCTTAAAAACGACCATGACGGCCAAGGCCGGCTTGGAAGCGACGGCTGCCTGAAACGTCAGAGGTCTGCGAAGGCGCGCGATTTTATCAGGGTTGCCGTGCAGCGGCCATCCTCAGGCCGACGGGCAGGGCGGTAAATTGCTGAAAAACGCTGATCGAGCCATGCGGGTGGTTGATACTGCTGCTTCTGTATAAGCTGCAAACAGCGAGCCTCACGCGCCGGGCATTGCAGGTGGGTGCTCGGCCTGCTTTTTTCTTGCAGCTTGAAGCTTGTGGCTTGAAGCTCGACTGGACAGGAATCCTTCATGCGTTTTCTTAATTATCTGGCAGCAGGTTGCCTTGCCCTGGTGGCTGTCACCGCGCAAGCCGAAACCGTCTCCGGGCTTTATCAAGTGCGTGAGCCGCTCCAAGGCCAGGGCGCAGAAGCCCGTACTCAGGCCACTGGCAAGGCCCTCGAAACCTTGGTCCAGCGCCTGACCGGCGACCCGAAGGCGGCGCAAAGCCCAGCATTGGCCGAACTGCGCAAGGATCCGCAGCAAATCATCAATCAGGTCGGCACCGAAGCCGGCCCGCCCGAGTCTGTGCTGGTCGAGTTCGACCCCGGCAGTACCGAGCGTGCACTGCGCAAGGCCGGCCTGGCCCTGTGGGGCAGCAACCGGCCGTCGATCCTTGGCTGGTGGCTCAACGACAGCGTCGAGGGCAGCAACCTGGTGGGTGACGGTCAGGCCGCTGCCCAGCCTCTGCGTCGTGCGGCCCAACACCGAGGCTTGCCATTGCGCCTGCCGTTGGCCGACCTGCAGGAGCAGTTGGTGGCCAACGCCAAGCAAATCGAAGGCAATGACCCAAAACCGCTACGCGAAGCCTCCGAACGCTACGCAGCGGATGCCTTGCTGGCGGTCCACGCCCAAGAGGCGGAGGGCAAATGGCAAGGCAAATGGCAGTTGTGGGTGGGCGACCAGCACGAGCAGGGCAATGCCGAGGGCGCCGACCAGGCTGCCTTGGCCGACGCGGTGATGCAGGCGGTGAGCAGCCGCCTGGCGCCGCGTTATGTGACCCGCCCGGGCGCCAGCAGCCAGCTGCAGCTTCAGGTGCAGGGGATGAACCTGCAGCGCTATGCCGAATTGAGCCGGGTGCTTGAACCTTGCGGCCCGCGGCTGAAGATGGCCGAAGGCAGCACGCTGACTTACGGCGTCACTGCCAATCGCGAACAATTGCGTGCCCAGCTTGGCCTGGCCAAGCTGCAGGAAGTACCGGTCGAGGCAGCCCCTGTCGCTCCGGCGGCCCCGGCACCTGCCCCTGGCGTCAACCCGGAGCAGCCCGCAGCGCCCAAGCCGTTCGACGGCCTGCGTTTTCGCTGGTAAGGAGTAGCGACCGTGACCGATATGCGCCGTTGGATCTGGCTGGGTGCGGCACTGCTGATCGCCGTGCTGTTATATAGCCTGCACAACATCCTTACCCCCTTTTTGATCGGCATTCTGCTGGCTTATCTGGCAGACCCGCTGGTTGACCGTCTGGAACGTTTGGGGCTGTCTCGTACCTGGGGCGTGGTGGTGGTATTCAGCCTTTTCACCCTGGTGTTCATGGCCTTGCTGTTGGTGCTGGTGCCGATGCTGGCCAAGCAGCTGGTGCGCCTGTACGAGCTGGCACCGCAGATGCTTGACTGGCTGCAGCACGTGGCGCTGCCTTGGGTGCAGCACCGCCTTGGCCTGGCCGATGGCTTCTGGAAGTTCGACAAGATCAAGGCCGCCATTGGCGAGCACATGGGCCAGACCACCGACATCGTCGGCATCGTACTGTCCCAGGCGACCGCTTCGAGCCTGGCCTTGATCGGCTGGCTGGCCAACCTGGTACTGATCCCGGTGGTGGGCTTCTACCTGCTGCGTGACTGGGACCTGATGATGGCCAAGCTGCGCAGCCTGTTGCCACGCCAGCGCGAGTCGCAGGTCGTGGGGTTGGCGGAAGAATGCCATGAAGTGCTGGGCGCGTTCGTCCGTGGCCAACTGATGGTGATGCTCGCGCTGGGCGTCATCTACTCGGCCGGGCTGATGCTGGTGGGGCTCGAACTTGGCCTGTTGATAGGCATGCTGGCGGGGTTGGCAGCCATTGTGCCGTACATGGGCTTCATCATTGGTATTGGCGCGGCGTTGGTTGCCGGGCTGTTTCAGTTCGGTGGCGACCTGTACCCGATGCTGGGCATCGTTGCGGTGTTCATGGTGGGCCAGGTGCTTGAGGGTACGGTGCTGACGCCGTTGCTGGTGGGTGACCGCATCGGCCTGCACCCGGTGGCGGTGATTTTCGCCATTCTTGCCGGCGGCGAACTGTTCGGCTTTACCGGTGTGCTGCTGGCGCTGCCGGTGGCGGCGGTGATCATGGTGCTGCTGCGGCATGTGCATGATTTGTACAAAGAGTCGGACATGTATGACGCCGATGTCGATCCGCAGCTGTAAGTTGGCCGGGCAGGGCAGCCAGAACATGACGCAACCTGTTGATTTTGCTTGTGCTCTTCTGCTCCCTGATTGTGCCGCCCGCGTTGCGGGTATAGACTTTGCACACTGTCCAGCAAAGGCCCCCTGTGGTCCCAGCGACCACCCGCGAGCATGAAACCACCGATCCAGTTGCCCCTGGGTGTGCGCCTGCGCGATGACGCCACCTTCATCAACTACTATCCGGGCGCCAATGCCGCGGCATTGGGCTACGTCGAGCGTCTTTGCGAAGCCGACGCCGGCTGGACCGAGAGCCTCATCTACCTGTGGGGCAAGCAGGGTGTTGGCCGCACCCACCTGTTGCAGGCCGCCACCCACCGTTTCCAGCAATTGGGCGAGCCCGCCGTCTACCTGCCGTTGGCGCAGTTGGTCGAGCGCGGTGTCGAGTTGCTCGATCACCTCGAACAATACGAGCTGGTGTGCATCGACGACCTCCATGTGATTGCCGGCAAGGCCGATTGGGAAGAGGCCATGTTCCACCTGTTCAACCGCCTGCGCGACAGTGGCCGTCGTTTGCTGCTGGCGGCCTCCAGCTCGCCCCGCGAATTGCCCATCAAGCTGGCCGACCTCAAGTCGCGGCTGACCCTGGCGCTGATCTTCCAGATGCGTGGCATGTCCGATGAGGACAAGCTGCGTGCCCTGCAGCTGCGTGCGTCGCGCCGTGGCCTGCACCTCACCGATGAGGTCGGCCACTTTATCCTGACCCGCGGTACCCGCAGCATGAGCGCACTGTTCGATCTGCTCGAGCGCCTCGATCAGGCTTCGCTGCAGGCACAGCGCAAGCTGACCATTCCTTTTCTCAAGGAAACCCTGGGCTGGTAAGCCCCTGAAAATCCTGGGCCAGAGCGGTAAAACGAAAAAGTCACATCTTTTTCGATAAAATTTGCAAATGGCCATGATAGAGGGCATAGTTTCACCCCTCTAAAGGATTACAGACACGGTCGTGCCCATGCTAAAGCGCTTCGCACCCCTCGTGCCCCTCGCACTCGTGACCCTGCTTTTTGGCTGCGCGGCCCAAGGCCCGGTATCCCAGCCCCAGGATCACACCCCGATCTCCGCACAATCGGCGTTCAAGGCCAAAGCCTCGTCTTCGTCCGTATTCGGCGAACCGGAAGAGCTGGCCACTGAAGATGACCTGGAGGCGTTCTCCAGCAACAGCAAGCCTTATCAGCTGCCGGTTCTGGCTGACAGCATTCTCGAGCGCGGCATGGCCCTGATCGGCACCCGCTACCGCTTCGGTGGTACCTCGGAGAAGTCCGGCTTCGACTGCAGCGGCTTTATTGGTTACCTGTTCCGCGAAGAAGCCGGCATGACCTTGCCGCGTTCGACGCGCGAAATGATCAACGTCGATGCCCCGAAAGTGGCCCGCAACAAGCTCAAGCCAGGCGACCTGCTGTTCTTCAGCACCAATGGCCGCGGTCGCGTCAGCCATGCCGGTATCTACCTGGGTGACAATCAGTTCATCCACTCCAGCAGCCGCCGCAGCGGTGGCGTGCGCATCGACAGCCTCGGTGATCGCTACTGGAGCAAGACCTTCATCGAAGCCAAGCGTGCCTTGGCGATGGCGCCGACTAACATCGCGCGCAACTGATACCAAAACGAAATACCCCCGCCGCGGCGGCGATGCTTTGAAAAAAGCTCGCCGCCGTGCGCATTTACAGAAAGCGTCTAATCTAAATTCTCAACTCTTTTCGGCCGCAGCGCAGCGGTCTCAGACAGGATGTTCTGGCCATGGCAATGATGGCGCGCTTCGCATTCCTTTCCCTGGTGGCATTGCTTGCTGCCTGCTCCAGTCGCGCCCCTGCGCCGGCTCCTACGGTTCAGCAGCCGAAGGTTACCTACAGCCAGCCTGATGGTTCGCCGATCGCCGACGACGTGTTGATCCGCGCGATCGGGCTGGTGGGCACGCCTTATCGATGGGGCGGCAATACGCCCGACTCCGGTTTCGATTGCAGCGGCCTGATCAAGTATGTCTATCGTGATGCCGCCGGCATCAGTTTGCCGCGCTCGACGCGGGAGATGATTGTCATGCGCGCGCCGACCGTGGATGCGAAGGCGCTGCAATCGGGCGACCTGGTGTTCTTTGCCACCAGTGGCGGCTCGCAGGTCAGCCATGCCGGCATCTACGTGGGGGAGGGGCGTTTTGTGCACGCACCGTCCACGGGTGGGACGGTGCGCCTGGACTACCTGTCCAACAGCTATTGGGCCAAAGCGTATCTGCAAGCCAAGCGCGTGATTGTTCAGGGGCACCTGGCGCAGAACCCCTGAGGTACTGCGCCTACCGGGCCTTGCTCACTCGCCAGATGACGTTCCCCACGTCATCGGCCACCAGCAGCCCACCGCGCTGATCGTTGGCCACGCCTACCGGACGCCCCATGGCCTTGCCATCGGTATTCAGGAACCCCGTCAGCAGGTCGACCGGTTTGCCGGCAGGTTCGCCTGCCGTGTTGAACGGCACAAAAATCACTTTGTAGCCACTGTGCGGCTTGCGATTCCACGACCCGTGCTGGCCCACGAATGCCCCTTGCCCGAACGGTGGTGGCAACACGCCAGGTTCAGCGAATGTCAGCCCCAGCGATGCCGTGTGCGGGCCGACTGCGTAGTCCGGCACAAGTGCCTGGGCGACTTTCTGCGGGGCTTGCGGTTCTACGCGCTGGTCGACGTGTTGCCCGTAATAGCTGTAGGGCCACCCATAGAAACCGCCGTCCTTGACTGACGTGATGTAGTCCGGCACCAGGTCGCTACCGATCTCGTCACGCTCGTTGACCGCCGTCCACAGCGCCCCGCTGTGTGGCTCCCAGGCCAGGCCGTTAGGGTTGCGCAGGCCGGTGGCAAACAAACGCTGCTGGCCGCTCGCAGGGTCCACCTCCCAGATCGCCGCACGCCCTTGTTCCTTGTCCAGGCCGTTTTCCCCCACATTGCTGTTGGAGCCAACTGTCACGTAGAGCTTCTTGCCATCGGGGCTGGCGATCACGTTCTTGGTCCAGTGATGGTTAAGCGGCCCGCCTGGCAGCTCGATCACCTGCTGGCCGTCATCGCGGATCTGCATGGCCCCAGGCTCGTAGTGAAAGCGCAGCAGCTTGTCGGTGTCGGCGACGTAGAAGTCCTTGCCCACCAATGCCATGCCAAAGGGCGAATTGAGCCCTTCGATGAAGGTTGTGCGTATTTCTGCGACGCCATCATGGTCGGCATCGCGCAGCAAGGTGATGCGGTTGGCGCTGGGCACGCCAGCGCCGGCGCGTTTCATCGCCTTGCCCATCACCCAGCCACGGATGCCTTTGCCATCTTCAGGCTTGGCTGGTGCATTGGTCTCGGCCACCAGAACGTCGCCGTTGGGCAGTACATAGAGCCAGCGCGGGTGGTCGAGCTTGTCGGCGAAGGCCCTGACTTGTGTGCCTGTTGCTGCCTTGGGTTTGCCGCCGTCCGGCCAGCCGATGGCGGGTGCGATGTTGACGGTCGGGATCAGCGTCTTGTTGGGCGCGGGCAGTTGCGGCGAGGGGCCGCTGCCATCCATCACGTCAAGGTGGGCGGTGTCGCTACAGCCCGCCAGGCAGGCGCCAAGCGCCCAGGGTAAGAGGATACCGATGCGTTTCATGTGCGCCGCGCTCCGAAGTTGCTTTCTCACTATTCAGAGCACGGCTGAACAGCAGTGGTTCAGCCTGCGGCGGCACACATCTACCACTCTGCGCGGGCTCAGGCAGCAACGATGGTTGCCCGACAATCAAGGTTTGGAGTGGAGCATGGGCGATATCAACGATAAAGCGCGCCGCAGCCTGGCAGCAATGGACGCAGCCGCGCCTCTGGCACAACTGATGAGTACCATTTTAGATGATTTCCCTGACCCGTATGCGCTGGCCGGCAAGCATGCAGCGCGTCTCCTGCTCAAGCACACGGGGAGGGCGATGGACCCTCGGTTCGTTTGGTGGCATCAGTTCAACACCGAAAGCTCCAGCCCCCGGGCATTCACCGGCTGGCAGCACAGCGGGCCACCCCAGAAGTCCATGGTGCTGGACGAATTGGTGATCAATCGATTCGATGCATACTTCCAGGACGCCAGCGACGAACTCGACCTGCGCGGTGGTTTCTACCGTCAGGGGCCGCATGCAATAACCTTTGATGAGCGCAATGAAGTACCCATGCTCGGCAGTGAAGTGCAAAAAGACTTGTGGGCGCTGGATTTCGCGGTGCTCTACCGTGCTGACGTCGAGCGTTATTGGTCGAACTATGGCGCCAATTTTCACATTGTTGCCAAGTTCAATCTGCTAGGGCAGGCGGCTACTGCGCTGAACCGGGGCAAAATCTTGCTGCTCGACTGGGAGCGCTTGCGGGCAATGATAAGCGACACATTAGCCAATGAAGCGTTGCCAACACTGGCGGGGCTGCAGCAGGGGGCGACGCGTAGCGTGTTGACGGTCAACCGCTACGTCTTCGGTGACGGTGACAGGTGGTGCCTGTTCAGTTTGGTCGCACCGGATGGCCGGGTACTGGCGTTCATGCCCTGGTCCGACGAAGCGCTACAAGGCTTCGATTCCGAGGCGGCGATGGCCAGTTGGCTGTGCTGGCAACTGCAATCGAGCGCCAAGCTCGATGCGTTTGTCAGCGGCGCGCACAGCAACCACCGCGATGCTGACGCAAAGCGCCTGATCAGGGTGCACCTGCAAGGCATTGCTGGGAGCCGCTCGGATGAAGCCGCATTGATTGCCTTGTCCTTGTTCAAAAGGCCGCTGGCTTCGGAGCTTTTCACCTACCTGGTCGACCAAGCGAAGCTCGATATGCAAGGTAATGCTCGGCTGATGCAGGACAATGCCAGCTTGCGCAAAGGCATGCTCAGTGGCTATCTGTCGGCCTTTCTTGGGGTCTTTGGTGGCCTTGCGCCCTTGGGCTGGCCCCTTTCTCTCATGCTGCTCGGTGCCAGTGCTGGCAAGGTGGCACTCGATGTGGATGAAGCCCTGCATGCAACTGACGAGCGCAGCCGCAAGCAGGCGCTGCGCGCGGCAATGCTGGAAAGCGTGTTCGCGAGCATGAACCTGCTGGATATCAGCTTTCAGTCGAGTTTTGCCTCCCTGTCTTATGAGGCGCCGCCCCATGAAACCGGCGTTTCACTCCAGCATTGGCAATGGGCGGATGCGTCGACCCTGCCCGTGGAGGTGCGCGACGCCAATACCGTGCTCATTGGCGAGCCGGACCAAGCAGGCCGCTTGCGTGGTATTCAGGTCAATGACGATGGCAGTTGCTGGATCACCCTGCAGGGCCTGCCTTACCGCGTGCGTTACAGCCATGGGTTGGCGGTGTGGCTGGTGGTGTCGGCGGATAATCCGTTCGCTTTCAGTCCGCTGCACCCTGTGCGCTTGAACGAAGCGGGCGAATGGGAACTGCTGGCACCCCCACGCTTGCTCGGCGGTGCTCCCCCGACAGTGGAGGGTATGCAGAGCTTGGTTTCACCGTTCTGGGATACCTACACGCAGGCGAACGCTGTGCAAAGCAAGAAGCTGTCCGGTTTTGCGCTGGAGCGGCAGAAGGGCTTGTTGAAATCCTGGCCAATCGCTGAGCTGCCACGCGGGCGGGCGCCGGACCTCGATGTGCGAAACCTGGATTGCGTGAAAATCGCGGGGCGCACGCACTATTCCTACCGCTATGGGCCTGAGTACTTCAATGCGGTGATTGACTACTACACCAGCGATGAGTCGAAGGTGAACGATGTGTTCCGTTCCGGGAGCTATCGATATGGTGATGAGGATGACTACATCGTCGACCTGGCCGATAGCCTCGAACAGTTGCCCAAAAGCAACCAGGTCAGGCTTTACCGGGGTGGCCATCGTTCTCGGGGTACCGGCGGTGAAGGTTATCGACGCGGTGAGCTGCAGGTTGGCGATGTGCTGGTCAATACCGACTTTACCTCGTTTACCGAGAACCCTTACATGGCTACAGAGTTCGCCTGCTTGCCTTACCCGAACGTGCCAGGAGGCCTGCCTGGGCTATTTGATGACAGTTCGGTAGTGTTCGAACTCCCTGCAGGTGAGTACCACGGCGCGACACCGGTCAGCGCCTTTTCGTCTTTCCCGGAAGAGGCCGAAACGCTGTTCCTACCGGGTAATTACTTTCGCATCGATGCCTTGCAGCAGGTCTATGGTGAGTACTATCGCTTCATCAAGGTCACCTTGAAGCAGACGATCAAGCCTGCTTTGGGGCCGGTATACGATTTGCGTACCGGGCTTGCCTTCGACATGGCGGCTTATCGTGAACAGATTCGAACACCGGGACTGGTACAGCGCTTCTTTCCCGCTTGAAGCCGCGAGCGCCGCTCCGTTGGGCTATTCCAGGCTCAGGGGGCGGCGCTCGATAGGTGCACTGCCACTGCTCAGAAGGCAAGCGTGTTCGATTGACGCTCCCGCCCCAACCCTCTAACCTTCGCGCGTGTTTCAGGTGCCCTGCCGGCCTCGACTGTGCAGGGTGAAACTGGGAAGCCGGTGGGCGCCTGCCAAGGTGCGATTCCGGCGCTGCCCCCGCAACGGTAGGTGAGTCAAAGGTCGCGCACAGCCACTGGATGCCAGCATCCGGGAAGGCGCGCAGGCCGGGGCCAAGGCCCGCTCACAAGCCCGGAGACCGGCCTGATACAGCCAACGGCATCACGGAGGGTGATGCGCGGTGCACCGTGGCGTCTGGCCGCGGCTCCTGCGCGCTCTCCGTCTGCCTGCCTATCGACCTGTCGCTGCGCTTCGCGTGGCCTCAGCCTGCGGAGACCCCTGATGAGCGAACCCACCGAACGCGACGAACGCCACCTGGCGCGCATGCAGCGCAAAAAGGCGATCATCGACGAACGCATCGCCAATTCCCCCAATGAATGCGGCCTGTTGTTGGTGCTGACCGGCAATGGCAAGGGCAAGAGCAGCTCGGCCTTCGGCATGCTCGCCCGCGCCCTGGGCCATGGCATGCAGTGCGGCGTGGTGCAGTTCATCAAAGGCCGCAACAGCACCGGTGAAGAGCTGTTCTTCCGGCGCTTCCCCGAGCAGGTGCGCTATCACGTGATGGGCGAAGGTTTTACCTGGGAGACCCAGGACCGCCAGCGCGACATCGCCGCCGCCGAAGCCGCCTGGGCGGTTTCGCGCCAGCTACTGCAGGACCCGACGGTGCAGTTCGTGGTGCTCGATGAATTGAACATCGCCCTCAAGCATGGCTACCTCGACCTCGACCAGGTGCTTAGCGACATCCAGGCCCGCCCGCCGATGCAGCATGTGATCGTCACCGGCCGCGCCGCCAAGCCCGAAATGATCGAGCTGGCCGATACGGTCACCGAGATGGGCATGCTCAAGCACGCATTCCAAGCGGGTATCCGTGCGCAAAAGGGCGTTGAATTGTGAGTGAGCTGCGACATTGCCCGGCCGTACTGATCGCGGCGCCGGCTTCCGGCCAGGGCAAGACCACCGTTACCGCGGCCTTGGCCCGCCTGCACCGCAACCTCGGGCGCAAGGTGCGGGTGTTCAAGTGTGGGCCTGATTTTCTCGACCCGATGATCCTGGAGCGTGCCAGCGGTGCGCCGGTCTACCAGCTCGACCTGTGGATGATCGGCGCGCAGGAAAGCCGCCGCCTGCTGTGGGACGCAGCCGGGGAGGCCGACCTGATCCTGATCGAAGGGGTCATGGGGCTGTTCGACGGTACCCCGTCGAGCGCCGACCTGGCGCGCCACTTCGGCGTGCCGGTGCTGGCGGTGATTGACGGCACGGCCATGGCCCAGACCTTCGGAGCCCTGGCCCTGGGGCTGGCGCGCTACCAGGCCGACCTGCCGTTCGCCGGTGTGCTGGCCAACCGGGTCGGCAGCCTGCGCCATGCGCAACTGCTCGAAGGCAGCCTGACCGAGGGGTTGCGCTGGTACGGCGGTCTGTCGCGTGAGCGCGGTATCGAACTGCCCAGCCGCCACCTGGGCTTGGTCCAGGCCAGTGAACTGAACGACCTGGATGCCCGCCTGGATGCCGCGGCCGAGGCGTTGGGCGCCAGTTGCGATGCTGCGTTACCACCGCCTGTGGCGTTTGCCGAGCCTGAACCGCAGCCGGCCTACGCTTCATTGGCCGGTGTACGCATTGGCGTGGCTCGGGACGAGGCGTTTGCTTTTACTTATGGTGCCAACCTCGACCTCCTGAACAACCTGGGGGCAGAGCTGGTGTTTTTCTCGCCGTTGCACGACCGTGAATTGCCAGCCGTGGACAGCCTGTACTTGCCAGGTGGTTACCCCGAGTTGCACCACCACGCGCTGGCGGCCAATACGCCAATGTGCGCGGCGATCCGTGACCATCATGCGCAAGGCAAGCCATTGCTGGCTGAGTGTGGCGGCATGCTCTACCTGCTCGACGCACTGACCGACGTGGCGGGTGAGCGTGCTGAGCTGCTAGGCCTGCTGGCGGGCGAGGCGACCATGCAGAAACGCCTGGCGGCCCTGGCGCTGCAGGCGGTAGAGCTGCCGGAAGGCACCCTGCGCGGCCATACCTACCACCACTCCCTGACCAGCACCGATCTGACGCCGATCGCTCGCGGCCTGAGCCCCAACGGCGGGCGCGGCAACGAGGCGGTCTATCGCCTGGGGCGCCTGACAGCTTCCTACGTGCACTTCTACTTCCCCTCCAACCCTGACGCGGCGGCGGCGCTGTTGCGACCATGAGCGAGCACGCTTTCAGCGACGCCGAGCGCGCCGCGCTCTACCGGGCCATCGGCGAGCGCCGCGACATGCGGCATTTTGCCGGTGGCGAGGTGGCCCCAGCGCTGCTCGGCCGCCTGTTGGCCGCAGCACATCAGGCACCGAGCGTGGGGCTGATGCAGCCCTGGCGTTTCATCCGCATCACCCAGCGTGGCCTACGTGCGCGCATCCAGGCACTGGTCGAGCAGGAGCGGGTACGCACCGCCGATGCCCTGGGCGAACGGGCCGATGAATTCATGACCCTCAAGGTCGAAGGCATCAACGATTGCGCCGAAGTGCTGGTGGCCGCCCTGATGGACCAGCGCGAGTCGCACATTTTTGGCCGTCGCACCTTGCCGGAAATGGACCTCGCCTCCTTGGCCTGCGCCATCCAGAACCTGTGGCTGGCGGCGCGTGCCGAAGGCTTGGGGATGGGCTGGGTGTCACTGTTCGACCCCGTGGCACTGGGGGAACTGCTAGGCATGCCTGGCGGGGCAAAGCCTGTGGCCGTGCTGTGCCTGGGGCCTGTGACCGAATTCTATCCGGCACCGATGCTGGTGATGGAAAACTGGGCCCAAGAGCGCCCCTTGAGTGACCTGCTGTATCACGACCAATGGGGAGAGCGGCCATGAGCGTTGCCTTGCTGACCGTGGCCGGGGTGGCCCTGGATGCCTTGCTGGGCGAGCCGCAACGGCGTCATCCGCTGGTGGCCTTCGGCAACATGGCCGCCAACCTGGAACGCCGGCTGAATGCCGGAGGGCGCGGTTGGCGCAGCCATGGGGTGAGCGCCTGGTTCCTCGCCGTGGTGCCGTTGACCCTGGTCGCACTGATCCTGTCGTGGTTGCCGTACATCGGCTGGCTGGTGGATGTGCTGGCGCTGTACTGCGCCCTGGGGCTGCGTAGCCTTGGCGAGCACGTGCTGCCGGTGGCCAACGCGTTGCGCCAGGGCGACCTGGAAGAGGCGCGGCGGCGGGTAGGCTACCTGGTTAGTCGCGAAACCCGCGAGCTGGACGAGCCCGCCGTGGCCAGGGCGGCTACCGAGTCGGTGCTGGAAAACGGCAGTGATGCGGTGTTCGCCGCGCTGTTCTGGTTTGTCGTGGCTGGCGCGCCCGGCGTGGTGTTGTACCGGCTGAGCAATACCTTGGATGCCATGTGGGGCTATCGCAACGAACGTTTCGAACGGTTCGGCTGGTGCGCGGCGCGCATCGACGATGTTCTTAACTATATTCCCGCAAGGCTGGTGGCGCTGACCTACGCGCTGCTCGGCAAGACCCGCCTGGCCCTGGCCTGCTGGCGCAATCAGGGGCCACTGTGGGACAGCCCCAACGCAGGCCCGGTGATGGCGGCGGGTGCCGGCGCGCTGGCGGTCGAGCTTGGCGGCCCGGCGGTGTATCACGGTGAGCTGCACGAGCGGCCGCGCCTGGGCGAAGGGCCGATGGCCGATGCCGACGCCATCGAGCGCGGCTGGAGCCTGGTGCAGCGGGGTGTGTGGCTGTGGGTGCTGCTGATTTGCCTGGGAGCCTACTGCAATGCTTGAACACGGTGGTCGTCTACTGCGTGCGGTGCATCAATACGGTATCGCGCGGGAACATTGGCTCGACCTGTCCAGTGGCATTGCCCCCTGGCCTTACTCGATCCCGCCCATTCCACTCGACGCCTGGGCGCGCCTGCCAGAGACCGAAGACGGTCTGGAAGAAGCCGCCCGGCAGTATTACGGCACTCGCCAGCTACTGCCGGTAGCCGGCTCGCAGGCGGCGATCCAGGCCTTGCCGTTGCTGCGTCCGGCTGGCCGGGTCGGGGTGCTGACCCCTTGCTACGCCGAGCACCCGCACGCCTGGCAGCGGGCCGGGCATCAGCTGGTCGAACTGGATGAAACCGAGGTCGAAGGCGTGCTCGACAGCCTCGATGTGCTGGTGCTGGTCAACCCCAACAACCCGACCGGCCGCCAGGTCAGCCGCGAGCGTCTGCTCGACTGGCATGGCCGCTTGGCGGCCCGTGGCGGCTGGCTGCTGGTCGACGAAGCGTTCATGGACAACACCCCCGTTCACAGCGTGGTCGAGTGCACCGAAAAGCCTGGGTTTATCGTGCTGCGTTCGTTCGGCAAGTTCTTTGGCCTGGCCGGGGTACGGCTGGGTTTCGTCGCGGCTGAACCCAGCCTGTTGCAGCGCCTGGCAGAGCTGCTCGGCCCCTGGACAGTCAGTGGGCCGACGCGGGTGCTGGCCCAGGCCTGTTTTGCCGACCACACCGCCCATCAGTCGCAGATCGAACGCTGCGCCGCCAGTAGCCAGCGGCTCGCCGCGCTGCTGCGCAGTACCGGCCTGGCCCCGAGCGGCGGCTGCGACCTGTTCCAGTACGTGCGCAGCGAACGCGCCGCGCACCTGCATGACTTTCTGGCCCGGCGCGGCATCCTGGTGCGCCTGTTCGAGCGGCCAGCGGCTGTGCGCCTGGGGTTGCCTGCCTGTAGGGCAGACGAACAGCGCCTGGCTCAGGCGCTGGCGGACTATCAAAAGGAAACGGCATGACCACGCTCATGGTGCAAGGCACCACCTCCGATGCCGGCAAGAGCACGCTGGTCACCGCGCTGTGCCGTTGGCTGTTGCGCCAGGGGGTCGGCGTGGTGCCGTTCAAGCCGCAGAACATGGCACTGAACAGTGCGGTGACCGCCGACGGTGGCGAAATTGGCCGGGCCCAGGCCGTGCAGGCCCAAGCGTGCCGACTGGCGCCGCACACCGACATGAACCCGGTGCTGCTCAAACCCAACAGCGACACCGGCGCCCAGGTGATTATCCACGGGCGCGCGGTCACCAGCATGAATGCAGTGGCCTATCACGACTACAAGGCCATCGCCATGCAGGCGGTGCTGGCCTCGCACCAGCGCCTGAGCGCCGCGTACCCAGTAGTCATGGTCGAAGGCGCAGGCTCGCCGGCGGAGATCAACCTGCGTGCCGGCGACATCGCCAACATGGGCTTTGCCGAGGCGGTGGACTGCCCGGTGATTCTGGTGGCCGATATCAATCGCGGCGGGGTTTTCGCTCACCTTGTGGGCACGCTCGAATTGCTCTCGCCGAGTGAGCAGGCGCGGGTCAAAGGCTTCGTCATCAATCGCTTTCGCGGTGACATCGCCTTGCTGCAGCCTGGGCTGGACTGGCTGGAAGCGCGCACCGGCAAGCCAGTGCTGGGTGTGTTGCCGTATGTCACCGACCTGCACCTGGAGGCCGAGGACGGCATCGATGTGCGCCAGGTGGCCAAGGGTGAACGCGTATTGAAGGTGATCGTCCCGGTGTTGCCGCGCATCAGCAACCACACCGACTTCGACCCGCTGCGCCTGCACCCGCAGGTGGATCTGCAGTTCATCGGGCCGGGCCAGTCGATACCGCCTGCCGACCTGATCATCCTGCCCGGTTCGAAAAGCGTGCGTGGCGACCTGGCGCAACTGCGCGAGCGTGGCTGGGATACTGCCATTGCCCGCCACCTGCGCTATGGCGGCAAGCTCATTGGCATCTGCGGCGGCCTGCAGATGCTGGGTACTGACGTGCACGACCCGCTGGGCCTGGAAGGGCCGGCGGGCTCCAGCCCTGGGCTGGGGCTATTGGATTACGCCACGGTGCTGGAGGCCGACAAGCAACTGCGCAACGTCGCAGGTACTGTGACCCTGGAGCACGCGCCGGTTTGCGGCTACGAGATTCATGCCGGCGTCACTCAGGGCCCGGCCCTGGAGTGCCCCGCCGTGCAGCTGGACGATGGCCGCTGCGACGGCGCCATCAGCGCCGACGGGCAGATTTTCGCCACCTACCTGCATGGCCTGTTCGAAGGCAGCCAGTCGTGCGCCGCGCTGTTGCGCTGGGCGGGGCTGGCCGATGCACAGACCATCGATTACCAGGCCCTGCGCGAGCGTGATATCGAACGCCTGGCGGACCTGGTGGAAAAACACCTGGACACCGCGCACCTGCGCACCCTGTGTGGAGTCGCCTGAGATGCGCAACCTGATCCTCGGAGGCGCTCGCTCCGGCAAGAGCCGCCTGGCCGAACAGTTGGCCAGCGACAGCGGCCTGCCCGTGACCTACATCGCCACCAGCGAGCCGCTGGACGGTGAAATGAACGAACGCGTGCGCCTGCATCGTCAGCGCCGGCCCGCTGAGTGGGGGCTTATCGAAGAACCTCTGGCGCTGGCCACGGTGCTGCGCCGCGAAGCCGCCGAAGGGCGCTGCCTGTTGGTGGATTGCCTGACCCTGTGGCTGACCAACCTGTTGATGCTCGATAACGAGCAGCGCCTGGCCGAGGAGCGCGATGCGCTGCTCGACTGCCTTGAGCAGTTGCCGGGCACCGTTATCCTGGTCAGTAACGAAACCGGCTTGGGCGTGGTACCCATGGGTGAACTGACCCGGCGCTATGTTGACCAGGCCGGCTGGTTGCACCAGGCCGTGGCCGTACGCTGTCAGCGTGTGGTGCTGACCGTGGCTGGCCTGCCCCTTATGCTCAAAGGACCTGCACTATGACTCAAGCCTGGTGGCGTGACGCCTGCCAACCTCTCGACAACGCCGCCATGGACCAGGCCCGCGCCCGTCAGCAACAGCTGACCAAACCTGCAGGTTCGCTCGGCCAGCTGGAAGGCCTGGCCGTGCACCTGGCGGGCCTGCAAGGCCGTGAGCGGCCCGTGGTGGACCAACTGGCGATCACAATTTTCGCCGGTGACCACGGCGTGGTTGAGGAGGGCATTTCGGCCTACCCGCAAGCCGTGACCGGGCAAATGCTGCGCAACTTTGTGGGTGGCGGTGCGGCGATTAGCGTGCTGGCGCGGCAGCTGCAAGCCAGCCTTGAAGTGGTTGACCTCGGCACCATTGACCTTGCTCTGGCGCTGCCTGGCGTGCGGCATCTACGCCTGGGCGCCGGCACCGCCAACTTCGCCCGCCAGCCGGCGATGACCGAGCGCCAACTGCAGGCCGCCTTGCAGGCCGGCCGTGACAGCGCCCAGAGGGCTGCCGAACAGGGTGCGCAGTTGTTCATCGGTGGCGAGATGGGCATCGGTAACACCACCGCTGCCGCCGCGTTGGCCAGCACCCTGCTGGGCTGCCCGGCCCGTGAGTTGAGCGGCCCTGGCACTGGCCTGGACAACGCCGGTGTGCGGCACAAGGCTGAAGTCATCGAGCGTGCGCTGATCGTGCATGGCCTGCGTGCTGACGACCCGTTGCAGGCGCTGGCGTGCGTCGGTGGTTTCGAGATCGCCGCCCTGGTTGGTGCTTACATCGCGTGTGCGCAACAGGGTGTCGCGGTGCTGGTGGACGGTTTCATCTGCACTGTCGCCGCGCTGGTGGCCGTGCGCCTCAATCCGCAGAGCCGGGCATGGTTGCTGTTTGCCCACCAGGGCGCCGAGCCTGGGCACAAGGCCCTGCTCGAAGCGCTGCAAGCCGAGCCGTTGCTGGCGCTGGGCCTGCGCCTGGGCGAGGGCAGCGGTGCCGCCCTGGCGGTCCCGCTGTTGCGCCAGGCCTGCGCACTGCACGGGCAGATGGCGACGTTTGCCGAAGCCGCAGTGGCGGACCGCCCGGCATGATCCTTGACCTGTTGCGCCACGGCGAAACGGAGCAGGGCGGGCTGCGTGGCAGCCTTGACGATGCCCTGACTGAAAAAGGCTGGGCGCAAATGCGTGGCGCCGTCGCCGAGGCCGGCCCATGGGAGGTGCTGGTCAGTTCGCCGTTGCAGCGCTGTGCACGTTTTGCCGACGAACTAGGGGCAAGGCTGCACGTGCCAGTACAGCGTGAGGCCGCCCTGCAAGAGCTGCACTTCGGTGACTGGGAAGGCCGCAGTGCGGCGCAGATCATGGAAGACCAGGCTGACGCCTTGGGGCGCTTCTGGGCCGATCCTTACGGCTATACGCCGCCCAACGGTGAACCGGTCAGTGCGTTCGCCGAACGTGTTCTGGCTGGCGTCGAGCGCCTGGGCCAGCAACATGCCGGCAAGCGCGTGCTGCTGGTCACTCACGGCGGGGTGATGCGCCTGCTGTTGGCCCGTGCACGTGGCCTGCCCAGGGAGCAATTGCTCCAGGTGGAAGTTGCCCACGGTGCTCTGGTGCGCCTGGTGCTGCGTGACGACGGCCAATTGGGCGAGGCGCACTGACATGCTGCCGTTCTGGATTGCCCTGCAGTTTCTAAGCAGCCTGCCGGTGCGCTTGCCGGGCATGCCGGAACCGCAGCAAGTAGGCCGCTCGCTGTTGTGCTACCCACTGGTGGGGCTGCTGTTCGGCCTGCTGCTGTGGCTGGCCAGCCATCTGATGCACGGTACGCCCACGGCCCTGCATGCGGCGTTGCTGCTGACCCTGTGGGTGTTGCTCAGCGGCGCCCTGCACCTGGACGGGCTGGCCGACAGCGCCGATGCCTGGCTCGGTGGCTTCGGCGACCGTGAGCGCACGCTGCGGATCATGAAGGACCCGCGCAGTGGGCCGATTGCCGTGGTGACCTTGGTGCTGGTGTTGTTGCTGAAGTTCTGTGCCTTGTGGGTGCTGGTCGAGCGTGGCGTGGGTGTTGAACTGGTGCTGGCGCCGGTGGTTGGACGGGCTGCGATGCTTGGCCTGTTCCTCTGTACGCCTTATGTAAGGGCCGGTGGCTTGGGGCAGGCACTGGCCGAGCATCTGCCACGGTCTGCTGCCCAGTGGGTATTGCTTGGTAGCACCGCCTTGTGTATTGCAGTTGGCGGTTGGAGCGCGACTTGGGTGCTGGTGGCAGCCGGGGGCGTGTTCGCCTGGTTAAGGCACATTATGTGCCGACGTTTGGATGGAACAACCGGTGACACCGCTGGAGCGATGCTGGAGTTGTTGGAGCTGACGGTGGTGGTGGGGTTGGCATTAGGCCTATGAGGTGTCGTCTGTTGCGCAAGACGAGCGTGTGTCTGAATGAAATCTCTTGCAACACTCATGACGCGGGTATATACACGTATCCATGTTGACCAGCGAATGCATCTGCACCCATCTACGCCGTGCCGCCCGTGGGGTGAGCCGGCATTATGACGAGGCCCTTGTCGGCTTCGGCATCAATGTCGCCCAGTTTTCCCTGTTGCGGCACTTGCAGCGGCTCGACCGCCCCAGCATCACCACCTTGGCCGAAGCCATGGGCCTGGAACGCAGTACCTTGGGGCGCAACCTGCGGGTGCTGGAAGCCGAAGGCCTGGTGGCCTTGGCTGGCGGTGACGACCAGCGCAACCGCGTGGTGCTGCTGACCGAGGCAGGCAAAGCGCTGCTGCAAGCGGCTTACCCTGCATGGGAGCAGGCCCAGAGGCTGCTGGTCGAGCGTTTGGGTGCGGGGCAGCGCGATGAGTTGGTGCGTCTGCTGGAGCAACTGGCCTGATTTGATACGACATTAAGCGGGTATATACCCGCAAAACCTTGCGATGTGCTGGAGATAACGACAATGACTTCGGTGTGGCGAACCAGCGGGTGGGTACTGGTGGGGGCAGCGCTGATTCTGGCGTTGTCCTTGGGTGTGCGGCACGGCTTTGGCCTGTTCTTAGGGCCGATGAGCGCCGACTTTGGCTGGGGGCGTGGCGTGTTTGCCTTCGCCATTGCCTTGCAGAACCTCATCTGGGGGCTGGCGCAACCGTTCGCCGGCGCCTTGGCTGACCGCCTGGGGGCGGTGCGCGTGGTGATCATCGGCGGCATCCTGTACGCCGCCGGGTTGATGTTCATGGGGCTGGCCGACTCCGCCTGGTCATTGTCGTTGAGCGCTGGCCTGCTGATTGGTATCGGCCTTTCCGGCACCTCGTTCTCGGTCATCCTGGGTGTGGTCGGGCGCGCCGTGCCGGCGGAAAAACGTAGTATGGCAATGGGTATTGCCAGTGCGGCCGGTTCGTTCGGCCAGTTCGCCATGCTGCCAGGCACGCTGGGCCTGATCGAGTGGCTGGGCTGGTCCGCCGCGTTGCTGGTACTAGGCCTGGTGGTGGCGCTGATAGTGCCCTTGGTTGGCCTTCTGCGCGACCGCCCGCTGCCCAGCCATGGCGCCGAGCAGACCCTGGCCCAGGCCTTGCGTGAAGCCTGCTCGCATTCGGGGTTCTGGTTGTTGGCGCTGGGTTTCTTCGTCTGTGGATTCCAGGTGGTGTTCATCGGTGTGCACCTGCCGGCCTACCTGGTTGACCAGCACCTTACTGCCGCCACGGGCACCACGGTGCTGGCACTGGTCGGCCTGTTCAACATCGTCGGCACCTTCACTGCGGGTTGGCTGGGCGGGCGCATGTCCAAGCCGCGGCTGCTCACCGGGCTCTATCTGTTGCGCGCGGTGGTGATCGTGCTGTTCCTGTGGGCGCCTGTGACCCAGGTCAGTGCCTATGTGTTCGGCATCGCCATGGGCTTGCTGTGGCTTTCCACCGTGCCGCTGACCAACGGCACGGTGGCGACGCTCTTCGGCGTGCGCAACCTGTCGATGCTGGGCGGTATCGTGTTCCTCTTCCACCAGGTTGGCGCCTTCCTGGGTGGCTGGTTGGGTGGGGTGGTGTATGAGCGTACGGGCAGCTACGACCTGGTCTGGCAGATCTCGATCCTGCTCAGCCTGCTGGCTGCTGCCCTCAACTGGCCGGTGCGTGAACGCCCGGTCGCCCGCCTGCAGGCCCAGGCCGCATGAACCGCTACCTGGCTCAGGGGTTGCTGGCCGCTGCCGCGATCGGGCTATTGGCGCTGGTGTGGTGGGGGTGGCACAAGGGTGGGCTGGCGTTGATGCAGCTGGGCATGGGGGTTTGTTAAGCGCTACCCTGCAAGTTCAAGGATTGTCTTGCGGGAGAAACGAACGATGCGTGCACACTGGTTGACGGTGCCTCTGCTGGCCCTGCTTGCTGCCACGTCGAGCTGGGCTGCGGATTGCCCGGCCTTGTTGCAGGGCAGCCTGCCCGAACTGCGTGGCAAGGGGCAGGTGGATCTGTGCCAGCGCTTTGCCGGCAAGCCGCTGGTGGTGGTCAACACGGCGAGCTATTGCGGGTTTGCGCCGCAGTTCGAGGGGCTTGAGGCAACGTACAAGGAGTACCACAAGCAGGGCTTGGAGATGCTCGGTGTACCCTCTAATGATTTCAAGCAGGAAGACGCCGATAGCGAGAAGATCGCCAAGGTCTGCTACGCCAATTACGGGGTGACCTTCACCATGACCAAGGCTCAGCCCGTGCGTGGCAAGGATGCAATACCACTGTTCAGCGAACTGGCGAGCCAGAGCAGTGCGCCGAAGTGGAACTTCTACAAATATGTGGTGGACCGCAAGGGCAAGGTGATCGGTAATTTCTCCAGCCTGACCAAGCCGGATGATCCTGACTTCCGGGCTGCGATCGAGAAGGCTATCGCGTCGCAGCCGTAACGCCTGCAGGTGCCTGTTCAGTGAGGGTGAACGGTGATCGCCACCAGTCGCACCACCATCGGCCTGACCATCAGCACGCAGACAAACGCCACCGGCATGGCCAGTTGGTAAGCCTTTAGCACGTTGCTCAGATACTGCGGGTTCACGCCGGCATTGGCTGCTGTGATTACAAAGCACATCAACAACGCCATGATCGACGACATGTAAAACGCGAACACGTAGGGCGTGGCACTGGGGCGCAGTTTGCGCCGGCTGCGGGCCTGGGACAGGTTGTTCATGCAAGCTCCTGAATGATGAGTGAAGGCGCAGGTTAGCAATCACCCAGGCCGGGGCTGTAGACCACTGTGATTGAGTTCTTTATAAAGAGATTCTTACGAATCCAAAGGGCTCGACATGGACCTGCTCAATGCCATCCGCAGCTTCATCAAGGTGGTCGAGGCTGGCAGCATCGCCGCAGGTGCGCGCAACCTGGGGTTAACCCCAGCGGCAGTGAGCCAGAACATCGCACGTCTTGAAGGGCATCTTCAGGTGCGTTTGCTTAGCCGCACCACGCGCAGCATGGCGCTAACGCCTGCTGGTACGCTTTACTACGAGCGGGTCAGGCAGGTGGAGCGTGACCTTGCCCAGGCCGAGCTGGCTGTTACCACGCCCGACAGCGAGCCCCAGGGCCGCCTGTGCATTGCATCGACATCGGCCTTTGGCCGCCATGTGCTGGCGCCCTTGATCCCGGCATTCAGTGCCCGTTATCCCCAACTTTCGATAGAGTTGGTAATGACTGATCGACGGGTCAACCATGCGCGTGAGGATGTGGATGTCAGCCTGCGCATTGCTCCGCAGTTGGAGGAACACCTGCTGGCGAGGCACATAGCCAGGATCCCGTTCATCTGCTGCGCCTCGCCGGGTTACCTGGCAAGCGCCGGCGTGCCTGCTACGCCTGAGGCCTTGCGCGAGCACCGCTGCCTGGTGTTCCGCTATCCGGTCGACGGCCGCTTCCTGCGTTGGGGCTTCATGCGCGACGGCATGCGTTTCGAGGCAGAGTTTGGCACCGTGCTGATCAGCGACGATATCGATGCCCTGACCCAGATGGCCCTTCACGATGGCGGCATCACCCGGCTGGCAGCGTTTATCGTTCGACCTTACCTGGCCTCGGGCGAACTGGTGCCCTTGTTCGAATACAGCGACACCGGCCAGGCCTATGCCCAGACCGAGCCGATGGACATCTACCTGTGTGTGGCCGATCGTTTCGCCATGACCGCGAAGGTGCGTGCCTTCATGGACTACCTGCGTGAATGCCTGGGTGACAGCTGGGAGGTCCAGACGTGAAAAAACCGCCACAAGGGCGGTTTTTAAGGTGCGAGGCTGACTCAGAAGCGGTAGGTGAGGGAGGCACCGACGCCGTGAGCGCTGTTCTCGTACTTGGCCTGGTAACTGCCTTTGGTCGCGCTGACCTGGTTGACCTTGGTGTCTTCCTCCCACAGGTAGGAGTAGGCCACGTCGATGGTCATGTCCTCGCTCGGGCTCCAACCGGCGCCCAGGCTGAACACCTTGCGATCGCCCGTCGGGATGCGCGGTGAACGGTCGTGGTTGTTGGTTGGCGACTGGTCGACGGTGAAGCCGGTGCGCAGCACCCACTCCTTGTTGACCTTGTAGGACGCGCCAATGGCGTGTGCCCAGGTGTCGTGCCAGTTCTGCTCTTCGCTGATGGTCTGGAATGCCGAACCTGCCAGTGGCGCCGGTACATCGTTCTGCACGGTGATGGCTTCCAGGCGGCTCCAGCGGGTCCAGGTGCTGCCTGCGTACAGGGTCCACTGGTCGTCGAGTTCGTGGGTGACCGAAAGGTCGACGGACTCTGGCGTCTTGATCTTCAGGGTCGCATCGAACTTGTTGCCGTTGAACGGCCCGATCAACGGGGTGCTGACGCGGGTCTTGCCTTCGAGCTTGTAGTCGACCATCGAGTGATAGGTCAGGCCGACGCGGGTGCTGTCGGTGGCCTGTACCAGGATGCCGATGTTGTAGCCCACGGCGGTGTCATCGCCCTTGATCTTCACTTCGCCGTCGTTGCGGCCAGGGGTGAACGGGTTGATCAGGCTCGAACCCAGCTCACCCTTGATGCGGTTGATGGTTGGACCGAAACCGATCGAGACCTTGTCGTTGAAGGCGTAGCTGACGGTTGGCTGGAAGGTGACGACTTCGACGTGGCTCTTTTTGCCCCAGTAGCGGGCGGCATCGTCGCTGCCGTAGTCGGTGACCAGGCCGAAGGGCACGTAGACGCCGAAACCGACGCTCCAGTGATCATCGATCGGCTTGACGTAGTAACCCATCGGTACGCCAACGACTGGCACCATGTCACCGTCGGTTTCCCCCCCGAGGTTGCTGCCACGGCCCGAGATGTCGGACTTGGCGATGACGGCGGCGCCGCCCACGGTGATTTGTTCGCGCTTGAGGCGGGACATGCCGGCTGGGTTGCCAAACACGGTGCTGGCATCTTCGGCAGAAGAAGAACGTCCCGCGAAACCTGTCCCCATGCTGCTGATGCTCTGTTCGTTCAGGGCAAAGCCGCTGGCGAGCAGTTGGCTGGAAGCAAGCGCAACGGCTACGCCGAGGGAGGTTTTGAGCATTACTTTTTTCATTATTAGAAACTCCTTGGGATCTCCGGGGCGAAAAGCTACCAACAAATTGCCCGCCGCGCTATAGCCTCAATCACAGGAGATAGAGCGGTTTTGTAGGACAATCCGACCAAAATTCCATTTTTTCCGGTAAAGTTGTAGGACGCTTCCTAAGATGCCTGTGGCAATCTCTGATCGATGCAGGTATGCCAAGCTTGAGTGAAGTCGCGTAGGCGCCCCTGAGGGTGGAAAACCTGTCGCCAGATGCGCGCCAGCCCCAGCAAGTCGTCAGCTGCAGGCAGCGCTGTACATTGTGCTTCCACAAGCATCCAGGCAATGGCGGTGGAATAGCGCAGGTTTACGGTGAGTTCCAGGTGAGGGCCGCCGAGAAAGGCGTGTTGGCTGGCCAGGCCGCGGATCAGGCTGGCGAGGTCGGGATCACGAGCAAGGTACTCGTCCCAGAGCGCCTGGTGGCGCGTTTCGCCGATGCGGTAGAGGCCATGGCCACGTCGGTCGTGCAAGGCCGAGCCGAGTGCCGACTGGCTGGCGGCAATGCCCAGTAACAGCGCTTCGGCGCTAGGGCAGTGACGGTTAAGGTAGACCAGGGTTGGTCGGATCACATACAGACACAATTCATTCGCCGCGATACCCATGATGCCCTCGAGCAAGTAAGGGCCGGACGGGCGCTGGAGCTTGGCAGCTGGTGAATGATCAGGCCCGCCGGAAGCGGTTAGCACCGCTCGAGTTGAAGTGTAGTGTGATAATCGTGGTGTAAAGAGCTGTTTTTAAATCGATTGCTGCCTGACGTTCAGGGCTATATGCCTTGCGGCAATTACGCCAAGAACGATCAGGCAGGCTTCCCGAGCAGTGATTCAGCGCCTGAATGCCGCGGTATTCGCCACTCACGCGGTGAGCGATTGGCGGGTCCGGGCGATCACTGCCTGCAGGGGTTCCTTGCGGCTGTACTGTTCGGGGTACAAGCGTTCGGTGTGGCAGGCGACGCCGTGTTCGTCCACCAGGGTAAAGCTGAAGCTGCCCTTGCGAGGGGCAACGATAAGGCACTTCAGCGGCGAGAAGGCCTGGGAAAGGGTGCCAATGGCAGCCTGAATTTGATGATGAGTTTGCATATTGTTGGAGGTTCCTGCTTTAAACACGGAGGTTATGATCCGTGCATGATAGAAACGTTCCAGTGACGCCTTTATTAAGGGACGAACGAACCTGACTGGAACAAAGCAGCCAGAGAGAGCGCAATCAAAGGTGGGCGCTTGGGCTGACTGGTAGGTACTTCAGAGGGCAGGCAGCACGCCGGGGCCAAGGTTCTAGGCCGTCGGGGTGGAATCCTGATCAATTGGCTAGGTGATTCGCGCTTGGGCAGCGTATGGCTGGCGAGGGAATCATCGAGTGTGGCCGGTCCTGGTTTCAGCAGTGTCTGCTCTTGGGGGGAGCAACGCTGCAAGGACGCTTCTGCCTGAATTGACTTTCAGCTTGGTACTAACGAGGGGCACCATACCGAAAAAAAAGCAGCTTGGCAAGTGTTGCTGCAACTGGCCAGGTTAGCCGAGCAGTATGGCGCTTCTTTCGCGGGCTGGGAAGAGGGGCAAAAGGCTGGCATCGACGGAGATGTACTCGTTTTGTGCATTCAAACGAGGTCTTGCGATGCACTTGTTCACATTTGGCGCGCAAGCTGTAACGCGGCCGCAACAGGCTTCGATAGCCTCGCCAATGCCTTGACTGGGGGGTTAAGTCAATGAAAAAAAACACTAATTTTTGCTGGTGAAAAAATCGACAGTTTGACTGGAGGCCCCAAATCACGGGGGTTTTAGGTCCCCTGGAGGGGGTTGTCCACCGAGTTATCCACAGGAACTGTGGATTGTCCGGAGCGCTTGCTCTAGGACGGGCGTGCCAGCAAACCGGAGAACTGTCGGACAATCTTCGGGCGCCCGTAGACCGGTTGGTCATCCACTCGAAAACGTCAAGAAAAGATCATCGAAATTATTTTTCAATCCTCCGGAAATCGACAGGTCATGCCGGGAAAAATGGAGTAGAGTGGCGCGCCTTTCGAGTTGCCTTTTCCTGTTGCTCATGAAGTTTCGCGGTAAACACCTCGCCAACCCTGTTGATCCCTCGTCAGCGCCCCCACCCAAACGCTTTTCCCTGAAAGTGGCCCTGTGGCTGCTCGACAGCCCGCGCCTGGGTGACAAGCCTCAGGTCAAGCACCTGGCTGGGCGCTTGCTGAAACAACCGGCACGCCAGGGCGTGGTGGTGGCCCAAAGCCGGCTGGGGCAGATGCTGTGCCGGGATTGTGGCAACGCCCGGGATCGGCGTATCGGCCACGAATTGCTGCGCCAGGCTGCCCGCGCCGGTGATCGGCGTGCGCAGCTGGAGTATGCCCGGCTGTGCCAGGCCAACGAGCCGGACCAGGCCCGCTACTGGTTGGAGCTGGCTGCAGCGCAGGGCTCGCAGGAAGCGCGGCGGCTGCTGGGGCAGTGGTTTTCGGGTTGATCGTGGCGTGTGAAAAGGCGCAAACCCTGATCCCAGACTGATAAGCTGCGCAGCATTCATCACGGTTTGATCGGGGTAACCATGGCAGTGGATCTGGCCAGCATTCTGCTGGGCTTGGTGGCGGGTGCGTTGCCCTGCCTGGTGTGGGTCATGCAGGTGCAGCGTCGTCAGGGCGCCCGCCAGGGTGAACAGGCCCTGCTCGAAGAGCGCCTCAACGCTGCCCAGTTGTCCCAGGCCGGGTTGCAGGCGCAGCTGGACGCCAGCCGCGACGAAGTCAGCGACCTCAGTGAAGCCAACACCGTGAAGCAAGCCCAGCTTGCGGCCCAGGGCCGTGAGCTGGAGTTGCTGCAGATCGACCGCGACAATGCCCGCGATGCCGCCCATGCCTGGAGCCTCGAACGCGCCAACCGTGAAGCCGAGCTGCGCCGCCTGGAAGCCCAAGCTGCACGCCTGGAGGCGGAACTGCGCGAGCAGCAGGAGAACCACCAGCAGCGCCTCGAAGACCTGCAAGAGGCCCGCGATACTCTGCGTGCCCAGTTCTCCGACTTGGCCACGAAGATCTTCGACGAGCGCGAGCAGCGCTTTGCCCAGACCAGCCAGCAGCACCTGGGCCAGTTGCTCGACCCGCTCAAGGATCGCATTCAGGCCTTTGAAAAGCGTGTAGAGGAAAGCTACCAGCAGGAAGCGCGCGAGCGTTTCTCCCTCGGCAAGGAGCTGGAGCGTTTGCAGCAGCTCAACCAGCGCCTGTCCGATGAAGCCACCAACCTCACCCAGGCCCTGAAGGGCCAGAAAACCCAAGGCAACTGGGGCGAGATGATCCTTGAGCGGGTACTGGAGCACGCGGGCCTTGAGAAGGGCCGCGAATACCAGACCCAGGTCAGCCTCAAGAGCGCCGATGGCGAGCGCTTCCAGCCTGATGTGCTGATCATGTTGCCCGGCGACAAGCAGGTGGTGGTTGACGCCAAGGTCAGCCTCACGGCTTACCAGCAGTTTGTCGGCAGCAATGACGAGGCGGCGCTCAAGCAGCACGTGCAGTCATTGCGCAGCCACGTCAAAGGCCTTTCGAGCAAGGATTACAACCGCCTGGAAGGCCTGCACAGCCTCGACTTCGTGCTGCTTTTCGTACCTATTGAGGCGGCATTCTCGGCCGCCCTGCAGGCTGAGCCCAACCTGTTCCAGGAAGCCTTCGACCGGCACATCGTGATTGTCAGCCCGACCACGCTGCTGGCTACCCTGCGGGTGATTGACAGCCTGTGGAAGCAGGAGCGCCAAGGCCAGAACGCCCGCGAGATTGCCGAGCGCGCCGGCTGGCTGTACGACAAGTTTGTGCTGTTCATCCAGGACCTGGACGAGCTGGGCAACCGCTTGCAGCAGGTGGACAAGGCCTACGCCGCAGCGCGCAACAAGCTGTGCGAAGGGCGTGGCAACCTGGTCAGCCGCAGCGAGCAGCTCAAGTTGCTTGGCGCCCGTGCCAGCAAGAGCCTGCCGGCAGACCTGCTGGAGCGGGCCCTGTCCGATGAGGCCCTGCCGGACGAAGCGGTTACTGAACCAGGCTCAGATGCCGATTGAGCAGGGCGCGCAAGGCTGCCGGCTTGACCGGTTTGGCCAGGTAGTCCAGGCCTGCGGCATGCACCAGGGCGATGGTTTCTTTGCTGCCGTCGGCGCTGATCACAACCCCAGGCACCGGCTCACCCAGCCGGGTGCGTAGCCAGCCCATCAGTTCGGTACCGGTCTCGCCGTCGTCCAGGTGGTAGTCCACCAGTGCCAGGTGCGGGCGCATGCCCTTGGCCAGCAAGGCCTCGCATTCGGCGCGGTTGCGTGCGGTCCAGACCTGGCAGCCCCAGCGGCTGAGCAGGCTGTTCATGCCGATCAGGATGCTGTCTTCGTTGTCGATGCACAGCACGTTCAGCCCGGCCAGCGGCTGGCCCGTCTGCTCCACTGGCGCGCTTGGCGCAGGTGCCGCCTGTCGGGCAATCGGGACGCTGACCCGGAACACCGTGCCCTTGCCGGGCCACGAGCGCACTTCGAGGCTATGGCCAAGTACCCGGCACAGGCCATCGGCGATCGCCAGGCCCAGGCCCAGGCCTTTCTCGGCGCGGGTCTGGTGGCTGTCCAGGCGTTTGAATTCCTGGAAAATCTCCTGCAGCTTGTTGTCGGCGATGCCCGGGCCGCGATCCCACACTTCCAGCCACAGGCGTTCACCCTGGCGGCGGGCGCCGAGCAGAATCGGGCTTTTGCCATAGCGCAGGGCGTTGGTCAGGAAGTTCTGCAGCACCCGGCGCAGCAGTTTCATGTCGCTTTCGACCCGCAGGCGGCTGCCGCGCAGGCGGAATTCCAGCCCTTTTTCGGCGGCCAGCACTTTGAATTCGGCGCCCAGGGTGTCGAACAGCTCATTGAGGGCGAACGGCTTGGCGTCCGGGGTGATCTTGTTGTTCTCCAGGCGCGAGATGTCCAGCAGGTCGCTGATCAGTTCTTCGGCCGAGCGCAGCGAGCTGTCCATGTGCTGCACCAGTTGCTGGGCCTCCTCGTTCATGCCCTCGGCCTGTTGCGACAGGGCGGCGGAGAACAGCCGCGCGGCGTTCAGCGGTTGCATCAGGTCGTGGCTGACCGCGGCAAGGAAGCGGGTCTTGGACTTGCTCACCGCCTCGGCCTGGCTCTTGGCTTCTGACAGTGCCTGGTTGAGCTGGGACAATTCGTGGGTACGTTCCGCCACCCGCTGCTCCAGGCCTTCGTTGGCATCGCGCAGCGCCTGTTCGGCTTCGCGGAACGGGGTGATGTCGGTGAAACTCATGACGAAGCCGCCGCCGGGCATCGGGTTGCCGATCAGCTCGATGACCCGGCCGTTGGGGAACAGCCGCTCGGAAGAGTGCGCGCGGCCCTGGCGCATCCAGTGCAGGCGCCGGGCCACGTGCACCTGCGCCTCGCCAGGGCCGCACAGGCCGCGCTCGGCGTTGTAGCGGATGATGTCGGCAATTGGCCGGCCAACGCTGATCAGCCCGTCGGGGTAGTTGAACAGTTCCAGGTAACGGCGGTTCCAGGCGACCAGGTGCAGGTTCTGGTCGACCACGCTGATGCCCTGGTTGATGTTCTCGATAGCGCCTTGCAGCAGTGCACGGTTGAACTGCAGCACCTCGCTGGCTTCGTCGGCGATGCGCACCACGTCCTCAAGCTGCATGTCGCGGCCTTCGATGGCGGCCTTGACCACAGCGCGAGTCGACGAGGTGCCGAGCACGCCGGCGAGCAGGCGTTCGGTGTGCTCGATCCAGTCGCCGTCGGCGTTCTGGTTGGGGTTGAAGCCTTTGCCCTGGCGGTAGGCGAAGCGGATGAAGCTCTGCCGGGCACGCTCTTCGCCGACGAAGCGCGAGGCCAGGGTCAGCAGGTCGTCGATCTGTACCGCCAGCAGCGGTTTGCTGCTGGGGCGGGCGCTGGTCTGCTGGCCGATGAAACGGCCAGCCTGCCAGTGTTCCGACACCCGCGTGCGCGACAACACCGACACCCAGGCGAACAAGGTGAAGTTACCCGCCAGTGACAGCACCACGCCTTGGGTCAGCGGGCTGATCGGCAGGTTCAGCGGGTTGCCATGCAGCCACGCAAGGCCTGGGAACAGCTCAAGCGACCAGCCCACGCTGTGGGCGGCAATCGGCAGTACCAGGGTGTAGAACCACAGGAAGATGCCGGCGGCGAGGCCGGCGAACACGCCGCGCCGGTTGGCCTGCTTCCAGTACAGCGCGCCAAGCATGGCCGGGGTGAGCTGGGTCACGGCGGCGAAGGCGATCTGGCCGATGGTCGCCAGGCTCGCCGTTGAACCGAGCAGGCGGTAGCTGACGTACGCCAGCAGCAGGATCACCACGATGGTCACCCGGCGTACCGAGAGCATCCAATGGCGGAACGCCTCGAACGGCCGCTCGGCATTGTTGCGGCGCAGTAGCCAGGGCAGCAGCATGTCGTTGGAGACCATGGTCGACAGCGCCACGGCTTCGACGATGACCATGCCGGTGGCGGCCGAGGCACCGCCGATGAAGGCCAACAGGGCCAGGCTCGGGTGGGCCTCGGCCAGGGGCAGGCTGATGACGAACGAATCGGACATCACCGTGCCCGGCAACAGCATCTGCCCGGCCAGGGCGATCGGCACCACGAACAGCGCGGCCAGCGCCAGGTACATCGGGAACACCCAGCGGGCCAGGCGCATGTCCTGTGGCTCGATATTCTCCACCACGGTGACATGGAACTGCCGTGGCAGGCAGATGATCGCCATCATGGCCACTGCCGTCTGCACCACCATCGATGGCCAGTTGATGGTCTCTTTCCAGTAGCTTTCCAGTTGAATCGACTGACGCGCCTGGCTGAACAGGTCGTCGAAGCCGTCGTACAGGTTGAACACCACGAAGATGCCCACGGCAAGGAATGCCAACAGCTTGATCAGCGACTCAAAGGCAATTGCCAGAACCATGCCGCGGTGGTGCTCGGTCACGTCAAGGCTGCGCGTGCCGAACACGATGGCGAACAAGGCCAGCACCAGCGACACCACGAGTGCGGTGTCCTGTACGCGGGTGCCCGTGGCATCGGCATTGGCACCGATCAGCAGGTTGACGCCCAGCACGATGCCTTTGAGCTGCAAGGCAATATAAGGCAGCACGCCGACCAGGCAGATCAGTGCCACCACCACCGCCAGGGTCTGCGATTTGCCATAGCGCGCGGCAATAAAGTCGGCGATCGAGGTGATGTTCTGCTGCTTGCTGATCAGCACCATCTTCTGCAGCACCCAGGGTGCGAAAATCAGCAGCAGCACCGGGCCCAGGTAGATCGGCAGGAACGCCCAGAGTTGTTCGGCCGCCTGGCCGACGGCGCCAAAGAACGTCCAGCTGGTGCAGTAGACGGCCAGCGACAGGCTGTACACCCAGGCACGCAGCTTCGGCGGCAACGGTGTGCTGCGGCGGTCGCCGTAGAAGGCGATGGCGAACATGATGGCCATATAGGCCAGGGCGACCACGGCGATCAGCCCACTGGACAACGACATGCAAACTCCGGAGCAAAAAAGGTAACGCGGTCCCGATCAATCAGTCTGGCACGCAGGCGGGCGTTCGTCAGCGCAGACGATGGTCGCAGTGGCGAGTCGTCGCAGGCATCATCAGTACCTGCGGGTACCCCGCCAATAAAACACCCCCGCCAGTATCACCGACAACACCAGCAGGTAGAAGATCGCCCCCGGCCACCATTGCCCCAGCACAAACCCCACCATCACCGGCCCCAGTGCCGCGCCCAGGTTCGACAGGTTCTGCGCGCCGTAATACACCCCGCGCAGGTGCTCCGGGGCGATCAGGTCGATGAACATGTACTCGGCGGGTATCACGATGATTTCCCCCAGGGTGAACACCAGCATCGCCAAGCACCACATCGGCACCGTGTCTGCCCAGGAAAAGCCCAGCAGCCCGGCAATGAACAGGCCCATGCCGGCCAGCAGCCAGGGCATCAGGCGCTGGCGGCTGATACGCCGGCCGATCAGGTACTGCAGGGCAATCACCGTGATGGCGTTGGTGGTCACCAGGTAGCCGACCAGGCGCGCGGCCTCGCTCGGGCTGGTGGTCACCACCAGGTACTGCGACAAATAAGCAGTGAATTGGCCGAACACTACGGCGCTCAGCACCCCGCCCAGGGTGAAGCACACCAGCCGCCGGTCACGCGCCAGGCCCAAGGCCACCAGCCCAAAACCCGCACCTGATTGCGCCGGCGCACCGGCCAGCAGGCCCCGGTCGCCGAGGTGCTGGTAGGCCAGGCCCATCCCCAGGCCAATCAATGCAGAGGCAATGAACGGCAGGTGGTCGTTCAGCTCCAGCAGGGCCACGCCCAGCAGTGGGCCGGCGGCATAGCCAACGTTGCTCAAGGTGTACTTGATGGCAAATACTTCCGCCCGTTCCTCTACCGGCAACAGTGCGCAAAAACCGGCCTTGGCCGCGATGTCGACCACCGCCAGGGCCAGGTTGATCAGTACCAGGCACAGAAAGAACAGCGCTGCCGAGTGGCTGGCGATGGCGCCGATGAAGGCCAGGGCAAACACCAGGGTGCTGGCGATCACCAGCGTGTGATTGCGCACGGTGTCCACCAGGTGGCCGCCGTACAGGCTCAGCAGCGAGGCGATGATCAGGGCGCCGCCGATCACCAGGCCGATCTGGCTCATCGGGAGCTGAAAGTTGTCCGCCAGGTACACCACCAGGTAGGGCAGGGTAAGGGCGCGCGCCAGGGTCAGGGTGAAGGTGGTGGTGAGCAGCAGACGTACGGCCGGTGGGTAGCGCTTGAGGGCGGCGAGCATTGCCACGTCCTTGTTGTTGTGGTTTGCCGGTTTCCAGCATAAGCCAGCAAGGGGCTGCTGCGCAGCCTCGCTTTAATCGATGTGGCGGGCTTGCCAGCAGCAGGTTTTCCCATGCAGATTTGTGGCTTGTCGCTTCTGGCGCGCCTCCAATGAAAAATGCCCATCAGGTACAAGGACGATGAGTCATCCCTCGCAATTCACCTTGCTCGGCAAGCGGCGCTTCCTGCCGTTCTTCATCACCCAGTCGCTGGGTGCGTTCAACGACAACCTGTTCAAGCAGTCGCTGATCCTGGCGATCCTGTTCAAGCTGAGCCTGGGCGATGGTGACCGTTCGATCTGGGTCAACCTTTGCGCATTGCTGTTCATCTTGCCGTTCTTTCTGTTTTCGGCGCTGGGTGGGCAGTTTGGCGAGAAGTTCGCCAAGGACGCACTGATCCGTGCGATCAAGCTGGCCGAGATCGGCATCATGGCCATTGGGGCCCTGGGCTTTATGACCAACCACTTGGCGTTGATGCTGGTGGCACTGTTCGGCATGGGTACCCATTCGGCGCTGTTCGGGCCGGTTAAGTACTCGATCCTGCCCCAGGCCCTGCGTGAAGAAGAACTGGTGGGCGGTAACGGGCTGGTCGAGATGGGCACCTTCCTGGCTATCCTGGCTGGCACTATCGGCGCCGGGGTGATGATGTCGTCGGCCAGCTATGCCACGGTGGTGGCGGGAGGCGTGGTGGGCACCGCAGTGCTGGGCTACCTGGCCAGCCGCTGGATTCCACGCGCCGCAGCCGTAACGCCGCAGATGCAACTGGACTGGAACATCTTCAAGCAATCCTGGGCGATCCTGCGCATGGGCCTGGGGCAGACGCCTGCGGTGTCGCGCTCGATCGTCGGCAACTCGTGGTTCTGGTTCGTCGGCGCCATCTACCTGACCCAGATCCCGGCGTACGCCAAGGACTGGCTGCACGGCGACGGCACCGTGGTGACCCTGGTGCTGACCCTGTTCTCGGTAGGCATCGCCCTCGGCTCGCTACTGTGCGAGCGGCTGAGCGGGCGCAAGGTGGAGATCGGCCTGGTGCCGTTCGGCTCGTTTGGCCTGACCCTGTTCGGCCTGCTTTGGTGGTGGCACTCCGGCGACGTGCCAGCGGCGCCCGTGCCGCATGACTGGCTGGCGTTGCTGGGCATGAGCCAGGCCTGGTGGATTCTGATGTCAATCGTCGGGCTCGGGGTGTTTGGCGGGTTCTACATCGTGCCGCTGTATGCCTTGATCCAGGCGCGCACGGCCGAGGATCAGCGGGCCCGGGTGATCGCCGCCAACAACATCCTCAATGCCTTGTTCATGGTGGTTTCGGCGATCCTCACCATCGTTCTGCTGGGGCTGGCCGAACTGACCATCCCGCAGCTGTTCTTGGTGGTGTCGTTGCTCAACATCGCGGTCAACGCCTACATCTTCAGGATCGTGCCTGAGTTCACCATGCGCTTCCTGATCTGGCTGCTCAGCCACTCGATGTACCGCGTAAAGCACCGCGACCTTGAGCGCATCCCGGACGAAGGCGCGGCGCTGCTGGTGTGCAACCATGTCTCGTTCGTCGATGCCCTGTTGCTCGGCGGTGCGATCCGTCGGCCGATCCGTTTCGTCATGTACTACAAGATCTACAACCTGCCGGTACTCAACTTCGTGTTCCGCACCGCAGGCGCCATCCCGATTGCCGGGCGCGGTGAGGACGAGGCCACGTACGAGCGGGCGTTCGCCCGTATCGCCGAGTACCTGGCGGCGGGTGAGCTGGTGTGTATCTTCCCGGAGGGCAAGTTGACCGCTGATGGCGAGATCGATGTGTTCAAAGGTGGGGTGAACCGCATTCTCAGCGAAACCCCGGTGCCGGTGATTCCCTTGGCGTTGCAGGGGCTGTGGGGCAGTTTCTTCAGTCGGGATCCGGCCAAGGGTTTTTTCAAGCGCTTGTGGTCGCGGGTGACCATCGTGGCTGGCACCGCCATCCCGGTGGAGGCGGCGCAGCCGGATGCGTTGCGTGAGCAGGTGAGCCGCTTGCGCGGCGACTTGCGTTAAAGAGGGCGTGTCAGCTGGCGCTGACTTTCAGGCCGATCAGGCCGCAGACGATCAGCGCCACACTGACCAGTCGCACCAGGGCCATGGATTCGCCAAACAGGATAATCCCGGCGATTACCGTGCCCACGGCGCCGACACCGGTCCAGATGGCATAAGCGGTGCCTAGCGGCAGCTCCTTCATGGCCAGGCCCAGCAGGCCAAGGCTGATGACCATGGCGCCGACGGTGAGTACGGTGGGCAGTGGGCGGGTGAAGCCATCGGTGTATTTCAGGCCGACGGCCCAGCCGACCTCGAACAGGCCGGCGAAGAACAGGATGATCCAGGACATAGGTGCCTCCATTGTTGCCAATGATGGGGCCGTCCCCGGAATGGTCACGCGGTGCGTCGTGAGGCCGTCCTCACAGTGGGCACTAGGGTGCACATTTTCTGATTGCTGGGCAAGTCTGTGCTGGCCTCTTCGCGGGGCAAGCCCGCTCCCACAGGTACTCCACGGCTTTCAGGAGTGTGGAGTACTTGTGGGAGCGGGCTTGCCCGCGAAGAGGCCGGGTCAGGCAACATCAATCCCTGGCAGGCTCGCCATTCTCAACAGCTGACGAAGACTCTTCCATTCGCCGGAACCAGGTCGACAGCAACGCCCCGGAAATATTGTGCCAAACGCTGAACAGCGCACTCGGCACCGCTGCCAATGGCGAGAAGTGCGCCGCTGCCAATGCCGCCCCTAGCCCTGAGTTCTGCATACCCACCTCCAGCGCCAGCGACTTGCGCTGGGCCAGGGGCAACTTGCAGAGCTTGCCGGTCAGGTACCCCAGCAAATAGCCGAAGCTGTTGTGCAGCATCACCACCGCCATGATCAGCAGCCCCGATTCGGCGATCTTCGCCTGGCTGGCCGCCACCACCGCGCAGACGATCATGACGATGCTCACTACCGATACCAGCGGCAATACCTGCACGGCCGCCTGCACCCGCGCGCCAAGCAGGCGCTGGGCCAGCACGCCGAGCACGATCGGCAGCATGACCAGCTGCAGAATCGACCAGAACATGTCCATGAACGAGACCGGCAGCCAGGCCGAGGCCAGGAACCAGATCAGTGCCGGAGTCAGCAGCGGGGCGAGCAGGGTGGTGACTGCGGCAATCGCCACCGCCAGCGCCAGGTCGCCCTTGGACAGCCAGACCATCACGTTCGAAGCCGTACCGCTTGGGCAGCAACCGACCAGAATCACCCCTACGGCGATCTCGGCGGGCAAGTGGAACAATTGGCACAGCAACCAGGCCATGCCCGGCATGATCACGAAGTGTGCTACCACCCCCAGCATCACCCGCCAGGGTTGGCGGGCGAGGGCGGCGAAGTCGTCGAGCTTGAGGGTCAGGCCCATGCCGAACATCACCAGCCCAAGCAAAGGCACGATGGCCACTTTCAGGGCGATAAACCACTGCGGTTGCAGGAAGGCCAGCACGGCGAACACCAGCACCCAGAGGGCAAAGGTGTTGCCGACGAAGCGGCTGAGGGCGGCGAGGGCGCGCATGGGGAAGTCCTTGTACTTATATATAGAGGCGATTTTTGAAGGGCCATTCGCAGGCAAGCCCGCTCCCACAGGCTGAGCAAACACCTGTGGGAGCGGGCTTGCCCGCGAAAGGGCCGGTACTGGTCAACGATTAACTGTCAGGCCAGCACCGGCAAATCATAAAGGTTAGACCCCTTGCGGAATCTCCTCCCCACCCAAGGCCTCGAACAGCACCGGGAGGAACTCGGTAAAGGTCATCATCATCAGCAGGAAGCTCGCATCGAACTGCTGCTGGGCTTCATCGCCACCATCCTGTTCAGCCTGCTCCTGCAGCAGCTCCTCGAACTTCAGGCGCTTGATCACCATCTTGTCGTCCAGCACGAACGACAGTTTGTCTTGCCAGGCCAGGGCCAACTGAGTGACCACCTTGCCGGTGCTCAGGTGCAGCTGGATTTCCTCGCTGGTCAGGTCCTGGCGCTTGCAGCGCACGATGCCACCGTCTTCGGCGGTGTCGCGCAGCTCGCACTCGTCCAGTACATAGAAGCCTTCGGCCGCTTGCTGCGACTTGACCCAGTCGGTCATGGTGGCAACCGGCGCGATCTTCACGGTAGCGGGGCGCACCGGCAGCGAGCCCATGACTTCACGCAGGGTCGACAGCAGGTCTTCGGCGCGCTTGGCGCTGGCCGAGTTGACCAGGATCACGCCCAGGCGCGGCGCGATGGCGGCGAAGATCATCGAACGACGAATGAACGCGCGCGGCAGGAAGGCCTGGATGATTTCATCCTTGATCTGATCGCGTTCCTTTTTATAGACCTTGCGCATTTGCTCGGTCTCGATCTCTTCGACCTTCTCCTTGACGGCGTCATTGACCACACTGCTAGGGAGGATACGTTCTTCCTTGCGTGCGGCGATCAGCAGGAATTCACCGCTGACGTGCACCAGGGGAGCGTCTTCGCCTTTGCCGAACGGCGCGACGAAGCCATAGGTGGTCAGCTCCTGGCTGGCGCACGGACGGGCCGGCTTGCTGGCCAGGGCAGTTTCCAGTGCGTCGGCTTCGAATGAAACATCCTGGGTCAGGCGGTAGGTCAGCAGGTTCTTGAACCACATGAGGGGCAATCTCTCCTTAATGCATAAGGCGGGCATTATTCTCCGAGCGGTGGTTCCCGTCCAACCCTGTCAGAGGGCCAGTACCTCTCTATAAAGGAAGAAAAGCCCTGGGTTGCTAGGTCTTTGAAAGCCTTCGAAAATTTTTTTAAAAAAGTCGAAAAAAGTGCTTGCCAGGGTAGGGGCTCATCCGTAGAATGCGCGCCACACCGAGACGAAAGGGTGATTAGCTCAGCCGGGAGAGCATCTGCCTTACAAGCAGAGGGTCGGCGGTTCGATCCCGTCATCACCCACCACTCGATGTATAGCGCAGCGGTAGTTCAGTCGGTTAGAATACCGGCCTGTCACGCCGGGGGTCGCGGGTTCGAGTCCCGTCCGCTGCGCCATATTCAACTTCCAGGGCCCACTGAACACCCGGAAGTTACAGAAAAAGCGACCTTAGGGTCGCTTTTTTTGTTTCTGCATGCTGAAAAGTTTTGTGGTACAGCACGGCCTATGGACTGCCCCGCGAATATTGCCACGCGGTGCATGGCACCGGCTTTGCCAGTATTCGCGGGCAAGCCCGCTTGTGTCTTGGAGAGGGAATAGAATCTGAAGTGAGAGCGGTGAATGGCAAGCTGATAGCCCGAGGTGCCCAGAGCACGTGTGGGAGCAAAAGCTGCCATTCACCGTTCCACTTTGGCGAGAGCCCGAACAGTTGGATGAGGGGCGTAATCTCGAATCACAAGCGTGGGCCAAGCCAAAGCGCTCTCACTCCTTGAGTTTAAGAGGGTTTGGCCATGTCTTCCTCTGTCGGCATCGATGTTTCCAGTGCCACACTTGCTGTTCACATCCGCCCTGAGGGGGTGAACTTCAGTGTTTCCAATGACTTGAAGGGATTCCAACTGCTCGTCGAAAAGCTTGGCGGGTATGCAGTTTCAATGGTCTTGCTCGAAGCTACCGGTGGCTACGAGTGCAATGTCCTCAAAGCGCTGCAGGATGCCGATTTTCCGGTTTGCCGGATCAATCCCAGTCGTGCCCGGGACTTTGCCAAGTCGATGGGTAAACGCGCCAAGACCGATCCCATTGACGCAGCTGTTTTGGCTCACCTGGCTGAAGTTATGCCCCCACGGCCTTGCCAGGTGATGACACCCGAGCGGGCCTTGCTGCGCGAACTGCTTATGCAGCGGGATCGCTTCGTCCAACAGCGCGACGATGACAAGCGGCGCCTGAAGCAGGCGCGGGCTCCCAGTGTTTGTTTGCGGTTGGAACAACACATCGCCTATCTGAAGGGTGAAATTCGAGCGCTGGAACAAGAGATCGCACAGCAGGCAGCAGCTTTGCCTGATGACCGGGTTAAACAGCTCACTCAAGTCAAAGGAATTGGTCTGATTACTGCCGGAAAGCTGATGGCCTTGCTGCCAGAGCTGGGCCAGGTGGATAAGAAGGAAATTGCTGCCTTGGTCGGTGTTGCGCCGTTCAACCAGGACAGCGGCAAGCAGTCGGGCAAGCGTTCAATCTGGGGGGGGCGCTCACAAGTCAGGCGGGCGCTCTATATGGCCTGCTGGGTGGTGATACGGCACAACAAGGACTTCTGCGAGCGCTACAAAGCACTGCGAGCCCAGGGGAAGTGCGCGAAAGTATCGGTGGTGGCGTGTATGCGAGTATTGATAGTGAGGCTAAATGCGATGCTCAAGACCGGAACGCCCTGGAAGGAGCAAATAGCTCATTCGTAGGAGCAAGCCTTGCTGGCGATGCCCGGCACAGCCGGGCCTGGGGCGCTACGCGCCCCATCGCCGGCAAGGCCAGCTTCCACAAGAAGACAGTTGCTCCCACATGTTCGATGGCGCCTCAACGCTGGCGTTCTTCCTCCCGCAACGTCAGCACCTCAACCCCGTCCTCCGTCACCGCCACGGTATGTTCCCACTGCGCTGACAGCGCATGATCGCGGGTAATCACCGTCCACCCGTCTTTCAATGTCCGTGTTCCACGCCCGCCCTGGTTGATCATCGGCTCGATGGTAAACACCATGCCAGGCGTGAGCTTCATGCCCATGCCACGCTGGCCGTAGTGCAGCACTTCCGGCCCCTCATGCATCTGCTGGCCAATGCCATGGCCGCAGTACTCACGCACGACGCTGTAGCCCGCTGCCTCGGCATGGGCCTGGATGGCATGGCCAATATCGCCAAGCGTCGCGCCGGGGCGCACCTGCTCGATGCCTTTCCATAGCGCATCATAGGTGGTGTCGACCAGCCGCCGGGCCTCATCGCTGATCGCGCCAAGGCAGTACATTTTCGACGAATCGGCGATGTAGCCGCCCTGTTCCAGGGTGATATCGACATTGATGATCGACCCTTCCTTCAGTACTTCATCAGCCTTCGGCATGCCGTGGCAGACCACATGGTCCACGGAAGTATTGAGCGCGTAAGGGAAGCCGTATTGGCCTTTGCTCGCCGGGCGTGCCTTCAGGCTGTCGACGATGAACGCCTCGGCAAGGTCGTTGATCTGCATCGTGGTCACGCCAGGGCGTATGAAACGGTCGAGCTCGGCAAACACTTGGGCCAGTAATTGGCCGGCGTTGCGCATCAGGTCGAGTTGGGCGGGGGTTTTGAGGATCACCTGGGACATGGGGGGAGGGCAGTAACTCTGGCTGAAATGTGCCCCAGCATAGCGCCATGGGCCTTTGCGGTGCCACCGCATGGTGCGGCAAACCGGCCCTGCAAGCGCTTGAACCTGTACCAGGGCTTTCTCACGAAGCGGCCTGCACAGCTGGCCCGGTAATTGCTGACCTGCTCCTATCAAGGGCAATCAATGCCGATTGCCCGCACATTCTCACGACAAAGGCGCCGTGTTGCCCTGCTTGCCATGCGAGCCGGAGCAGCCGGCGCCTTTTGCGTTTCCAAACAGGAGACCGGCCCATGAGCAGCAGCGAAACACGCAGTGTCTGCCCGTATTGCGGTGTCGGCTGCGGCATTGTCATGAGCGTTGCCGATGGCAAGGTCGTCAAGATCAGCGGCGACAAGCAGCACCCCAGCAACTTCGGCCGCCTGTGCACCAAGGGCCTCACCGCGCACGTGCCGCTGACCGCCGCCGGGCGCATGGAGGATGCCTACCTGCGCCAGCAGCGCAGCCAGCAACCGGCGCGCACGGGCCTGGACCAGGCCATCAGCCAGGCCGCCGAGCGCCTGCGCGGCATCATCGAGCAGCACGGCGCCGATGCCGTGGCGTTGTATGTGTCCGGGCAGATGTCGCTGGAGGCCCAGTACCTGGCCAACAAACTGGCCAAGGGCTTTATTCGCACTCGTCATATCGAGTCCAACTCGCGGCTGTGCATGGCCAGTGCCGGTAGCGGCTACAAGCTGTCGTTGGGCGCCGATGGCCCGCCCGGTAGCTATCAGGATTTCGAGCGTGCCGACGTGTTTCTGGTGATCGGCGCGAACATGGCCGACTGTCATCCGATCCTGTTCCTGCGCCTGCTGGACCGGCTCAAGGCCGGGGCCAGGCTGATCGTCGTCGATCCACGGCGCACGGCCACCGCTGACAAGGCCGACTTGTTCCTGCAGGTACGCCCAGGCACCGACATGGCCTTGCTCAATGGCCTGCTGTACCTGCTGCACCAGAACGGCCAGACCAACGCTGACTTCATCGCCCGGCATACCGAGGGCTGGGAAGATCTGCCGCCTTTTCTAGAGGACTACAGCCCCGAGCGCGTCGCTGCCATCACCGGCCTGAGCGAAGCCGACATCCGCACCGCCGCCCAATGGCTCGGCGGCGCCAGGGACTGGATGAGCTGCTGGACCATGGGCCTTAACCAGAGCATTCATGGCACTTGGCACAGCAACGCCATCTGCAACCTGCACCTGGCCACCGGCGCCATTTGCCGCCCTGGCAGCGGCCCGTTCTCCCTGACAGGCCAACCCAACGCCATGGGTGGCCGCGAGATGGGCTACATGGGGGTGGGCCTGCCGGGCCAGCGCTCGGCGCTGGTGGAGGCCGACCGCGCTTTTGTCGAGAACCAGTGGAACCTGGCCCCTGGCAGCCTGCGAAGCGAAGGTGGCGAGGGCACCGTGGCGCTGTTCGAGCAGATGAAGGCCGGTGAGGTGAAGGCCTGTTGGATCATCTGCAGCAACCCAGTGGCCAGTGTCGCCAACCGCCAGCAGGTGATCGACGGCCTGCGCCAGGCTGAACTGGTGATCACCCAGGACGCGTTTCTCGACACCGAAACCAACCGTTACGCCGACATCCTCCTGCCGGCGGCGCTCTGGGCCGAAGGCGAGGGGGTGATGATCAACAGCGAGCGCAACCTGACCTTGATGCCCCGCGCCGTGGAGCCTCCAGGCCAGAGCCTGCCGGACTGGCAGATCATCGCCCGGGTCGCTTGTGCCATGGGCTATGCCGATGCCTTCGACTACCCCGATGCCGAAACAGTCTACGAAGAGATTCGGCGCTTCCATAACCCCGCTACCGGCTACGACCTGCGCGGCATCGGCTACCCCGACCTGCGCACGCAACCGCGCCAGTGGCCCTGCGCGCCAGGCCATGAAGCGCCGCGCAGCCCGCTGCGTTATCAGAACGACGGCAGCAGCCAACAACTGCTGCAGGACGCCGAGGGCAACCGCCCGGCGCTGGCATTCCCTACGGCCAGTGGCAAGGCGCGGTTTTTCGCACGGCCCTGGCTGCCCGCGTCAGAGCTGCCCGATGCTGACTACCCGATAGTGCTCAACACCGGCCGCGTGCAGCACCAATGGCACACCTTGACCAAGACCGGCAAGGTGCCTGCGCTGAACAAGCTCGAACCTGGCCCTTTTGTCGAACTTCACCCTGACGATGCCGCGCGCCTGGGTATCCGCGACAAGGACCAGGTGGCCATCCGCTCGCGGCGCGGGCAGGCGCTGTTACCCGCGCGCATCACTGATCGGGTCATGCCGGGTAACTGCTTTGCCCCCTTTCACTGGAACGATGTGATCGGCGAGCAGTTGGCCATCAATGCCGTGACCTGCGATGCGGTCGACCCACTGTCGCTGCAGCCCGCCTTCAAACACTGCGCCGTGGCCCTTGAGCGGGTTGCCGGCGAACGTATCGACGCCCTTGACCTGAGCGCCGCCACTGCCAACCCGGAGCCTGCCCGCATGCCGACCGCCACCCTGTCCCGTCTGCTTGGCCTGGACACCTTGCCGGCCCCGGTTCTGGCCGAGGAAGAGCGTCTTTACCTGCAGGGTTTTTTGCTCGGCCTGGACCAGGGCCGCGCTGAGGGTGTACCCAGCCTGCCGGCCAGTGCGCCGCTGGCCGCAAGCCGGCGGCTGTTTGTCGATGGGCTGTTGGCTGGCGTGTTCGCGCAGCCTTCGGTAGTGCCCAGCCTGACGCTGGCGGCGCCGCAGCACCAGGTGCTGTGGGCCTCGCAAACCGGTAACGGCGAGGCACTGGCCGAGCGCTGTGCCGAACGCCTACGTGGCGCCGGCCTTGCCGTGCAGCTCAGTTGCATGGACGCGGTCAGCCCGCAGCACTTGCACGGCGCCGCCAGTGTCGTGCTGATCGCCAGCACCTTCGGCGATGGCGATGCGCCCGACAGTGCGACGGCGTTCTGGCAAGCGCTGCAAGGCGAGGAGGGCGCTCACTGTGCCGACGTGCCCTATGCCGTGTTGGCTTTGGGCGACTCCAGTTACGACCAGTTTTGCGGGTTTGGCCGCAAGCTCGATCAGCGCCTGGCCGAACTGGGTGGGCGCAGGCTGCTGCAACGGGTGGATTGCGAGCCGGACTTCGATGAAGCGTTCGCCACCTGGCTCGACGCCTTGTCATCGCAGTTGGGTAGCGCCGCCGCGCCCCAGGCAAGCAGTGCGCCCTTGCCCGTGGAGGCCTACAGCAGGCAGCAACCCTGGTCGGCCACCTTGCTGGAAAACCGCGTGCTCAACGCCCCAGGTGCCAGCAAGGAGACCCGCCAATTGGTATTCGATCTGTCTGGCAGCACGTTTACCTACCAGGCGGGCGACGCCTTGGGCGTATGGCCGCGCAACTGCCCGGCACTGGTCGAAGAGTTGTTGGCGTTGATGCGCCTCGATGGCCAGGCCTTGGTTCACATCAAGGGCCAACCTGCGCTGCCGCTGGCCGTTGCCTTGGAAGCGCACCTGGAAATCGCCCAAGTCACCCCTGCACAGTTGCAGGTGTTCAGCCAGCGTGCCGAGGGCCTGCGCCGGTTGCTTGAGCCTGAGCACAAGGCCGAACTGCAAGGCTGGTTGTGGGGGCGGCAGTTGGCCGACGTCCTGCGCGAGTTCCCGCAGGACCTGCCCTTGGCCACTTGGCTCGACCTGCTCAAACCCTTGCAACCGCGCCTGTACTCGATCAGCTCCAGCCCGTTGGCGCACCCCGGCCAGGTTCATCTGACCGTCTCCACGGTGCGTTACGGGCAGCGCAAAGGTACCTGCTCGACCTTCCTCGCCGACCGCGCGCAAGGCATCAAGGTGGCGATCTTCCCGCAGGCATCGAAGCACTTTCGCCTGCCTGAAGACGACAACGTAGCGCTGATCATGGTCGGTCCGGGCACTGGCATCGCGCCGTTTCGGGCGTTTCTCGAAGAGCGCGAAGCGCGTGGGGCCAGCGGGCAGAACTGGCTGTTCTTCGGTGAGCAGTATGCTGCCAGCGACTTCTATTACCAGCAGCAGTTGCAGGCCTGGCAGGCGACCGGCCACGTGCGCCTGGAGACTGCGTTCTCCCGAGACCAGACCGAGAAAATCTATGTGCAGCAGCGCATGCACGAGCAGGGCGCTGACCTTTGGCGGTGGCTGGAAGCGGGGGCGTTCTTTTATGTGTGCGGCGATGCTCAGCGCATGGCCAAGGATGTGGACAGTGCCTTGCGCGCGATCGTCGCCGAGCATGGCGGTATGAGCGCGGCGGCGGCGGATGCTTATGTGGCGGCGCTGAGCAAGGCCAAGCGCTATCGGCGCGATGTGTATTGAGTGCACCGGGATGGTGAGGTGTGCACCTTGGCTGTGCGGTGTGTGTTGCTTGTGCCGGCCTCTTCGCGGGCAAGCCCGCTCCCACAGGATCTCTACTGATCCTGAAGCAGTGGGGATCCTGTGGGGGCGGGCTTACCCGCGAAGAGGGCCTAACAGGCGCTGCAGCATTTGGCACATTCCCTGCTTTACCAGATTCACAAACACGCCCCACTGATCAACGGCGATCAACCAGGGGCACACCCTGATGAGTACAGGCAAAGGCGCCTGGAGCTTCGGCTCCAGGCGTTTTTTTTTGATCGAGGATCGGCTATGAAGGCAACAGCGAACGGCGGACAACGAGAGAAACTGGTCATTGTCGGCAACGGCATGGTCGGCCACCACTGCGTCGAACAACTGATCGAGCGTGGCGCCTTGCAGCACTTCGAGGTGCGGGTGTTCGGCGAAGAGCGCCAGCGGGCCTACGACCGTGTGCACCTGTCCGAGTACTTTGGCGGCAGCTGCGCCGAAACCCTGGCCATGTGCGAGCAGGGCTTCTACACAAGTCAAGGTGTGCACCTGCACCTGGGCGAAGCCGTGCAGGAGATCGACCGCACGCGCCGCGAAGTGGTCACCGCCGAAGGCCGCTATGGCTACGATCAGTTGATTCTGGCCACCGGTTCCTACCCATTCGTGCCCCCGATCGAAGGCTCCAGCGGCAATGCCCGCCTGGTCTACCGCACCCTTGACGACCTCGACGCGATCCGCGCCGCCGCCCACGATGCCCGCCGAGGCGTGGTGGTTGGCGGGGGCTTGTTGGGCCTTGAAGCGGCCAATGCACTCAAGTCGCTAGGCCTGGAAGCCCATGTGGTGGAGTTCGCCCCACGCTTGATGCCGGTGCAGCTGGACAGCGAAGGCGGGGCGGCACTCAAGGCCCAGATCGAGGCGCTGGGTGTGGGGGTGCACCTGTCCCGCGCTACCCAGTCGATCAGTGCCGGCGAGGGCTATCGCTACCGCATGAACTTCGACGGCGGCGAGCACCTGGAAACCGACCTGATCGTGTTCTCCGCCGGTATTCGCCCGCAGGATGCCCTGGGGCGTGCCTGCGGCCTGGAAATTGCCGCACGCGGTGGGGTGGTGATCGACAATCACTGCCGCACCAGCGACGCGCGCATCTTCGCCATCGGTGAATGCGCTTCGTGGAACGGCAGCGTGTTCGGCCTGGTTGCGCCGGGCTACAGCATGGCGCGCAACCTCGCGGCGTTGCTGGTAGGGGACGCCGCGGTCGCGTTCACCGGCGCCGACATGTCGACCAAGCTCAAGCTGCTGGGCGTGGATGTCGGCTCGATCGGCGATGCCCATGGCGCCACGCCGGGCTCGCGCAGCTATCGCTTCATTGACGAAGCCAACGCGGCCTACCGCCGGCTGGTGGTGGATGCCAGCGGCAAGCATGTGCTGGGCGCGGTACTGGTCGGCGACAACAGCTACTACGACACCCTGCTGCAATACGCGCAGAACGGTATCGCCCTGCCTGCCGACCCCGCAGCACTGATTTTGCCGCAGACGGGTGGCGTACCCGCCCTGGGCGCCGATGCCCTGCCCGACAGCGCGACCATCTGCTCGTGCCACAACGTCAGCAAGGGCGCGGTGTGCGCTGCCATCGACAGTGGCTGCAGCGACCTCGCTGCAGTCAAGGGCTGCACCAAGGCCGCCAGCGGCTGTGGCGGCTGCGCGGCCCTGCTCAAGCAGGTGTTCGAGCACGAACTCACTGCACGCGGCGTGACGGTCGACAAGAGCCTGTGCGAGCACTTCGCCTACACCCGCCAGGAGCTGTACGGCTTGGTGCGGGTCGGGGGGATCCGCACTTTCCATGATCTGCTGGTTCGCCATGGCAAAGGCCATGTGGGTTGCGATATCTGCAAGCCGGCAGTGGGCAATATCCTCGCCTCGTGCTGGAACCAGCCGATCATGGACCCGGCGCTGGTGTCGCTGCAGGACACCAACGACACCTTCATGGCCAACATGCAGAAGAACGGCACGTATTCGGTGGTGCCGCGCATCCCCGGTGGCGAAATTACCCCGGACAAGCTCATCGTCATCGGCCAGGTGGCGAAAAAATACGACCTCTACACCAAGATCACCGGCGGCCAACGCATTGACCTGTTCGGCGCCCAACTGCACGAATTGCCGCTGATCTGGGGTGAGTTGATCGAGGCCGGCTTCGAGACGGGCCATGCCTACGGCAAGTCGACGCGCACGGTGAAGTCGTGCGTGGGCAGCACTTGGTGCCGCTATGGTGTGCAGGACAGCGTCGCCATGGCCTTGCGCCTGGAAGACCGCTACAAGGGCCTGCGCAGCCCGCACAAGCTCAAGTTCGCGGTCTCTGGCTGCACCCGCGAATGCGCCGAGGCGCAGAGCAAGGACATCGGCGTGATCGCCACCGACAAGGGCTGGAACCTGTATGTGTGCGGCAACGGCGGCATGCGCCCGCGCCACGCCGAGCTGTTCGCCACCGACCTGGACGACGAGACCTTGGTCCGCCTGATCGACCGTGTGCTGATGTTCTACATCCGCACTGCCGACAAGCTGCAACGCACCTCGGTGTGGCGCGAAAGCCTGGAGGGCGGGCTGGATTACCTCAAGCAGGTCATCCTCGACGACAGCCTGGGCCTGGCCACTGAGCTTGAGGCGCAGATGCAGCATGTGGTCGATCACTATGAATGCGAATGGGCCAATGCCCTCAACGACCCGGAGAAGCTCAAGCGCTTCCGCACCTTCGTCAACGACCACCGCGCCGACCCGGACGTGCACTTCGTCCGCGAGCGCGAACAACGTCGCCCTGCTGCACCCTTGCACCTGATCCCCACTGTCGAGGAGGCTGTCTGATGAACCTGTCCAATACCGCTGTAGCGCACCAACCCAACTGGCAAACGGTCTGCCAGGCCCATGACCTGGTTGCTGATTCCGGCGTGGTGGTCTGGCACGCGGGTGCCCAGGTGGCGCTGTTTTATCTGCCAGGGCAGGAGCAGGCGTTGTATGCGCTGGACAACCGTGACCCGCGCTCTGGCGCCAACATCATCGGCCGCGGGTTGGTGGGGAGTGTGCAAGGGCAGTTGGTGGTGGCGGCGCCGCTCTACAAACAGCATTTCAGCTTGCACAGCGGGCATTGCCTGGAGGATGCGGGGCAACGGCTGCGGGTGTGGCCGGTGCGGATAAATGGCGACGCGATAGAGTTGGCGGTGGCCTGAGCGGTAGCGCGCTGCATGGGGCCTGCGATGCGGTAAGCTTGGGGCCATGAACCTCGACACCCGCATCAAGTACCGCCACCTGCTGTGTTTCCTGGAGATTGCCCGGCAGGGCAGTCTGGCCAGGGCTGCAGACATCCTTGCGATCAGCCAGCCCGCGATTTCCAAGACCCTCAAGGAACTCGAAGCGCTGCTTGAAACACGCCTGTTCGAGCGCAGCCGGCAGGGCGTCGAGCTGACCCCGGCCGGCACCCGCTTCATGCGCTACGCCGGGCCCAGCGTACAGGCCCTGCGCGATGGCGTGAGCAGCCTGCGCGGCGAGGCACGTGCGCCGTCTCAGGTGCGCATCGGCGTGCTATCCACGGTCGAGGGCTTGTTGATGCCCGAGGTGCTGTGCCGCCTGCATCAACGCCATGAGGCGTTGCTGATCAGCGTGGTGACCGGCGCCAGTGCGCAGTTGCTCGGGCAGTTGCGCCTGGGTGAGCTGGAACTGGTGGTTGGGCGCATGACCGACAGCCCGCAGATTCAGGGGCTGTCGTTCGAGCACTTGTACAGCGAGTCGATGAGCCTGGTCGTGCGGCCGGGGCACCCGCTGCTGGCGAACACGCCAGTGGAGCGGGCGCAGGTAGGGCGTTATCCATTGGTCTTGCCACCCCCTGGCACCACCATTCGCCAGCACGCCGACAGCCTGTTCGTTCAATGTGGTATCCAGATGCCTGCGCAGCGGCTGGAGACCTTGTCGCTGGCCTTGAGCCGCCGCTACCTGCTGGGCAGTGATGCGGTGTGGGTGGCACCGCGTGACGCCGTGCTGATCGACCTTGGTCGCGGTGAGCTGGTCGAGCTCGACCTGGGTGTGCGTGAGCCGGGCGGCTCGGTGGGAATCTGTCGCAATGCGGCGTTGGCGCAGAGCCTGCCGGGGCAGTGGGTGTGCGAGGTGCTGCGCGAGGTGGCGGGGCAGTACCGGGAAGGCCAATACCCCTGACGCTTCAGAACACTGTGAAATAAACAGCCCTTAAACCCAGGCGAATTCGGCCCAAAGGGTCAATACTGGCCAGTGGCTGTAATGCGTCAGATGAATCATCGTTTAACTACTGAACTTCCTTAGCAAAACCCGCTCCTATGCCGGTAGCCATTGGTCATGGCCGCCTGCTAAGCTCGCGGCTTTACCCTGATTGCCCTTATGGCGCATGAACAAGGAAATAGCATGAAACAGCATCGTTTGGCGGCTGCGGTTGCCCTGGTAGGCCTGGTATTGGCTGGCTGCGACCAACAGGCCAGCAGCCCCGAGCTGAAGACTCCGGCACAGAAAGCCTCCTACGGTATCGGCCTGAACATGGGCAAGAGCCTGGCTCAGGAAGGCATGGAAGACCTTGATTCGAAAGCGGTCGCCCTCGGCATCGAAGACGCCGTCAGCAAGAAAGAGCAACGCATCAAGGACGAAGAGCTGGTAGAAGCCTTCACCTCGCTGCAGAAGCGCGCCGAAGAGCGTCTGGCCAAGGCCAGCGAAGAAGCCGCCTCCGCCGGCAAGAAGTTCCTTGAAGACAATGCCAAGAAGCCAGGCGTGGTCACTACCGCCTCGGGCCTGCAGTACGAAGTGATCAAGAAGGCCGACGGCCCGCAGCCTAAGCCGACTGACGTCGTCACCGTTCATTACGAAGGCAAGTTGACCGATGGCAAGGTGTTCGACAGCTCCGTCGAGCGCGGCAGCCCGATCGACCTGCCCGTCAGCGGCGTCATCCCGGGTTGGGTTGAAGGCCTGCAGCTGATGCACGTCGGCGAGAAATACAAGCTGTTCATCCCGGCCGAACTGGCCTACGGCGCCCAGAGCCCTAGCCCGCTGATTCCGGCCAACTCGGTATTGGTGTTCGACCTTGAGCTGATCGCCATCAAGGACCCGGCACAACTGCAAGGTGCAGAGCCGGAAGCCGAAGCACCGGCGCAAGCGCCAGCAGAAGCTCCAGCTGAAGCGCCAGCAGAAGAACCTGCCAAGTAATATTGGCTGGTTTGCGTAAAACGCCCCGTCTTGACGGGGCGTTTTCGTTTTGGCGCCAGATGCTTGGAAGAACCTCTGTCGGCTGGTACTGTCCGAGCAATAGCAGCGTGATGAAGTAGGATGCTTCTGACGCAAATCGTTTGCGGAACTGAAACGACTGTGTAAAAAACGCCCGATCTGACCGGGGCCCTTGCTTCGTGGGCACCTGACGTCAGAAACTTCGCCCTGTTCACAAGGTTATCCACAATAAATGTGGATAACCCTCCCTCTCGGAGGCTCCATGAGCGCACCCTGGAATTTCGCCCGTTTCCTGCCGCTGGCCGAGCGCCTGCTCAGCCGCGGACGGTTGCCGGCCCTGCTGTTCGCCGTGGCCCGCAAAGGCCCGCGGATCGGCCAGCTGCGCGAGGATGTAAAGCTGCTGCAGTCGCTGTGCCTGGCCTGGTGGCGTGGCGAATACCGCGCCATCAGCCCCAAGGCGTTGGTGACCATCGTTGCCGGCCTGTTGTACTTCGTCAGCCCTATCGATGCCATCCCCGACTGGTTGCTGGGCGTGGGTTTTCTTGACGACATCGCCGTGCTTGGCTGGGTACTGAAGACTGTCGCCGATGAGCTGGCGCGTTTCAAAGCCTGGCGCGACAGCCAGGCCCCAGAGCGGTTGCGGGTGGTCGAGCGGTTGCCGGATACCCCAGAAGCGTTGCGCTTGGAACGCAATACGCAGTGAAATCAGCCTGAGCTGCACAGACTCCCGTACTTGGTAATATAATTGGCATAAGGATTATGCCTACGGATTACATGCCGTAATCCTACGTAAGGGGGTTGTAATGGGTATTCAGGTTATTAGCAGGGACGGTCAGCCCGAGTACGCCGTCGTTCCCTGGGAGCAGTACCAGGCACTGCTCAAGGCAGCGGGGCAGGCGCCCGTCGAAGCGAATCTGAGTGAAGCGCAGGACAGTACCGCCAGTGCACCTTTGCCAGCTTTTGGCGAGGTTGCGCAGATCCGTCAGGCCAAGGGCATCGCCCCAGAGCTATTGGCGCGCAATGTGGGTGTAAGCCCAGCGTACCTGGCCATGATCGAGTCAGGCGAGCGACTGCCGGACGCCGCTATCCGCCGCGCCCTGGCCTGGCACCTGGGTGTGGCGGGTTGGAGTGAGCCATCATGAGCCAGGTCAGGATCAGCCGCCAGCATTGGCAGAGCCTGCTGGACGAGCTTGACCTGGCCCGTCGTCAACGTCATTTGCTGACGTATCGCGCGCTCATCGAGCGCTTGCAATTGCCCAGCCCGGCCATGCAGACGCTGACCGCCGCGCTGGAGTACCTGGCGGTGCTCGACGCTCGCGCCGAGCAGCCGTTGCGCAGTTCGTTGGTGATAAGCCAGGGCGCCAGCCGCCTGCCACGCACCGGCTTTTTCGAATGTGTCGAGCGATTGGGCCGCTTTGCCGGGCCAGTTGATGGCATGGAGGCGGCGTCGTGGCATGCCTCGGAAGTCGTCAGGGTATTTGAATACAGTTATCCGGAAACCGCCTGACACCCACCGCGCTCCTGTGCTGCGCGTTTTCAAACGGGTTGATAACAGAAGGGCCGGGTGCTTTCGCACCCGGCCCTTCTGTTTAACCCACGCCTAGCCTCAGTGCTTGGCCACCTGCGAGCTTGCGCTCAGGTAGTCGAGCAGAATGCGCCCTGTCTCGGACAAGTAAGCGTCGTCTTCCGGCTTGGTATTTTCATCTTCAGCCGGCAGAGCGTCTTCGTCTTCCTTCTTCAGCTCTTTGAGCGGCTCTTCGCCCTTGGCCTTGCGACGGATGTTCTCCAGGGCCAACTGCTTGCCCTCGATCTCATCGTGGCGGGCACGACGTTCCTGTTCGTTGAGGCTGACGGTTTTCTCGTTCATCAGCTTCTGGGCCAGGGCCAGGCGGTCGCGGATGTAAGTGAATTCGGCATCCTTGGCGCTGCGCGCTTCATGCTGTGCCTTGAGCTGGCTCAGGTACGGCTTGAACGGGTCGGCGGCCGGCTTGACCACCGGGCGGATGGTGTCCCACGGCATGGCCTCGGGCAAGGCGCTCTCACCGATTTCCTTGGTGTCGATGATCGACGGGTAGTCGATGTCTGGCAGCACGCCCTGGTGCTGGGTGCTCTGCCCAGACACCCGGTAGAACTTGGCCAGGGTCAGTTTCAGCTCACCATGGTTGAGCGGCTGGATGGTCTGCACGGTGCCTTTGCCGAAGGTCTGGCCACCGATGATCAGTGCGCGGTGGTAGTCCTGCATCGCGCCGGCGAAAATCTCCGAGGCCGAGGCCGAGAGACGGTTGACCAGCAGTGCCAGCGGGCCTTTGTAGAAGGCACCTGGGTTTTCGTCCTCAAGCACATCGACACGGCCGTCACTGTTGCGTACCAGCACGGTCGGGCCCTTGTCGATGAACAGGCTGGTCAGCTCGGTGGCTTCCTGCAGGGAGCCGCCGCCGTTGTTGCGCAGGTCGATGACCACGCCATCGACTTTCTCTTTCTGCAGTTCGGTGAGCAGTTTCTTCACGTCACGCGTGGTGCTCTTGTACTCCGGGTCACCGGCACGGTAGGCCTTGAAGTCCAGGTAGAAGGCCGGGATCTCGATGATGCCCAGCTTGTAGTCACGGCCATCCTGCTTGAGCTTGAGCACCGACTTTTTCGCGGCCTGCTCTTCAAGCTTGACGGCTTCGCGGGTGATCGAAACGATCTTACTGGTCTGGTCGCTCGGGGCATTGCTCGCCGGGATGATTTCCAGGCGCACGACCGAGCCTTTCGGGCCACGGATCAGCTTGACCACTTCATCCAGGCGCCAGCCGACCACATCGACCATTTCCTTGTTGCCCTGGGCCACGCCGATGATCTTGTCGGCCGGGGCTACCTGCTTGGTCTTGGCCGCAGGGCCTGCCGGCACCAGGCGCACGATCTTGACCTGGTCGTTGTCGCTTTGCAGCACTGCGCCGATGCCTTCGAGCGACAGGCTCATGTTGATGTCGAAGTTTTCCGCGTTGTCCGGCGACAGGTAGTTGGTGTGCGGGTCGTAGGACTGGGCGAAGGTGTTGATGTAGGCCTGGAAGATATCCTCGGCACGGGTCTGGTCCAGGCGCGCCAGTTGGTTCTTGTAGCGCTTGGTCAGGGTTTCCTGGATCTGCTTGGGCTCTTTGCCAGCGATCTTCTGGCGCAAGACTTCGTCTTTGACGCGTTTGCGCCAGAGGTCGTCGAGCTCGGCCTGGCTCTTCATCCACGGGGCGTCCTTGCGGTCGATCAGCAAGGTTTCCTTGGCGGTGAAGTCGATCTTGTCGACGCCCTTGTTCAGCTCGGCCAGGGCAAAGTCCAAGCGCTGCTTGACGCGGTCAAGGTAGCGTTTGTAGATGATGAAGCCAGGGTCGAGGTTGCCGCTCTTGAGGAAATCGTCGAACTGCGTCTTCCACTTGTCGAACTCGGCGATGTCGGCTGCGGTGAAGTAGCTGCGCGCAGGGTCCAGCAGCTTGATGTAGCTGTCGTAGATGATCACCGAGCGGGCGTCATTGAGCGGCGGCTTGCTGTAATGGTGGCGCTTGAGCAGCTCTACCACATTAAGGCTGGCAACGATCTCGTCGCGGTCCGGTTGCAGGCTGTCCCATTTGTTGGCGGCCGCCGCATTGCCGCCGAGCGTGAGGCTACCCAGGCCAATCATCAGGGCCAGGGCGGTGCTTGGAAGGAAATGCTTCATGCTGATTCGACGTGGGGGCAATTGATCACGCATAGTAGGCCGTCTATTCCGTTGCCGGTTCCATGGATCCGGACAAATACTGCAAAAAGCCTGGGGTAAGCGCCCCAGGCTCAGTCATGATTCAACTATGGAGGCACTGTGAAGGCATTGCAAGGCGAAGACGGACATGTGGAGTGGGTCGAGGCCGAGCGCCCGGTCCTTGACGCCGGCCAGGTACGCATTCGCGTGGCGGCTGCAGGGCTGAACCGCGCCGACCTGTTGCAAATGAAGGGCCTGTACCCGCCGCCGCCTGGCGCCAGCCCTTATATGGGCCTGGAATGCGCCGGTGTTATCGCCGAAGTGGGGCCGGGTGCCGACTGGCGTGTGGGCGAGCGAGTATGCGCGCTACTGGCCAGCGGCGCGATGGCCGAGGAAGTGGTGGTCGATGCCCGCCATGTGCTGCCGGTGCCGGAAGGCCTGAGCCTGCAAGAGGCGGCGGCGCTGCCCGAGGTGTATGCCACGGCGTGGTTGAACATCTTCCAGTTGGGCGCCGTTAAAGCCGGTGAGAAGGTATTGGTACACGCGGGGGCCAGCGGCGTTGGCTCGGCGGCGATCCAGCTGTGCAAGGCGTTTGGCAACCCGGTATATGTCAGTGTTGGCTCGCAGGATCGCCTGGCGTATTGCCAGGCGCTGGGCGCTGCCGGCGGTGTGGTGCGTAACGAGAACCTTGAAGCGCTGGAAGGCCTTGGGCCGTTCGACGTGATTCTAGACCCGGTCGGTGCCAGCTATGGGGCGCTCAACCTCCAGCTGCTGGCACGTGACGGGCGCTGGGTGATCATTGGCCTGATGGGCGGGCGCAAGTTTGAACTGGACCTCGCGCTGGTGCTGGGCAAGCGCCTGGAGATCACCGGGTCTACGCTGCGCAACCGTGACGATGGCTTCAAGGCCGAGTTGCTGCGTGAGTTGCTGCAGCAGGTGTGGCCGCTGTTCGCCGAAGGGCGGTTGTCCCCGCAACTGGTGGATACCTACCCGGTGGCGTTCGCCCAGGCAGCGTATGCCGCGCTTGAGAGCAATCAGGTGTCGGGCAAGTTGGTGATGGTTATCGATTCAAGCCTGGTATAAGCAGGCCCGGCCTCTTCGCGGGGCAAGCCCGCTCCCACAGGATCACTGCAATCCTTGAAGGTTGCGGTGATCCTGTGGGAGCGGGCTTGCCCCGCGAAGAGGCCAGTATGTTCAGCGCAATGATCAGCGCCAATTCAGAATCGGCCAGCCATTGATCTCTGCATGCTCCCTCAGCACCGAGTCAGGGTTCACCGCATGGGGATGATCCACCTTCAACAACAACGGCAGATCGTTCCGCGAATCGGAATAAAAACTCGCCCCCTCGAGGTTCTCCTGCTCCTGATCCAGCCATTCCAGCAAGCGGGTGATCTTGCCTTCACGGTAGGTCAGCACCCCATGGGTCTTGCCGGTATACACCCCGTTCACCGCCTCCAGTTCGATAGCCAGGTACTCGTCCACGCCCAACCGCGCCGCAATCGGCCCGACCAGGTGCGTACCTGAGGCGGAAATGATCAGAATACGGTCACTGCGCTTGCGATGCTCGGCGATGCAGCGGCAAGCATCGCCGAAGATGATCGGCTCGATAACATCCTCTACCCACGGCTCCACCAGATGCTCGACCTCTTCCAGAGTACGCCCGGCAATCGGCTCCAGGCTGAAGGCCATGTAGTCCTCCATCGCCAGGTGGCCTTTGCCATAGGCTTCCATCAATTCATGGTCGCGACGCAGGAAAGCTTTGCCATCGACCCAGCCCAGCCGGGCCATCTGCTCGCTCCACAGTGACGCGCAGTCACCGTGGATCAGGGTTTCGTCGAGATCGAAAATTGCCAGTGCCATTGTTGCTGTCTCCTAGGCCACTTCACGTAGCGCCGTGGGATCGATCGACAAGGATACCCGCTGGCCGTCCGCATGCAGGTCGGCAGACGAGCGGTTGAGCACGTCGACCACCAGCTCCACATCGCGCACCCGCACCCGGTAACGGATGACGTTGCCCAGCAGGCTGTGGCTGCGCACTTCACCGTCCAGCTCGCCATTGCGGCCCAGTGTGATGGATTCCGGGCGGATGGCCAGGCGGTTGGCCACCGGGCGTTGCAGCAGGCGGCTGGCGCTCTCTGGGTCGAGCAGGTTGTAGTTGCCGATAAAGCCCGCGGCGAACAGGTCCACAGGGGCGGTATAGAGGGTTTCGGCGTCGCCGCTCTGCACGATACGGCCCTGGTTCATCAGGAAGATGCGGTCTGACATGGTCAGCGCTTCTTCCTGGTCATGGGTGACGAAAATAGTGGTCAGCCCCAGTTCACGCTGGATCGCGCGAATCTGCTCGCGCAGGTGCTTGCGGATGCGCGCATCCAGCGCCGACAGTGGCTCGTCCAGCAGCAGCAGGCGCGGGCGGGTCACCAACGAACGGGCCAGGGCCACGCGCTGGCACTGGCCACCCGACAGCTGGTGCGGGTAGCGCCCGGCGAAGCTGCCCAGCTCCACCAGGTCGAGCACCTCACGCACCCGCGTCTGGCTCTCGTCGGCCTTGACCTTTTGCATGCGCAAGCCAAAGGCGACGTTCTGTTCCACGGTCATGTTGGGGAACAGCGCGTAGCTCTGGAACACCATGCCGATGCCGCGTTTCTGTGGGCTCAGCGGCACGATGTCCTGGCCATCGAGCAGGATGCGCCCGCTGTCCACCGGGGTCAGCCCGGCGATGCAGCGCAGCAGGGTGGACTTGCCGCAACCGGAAGGGCCGAGCAGGGTGACGAACTCGCCGCGTTCGATCTGGCAGTCGATGTTCTCGAAAACCGGCGTGCCGGCATAGCGTTTGTGCAGTTGCTGTACGCTGACGAAGCTCATGTCAGGTCTTGTCCTTGTTCAGGCGGTTGGCGACCCAGGTGAGTACCAGCACGAAGGCGAAGTAGGAGATCACCAGCGCGCTGTTGAAGTGGCCGCTGCTGTTGCGCATGTTGTTCAGGTACACCTGCAAGGTCTCGTAGCGGGTGCCGACCAGCAGGTTGGCGAACACGAACTCGCCGAACAGGAACGAGAACGACAGCAGCAGGGCCACCATCAGGCCTTTGCGCAGGTTCGGCAGCACCACCAGAAACGCCGCCTGCCAGGTGCTGGCCCCGAGCAGTTGGGCGGCGTCCATCAGGTCGCGCAGGTTGATCGCCTGCAGGTTGTTGGTGATCGCCCGGTACATGAATGGCAGGGCGATGGTGAAGTAGCAGCCGATCAGGATCCACGGCGTGCCGACCATGGCCATCGGCCCGCTGCCATACAGCTGCAGCAGCCCCACCGCAGATACCACCGGCGGCACCGCGAAGGGCAGCAGGATGAGGATGTTCATCAGCGCGTCGAGCTTGGGGAAGTGGTAGTGCACCACGAACAACAGCGGCAGAATCAGCACCACCGACAGCAGCAGCGCCCCCACGCACACCAGCAGCGACTGGCCGAAGGCCGCCAGAAAGCGCGGCTCGCTCCACAGCGCCACGTACCACTTCAGGGTCAGGCCGCTGGGCAGCAGGGTGGCCGACCAGCTGGTGGCCAGGGAGTAGAGCAAGGTGCCGGCCAGGGGCAGCAGCAGGATCAGGAACAGCAGGTACACCACCAGGCGGTGGTAGAGGCTGCTGGCGTTGGATTCAGCGCGCATGGTAGCTCCTTTTCAGCAGCCATTGATGAACCACCGTGACCAGCGTCATCAGGCCCACCAGTACCATGGCCAGGGCACTCGCAAGGTTCGGGTCGAGGCTGATGTCACCCGCGACCAGGCCGGCGATGCGGATCGGCAGCACGTTGAAGTTACCGGTAGTCAGCGCATACACCGTGGCATAGGCGCCCAGGGCATTGGCCAGCAGGATGACGAAGGTGCCGAGCAGCGCCGGGGTCAGCACGGGCAGGCCGATATGGCGCCAGAACTGCCAGTGGTTGGCACCGAGCAAGGCGGCCGACTCACGCCAGTCTTCACGCAAGGCGTCGAAGGCCGGGTAGAGCAGCAGTACCCCCAGGGGGATCTGGAAGTAGGTGTACACCAGGATCAGGCCGCTTTTGGAATAGATGCTGAAGTCTTCCAGCAGGCCGATCTGCTTGAGCAGCAGTGTCAGGGCGCCGTTGAAACCGAGCAGGATGATAAAGGCAAAGGCCAGCGGCACACCGGCAAAGTTGCTGGTCATGTTGGCGAAGGCGCTGACGAAGTCGCGCAGGCGTGAATCCACCTGGCGCAGCGAGTAGGCACCGAGGGTGGCGATGACAATGCCGAACAGGCTCGACCAGAAGCTGATTTCCAGGCTGCGTTGCAAGGCCTGCAGGTAGAACTTGGAGGCAAACACCTTGCTGAAGTTTTCCAGCCCCCAACCTGCCTCGGACTGCACGCTGTTGATCGCCACCCAGGCCAGTGGGGCGATCTGGAAGACGATGAAGAACACAGCGAACGGCAACAGGCAGAGCAGGGCAAGGTAACGGCCGCGATGGCTGGCATTCACGTGAGCAGCTCCCGGCACACGGTCTTGTCGTGGGCCACACCGAGCAGTTCGCAGATGGTCCCGCACAGCTCGGTTTGCAGCGGTTTGGCGGCAGGGTCGAGGCTGAAGCCATCGCCAAAGACGAACAGCGGGACCTCGCGCTCCTCGGCCAGCAGGCCATTGTGCGAGCGGTCGTTGTTCATGCCGTGGTCGGCGGTGACCAGTACCTGATAGCCCTCTTCGAGCCAGCGCGGCAGGTAGTCGGCCAGGAGGATATCGGCACTGCGTGCGGCGTTGCGGTACTGGCTGCTGTCCAGGCCGTGGCGGTGGCCGACGTCGTCGATGCTCATCGGGTGCACCAACAGGAAGTTCGGTGCATGCCGGCGGCGCAGGTATTCGGCGTCGGCCAGCAAGTGCGAATCGGGGTAGCGGTCGTCCCAGTAGAACAGGCCATGCTGGATCGGCAGCTTCGGCGCATGGGTATGGCGGTCTCGCTGCGCATCGAAGGGGGAGCGGTTATACAGCTCGCTCATCCAGTGATAGGCCGCCGCCGCCGTGCCCAGCCCGGCCTCGCGAGCGTAGTGGAACACGCTGCGCTGGTTGGACAGGCGGTTGACGTTGTTGTGCACGATGCCACTGTCGATCGGCGACACGCCGGTGAGGATGCATTCGTACAACGGGCGCGACAGTGACGGTAGCTCGCACTCAACGCGGTACAGCGCGGCGCGATCGGCCTCGACGTAGGCGTGCAGGTGGCCCATGGCGTGGTGGGCGACCTGGTGGTTGAGGCCGTCGAGCAGGACCAGGATGACATTGTGTTGCATGGTGGCTCCAGTCATTACCGCGTTGTTCTCTTCGCGGGCAAGCCCGCTCCCACAGGACCTCCATAGCGCTCAAGGCTATTGTGGGAGCGGGCTTGCCCCGCGAAGAGGCCGGATCAGGCACTAGAAAATCCAGGCCGTTATTCCATCTCGATGATCACTTGTTCCTGCCACATCTGCGGCAGTTTCTTCGAGGTCGCTTCCCAGGCCTCGGCATTCTTGATCGGCTGCGCAGCGCCGTACTGCTCGTTGGGCAGCAGCTTGGCCTGCACATCGGCCGGCAGCTTCAGGTGCTCGGCGCGGATCGGCCGGGCGTGGCCGATGGCCAGGTTGGTCTGCCCGGCATCACTGAAGATGTACTCACGCGCAAGCTTGGCCGCGTTCGGGTGCTTGGCGTATTTGTTGATGATGGTGGTATAGCCCGAGATCACCGAACCGTCCGACGGGATCAGTACTTCGAAGCGCTTGGGGTCGATCTGTTGACGGTAGCTCAGGCCGTTGAAGTCCCACACCACGCCCACTTCAACCTCGCCCTTCTCCAGGGTCTGGATGGTCGGGTTGGCCAGCGACAGGCGCTTCTGCTGGGCCAGTTTGGTGAACAACTGCAGGCCCGGCGCAATATTGGTTTCGTCGCCCTTGTAGGCGATGGCGGCAGCCAGCACGCCGTTGGCGGCCTGGGCAGCGGTGCCGACGTCACCGATCGCGACCTTGTACTTGCCCTTTTCCAGGTCATGCCAGGTTTTAGGGCGTTCCTCTTCCTTCACCAGGTCCTTGTTGATGATGAAAGCGATGGTGCCGGTATAGGCCAGCGCCCAGTGGCCGTCCTTGTCCTTGGCCCACGCTGGCACCTGGTCCCAGGTGCTCGGTTTGTACGGTTGGCTCACACCCTTGGTGACGGCAATCGGGCCGAAGGCGGCGCCGACGTCACCGATGTCGGCGCTGGCGTTGTCCTTTTCGGCATCGAACTTGGCCAGCTCCTGGGCCGAGCTCATGTCGGTGTCGCTGTGCTTGAGGTCATACTTGCTGGCCAGGTCTTCCCAGGTACCTTTCCAGTTGGCCCAGGCATCAGGCATGCCCACGCTGTTGACGGTGCCTTCCTTGCGGGCGGCGTCTTCCAGGGCCTTGAGGTCGGTACCGGCGGCCATGGCCGTGGTACACAAGGCGATGGCCGAACCGAGCAGTGACGCCATGAAGAACTTTTTCATCCGAAGCTCCTTGGGTGGGTGCCGTTTGCGATCGTTGTCATGAATGAAGTGGTAGCCAGCGACCTTTGGTCTAGGTCAGCAAACCTTGAGCCAAGGTAGGCCGCTTGCGTGACAGTTTGATGTAGGGGAAGGCTTCAACCGATGGATCCGGCTGCCTGAAAATACAGCGTAGACCAGATCACAAGCCCTGATTTAGCGGGCCTGGCCCGATTCTGGCAAAGCCCTTGTGGCGCCTTTGTCACAGGATGTTCATCAGCCCTGCCTAGGCTTGCACTACGCTCCAAGTGCCCCGTCATGGGGCTGGACTAGTCCAGATAGGTAACCTTTGATGCAACCGATGCCACCGCGTGCGGTAACAGCCATCTGCCACGCCCTGCAGGAGCAGATCGAACACGGCCTGCTGGCGCCGGGTGGCAAGCTGCCGGCCGAACGCAAGCTCAGCGAGGTGTTCGACACCACGCGCATCACCCTGCGCGAGGCCCTGGCACAGTTGGAGGCCCAGGGTCTGATCTATCGGGAGGAGCGCCGTGGCTGGTTCGTCGCGCCCGAGCGGCTGACCTATGACCTGATCGAGCGTAGCCACTTTCATGCCATGGTGCGTGACCAGGGGCGGGTACCGAGTACCGAGTTGTTGTCGGCGCGGCTGCAGCCTGCGTCGGCGGTTGTCTGTGCGCGGTTGCAAATGCCGGCGTTGTCCAGTGTGGTGCGGATCTGCCGGTTGCGGCGGATTGACGGGCGGGCCGTGCTGTATGCCGAGCACTACCTCAACCCACGGTATTTTCCCGGCATTCTCGAACAGGACCTGGCGCAGTCGCTGACCGAGATCTATGGCCGGGTCTATGGCATTGGCTATGGACAGGTGTGCTTCGAGATCCTACCGACTGCCTTGCCGATCGAGGCAGCAGCTGCTTTGAAGGTTTCGGTCGGCAGCCCAGGGCTGCACATCACCCGGGTAAACAGTGACCAGCAGGGGCATCTGATCGACTGTGACCTGGAGTATTGGCGGCACGATGCGATCCGCATTCGCGCCCAGGCCGGGTAATGGGGTGGCGTCTTCGCGGGCAAGCCCGCTCCCACAGGATCACCACAGCTGTGGGAGCGGGCTTGCCCGCGAAGAGGCCCTAACTGGAGGAACCGGTTTCGCTCATACCGCCACCGCCCGCCGTCACCACCTGCACCGACAGCCGCGGCGTCGCCAGGTCCAGCCCCGCTTCATCCAGCTGGCGCTTCAACGCCAGGTTGAACGCCCGCGACACTTCCCACTGCTTGATCGGCGCGGTCTTGAACCGCGCCCGCAGGATCGCTGAGCCCGACTCGAAGCTCTCTACCCCCTGCAGTTCCAGCGGCGACCAGATATTGCGGCGCATCAACGGGTCGTTACGCAGTTTCTGCCCCACCTCGCGGATCAATGTGATGGCCTGGTCGATGTTCATGCTGTGCGGGATCGCCACGCGGAAAATCGCGTAACCGAACTCGCGCGAGTAGTTTTTGATGCTCTTGATCTCGCTGAACGGGATGGTATGCACGATGCCGTCGATGTCGCGCAGGCGCACGGTGCGGATGGTCAGCCCTTCGACCGTCCCCAGGTGCCCGCCGACATCCACGTAATCGTCGATGGCCAGCGAATCCTCTATGATGATGAACAACCCGGTGATCAGATCGGCCACCAGGGACTGCGCGCCAAAACCGATGGCCAGGCCAATCACACCGGCACCGGCCAGCAGCGGGGTGACGTTCATGCCCATGTTGGCCAGGGCGACGATCACCGCGATGATGAAAATGGCCACGAACATCACGTTGCGGATCAGCGGCATCATGGTTTGCGCACGGGCGTTGGCCAGGCCCCGTCGCGAACGCACCAATGCATGGTGCACGGCCGTGTCGGCCAGGATCCACACCAGCCAGGCGGCGATCAGCGTGCCGGCCAGGCCCAGCAGGCGCAGGCTCACTTCATGGCCCTCACCCTCGGCGAAGGTGATCATCGACAGGCCCCACACGCGCAGCCCCAGCTCGATGAACAGCAGCCAGATGAGCAGGTGCACCAGGGCGTAGGCGAAGTTGCGCAGGCGTTCGGTGTACACCGCCTGGCGCTTGTTGGCGCGCTTGGGGTTGGCGGCGTGGCGGCGTACCAGGCCGTTGAGCACCATGCACACCACCACCAGCACCGTGCACATCAGCGATTGGCGCAGGGCGGTACTGGTGTCGCCAGCCGAGACGAAGGTGGCGAACAACGAAATGCCCACCAGGATCAATGCGGGCGCGAACCAGAAGCTGCCGAGAATCTCGATGGTGTCGCTCAGGGTGCGCCGGGTCAGGCGCCGGTCCAACGGCTGGTTGCGGATCAGGTGGGCGATCGGGCGGCGGAAACGCAGGATGAACAGCCCGGTGCAGATCGCCGCGATGACGTTGGCCAGGGTGGCCAGGGCATGTGCCAGGTGGGTGCCGAGGGCGACGGTCAGGCGCGGGTCGCTCATGGCCTCGCCGAAGGCGGCGAAGCTGCCGATCAGCCACAGGGGGCGGAAGGCCTGGTGCCGCAGGATGTGCAGGGCGCGGTGGCGGTGGGGGCCGTCGAGCAGCGAGAAGGCGATCACGCAGATGGCCGAGAAGCAGGTGCCGACCACCAGCGCGTACGCCAGCACCATGGCCATCGATTTGCCCAGCGAAGAGGGCAGGGCAAAGCTCAAGTACACGGTGAACACCAGGGCCACCAGCCAGGGCCCGAGTTTGCGCAGGGCAAAACGCACCAGGTCCCAGGTACGGGGGTGCTGGGGCAGTTCCTCGGTGAGGCCGAAGCGCACCCGTACCCGGTGGCCGATCCAGTTGAAGGCATACGCCAGCAGGCTCCAGACGGCGATGATCGCGGCAAAGCCGAACAGGATCGCCGGCCACTGGTGCACGGGTACCATCAGTTCGGTCAGTTCCGCCTGGGCCTGGTCGATCTCCATTGCCCAGCGGTGGAACGGGCTGGCATCGCCGCTGAACTGCTGCTCCAGATCATGCAGCGCACCCCCGATCAGGCCCAGCACGCCCTGTTCGACGGTGGGTTGCGATTGCTGGGTGGCATCACGCAGTTTTTTCAGGTCGGCCAGCAGCTTTGCGCGCTGCTGGTCGTTTTCCAGGTTCTTGATCACTTCGTCCAGTGACTTGCCCAGCGGCTCGGTGGCTTGGGGCTGGGCAGGCGTACTGGAGCCGAGCAGGCTCGGTAGGCCTGCGGCCTGAACCGGGGCGATGAATAAAAGCAGCAGCAGGGACAGGCAACGCAGGAGGGCAGGCACCGGGAAATCTACCTCAGGTCAAACGATTGACCGAGTGTAGAGGTTTATGTGGGCAGTTTCTCCAGGATCTTCCAGCAGGTGAGGCCGAAGATGCCCAGCGTGCCGATCCACATCATCAGCACGCCGATATTGCGCTCGCGCAGGCTGAAACCGATGGTCAGCAGCATCAGAAACAGAAACACCGGCACGAACAGGGACAGAAAGGGGGACATGAACAGCAATCCTTTTGCAGTGGGGCCATGTAACAAGCATAGCGGGTAGCAGACGAAGCGGGATTGATCCCGGACAGCTGTGGTGTCAGCGCTGGCCGCTTCGCGGGGCAAGCCCGCTCCCACAGGGAACTTCCGCCAGATTCAGAACAGCGAGGTTCTTGTGGGAGCGGGCTTGCCCCGCGAAGAGGCCGGTGCTTACAACTGCAATCTCAAGGCAATTCGCGGCTGCGGTAGAACGCCGTCAGCACCTTCACCAGGTGCGCCAGGTCATGGCTGCCGCACAACTCGCGGATCGAGTGCATGGCAAAGGTCGGCAAGCCGATATCGACCGTGCGCACGCCCAGGTGGCTGGCGGTGATCGGGCCGATGGTCGAGCCGCAACCCATGTCGCTGCGCACCACAAAGCTTTGCACCGGGACTTCCTCGGCCATGCACAGGTGACGGAAGAACCCGGCGGTTTCGCTATTGGTGGCGTAGCGCTGGTTGTTGTTGACCTTGATCACCGGCCCTGCGTTGAGTTTGGGCCCGTGGTTGCCGTCGTGCTTGTCGGCGTAGTTGGGGTGCACACCGTGGGCGTTGTCGGCCGAGACCATCAGCGAGCGCTGGATAGTGCGTACGTAGCTGTCACCCTCGGGCAGCAGGCGCTGCAGGGTCTGTTCGAGCATCGGGCCGTCGGCGCCACAGGCCGAGCACGAGCCGACCTCTTCGTGGTCGTTGCACACCAGCACACAGGTCTCGTCGCTGTCGGCAGCCAGCAGCGCCTGCAGGCCGGCGTAGCACGACAACAGGTTGTCCAGGCGGGCACCGGCGATGAAGTCGCGGTTGAGGCCGATCAGCGCGGCATCCTGGGTGTCGTAGAAACTCAGTTCGTAGTCCAGCACCACGTCGGCGTTGAGCTCGTGCTCACGCGCCAGCTGCTCGGTGAGCAGGGCGCGGAAGTCGATACGCTCGTCGCCTGCGACCTGGGCCAGGATGGGCGGCAGTTCGTTCTGCGGGTTGATCTGCCAGCCTTCGTTGGCGGTGCGGTTGAGGTGAATCGCCAGGTTGGGGATGACCGCGATGGGCAACTTGAAGTCGATCAGCTGGCTCTCGACCTTGCCGTCCCGGCGGAAGGTGACGCGGCCGGCCAACGACAGGTCGCGGTCGAACCAGGGCGCCAGCAGCGCACCACCGTAAACCTCGACGCCCAACTGCAGGAAGCCTTGGCGCTGCAGTTCGGGTTGCGGCTTGACCCGCAGGCACGGGCTGTCGGTGTGGGCGCCGACCATGCGGATACCGCCAAGCAGAGGCGATTGCCTGCCCAGTTTGATGGCGATGATCGAGGAGTCGTTGCGGGTGACGTAATAGCGACCACCCGGCACCGTGGCCCAGCTGTCGCGTTCGTCCAGGCGCTGGTAGCCGGCCGCCTCAAGGCGCTGGGCCAGGCTGGCGGTGGCGTGGAAGGGCGTAGGGGAGGCCTTGAGGAAATCGATCAGGCCAGTGTTCAGTGCTTCGCGCATAACTCACTCCAGACAGCAGTGGCGCGAGTTTAACGCAGATAGATCACAAATTGTGTCGACCTCTTCGCGGGCAAGCCCGCTCCCACAGAGACCTCGCAAACCCTGTGGGAGCGGGCTTGCCCGCGAAGAGGCCGCAACTGCCACCCATCAATCAGAACGGTGCCGGGCACTCGAACTTCAACCGCTCCCCGCTGACCGGGTGAGTAAAGCTCAGCATCGCGGCATGCAGGCACAACCGCTCATGCGCCGCCAAGGCCTCAGGGTTGGCATACAACCGGTCGCCCAGCAGCGGGTGCCCGATCGACAGCATGTGCACACGCAACTGGTGCGAACGCCCGGTAATCGGCGTCAGCTCGACCCGGCAGTAGTCGCCGCAGCGTTCCAGGACGCGCCAGAAGGTCAGGGCATGCTTGCCCTGCTCGTGGTCCACCACATGCCGTGGCTTGGTCGGCGGGTCGTAGCGCAAGGGCAGGTCGATGCTGCCGCTGTCCAACGTCGGCTGGCCCCAGCACAGGGCGGTATAGGCCTTCTCGGTCTCGCGGTCGTGAAACTGGCGCGACAGCTCGCGGTGGCTGTCGGCATCGCGGGCCAGCAGGATGATGCCGGAGGTTTCCCAGTCCAGGCGGTGCACGATCAGCGCATCGGGGTAGCCGTTTTCCTGCAGGCGGGTGATCAGGCAGTCCTTGTTGTCGTCGGCACGGCCGGGCACGGACAGCAGCAGGGTCGGCTTGTTGACCACCAGGATGGCGGCGTCTTCGTGAAGGATCTGGACGTTTGACAGCGGCATTGCGTGGTCTCGGTTAAATCGGGGGAAACCATTGGGGCCGCCTTGCGGCCCTTCGCGGGCAAGCCCGCTCTCACAGGATCAACACAATACCTGTGGGAGCGGGCTTGCCCGCGAAGGGCTGCAAAGCAGCCCCAATGATCCAAGCCAGAACGCTGAATCAGCGATCAGGCAAGGTGATGTTCAGCTCCAGAATCGAGCAGCTACCCTGGTTTTCCAGCTCGATGTGCACATCATCGTTGCCGATGTTCACATACTTGCGGATCACTTCGAGCAGTTCTTTCTGCAGTGCCGGCAGATAGTCCGGTTCGCTGCGTTGGCCGCGCTCATGCGCCACGATGATCTGTAGACGCTCTTTCGCCACCGACGCGCTGGTCTGTTTCTGTCTGCCACGAAAGAAGTCAAAAAGGTTCATGGTTTACTTGCCTCCAAACAGGCGCGCGAAGAATCCTTGCTTCGGCACTTCAATGAACCGCAGGGGCTTGTCTTTGCCCAGCAGACGGTCGACGGTGTCGCTATAGGCCTGGCCGGCATCGCTCTGGTCGTCGAGGATGACCGGGATGCCCTGGTTGGACGCCTTGAGCACTGCCTGGGACTCGGGGATCACGCCCTTGAGCTTGATCGCGAGGATGTCGGTGACGTCGTCGATGCTCAGCATCTCGCCTTTCTCGACGCGTTCAGGGTGGTAACGGGTGATCAGCAGGTGTTCCTTGATCGGCTCCTCGCCTTTCTCGGAACGGCGCGACTTGCTCGACAGAATGCCCAGCATGCGGTCCGAGTCACGTACCGAGGAAACTTCAGGGTTGGTCACGACGATGGCTTCGTCGGCGAAATACATCGCCAGGTGCGCGCCTTTCTCGATACCGGCCGGGGAGTCGCAGATGACGTACTCGAAGTCATTCTTGAGTTCCATCAGCACTTTTTCGACGCCTTCCAGGGTCAGTGCGTCTTTGTCACGGGTCTGGCTGGCGGCCAAAACGTACAGATTCTCGAGGCGCTTGTCCTTGATCAGGGCTTGCTGCAGGTTGGCTTCGCCATTGACCACGTTGACGAAGTCATACACCACGCGGCGCTCGCAGCCCATGATCAGGTCGAGGTTACGCAGGCCGACGTCGAAGTCGACGATGACTGTCTTGTGGCCGCGCAGTGCGAGGCCGGTGCCGATGGCGGCGCTGGTGGTGGTCTTGCCCACACCCCCCTTGCCGGAAGTAACGACGAGAATCTTGGCCAAGGTGTTTCACCCCTAAATAAGTCGGGACAGATGTCCCAGCAATATGCAAAAAAACGGCAACAGGTAAAAAAGTTGCTCTAAAAATGACGGCAAGTATCCGTTAAAGACGGGTGATGTTCAACACGTCACCAGACAAGCTGACTTGCACGCCGGAGCCCCACAGCGGGTCGCGGCGCAGGTCTTCGCAGACCTTGTACTGGCCAGCGATCGAGACCATTTCGGCAGTCATTTGCTGGCAGAAAATGCGCGCTTTGGTGTTGCCTTTGATGCCCGCCAGGGCGCGGCCACGCATGGCGCCGTACACATGGATGTTGCCATCGGCCAGAAGTTCCGCCCCCGGGCTGACCGAAGCGGTCACCACCAGGTCGCCACCCTGAGCATAGATCTGTTGGCCACCACGCACGGGCGCTGTGATGATGCGGGTCGGGCGGATTTCAGGCTCAAGTGCGGGCGCCGGGGCTGGCTCGGGCTTTTTCACCTCGGGTTCCGGCTCCAGCGGGCGCTCGCGGGCGCCAGACGGCGGCAGTACCGGCAGGTCGATGGCGATCGCCGCCGCGATGTCTTCGATGCGGTTGGCGCGGATTGCCAGGGTACGCAGGCCGTGATGGCGGCAGATACGCATCAGGCCGGGCAGGTCGATCGCGCCTTCACTGGCCGGCAGTTTGTCCAGCGCCAGCACCAGCGGCGTGTTGCTGAAGAAGTTGGGTGCCTGGGCGACTTTGGCCGCCAATTGGCGGTCGAGGGCTTCAAGGTCATTGCGCGCCAGTTCCAGCACTGTGATGGCGAGCATGCTGCCCTTGAGCTGGAACACGGAGGCGGTGTCGGGGGTCTGGTTTGGGCTCATGGTCTGCATAGACGGCTTGTTGCGAGAAAAGTGCCCTGACTTATAACGAGAACACCCGTTGCCCGCAACATGCGCTGATCCGTTGTAGAATGCGCGGCCTTTGTCTTTCCGGAAGCTTCAATGGAACGCCCGCGTTTTCGTCCCTATTTCCTCCACCCACGATTCTGGGGCCTGTGGCTGGGCCTGGGCCTGTTGTGGCTGGTGGTCCAGCTGCCGTACCGGGCCCTGTTGTGGCTCGGCACCGTCCTGGGCGCGCTGATGTACCGGGTGGCCGGTGAGCGTCGACGCATTGCCGCACGCAACCTGGAACTGTGCTTCCCGGAACTGTCTGTCGACGAACGGCAGCGTTTGTTGAAGGCCAACTTCGCCTCCACCGGTATCGCCTTCTTCGAAATGGCCATGAGCTGGTGGTGGCCCAAGGCCAGGCTTGCGCGCCTGGCCCATATCGAGGGCCTTGAGCACCTGCAGGCCGCCCAGCAGGCGGGGCAGGGCGCGATTCTGATGGCCGTGCACTTCACCACCCTGGAAATCGGCGCCGCGTTGCTGGGCCAGCAACACACCATCGATGGCATGTACCGCGAGCACGGCAACCCGCTGTTCGACTTCATCCAGCGCAGCGGCCGTGAGCGGCATAACCTCGACTCGCTGGCGGTGGAACGCGAAGACGTGCGCGGCATGCTCAAGTTGCTGCGTTCCGGCCGGGCGATCTGGTATGCGCCCGACCAGGATTACGGCGCCAAGCAGAGCCTGTTCGTACCGCTGTTCGGCATCCCGGCGGCGACCGTGACGGCCACCACCAAGTTTGCCCGCCTGGGCAAGGCGCAGGTCATCCCCTTCACGCAGAAGCGCCTGGAGGATGGCAGCGGCTATCGTTTGGTGATCCATCCGCCGCTGGCGGACTTCCCTGGGGAAAGCGAAGAGGCGGATTGCCTGCGCATCAACCAGTGGATCGAAGGCGTGTTGCGTGAGTGCCCCGAGCAGTACCTGTGGGCGCACCGGCGCTTCAAGTCACGGCCCGAGGGGGCGCCTAGGCTGTATGACAAGAAGAAGCGCTGATATTTGTGTGTTGTTAGTACTGGCCTCTTCGCGGGGCAAGCCCGCTCCCACAGGATTTCCACTGGTTTCTGGCATTTTAGAGATCCTGTGGGCGCGGGCTTGCCCCGCGAAGAGGGCGGGCCTGACAGCCGATAACCCAGGGAGCAATACATGGCACCCGCCCCAGTAACTGGCCTGATTCTCTCTGGCGGCGGCGCCCGTGCCGCCTATCAGGTCGGCGTATTGGCCGGCATTGCCGAGTTGCTGCCACCCGGCGCACCCAACCCCTTTCCGGTCATTGTCGGCACGTCGGCCGGCGCCATCAATGCGGTCACCCTCGCCAGCGGCGCTACCCGCTTCACTGAAACCGTGCGCAACCTCACTGCGTTCTGGCAGAACTTTCGCAGCCACCTGGTGCTGCGCAGCGACTGGCCGGGGGTGATACGCCAGGCCAGCCGCTTCGTCAGCCATAGCCTGCTGGGCCTGGGTGGCCACGCGCCAGTGGCGCTGCTCGACAGCAGCCCCTTGCGCGGCCTGCTGCAGGCGCACCTGGACCTGGATGGCATCGGCCACGCCCTGGCCACCGAACAACTGCGCGCCGTCGCGGTGACTGCATTCGGCTACGAGTCCGGGCAGGCTGTGACCTTCTACCAGGGCCGCGGCACCATTGAAGCCTGGTTGCGCCACCGCCGTATCGGCGTACCCACGCCGTTGACCATCGATCACCTGCTGGCCAGTGCGGCGATCCCGCTGTTGTTCGCGCCGGTCAGGCTGGGTGATGAATACTACGGTGATGGCGCGGTTCGCCAGTCGGCACCGATCAGCCCGGCGTTGCACTTGGGGGCCAGCCGGGTGCTGGTGGTCGGGGTCAGCGGCAACCCGCAGCGGCCATCGCCACCTTTGCCAACCCAGCGTGTGTTCAGTGGGCAGCAGCCGAGCCTGGCGCAGATCGGTGGGCACATGCTCAACAGCACCTTTATCGACAGCCTGGAGGATGACATCGAGCTGCTCCAGCGCCTCAATCACCTGAGCCATTTGCTGCCTGCCCACCTCGATGCACGGCGCTTGGGGCTGGCGCCGGTGGACGTCCTGGTGGTGGCGCCCAGCCAGCCGCTGGACGAAATCGCGGCACGCCACCGGCGTGAATTGCCGGCGGCGTTGCGGTTGTTCTTGCGCGGGCCGGGGGCGACGCGGACCAGTGGGGCGGGGGTGTTGAGCTATCTGCTGTTCGAGGCGAGTTATTGCAGTGAGCTGATCGAGCTGGGGCGGCGCGATGCTCTGGTCAAGCGGCGGGAGCTGGAGCAGTTTCTGGGGATTTGAGCCCACCTGTGCTGGCCTCTTCGCGGGCAAGCCCGCTTGTGTCTTGGAGAGGGAATAGAATCTGAAGTGAGAGCGGTGAATGGCAAGCTGATAGCCCGAGGTGCCCAGAGCACGTGTGGGAGCAAAAGCTGCCATTCACCGTTCCACTTTGGCGAGAGCCCGAACAGTTGGATGAGGGGCGTAATCTCGAATCACAAGCGTGGGCCAAGCCAAAGCGCTCTCACTCCTTGAGTTTAAGAGGGTTTGGCCATGTCTTCCTCTGTCGGCATCGATGTTTCCAGTGCCACACTTGCTGTTCACATCCGTCCTGAGGGGGTGAACTTCAGTGTTTCCAATGACTTGAAGGGATTCCAACTGCTCGTCGAAAAGCTTGGCGAGTATGCAATTTCAATGGTCTTGCTCGAAGCTACCGGTGGCTACGAGTGCAATGTCCTCAAAGCGCTGCAGGATGCCGATTTTCCGGTTTGCCGGATCAATCCCAGTCGTGCCCGGGACTTTGCCAAGTCGATGGGTAAACGCGCCAAGACCGATCCCATTGACGCAGCTGTTTTGGCTCACCTGGCTGAAGTTATGCCCCCACGGCCTTGCCAGGTGATGACACCCGAGCGGGCTTTGCTGCGCGAACTGCTTATGCAGCGGGATCGCTTCGTCCAACAGCGCGACGATGACAAGCGGCGCCTGAAGCAGGCGCGGGCTCCCAGTGTTTGTTTGCGGTTGGAACAACACATCGCCTATCTGAAGGGTGAAATTCGAGCGCTGGAACAAGAGATCGCACAGCAGGCAGCAGCTTTGCCTGATGATCGGGTTAAACAGCTCACTCAAGTCAAAGGAATTGGTCTGATTACTGCCGGAAAGCTGATGGCCTTGCTGCCAGAGCTGGGCCAGGTGGATAAGAAGGAAATTGCCGCCTTGGTCGGTGTTGCGCCGTTCAACCAGGACAGCGGCAAGCAGTCGGGCAAGCGTTCAATCTGGGGGGGACGCTCACAAGTCAGGCGGGCGCTCTATATGGCCTGCTGGGTGGTGATACGGCACAACAAGGACTTCTGCGAGCGCTACAAAGCACTGCGAGCCCAGGGGAAGTGCGCGAAAGTATCGGTGGTGGCGTGTATGCGAGTATTGATAGTGAGGCTAAATGCGATGCTCAAGACCGGAACGCCCTGGAAGGAGCAAATAGCTCATTCGTAGGAGCAAGCCTTGCTGGCGATGCCCGGCACAGCCGGGCCTGGGGCGCTACGCGCCCCATCGCCGGCAAGGCCAGCTTCCACAAGAAGACAGTTGCTCCCACAAGTCCCCCACTGCCCTCAGACCCAATGATATCCCTGTGGGAGCGGGCTTGCCCGCGAAGAGGCCGGCAGCTATTTACTCAGCAATCTGCAGCTTACGCGCCTGGGTATACACATACCGCACCTTCTCATACTCGAACGGCGAGTTGAGCTGGCCATAGCGGAAGTTGGTGGTGTAGCGCTTGTCCACTACCCGCAGGGCAAAGATTTCCGGGTGGTCGGTACTGGCTTCGGCGACATTCAGGAAGTTGACCGCTTGCTCGCCCGCATAATCCACCACCAGCCCGGTGGTATCGCGCAGGTTCGATGGCCCCAGCACCGGCAGCATCAGGAATGGCCCGTCTGGCACGCCGTAAAAGCCCAGGGTCTGGCCGAAGTCTTCGCTCTGCCGGGGCAGGCCCATCTTGGTGGCTGGGTCCCACAGCCCACCTACGCCGATCAGGGTGTTGAACATCAACCGCGCGGTGATTTCTGCCGAGCGCTTGGCCTTGAGTTGCAACACACTGTTGAACAGGTTTGGCACATCACCCAGGTTGTTGAAGAAGTTGCTCACCCCGGTTCGCACGAAACGCGGTGTTACATATTGATAGCCGCTCACCACCGGCAGCAGCACCCATTGGTCGAGGCGGTAGTTGAAGTGGTAGATGCGCCGGTTGATCGATTCCAGTGGGTCGTAGACGTTCAGCGCCTCCAGGGTGGAACGTTCGAATTCGCGTTGGTCCAGGCCTGGGTTGAATTTCAGCGCACGCAGCGGGTCGAGGAAGCCATCGGACTCCGGTGCCAGCGGCGCGGCGGTGACCTGCGGGTCGGCCTCGATCACGCTGGCCCGCGGTGCGGTCTCTGCGGCCAGGGCGTTGCCAGCGACGAGCAGGGCAGTGGCGAAGAGGAGTTTGTTAACCACGGAAGAACTCCAGCATGGCGTCGCTGTTGACGCGGTAATTGAGGTTGCCGCAATGGCCGCCATGGGGGTAAAGGGTCAGGCGATCGCCGAACACCTTGCGCAAGAAACCGATATCGCCCGGGCCGAGGATGACGTCGTCGGCGTTGTGCATCACGGCGATCTTGGGGCTGTCGCGCAGGTAGTCTTCCAGCGCATACAGGCTGACCTGGTTGACCAGTTGCAGGATGCTGTTGCCATCGGTGCGGGCGCGCCACATGGGGATCACCTGCTCGGTCATGTAGCAGTCGAAGTCGCACTGCAGGGCCCGCTTGAAGAACGGCGTGAGGCTGCTGCCCTCGGTGATCGGAAACTTCGGCGGAATGATCAGGCCACGGCGGTTGATCAGGTCGGAGGTAAAGGCGATGTCAGCGGCCGAGAAGCGGAACGACGTGCCGATCAGCATGGCCATCTGCTCGTTGGACAGGTGCTGGCGCGACTGCTGGAAGTCGTACAGCAGGGCTTCGTTGAGGTCGATATAGCCCTTGTCCTGGAAGTAACGGGTCAGCTTGCTCAGCATCAGTTCGTAGAACGTGGTGCTGCGGTCGATGCCCTTGACCTGGGTCTGCACCAGTTTGTCGAGGTTGTTGATCGAGGTGTACAGGTTGACCGGCGGGTTGAGCAGCAGCACGCGCTTGAAGTTGAAGCTGCGCCGGGTTTCGTCCAGGTGGCTGACAAACGCTGCGTCCAGCGCGCCGAGGCTGTAGCCGGTGAGGTAGAAGTCGCTGATTGGCAGGCGTGGGTGCTGGGCACGCACGGCCTGCATCACCCGGTACATGTCTTCGGCGTCTTCCTGGCTGATGCCCGGTGTGGCGAAGCGCGAGGCCGCACTTATGAAGTCGTAGCTGGTGGGCGAGGACAGTTGCACCACGTGGTAGCCGGCCTGGTAGTACAGCTTTTTCAGGTATTCGTTGATGCTGCTCGAATACGGCGCACCGGTGCCGGCGATTAGAAAGATGAGCGGCGCTTCGCGGTCCTGGCGGGCCAGGCGGTACTTGAGCTTTTTCACTGACCAGAAGTTGTCGGGCAAGGTGAATTCACGTTCGGGGCGCAGGTTGAGGCTGTAGTCGGCCTGGTTGATTTCATCGTCGCTGGGCAAGGTCGGGCGTTGCTCTGGCGGCGTGGTGGCGATGGTTGCCTCGAACGGGTTGGTCAAGGGGTAGCCATAGCTCGCGGCGTCGATGTCCCGCGCCGAAGCGGCCACAGCCATGAGCAGGCCGCCGAGCAGGGCAGCGAGGCGCAAAGATCGAAGCATGTAATCCCCCAAAAGAAACACAAGGTGGTGCAGTGTGCGAGCTAGGACCACGGCTGCATGGGCAAAGTTGCCAGATGCGCTGGCCTTTGCTGTGCTCGTTATCTGCAACATAGCTGCAGGATTGTGATTTTGCCTTAGAACAGGCCTTGGGCGATCATGCACGATTTCGATTACCGCTATTGGAGAACTGGATGTCTCGTTCGCTGCCGGTCATTGCCCTGCTGCTGTTCCTGCCCTTGTGGCTGGCCGCCAGCTATGGCGTGCGTTATGGGCTGATGGAGGATGCGCAGTGGGTGGGGCTGTGCGCGGCGCCTGGGGCGTATTGGCAGTGCCAGGTGAGAGCGCTGCTGGGGCTCGGTATCCACTTTCAGGTGATCGCCTGGGGAGGGCTCGGCCTGGCGCTGTTGGCGCAGGTGGTTGCAGGACGGGTTGGCTGGTGGCTGGCAGGCTTGGCGCTGGTGTTCGCGATACCGGCGTTGGTTTTGTATACCGCAAGCATCGCGGTGTTTGCTGTGGTGCTGGCGGGGTTGCGCCTGGTGCGGCAACCGCAGCGCGGCTGACAGGGGCTGCGATGGGCCGCACAGCGGCCCCAGTGATATCAACCCGTGCGCAGTCTCAAACTCCGCCACAGCGCCGCAGTCATCAACACACTTACCACCGCCCAGCCCCAGGCTTGCTGGTTCTCCAGCCCTTCCAGGTACAGCTGCGGCGCCACCCCCGCCCCCACGATAAACGCCAGCAACCCCACTTCGGCCCGTCGTGCCAGCACCGGCCGCACCAGGTAAACCACCGCCGGCAACGCCAGTGCAGCCGTGGGGAAACTGCGATAACGCGGGTCGAACACCAGCGCCAGCATGCTCACCGCCGCCGCAAAGCCCGCCGCGAGCAACAGCCAGCCCGCACGCACCTCAAGCCAGGCGAACAGCCGCTCACGCCACCCTTCACGGCGTGCCAGCGCCAACGCAGCGTGGGCCAGCACCAACAGGTTGAGCCCCACCAGCAGCCCGGCCCACAGCCATTCGCCGGCGAAGCGTGCATGGCTGCGCATCAGCTCGCCCCACAACCCCAGGCAGCCCGCACCGAACGCCGCCAGCACCGGCAACAGCAGGGCCGCGACGGTAGTCGCGGGGCGCCCGGCCAGCAGTAGCACAACCAGCATCAACGCCGCGCTGGCCAGCAGCCACTGCGGCCAGTAGTGCAGGTTGCTGACCGGCCCTTCGAGCACGCCCTTGTCCTGCCGGTCGGCGTCGTAAAGCCCCCAATAGCCGCCCACGGCGCCTTCACTGGTGCGTTTCCAAGGCTGGTCGAATGCCTCGATCAGGTTGTACTGCCAGCCATTGTGTTCGGCCAGGCTGACGAAGCCGCGGATGAAGCGCGCTTCGTTGGCGCGGCTGGGCACGGCGGTTTCCCGCTGACGGCCTTCGCTGGGCCAGCCGGTCTCGCCGATCAAAATGCCCTTGGGCGCAAAGCGCGTACCGAATACGCGGCGCACGTCGGCGACGTGGGCCAGGGCATCGTCAATGCCGCGCGGGTCGTCTTCCCAGTAAGGCAGCAGGTGAATGGTCAGGAAGTCGACCTCCGGGGCCACCTGTGGATGCTGCAGCCAGAACTCCCAGACGTCGGCATACGTGACCGGTACCGTGACCTGGCGTTTGACCTTGGCGATCAACCCGGCCAGGCGCGTGCCGGTGACCTCCTTGCGCAGCAGCGCCTCGTTGCCGACGATCACCGCGCTGACCACATCGGGGTAGGCGTTGGCGGCGGCGATCAGCAAGTCCACTTCCTTTTCGGTGTCCACCGGGTTGGCGTTGACCCAGGCGCCGAGCATCACCTTCAGGCCATGCTTGCGTGCCAGCAGCGGGATCGCCTCAAGCCCGCTCATCGAGTAGGTGCGAATGCACTGAAAGCGTTCAGCCAGCAAGGCCAGGTCGGCGTCCATGCGCGCCGGGCGCAGGCGCAACGGTTGGTCGAAGGGCGACTGATCCTTGTCGAACGGTGTGTACGAAGCACACTGCAGTTTATGCGTGGGGCTGGCCGCATCGGGCAGGTGTACCGGCTTGCCAAGCCCGTACCAGAGCGCCCCCAGCCCAATCAGGGCAAGCAGGCAGGCTAACAGGTACAGGGGGCGGTGCAGGCGGGCAGGGCTGGGCATCGGGCGGTCCATCGTCAGGCGCAAAAGGGTAGATAGTAGCCCGGCGCCAATCCTTTGGCATGCAAGGATCGCGCAGACTGGCGTGAGCCGATGACGCTAATGGCACAGTGCTGTCGCACATGAGTGGTTACAGGTCGTACACGGAGCAGGTCGCTGTTTGTTGCAGGAAGATGATGCAATCTCCGAGACCTGACGAGGGGATGCTTTGATGGCGACTTTGAAGAAAGTGCGACGTTTCCTGGGTGTGGGCACCGCCCTGGTAATGGCCATGAGCGCTGCACAGGCAATGGCCAAAGAAGTAAGCATTGGTTACGTGGATGGTTGGTCCGACAGCGTGGCGACCACTAACGTGGCCGCCGAAGTGATCAAGCAGAAACTCGGCTACGACGTGAAGCTGCAAGCCGTGGCCACGGGCATCATGTGGCAGGGCGTGGCGACCGGCAAGCTCGATGCGATGTTGTCGGCCTGGCTGCCGGTAACCCACGGCGAGTACTGGACCAAGAACAAGGACAACGTGGTTGATTACGGTGCCAACTTCAAGGATGCCAAGATCGGCCTGATCGTGCCTGAGTACGTGAAGGCTGCGAGTATCGCCGACCTCAAGACCGACACCAGCTTCAAGCAGAAGATCGTTGGCATCGATGCCGGCTCAGGGGTCATGCTCAAGACCGATCAGGCCATCAAGGACTACGACCTGACGGGTTACAAGCTGCAGGCCAGTTCCGGCGCCGCGATGACGGCCGAGCTGGGCCGTGCCTATGCCAAGCAGCAGTCGATTGCTGTGACCGGTTGGGTACCGCACTGGATGTTCGCCAAGTGGAAGCTGAAGTTCCTCGAAGACCCGAAAGGTGTGTATGGCGCGGCTGAAACCGTCAACAGCATCGGCAGCAAAGAGTTGGCGACCAAGGCGCCGGAAGTGGCGGAATTCCTCAAGAAGTTCAGCTGGCAGTCCAAGGACGAGATTGGCGAGGTGATGCTGGCGATTCAGGAAGGTGCCAAGCCTGAAGCAGCGGCCAAGGATTGGGTGGCCAAGCATCCGGACCGGGTCAAAGAGTGGACCGGTAAGTAACTGATTTAGTGTTTCCAAAGCGGGGCCGCTTGGCGGCCCTCTCGCGACACAAGGCCGCTCCTACAGGCGTTACGCAATTCCCTGTAGGAGCGGCCTTGTGTCGCGAGAGGGCTGCACAGCAGCCCCGCTTTGTTACTTAATCGGTAAAACACTGTTGCATCTAAGACTAAGGTCGTCTGGTTGGCGTCCAGCGGCAGCATAAAGTGAGGGTGTGGGTTTCATCCCCTATCTGTGCTGCTAGGACAAAAACAATGAACGACAGCATTTACCTCTCGATACAAAACAGCCCGCGCTTCAAGGAGCTGGTTACCAAACGCGAACGGTTCGCCTGGATTCTCTCGGCGATCATGCTCGGCCTGTACTGCGCCTTCATTCTCCTGATCGCCTACGGTCCTCATCTGCTGGGCACCAAGCTCAGCCCTGAGTCGTCGATTACCTGGGGCATTCCCCTGGGCGTCGGCCTGATCGTTTCGGCATTCGTCCTGACCGCCATCTACGTGCGCCGCGCCAACGGCGAGTTCGATGAGCTGAACAAGGCCATCCTCAAGGAGGCGCAACAATGATTCGCCACGCCAAAGCCCTGGCCGTACTGGCCTGCGGCGTTTTCGCACCCGCCGTGTGGGCCGCCGATGCCCTGACCGGCGAGGTGCAGAAACAGCCGCTTAACGTGTCTGCGATCGCCATGTTCGTGGCCTTCGTCGCCTTCACCCTCGGCATCACCTACTGGGCCTCCAAACGCAACAAGTCGGCGGCGGACTACTACGCTGCCGGGGGCAAGATCACAGGCTTCCAGAACGGCCTGGCGATTGCCGGTGACTACATGTCGGCTGCCTCGTTCCTGGGTATTTCCGCTCTGGTGTTCACCTCGGGCTACGACGGCCTGATCTACTCGATCGGTTTTCTGGTCGGCTGGCCGATCATCCTCTTCCTGATCGCCGAACGCCTGCGCAACCTGGGCAAATACACCTTCGCCGACGTGGCTTCGTACCGCCTCGGGCAGAAGGAAATCCGCACCCTGTCGGCGTCCGGCTCGCTGGTCGTGGTGGCGTTCTACTTGATCGCGCAGATGGTCGGCGCTGGCAAGCTGATCGAGCTGCTGTTCGGTCTCGACTACCACGTGGCGGTGATCCTGGTTGGCATCCTGATGTGCCTGTACGTCCTGTTTGGCGGCATGCTCGCCACCACCTGGGTACAGATCATCAAGGCCGTGCTGCTGCTGTCCGGTGCCAGCTTCATGGCGCTGATGGTGATGAAGCACGTCAACTTCGACTTCAACACCCTGTTCTCCGAGGCGATCAAGGTGCACGCCAAAGGCGAGGCGATCATGAGCCCGGGCGGCCTGGTCAAGGACCCGATCTCGGCCTTCTCGCTGGGCCTTGCGCTGATGTTCGGTACCGCTGGCCTGCCGCACATCCTGATGCGCTTCTTCACCGTCAGCGACGCCAAGGAAGCGCGCAAGAGCGTGCTCTACGCCACAGGCTTCATCGGTTACTTCTACATCCTGACCTTCATCATCGGCTTCGGCGCGATCCTGCTGGTCAGCACCAACCCGGAGTTCAAGGACGCCGCAGGCGCCCTGCTGGGCGGCAACAACATGGCGGCGGTGCACCTGGCCAATGCCGTGGGTGGCAGCGTGTTCCTCGGCTTCATCTCGGCGGTGGCCTTCGCCACCATCCTGGCGGTGGTTGCTGGCCTGACCCTGGCCGGTGCCTCGGCGGTGTCCCATGACCTGTATGCCAGTGTATGGCGCAAGGGCAAGGCCAACGACAAGGACGAGATCCGCGTGTCGAAGATCACCACCATCGCCCTGGGCGTGCTGGCGATCGGCCTGGGGATTCTGTTCGAGAAGCAGAACATCGCCTTCATGGTCGGCTTGGCATTCTCGATTGCTGCCAGCTGCAACTTCCCGGTACTGCTGCTTTCGATGTACTGGAAGAAACTGACCACCCGCGGCGCCATGATCGGTGGCTGGCTGGGCCTGGTGAGTGCAGTGGGCCTGATGATCCTTGGCCCGACCATCTGGGTGCAGATCCTCGGTCACGAGAAGGCGATCTACCCGTACGAGTACCCGGCGCTGTTCTCGATGCTGATTGCCTTCGTCGGTATCTGGTTCTTCTCGGTCACCGACAAGTCCAAGGCGGCTGAGAATGAACGTGCGCTGTTCTTCCCGCAGTTTGTGCGTTCGCAGACTGGCTTGGGGGCGAGTGGGGCGGTTTCTCACTAACGTTTGAGCAGTTGAGCACAACGCCCCGCCTGTCGGGGCGTTGTCATGTCTGGGTGACTGCACTTTCACGCCGCTGGGAAATTTCCCAAGCCCGCTCGGAACGGTCCTGGTCATTTCGACGGATCGACGCTGAATAATCTCCTTGCTCGCCGGGAAACCCCAGCAGGCATTAGCCTTTCAAGGAGATCAGATTCGTGAAACGTTCGTTACTTGCCCTTCCTCTGGCCATGGTATTTACCGGTGCTGCCTTTGCCATCGACCCGATCGAGAAACAGGTGCTGGTTACCGCTGTTGTGCCAACGGCGGCGTTCTATGTCGAGCCCATTGGCAGCGATTGGATGAATGATCCGCAAGAGCTGCCTTGGAACCCGACGAAATCCAGCTTTGGCGAGATCCGCCATCAGTTGCAAGCCAAAAGCACCGTTGGGCCGATTACAGGCTACCTGCTGAATGCACCCGTCATCACCAGCGGCCTGGATGCCATCGACCTGAACGTCAAAGTCGGCAAGACCGACCTGCAAACCACGCCGAATGAAATCCTGACTGCCGCCCAGGCCCTGCCCGGTGCGGTCATGGACTTCGTGATTACCGCCAAGACGCCTGCTACCGGGGGCTACATCCCCGGCAACTACCAAGGCTTGGTCAGCATGATGTTCGAAACCGCCGCACCCTGATCTACCCGCCAAAGCACGCCTTTTCATCCCATGTGTCCAACCCTGCCCGCAAGCCTGTCCTTGGGCGGGGGAGGGCATTGCTTGCAGGCAGGGTCATGAGCAAATTCTCCCCTTTTTTTTCAACAGGCGGCGCGTTGCTGGCCGCCCTCATGAGCGCGTACTCCATCAGCGCCGCAGGCGATGCATTACCCGCAGCGCTCGGCACACTGGCCCAGGCCCAGGGGCTGCCTCGCGAGTTTGAAGCACACTTTTTCGACGTGCCCCTGGCCGTGCGCGTCGAGCTCGACGGCCGTTTTCTGGGCGATGCCATGGTGGTGCTGAGTCGGGATGAGCGTGTGCAGTTGCTGGAGTTCACAGATATTCAAGACAGTCGTGAGCCCGTCGCCGTACGTCGGCGCTGGCAGGCACGCCTGGCAGAAGGCCGACCGCTTGGCGACTGCCAGGCCGACTGCGCAGAGGGCTTGCGCGCGATTCACTACAGCCTGGTCAATTCGCAACTCTCCGTGCTGACCTCCGATGCCGAACAAAAGGGGGCGGCGAGCCTCTATCACGGCCTGCCGGAACACGGCAGCTACGGCCTACTCCTGCGAAATCAGCTCAATCTGGTCAGCAATGGCAGTGAAACCAGCGGGCGCTATGCCGTGCAGGGGCAGGGTAGCCTGGGCAATTGGACAACCTTGGCTGATGCCCAGCTCGATCGTGGCAGCGATCAACGCGAGGGTACCCGCTACCGTCTGGATCAGCTCTATGCCGAGCGGCTGGTCGACGAGCATTTTTATCGCTTGGGCTACTTTACGCCGAGCGCCCAAGGCCTTACCCGGCAACCACGCCTGCTTGGCAATAGCCCCGATACCACCCTGGGGCTCATGTTCGGCAGCAGTGACAGTTTGCTGGTGGACAGCGGCCAGGCAAGTTCCACGCCGGTTTACGTCACGCCCAATCGTCAGGGCATCGCCGAGATTTACCGCAATGGCGTGCTGATCAATAGCCAGCCGGTTCAGCCAGGCTTGCAGACCCTCGACACCCGTGTGCTGCCTGGCGGCATCTATCAGGTCGAAGTGCGCCTGATAGAAGACGGCCAGGAAACGTCGCGAAGCGAAGCATTCATCTACAAGCCCTCGAATTGGGGCAACAGCCAGAGCCGCTGGCGATACAACCTTTTCCTTGGCCAGCAGACCAGTGCCTTGAGCAACTGGGACGACGAGCACGATGACAGCCTTAGCGGCGGCGTCATGTTCAATTACCTGGTGCACCCGCGTGCGGTGGTCGGCGTGTCGGCCCAGCAAGTCGATGAGGCGATGCAGTACGCCACGTCACTGGACTGGGATGTACGCGACCGCCTGAAACTGTACGCCAACCTCAACCAGACCCAGGGCCTGGGCAATGGCTACGACTTGCAGGGTATCTTCAACCATGACGCAGGTTCGATGGTGTTCAGCCATAGCCGTGCCTGGACGTTCCCCAGCCACAGCGTGCGCGGCCCGCTGGCGCGCCAGGAGGAAATCAGCCAGACGTCACTGTCGCTCAGCCACCGTGTGACCTCGCGTAGCACTGCCACCTTGCGTCTGTCGCACAGCACGGGTGCGGCCAGCGGCTTGGGTGTCGACCTTGGTTGGACGCAGTTCGGCAAGCTGGCAGGTTCGGATGCCAACTGGCGCTTTTCGCTTTTCGACCGCCCCGGCACCGCCAGCACCGGCGAGGCCCGCAATCGCGGCGTCAACCTGAGCGTGAGCATGAGCCTGGGTAGCCCAGGCCGGCGTTTGGCCGCCACCTTGGGCAGCCGCACCTCGCGCGATGGCGGGCGCGATCAGAATGTCTCGGTCGCCTATCAGCAGGATGTGGATTACGGCGCGCTGCGCACCCTGGGGGCCACAGCCAGTGTTGACCGCTATGGCACAGGCATTGGTGCAAATGCGCAGTTCGAAAGCCGCCAGCTCAATGGTGATGCTTATGGCCAGACCTCCTCCTACAACGGTGAGCTCAGTGCCGGCCTCAACCTGCAGAGCGTGGTCGCATTGGGCGCCGGCAAACTGGCAGCCAGCGGGCAGTTTCTTGCCCACGAAGCGGGGCTGATCGTCGATGTGGAATCCGATATCGACGGGCTGGAATTACGCGCTGACGACTTCCAGGGCATGAGCGCAGGCTTGCGCCCCGGGCGCAACGTGCTGCCCGTCATGCCCTACCGGCCGGGCCATGTGCAGGTGGACTTTCGCGACAGCCATGCACCATCGGCCGTGATCCAGCCCAACGGTTTCGAGTACCACCTCAACCGCGGCGGCATTGAATACCGCCAGTTGCGGGTGATGCGCACGGTCACGGTGCTCGGGCGCCTGCTCGATAACGACGGCGCGGGCATCAGCGGTGCACAGGTGATCAACCACGCCAGCCGCAGTGTGACCGAAGCCGACGGTTACTTCACCGTGGAGATGAGCGAGTCCACACCAGTGCTCGAAGTACGCCTGGCTGGCCAGGCCGTTTGCCTGCTGAGCCTGCAGCCTGAGCGGCTGACCCGGGAAAGCGATGTCCTGTTGGCCGGTGACCAGCGCTGTCGCTCCGAGAGCTTGGCCGGCGCTGGTACCTCCCGGCAGGGCAGTGGCTCATGAGGGCAATTTGTCGGGAAAACGCTGTAGGAAATTTCTGCATTAGCACTGGGAAGCGTACTGAAGTTTCTGGACCCGGTTTTTGTGTGCTTTCAACGGCTAATACTGTTTGGCTATCTCGCGAAGAACAAGGAGTCAGGATGATCAGATGTCTCTGTTGCACAGTAGTGATGGCATTGCTGTTGCCGCTGCAACTACAGGCTGCGCCCGAGCTGAATATCGGCGGCCTGTACGATTACATCGACGCGGGCAAGAGCACGTTGCTCAAGCGTGTGCGCAATGGTGGCGACACCACCGCTTTCGTCAAGGTCAGCGCCGCAGAGCTGGTGTATGACGAAGAGGGCACGGCACGTGAAATCAGCCTGGAATCGCTGCCGCTGGAACAGCGCGGCCTGGTGGTAAGCCCTGCACGGCTTATCGTGCCGGCGCGCGGGTTGCAGTCGGTGCGGTTGTTGTACCGTGGGGCGCGCGACCGCGAGCGGTATTTCCGCGTGCGTTTTATTCCAGTACTGCCGGAGGTCAATGACGGCTTCGCAGTAGATGAGGCCGAGGTAGACGCTTACCGCAATAGCCTGAAGGCCGGGGTCAACTTGCTGGCCGGCTATGGCTCGTTACTGTTCGTGCGGCCGGCTGATACTCGCTTTGCGACCAGTGCCCAAGCTGAGGGGGGCAAGTTGACCGTGGTTAACAAAGGCAACAGCACCTTGGTGCTCGATCATTTTCGTGTATGTCAGGCGGGGAATGGACAGTGCGAGCAGGCCACCAAGCACCACTTGCTGCCGGGGCGCACCCGGCAGTTCGAGGCGGAACAGGGTCGGGTCTTCCACTTCGAGCTGCAGGAAGGTGAGCGGCGCCAGCAGATGACGGTGCAAGGATGAGCAGGGCCGCAGGTTTACGTGCTCGACGGCTATGGCTGGCGGCTGTGCTCGTCCTCGCCGCGCCGGTGCAGGCACTGGAGGTTACGCTCAGTGCGCAGTATCGCGGTGAGAGCTCGGCGCAGTTTGAACACACTACGCCACCAGCTTCCGCGTGTGCGATTTTACCTACCATGTGCAGGAACAAGTTATCGGTCACGCTGCCTGTCACTTACACCAAACTCACCCAGGTCACGACTGTACCGCGTGAGAACTTCTATGTCAGAACGCCAGCGCCTAAGCAGGTGGACATCTACCACGATCAGTCTGGCGAAACACATCAAGTTCAGCTCAACTTTCCGACCATTTCGCAACGGGTCGCGAGCCCCCGCAGGGACCGTAATCCTGCTGCTACTCCGTACAGAGCAGGGGGCGACTGCCAAGTTCAGAATGGAGCGTGGATCTCCCAAACTGAATTTCTCACGCGGTGGAATATGCCGCGTGCTCCGGGGGAATGCTGGACTCGAGCTCAGTGGAGTGGTGAGGGCCAGCGAGAAACAGTTACCACGTCGGAACTCAGTGTTGTTTATACCCTCGGCCTGCCACCCCCTTATAGGCTCAAGCCTGGCATCTACCGCGGCAGTGTCACCTACACCCTAGGCGCCGGGGGCGATTTCGACTTCGGCAATGACGTGACTGCGCTGAACAGTAACGACATCACCGTCAATATCGTCATCGACGTGCAGCACAGTTTTCGGCTGGAATTCCCCCTCGGTTTCGACCACGCGGTGCTGGAGCCGCCAGGTGGCTGGGCCGCCTGGCTCGATGGTGGGCGAGTGCCGCCGCGGCTGTTCAACGACCTGTCGATGCGGCTGTGGTCGACAGGCCCGTTCAAAGTCTACAAACAGTGTGAATTCGATGTCGGCGATGGCTGCGGTATTCGCAACCGCCGTGGTGAGGAGGTTGCCCTGAAGGTGGCGATTACTATGCCGTATGGCGTCCTCTATCAAGGCTGGCAGTCGGTCACCAAAAAACCGCTGCCAACTGGGCGCGCTGCTGCATTGGGGCTCGAGGCATTTTTGCCGACAGCCAACGGCCCCAGCCAACTGCATTTTGAAGTGGCCCAGGCTGATCTGCGGCCCATGCTGGACCGCGCTGGCGAAAAGTACAGCGGCAAGGTCACTGTGATTTTCGATGCAGAAATCTAGGGCGCACTTGCCAGTAAGGAGGGGGCATGTACAAAGCAGTCGTGGTTGACGACCATCCCTTCATCCGCGCCACGGTCTGCATGCTGCTGCGTCAGGACCGCGTGGAGGTACTCGGCCAGGCCGACAATGGCATTGATGCGCTGCGCCTGGCGCGTGAGCAGGCGCCCGACCTGATCATTCTCGATATCGCCATGCCAGACCTCGACGGCCTGCAAGTGATCGCCCGGCTCAAAGCCTTGCAGCACCCAGGCAAGATCATCGTGTTGACTTCGTTGCTGCCAGAGGCCTATTCGCTGCGTTGCCTGCAGGCGGGCGCTGCGGGTTATGTGTCGAAAACCGATGACCTTGGCGAACTGAGCAAGGCCGTGCGGGCAGTGCTCTCGGGTTATACCTACTTCCCCGAGGTGGCGCTCAGTTCGGTCAATTGCCAGGACCTGCGCACCAGCGAGGCGCAATGCATCGCCAGCCTCACCGACCGCGAACTGATGGTGCTGCAGTATCTGGCCCGTGGCCTGAGCAACAAAGTGATCGGCGAGGCTATGCTGCTGAGCAACAAGACCATCAGCACCTACAAGACCCGCCTGCTGGAAAAGCTCAGGCTCAGTTCGTTGATTGACCTGGCGGACTTCGCCCGTCGCAATCAACTCATCTAACCCAGTTTTCGCGTGCCGCTGCGTGCCTTACTGTTGGCGTTGGCCTGTGCTCTGCTGGGGTTCCCCTGTGCTCTGCTGGCGTTGCCCGTACAGCCCGCCCCGCAGTTGCATGCTCGGGCAACCCTGGACGGGCCCCGCCATGAACCCGACGATGCTGGCATACGCTGGTTGTGGCAGCGCAGGCAGTTGCGCCTGGGCGTATTGGCGCGGGACAACCCGCCGTTCGATATCCTCGGTACGGGCAATGCCTACGAAGGCATAACCGCCGATTATGCCGGGCTGCTGGGCGAACAGTTGAACCTGGACGTTCGCGTTCAAGTCTACGCGTCCTTCACCGAGGCGGCCGCAGCGCTGCGTGACGGCACGCTCGACCTGCTGGGGTCGGTGACCGCCCAGCAGGCCCAGAAAGCCGGCCTGCTGCTCTCGCAGCCCTACGCCCAGGACTGGCCCATGCTATTGGGCCAGGAAGCGCTGAGCAGCGAGCAGGTCGACAGTGCGCAGGGCTTCGACCTGGTGATGGTCGAGGGTTACCGCAACGCGCGACAGGTTCGCCAAACATACCCCCAGGCGCGTGTGCAACTGCACCCCTCGCCATTCAGCGCCCTGGCCACCCTCGCGCTGGGCCAGGCCGACCTGTATCTGGGCAATGGCCTGGTTGCACGCTACGTGCTGGGCCGCAGCCAGCTGGGTGGCGTCGAGGAGGTTGGCCACGCGGGCTTACCCCAGCAGGGCATCGGCTTTGCCATGTTCGATGGCGACACGCCGCTACCGCGCCTGGTGGATGCCGCCCTGGCCGGCCTGAGCGCGCGTCAGCACCTGGGTATCGAGCAACGCTGGAGCCCGGTTGCTGGCGCGGCGCACAAGCCCGAGCCCCTGCAGTTGACTGATGCTCAGCAGCGCTGGCTGCACGCCAACCCGGTCATCCGGGTAGGGGTGGATGAGCATTTGCTGCCCTTGAGTTTTACCGATGGCAAGGGGCAACTGCGAGGCCTGAGCCTTGATGTGCTGCAACTGATCAGCCGGCGTACCGGCCTGCAGTTTGAGGTGCAGGCCGGTGGCAAGCTGCAGCGCATGCTTGAACAACTGCAACAGGGGCAGGTCCAGTTGATTGCCGGGGTGCCGCGTAGTGCGGCACTGGAACGCCAGGTGAGCTTCAGCCGGGCCTACCTCAGTGCCTCGCGGGTGCTGGTGACGCGTGACAGCGCTGAGGCACCGACTCGCCTCGCGCAGTTGGCCGGCCAATCGCTTGCAGTGATTTGGGGCAGCGCGGTGCAGGAAGAACTCACCCGGCATCACTCGCAGGTCGTGCCGCTGATAGTGCCCGGCCCGGTCCAAGCGCTGCATGCAGTGGCTCGCGGTCAGGCGGCTGCTGCCGTGCTGACATTCGATGATGCCCGGCCACTGATCGCCCGCTGGTATCCAGGGCGCCTGAAAATCAGCGCCAGCCTGCCCTTGCCACCTGCTCATTTTGCCCTGGCCAGCACGCACGGGGCGGTGGAGCTGCAGGGGATTCTCGACACAGCATTGCTCAGCCTCTCGCCGCGCGAAACCGACCTGCTGGTACGCCGCTGGCGCAACCCGATGATCGTCGCTGATGGCGCCTGGCCACGTTATCGGGCAAGCATTCTGCTCGGCTTTGGCACGGCCTTTTCATTACTGGGCCTGGCCCTGTTGTGGATCCGCTACCAGCGCCGCCTGCACGTGCAACTGCAGCAGGCCAAGCGCGAGGCCGAGGCGGCGAACCAGGCCAAGACCCAGTTCCTTACCACCATGAGCCATGAAATCCGCACACCGCTGCATGCCGTGCAGGGCATGCTTGAACTGGCCCGGCGCAAGGCCGAGCAGGGCGTGCTCGACCATCTGGCTCTGGAAGTAGCCGATGACGCGGCGCGCGGCCTGCTGGAACTGATCGGTGACATCCTTGACATCACCCGCATCGAGTCGGGGCACCTGCACATGGCCCCGCAACGGGTGTGCCTGCGCGAGCAGGTTGTGCGGGTGCTGCAGTTGTTTGAACAGCAGGCACGCGGCAAGGGCCTGGAGCTGCGCTTGCACACCCTGGGTGAGGTGGACGCCCAGGTCATGCTGGACCCTTTGCGCTTCAAGCAGGTGCTGGCCAACCTGCTGAGCAATGCCATCAAGTTTACCGAACAGGGCGGGGTGACCGTCACGCTGTCGGCAACCCCCGCCGATGGCTACCTGGCGATGGCGCTGAAGGTGAGCGATACCGGTGTCGGTATCGACCCAGGCGAGCTGTCGCAGTTGGGCCAACCGTATCGCCAGGCCAGCAACCAGCAGCACTCACCGCGTTGTAGCACTGGCCTGGGCCTGGGCATCAGCCGCAGCTTGTGCGAAATGATGGGCGGCAGCCTGCGCCTGCATAGCGTGCTGGGGCAGGGCACCGAAGTGGATGTGCGCCTGAGCGTGCCGCAGTTGAGTGCCGCGCACGCTATACCTGCCTGCGCTGGCGATGATGCCCGGTACTCGGTGATGCCGCTGCGCCTGCTGGTGGTCGATGATTACCCCGCCAATCGCCTGCTGCTGGCCCAGCAGCTGGATTATCTCGGGCACCAGGTGCGGGTCACCGAAGACGGTGCCCAGGCCTTGCGCTTATGGCTGGCCGAACACTTCGATGGGGTGATCAGCGACTGCAACATGCCCCGGCTCAATGGTTACGCCCTGGCCCGCGCTATCAGGGAGCACGAACGGCGCAGCGGCAGGCCACGCTGCCAGCTGATCGGCCTGACGGCCAGTGCCACCGAAGTGGAGCGCCAGCGCTGCCGCGCGGCGGGCATGGATGATTGCCTGTTCAAGCCCCTGGGGTTGGACAGCCTGGTTCAGGCATTGGCCCGTGCTCGGCCGGCGATGCTCGACCTCGTGCATATGCGACGGCTGGTGGCCAACGATGAACCGGCGTTACGCGCGTTGCTGGCCGACCTGCGTACCAGCACGCTGCAGGACCTGCAGCAGCTTGAGCAGTCAATGGCAAACCCAGCGGCTTTGGCCATGCTGGCGCATCGTATCAAAGGCGGCGCGCGCATTGCCCGGGCTAAGCGTGTGGTGGAGCTGTGCGAGCGGTTAGAGCGCAGCTGTAACGAAAAACCGCTCGCACGGGAGGGTGTGAAGAACGATGTGAAGGCATTGTGCGAAGCCATGGTGCAGCTGGAGCGGCAATTGGCTTTGTATGCCCTGCAGTCAAATCATGCCAAGTAACAACAACACCAGCAGAATCACCAACACCACGCCGATAATGCCGGAAGGGCCATAGCCCCAACTGCGCGAGTGTGGGAAGACGGGTAAGCCACCGATCAGCAGCAGGATCAGGATGATGATGAGGATCGTGGTCATGGCGGAGTCCTTGCGTGGTTAGGGGTCAAGGGCCTCGGACTGCTGGCCTCTTGTTAAATCGGACCAATGCGCTTGGCTAAAGATTCCATTTGCTCGGTACTGACCGCTTGGTCATGCCCATTCATTCACTGCCCTGATGAACCCTCCCTCACGGCAACGCCTTGATTAGACTCGCCTGACAACCCATCAGAACAAGGCCTGCCACCATGCAAAACCGCATCATGATTACCGGCGCCGGGTCCGGCCTGGGCCGCGAAATGGCCCTGCGTTGGGCACGCGAAGGCTGGCGCCTGGCGTTGGCCGACGTCAATGAGGCAGGCCTGCGCGAGACGCTGGAAATGGCCCGTGAGGTTGGTGGCGAAGGGTTTGCCCAGCGCTGCGATGTGCGCGACTACAGCCAGCTTACCGCCCTGGCCCAGGCGTGCGAGGAGCGGTTCGGCGGCATCGATGTGGTCGTCAACAACGCTGGCGTCGCCTCAGGCGGTTTCTTCGCCGAACTGTCGCTTGAAGACTGGGACTGGCAGATCGCGGTCAACCTGATGGGGGTGGTCAAGGGCTGCAAGGCTTTCCTGCCGTTGCTGGAGCGTAGCAAGGGGCGAATCATCAACATTGCCTCGATGGCCGCCCTGATGCAGGGCCCAGGCATGAGCAATTACAACGTGGCCAAGGCCGGTGTGCTGGCCCTGTCGGAAAGCCTGCTGGTCGAGTTGCGCCAGGTGCAGGTGGCGGTGCATGTGGTGTGCCCGTCGTTCTTCCAGACCAACCTGCTGGATTCGTTCCGAGGGCCGAACCCGGCCATGAAGGCCCAGGTGGGCAAGCTGCTGGAAGGCTCGCCGATCAGCGCGGTCGATATCGCCGAGTATATCCACCGGCAAGTGGCGGCTGGCGAGTTCCTGATTTTGCCGCACGAGGCCGGGCGCCAGGCCTGGCAGCTCAAGCGCGAGGCGCCCGCGCGGCTGTATGACGAGATGGCCGAAATGGCGGTGAAAATGCGTGCCAAGGCCCCTGCGCGATGATCGGTCTGTAGGGGGAATTACCTATGAATGTAGGGTGCTTCTGAATTGCCGTGGAGCTATTGAGTAGCCTTATGTACCCGAGGCAGTCTCCGGTTTTCCCTTACGCTGGAGGATCGGATCATGCTGGTAATAGGGCGCGCAGTTGGCGAAGTCATCACCATTGGCGATGACATCCGCATCATGGTGGTAGAGACACGGGACGGGATGGTGCGTTTCGGGGTGAGTGCGCCCCGCGAGGTGCCGGTGCACCGCGCCGAGGTATACAAGCGCATCAAGGAGGGGGAGGAGCGCAAGGGGTGTGGCGCGTGAGGGCGTCAGTCGAGCAGCTCGCGTGGCACATCATGTTTGGCCAGGAGCTGGCATTGCTGGCTTTCCGGGTCAAACAGGATGAACGCCTGGCCCTTGGCCAACGCCTGGCGCACCCGCAACACGCGGGTTTCCAGGGGGGTATCGTCGCCGTTGTCGGTGCCGTCGCGGGTGACGAAGTCTTCGATCAGCAGGGTCAGGGTTTCGGCTTGCAGTTGGTCGTAGGGGATTAGCATGGTGGGCGATTCTGGGGAGTTGAGTGTGGGCATGCTACGCGAAACGTTCGAGAATTTGGGGCCGCTGTGCGGCCCCAAAATATCAGCCTTTATTCCCAACCAGGCTATCCACCGCCGGCACCCGTGTATCGCTCTCCATCTGCGCATCGTGCTCAAGCTGATGGCTGAAACGCTCGAGTGAGGCGTTGGCCGGCTGCGAGTCGCTGGCAAACACCGGTGGGCTCAGCAGGTACGCCGACAGCAACCGGCTGAGCGCCGCCAGGCTGTCTATATGGGTGCGCTCGTAGCCGTGCGTGGCATCGCAACCGAATGCCACCAGCGCGGTACGGATGTCATGCCCGGCCGTCACCGCTGAGTGGGCGTCGCTGAAGTAGTAGCGGAACAGGTCGCGCCTGACCGGCAAATCGTGGTCGCCCGCCAGTTTTAGCAGATGACGTGACAGGTGGTAGTCATAAGGCCCCGAGGAGTCCTGCATGGCCACGCTCACCGCATGCTCGCTGGAGGCTTGCCCTGGCGCCACCGGGGCAATGTCGATGCCGACGAACTCGCTGACGTCCCAGGGCAAGGCCCCTGCGGCGCCAGAGCCGGTTTCTTCGGTGATGGTGAACAGCGGGTGGCAGTCGATCAGCGGCTGTCGGCCACTTTCCACCACCGCCTTGAGCGCCGCCAGCAACGCGGCCACACCGGCCTTGTCGTCCAGGTGGCGGGCACTGATGTGGCCGCTTTCGGTGAACTCCGGCAACGGGTCGAACGCCACGAAATCGCCGATCGATACCCCCAGGGCTTCGCAGTCGGCGCGGGTCGCGCAGTAGGCGTCCAGGCGCACCTCGACGTGGTCCCAGCTGACCGGCATTTGGTCGATGGCGGTGTTGAAGGCATGCCCGCTGGCCATGAGTGGCAACACGCTGCCACGCAACACACCGGTGTCGGTGAACACACTGACCCGGCTGCCCTCGGCAAAACGGCTTGACCAGCAGCCTACCGGTGCCAGGGCCAGGCGGCCGTTGTCCTGCAACTGACGCACGCTGGCGCCGATGGTATCCAGGTGCGCGGAGACGGCGCGGTCGGGTGAGGTTTGCCGCCCCTTGAGGGTGGCGCGGATGGTGCCACGGCGCGTTAGCTCGAAGGGGATGCCCAGTTCATCCAGGCGTTCGGCCACGTAACGCACGATGGTGTCGGTGAAGCCGGTGGGGCTGGGGATGGCGAGCATCTCCAGCAGCACGCGTTTGAGGTAGTCGAGGTCGGGTTCGGGGTGGTGTTCGGACATGGGTACTCCTTACTGGCCTCTTCGCGGGGCAAGCCCGCTCCCACAGGTACCCCACAACACTCAAGAGCGGTGGGTCCCTGTGGGAGCGGGCTTGCCCCGCGAAAGGGCCATCATTGATTTACGCCAATCCCCGGCTATGCGGGAACAACAGGTCGATAAACCGCTCAGCCGTCGGCTGCGGTTCATGGTTGGCCAGGCCGGCGCGTTCGTTGGCCTCGATGATCACGTAATCCGCCTGTTCGGCATCACGCACCATGAAGTCCAACCCCACCACCGGGATCTCCAGCGCCCGTGCAGCCCGTACTGCGGCATCGGCCAGCACCGGGTGCAGGCGTTCAGTAACATCCTCCAGGGTGCCGCCGGTGTGCAGGTTGGCGGTACGCCGCACCGCCAGGCGCTGCCCGACAGGCAATACGTCGTCATAGCCCAGCCCCGCCGCGCGCAGGGTGCGCTCGGTTTCATCGTCGAGCGGGATGCGGCTCTCGCCACCGGTCGCTGCCTGGCGCCTGCGGCTTTGGGCTTCGATCAGCGCGCGGATGTCGTGCTTGCCATCACCCACTACTTGGGCCGGGTGGCGTATGGCAGCCGCCACCACTTCAAAGCCGATCACCACGATGCGCAGGTCCAGGCCTGCGTGGAAGCTCTCCAGCAGCACACGGCTGTCGAACTGCCGAGCGTGCTCCACCGCCTGGGTGATGTCTTCGAGGGTGGTGAGGTTCACCGCCACCCCTTGGCCTTGTTCGCCATCCACCGGTTTGACCACGACCGCGCCATGCTCGTCGAGAAACGCCAGGTTGTCGTCGGCATTGCCCGCCAGTTGCTGGGCCGGTACACGCAGCCCGGCGTTGCTCAACGCATGCTGGGTCAGGCGCTTGTCCTGGCACAGGGTCATGGTCACGGCGCTGGTCAGGTCGCTCAAAGACTCGCGGCAGCGAATGCGGCGCCCGCCCAGGTTCAAGGTGAACAGCCCGCCTGCGGCGTCGTCGACCTGCACCTCGATACCACGGCGCAGTGCCTCGTCGACGATGATCCGCGCATAGGGGTTGAGCCCCGCCTCGGGGCCTGGGCCGAGGAACAAGCGTTCGTTGATGCCGTTCTTGCGCTTGACGGCGAAGGTCGGCAGGTTGCGAAACCCGAGTTTTTCGTACAAGCGCTTGGCCTGGCGGTTGTCATGCAGCACCGACAGGTCCAGGTAGGCCAGGCCACGGCTCATGCAGTGCTCAATCAGGTGACGCACCAGCACTTCACCCACGCCCGGGCGGGTGCAGTGCGGGTCGACGGCCAGGCACCACAGGCTGCTGCCGTGCTCGGGGTCGTCGAACGCCTTGCAATGGTTCAGGCCCATCACGCTGCCGATCACCGCGCCACTGTCTTCATCCTCGGCCAGCCAGTAGACCGGCCCACCCAGGTGACGTGGGGTGAGCCGCTCGGGGTCGACCGGCAACATGCCGCGTGCCTGGTAGAGGGTGTTGATCGCCTGCCAGTCCGCCGGGTTTTGCGCCCGTCGCACGCGAAAACCACGGAACACCCGCTGCGCTGGGCGGTAGTCGGTAAACCACAGGCGCAGGGTGTCGGAGGGGTCGAGAAACAACTGCTGCGGCGCCTGGGCCAGCAACTGCTGCGGCGCGGCCACGTACAGGGCGATGTCGCGCTCGCCAGGCCGCTCGTCGAGCAGGGCTTCGGCGAGCGTGACCGGGTCGGGGTAGGTGTGACCGATCAGCAGCCGCCCCCAGCCACAGTGCACGGCACGTGGCTGGTCGTGGGGCTCGCTGCCATCGCCGGCCAGGCGCGCCTGCAAGCGCTCGTAGGACGGTGCCTGGCCGCGCAACAAGCGCTGGCCGTAGGCGATTTCGTGGGCTTTCATCGGTCAGATTCCTTGTTCGCTCAGCCACAGGTTGAGCGCCGCCAGCTGCCATAACTTGGAGCCCCGCAAGGGGGTCAACTGGCCATGCGGATTGCTCAGCAGGCGGTCGAGCATGGCCGGGTTGAACAGCCCTCGGTCCTGGCTGGGGTCGGTCAGCAGTTCGCGCACCCAATCCAGCGTCGCGCCTTCCAGGTGCTTGAGGCCAGGGACCGGGAAGTAACCCTTCTTGCGGTCGATCACCTCATGCGGGATCACCCGCCGGGCAGCCTGTTTGAGCACCTGCTTGCCACCGTCGGGCAGCTTGAAGCGTGCCGGGATGCGGGCCGACAGTTCCACCAGGCGGTAATCGAGGAACGGCGTACGCGCTTCCAGGCCCCAGGCCATGGTCATGTTGTCGACGCGTTTGACCGGGTCGTCGACCAGCATCACCGTGCTGTCCAGGCGCAGGGCCTTGTCTACCGGGTGGCGGGCGCCAGGGCGGGCGAAGTGCTCGCGGACAAAATCGCCGGCCGCGTCGGTTTCCAGCAGCCAGGGTGCTTGCACGGTGTCCCGGTACTCGGCGTGGCTGCGGTCGAAGAACGCGTCGCGGTAAGCGCCAAAGGCATCCTCGGCGCCATCGACCTGCGGGTACCAGTGGTAGCCGGCGAACAGCTCGTCCGCGCCCTGGCCGCTTTGCACGCCTTTGCAGTGCTTGGCCACTTCCCGCGACAGCAGGTAGAAGGCAATGCAGTCATGGCTGACCATGGGCTCGCTCATGGTGTGGAACGCAGCCGGCAGTTGCTCGATGATTTCGTGCTCGGCAATGCGCAGCTGGTGGTGGCGGGTGCCGTAGTGGCGGGCGATGAGGTCGGAATACTCGAACTCGTTGCCACGCTCGCCGCCGGCATCCTCGAAGCCGATGGAGAAGGTCGACAAGTCGTCCACACCGGCTTCACGCAGCAGGCCGACCAGCAAGCTGGAGTCGACACCGCCGGACAACAGTACCCCGACATCCACCGCGGCGCGCTGGCGGATCGCCACGGCATCGCGCGTCGCGTCGAGCACGCGGGTGGTCCAGTCTTCCAGGTCCAGTTCACGCTCGTCCGGGTGGGTGCCGTACTGCAGTTGCCACCAGGTCTGGCGTTGGACTTCGCCGTGGCGGTCGACGCGCATCCAGGTGCCGGGCTCAAGCTTTTGCACATTGGCCAGCAGGGTGCGCGGGGCGGGTACCACGGCGTGGAAGTTCAAGTAGTGGTTGAGCGCCACCGGGTCGATCACCGGGTCAATGTCGCCGCCCTTGAGCAGCGCCGGCAGCGTTGAGGCGAAGCGCAGGCGCTCACCGTTGCGCGACAGGTAAAGGGGTTTGACGCCGAGGCGGTCGCGGGCCAGGAACAGGCGCTGGTTGTCGCGCTCCCAGATGGCCAGGGCGAACATGCCGTTGAGCTTGGGCAGCAAGGCCGCGCCCCAGGCGTGGTAGCCCTTGAGCAGCACTTCGGTATCGCCGTCGGACCAGAAGGTGTAGCCCAGGTCCTGCAGCTCCTGGCGCAGTTCGGGGAAGTTGTAGATGGCGCCGTTGAAGGCCAGCGAGAGGCCCAGGGTATTGTCGACCATCGGCTGAGCCGAGCCGTCGGACAAATCCATGATTTTCAGCCGGCGGTGGCCGAGGGCGATCGGCCCCTGGCTATGAAAGCCCCAGGCGTCCGGGCCGCGAGGCGCCAGATGGTGGGTGATGCGCTCCACCGCAGCCAGGTCGGCCGGGCGTGGGGCTTGGTCGATGGGGGTGAAACGTAACTCTCCTGCTAATCCGCACATAAGTCCTTACCGGTTTTTCCGTTGGGGAGGCGGTGCCCAGAATCAGGGCGCCGTAAGGAACTGACCGGTGAGGTTTGCAGGAGTTTTAGAACGATCTGTTATATGGGGCGCTTGGCTGGGGGGGGCGCTCGATCTCACAGCCGCAATCTATCTCCCGCCATGCCCCCAGCCCTCTCACTTCCCCCGAATCAGCTTGCGCAAGGCAAACCGGTTCGGATGGCAAGCCTCAGCCACTGCCCGAGGTACCGGCAAAGGCTCCCCGCACACCCAGGCCGCAATCAATTCACCCGCCAGCGGCGCCGTGATCAACCCCCTCGACCCATGCCCGCTGTTCACATACAGCCCGTCGAGCCAAGGGCACTCCACCTCCGGCACCTGCCGCGCATCCTTGCTCAGTGCGGCGTAGGCTTCGATAAACGCCTGCGGGTCGGCCATCGGCCCGACGATCGGCAGGTAATCCGGGCTGGTGCAGCGAAACGCTGCGCGGCCCTGCAACTGCTCAGGGTCGAGCGCGGCAGTACTCAGGCGCTGCGCCAGGTCCGTGGAGATTTCATCCAGCAGCGCCAGGTTGCCCTTGTGCTCGGCAACGGTCGGCGCCAGGTCTTCGCTGTGGAAATCGAAGCTTGCGCCCAGCGTGTGTTCGCCTTCCCGAGGCGGTGCCACATAACCGTCCGCGCACACCACGGTGCGCAGGGCGCGGCTGCTGGCGGTCGCCGGCAAGCGGGTGATTTGCCCACGGATGCGTTTGAGCGGCAGCTGTGCACAGGGTGCGAAACGCCGTACATCGGCGGCGCCTGCCAGCACCACCAGGGGGGCGCTGGCCAGCAGGCGCTCGCCATCCCAGGCCTGCCACAGGTCATCGACCTTGCGCAGTTCCACCACCTCATGGTGCCCCAGCAGTTGAATCCCGGGGTGCTGCAACTGCGCCTGGCACAAGGCCGGTGGATGTACCCAGCCGCCTTGCGGATAGAACAGGCCGCCCGCCGGCAATGCCACACCGGCAATGGCCTCGGCCTCTTCACGTTCCAGCGAGCGCAACAGGTCAGGGTCAAAGGCTGCGGCCAGCTTGCCCTGGCGTTCGGCCTCCTTGCTGTCGAACGCCAACTGCAGCACGCCGCAGGCATCCCAGTCGCGGCCACGCTGCAGGCGCTCAAGCTGGCGCCTGGTATAACCAAAGCCGGCCAGGATCATCTGCGAAAGGGCCGTGCCATGGGCGGACAGCTTGAGGTACAGCACCCCTTGCGGGTTGCCCGAGGCTTCGCGGGCGGGGGCATCGTGACGCTCCAGTACCGTGACCTGCCAGCCACGCCTGGCCAGGCTGGCGGCAGTGGCGCTGCCGGCGAGCCCGGCCCCGATCACCAGGGCCTGGCGTGGCCCCGCCTCACAGTGCGGGCGGCCATACCAGGGCACGTACTGACGTGTGGCTGCCGGCCCGGTGTAGGCGCCGCTCATTACCTCCCATTTCTTGCCGATGCCCGGCACCTTCTTCATGGCGAAGCCGGCTTCGACCAGGCTGCGTCGCACCCAGCCGGTGGTGGTGAAGGTGCCCAGCACGGTACCCGCGTGCGACAGCCGCGCCAGTTGCGCGAACAGCGCTGGGGTCCACATGTCGGGGTTCTTGGCCGGGGCGAAGCCATCGAGGAACCACACATCGATCTGTGCATCGAGCTGCGGCAGTTGTTCGAGCACGTCGCCGATCAACAGCGTCAGGGTGACCCGACCGTTGTCGAAGGTGAACTGCTGGAACCCCGGGTGCACGGCCACGTACTGCTCCAGCAGCGGCTCGGTATAGGCCGCCAGTTCTGGCCACAGGCGCACTGCGCGGGCCATGTCATCGTGGCCGAGGGGGTACTTCTCGACGCTGACGAAATGCAGGCGGGCGTCGCTAGGCGCTTGTTCGTTGAACAACTGCCAGGCGCAGAAAAAGTTCATGCCGGTGCCAAAACCGGTCTCGCCGATGACCAGGCAGGCGTGCGGCGCCAGCTCGGCGAAGCGTTCGCCCAGACGGGTCTGGCCGAGGAAGACGTGTTTGGTTTCTTCGATGCCTTCGTTGACGGCGAAGTACACATCGTCGTACTGCCGCGAATGGGGGCGGCCCTGGTCGTCCCAGTCGATCTGGGCATGCTGGAGGAGGGTGGACATGGTGGGCTCGGTTGCAGCGGATGCCGGGATTTTATGCCATCTGCGCTTTTTGCGCTGGTCGCTCGGACACAGCCACGGCACAAATCCGCTAGTCTTGTTTATCCATTGAAGGAGCCACTGCATGTTCGAATCCGCTGAAATCGGTCACAGCATCGACAAGGAGGCTTACGACGCCGAGGTACCCGCTTTACGCGAGGCCCTGCTCGAAGCCCAGTACGAACTCAAGCAGCAGGCGCGCTTTCCGGTGATCGTGCTGATCAACGGCATCGAAGGCGCTGGCAAGGGCGAGACGGTCAAGCTGCTCAACGAGTGGATGGACCCGCGCATGATTGATGTACTCACCTTCGACCAGCAGACCGACGAGGAGCTCGCCCGGCCGCCGGCCTGGCGCTACTGGCGGGCCTTGCCACCGAAGGGGCGGATGGGGGTTTTCTTTGGCAACTGGTACAGCCAGATGCTGCAGGGGCGTGTGCATGGGGTGTTCAAGGACGCCGTGCTCGATCAGGCCATTACCGGTGCCGAACGGCTGGAGCAGATGCTGTGTGACGAAGGCGCGCTGATTATCAAGTTCTGGTTTCACCTGTCCAAAAAACAGATGAAAGCCCGTCTCAAGGCGCTCAAGGATGACCCGTTGCACAGCTGGCGCATCAGCCCGCTGGACTGGCAACAGTCCGAGACCTACGACCGCTTCGTGCGCTTTGGCGAGCGTGTGCTGCGCCGCACCAGCCGTGACTACGCGCCCTGGCACGTGATCGAGGGGGCCGACCCGCATTACCGCAGCCTGGCGGTAGGGCGCATTCTGCTGGACGGCCTGCAAGCAGCCCTCGCCAACAACCCCAAGGGCAAGCACCAAGGTAACGTCGCGCCGCTGGGGCGCAGCATCGACCAACGCAGCCTGATCGGTGCCCTGGACATGACCCTGCGCCTGGACAAGCAGGATTACCAGGAGCAACTGGTGACCGAGCAGGCGCGCCTGGCCGGCCTGCTGCGCCACAAGCACATGCGTCGGCATGCGCTGGTGGCGGTGTTCGAAGGCAACGACGCGGCCGGCAAGGGCGGTGCCATCCGCCGCGTGGCGGCCGCGCTGGACCCGCGCCAATACCGTATCGTACCGATTGCCGCGCCCAGCGAAGACGAGCGCGCGCAACCGTACCTGTGGCGTTTCTGGCGGCAGATTCCGGCGCGGGGCAAGTTCACCATCTTCGACCGGTCCTGGTATGGCCGGGTGTTGGTGGAGCGGGTCGAGGGGTTCTGCAGCCCGGCCGACTGGATGCGTGCCTACAGCGAGATCAATGATTTCGAAGAGCAGTTGGTGAATGCGGGCGTGGTGGTGGTGAAGTTCTGGCTAGCGATCGACCAGCAGACCCAACTGGAACGCTTCGAAGAGCGTGAACAGATCCCCTTCAAACGCTACAAGATCACCGAAGACGACTGGCGCAACCGCGAGAAGTGGGACCTGTATACCGAGGCGGTGGGCGACATGGTCGACCGTACCAGCAGCGAGATCGCGCCGTGGACACTGGTCGAGGCCAATGACAAACGCTGGGCGCGGGTGAAGGTATTGCGCACCATCAACGAGGCGCTGGAAGCGGCGTTTGCCAAGGACAAGAAATAGTTGCCTGTTCAGCCATGCCACGGTGGAATGACCTGATGAATTCTTTTCCCGGCTTATCCCCCCGCTGCCTGCCGCCAAGCCCGTAGAATCCAACCACCCCCACCACGGGCTTGATCGAGGGCTTTATGCACACCACTTCCGGACGCTGGGTCTATGGCCTGTTCCTGGCACTTCTGACCGCGCTGCTGTGGGGCATCCTGCCGATCAAGCTCAAACAGGTGCTGCAGGTGATGGACCCAGTCACCGTCACCTGGTACCGCCTGCTGGTGTCCGGCGGGCTGTTGTCCGCCTGGCTGGCGGCCAATCGCCGGCTGCCATCGTTCGGCAAGCTCGGGCGCAAGGGCAAAGGGCTGGTGGCCGTGGCCGTACTTGGCCTGATGGGCAACTACGTGCTGTACCTGATTGGCCTCAAGCTGCTCAGCCCGGGCACCGCGCAACTGGTGGTACAGGTCGGCCCGGTGTTGCTGCTGGTGGCCAGCGTACTCGTGTTCAAGGAGCGTTTCAGCCTGGGGCAGGGGCTGGGCCTGGTGATTCTGGTCGGCGGTTTCGGCCTGTTCTTCAACCAGCGCCTGGAAGAGCTGCTGACCTCGCTCGGCACGTACACCACCGGGGTTTTGACCATTTTGTTGGCGACCAGCATCTGGGTCTTCTACGCCCTGAGCCAGAAACAGCTACTGACGGTATGGCACTCGCAGCAGGTGATGATGGTGATCTACCTGTGCTGCGCCGCGCTGCTGACGCCTTGGGTGCATCCATTGGAAGCGCTGCAATTGACGCCGCTGCAAGGCTGGCTGCTGCTGGCCTGTTGCCTGAATACCCTGGTGGCCTATGGCGCCTTTGCCGAGGCACTGGCGCATTGGGAAGCCTCGCGGGTGAGCGCGACGTTGGCGCTGACCCCACTGGTGACCTTTGTGGCGGTGGCGCTGGCGGCTTGGATGTGGCCGGCGTATGTGCATGCCGAGGACATCAATGCCCTGGGGTATGTTGGCGCGCTGACGGTGGTGCTGGGGTCGGCGCTGGTGGCGCTCGGGCCTTCGTTGGTTGCGGGGTGGCGCGCAAGAAAGGCGCGGTTGGCACAGGTTAATTGATGACCTGTTCCGGCCTCTTCGCGGGGCAAGCCCGCTCCCACAGGTTGACCGCAGCATTCGAGCCTGTGGTGATACCAGTGGGAGCGGGCTTGCCCCGCGAAGAGGCCGGAACAGGCACCCGCTAAATCAGCCCTTGCCACCCGGTGCCAGCATGTTCTCCGGCCTGACCCACTGATCGAACTGCTCATTGGTCAGGTACTTCAACTCCAACGCCGCCTCGCGCAGGGTCTTGCCTTCGGCATAGGCCTTTTTGGCAATTTCCGCCGCCTTGTCATAGCCAATGTGCGGGTTCAGTGCCGTTACCAGCATCAACCCCTGTTCCAGGTGCGCCGCCATCTGCTCGGCATCCGGCTCGATCCCGGCCACGCAGTGCTGCTGGAAGTTGCGGCAGCCGTCGGCCAGCAATTCCACCGACTGCAACAGGTTGTGGATGATCACCGGCTTGAACACGTTCAATTGCAAGTGACCCTGGCTTGCGGCAAAACCGATCGCAGCATCGTTGCCCAGCACCTGGCAGGCCAGCATGGACAGCGCCTCGCACTGGGTCGGGTTGACCTTGCCAGGCATGATCGAGCTGCCCGGCTCGTTGGCCGGCAGGCGTACTTCTGCCAGCCCCGTGCGCGGGCCAGAGCCAAGCAGGCGCAAGTCGTTGGCGATTTTCATCAAGGCAACAGCCAGGGTCTTCAGCGCCCCCGCCAGGCTGGTCAGCGGTTCATGGCCGGCAAGGGCTGCGAACTTGTTGGGCGCGGTGACGAAAGGTAGCCCGGAAAGCGCGGCCAGCTCGGCGGCGATGGCTTCGGCGAAGCCGTGTGGCGCGTTCAGCCCGGTGCCGACGGCCGTGCCGCCCTGGGCCAGCTCGCAGACCGGCGGCAGGGTAGCGCGGATGGCGCGCTGGGCGTAATCAAGCTGGGCGACGAAGGCGGAAACTTCCTGGCCGAAGGTGATCGGCGTGGCGTCCATCATGTGTGTGCGGCCGGTCTTGACCAGTTTTTGGTGGCGCGCTGACAGTTCGGACAGCCCCGCGGACAGCTCGGCGATCGCCGGCAGCAGTCTTTCATGTACCGCCTGGGCAGCGGCAATGTGCATGGCAGTGGGGAAGCAGTCGTTGGAACTCTGCGAGCGGTTGACGTGATCGTTGGGGTGTACGGGCGCCTTGCCGCCACGGCCTTGGCCGGCCAGCTCGTTGGCGCGGCCGGCGATGACTTCGTTGACGTTCATGTTGCTCTGGGTGCCACTGCCGGTCTGCCAGACCACCAGCGGGAACTGATCGTCATGCTGGCCGTCGAGCACTTCGTCGGCGGCCTGCTCGATCAACCGGGCGATTTCAGCCGGCAGGTCGCCGTTGCGATCATTGACCCGTGCCGCGGCTTTCTTGATCAGTGCCAGGGCGTGCAGCACCGCGAGCGGCATGCGTTCCTTGCCAATGGCGAAGTTGATCAGCGACCGCTGGGTCTGCGCACCCCAGTAGGCGTCGTCAGGAACTTCGACCGGGCCCAGGCTGTCTGTCTCGATACGGCTCATTCTGCGCTCACTCCTTTGTGGTTCGAAATCGCAGTTTAGGCCCTGATTCGACAGAGCGGTTCCATCGCTCGTCGTACCCACTTGAGCACATCGCCACCACAGCGCAGAATGCTCTACTCTGAGGTACCCGCCTCCCTCTTTTGAAGGAAATGCAATGACCCGTCTCCGTGTCCTCTGTGCCGCCGTCGCCCTGGCCTGTGCCAGCGGCCAGGTACTCGCTGCCACCCCAGCCCACAACGCTGCCGCCGAGAAATTCCTGACCCTGGCCAACGCCGACAAACTGGGCACTCCGGTCTATATGCAAGTCCAACAGATGTTCGCCCAGCGCTTCGCCCAGACCAAGGCACCTGCCGCCAAGCAGCCGGTGCTGCAAAGCTACCAGGCCAAGGCCAACGCCGCCCTGGACAGCGCCATCGGCTGGAACAAGCTGAAGCCGAAAATGGTCGACCTGTACACCGCGACCTTCACCGAGGCCGAGCTCAAGGACCTGGTCAAGTTCTACGAGTCGCCGCTGGGCAAGAAAGTCCTGCGCGAAATGCCCAAGGTTACCCAGCAGTCGGCCCAGCTGACCCAGCAGAGCCTGGAGCCTGCGGTACCGGTGGTGAACAAGCTGCTCGAAGACATGACCAAAGAGCTTGACCCGAACGCTGGCAAGGCCGCCCCCGCCAAAAAGTGAGTAACGCGAGATGAGCATGCAGCACCGCATCGAGCAGCAACTGGCAACGCTGGCGCCGCAACACCTGGAAGTGCTCAATGAAAGTCACATGCACAGTCGTGGTCAGGAGACCCACTACAAGGCAGTGATCGTCAGCGAGCAGTTTGCCGGGCTGAACAGCGTCAAGCGTCACCAGAAGGTCTACGCCACCATGGGCGAGCTGATGGGCCAGATCCATGCCCTGGCCATTCACACCTACACCGCTGAAGAGTGGGCCAAGGTCGGTGTCGCACCGGCCTCGCCGGTGTGTGCAGGCGGCGGGCACTGATTCCTTTTTGCCGTTCTGGTAGAATCCGCAAAAATCCCAAAAGGGGGCCGCTTTGCGGCCCATCGCAGGCAAGCCAGCTCCCACACCCTGTACCTGTGGGCGCTGGCTTGCCTGCGATGGGCTGCAAAGCAGCCCCCTGTTTTTGTTACCCCGGTCCGCCCCTTACGAGGGCAACCACCTGGAGATTCACGTTCATGTCACAACCGATCGTCGTCGCGGCGCTGTACAAATTCGTCACCCTGCAAGACTACGTCGAGCTGCGCGAGCCGCTGCTCAAGGCCATGCTCGACAATGACGTCAAAGGCACCCTGCTGCTGGCCAACGAAGGCATCAATGGCACCGTGTCGGCCACCCGCGAAGGCATCGACGGCCTGCTCGCCTGGCTGCGCAATGACCCGCGCCTGGTGGATGTCGACCACAAGGAATCCTACTGCGACGAGCAGCCGTTCTACCGCACCAAGGTCAAGCTCAAGAAAGAGATCGTCACCCTCGGTGTGGCGGGCGTGGACCCCAACCAGCAGGTGGGCACCTACGTCGAGCCCAAGGACTGGAACGCCCTGATCAGTGACCCTGAAGTGCTGCTGATCGATACCCGTAACGACTACGAAGTGGCCATTGGCACCTTCAAGGGCGCCCTCGACCCCAAGACCGAGACCTTCCGCGAGTTCCCCGAGTACATCAAGGCCAACTTCGACCCGAGCAAGCACAAGAAGGTGGCGATGTTCTGCACCGGTGGCATCCGTTGCGAAAAAGCCTCCAGCTACATGCTCGGTGAAGGCTTCGAGGCGGTCTATCATCTTAAAGGAGGCGTGCTGAAGTACTTCGAGGAAGTGCCTCAGGAAGAAAGCCTGTGGGATGGCGACTGCTTCGTGTTCGACAACCGCGTCACGGTGCGTCATGACCTGAGCGAGGGCGAGTACGACCAGTGCCACGCTTGCCGCCACCCGATCAACGCACAAGAGCGTGCGTCCGAGCACTACTCGCCAGGTGTGAGCTGCCCGCACTGCTGGGACAGCCTGAGCGAGAAGACTCGCCGCAGCGCCATTGACCGGCAGAAGCAGATCGAGCTGGCCAAGGCGCGCAACTTGCCGCACCCGATCGGTTACAACTACAAAGCCGAGGCCTGATGCATGTCTGCACGCCTGCTTTATGTGATGGACCCGATGTGCTCCTGGTGCTGGGGTTTCGCGCCGGTGGCCGCGGCCCTGATCGCCCAGGCACGTGAAGCCGGCGTGCCGACCCGCCTGGTGCCGGGTGGCCTGCGCACCGGCGGCAGCGCCCTGGATGCGTCGACCCGCAAGTACATCCTCGAGCATTGGCAAGCGGTGGCCGACGCCACCGGTCAGCCGTTTCGTTTCGAGGGCGCCATGCCCGAAGGCTTTGTCTACGACACCGAGCCTGCCTGCCGCGCCCTGGTCACTGCCCGCGAGCTGGATGCCGAGCGCGTCTGGCCCCTGCTGGCGCTGATCCAGCGCTCGTTCTACGAGGCCGGTGTCGACGTCACCACCGCGCCGCACCTGGTTGAACTGGCCGAACAGGCAGGCTTTGACCGTGCGGCATTCGCTGAGGCCTTTACCCGCGCCGACACGCGTACGGCCACCGCCGCCGATTTCGGTTGGGCGCAGGGCCTGGGCATCGCCGGGTTCCCCACCCTGCTGGCCGAGCGCAATGGCCAGTTGGCCTTGCTGACCAACGGCTACCAGCCGCTGGAGCGCCTGCAACCCTTGCTCGGCCGTTGGCTGCAGCAGGCCGCCTGTGCTTGATGTGCCTGGGTCGCCCGACCCTGTGCCAGGGAAGCCTCACAGTGCGGCCGATCGACTGAGCTGGGCGGAAATCCGCCGCCTGGCGTTGCATCACAAGAAAAACCTCTGGTCCGCCAACCTGATTGCCGTGCTCGCGGCCTGCTGCAGCGTGCCGATTCCCTTGCTGCTGCCGCTGTTGGTGGACGAAGTGCTGCTCGGCCACGGCGATGCCGCGCTGAAGTGGATGAACCAGCTGCTGCCGGCCAACTGGCAGGTCGCGGCGGGCTACATCGGCCTGATGCTGGCACTGACGCTTTGCCTGCGCCTGGCCGCCCTGGCCTTCAACGTGGTGCAGGCCAAGCTGTTCGCCGGGCTGGCCAAGGACATCGTCTACCGCCTGCGCATCCGCCTGATCGAACGGCTCAAGCGGATTTCCCTCAAGGAGTACGAAAGCCTGGGCAGCGGCACGGTGACGACGCACCTTGTCACCGACCTGGACACCCTCGACAAGTTCGTCGGTGAAACCCTCAGCCGCTTCCTCGTGGCCATGCTGACCCTGACCGGCACGGCGGCGATCCTGATCTGGATGCACTGGCAGCTGGCGTTGCTGATCCTGTTGTTCAACCCGCTGGTGATCTACTTCACCGTGCAGTTGGGCAAGCGGGTCAAGCACCTGAAGAAGCTTGAAAACGACAGCACCGCACGCTTTACCCAGGCGCTGTCGGAAACCCTCGATGCGATCCAGGAAATCCGTGCCAGCAACCGTCAGGGTTACTTCCTCGGTCGGCTTGGCTTGCGCGCGCGGGAAGTGCGCGACTACGCCGTGGACTCGCAATGGAAGAGCGATGCCAGTGGCCGCGCCAGTGGGTTGTTGTTCCAGTTCGGCATCGACATCTTCCGCGCCGCGGCAATGCTCACCGTGCTGTTCTCCGACCTGTCGATTGGCCAGATGCTGGCCGTGTTCAGCTACCTGTGGTTCATGATCGGGCCGGTTGAGCAACTGCTCAACCTGCAATACGCCTACTATGCCGCTGGCGGTGCCCTGAGCCGGCTCAACGAGTTGCTGGCGCGGGCCGACGAGCCGCAGTACCCGGCGGCCAGTGACCCGTTCGCGGGCCGCGAGACAGTGGGCATCGAGGTGCGCGACCTGCGGTTCGCCTATGCTGACGAGCCGGTGCTCGAACACCTCGACCTGTCCATCGCCCCAGGTGAGAAGGTGGCCATCGTGGGCGCCAGCGGGGGCGGCAAGAGCACCCTGGTGCAGTTGCTGCTGGGCCTGTACAGCGCCCAGGCGGGGACCATCCGCTTTGGCGGTGCCAGCCTGCAGGAGATCGGCCTGGAGACCCTGCGCGAAAACGTCGCGGTTGTGCTGCAGCATCCGTCGCTGTTCAACGACAGCGTGCGCGCCAACCTGACCATGGGCCGCGAGTGCAGCGACGAAGCCTGCTGGCAGGCGCTGCGCATTGCCCAGCTGGACGCCACCATTGCCGCCTTGCCACAAGGCCTGGACAGCGTGGTCGGGCGTTCCGGTGTGCGCTTGTCCGGTGGTCAGCGGCAACGGCTGGCCATTGCCCGGATGGTGTTGGCCGAACCCAAGGTGGTGATCCTCGACGAAGCCACTTCGGCGCTCGATGCCGCCACCGAATACAACCTGCACAAAGCCCTGGCACGCTTCCTCAATGGCCGCACCACGCTGATCATCGCCCACCGTCTATCGGCGGTGAAGCAAGCGGACCGGGTGCTGGTGTTCGACGGTGGGCATGTGGCTGAAGATGGCGACCATCAACAGCTGATTGCCGAGGGTGGGTTGTACGCAAAACTGTACGGGCACCTGCAGCAGACCTGAGGCGCTTGGTGGCGGTGCAAACCGCCCGATTCCTTGTCATAAAAAACCCCTCCGCACAGATGGCAAATGGCCTACGCTGTGCTTGTCTGGGTTGATTCGAGCCTTATCTGCTCTGTGACAGGGAATCCATGAAGGGACATCGCACTCTAGAAGCGCCGAAGCTGCTCGGTATCATCTGGCCCTTCATCGCCGTCGTGGTTTTCCAGGCGGCGCTGGGCAGTCTCAGCCTTTATACGCTATCGGCGGTGCGGGCTTATGTGGCGGGCGAGAGCTTGTGGTCCAAGGCTCAAAAGGATGCCATCTACTACCTCAACCTATACGCCGACAACCGCGATGAGGGCACGTACCAGCGCTACCGCCAGGCCATCACCGTGCCCCGCGGCGATCATCAACTGCGCGTGGTGCTCGATCAGCCCAACCCCGACCTGAACGCCGCACGCGAAGCCGTGCTGCAAGGCGGCAACCACCCCGACGACGTCGAACGCATCATCTGGTTTTATCGCAATTTCCGCAGCATCAGCTACATGCAGACGGCCATCGACTATTGGGACATTGGCGACAGGTACCTGGGCCAGCTGGACGTGCTTGCGGGTGAAATGCGCAAAGGGTTTGCCCGTGGCCAGGTCGATGACCGCACGATCGCCGATTGGCAGGCCCGCATCGTCACCATCAACGAAGGTGTCACCCCGGCCGCCAAGGCCTTCAGCGATGCGCTGGGAGAGGGGTCGCGCATGGTGCTGCGGGTGCTAATGATCACCAACCTGCTCACCGCGCTGTTTCTCATCACCATCGCCTGGCGCCGTTCCAGCAAGCTGCTGGCGCAGCGCCAGGCGTTCGCCAATGCCCTGCAAGAAGAAAAGGAGCGGGCGCAGATCACCTTGCAGGCGATTGGCGATGCGGTCATTACCGCCGATGTAGAGGGTTGCATCGGCTATATGAACCCGGCCGCCGAACAGCTTACCCACTGGCAGGCGGGCCAGGCCCAGGGCCTTTCGCTTTCCGCGTTATTCAGCCTGGTGGACGAGCAGGCCGAAGAGGATGGCCGAAGCTTGGTCGAGCAGGTGCTCAGTGGCAGTCTGAGGGGCGGCGCCGAGCACGCCAGGCTGATCCAGCGCCTGGATGGCAGCACCGTGTCGATCAACCTGGTGGGGTCGCCCATTCTCAATGACGGGCAGGTCAGCGGTATCGTGCTGGTGCTGCACGACATGACCCAGGAGCGCCAGTACATCGCCAACCTGTCCTGGCAGGCGACCCATGATGCCTTGACCGGCCTGGCCAACCGCCGCGAATTCGAGTACCGCCTGGAACAAGCGCTCAATGGCCTGGCGCGCCAGGCTGGGCGGCATTCGTTGATGTTTCTGGACCTGGACCAGTTCAAGCTGGTCAATGACACCTGTGGCCATGCCGCCGGCGATGAGCTGCTACGCCATATCTGCGCCGTGTTGCAGTCGGGCCTGCGCGAAGGCGATACCCTGGCTCGGCTGGGCGGTGACGAATTCGGCGTGCTGCTGGAAAACTGCCCGCCGGATCAGGCCGAGCGTATTGCCGAGCAGTTGCGTCAGATGGTTCAGAGCCTGCATTTTGTGTGGAAGGGGCGGCCGTTCGTCACCACCGTGAGCATTGGCCTGGTGAACCTAGCGCAGGCCCCCGCCACGCTGGAAGCCTCGTTGCGTGCTGCCGACATGGCCTGCTACATGGCCAAGGAAAAAGGCCGCAACCGGGTTCAGGTGTATCACGCCGACGACAGCGAGCTGTCCATGCGCTTTGGCGAGATGGCCTGGATCCAGCGCTTGCATGTGGCGCTGGAAGAAAACCGCTTCTGCCTGTATGCCCAGGAAATCGCCGCACTGAAGGTCATCGAAGGCCCTGGCCATATCGAGATCCTGCTGCGCCTGCATGACGAGAGCGGCCGTACCATCCTGCCCAGCAGTTTCATCCCGGCAGCCGAGCGCTATGGCTTGATGACCGCCCTCGACCGCTGGGTGGTGCGCAATGTGTTTCAGGTCATTCGCCAGTGCCTGGACGAAGGGCGTGAAGGCCCGCTGTCCATGTGCGCGATCAACTTGTCGGGGTCGAGTATCGGTGACGACAAGTTCCTCGAGTACCTGCAGCGCTTGTTCGTCGAGTACGCTATCCCGCCGCGGATGATCTGTTTCGAGATCACCGAAACCAGCGCCATTGCCAACCTTGGCAGTGCCATTCGCTTTATCAATGAGCTGAAAGGGCTGGGTTGCCGGTTCTCGCTCGACGACTTCTGTGCCGGCATGTCGTCGTTCGCCTATTTGAAGCATTTACCTGTGGATTTTCTGAAGATCGACGGCAGTTTCGTCAAAGACATGCTAGATGATCCGATCAATCGAGCCATGGTCGAGGTCATCAACCATATCGGCCATGTGATGGGTAAACGGACCATTGCCGAGTTTGTCGAAACCCCTTTGATCGAGCAGGCCCTGCAGGAAATCGGTGTGGATTACGCCCAGGGCTATCTGATCGAGCGCCCTCAGGTGTTCACCTGTGACAGTCTGCAGCGCCAGCGGATCGCCGCAAGGCCTCTGTTGCAACGGGCACCTGGCACGTTTCGCTAGCTAGACAGCGGCTTTCGCTGACACAAAACGTCCGAAAAATCACAAGGATCAAGGAGCTCAAAGTGATTGATGCATTCGTTCGTATCGGGCCATTGATGGACCCCGCCAGTTACCCTCAATGGGCCCAGCAACTGATTGAAGAGTGCCGTGAGAGCAAGCGCCGGGTGGTGGAGCATGAGCTTTACGAACGCCTGCGCGATGGTCAGCTCAAACCCTCGACCATTCGTCAGTACCTGATCGGTGGCTGGCCGGTGGTCGAGCAATTCTCGCTGTACATGGCCCACAACCTGACCAAAACCCGCTATGGCCGGCACCCTGGCGAAGACATGGCGCGGCGCTGGTTGATGCGCAACATCCGCGTCGAACTCAACCATGCCGACTACTGGGTGCATTGGTGTCATGCCCATGGCGTTCATTTGCACCAGCTGCAGGCTCAGGAAGTGCCGCCTGAGTTGAACGGGCTCAATGACTGGTGCTGGCGGGTGTGCGCCACCGAGAACCTGGCGATTTCCATGGCGGCCACCAACTACGCCATCGAAGGCGCGACCGGAGAATGGTCGGCGGTGGTGTGCGCGAGTGACACCTACGCCATGGGCTTCCCTGAGGATCAGCGCAAGCGCGCCATGAAGTGGCTGAAAATGCATGCGCAGTATGACGATGCGCATCCGTGGGAAGCGCTGGAAATCATCTGTACCTTGGCGGGGGAGAACCCGACGCTGGGGCTGCGTACCGAATTGCGCCGGGCGATCTGCAAGAGTTACGACTGCATGTACCTGTTTCTGGAACGCTGCATGCAGCTGGAGGGGCGTCAGCAGGGGCGGGTGCGGCCGGCGTTGGTAGCTGGCTGAGGGTTCACCGGTACCGGCCTCTTGGCGGGCCCGCTCCCACAGGGTTGTCACTGCCTTTTGGCATCGTGCAAATCCTGTGGGGGCGGGCTTGCCCGTGAAGAGGCCAGCACCGGCAACCCACAAATCACTGCGCGTTGAACGCCTGCCCATTCACCCCGGTACTGTCCGGCCCCATCAGGTACAGGTACACTGGCAAGATCTCCTCAGGCAGCGGGTTGTTCAGCGGGTTCTCGCTGGGGTAGGCCTGGGCCCGCATCGCCGTGCGCGTGGCGCCTGGGTTGATGCTGTTCGAGCGCACCGGCGCAACCCCTTCCAATTCGTCGGCCAAGGTCTGCATCAGGCCTTCGGTGGCGAACTTCGAGACACCGTAGGCACCCCAGTAGGCCCGGCCTTTACGCCCGACACTGCTGGAGGTGAACACCACTGAGGCATCCTCCGACAGCTTGAGCAGCGGTAGCAGGGTGCTGGTGAGCATGAAGGTGGCATCGACGTTGATGTGCATCACACGCATGAAGTTGTCACCCGACAACTGCTCCAGGGGTGTGCGCGGGCCGATGATCGAGGCGTTGTTGAGCAAGCCGTCGAGGCGCCCGAACTGGTCTTCGATCATGACCGCCAGCTCGTCGTACTGGTGGGGCAGGGCGGTTTCCAGGTTGAACGGGATGACCACCGGTTGTGGGTGCCCGGCGGCCTCGATCTGGTCGTAGACCTCGTTGAGGTTGGCCTCGGTCTTGCCCAGCAGCAGCACGGTGGCACCCAGTGCAGCGTAGGCCTTGGCGGCAGCGGCACCGATGCCGCGGCCGGCACCGGTGATCAGGATGACCCGGCCTTGCAGCAGGTCGGGACGGGCGGTGTAGTCGAACATCAGATTTTTCCCTTGTTCATTGGGCTGTGCCGTTCCTTGTGGGAGCGGGCTTGCCCCGCGAAGCAGGCGGCGCGGAGGATGGCACGGGCTTCGCCCGTGTTCGCGGGGCAAGCCCGCTCCCACAGGCCCTGCTGACTCCAGGTCTCGATCAGCAGCCGCACAGCGCGCTGTCGATCACCTTGCGCAGTTCCAGCGGGTGGTCCACCACCACGTCGGCACCCCAGTTGTTCGGGTTGTCTTCTGGATGAATATAGCCGTAGCGCACCGCCGCCGTGCGGGTGCCGGCGTCGCGGCCAGACTCAATGTCGCGCAGGTCGTCGCCGACGAACAATACGCTGGCCGGGTCCAGGTTCAGCGTCTTGCAGGCCAGGATCAGCGGCTCGGGGTCAGGCTTGCTGTTCTTCACGTGGTCCGGGCAGATCAACAGTGCCGAACGCTCGGCCAGGCCCAGGCGCTGCATGATCGGCTCAGCGAAGCGCACTGGCTTGTTGGTGACCACGCCCCACAGCAGATTGCCTTTCTCGATGTCGGCCAAGAGCTCGGCCATGCCGTCGAACAGCTTGCTGTGCACCGCGCAGTCGCGCTGGTAGCGCTCCAGAAACTCCAGGCGCAGGGCCTCGAAGCCTTCGGCCTCCGGGTCCATGGCAAAGGTGACGGCGACCATGGCACGGGCACCGCCGGAAATCACCCCACGAATCAGGTTGTCGTCGATTGCTGGCAAGCCGCGTTCGGCAAGCATGGCCTGGCAGATGGCGATGAAGTCCGGCGCCGTGTCGAGCAGGGTGCCGTCCATGTCGAAGAGTACTGCTCGCAAACGCATGCTCATTCCTCGCGCAGGGTCTGGATCATGTAGTTGACGTCCACATCGCCGCAGAGCTTGTAGTGCTTGGTCAGCGGGTTGTAGGTCAGGCCAATGATGTCCTTGACTTCAAGGCCGGCAGCGCGGCTCCAGGCGCCAAGCTCCGAGGGGCGGATGAACTTCTTGAAGTCGTGGGTGCCGCGCGGCAGCATCTTGAGGATGTACTCGGCGCCGACGATGGCCAGCAGGTAGGCCTTGGGGTTGCGGTTGATGGTCGAGAAGAACACCTGCCCGCCAGGCTTGACCATGCGGTAGCAGGCACGGATCACCGACGACGGGTCAGGGACGTGTTCGAGCATTTCCAGGCAGGTGACCACGTCGAACTGCTCGGGCATCTCTTCGGCCAGGGCTTCGGCGGTGATCTGCCGGTACTCCACTTCGACGCCGGATTCCAGCTGGTGCAGTTGGGCAACCGCCAGCGGTGCCTCGCCCATGTCGATGCCGGTCACCGTGGCGCCGCGCAGGGCCATGGATTCGCTGAGAATGCCGCCACCGCAACCTACGTCCAGTACCTTCTTGCCAGCCAGGCCGACCCGCTCGTCGATCCAGTTGACGCGCAACGGGTTGATTTCATGCAGCGGCTTGAACTCGCTTTCACGGTCCCACCAGCGGTGGGCCAAGGCTTCGAACTTGGCAATTTCGGCGTGGTCGACGTTGCTCATTTAAGAGTCCTCTGAAACTTCGCTAAATTGGGCCGGAGTATACCCGAGCGCTCAAGGCCGAGGGTCGCTATAATCGCCGGCTTTTGATATCCGAACGACGGGGAGAGGCGATGCGCGAGCGACTTTTGGCGGCGGAGAAGGTGACCGCGATCCGCTGGCAAGGCGGCGTCCTGCATCTGCTCGACCAGCGTCTGCTGCCGTCGCAGGAGGTTTGGCTGGCCTGCGACAATGTCGCGCAGGTAGTGGCCGCGATCCGTGACATGGCCGTACGTGGCGCTTCGGCCATCGGCATTGCCGCGGCCTACGGCCTGGTCCTGGCCCTGGAAGAGCGCCTGGCCGAGGGTGGCGACTGGGAGCTGGACCTGGAAGAAGACTTCCTCAGCCTGGCCGAGGCGCGCCCCACCGCTGCCAACCTGTTCTGGGCACTGAACCGCATGCGCGAGCGCCTGCAGCGTCTGCGCCCGGAAGACGACGTGCTGGCGATGCTGGAGGCCGAGGCGGTGGCGATCCATGAAAGCGATCGCGAAGCCAACCTGACCATGGCCCAGCACGGCATCGAACTGATTCGCCGTCATCAGGGCAATGCCCAGACCCTGCTTACCTACGGCAATGCCGGTGCCCTGGCCAGCGGCGGTTTTGGCACTGCGCTGGGGGTGATCCGCGCGGGGTACCTGGAGGGCATGGTCGAACGCGTGTACGCCGGCGAAACCCGGCCCTGGCTCCAAGGCGCGCGCCTGACCGCCTGGGAGCTGGCCAACGAAGGTATTCCGGTGACCCTGTGTGCCGATTCGGCCCTGGCCCACTTGATGAAGAGCAAAGGCATTACCTGGGTGGTGGTCGGTGCCGACTGCATCGCCGCCAATGGCGATGTGGCCAGTAAGATCGGCACTTACCAGCTGGCGGTCAGTGCCATGCACCACGGTGTGCGCTTTATGGTGGTGGCGCCGAGCACCAGCATCGACCTTAACCTGGCCACGGGCGAGGACATTCCGCTCGAAGAGCGCGATGCTGACGAGCTGCTGGATTACGCCGGAACCCGTGTGGCGCCGGATGTCGAGGTATTCAACCCGGTATTCGACGTGACCCCGGCTGACCTGATCGACGTGATCGTGACCGAAAGGGGCGTGGTCGAGCGCCCGGATGCCGCCAAGCTGGCCCAGCTGATGTGTCGCAAGCGTTTGCATTGATTTCTGTAGGAGCGGCCTTGCCGGGGCGCCGGACCGGTCGGAAAGGGGCGCGCAAGGCCCCAGCAATCTATGTCGCAACACAAATCCTGGGGCCGCTGCGCGCCCCTTTCCGACCGGTCCGGCGCCCGGCTAGGCCGCTCCTACACATCTCCCCACCAGCACCGCCTTTGTGATAACATCCGGCAGTTTCCAAGACCGCCCATCACGGCGGCCAAATTTGCGCAGATCCATGGCACAACTCATTGATTTGTCGTAAGTCGTCGCACCACTGCGCGTCGCGGCGGCGAGCTTCGTTCGGCCCTTGATGGCGCTGCGAAGTTTCACCAGAAAAAGGAATCAGGCTTCTCATGGGCGAACTGGCCAAAGAAATCCTCCCGGTCAATATCGAAGACGAACTGAGACAGTCTTACCTCGACTACGCGATGAGCGTGATTGTCGGGCGAGCGCTGCCCGATGCACGTGACGGCTTGAAGCCCGTGCATCGTCGCGTTCTCTATGCGATGAGCGAACTGGGCAACGACTGGAACAAACCGTACAAGAAGTCCGCCCGTGTGGTCGGTGACGTGATCGGTAAGTACCACCCGCACGGCGACACTGCGGTCTACGACACCATCGTGCGTATGGCCCAGCCGTTCTCGCTGCGCTACCTGCTGGTCGATGGTCAGGGCAACTTCGGTTCGGTCGACGGCGACAACGCCGCGGCCATGCGATACACCGAAGTGCGCATGTCCAAGCTGGCCCACGAGCTGCTGGCCGACCTGCACAAAGAGACCGTCGACTGGGTGCCCAACTATGACGGCACCGAGCAGATCCCGGCGGTCATGCCGACCCGGATCCCCAACCTGCTGGTCAACGGCTCCAGCGGTATCGCCGTGGGCATGGCGACCAACATTCCGCCGCACAACCTCGGTGAAGTCATCGATGGCTGCCTGGCGCTGATCGACAACCCGGAAGTCACCATCGATGAACTGATGCAGTTCATCCCTGGGCCGGACTTCCCGACTGCCGGTATCATCAATGGCCGTCAGGGCATCATCGAGGCCTACCGTACCGGCCGTGGCCGCATCTACATGCGCGCCCGCTCCGAGATCGAAGACATCGACAAGGTCGGTGGCCGTCAGCAGATCGTCGTCACCGAGCTGCCGTACCAGCTGAACAAGGCGCGTCTGATCGAGAAGATCGCCGAGCTGGTCAAAGAGAAGAAGATCGAAGGCATCACCGAGCTGCGCGATGAGTCCGACAAGGACGGTATGCGCATCGTCATCGAGCTGCGTCGCGGCGAGGTGCCGGAGGTGGTGCTCAACAACCTCTACCAGCAAACCCAGCTGCAGAGCGTGTTCGGTATCAACGTCGTGGCGCTGATCGATGGTCGCCCGCGTCTGCTCAACCTCAAGGACCTGCTCGAAGCGTTCGTCCGTCACCGTCGTGAAGTGGTCACGCGCCGTACCGTGTTCGAGCTGCGCAAGGCCCGCGAACGTGGCCACATCCTTGAAGGTCAGGCGGTTGCGCTGTCCAACATCGACCCGGTCATCGCCCTGATCAAGGCCTCGCCGACGCCATCGGAAGCCAGGGAAGCGTTGATTGCCACTGCCTGGGAATCCAGCGCCGTGCAGGTCATGGTCGAGCGCGCAGGCGCCGATTCCTGCCGCCCTGAAGACCTGCCAGAGCAATACGGCCTGCGCGACGGCAAGTATTACCTGTCGCCGGAACAGGCCCAGGCGATCCTCGACCTGCGTCTGCACCGCCTGACTGGCCTGGAGCATGAGAAGCTGCTGGCCGAGTACCAGGAAATTCTCGAGCAGATCGGCGAACTGATCCGCATCCTCAGCAGCGCCGAGCGCCTGATGGAAGTGATCCGCGAAGAGCTTGAAGCGATCCGCGCCGAATACGGCGATGTTCGCCGTACCGAAATCCTCAACGCCAGCCATGACCTCAACTACGGCGACATGATCCCGGAAGAAGAGCGCGTGGTGACCATCTCCCACGGTGGCTACGCCAAGACCCAGCCGCTGTCCGCCTACCAGGCCCAGCGCCGTGGCGGCAAGGGCAAGTCGGCGACTGGCGTGAAGGACGAGGACTACATCGAGCACCTGTTGGTCGCCAACAGTCACGCCACCCTGTTGCTGTTCTCCAGCAAGGGCAAGGTGTACTGGAAGAAGACCTACGAGATCCCCGAGGCCTCCCGTGCCGCCCGTGGCCGCCCGTTGGTCAACCTGCTGCCGCTGGAGGAAGGTGAGCGCATCACCGCCATGCTGCAGATCGACCTCGAAGCCTTGCAGCAAAGCGCCGATCCGGATGAAGAGCTGGAAGACGGCGACGAGGGTGTGATCGAAGGTGAAGTGGTAGAGGTCGAAGAAGTCGACGAAGAAGACGGCGACACCCCAGAGTGGGTGGCAGAGCCGACTGGCGCGTACATCTTCATGGCGACTGCGTCCGGTACCGTCAAGAAAACCCCGCTGGTGCAGTTCGCCCGTCCGCGCTCCAACGGCCTGATCGCCCTGAAGCTAAAAGAAGGCGACACCCTGATTGCTGCGGCCATCACCGATGGTGCCAAAGAAGTCATGATGTTCTCCGACGCCGGCAAGGTGATCCGCTTCGCCGAGAGCGTGGTGCGCGAAATGGGCCGTACCGCCCGTGGTGTGCGCGGCATGAAGCTGGGCAAGGGGCAGCAGATCATTTCGATGCTGATCCCGGAATCCGGCGCGCAGATCCTCACCGCCTCCGAGCGTGGCTTCGGCAAGCGTACGCCGCTGTCCAAGTTCCCGCGTCGCGGCCGTGGTGGTCAGGGCGTGATCGCGATGGGTACCAAGGGTCGCAACGGTCTGTTGATCGGTGCCATCCAGGTCCAGGAAGGCGAAGAGATCATGCTCATCTCGGACCAGGGCACCTTGGTGCGGACACGGGTTGGCGAAGTTTCCAGCCTGAGCCGTAACACCCAGGGTGTGACGCTGATCAAGCTGGCGGCTGACGAAACGCTGGTAGGCCTGGAGCGTATCCAGGAGCCATCCGAGGACGAGCTCGATGAGGTGATCGAGACGGACGAGGAGGGCGTCGAGGCTGAAGCGCCAGACAATGAAGACGCTGCGGGTGCCGAAGAGGCCCCGCAGGAGTAAGCAAGCGTAAACCCGAACGGGGCGACCAAGGTCGCCCCGTTTGACTGATTAGGCCGGGCAATGCCTGGCCCTGTGGGAGCGGGCTTGCCCGTGACCAGGCGGCGCGGTGTTTGGCACCGGCTTCGCCGGTGTTCGCGGGGCAAGCCCGCTCCCACAGGGTTCCCGCAGAACTAGCTGTTTAGATCTATTAGAGCGAGAGTGGATGTGAGCAAACGAGCCTTTAACTTCTGCGCAGGCCCTGCCGCGCTTCCTGACGCTGTCCTGCAGCGCGCCCAGGCCGAAATGCTGGACTGGCGTGGCAAGGGTTTGTCGGTGATGGAAATGAGCCATCGCAGCGACGATTACGTGGCCATCGCCGAGAAGGCCGAGCAGGACCTGCGTGACCTGCTGTCCGTCCCCTCCAACTACAAGGTCCTGTTCCTGCAGGGCGGCGCCAGCCAGCAGTTCGCTGAAATTCCGCTGAACCTGCTGCCGGAAAACGGTACCGCCGACTATATCGAGACCGGTATCTGGTCGAAGAAGGCCATCGAGGAAGGGCGTCGTTTCGGCAATATCAATGTTGCCGCCAGCGCCAAGCTCTACGACTACCTGGCCATCCCGGGGCAGAATGACTGGAACCTGACCAAGAACGCAGCCTACGTTCACTATGCGTCTAACGAGACCATTGGTGGCCTGCAGTTCGACTGGGTGCCAGAGACCGGTGATGTTCCGCTGGTGGTCGACATGTCGTCCGACATCCTCTCCCGCCCGATCGACGTGTCGCAGTTCGGCCTGATCTACGCCGGCGCGCAGAAGAACATCGGCCCAAGCGGCTTGGTGGTGGTGATCGTTCGCGAAGACCTGCTGGGCCATGCCCGCAGCAGCTGCCCGACCATGCTCGACTACAAGGTCTCGGCTGACAACGGCTCGATGTACAACACCCCGGCTACTTATTCCTGGTACCTCTCGGGCCTGGTCTTCGAGTGGCTCAAGGAGCAGGGCGGCGTCGAGGCCATGGAGCAGCGCAACCGCGCCAAGAAAGACCGCCTGTACAGCTTCATCGATGCCAGCGACTTCTACACCAACCCGATCAGCCTCAACGCCCGGTCGTGGATGAACGTGCCGTTCCGCCTGGCCGACGAGCGCCTGGACAAGGCCTTCCTGGCCGGTGCCGACGCCCGTGGCTTGCTCAACCTCAAGGGCCATCGCTCGGTCGGCGGCATGCGTGCCTCGATCTACAACGCCCTGGGCCTGGAGGCGGTTGAAGCGCTGGTTGGCTACATGGCCGAATTCGAGAAGGAGCACGGCTGATGTCCGAACACGAGCTCAAGGCGCTGCGCGTACGCATCGACAGCCTCGACGAGAAGATCCTCGAGCTGATCAGCGAGCGTGCCCGTTGCGCCCAGGAAGTGGCCAGGGTCAAGACCGCCTCGCTCGCCGAGGGTGAAAAGCCGGTGTTCTATCGCCCTGAGCGTGAAGCAGCCGTGCTCAAGCGGGTGATGGAGCGCAACAAGGGGCCGCTGGGCAACGAAGAGATGGCGCGGCTGTTCCGCGAGATCATGTCGTCCTGCCTGGCCCTGGAAGAGCCGCTGAAAATCGCCTACCTGGGGCCTGAAGGTACCTTCACCCAGGCAGCAGCGATGAAGCACTTCGGCCATGCCGTGATCAGCCGCCCGATGGCGGCCATCGACGAAGTGTTCCGCGAAGTGGCGGCCGGTGCCGTCAACTTCGGCGTGGTGCCGGTGGAAAACTCCACCGAGGGTGCGGTCAGCCACACCCTGGATAGCTTCCTCGAACACGATATGGTGATTTGCGGTGAGGTCGAGCTGCGCATCCACCACCATTTGCTGGTGGGCGAGAACACCAAGACCGACAGCATCACCCGCATCTACTCCCACGCCCAGTCCCTGGCCCAGTGCCGCAAGTGGCTGGATGCGCATTACCCGAACGTCGAGCGTGTCGCGGTTTCGAGCAACGCCGAGGCGGCCAAACGGGTCAAGGGTGAATGGAATTCGGCAGCGATCGCCGGCGACATGGCGGCAAACCTGTACGGCCTGACCCGTCTGGCCGAGAAGATCGAAGACCGCCCGGACAACTCGACGCGCTTCTTGATGATCGGCAGCCAGGAAGTGCCACCGACCGGCGACGACAAGACTTCGATCATCGTCTCGATGAGCAACAAGCCGGGTGCCTTGCACGAGCTGTTGGTGCCGTTCCACGAGAACGGTATCGACCTCACCCGCATCGAGACCCGTCCGTCGCGCAGCGGCAAGTGGACCTACGTGTTCTTCATTGACTTCGTTGGTCACCACCGTGACCCGCTGATCAAGGCGGTGCTGGAGGCGATCAGCCAGGAGGCTGTGGGGCTGAAGGTGTTGGGGTCTTATCCGAAGGCGGTGCTTTGACTGAAGGCCGCTGGGGCTGCTGCGCACCCCTTCGCGGGGCAAGCCCGCTCCCACAGGGGCATTGTTGTACCTGTGGGAGCGGGCTTGCCCCGCGAAGGGGTACGCAGCAGCCCTTGCGGTCTCAAAGACTGTCTTGATTTCTGAACAGGGTTCGCACAAGTGGTAGATGCAGTAATAACCAAACCCGCACCGCTCATCGGTCGCCTCGTCGTCGTAGGCCTGGGCCTGATCGGCGGCTCCTTTGCCAAGGGCCTGCGCGAAAGCGGCCTGTGCCGCGAAGTGGTCGGTGTCGATCTGGATGCCCCTTCGCGCAAGCAGGCCGTGGCCCTGGGTGTGGTCGATCGCTGCGAAGAAGACCTTGCCGCCGCCTGTGTCGGTGCCGACGTTATCCAGCTGGCCGTACCCATCCTGGCCATGGAAAAACTCCTTGCACGCCTGGCCCAGCTCGACCTCGGTGATGCTGTCATCACTGACGTCGGCAGCGCCAAGGGCAATGTGGTGCGTGCCGCGCGCGAGGTCTTTGGTGCGCGCCTGTCGCGCTTCGTTCCCGGTCACCCGATCGCCGGTTCCGAGCAAAGCGGGGTAGAGGCCTCCAATGCCACCCTGTTCCGCCGCCACAAGGTCATTCTCACGCCGCTGCCGGAAACCGACCCGGACGCCTTGGCCAAGGTCGACCGCCTGTGGCGTGCATTGGATGCCGATGTCGAGCACATGCCGGTCGAGCGGCACGACGAAGTGCTGGCCGCCACCAGCCATCTGCCACACCTGCTGGCCTTCGGCCTGGTCGATTCGCTGGCCAAGCGCAATGAAAACCTCGAGATCTTCCGGTACGCTGCGGGAGGCTTCCGCGATTTCACGAGAATCGCTGGCAGCGACCCGACCATGTGGCACGACATCTTCCTCGCCAACCGCGAAGCTGTCCTGCGCACGTTAGATACATATCGCAGCGATCTCGACGCCTTGCGCGACGCGATCGATGCAGGGGACGGGCACCAGCTGCTGGGTGTGTTCACCCGCGCGCGTGTTGCCCGCGAGCATTTCAGTAAAATCCTGGCCCGCCGGGCCTATGTGGACGCTATGAACGCCAACGATCTGATTTTCCTGGCCCAACCGGGTGGCCGCCTGTCCGGGCGAATCCGCGTACCGGGCGACAAGTCGATTTCCCACCGCTCGATCATGCTCGGCTCGCTGGCCGAAGGCACGACCGAGGTCGAAGGCTTCCTTGAAGGTGAGGATGCGCTGGCGACCTTGCAGGCTTTCCGTGACATGGGGGTGGTCATCGAAGGCCCGAACCACGGTCGCGTGACCATCCACGGCGTCGGCCTGCACGGCCTCAAGCCGCCACCTGGGCCAATCTACGTGGGTAACTCCGGCACCTCGATGCGCCTGCTCTCCGGCCTGCTGGCCGGTCAGTCGTTCGACGTGACCATGACCGGTGACGCCTCGCTGTCCAAGCGCCCGATGAACCGTGTGGCCAACCCGCTGCGCGAAATGGGTGCAGTGGTCGAGACCGGCCCTGAAGGCCGTCCGCCGCTGACCATTCGCGGTGGCCATCCGCTCGAGGCGCTCACCTACACGCTGCCGATGGCCAGTGCCCAGGTCAAATCCTGCCTGCTGCTGGCTGGCCTGTATGCCGAAGGCAAGACCACGGTCACCGAGCCTGCGCCGACCCGTGATCACACCGAGCGCATGCTGCGCGGCTTTGGTTATTCGGTCGAGTCCAACGGCCCGGTGGCTTCGCTGCAGTCCGGCGGCAAGCTCACTGCAACCCGCATCGAAGTGCCGGCCGACATCTCGTCGGCGGCGTTCTTCCTGGTGGCGGCCTCGATCGCCCAAGGCTCGGAGCTGGTGCTTGAGCATGTCGGCATCAACCCGACCCGTACCGGCGTCATTGACATCCTGCGCCTGATGGGCGGCGACATCACCCTGGAGAACCAGCGTGAAGTCGGCGGCGAACCTGTGGCCGACCTGCGTGTGCGCGGCGCCCAGCTCAAGGGTATCGACATCCCTGAGCACCTGGTGCCGCTGGCTATCGACGAATTCCCGGTGCTGTTCGTTGCTGCTGCCTGTGCCGAAGGGCGCACCGTGCTGCGCGGGGCTGAGGAGTTGCGGGTCAAGGAATCCGACCGCATCCAGGTGATGGCCGATGGCCTGATCAGCCTGGGCGTGAAGTGCGAACCGACCCCGGATGGCATCATCATCGACGGTGGCCAGATCGGCGGCGGTGAGGTGCATGGCCACGGTGATCACCGTATCGCCATGGCGTTCAGCGTTGCCTCGCTGCGCGCCAGTGCGCCGATCCGCATCCATGACTGCGCCAACGTCGCCACCTCGTTCCCCAACTTCCTGGCGCTGTGCGCCGAGGTCGGCATTCGTGTGGCTGAAGAGGGCAAGTCGTGAGTGCCCAGGCGCCAGTCATCACCATCGACGGGCCAAGCGGCTCGGGTAAAGGCACGGTTGCCGGCCTGCTGGCCCGCGAGCTGGGCTGGCGGTTGCTGGATTCCGGCGCGCTTTATCGTTTGCTGGCCTTCAATGCCAGCAATCACGGCGTCGACCTGACCAACGAAGAGCTGCTCAAGCAGCTTGCCGCCCATCTGGATGTGCAGTTCATCGCGGCTGAGCCCGGTAAGCTGCAACAAATCATCCTCGAAGGCGAGGACGTCAGTAACGTCATCCGTACCGAAACCGTCGGTGCGGGCGCCTCGATGGTGGCTTCGCTGCCTGCCGTGCGCGATGCCTTGCTGATGCGCCAGCGCGCATTCCGCGAAGCGCCGGGCCTGATCGCCGATGGTCGCGACATGGGTACCGTGGTGTTCCCGGACGCGCCTTTGAAGGTGTTTCTCACCGCCAGTGCGGAGGAGCGGGCACGTCGCCGTTACCTGCAGTTGAAGGGCAAGGGCGAAGATGTTAGTCTGTCGAGTCTGCTGGATGAGATTCGTGCACGCGATGAGCGTGACACCCAACGTGCAGTGGCCCCGCTGAAACCAGCGGCTGATGCCATTCAGTTGGACTCTACCGAGTTGTCCATCGAGCAGGTGTTGGAACGTATCAGGAGTGAGATCGCGCTTCGCGACCTTTAACTGATAGCCAGGAGAGCAGGCAGGTGCACCAGTCAACGTCCTGCCGGCTTTCCTTTACATAACGAAACCCACATTGTCTGGAATGTGGCGAGGGGCGTCTGTTTCGCCCAAATCTACAGGAATTAAAATGAGCGAAAGCTTTGCAGAACTCTTTGAAGAAAGCCTGAAAACCCTCAATCTTCAGCCGGGTGCGATCATCACCGGTATCGTTGTCGACATCGACGGCGACTGGGTTACCGTACACGCTGGCCTGAAGTCCGAGGGCGTCATCCCGCTCGAGCAGTTCTACAACGAAGCTGGCGAGCTGACCATCAAGGTCGGTGACGAAGTTCACGTTGCGCTGGACGCGGTCGAAGACGGCTTTGGCGAAACCAAACTGTCCCGTGAAAAAGCCAAGCGCGCCGAGTGCTGGATTGTTCTGGAAGCAGCTTTCGCCGCCGAAGAAGTGGTCAAGGGCGTTATCAACGGTAAGGTTAAAGGCGGCTTCACTGTCGACGTTAACGGCATCCGTGCGTTCCTGCCGGGCTCCCTGGTTGATGTCCGCCCTGTGCGCGACACCACCCACCTGGAAGGCAAAGAGCTGGAATTCAAGGTCATCAAGCTGGACCAGAAGCGCAACAACGTTGTCGTTTCCCGTCGCAGCGTGCTGGAAGCCGAGAACAGCGCCGAGCGCGAAGCCCTGCTGGAGACCCTGCAGGAAGGCCAACAAGTCAAAGGTATCGTCAAGAACCTCACCGACTACGGCGCCTTCGTGGACCTGGGCGGTATCGACGGCCTGCTGCACATCACCGACATGGCCTGGAAGCGCATCAAGCATCCTTCCGAAATCGTTAACGTTGGCGACGAAGTCGACGTTCGCGTTCTGAAGTTCGACCGTGAGCGCAACCGCGTTTCGCTGGGTCTGAAGCAGATGGGCGAAGATCCGTGGGTTGCTATCACTGCCCGCTACCCAGAAGGTACTCGCGTACAAGCTCGCGTTACCAACCTGACCGACTACGGCTGCTTCGCTGAGCTGGAAGAAGGCGTTGAAGGTCTGGTACACGTTTCCGAAATGGACTGGACCAACAAGAACATCCACCCGTCGAAAGTCGTTCAGGTTGGCGACGAAGTGGAAGTCATGGTTCTGGACATCGACGAAGAGCGTCGTCGTATCTCCCTGGGCATCAAGCAGTGCAAGTCCAACCCATGGGAAGACTTCTCCGGCCAGTTCAACAAGGGTGACAAGATCACCGGTACCATCAAGTCGATCACCGACTTCGGTATCTTCATTGGTCTGGACGGCGGCATCGACGGCCTGGTTCACCTGTCCGACATCTCCTGGAACGAAACCGGCGAAGAAGCCGTACGTCGTTTCAAGAAGGGCGACGAGCTGGAAACCGTCATCCTGTCGGTCGACCCAGAGCGCGAGCGCATCTCCCTGGGCATCAAGCAGCTGGAAGACGATCCGTTCTCCAACTTCGTTGCTGTCAATGACAAGGGCGCTATCGTCAAGGGCATCGTGAAAGAAGTTGACGCCAAAGGCGCCATCGTCACCCTGGCCGACGACATCGAAGCTACTCTGAAAGCTTCCGAAATCAGCCGTGACCGCGTTGAAGACGCGCGTAACGTTCTGAAGGAAGGCGAAGAGATCGAAGCCAAGATCATCAGCGTTGACCGCAAGTCCCGCGTTATCAGCCTGTCGATCAAATCGAAAGACGACGCTGAAGAGCGCGAAGCCATCCAGAGCCTGAAAAACGCTCCGGAAGCGGCTGCCGACACCACCATGGCTGCGCTGCTGCGCGAAGCAATGGCCAAGCAGAACTGAGTTCTGTTTGATCGGTAAAAAAGGGCGACCCTCGGGTCGCCCTTTTTTTGTGTCGGAAGAATGGCGGTATAGTCGGCTTGGGCCATATCGGGGGTGTGGTGATGTTGATGTTTGGCGACGTCATGAAAGGTCGCGGGCGGGACAATAACTTCCTGATCATCAGGTTGCTTGCGGCAACGGCGGTTGTGGTGGGGCACTCCTTCGCGCTCTCTTATCTGGAGTGCCTGAGCTGTGCAGACCCGGCGCTGCAGCTAGGTGTGCCTGTTCCAGTCCACAGCCTGGGAGTGGAAGTGTTTTTCATGGTTAGTGGTTTTTTGATTGCTGCCAGCGGCGAAAGAAATGGCGTCAGGGACTTCTACCTGGCGCGTGCATTGAGGATCTTGCCTGGGTTGCTGGTGTGCCTGTTCCTCATGGCCTTTGTGTTAGGGCCGCTCGTTACCTCGCTGCCGCTTGCCGAGTACTTCTCTAAAGGCCAGGTTTACAACTATTTCTACAGCCCATTGCTGATTTTCAAGGATGCCCAGTTCGTGCTGCCTGGGGTGAGTTTTACCCCGAGATTCCAAGGGGTTTCGGTCAATGGCAGTTTGTGGACCATCCCGCTGGAAATGCGCATGTACTTGGTGCTGGGGGTGCTGGTTGTCTTGGCCAGAGTTTGCCGCTGGCCAATGGCGGGGTTGGCGCTGCCGGTAATGCTGATTGCGCTGGGGCTTCATGCCCTGTACCCGGCCTTTGCGGTCTACCCGTTCAAGTTGGTGGTGTGTTTCCTGGCGGGGTCGGCGTTTTATGGGTGCCGGGCAGTGATTCCGCATGCCGGCTGGCTGTTGCTTGCCTGTGCTGCGGTGTTCTTGCTGAGCAAGGGAGGGCGCTTTGAGGTTTTCACCTTCGCCGTCCTGACGATTTACGCCACCTTGTACTTCGCCTACTGCCCACAGTTGAAGCTTCCTTCGTTTGTGCAGGATTACTCCTACGGCATTTATCTGTATGCATTTCCGATCCAGCAGCTGTTGGCTGGGGCGATGCCGTGGGCTGGGCCTTATTGGTTGATGTTGGCTGCAGTGCCTGCCTCCTGGTTGGCAGGGTATGTGTCGTGGGAGTTGGTCGAAAAGCCTGCCCTGGCGCTAAGGAAGCGCTTTTCGCGCGTATCGCCCCAGCAGCAATTGGCTTGAGCGCTCGTGTACGGGCCTTGCGGCTTAGACCATTCTTGTAAAACATCAATCTTGAATTTTTTTATTAAGTCAAGAAGCGCCCTGTTCAAATCCTTCTCGGCGTGCTACAAACTGGTTAAGCAATGATCTAGCTGCTTGATAACGAAGGGAAAAATATGACGAAGTCGGAGCTGATCGAACGTATTGTCACCCATCAGGGGCTGCTCTCGTCCAAGGACGTGGAGCTGGCCATCAAGACCATGCTTGAGCAGATGTCACAATGCCTGGCCACGGGCGATCGCATCGAGATTCGCGGTTTTGGCAGCTTCTCGCTGCACTATCGCGCACCTCGTGTCGGCCGCAACCCGAAAACCGGCCAGTCGGTCAGTCTCGAGGGCAAATTCGTGCCGCACTTCAAACCGGGCAAGGAGCTGCGTGACCGGGTCAATGAAGAAGATGAGGCCGAGGCCTGATCATAAAGGAGCAGTCTGATGCGTAACCTCAAGCGCGCCCTGGCGGCGTTGTTCGTGCTGCTGTTGGCGGCTGTGGTGTTGTTCTTCGTGCTGGAAAATCAGCAGACTGTCTCGCTGGTCCTGTTTGGCTGGTCGGCACCGGCCTTGCCGGTTGCGGTGCTGGTGCTGGCGGCACTGGTCATTGGTTTGGCAGTTGGGCCTTTGCTGGGGGCCTACGGCGTGCAGCGCAGCAAGCGCAAGATCAGGGCTTCTGCTCGTCAGGCAGCACTGAACGGCAATTAAGGGATAATTCCTACAGTTACATGGGAAAGCGTCACCTATGCCTGCGTCGGTCGTCATGGAGTAATAGCGCACTTCATTTTCGGCCCAGGCGAGCGTGCGCAGCATGGAATATCCCGTCCTTTCCCACCACGGTGGGACCCGAGGCGTAACCGGGTCCTGTCACCAGCTTCATCTGGGTCACGCTACCAGCCTGCTGATCGATTGTGGTCTGGAGCAAGGGGTCGATGCGCCATCGGATGCTGGGGCCGCACCGCTGGGTTTCGAGGTGAGTGGCATTCAGGCGCTGATCGTCACACACGTGCATCTCGACCACGTTGGCCGCATCCCGGCACTTCTGGCCGCCGGTTACCGCGGCCCCATCCTCTGCAGTGAGCCATCTGCCAAGCTTCTTCCGGTAGTACTGGAGGATGCCTTCCGCTTGAGTGTCAGCCGTGAGCCGGTGCATGTGGCGCATTATCTCGCCCTTCTCGATGAGCTGATCGTACCGGTGCCGTTCGAGCATTGGCATGACCTTGTAGACCCTACCGGGCTCACTTGCCGTATCCGCTTGCAGCGGGCTGGCCATCTGCTGGGGTCTGCCTATGCGGAATGCCATGTGGAAAATGAGCAGGGTAGTACGCGTTACGTGTTCTCGGGCGACCTTGGTCCATCTGCCAATCCCTTGCTGCGCCCGCTGCAGCCCCCAGAGCGAGCAGATGTGCTGGTGCTCGAAAGCACTTATGGCGATCGCCTGCACCCCTGTCTTGGCGACCGCAGGCAGAGGCTCGAAGCAGCCATCGATCGCGCCCTGGCTGACAAGGGAGCGATTCTTATCCCGGCATTCAGTTTGGGCAGAACCCAGGAGTTGTTATACGAGCTTGAAGACATCCTTCACCATAAGTCCCTGCTCAGAGGTTCGGATGGTGCTACTGGTGAGGATTCACTCGACTGGTCACAACTGCCCATCATTCTTGACTCTCCTTTGGCCCAGCGCATCACTTCGATTTACTCGCAGTTGCATGATTACTGGAATGAGGAAGCCAGAGCTCGTTTGGACGAAGGCCGCGACCCGCTTGGTTTCACGCAGCTGATCAGCGTGGACACCCATGCCAGGCATCAGCAAGTGGTTAATTACCTCAAGAGCACTGGGCGCCCGGCGATAGTCATTGCCGGCAACGGCATGTGCTCGGGTGGGCGCATCGTCAATTACTTCAAGGCCATGCTGGGTGATCCCCGGCACGAGGTGATGTTCGTCGGCTATCAGGGCAAAGGCACACCGGGGGCGTTGATACAGGCGAGCGAGGGGGCAGAAGGGGGCGTGCAGATCGACCTGGATGGGCAGATGCACGAACTGCGGGCAAAGGTCATGACCTTGCCGGGTTATTCGGCGCACGCCGACCAGAAAGGCTTGGTGAGGTTCGCCCTGGGTGGTCAGGTGAAGCCCGCCAGCGTGGTGTTGGTGCATGGCGAAAAAGGCGCGAAAAAGGCGCTGCAAAGGGCTTTGCGTCAGGAGGCTGAGCGGGTGGGTGTGAGCCTGGCGGTTACCATACCCTGAACCCTTGGTCTGACAGCGGTGTGCTGGCCGACGCAAGGCGGGAACTATTGCGGGTGGGGTTTATCTACTGCGACTAACCCTGATGCTGGATGGGCTATATGTTGGCATAATGCCGCTACACTGAGAGAGCGCGCGTCTTGCCAGCCTCCATGCAGTGGCTCGTGTTGTTTTGGTATGCCAGAAACCGTGTGCACAGTCAGACCCAAGGAAAGACACAAGAAATGCGCAATGACCTTGAGCGCCACAGTAGTAATAGTGATGAAGTTGACCTGTTGGAGTTTCTGGAGGGGGTGTGGCGGCAAAAGTTTCTCATCTTTCTAGTGACGATTGCTGTCACCGCGGTTGCCGTGGCTTATGCACTGTTGGCCAAGCCGGTTTATGAGGCCAAACTTTTTCTGGCGGCACCGTCATCCAGTGATATTGCCGACCTGAACTATGGGCGTACCCGGCAGACCGGGCTGGAGCCTTTCACGTCCCGGAAGGTCTTTGATACCTTCATCGAACATTTGAACGGTGAGACCCTGCGCCGTCAGTTCTTCAAAGAAGTTTACTTGCCTTCCCTGCCTGCGGGGCAGGGTACACAAGGCGCATTGTATGCAGCGTTCAACAGCGCCTTTGACGTCGTGCAATTGGCGGGTGAGCCGGCGCGGGCCTACGTGGCCTTCCGCGGTCGTGACCCGGCCGTGGCGTCGAAGTGGGCTGCCGCCTATGTCGACAAGGCCAGTGACGCCGCCAAGGTCGAGGTGTTGCACGATGCGACCAAGGAGGCTGAGGTCCGCGCCAGCGCGCTGCAGTTGGAGGTCGACAACCTGCGTGAAAACGGCCAGCTTCAACGTGAAGACAAGATCATTCGCTTGCAAGAGGCGTTGCGTATTGCAACTACTATTGGCCTGGAAAACCCACCGCTGATTAGCGGGGAAGTGTCCAAGGCGTTGTCGTCGAAGATGGACGGCGAACTGACGTATATGCGTGGCAGCAAGGCGTTGGCCGCTGAAATCGCTAATTTGCAACAGCGTAAAAGCGAAGATCCCTTTATTGCTGAGCTCCGGGAAGTGCAAACGAAACAGCAGTTCTATCAGGGGATCGTTGCGACCAAGCGAACGGTGAGTGTCTATCAACTGGACGGGACGATAGAACAGCCGGATGTGCCGATTAAGCCACGGCGCAACTTGATTATTGCGCTGGGTGTGGTTGTTGGTTTTGGCCTGGGCTGCCTGGTAGCGACCCTGCGATATGCCCTGCAAAATGTGCAAAGGCGTCGGGCCTGACCTTGGGAAACGAGCAGGGCAGCGCACGTGGAATTTTGCGCGAGACATTTACCGTGTTAACGGTGAAACTACTGAAGTAAAGGGGGCCGGCCTCACTGGCTCCGAGAAAAACATGCGAAAGGTTTGCCGATGAAGCTTGTTCAAACGAACATTCCCGATGTAGTCATAGTGGAACCCGCCGTGTACGAGGATGATCGCGGGTGGTTCACGGAAACCTTCAATGAAACCCGCTTTCATGGCGAATTGCTCAAGCTTGGCTTGAGCAAGCCCCGGGCGTTCGTCCAAGACAACCATTCGATGTCCCATCGCGGCGTTTTGCGCGGGCTGCATTTCCAGCGTGCACCGCACGCCCAAGGCAAACTCGTCAGGGTGGTGCGTGGTGCGGCCTATGACGTAGCAGTCGATATCCGCCCTGGCTCCCCGACGTTCGGGCAGTGGGTGGGGGTGGAGCTGACCGAGCGCAACAACCGTATGCTGTGGATTCCCGAAGGGTTCGCGCATGGTTTTATCGCCCTCGAGGACGAAACACACTTCCTGTACAAAACCACGGATGTGTACAACAAGGCCGCCGAAGGCAGCATTCACTGGGATGACCCAGACCTGGCGATTGACTGGCCCATGCGTGACGGCCTCATCGTCAGCGAAAAAGACAACCTGGCCCCACCCTTCAGGCATCACCTCAATGCCGCCGGGGAAGGGGCCTTGTCCCAGCTCGAACTGTTCAAAGTCCTGGGTGATCACCGCGGCCAGTTGGTGGCCTTGCAAGCCCTGGATAACGTGCCGTTCGCAATCCAGCGTGTCTATTACCTGACCGAGACGCTGCCCGGTGTTGCCCGCGGGTTTCACGCCCACAAGGCGCTCAATCAACTGGCCATCTGTGTGTCTGGGCGCTGCCGGATGATCATGGACGACGGTGCGAACCGCACCGACCAATGGCTGGATACCTTCAACAAAGGCATCCTGATTCCGCCTATGGTCTGGCACGAAATGCATGATTTCAGCCCGGATTGTGTCCTGCTCGTACTGGCCGACGCCCATTACGACGAGGCCGACTACATTCGTGACTACACAACGTTCACGGAGTTGAAACGCGATGCCTAGCATTCATCAACTGGCAGATGTGCAAAGTGATGCCATCGGCGAAGGCACCAGAGTCTGGCAATTCGTGGTGATCATGAAAGGTGCGCAGATCGGGCGTAATTGCAACCTGTGCGCACATACCCTGATTGAGGGCGATGTGGTGCTGGGCGATAACGTGACGGTCAAGTCCGGCGTTTACCTGTGGGACGGTACGCGCGTTGCGGATGACGTATTCATCGGCCCCAACGCCACCTTTACCAACGATGCGATGCCGCGCTCCAAGCACTACCCGGAGCAGTTCAACGGTATTCGCCTGGAGCGCGGGGCCAGCATTGGTGCGAATGCCACCTTGCTGCCAGGCGTTGTCGTTGGCGAGTACGCCATGGTGGGGGCCGGGGCGGTCGTGACCAAAGACGTCCCGCCCTATGCAGTGGTTGTAGGGAATCCAGCAAAAATTATCAGGGTGATAGACCGCAATGGTTAAGTTTCTCGATCTGCAGGGTGTGAATGCGCAATACCGTCAGGCATTGATTGATGCCTGCACCGATGTCATCGACTCGGGCTGGTACATCATGGGCGAAAAACTCAAGCAGTTTGAGGCCCAGTTCGCCAGCTACTGCGGGGTGAAGCACTGCATTGGTGTGGCCAACGGCCTGGACGCCCTGACCCTGACTTTGCGTGCCTGGAAACTGCTGGGCCGTATCGCCGAGGGCGACGAGGTAGTGGTGCCTGCCAACACCTATATCGCGACCATCCTCGCGATTACCGAGAACAAGCTGGTACCTGTGCTGGTGGAGCCCGATGAGGGCAGCTTCAACCTGGGGGCACACAACTTGGCGCAAGCACTGACGCCGCGCACGCGCGTGATCATGCCTGTGCACCTGTACGGGCGACTGGCCGACATGCCCGCGATCAACGCATTCGCCGGTGAGCATGATCTATTGGTGCTGGAAGACTCTGCTCAGTCCCACGGTGCCGAGCTGGACGGTCGCCGGGCGGGTGCCTGGGGCGATGCGTCGGGCTTCAGTTTCTACCCGGGCAAGAACCTGGGGGCGCTGGGTGACGCCGGTGCGGTCACCACCAACGACGATGCGCTGGCCGAGACGCTGAAGTCGCTGCGCAACTATGGTTCGCACGTGAAGTACATGAACATGTTCCAAGGGGTGAACAGCCGCCTGGATGAACTGCAGGCTGCCTTGTTGAGCGTGAAGCTGCCGTACCTGGATGAAGAGACACGGCTGCGCCAGCAAGTTGCGCAGCAGTACCTGGCTGGCATTCGTAACCCGGCCATCCAGTTGCCTGATCCGGGCGCTGCCGGCCAGCATGCCTGGCACCTGTTCGTGGTGCGCAGCGATTGCCGTGAGCAGTTGCAGCAGCACTTGGCACAGCAGGGTGTACAAACCCTGGTGCACTACCCCATACCGCCGCACCGGCAGCAAGCCTATCCTCAGCTGGCCGACCTGTCGCTGCCGCTGACCGAACGCCTGCATGAGCAGGTGCTGAGCCTGCCCATGGACCCGACCCTGACTGCGTCCTCAGTCCAGCACGTCATTGACGCCTGCAACAGCTTCTCGCGTCCTTGAGTGCCAGGTATGACCCTGATCAGAACTAGCCTGCTCAATGCCATCGCGGTCGCGGTGAAGATGGCCACCTTGTTGGGCCTCAACAAGGTGCTGGCCCTGTACGTAGGGCCGTCTGGCTACGCGGCCATCGGCCAACTGCAAAATGCGGTGACGATGTTCACCACCCTGGCCAGCGGTGCCGTCAGCACCGGCGTTACCAAATACACGGCGGAATTCGCCGAACAGCCCGAGCTGCAACGCAAGATATGGAAAACCGCCGGGACACTGTCGGTGCTGGTGTCGCTGCTGCTTGCGGTGTTCATCATCGTGCTGCGCAAGCCCCTGGCCAGCTGGTTCTTCAATGACGAATCGCTGGCTACGGTGTTGCTTTGGTTTGCCGCAACCCTGGTGTTTTTTGCGTTCAACTCGTTGCTGCTGGGTGTGCTCAATGGCAAGAAGGATGTGGCCCGCTATGTGCTGGCCAATATCCTCGGTAGCCTGATTTCGCTGGTCGTCACCTGTGCGCTGACCATTCAGCTAGGGCTGTATGGTGCATTGGTGGCCCTGGCGGTGTACCAGTCCTTGAGTTTTGTGGCCACTTTGCTGATCTGCATGCGCACCCCATGGTTCCGCCTTGCCGACTTTTTTGGTGGCCTGGACCGGCTAGCGCTGGCCCGGCTCTCGAAGTTTGCCCTGATGGCCGTGGTCACGGCCTGTTCGCTGCCGGTTTGCCATGTGTTCCTGCGGGACTACCTGGGCAACACGTTCGGCTGGGAGCAAGCCGGGTACTGGGAGGCCATGTGGCGTCTGAGCTCAGCGTACCTGATGCTGATCACCACCACCCTGGCGGTGTATTACCTGCCGAGGCTTTCCGAACTGGCGGATGCCGGTGAGCTGCGCCGGGAAATCCTGCAGGGCTACAAGCTGATCCTGCCCATGACCATTTTCGCCGGGCTGGTGATCTACCTGCTGCGGGACTTCATCATCCTGGTGCTGTTCTCTGAGTCGTTCCTGCCGATGCGCGAGTTGTTCGCCTGGCAAATGGTGGGCGACAGCCTGAAGATCGCCAGCTGGCTGATGGCGTACTTGATGTTGGGCAAGGCCTTGACGCGGTTGTACCTGGTGACTGAAATCCTTGCCACGCTGTCGCTGTATGGCTTGACCGTGTACCTCACGCAACTCTGGGGGTATGAGAAGGTCACACTTGCCTACGCCGTCAATTACCTGTTGTACGCGATAGTCATGTATTTCACGGTTTTCCGGCGTCTACCGTCGATTGTCGCTAATTCGGCTCGGAGCTGAGTGATGAAGGAAGTGCTAGAGCAGCTTCAGGCACGAATACTCAAAGCAGCGCCAGGGCCGGCACTGGTCCAGGCGCAGGTCTATGGCGCGTTGCTCTGGGCGGTGGACTTGAACCTCTACGAAGCGGCCGCGCTGGAGCGCCACCTTGTGGCCCAATGTGCCAGCCAGGTCAGCGTACCCCCCGCCAGCGGCGTATCGCGGGGCTGCTTGCATGTGGTCAGCGAACCCTATCTGCAAGGCGGTCACACCCGGCTGATGGAGCGCCTGGCGCATATGCACGAGGGGCCCGTGGACCTGCTGGTGACGCGCAGCGCCAAGCCCCAGGTGCTCGAGCGCCTGGCTGGCTACTTCGCCCATATCGAGGTAGCGCGCGGTAATGGCCCTTGTGAGCGGTTGCAGTCCATCGTCGACACCCTGGGCCAATACGACAAGGTGGTGCTGCACATCCACCCGGACGACATCATTACCACCGTCGCCTGCGGCCTGCTGAAGCAGCAGCGTGGCGCTGCGGTGACCGTGTATTTCGTCAACCACGCGGACCATGTATTCAGCTTCGGCGCTTCAGTGGCCGATGTGTATTTTGAGATCAGCGCCTACGGGCACCACCTGGACAAGAAAAAGCACCTCACCTGCCAGAAGAGCTTCCTGGCGATCCCCATCGAAACCAGCGCTGCCATCGTTTCGGACGCGGCGCCCACGCACGAGCGGATCAAGATATTCAGTGCAGCCTCGGCGGCCAAGTACAAGCCACACGGCGGCCTGGACATGCGCCCGTCGATCACGGCAATTCTGGACCGGTTCCCAAATGCCGAGTGCTGGATCATCGGGGCCAACCCCTTGACCAACATGTGGTGGTGGACAGTGAAGCTGCGTTACCCCACGCGCTTTTTCATCCGCCGCCATTTGCCGTACAAGGACTACCTGGCGTTTGCGGAAAAGGCCGATTTCTACCTGGACAGCTACCCTATACCCGGTGGCACTGCGTTCGCTGAGCAATTGCTCAAGGGCCGGCGTTGCGTGGGGCTGGTCGCGCCGATCCAGGGGTATTCCCCTGCAGATGGCTTGAAGGTTGCCACTATCGGACAGCTGCTTGCCAGCATCGAACAGCCCCGGCCCAGTGCCCCGGTGGTCGAAGCGGTACAGCGGGTGAACTCGGTGGAGGCCGTGAAAGCACGTTACCTGGCCTGCATCGAGCGAGGCGAGTACAGCGAAAACCAACTGGCGGCCATGCTGCCGTGGACGGGTAACCTCGATTTCATGAAACCGACAGGAAAGGTCACTAGCATGATCCCTGCGGATGTCTTCGATACCCTGTGCCGCATAGACGCAAACCTGGCGCTGCGAACGCTGCTTTCCTACGCCTGGGTGCCAAGAATCAAGATCTTGATCAAGGTCACGCTGTTCCGGCTGGCCAGGCTGACTAGAGCGCGAGGGGGAGTGTGATCAAGATCTTTATCGGCGTGCTGTTCGGCCTGCTGTTCTTCAGCGATTTTGCCGTGTTGACGCTGGGACTGAGCAGTGTCTTTGCCGGTTGGCGAGAAATGATCAGCCTGCTGATAATCATGTGGCTGCTGCTGCGCGCGCTGGCCACCGTCACGGCGCGTGGCACGGTCAACCTCGACGTTGCGCGGTCATTGCTGATCGTGCTGTTCTTTGCCTTTTTGTACCTGCTGTTCGGCGACCTGAGTGCGTCGTCCTTGCGCATGTTCCGCGCATTGGCCGTGCCGGTCTTTGTCGGTATGGCGGTGGCCATCTGGGCGCAGGCCATGTCGATAGAGAAAAAACTGCGCCATGTGTACTGGTCGGTGCTGGCCATGAGTGTGCTCACCGGCGTGTATGCGTTGTACCAGTACCTGACTATCGCCTCGGCCGAGCAGTTCTGGTATTGGCCATTGCTTTCTGCCAAAGGCTATGAGCTGCAACCCTATAACTCGATGCGCGACGGGCTGCCGCGTGTATCCGGCTTTTTCACCGGCACGCTGGAGTTCTCTGCGGTGATTCTCAACACCGCCGCCATGACGCTGGCCGTGCTGCTCAGCGGGCGAAACTGGTCGTTGGCCCGACGCCTGCTGCTAAGCGCTGCATTTGTGCTGTTGTGTGGGCTGATCGTGATCGGTTCAGTACGCACGGCAATGATCGGCCTGGTGTGCATCTGCATGATGCTGGTGGTGGCCAGAGTGCTGCGCACGGCCTGGCTGATCTCGATGCTGGGCTACCTGCAGTTCGTTGTCCTCACCGTGGCCATTTTCGCCTACCTGTCGATGGGGTACACCCAAGACCTGTCGGCGCTGGACCGCGAGCGCCAGTGGCTGCACATGTACCAGGTGCTGACCGCGCATCCAATGGGTTACGGCTTTGGTGCGGTAGGCCCGGGCCAGCCGCACTGGTTCGATTCGTTCTGGCTCAACCTGCTGGCCACGTGCGGGGTGGTTGGTCTGCTGATCATGGCCGGGTTGATCCTCTGGTATCACAAACTGGTGACGATCATCGTCCGGGACCGGCCCCATGCCAGCGCCTGGAAGAACGGGCTGGGCAACTTCGTGATTGCCAGCTACCCGTTCTTCCTGAGCTCGTTCTTTTTCCAGTCCTATACGAACAGCGTGGTCCTTTACATTTTTGCGGTTGTGGTGATGGTGATCATTGGTGAAAACAGAAGAAAAAAAGTTGAGCTTGGCAGTACTGATCGTTCTGTATCGGAAAGCTAGCCAGGACTCGATTGCCCTGCAGTCGCTGCTCACGCAGCAGGCGCTGCTGCATGGCGAGGGGATCGACCTGCAACTGTACGTCTGGAACAACTCCCCCGGCGTTGCGCAGCCGTGCCCGGGTGTGCGCTGGTACGAGGCCGACAACCTGCGCTTGTCGGCGATCTACAACCAGGTGGCCAAGGAGGCGTTTGCCGCCGGGGTCGACCTGTTCATGATTTCGGACGACGACACCAACTATTCGAACATACGCCTGTCCAGCTGCCTGACGCAGATCGCCCAGGTCCGTAGCGCGCCGGGTGGCGACCAAGTGGGCGTGTTCATGCCCCGGCTGGTCAGCCACGGCCAATTGGTCAGCCCTGGCAAGCGCTGGCTGTTCATGGGCCGCCTGACGCCAAGCGTGGCGGCGGGGCTGGTCGATTCGAAAAACCTGCTGGGGATCAACAGCGGGCTGATCTTCACCCGTGAGTGCTTCCAGCGCATGACGCCTTTCTATGACGAGCGGCTGCGTTTCTATGCCACCGACACCGACTTCTTCATTCGCTACGAGGGGTACTTCCCCAAGGCCTGCGTGCTGGATGTGGAGATTGCCCACGACCTCTCCGAGCACAGCGCGGATACGCCGGAGCGCGCCTTGTTCCGCTTCGAAGAAATGATCCACGGCCTGCGTATCAGTTTCCATTCCCATGGCTTGCTTGAGCGCGGCCTGCTCGACCTGTACTTGGTCTATGCGGCCATCCGCAAAGCTGTGGCCTACCGCAGCCCGGCCTTCGTCAAAGCCTTGTTTACCCAGGTGAGGGCCGTGAAATGATGCATGCCTTGCTCGAAAGGCTGGTGCTGTTGGTCAAGAAACGCCACTTGACGGTCGACCGACGCATCTCGTCGGGCTACTTGCTGGGGCTGTTCGTGACCAAGCTGGTGATGGCTTGCCGCGGCGTGATCCGTCTGCGCCGGCGCCAGCTGGCGTTCATTGGCTCGGGGGTGACCCTGAAGGAAGTCGGCAAGATCGAGTACGGCCCTGGGCTGGTGATCGACCAGGGCTGTTTCGTCGATGCCTTGTCCAATGACGGCATCCGCTTCGGCACTGCTGTGTCGCTGAACAAGCAGATCATCATCGAGTGCACTGGCAGCCTGGCCAACATCGGCAAAGGCCTGGTGATCGGTGACAACGTCGGCCTTGGCGCTGGCTGCTTCCTGGGGTGCGCCGGCGGCATCGAAATTGGCAGCGACACCATAATCGGCAACTTCGTCAGCTTCCATTCGGAAAACCACAACTTTGAGGACCCGCACCAGCCCATCCGCCTGCAGGGCGTGACTCGCCAGGGCATCAAAGTGGGTCGCAACTGCTGGATCGGCGCCAAGGTGACCGTGCTCGATGGTGCGGTGATCGAGGACGGTTGCGTGTTCGCCGCAGGGGCGGTGGTGGCGGCGGGGGTATACCGCAAGAACTCGATTTATGGCGGTGTGCCGGCCAAGTTCATCAAGGCGCGTGTCGCTGAAGAAGGGGTGGCATGAAAACCTTGCACTTTGTCCATCTGCTCAATGACTACAGCGGCAGCCCCCGGGTACTGAACCAGACCATTACCGCGCTGCAGCAAAGTGGCGCCGACTGCACCCTGCATGTGGGCTCCAGCGGCCACGGCGTGCTTGACGAGCTGCAGGTGCCGACCTGCAAGTTTGCCTACAAGCGCTTCGATAACCGCTGGCTGACCTTGCTGGCGTATGCCGGCTCACAGGTGGCGTTGTTCTTCAGTTTGTTGCGCCGAGTGCGGCCGGGGTCGGTTGTACTGGTCAACACCATGCTGCCCTTTGGTGCCGCCCTGGCTGCCCGCTTGCGCGGTGCCAAGGTGGTTTACCATGTACACGAAACCTCCATCCGGCCTGCTGTGCTCAAGGCGTTTTTACGCCGGGTGATCGCCGGCTGTGCCAGCAAGGTGGTCTACGTCTCCAAGTATCTGCAGGCACAAGAGGCAGTGGCCGGGGTGCCGTCGGTGACCGTGTACAACGGCCTGGCCGAGGGTTTCCAGCAGCAGGCCATGGCCACGCCTTACCAGCACCTGCACGGGGGGCGCTTCAATGTACTGATGCTGGCGTCGTTGAAAGCTTACAAGGGGGTGGACGAATTCGTCGCGCTGGCCTGCGCACTGGCCGCCGACCCCTTGATGAAGTTTACCCTGGTGCTCAACGCCAGCCCGCAGGAAGTGGACCATTACTTCGCCGGCATGGCGCTGCCAGCAAACCTCACGCTGAGCCCGGCGAGTGCCGATGTGGCGCGGTTTTACCGCGAAGCCAGCCTGGTGCTTAACCTCTCCCATGTGGATGGCTGGGTAGAAACCTTCGGCCTGACCATTCTTGAGGCCATGGCCTTTGGCATACCCACCATCGTGCCGCCGGTAGGTGGCCCGGTCGAACTGGTAAGCGATGGTGTAGAGGGCTACCAGATCGATTCGAAGAACCATGAACAGCTGGTGCGCACGGTTGCGCGCCTGTCGCAAGACCCTCAGGCGTGCCAAGCGTTGTCTGAGCGAGCACGTATGAAAGCGAGTGAGTTTTCCACCGCCAACTTCCAGAAAAATATCGTGATGGTGTTTGATGACCTATAAGATTGCAGTGATTGGAACGGTAGGTTTGCCGGCTCAATACGGTGGCTGGGAAACACTGACCGAACAATTGGTGCGCAACCTGCCGAGTGACTGCGAACTCAGCGTGTATTGCAGTGCGCCACATTACCCTGAGCGCCCGACGTTTTTCGAGCGTGCCCGTCTGGTGTACATCAATCTTAAAGCCAACGGTATTCAGAGTATTCCTTACGATGTTCTGAGTATGCTGCACGCCTACCGCAAGCATGACCTGATGCTGATTCTCGGTGTCTCCGGTTGTATTGCCCTGCCGTTTATCCGTCTACTGACCCGCAAGCCAATCGTGGTCAATATCGATGGCTATGAATGGAAGCGGGCCAAGTGGTCGAACTTCGCCCGCTGGTTCCTGAAGTTGTCGGAAGCGATGGCAGTGCGTTTCGCCCATGCGGTCATCACCGATAACAAAGTGCTGCAGGAATACGTAACCGCGCAATACAACAAGGCCAGCGAACTGATTGCCTATGGCGGTGACCAGGCCAGGGCGGGGGAGCCGACGGCACACGCACGCCAGGCGTACCCCTTCCTTGTGGCGCCCTACGCTTTCACAGTGTGTCGGATCGAGCCTGAGAACAACATCCATGTCATTCTCGAGGCCTTCGCCGGCTCTGGCATGCCGTTGGTGATCATCGGCAACTGGAACCACAGCGATTACGGCGTGCAACTGCGCAAGCAGTATGAAGGGGTGAACGGCATCTACCTGCTAGACCCGATCTACGAAGTGGAGCAACTGAGCCCGCTGCGCAGCAACGCAACGGTATACCTGCATGGCCACAGTGCCGGAGGTACCAACCCCTCGCTGGTCGAAGCCATGTGGTTAGGCTTGCCTATTGTTGCCTTCGATGTTTCGTTCAACCGCGCCACCACCGAAGATCAGGCCTTGTACTTTGCCGACAGCGCCTCCTTGCGCAACCATGCGCAAGCGCTGATGGAAGATGAATCGCGGCGTGCGCAGTTGGCCGAGCGTCTGCATGAGATCGCCAATCGCCGCTACCGTTGGTCTGTCGTTGCCGACCAGTATCGGGCCGTGTTCACCCGTCTGCTGAGCCGGGCGGGGAGAGGGTGATGGCCGACCAGGACAACGCCCAGCACCGAGCGATTCTAGTGACCGGTGGCAGCGGATTCGTAGGCAAGGCCCTGCTCGAACGTCTGGCCGGCAACCCGGTATGGGCAACAAGGGCGCTGGTCAGAAAGCCGCCAGTGCAGCGGGTGCAGGCCGTCGATTACCGCCTGTTTACTGAGCTGTCGGCAATCGACGCCACTTCGAAGCATTTAGAGCAGGTCGACACCGTGATCCATCTTGCGTCGCGGGTCCACGTGATGCATGAAACCGCTGAAAACCCCCTGGCTGAGTTTCGCCGGGTCAATGTCGAGGGCACGCTGGCGCTTGCCCGGACGGCAATTGCAGCGGGCGTCCGGCGTTTTGTTTTTGTAAGCTCGGTCAAGGTCAACGGAGAGACCACCGACGGCCGTTTGCCCTTTCTGGCCGACGAGGCGCCCGCACCGCTGGACCCGTATGGTATCTCCAAACGCGAAGCCGAAGATGGCCTGCGGTTGTTGGCGACGCAGAGTGCGCTTGAAGTGGTGATCGTGCGCCCCGTCCTGGTATATGGGCCGGGAGTCAAAGCCAACTTCCACAACATGATGAAATGGCTCAGCAAGGGCGTGCCTCTGCCCTTTGGCGCCATTCACAACAAGCGCAGCCTGGTGGCGCTGGATAACCTGGTGGACCTGCTGGTGACGTGCATTGACCACCCGGCAGCGGCTAACCAGACCTTTCTTGCCAGCGATGGGGAAGACCTCTCCACGACTCAGTTGCTTCAGCGACTGGGCCGGGCACTGGGCAAGCCTGCAAGGCTGCTGCCGGTTCCCGATGCCTTGATCAAGGGCGCGGCAAAGCTGGCAGGCAAGGGCGGGTTATCCCAGCGCCTGTGCGGATCGCTGCAGGTGGACATCGCCAAGAACCGTGAACTTCTGGGCTGGGTACCGCCGCTTGATGTCGACCAGGCACTGCGGGCCACGGCTAACAACTTCCTGAAAGAGCAAGACAAATGACGGCATGGTGGCTTATTCCCCTTGTTGCAGGGGCATCCCTGCTTTTGACCGCAGCACTGCGGCGCTACGCCCTGAACAAGCAGATCATCGACGTGCCCAATGCGCGCAGTTCACACACCGTGCCCACCCCACGGGGCGGCGGTGTGGCGATTGTGCTGAGTTTTCTGGCCTGCCTGCCGGTGCTGGGCCTGGTGGGTGCAGTGCCACTGCCGGAGCTGGTCGCCATTGGCGGGGCAGGTGCGCTGATCGCGGTGATCGGCTTCATGGACGACCACGGCCATATCGCCGCCCGCTGGCGCTTGCTCGGCCACTTTGCCGCAGCCGCCTGGATGTTGTACTGGCTGGGAGGCCTGGCGCCGTTGCAGGTATTCGGCTTCAGCGTTGACCTGCAGTGGTTCGGCTATCTGTTGGCGGCTTTCTACTGCGTGTGGATGCTCAACTTGTACAACTTCATGGACGGCATCGACGGCATTGCCAGTGTCGAAGCCGTCACCGCCTGCTTGGGGATGGTGCTGCTGTCGGCCCTGGCCGGCGCGCCGCAGCTGATGCCGCTGCCGCTGTTACTGGCCGCTGCCACGCTCGGTTTCCTGTTCTGGAACTTCCCCCCAGCCAAGATCTTCATGGGCGATGCTGGCAGCGGCTTCCTCGGCATCGTGCTCGCGGGGTTGTCGCTGCAGGCTGCCTGGGCAGCGCCGCAGTTGTTCTGGTGCTGGCTGATCCTGCTGGGCGTGTTTGTGGTGGATGCCACCTTCACCCTGATCCGCCGCCTGCTGCGTGGTGACAAGGTGTACGAAGCTCACCGCAGCCATGCCTACCAGTTCGCCTCGCGCCATTACGGCAAACACTTGCCGGTGACACTGGCGGTGGCCGGGCTCAACCTGTTCTGGTTGCTGCCGGTGGCCCTGTGTGTGCTGTTGCTGGGCCTGGACGGCGTGTGGGGCGTGATCATCGGCTACCTGCCATTGGCGTATCTGGCCGTGCGCTGGCGCGCCGGTGAACTCGAACACTAGCTAAAGTGATAGGAAGAAGGCGTTAGAGATGTCACTTTGGAATGCACTCAGAGGTTCTATGGATAAGCTGCGCTCAAGACTGCTGGGACTGCCTCGACGCCATAAACGGCTGATTCAGGTAGCGACCGATGTCGTGCTGGTCTGGTTCGCGCTGTGGCTGGCGTTCGTTGTGCGCCTGGGTATCGATGACCTGGCCAACCCTGTCCGTGACCACACCTGGTTGTTCGTCACCGCGCCGCTCATCTCGATCCCGCTGTTCATCCGCTTTGGACTGTACAGAGCGGTAATGCGCTATTTCGGCAATGACGCGCTGATCGCGATCATCAAGGCCGTGACCCTGTCAGCGCTGATTCTGGGCTTTATCATCTACTGGGCCAGCAACCACCAGAACGTGGTGCCGCGCTCCATCACCTTCAACTATTGGTGGTTGAGCCTGATCATGGTCGGTGGCCTGCGCCTGGCCATGCGCCAGTACTTCCTCGGTGACTGGTTTGCCACCGCGGTGCAGCATGTGCCTTTTGCCAACCGCGACGACGGCCTGCCACGGGTTGCCATCTACGGCGCCGGCTCGGCCGGTAACCAGCTGGTGGCCGCCCTGCGCATGGGTAAAGCCATGCGCCCGGTCGCGTTTATCGACGATGATGCCAGCATCACCGACCGGGTCATTGCCGGCCTGCAGGTGTACCAGCCGCAGCAGTTGCAACGCATGATCGACGACACCGGCGCCGAAGAGGTTCTGCTGGCGCTGCCCTCGGTCAGCCGCAGCCGCCGCCGCGAAATCCTCAACCTGCTCGAAGGCTACCCGCTGCACGTACGCAGTGTGCCCGGCTTCATGGACCTGGCCAGCGGCCGGGTCAAAGTGGACGATATCCAGGAAGTGGACATCGCCGACTTGCTGGGGCGCGATGCGGTGCCTGCGCAAGGCGATCTGTTGCAGCACTGCATCATCGACCAGACAGTGATGGTGACCGGTGCCGGTGGCTCGATCGGCTCCGAGCTGTGCCGGCAAATCCTGGGGCAGACGCCGCGTATCTTGCTGCTGTTCGAGCACAGCGAATTCAACCTCTACAGCATCGCCAGTGAACTTGAGCAGCGCATCGTCCGAGAGGGGTTGTCAGTACAGTTGATCCCGATATTGGGGTCGGTCCGCGACCAGGCGAGGATGCTCGATATCATGCGGGCCTGGCAGGTCGATACGGTGTACCACGCGGCGGCCTACAAACACGTACCCATGGTCGAGCACAACATTGCCGAAGGCCTGGCGAACAATGTCTTTGGCACCTTGTATACCGCTCAGGCGGCCTTGCAGGCCGGCGTGGCCAACTTTGTGCTGATTTCTACCGACAAGGCCGTGCGGCCGACCAATGTGATGGGCAGTACCAAGCGCCTTGCCGAAATGGTACTGCAGGCCTTGAGCCGGGAGTTGGCCCCCGTGCTCATGGGCGACGCCGGGAACGTCTCGCAGGTCAACAAGACCCGCTTCACCATGGTGCGCTTCGGTAACGTGCTGGGCTCTTCCGGCTCTGTCATCCCGTTGTTCCACAAACAGATCAAGGCCGGTGGGCCGCTGACCGTGACTCACCCGAAGATCACCCGCTACTTCATGACCATCCCCGAGGCTGCGCAACTGGTGATCCAGGCAGGCTCGATGGGGCAGGGTGGCGATGTCTTCGTTCTGGACATGGGCGAGCCGGTGAAAATTGTCGAACTGGCAGAAAAGATGATTCACCTGTCAGGTTTCAGTATTCGCTCGGAACGCAACCCGTTGGGGGATATCTCCATCACCTTCACAGGCTTGCGTCCTGGCGAGAAACTGTATGAAGAGCTGCTGATCGGCGAGAACGTGATTGCTACGCGCCATCCGATGATCATGAGCGCAAATGAGGACTACCTTTCCTGGGATGTGCTCAAGCAGCGCCTGGACGCGTTGAAGGCAGCGACGGCTGACGAAGACTTCAAGACGGTACGCCAGTTGCTGAGGGATACCGTCAGTGGTTATTCACCCGGCGGCGAGATCGTCGACTGGCTGTATCAGCGTCGGCGCCTGGAGCCCTGAGCACGGGCCAAGCGCTACGCGTGAAAATACAACAAGCGTTGCCGACAGTGCGGCGCTAGACAGACGAACTTCACACACTGCGAAGTTTGTCAGCGGATATTGGGAAGAACGGAACGATGACTATTCTTGTAACGGGTGGTGCTGGCTTTATCGGTGCGAACTTTGTCCTGGACTGGCTCGCCAACGGCAATGAGCCTGTGGTCAACCTCGACAAGCTCACCTATGCGGGCAACCTGCAAACCTTGAGCAGCCTGCAAGGTGATGAGCGGCATATCTTCGTGCACGGTGATATTGGTGACTCGGCGCTGGTGGAGCAGCTGCTGAAGGATCATCAACCCCGGGCCATCGTCAACTTCGCAGCCGAGTCCCATGTCGACCGCTCGATTCACGGCCCTGAAGACTTCATAGAAACCAACATTGTTGGCACTTTCCGTCTGCTCGAGGCGGTGCGCGGCTACTGGAAAGGGCTAAATGACGAAGCGCGGGCGGCATTTCGCTTTCTGCACGTTTCCACCGATGAAGTGTACGGCTCGCTGTCTGCAGACGAACCGGCGTTCACCGAAACCCATCAGTACCAACCGAACAGCCCTTATTCGGCGAGCAAGGCGGCAAGCGACCACCTGGTGCGCTCCTACCACCACACCTACGGCCTGCCAGTACTGACCACCAACTGCTCGAACAACTATGGCCCGTACCACTTCCCGGAAAAGCTCATTCCGCTGATGATCGTCAACGCTCTGGGCGGTAAACCACTGCCGGTGTACGGCGATGGCCAGCAGATTCGCGACTGGTTGTACGTGAAGGACCATTGCAGTGCCATTCGCCGTGTACTCGAGGCAGGGCAGACCGGCGAGGTGTACAACGTGGGTGGCTGGAACGAGAAGCCAAACCTGGAAATCGTCAACTGCGTATGCGCGCTGCTGGATGAGTTGCGCCCCCGCGCGGACGGCAAGCGCTACGCCGAACAGATCACCTACGTCACCGACCGCCCCGGGCATGACCGCCGCTATGCCATCGATGCCCGCAAACTTGAGCGCGAACTCGGCTGGAAACCAGCCGAAACCTTCGAAACTGGTATTCGCAAGACCGTCCAATGGTACCTCGCCAACCAGGAGTGGGTAGAAAACGTACAGTCCGGCAATTACCGTGACTGGGTCGAAAAAAACTACGCAGGGCGCACCGTATGAAGATTCTCCTGCTTGGCATGGACGGCCAAGTCGGCTGGGAATTGCAGCGCAGTCTGGCCCCACTCGGGCACTTGCTGGCGCTTAACGCCAGAAGCCAGGAATACTGCGGTGATCTGTCGAACTTGGCAGGGTTGGCCGAGACCGTCCGCCGCTATGCGCCTGATGTAATCGTCAACGCCGCGGCCTATACCGCAGTGGACAAGGCCGAGTCGGATCGCGAGCTGGCGTTCAAGGTCAATGCTGAGGCGGTTGAAGTGCTGGCGCAGGCTGCGGCCGAGTGCGGCGCGCTGCTGGTGCATTACTCCACCGACTACGTGTTCCCAGGCACGGGGACCGAGGCTTGGCGCGAAGAAGATACCGTTGGCCCAGTCAATGCCTATGGCGAGAGCAAGCTGGCAGGCGAACGGGCGATCCAGGCCTCTGGCTGCGCCCATTTGATATTCCGCACCTGCTGGGTATACGCCGCACGCGGCAACAATTTTGCCCGCACCATGCTGCGCCTCGCCGCTGAAAGGGACAGCCTGGGCGTGATCGATGACCAGTTTGGCGCCCCGACGGGCGCGGAGCTGATCGCAGACGTGACTGCCCACGCCATCACTGCAACCCTGCGTGACCCCAGTCTGGCCGGCGTGTACCACCTGGCCGCTGCCGGTGAAACCACGTGGTGCGGCTATGCCCGTTTCGTCCTGGCGCAGGCGTCAGCCCTCGGCGTACCCCTGAAAGTCGCTGCCGAACAGGTCAACCCATTGACCACCGACGCCTACCCGACCCCGGCCAAGCGCCCGGCGAACTCACGTCTTGATATCAATAAACTGCAGAAAGCTTTTGCCCTGACGCTGCCTGATTGGCGCCTGGGTGTGGCTCGCATGCTTACGGAAATAAACGAGAAATGAACAACATGAACCGTAAAGGCATCATCCTGGCAGGCGGGTCGGGTACTCGTCTGCACCCTGCGACGTTGGCAATTTCCAAGCAGTTGCTGCCGGTCTACGACAAACCGATGATCTACTACCCGCTCACCACGCTGATGCTGGCGGGCATTCGTGACATCCTGATCATTTCCACCCCGCAAGACACCCCGCGCTTCGAGCAGTTGCTGGGCGATGGCCACCAGTGGGGCATCAACATCACCTACGCCGTGCAAGCCTCCCCGGACGGCCTGGCACAGGCGTTCCTGATTGGTGAAAGCTTCATCGGCAACGACCTGTCGGCGCTGGTGCTGGGTGACAACATCTATTATGGCCATGACTTCCAGCAGCTGCTGCGCAATGCCATGGAACGCGGCGAAGGCGCCAGCGTTTTTGCCTACCATGTGCACGACCCCGAGCGTTACGGCGTGGTCGAGTTCGACGCGCAGGGCAAAGCGATCAGCCTGGAAGAGAAGCCCACCCAGCCGAAGTCCAGCTATGCCGTGACCGGCCTGTACTTCTACGACAAAGACGTGGTCGAGATCGCCAAAGGCATCAAGCCGTCTGCGCGCGGTGAGCTGGAGATTACCGACCTGAACCGTGTGTATCTGGAGCAGAACCGGTTGTCGGTGGAGATCATGGGGCGGGGGTATGCCTGGCTGGATACAGGCACGCACGACTCGTTGCTGGAGGCCAGTGGGTATATCGCTACCATTGAGCGTCGGCAGGGGTTGAAAGTGGCGTGCCCGGAGGAGGTATCGTTCCGCCAAGGGTGGATTGGGGCGGAGCAGTTGTTGAAGCTGGCTGAGCCGTTGGCTAAGAATGGGTATGGGCAGTATTTGAAGCGGTTGGTGCAGGATACGGTGTATTGAGCGGGATTTGAGACTCCGCTTTGATGTACAGACCGCGAAGGGCGCAAGTGCTGGATCCGTAAGTGTAATGAAACCTGCCAGCCTAAGTGATAGGCGCTTGCTGGCAGGTTCCACATGTGATCTAACGCATTGCTCTATTCAGGATAAGGTCAATGGCAATACATCACATTTCAATGTGATTGTTTTGTCTTCATCGTCTTTGTAGAACGCCACAACGGTCAGCTCGCCAGGTTGGTTAGGTACAAGGAAACGCGCGCTTTCTGACGCGTCGTACCAGCGAGCGTCATGGCGATTGCCATCATTTAAGAGATAGAAAGCAAAGTTACCGCTGTCACAGATTCTTCCATCGAGGATCAAAGAACAGTGAGCAAAGACTTCTCGCTCGGTGCGATAAGCCGCTACCGAAAGCTTCACCCCGGAAGAAACCGGAGGCGAGTCAGTGCCAAAGGTCGTGTTTGGCATATCCATTTCGCCTTCCACTTTTTGTTTGGAATTAATCTGCGATAAAGCTTCTTGATAATACCGTTCGCAATAATGGAACGGAGAAGCGCCCCAGCGGTGAAATGCATCAGCTGTTAGGAGTTCGGGCTCGAAGTGCAAGAACTGACTGTCATCTAGTTCGTTGCCGAGTTGTTCGTACATCCATTCAAGCTCACGGTTGGCCTTGTCGACTGCCGCAGAAGTGACAGGGAAGCTTGAGTCGCTTTCTTGCTCGAATTTTGATGCCCAAAATACCTTGTTTACAATGACGCGGTCTAGCTTGTTGTGGTTCTTTAGTGCCTCGAAAAGCAGGTGCATGCCTTGCAGCCAGAGTGCTCGATGTTCATCAGAGCCATGCGGGATTACTCTAAAACCTTGAGCGCCTTTCTCGTCTAGCAGGCCGCTTGCAGTGAGCTCGCTTGAGTAGGTGATGATGTGCCCTGTCGGTAACGCTATAAGATCAAATCTTTCATCGATCAAGTCAATTAAGACAGTGTGTGCTTTGGCGAGTGCATGCGCCGACGTTATAAGTTCTTTGGAGAAGTCATAGGCCACCATGCGGCGCTGGAAAGCCGAGGGAATTCGATTTAAAGCGGCTGTGTTGTTATAGGGTTCACTGCACAAGGAAGCCATCGAGGATCTTGCGAAATAGCCCGTTAACTTAAAGTTACGGCTTTCCTTGAGGTTGAATATATCTCTAGATACGCAGCTACCGTAGATCAGTAAGTTCTTGATCACTATTTATGCCAGCCTTTTGTACTGATGCTATGGTCAACATTGCATAATAAGCATGGCCATAAGTTCAATAATTCCCTGCAATGGCGAATGGGCAGCTTGTGCGTGCGAGCTGCGCGCACTGCCGAACGGCCAGCGCTCATTGTAGGGGTGAACATAAATGCTCCAGCGAATGCCATGTGTATGTCATTGAAAATTCATTATCCATAGCTGGGCGAGGAATGCAACGCGCTCGTCTCTACAAAAACGCTGAGCGCTTGGTTGCGCTGGTCGAACTGAGTAAAAACGAGAGGCGTTCTACAATTTGGTAGGTGCCCGCGCTATCGTGCTGTGAGTGTCAGAGAGCCATGACAGGCGCGGAGAGCTATGTAGGGCCCGGCATCATGGTATTCGCCATTGCTCGGGTTTGCAGAAGAGGACGCGGTACTCGCCGTCACCAACCGGCGCATGATTGACTCTGCGGCATTGTGTGCGGTTGCACTGTTGATCAAGATTGCCGCAGTAGAGTCGGTGTTAATACTAAGTAAATAGTTATTTTTATTATCGGGTGAATTCATGGCGCTTGGCAGTATGTCTTAAGGGGCCTTGCCGGTGCCATGAGAACGTCGAATGCATAGGCTCATGCTTTCAGTGGGGTGTAGAGGTCCAGTGCTGATTTTCTCCCCGCCTGATAGATTTCTTGTTCACACGCCTTCAGGGACTCGTTGTAAAAAGTATCAAACGCCTCATGAGTGAGCTTCAGAGTTTTGTCGTCTGTTGCTTCGGCAAGGTGTTTGGCCAGATGGACAGCTCTCTTCTGTCCGTAATCCGGTAACACAGCGGCCTCAATTGAGTAAGAAAAATATTTTTGCTTAAAAAGTTGTAAATTTAAGTTTTTGGACATGGTCAGAATGGACTGCTCAATCGCTTCATCAACAAAGCTCATGCTGGTGTGCTTTCTGAATTTCATTAATGCGAAAATCGCGGCAATGTGGCCGTTGAAAACGCGAAAACGCATTCTGCCGTCTTCTTGGATCTCAGTGCCGATGTCTTTGAGATAATTTAATTCAGTTTCTTGTGGGGTGAACACATATTCGTAGAGCCAAAAATCTCCGTCGGAATCACGATTGGAGAGTTGTATTTGTGCGTCTTTCGAGGTTAGGGTCGTTATTAATTTGAGCGCCTTATTGAAGTACTTGTCGTCACCGGTGGCTTCGTGCAGCTTGATGTAGCCGTACGCAGTGTAGGCATTCATAAAGGCGCCATAAAAAGGCTTTTTCATGGTGGCCCAGTACATGGGGAAATCAAAGTCGTTTCTGATGTAGGTATGGTTACCAATGGTTTCAGTGTAACTGCTTGCCGCTAGGTCGAGATAGTCAATTTGGTCGAGTATGGTTTTAAGGGCGCCATGCGTTTTGCATGAAGTTGCCAGTGCGCACGCATTAATCGCAAATGCAAAGGGGTTAAATGGTTGATGATAGTGGTTGACGTACTTTTCGGGCCACGGCCTAAAAAGGTCAAGGTGGTGTTTCGGAATCCAGCCTGATTTGTGGGGCCCTGTGCTTAAGGCTTTGTCGAACCAGTCCTGTGTTAGTGTTTCATAATGTATTTTCATGTGCTGTGCTACCTGGCTTCCATGGGGGTAGTTTTTGATGTTTGCGGTGGTGTAGCGGCAAGCTACTAGCGCTAATTAGCCTGTTTTGTAGGGCGGGCGCTTGCGCACTGTGAAGCTTTTGGCCGTTGTATTAGGTTGAGCTTCGGTAGTCTCAGTAGGCGTGCCGAGTGATGATTGTCACCTGTTTGAAGGTTCAAGGTGATAAGGTTTTTGTAGGAAAATTCCTTATTCGTGCCTTGAAGGTGCCTCGGATGCAATTTGAGGCGGAAGGGATATTATTCAACTCAAAAATATTCCCATTGAGATTTCATCTGCAATGGGAATATTGATGCCTGCCACCTGCAGGATTTCATTTAATCAGCAGGCTATTATTGCTGCTTTTCCTGCCAGTAAATGCTGACCAGCGCCGGGTTCTTGTCGTTGATCAACACGCCAATGGTAGGCGAGTTTTTCTTCATGTAGTGAACCTTGAGCGTAGTCGACCCGGTGTTTGGCTGTTCGGCAGCGACGTAGCCCAGTGCCTTGAAACGCTCGTCCACTTTGGCCTTGGCTTCAGCCTGAGCCAGGTTGTACTGGATGTCGAAGGTTTTCAGTGTACCGTTTTCGATAGGCTTGGTAGCATTTTTAGTCATGTTACCTTGGAGCGTCAGCTTTTCGCCGGAAGGAAGTTGGATGTCAGTCCCTTTTTCTTCATTGCAGCCGCCCAGAGCGAGCAGGCAGGACAAAACCGCGACGTAGGTGATTTTTTTCATGTTAAGCGTTAGACCTTGGGTTCGTTAATGTAGATGCAAAATCTGAATTCTAGCAAACTTATCGGCGGGTGACTATTCAGTCTGCTCGAACTTCGAGTGCTTGGGTGATGTTGTCAGCAAGTCGAAGGCCATCCTCCTTTTGATAGCTGTTCGCGAATATTTTTGTATGAAATCATTTCGAGCTGTGGGGCCGAGTTCCAGGCTCCTGAATGATTTGATGGCGGCTTCGAGGTCACAGGGGTTGAACACAGCCGTATTGTGAATGCGTCTGCTGGCAAAGCGACCGGGGTACCCAGACAAGCCAGCCAGAATCGGCTTCTGTGTGGCTGCATATTCGAACAGCTTGGACGGCAACACCCGACGGAACGCCTTCATGTCATTCAAATGCAAGAACAGTACATCAGCCTCACGATAAAGCTTCAGCAAAGAGTCACGCTTCATCGGGGGCGCAAGGTAGACGTTTGTCACCTGCTCGCGGGCAAGTGCTTTTTTAAGCCGTTCAATGGCGCCGCCAGACCCGATCAGATGAAAGTCCGCTTCACCCTCCAGGTGCTTGGCCAGTTGCGGAACAATCAGGTGAAGGCCTTGCCCGGTGCCAATATTGCCGGCGTATACAATCTTCAGTCGGCGCGGCAGTGCCGGCAGGTTTGGCGTGACGGCCGGAGCGGGAGGTGGGGTCAGGAAAAGCTCATCGATCCCGTTGGTATGCAAGGTGAATACCTTGTCGGGGTAGCGCTTGTTAAAGTACGGCGTAAATCCAGGTGAAATAAGATTAACTTTGTCAGCCTGTCGGATGGTGGTAGCTTCAATGGATGAAAACACCATAGACGCTATTTTACCGAGGGCGGGCGGTAGTACCCCTTGCAGGGTATCGACAAAAATATCGCGAATATCCAGGTACAGCTTGGTGCCTGTTCTTCGAGAGATGTAAGCGCCCAACGAGGCTGTCATCAGGCGCGAGGACGTGGCAAAGATCAGGTCGTAGTGTTTGCTTTTGGCAACTTTGCACACTTGGTAGGCAAACGAGCCGAACGAAAACGCCTGGTCTATGAAGCCACTTTTGTGCGCAGGCACTGCGAGTCGTCGCACCGTCAGGCTAGGTGATTGTTCAAAGCTGGAGGCACTGGTCTTGAACGTATGGTATCGATTGGGCTGTGTGGTGATTACATCGATTTCCACATGGTCGCCGACATTCTCCAAGAGTGCTTTTACCAATGCCTCAGCACGGAAGGAGCCCGCCGACAGATCCGGCGGGTAGTAAAAGCTCAAAAAGAGAATGCGTGTTTTCACGGCCGGGGTCACCTGGTGTGAGCGGGGGTGAGTAACACCCGCTCGTAGAGATCAACTAAACACTTTTCCTGGCTTTCCCAATTCAAGTTTTGAGCCGTCTTCCTGGCGTTGCTGGCGAAGTGTGCGCGCAGCGCGCGGTCTTCCAGCAGTTGAATGATCGTGGTGCCGAGGGCCTGCTCATTATTTGCCGGCACCAGCAGGCCGATGTCATTGTTCCTGACAATCCTGCGGATTTCAGGGAAGTCAGTTGCGATCACCGGTAGGCCGGCAATCACATATTCGAAGAGTTTGTTCGAGTCGGTGGTGTAATGATTGAGGCAGGTGTTTTCAATGGGCTGTACGCCCACGTCAGCAGATGCCGTATAGCTCGGCAGCTCGGCCAGCGCCACCGTTGGAATGAAGTGCACTTTGTGCTGCAGGTTCAGTTCTTGCGCCAATTGCATCAGCGGTTGGGTCAGCCGGCCTCCGCCGATCAGCACGAAGTAACAATCAGGCACATGCTGCGCGGTGCGGACCAGCTTTTCCAGGCCGCGGCCTTGCTGTAAACCACCCTGATAGAGCACGATCGGCCACGGTTCAGCAAGGCCGAGTTCATCTCGAATACGGTTTGAGGGTGGGCTTTCGATCAGCCTGGGGCGGTTTTGTAAAACCAATGGCCGCTCCACGCCGTAGGCGCGAGCGAAATACTTGGCGCGTGCGTCGGTTGTGGTGATCGTGCCATTTGCCGAAGGCATCAGCCGTTTTTCTACAAACCCTACGACCTTTCTCAGGCTATTGTAGCCTTCTCGGCTTGTGCTGATTTCGTGTGCGTCGTACACCAGCTTAGCGCGCGACAGTTTTGCCGCAAGCCAGGCAGTGGGGAGGGTGTTGACATCATGCGAGTGCACCACTGTTGCCCGGTACTCCAGCATCTTGAACAGCAGCGCGAGGTGCGTCCACCCGCGTGAAATGGCTCTTAGAACGAGCAGTTTCAAGCTGGGTTTTACAGGCGCGGACTGATGCGATTCGCCGCTGGCTTTCATGGCCGGTTGCAGGTTCTTCTTACGCAGTTTCCACAAGGGCGAGCGGGCGACGCGAACCACTTCTATGCCATCGTCCAGAACCACCTGCTGTTGGGTGACGCCAGGGGTGTGCAGTGCGAACACTCGAACTTGATAACCCGCCCGTTGAAGCGTTTGAGCTTCCTTCATCACACGCGCGTCGTTGAGGAATTCATTCCATACAATCATCGAGACTTTCGTCATTGCGTCGCGCCCTCTACCGCTGTGGGTGTATCAAAAATCTCGATGCAGCTGACGATTTCAGGTGTCAATGCAAGGGCTGCCGAATAGTCTTTTCGCACAATATGTCGTTCCAGCATGTACATCAGTGCGGCCAGCCAGACCTTTTGCTGCTCGGCGCCAGCAAGTGCCGGGCGCTGGTCGCCAGAACTGAGCGTTTCAAAAAGCGCGTCTTTTTGAGTGATTGGCCAACTGCAGCCAATCGCTTCAATACGCCAGTTACTCCAGTGGCTGAGGACAAAGCCGGAGGTGGGGGACGCCAGTAGTGTGTTGTTGGTGATATCCAGCGGCACGATCTGGCGAGGCAGCTCGGCCAGTTGCCGGGTAATGGAGGGCAGGTTACTGATGATGCGTTCGACACGTTGGGTGTCGTCATCATTGATACAGGCCAGGCGAAGTGAGCTGATCATGGCTTCATCCAGGCGCTGTTCGAGGTACAGGCGCGTGCGGGTGAATTGTGCAATGAGCGCGGCAGCGGGCTCCAGCAGCATCAGCTTCTGTGCCACGCCCAGTATGCCTTCCCCAATCTGCCGACCGGCCAGCTTGTCAGCCGCTTCAAAGCGATACACATGGCAGTCGATATCGCTGACCTTGTAGTGGCCTACAAAGGGTAATACCGGCAATCCGCGTTGTGTGGTCAGCAGTGTTCTTTCCTGCAGGGCGGAAGACGAAATGTTATTGCCAAACACCTTGACCAGCAGGCTGTGTTCAACCGGCCCATCGCTAAACTGCAGGGTAAAGGCATAGATATCGGTAAAGCCCACCTGGTGCCAATGCATCTGATAGCTTTCGACCGCCTCGGCCTTGAGTTTTTGCAGCAGTGCCCGGACCCACTTGTCTCGGTTTTCTGCCTCAAGAATGTAGTCCAACCCATTGCTTTGCGGGCGCAGCTCGATGAGGGGCTGAGACTGATAGAACAGCGCATTGACCTGCCGATGCTGAATACGCAGGCCAATCACGTCCAGCATCATGCCCGACAGCCTCTGCAAGCCCTGGCGCATGATCAGAACGGCAATGACAGCGTTGAAAATCTTGGTGTGCTGGAAGTACAGGAAGTCAGTCACCAGAAAGAAGAAACTTAGCAGAAAGCCTGTTGCCGCCAAGGCATTCAGAATAGGGCTGTAGTGCTGATGGAAGCGCTCTCGAATGCTCTTTATGTGGTTGTATGCCAGGACGCAGATGGTCGATGCTATGGCCAGATACGCGAAAATCGCCAGCAGCAGGCTCGGGTATACAAAGGCCAGTGCCACCGTGCTCAGGCCAAAAAAGACGCCACCTGCCATCGCTCGGTTAAAGCGAGAGTAGGCATTGGTAGCAATTTTTTCCTGATTCTCGAACAAATTGAGCTTGGAGGTGCGAGCGAGGAGTCTCTGCGTGCCTTTGCGGCACAGCAGTGCGGTCGCCAGTTCGGCCAGAAGATAGGCGATATACGAAAGGGCCGCCGCGGCCGTCAACGCATAGATCAGATGATCCTTCTCCAGCGCATGCAGGATCGAAGGAAAATAGGCAGGCGTTTTTTCGGACCCTAGCAGAATGATGACTTTAAGGGGCAGAAAGAAGGCCAGCAATAGAAATATCTGGCTCGCCAAGGTACTGATTTGCACCAGCCCGGTAATGATCGGCACGACCTTGACGAATTTCACGCCCAGGGAAATGCACCAGCCGATAGTGGCTTTTATCTGTTGCTGGAGTTTCATGCTAAACCGAAACCGTGTGCGCAACTGTGCGGCGAGCGTTCATCATTTCTCCTGCCAATAAATACTGGCGAGGGTTTCGTGCCCGTCATCCTTGGTACGGGTAACAAATATCGCCCCGATCGGCGGCAGCGACTTTTTGTAATACTGCACTTTGAATTGGCGTGCGTCGTTGAGGATGATCTTGCGCGTGTACCCGTTGTTTTTCAGAACGGCGTAAACGTCATTTTCAGCGATCTTGTCAACGCCGGCATACACAAACTCATGCATGCTCATGAACCCCGCGCTGTTCGGCTTCTTGTGCGATTTCTGATGGGTGCCCCTGAGGAGCACTTCAGTGGCGTCACTCAGGCGCAGGATATTTGCCGACTTTTGCGCTGGCGTTACCTCGCCTGTTGGCGCTTGGTCGCAACCGGCCAACATTGTCAGGAGTGCAATAAGAAACAGGTACGGTTTCATGGTGTGATCACTTCAATTGATGATCCGCGCCAACAATTGTTTGGCGAGGGTTCTGTAATAGGTGCCGTGGTAGTAGTAGGGGCAAAACGCCCATTTGTGCTCGTTTTTCGAGACGTACTGCACCATCTTGGCAAAGGCTTGTTTGGCGATGGTTCTGTAGTACGTGCTGTCATAGTGATACGGGCAGTAGGCCCAGCGAGGCGCCGCTCCCCCGATCAAGCCAGCGTCCTTGCCGCCGATTCTCTCAACGGGGATCGTCGAGTTCTCCAAGCCTTCCAGCATCGGGTCGATGATTGCGTTGTTGAGGTCGATCAAGCTCTCGAAGGTGCTCCCGGCGAAGCTTGCAACGGTTTCCTTGCTTTTGTACTGGTTCGCCCAGTTAGCCTGGTGCACAAAAATGTTCGGGCACAGGCTGGCCAGGCGCTCAAGGAACATGGGCAGCGCCCAGGCGCGCAATTGTTTCGCCTCTTCACTCCATGGGGCCTGCAGCTTGTACTCGATACCACAGCGCGCCAGGGTTTTGAGCATGAGCGGGCTGGCCGAAACGATGGAGGTCCCACATGTTGCAATGCCGATGCTTTCGTCAAGGAAATCGACAATCACGATGTCGGGGCGCGATTGCTCAAGCTGTTGCCAGTGTGCTTTAGAGGCATCCCATTGAATACGCTTGGCCTCGGCGTCTTCGGTCTCGACCTTGAACCGAGCATCGAGGCAGGGCGGCGCCATGTAAGCGATAACCGACGATTGAGACATGTAAAAACACACCTCGAAGCGTTCCAGGGTTTCTCTTTGAAACGTGAACAAATTGTGCGAAGCGCTTGAGCCGAGAATGGCAACGCGAATCTTCCCCGCGTTGGCTTTCACCGGGTTCGGGCGCGATGCCTTGACCTCAAGCCGGGCTTTTTGCGACAACAGGTTGTTCAATACCGTTTCGTCGGCACCAAATACGTTCTGTTGCTCTGCCTTGATTTGCTGGCGAACGGTGCTCAGCTTCTCAAGGTACTTGTGGGGCATGCCCAGCGGAGACTCTCGCAGCAGCTGAGTCAGGTATTCAAGCTGGGTAGTCTGCAGGCCGAACCGTGCAAACAGCTCGGGATCGAACCCGTTCACGCATTCAGGGGCGCTGAGTATCCGCGCGCGGGCGCCAAAGAAGTACGAGTCGCTGAGCGGGTGCTTGGTATACAGGTAAAGCGGTTCCGCTCTCGTCAGATGGATGTGCTCGGCTGAAATCCGATGCTGTTCCAGCGTTGAGACGACGAGGTGGTGGGCGTACTGGGTAATGGCGTGTGACTTGGGCCCTGCGGTCTTGTCGACCAGCGTCAGCGCAATTGCCAGCGTGTCGTATTCGACCGGGCGATGGCACTCATCCGAAGGCAGAAATTCGATACCGTTTTTAAGCGATATCAGCAGCACCTCCGAGATGTTGTGCTCAGAGGTGGCCTCGGTTTGAATCAGCTCGATGACCTGCTCATGAATGCAGTCATCATCATCGATGCGCGACGTTACCAGTACCGCCTCGTCAACGTCCTTGATGAGGCGCAGGATTTCGCGACTGACCATGGAGTAGTCGCTGACCTGAAGCGTTCGCGCATTCAGGCCAGAACCACTTAGCAGCGTCTCCAGGCGCGTTCGGTGCAGGGTCGGCAGTGCCTTATCAACGAAGATGATCCATTCGAAACCCTGATTGCTCTGGTTGACCAAAGACGGGAGAGCAGTATTGCTAAAGATCTCCAGTCTGTAGGTCAGCCACAGTTCATCCTTGATGCCGATACCAAAGTTGGTAAAAACGAAATGCTTCAAAGCGGGTTTCATCATCGTCTTCAGTGATTCTGAATCACAGCAACTTCCCGTTCCGCCATTTTGTCGCTGGCGCTTTGCCCACGAACGCGCTTGGCTGCGGCGTTGGACTTCGCAACGAAGGTGTTGCCATTGTGGTACATGTCCTCGATCGCTTTCGCCAGTTGCTCGTGGCTTTCTGGCTCGACCACGTATCCAGACTGGTTGTCGACGAACTCAGGGACTGCCGCTACAGCGGTCGTCACAGGAACCAGACCTGACGACATGGCCTCATCGCGGGATACGCCTTGGGTGTCCATGCGGCTCGGGCACAGGAAAATCCCGTAGTCTTTATGGGTTTGAGCGATTTCCGTGTGGTTGAGGAAGCCCTGTTGGATTTTCACGTTGGCGTAGCTGCGCAGCGGAGCCAGGGTTTCTTCAAACAGAGGGCCGTCACCGATCAGGCAGAACTCCATGTCATTGAACCAGGGCTTGGTCGCCAGGCTCTGGATTGCCTTGACGGTCAGGTCGTTGGCGTAGGTCTTCGAGGCATAAGGGCGAATCGAGAGCACTTTCTTGCGCTGCTCGGCCGATTTCTCCCGATGATCGAACAACTCGGTGTTGATCGGGTTGTGAATGATCTCGTACTGGCCTTCTGGCAGGCGGAACCCAAGGTCCTCCATCACTTCTTCGGCGAAGTAGCGAGACACGAACACCAGCTTGAGGTTCGGGTGCATCGGTTGCAGCAGGCCGCGCCAGAACGTCATGCGTTTTTCGCTGGCGAGCTTGCCCAGGTGCAGCTGTTCGTCAGTCACGAAGTTGAACTCACGACGCCACCAAGGCTGAATATCCGCGCCGTGTACCCAGACAGTGATGCGTGTGCTGTTCAGGAACGGACGCAGGACATTCCACATCTGCTCGTCGAGGAAGTGCACAAGGATCGATTTGTAGCGATTCTTCTCGAGCATTTTCGACAAGGTCGACGTGCAACCCGTGACGACATCGATGTTCTGGAATTCGTGGTAGCTCACCGTTTCGTTGGGCCGCAGACGGAACACGTCTACATCGATGCCGTGTTCCTGGTAGGCCGTAACCCGGGTGTGTACGAACTTGTTGCGATACAGGTCGGAGTAAGACGGGTAGTGGTTGGTCAGCAGCAGGTGCTCGCCGCGGCCCATCATTTCCGAGGGCTGCAGGTTACGATGCCCCAGCACCAGTGCCTTCAGGTCTGTGCTGCCCGCAGAGTAGGCGCGCAGGCCAAAACGCACGAACACAGCTTCTGGCGGAACATCGGCGGTCTGGTTGCGGTTCGCATACTGCATGACGTGGCTGATGCGCTGTTTGTCAGCATCCAGGAACAGCACGACCAACTGCAGATTCAAGCCGGGCGTGCAGTCGAGGAACAGCTTGAGGCGGCCATCTTCGCAACCCATTTCGTCGACGCGGACTTCCTGTTGGGCGTAGATGTATTCGTGCTTGCCGTCGGCGAGCTTGGAATGCACGCGCCAGTTGTCGCCGTCGACCAGCAGGTCAACGAACTTGTTGCGAATGACGCCAAACATGTCGGCCAAGCCGCGGCCAGTGATTTCAGGCGCGTCGTGGCTGATTTGCAGCGGCGCGATCGATTGTGCACGGGCTTGCAACTGATCGATGGTCATGCCCATGTTCAGTTCGAGGTCGTTGACCTTGGTGCTGATGCTCTCGTGTTGTGCCGCGCCGTTCTCGCAGTAGTTGAACGGATCGATGGCCAGGCCTTGAGCGTGGGTGTACTGCATCGATGGCAGGTTCTTCAGCCAGCTGCGCAGGGGTTGGGCGGCGACGATCTCGGTCGCAACCAGCGAACGGCGGGCGCTCAGCGACGGCGTCGGGCGGTAGGCCTGTTCGTTCGACAGCAGTTCGGCAGTTTGGCCTTTGCAGGTGAAGTGGGCCGCTTTACCGATCACTTGGGCGCGGCTGTAGCGGGTTGCCAGCGCCAGGTCGAGCAGGTAGTTGGGGCCGTAGTAGTCGCCAGGTACGAAGGCGGCAACCCAAGGGGTATTGCCGACCAGCTCACCGAGAGACGTCTTCTTCAGTTGGGCAGGCTTGAGCACCAGGATACGTGGGTCGTCAGTCACGATGCTGCTCTGGTAGGCATCGCTGATGATGACCATGCGCACTTGGCTATAGGTCTGGCGGTTCAGGTGGGCACGCAGCATGTCGAACTGCTGGCGATTTTGGGCTTCGCAGACAACCACGATCTCCGGCAGGCGCTGGGCCTTCGAGGTGCCGGTGACCTTGCTCATCACGTATTCCAGACGCTGGGTATAGGTGTGCTCCTGCATCACTTTACGCAGGGCGGCCAGCCGCAGCTTGTCGCTGTTGAGCGGGTCTTCTGCCAGCAACTGCAGGCGACGCAGCATCTCTTCGCCATTGTCGGTGGTGACAACCAGGTCGCCGAACAGCAGGCGCACACCGCGTGAGAAGTTGCTCACGGTCAGGGTGTTGCAGCCGAGCAGCTCGAAGACGCGGCGGGCAAACATCGATTGCGACTGCTTGATCGAGTTCAGGTTGATCGCGTAGCGGTAACCTTTGTAAGCCGTGTCGATTTTCTCGAAGGGCAGGGTGCCGACGATGTACGGCTGGTATTCCTCGGGGAACTGGTAGTTGACATCGTTCTTGCCGAAGTTACGGTCGAAGATTTCCAGTGGGCGGAACTTGGGCAGCTCGGTGACGAAGTTGCCCAGGTCGCGGGTACGCTCCGGGTAACGGGCGTAGTAGGCGCCGGCGAAGCAGAAGGCGTCCTTGCGCTCGTACAGCTCGATCGGGTTATGCAGCGCAGGCTGGCAAGCGAACGGCAGCAGATAGACGCGGTCATGACCCAGTGCGCCCTTGTAGCGGTGGATGCAGTCGATATCGGTGGTGAACACGTGATCGAACTGCTTGACCGTCGTCAGGAAGGTCTCGAAGTGGACCGGGTCTTCCTTGTTCCAGAAGACAGTCGGCACTTTGTTCTGGCGGCACCAGGCAATAATGTCCTGCAGCTCCTGGCCGTTGTGGCCGACCTTGCTACCCCACAGGTCATCCTTGCCGCGCCAGGCAGACTCGATGAACAGCAACTCGGGGCCGAAGCCTTCGATTTCGGCTTTCCAGTTGGCCGGGGTGAGCGGCATCAGGTCGCATTCATAGCGATACGAGCCGAAGGTGAACTCGTCCATCACGCACGCCACTTTCAGGCGGCTGACGGGCTGGTCGACCTGGCGCAGCAGGGTGGTGCGGCTTTGTTCGCTAGTAGGCAGGGCCGCTGGCAGCTTGAGGTAGTTTTCGTCCTGCACGGCAGGTGGTGGCGGCAGCAGTGCCTTGAGCGGTTCGTTGGCCAGCAGTTTTTGCTCATTTTGCTGGCGTTGCTGGTTGGCCTTGCGGTAAAGCCGCAGCAGGCGCACCGGCAGCTTGACCAGGCCGCCCAGGGAGCTGGCGCTGTTCTTGATCTGGTAGCCGAGCTGATAGGTCATGCTGGAACGCGTCTTGACCAGACGCTGTTCAGCCAGGTGGCGCTGGGTGTTTGCCCGGTCCAGGTTTTCGTTGAGCTCGTCGATCTTGCGTTGCTGAACGGTGCTACGCTCCAGCAGCTGATTGAGGCTGGCCTTCAACTGCGGAATCTGCTCGCCGGTGAGGGCGCGGTACTTCATGTTTGCTGCGCCAAGGCCTGCCTTGGACGAATTGAGTTCGGCTTCCAGTTGCAGGCGCAGACCTTGCCATTCCTCGTTGGTAGCGGCGAGGCTGGCCTCGGCCGCCTGGCGGCTGACGCTCTCCAGCTGGAGCTGCTCCTCAAGCATGGTCTTGGCCTGGTTCAGGGACGCAATGGTCTCCGTCAGCGAGGCCCGGGCTGCTTCCGACTGGGTGTTGGCCTGGTTCAGTGCTTGCAACCGGTCTTCCAACACGGCGCGTTGTTCAACCAAAGCATTGATGGAGTTGACCTGAGCGGCATGCTCGCGCTGGCTCTGTGCCTGAACATCGTTCATTACCTGCAACTGAACTTCCAGCTCAGTCTGGCGGTTTTGCAAGGCACTAATCGTGTTCGCTTGAATGGCATTGGCCTGCTGGCTCTGAGCCTGCAGTTCGTTCATGGTCTGGCGCTGATCGGCCAGCTCTGTTTCCAGTTCAGCTTGACGGGCTTTCAACAGAGCGATGGTTTCAGCCTGAGCGGCGTCGGCCCGTTGGGTTTGGGCCAGCAATTCGTTCATATACTCCAACTCGCTTTCAAGTTCGGCTTCCAGTTCCGCTTGGCGCATGCGCAGCGTGGTGATCGTGTCGTCCTTCTCGGCAATATCCTGATCGCTTTGGGTTTGCAAACGGGTCATTGCCTGAATCTGGTTTTCCAGCTCGGTTTCCAGGGCTGCCTGGTGTGCACGCAGAGTGGCGATGTCTTCAACGTGAGCTGTGTTGGCCAGATGGGTTTGTTCTTGCAGTTCGGCGGCCTCTAACAACTGGCTTTCCAGTTCGGCATGGCTCGAATGCAACGCTGCAATGGTGTCCAAGTGCGCAGCATTGGCCCGGTCAGCCTGGTCCTGCAGCTCGGCAGCCAGGTGCAGCTGGGTGTGCAGATCGGCATGGCCCGATTGCAAGGCTGCGATGGTATCGAGGTGGGCAGCGTTAGCCTGGTCGGCCTGCGCTTGCAGCTCGGCAGCCTGTTGCAGCTGGGTGTGCAGGTCGGTGTGGCCCGACTGCAAGGCCGCGATGGTGTCGAGGTGTGCAGCATTGGCCTGGTCGGCCAGAGCCTGCTGCTCGGCAGCCTGTTGCAGCTGGGTGTGCAGGTCGGTGTGGTCCGACTGCAAGGCCGCGATGGTGTCGAGGTGTGCAGCATTGGCCTGGTCGGCCAGCGCCTGCAGCTCGGCAGCCTGTTGCAGCTGGGTGTGCAGATCGGCATGGCCCGATTGCAAGGCTGCGATGGTGTCGAGGTGGGCAGCGTTAGCCTGGTCGGCCTGCACTTGCAGCTCGGCAGCCTGTTGCAGCTGGGTGTGCAGATCGGCATGGCCCAATTGCAAGGCTGCGATGGTGTCGAGGTGGGCAGCGTTAGCCTGGTCGGCCTGCGCTTGCAGCTCGGCAGCCTGTTGCAGCTGGGTGTGCAGGTCGGTGTGGCCCGACTGCAAGGCCGCGATGGTGTCGAGGTGTGCAGCATTGGCCTGGTCGGCCAGAGCCTGCTGCTCGGCAGCCTGTTGCAGCTGGGTGTGCAGGTCGGTGTGGTCCGACTGCAAGGCCGCGATGGTGTCGAGGTGTGCAGCATTGGCCTGGTCGGCCAGCGCCTGCAGCTCGGCAGCCTGTTGCAGCTGGGTGTGCAGATCGGCATGGCCCGATTGCAAGGCTGTGATGGTGTCGAGGTGGGCAGCGTTGGCCTGGTCGGCCTGCGCTTGCAGCTCGGCAGCCTGTTGCAGCTGGGTGTGCAGGTCGGCTTGGCCCGACTGCAAGGCTGCGATGGTGTCGAGATGGGCCGCTTCTTTGTCCTGAGCCTGAGCTTGGTATTCGCTCATGGCTTCAGCCTGGTCTTCAAGCTTGGCATGCACTGCCGCTTGATGAGCACGCAGGGCGGTAATGGTGTCTATATGCTCAACATTGGTTTGCTGCGCCTGCGCCAGTAGATCAGACGACTGCTGCCGCTGATTCTCCAACTCGGCTTCCAGTGCTGTCTGGTGGGCACGCAAGCCGGTGATGGTGGCGACGTGGCCCTCATTGACCTGCTGTACCTCGGCCAGTTGTTCGGCAACCGAGCGGAACTGGTTTTCCAGTTCACTGTGCTGCTCGCGAAGCGCGGCGAGGCTATCGCCCAAGGTCACGTTTTCGCGCCGGTCCTCAGTGCGCAGTTCAGACATCTGTTGCAGCTGTGCGGCGAGCGCATCATGCTCCGCCCTCAGGGTTTCGAGCCTTGCAGCCTTGTTCGCTGCCCGCTCTTCGGCGGCAGTTCGCTGCTGGGACGTTGCTTGCAATTGCTCCTCGATGGATTGATGCAATTGCTGCAGCGATTCCAGCGCAGATTCCCGCTGGCTGAGTTCCGCGCTGAGCTGGTTGATGTGCCCGTTCTGCGCGTCAGTATTGTGCTGCGCCTCTTGCAATTGAGCCTGGGTGCTCTGCAGTTGCTCTTCCAGGGCGCGTTGCAGGTCGGCGGAGCTAGTCAGGTTGTCTTGCAGGTCGCTGTTGCTTTGAGCCAGCGCAGCGAGTTCGTCGCTGGCTTCACTCAATTGCTTTCGCGCTTCTTCATGTTGGCTCAGCAGCGCGTCAAAGCGTTGCTCGGCGTCTGCAAGGCTCTGTACTTGGGCCTCTTCGAGCGCCGCGAACTGCTGTTCCAGCAGCGTGTACTGCTCGGCAGCCGTTAGGCACTTCTGGTTTGCCTCGGTCAGTTGCGCCTTGAAGGCGTCGAGCTCTTCGCTGAGCGCCTGAATATTGCGAACGCTGGCTTCAAGCGACTCCCGGCTCGACTGTTCAAGCGAGGCGATATCCGCTTCACGATCCTGGAGCTGGCGAGAGAGGGCTTCGGCTTTCAGCGCTTCGGGTTTGAGCAGGGCAAGCTGCTCGGTCGCCACGCGATACTTCTTGTTGGCGTCTTCCAACCGTTGTTTGATTTCCTCAAGCTCCTGGGCCCGCTGGGTCTTGGCGTCGAGGATTTCACGGTTGGACTTCTGCAGGGTTGCAATGTCCGCATCGCGGGTCTGCAACTGCTTGGACAGCGCCTCGGCCCGCTGGGCCTCAGGCTTGAGTTGGGCGATCTGCTCGGTAGCGCCGCGATACTTCTTGTTCGCTTCTTCCAGGCGTTTGCTGATCGCGCCAATGTTCTCGCGCAGGGTGCGCTCGATGGACTCAAACGCCTTTTCCAGCTCACGCACGCGCTCAACCGTCAGCGAGTCGACGATGCCGGGTTTATGCGTTTCGCTTTTGACTGCGACAATCCCCAGCCACTTGCCGAGCATCTTGATCTCGATGATCTGCAAGTGCTCGGCCAGCAGCCGGAAGGGTTCCATCAGGTAGAACGTGTGCTTGTGGTCAATGAAGTCATTGACCCCGAACGGCACGGTAATCACCAGGCGGCCACCCTGCTTGAGCAGTTGGTTGGCCTTTTCGACGAACAGCTCCGGGCGCACCAGGTGTTCGAGTACTTCGCTGATGACGACGGTGTCGGGTTCGACCTCGAGCGTGTCCAGCGCGAGGAAGTCAGAATTGATATACGTGACGTTTTGCTGGATGTGGGCCGGCTCGGTCGACAGGTAACCCTTGGCCTCTTCAATGGCCTGCGGGCTGGTGTCCACACCGGTGACCTGGCAGCCTTCACGTGCCAGCAGCAGGGGCACGATACCCTGCGAGCAGCCGACATCCAGGATCCGACGCCCTTTTACCTGGGCGCAGATCCAGTGGATGCGGGCTTGGGTTTCCCGCATGAACTGATCACCCAGCTTGCCGTAGTAGGCTTCCATCACACGGTCATGAATATCGGCCAAAGGTGACGGCAGCTCATTGTTCACGGTAGGTTTCTCAAGCGTGGTGTTGTTCATGCGGAGTGTTCCATCAACCCTGGGTAACGCCAGCGGCGTCGATCACGAAGGCAGCATCACGGACGGTGAAGGTGCCGCGGAATTCGCGGTGCTTAACCAGCAGTACGTGAATGTCGGCGCTGTCCTGGGCGAAGTCGAAGTCCACGTGCTCGTGGTGCGCCAGGCGCTGCGGCAGGGCTTCGATGTTCGGCTCGACCAGGTGCAGGGTGGCTTCCAGTTCGTTGCCCAGGCGCTCGGCAATGCTCAGGGCCGGGCTTTCGCGCAGGTCGTCGATGTCGGCTTTGAAGGCCAGGCCGTAGCAAGCGATTTTGACTTGCTGGGCCGTTTTACCTGGGTTCTTGATCAGGAAGTTGGCCAGGGCCATCTTGACCTTGTCGATCACCCACTCAGGCTTGCTGTCGTTGACCACACGGGCGGTGCGGATCAAACGCGCCTGCTCTGGAGTCTGGCTGACGATGAACCATGGATCGACGGCGATGCAGTGGCCGCCTACGCCTGGGCCCGGCTGCAGGATGTTGACGCGAGGGTGGTGGTTGGCCAGGCGGATCAGTTCCCAGACGTCGATGTCCAGCTTGTCGCAGATGATCGACAGTTCGTTGGCGAACGCGATGTTCACGTCACGGAAGCTGTTTTCGGTCAGCTTGCACATCTCGGCGGTGCGGGCGTTGGTGACGATGCACTCGCCCTCGACGAAGGTGCGGTACAGGCGTACGGCAGCATCCGAGCACTTTTTGGTCATGCCGCCGATGATGCGGTCGTTCTCGACCAGCTCACGCAGCACGTGGCCTGGCAGTACGCGCTCAGGGCAGTGGGCGATGCGAATGTCGGACTCTTCGCCGTGGGTCTGCGGGAAGCTCAGGTCTGGGCGAGCCTGGGCCAGCCAGAAGGCCATCTGCTCGGTGGCGCCGACCGGGGAGGTCGATTCCAGAATGACCAGGTCGCCCTGTTTCAGTACTGGGGCGATGGCTTTGCTCGCGGACTCGATGTAGCTCAGGTCCGGCTGGTGGTCGTCCATGAACGGCGTCGGTACGGCGATCAGGAAGGCATCGGCGGCTTCCGGCACGGTGGAGGCACGCAGGAACCCTTCGGTCACGGCGGCGTGAACAACCATGTCCAGCTCAGGCTCGACGATGTGGATTTCACCGCGGTTGATGGTGTCGACCGCGTGCTGGTTGACGTCGATGCCGATGACATGCTTCTTGCGGGCGGCGAAAACGGCGGCAGTTGGCAGGCCGATATAGCCCAGACCTACGACAGAAATCTTGTTGAAGCTCATGCTGCGTCCTTGGAGTTAGAGAATACGGAAAGGGCGTCAAGGATTCGCGCGCACGCTTTTCCGTCGCCGTAGGGGTTGTGGGCAACGCTCATCTCGCGATAGGTCGCTTCATCGGTGAGCAGCTGCACCAGGTGTTCTTTGATCGAGTCGACGTCGGTGCCAACCAGCTTGACGGTGCCCGCCGCGACCGCTTCCGGGCGCTCGGTGGTGTCACGCATGACCAGTACCGGCTTGCCCAGGGCAGGGGCTTCTTCCTGGATGCCACCGGAGTCGGTGAGGATCAGGTACGAGCGGCTCATCAGGTAGACGAACGGCAGGTAGTCCAGTGGCTCGATCAGGTGAATATTGTCGACCCCGGCCAGCAGGCGGTTGACCGGCTCGCGCACGTTGGGGTTGAGGTGGACCGGGTACACCACGTCCACATCCGGGAACTGGCGAGCGGTCTGCACCAGCGCCTGGCAGATGCGTTCGAAGCCATCGCCAAAGTTTTCGCGGCGGTGGCCGGTCACCAGCACCATGCGGCGGCTGGCGTCGAGGAATTCGAACTGTTTTTCGAAGTGGCTCTTGAGCGCTGGGCTTTCCAGCTTGCGGACCACTTCCAGCAGCGCATCGATCACGGTGTTGCCGGTGGTGTAAATGGTCGCGGCGTCGGTGCCTTCCTTGAGCAGGTTGTCACGCGAGGTCGAGGTCGGCGCGAAGTGCAGCGCTGCCAGCGTGCCGGTCAGGCGACGGTTGCCTTCTTCAGGCCATGGCGAATACAGGTTGTTGGTGCGCAGGCCGGCTTCGACGTGGGCGATTGGAATCTGCTGGTAGTAGGCCGCAAGGCTGGTCGCCAGGGTGGTTGCGGTGTCGCCGTGAACTAGCACCACGTCCGGCTTGAACTCGGCCAGCACGGGCTTGAGCCCCTGCAGGATGGCCGTGGTCACGTCAGTCAGGTCCTGGCCTGGCTTCATGATGTTCAGGTCGTAGTCGGGAGTGATCTCGAACAGTTCCAGTACCTGGTCGAGCATCTGGCGATGCTGGCCAGTGACGCAAACGCGCGACTCGAAACGGTCGTCCTGGGCAAGGTTGAGGGCCAGAGGTGCCATTTTAATGGCCTCTGGGCGGGTGCCAAATACGATGAGGGTCTTGAGGGACACGGCGACGGTCTTCTTTGTGTTGAGTGAAGGCGGTTGTTACTGGGCTAAGGCTGTGAAACTCAGGGGTTATGCAATTCGGCCGGGGGGGTTGGCCTGGCTGGCGCCGCGTACGAGGAAACGAGCGGTTCCAGTGGAAGGTGTGAAAAAAATTTCATTTTGCTCGGATCCTTCAAGCACAGCGGTTGTCCAATTGCCGCAAATTTATCACTTAGTCATCAGAATGGCATCCCGTCTGGCACGTTTTTTTCCCCTGAATTTGCGAATTGGCTTATTGATATCGAATTATTGGATCCGATCTTTGCCAGAGCAATCAACAAAAACGATTGTTTGATGTTATTCAGGCATCGTGCCAATAAAGTCAATCGAGCGAGGGTATGCGACGAGCGGATGGGGACCACATACGGCAAGGCTTGTAGGAAAAGCAACAGCGTTTGGTCTGAATGAAACGTAGGTTAAACGGGAATTCACCTATAAGGCTATCGGCTTCCTCAGTTAGTTCATGAAGTTAGCTCAAAATGTGGCATTGCGCCATTATTTTTGGGGGCGTGAAGTTGCCTTGCTTGCTGTTCGATTCGGTAACGATTCGCCAGGGGGAGTGCCTGTTGCGATAACAGGCGAACCGCTAGGGTTGATTGCGCAGCCACAGGAAAGCGGCTGTTTGGCTAAACCAACCCAAGGAATATTCATGATGCGTAATACTGTTCTGTCCTACCTGCTGATACCGCTGTTCGCCAGCCTGTCCTTCACCCTCAGCGCCGCCCCGGCAAGTACCACTGCGGTGCAGGACCCGGTGCCGGTGGTCAGTCAGATGACAGCCCAGCCGTCGCGGCTGGACCTGAACAAGGCCGATGCCGTGACCCTGCAAAAAGAGCTCAACGGGATTGGCAAGACCAAGGCTGAAGCCATCGTTGCCTATCGGGAGGCCAATGGGCCGTTTGCTTCGGTGGATGAGCTGCTGGAGATAAGGGGCATTGGCAGCGCCTTGTTGGAGCGCAACCGGGACAAGGTGATGGTGGAGTAAGGGGAGGGGGCTTGCCCTGCCTCATCGCGGGGCAAGCCAGTACCAGAGGCTAGCGGTCCTGCGCATCCTTGGCATCCGCCTCGGCATTGCGCTCATGCACCTTGCGCAGCTCCTCCTCGGTCAGCGGCAGTTTTTTCGCTGTATCACGTAGCAGCATCAACCCGCCGACAATCGAGCCGAGGGCTAAAATGAGTATCAGCCAGGCATACCAGGGCATTGTCGTTCTCCTTCGATCGTCAGTGGGCGGCACTTGTACAGATTTTGAGCAATTGCCGGATCCTTTGGTTCAATTATAGGAGCCACGCACTGCGGGGCCAATTCCGTGACCCGCGGCCCCCAAAGCCTGCGCCACTTCGTTTACAATGCGCGCCGTTTTCGACTTGCCAAGAGACCCTGACCATGTCCGCCTGCCAGACGCCCCTGATCGTCGCCCTCGACTTCCCAACCCGTGAGGCCGCCCTGAAGCTGGCTGACCAGCTCGACCCTGCGCTGTGCCGGGTAAAGGTTGGCAAGGAATTGTTCACCAGCAGTGCCTCGGGCATCGTCGAGACCCTGTGTGCCAAGGGCTTCGAAGTGTTCCTCGACCTCAAATTCCACGATATCCCCAACACCACGGCAATGGCGGTCAAGGCCGCCGCCGAGATGGGCGTGTGGATGGTCAACGTGCACTGCTCCGGGGGGCTGCGCATGATGTCGGCCTGCCGTGAAGAGCTGGCCAAGCGCAGCGGCCCCCAGCCATTGCTGATTGGTGTGACCGTGCTGACCAGCATGGAGCGTGAAGACCTGGCCGGTATCGGCCTGGATGTCGAACCGCAGGAGCAAGTGCTGCGCCTGGCGGCGCTGGCCGAGAAAGCCGGGATGGATGGCTTGGTGTGCTCGGCGCTGGAAGCACCGGCGCTGAAGGCTGCGCACCCTTCGCTGCAGCTGGTGACCCCAGGCATTCGCCCTGCCGGTAGCGCCCAGGATGACCAGCGCCGGATTCTGACCCCGCGCCAGGCGCTGGATGCAGGCTCGGATTACCTGGTGATCGGGCGCCCAATCAGCCAGGCGGCAGACCCGGCCAAGGCATTGGCCGCAGTGGTTGCGCAGATTCGTGGTTAACCGGTCCGCTCGCCGTTGAGGCGGGACACTGAAAAGTAAAAGGCCAGCACCCGTGCTGGCCTTTTACTTTTTAGTGCGCGGCGCGGCCAAACCCGTCAAATGACCGCGCGTACGGGTTTGATCATCCTGATGAGATAGATCGGAAGGAGCGTCAACAAGAACACCGCCACCGAAAGCAGCGGAATCAACCACGACATACCGTGGCCTTCGATCAAAGGGCCGTAGACAATACTTGATCGGTTCATGACGAAGACGTGCAAGCAATAGAGCCCGAGCGTGCAGCCCGAAAGCTCTGCCAGCAGCTTGCTGTGCCGTGTGAGCAGCCCTCCGAAGGAAATCAGCAGCCGAAAGCCATAAATTGAGGCGAGGACCACCAGCGGCGAGACGTAGGAATAGAAAATTTGGCTGGGCGCGTTTTGCTGTACCGACAGGTAATGCGTAGCGAGCGCCGTCAGGGCGCCGGTCACAAGAAAACCGACAAGGTCCCGCGCTCTGTGGGTAGCGCCGTTCTCGCGAATGCGCTCGAATACATAGGCCCCCAGGAATGTGTAGCCGGCAAACCCCACAAATGAAAACAGCTCGTAAGTGTGGGTAAAGTTGGCGAGCGATGGGTTGAATTGTGCGGCGGTAGGGAGAATGCAGCTGACCACCAACCAGATCCCCAGGAAGGCGAGCTTTTCCTGCTGGCCTGAATGCTGGTAGACCTTGGCCATGAATGGCATGAACAGGTAAATGCCAATGATCGCGTACAAATACCAGAGGTGGTAGTAGACCGGGCCTTGTAGGATCGCCACGACAGCCTGGGCTAAACCCCCGGGGCCTGCACCCATCGAGGCCCTCCAGAGCACATAGAACACCGACCAGAACAGAAGAGGCGGCAGTATCCGCACAAAGCGTTTCTGGTAGAACGCCAGGGCGCTTTCCGTCCGGTGCAGTAGCAAGGCGCCCGATAACATCAGGAACAGCGGAACGCATGACCTGACCATGGAGTTGTAGATATTGGAGGACATCCAGTTGTCATCCAGTTGCGTTGCCCCGGCCGAAGCGATGTGCAGCACTACCACCATGAAGCACGCTGCGATCCTGCAAAAATCCAGTCCAGCATTCAAGCGCTGTTGCATTGATTGCCCACCTTATGGCTACCTTGCGCAATGGGTTCTGATGAACGTCTGAATGTAGGCTGGTTAGGCGAAGTTGCAAGCGCCAAGTCGCAGGGCGCTAGCGGTACAAGGGTCACGCGAAGCAACGGGGCCCCCGTGACCCTGCAGCTTCAGACCTTCAATACCAGCTTGCCAAAATTCTCCCCGCTGAACAGCTTGAGCAGCGTCTCTGGGAAGGTTTCCAACCCTTCCACCACATCTTCCTTACTCTTCACCTGGCCGCTGGCCAGCCAGCCGGCGATCTCCTGCGCGGCCTTGCCATAGTCCTTGGCGTGGTCGAATACCACAAAGCCTTCCATGCGCGCACGGTTCACCAGTAGCGCCAGGTAATTGGCCGGGCCTTTCACGGCTTCTTTGTTGTTGTACTGGCTGATTGCGCCGCAGATGACGATACGGGCCCTGAGGTTGATGCGGGTGAGCACGGCATCAAGGATGTCGCCACCGACGTTGTCGAAGTACACGTCCACCCCTTTGGGGCATTCGCGCTTGAGGCCGGCCAGCACGTCCTCGGCCTTGTAGTCGATGACGCCGTCGAAGCCGAGTTCGTCCTTGAGGTAGTGGCATTTTTCGGCGCCGCCGGCGATGCCGACTACGCGGCAGCCTTTGAGTTTGGCGATCTGCCCGACGATGCTGCCCACCGCCCCGGCGGCGCCGGAAATGACCACGGTGTCACCAGCTTTGGGCTGGCCGACTTCGAGCAGGGCGAAGTAGGCGGTCATGCCGGTCATGCCTAGGGCCGAGAGGTAGCGGGGCAGGGGCGCGAGGTTAGGGTCTATCTTGTGCAGGCCCTGGGGCTCGCCGGTGAAGTAGTCCTGTACGCCGAGGGCACCGCTGACGTGGTCGCCAGGCTTGAAGTCGGGGTGGTTCGAGGCCACCACTTCGCCGACGCCGAGGGCGCGCATCACCTGGCCGAGGGCCACCGGAGGAATGTAGGACTTGCCCTCGTTCATCCAGCCGCGCATGGCAGGGTCGAGGGACAGGTACAGGTTGCGCACCAGGATCTGGCCGTCGACGGGCTGTTCGGCAGGTACTCGCTCGAAGCTGAAGTCGTCACGGCGCACGGCGCCGACCGGGCGTTTGGCGAGCAGGAAGCGGCGATTGGTCTGGGTCATGGCGGGTCCTTGTGGGCAGTTGAGGGTGGGCTGTGTTCAATTTACCTTGCTGATGCAGCCAGGTGCATAACATCACTGGTAAGCATGGTAGACCAACCGTTGGCCTGATGATGCTGCCCAGCCGGTCAGCTGGCTGACTATGCTTGGCTGCGATGTCCACGACCTTCCTTGTTCAGGAGCAAACAATGAGCATGACCTTTTCCGGCCAGGTCGCCCTGGTCACCGGCGGTGCTGCAGGTATTGGCCGGGCGACGGCGCTGGCCTTTGCCCGTGAAGGCTTGAAGGTGGTGGTCGCCGACCTCGACCCGGTCGGCGGCGAGGCCACAGTGGCGTTGATCCACGATGCAGGCGGCGAGGCCATGTTCATCGCCTGCGACGTGACCCGGGAGGCTGAGGTGCGCCAGCTGCATGAGCGGATCGTTGCCGCCTATGGCCGGCTGGACTACGCCTACAACAATGCCGGCATCGAGATTGAGCAGGGCCGCTTGGCCGAGGGCAGCGAGGCTCAGTTCGACGCCATCATGGGCGTCAACGTCAAAGGTGTGTGGCTGTGCATGAAGTACCAGCTGCCGTTGCTGCTGGCCCAGGGCGGTGGGGCGATCGTCAATACCGCGTCGGTGGCGGGGCTGGGGGCGGCGCCGAAGATGAGCATCTACAGTGCCTCAAAGCATGCCGTGATCGGCCTGACCAAGTCGGCAGCCATCGAGTATGCCAAGAAAGGCATCCGGGTTAACGCGGTATGCCCGGCCGTGATCGATACCGACATGTTCCGCCGTGCCTACGAAGCCGACCCGCGCAAAGCGGAGTTCGCGGCGGCGATGCACCCGGTGGGGCGCATCGGCAAGGTCGAGGAAATTGCCAGTGCGGTGTTGTACCTGTGCAGTGATGGCGCGGCCTTCACCACGGGGCACAGCCTGACAGTGGACGGTGGGGCGACGGCTATCTGATCGGCCCGAGCGCCGGCGAGGCGGCACGCGCAGACACCGCCAGTGCCAGGCCAACCAGCGCACACCCCAGCAGCAAGCCCCCACCAAACACCAGCAAGGCCATCCGCGACCCCAGTCGGTCGCTCAGCAAGCCGGTAAAAATCACCGGCAAGCTGAACCCCAGGTACGCCAACAGGAAGAACCCGGCACTGGCCCGGGTCTTCTCGCTGCCGGCCAGTTGGTTCACCGCCGCCAGGCCGCCCAGGTAGATAAACCCATAACACGCACTGCTGGCCGCCACGGCGCCCAGCAGTACCGCACCCAGCTGCCCGCTATCGGCGCCCCAGGCCAGCACCGCGTAGCTGCACGGCAGAATCGCCAGCCCCAGCAGCGTGGCTTTGAGGCTCGACAGGCGACGTGCCATCGGCTGGAACAACACACCGCAGCTGATCACGCAGAAGGTCGAGAACCCCGACCAGGCGCTCAAGCCATGCTGGCGCAGGATCCCCGGCAGCAGTGCGATGACCAGGCCGACGCAGGCCCAGGCCAGCAAGATGGCCAGGCCATACGCAACGCTGCCGCGCGGGTAGCAAGGCAGCCGCAGCATGGCGCTTCGCTGTGCCGGGCGAGGGTCGGGCAAGCGCCAGACCAGCACCAGTGCAGCGGTGGCCAGCAGCAGGTGCAGGTGGAAGCTGCCAGGGGTCAGGCTTGGGCCGCGCAGCAGGAACAGGCTGGTGAGTGCCGCGCCCAGGCCAAAGCCCAGCGAGGTGCTGGCGGTGACCCAGTTGGCGGCGCGGGCGCTGCCGTCGCTGCCCATCAGCTCGCCCATGTAAGCGGTGGCCGTGGCCGAGGCAAGGCCGGTGCCCAGGCCCAGGAACAGGCGTGCCAGGCCGAGGGTTTGCAGGTTGGGGGCCAGTAGCATGAGCACGGTGGCGATCATCGACAGCAACAGCGCGGCGACGATCAGCGGGCGGCGCCCGACTCGGTCAGCCAGCCCGCCCAGGGCCAGGAGTACGGGCAGTGCGCCCAGGACGTAGCCGGAGAAGGCCACCGCAGTGGCGGCGGCCCCTTGGCCGGAGAGGTCGGCGTAGGTGATGTAGAGCGGGGCCTGGAGGTTGACCGCGAGGGTGATCAGGCACAGGGCGAAGGCCAGTCGGGTGGGGGCGCGGGGCATGGGTAGGATCCTGGGTTTTTAGATGTCAGTGCCGGCCTCTTCGCGGGCAAGCCTGCTCCCACAGAGAAATATCACTAGGTCTGAGACAGCGAGTGGGGCATTTGTGGGAGTGGGCTTGCCCGCGAAGAGGCCGGCACTGCCATCATTGATTCCAATCACTCCGCGCAACCAGACACACCGCTTTCCCATTTATGCTTAACTGTTCGCTCAAAATCAGCGAACACTCCCCATGCACTTCCCTCTAGACCGCACCAGCAGCACCCCCCTGGTGCAGCAACTCACCGACCACCTGCAAGCCTGGATCGACCACCAACGCCTGCGCCCCGGTGCCCGTCTGCCGTCGATCCGTGCGTTGGCGCGCAGCCAGGCGGTCAGCGCGTCCTGTGTAATCGAGGCTTATGATCGGCTGGTCGCCAGCGGCTGGCTGGAGGCGCGTCACGGCACCGGCTTCTTCGTCGCTGAGCGCAAAGCGGGGGGTGAGGCAGATGATGGTCTGCCCTGGGGCGAGGCCGGTGATGGCAACTGGCGGCAATTTCGCGAAGGCCATGACGAACTGCTCAAGCTTGGTTGCGGCTGGTTGCCCACTACCTGGCGTGCGGCTACCGAGCTGGCCCAGGCAATACGCCAGGTCAGCCGCGGCAACCCGCAAGACCTGTTCGACTACTGCCCACCCCTTGGCTTGGCCAGCCTGCGTCAGCAGTTGCACAAGCGCCTGGCGCGCCTGGACATCGCCGCCGGCCCCGAGCGCATTCTCACCACCCAGGGTGCCAGCCATGGCCTCGACTTGTTGGTCCGCACCCTGCTGCGCCCGGGCGATACGGTGCTGGTGGAAAACCCCGGTTACTACAACTTGTACAACCTGCTGCGTCAGCACCAGGTGCGCATGCTGCCCGTGCCGCGCCTGGCCGAAGGCCCGGACCTGGCCACCCTTGAGCGGCTGCTTGCCGAACACCGACCGCGCTGCCTGTTCATCAACAGCCTGTACCACAACCCGACGGGCACCAGCCTTACCCCCAAGGTTGCCTACCGCCTGCTGGAGCTGGCCCGCGAGCACGACCTGCGCATCGTCGAAGACGATATCTACGCCGACTTCCAGGAGGGCCCGGCAACGCGCTTGGCCACCCTCGACAGCGAGCAGCGGGTGATCTACATGGCCAGCTTCTCCAAGACCCTGAGCAGTTCGTTGCGGGTGGGTTACCTGGTCGCCGACCCGGCGCTGCTGGCGCGGCTGGCCGAGCTGAAGATGGTCAGTGGCATCGGCACGTCGCGGTTCGCCGAGCGGGTGGTGGGGCAGATGCTGGCCAACGGCAGCTACCGCAAAACCGTGCAACGCCTGCGCGTACGCCTTGGCCAGCACATGGCCAAGCTGCTCGGGCAGCTGGAGCAGGCAGGCTGGGAGGTGTTCTGTGAACCCTATGGCGGCATGTTCGTCTGGGCGCGGGTGCCGGGGCGTGACGTTGCCAGCCTCGAACAGTTGGCCCTGGAGCATGCAGTGCTGCTCACCCCCGGCAGTGCCTTCGATTACCAGGGCGCCGCCAGCGACTGGCTGCGCATCAATGTCGCGTATGGGCAGGATTCTCGCGCTCAGGCCTTCCTGAAACACGCAGGGCGACCTTCAGCACGCTGATAGCGACACGCTCATAGCTATTTGACACTATTCTGGCGTCAGGCCCTTGTGAGCGGACTGGCATCGTTGCCACGCTTGGCCTTCGGCAAAACCTGACAAGGTGAAGGGGAATCGGCGATGGGCGCGACCAAGCACGGTGTTCTGGCCAACCTGGGCATGGCCCGCAAACTCGGCCTGGGCTTTGCCTTGGTGCTGTTGCTGACCCTGGCCGTTGCGGCCATTGGCATCGCCGCGCTGCACAGTGTCGGCCAACGCTTTGACGGCTTGCGCCAGCTGGCCCAGTTCAATACTGACCTGCTCAGGTTGCGCCAGCACGAACAAACCTTTGCCGTGAGTTCCGATATCAAGCAGGCCGAAGCCTTGCGCAGCGGTTTGCAGGGGTTGGCCGAACGCGCCCGTGGTTTGCCGGCGCTGGCGGCGGCCCAGGCCGAGTTGAGCGCCTACGGCCAGGCGTTCGAGGCCTTTGTCGAGGCGGTGCAGGCCAAGGAGCTTGCGCTGGACATGGCCAGTTGGTCGGTGTCCAGCGTTGCCAATAACCTTGATGTACTGCAGGCGGGGTTGGCCGATGATGGCACCTATACCCTCAAACAATCCCAAGGCCAGCAGGGCGGCGAGTTTCTTGAGCAGGCCGCGCAGGTGTCGCAGGTGTCGCGGTTAATGCTGCAGGCGATGGACGAAGCACGTGTGCGCCTGGACAAGAGCCGCAAGGGTGAGCAAGACGTCGGCCAGACGCGCATCGCCCAGACGGTCGAAGCCGCGAGCCTGGTCGAACAGCTCAAGGGCGCCGTCAGCGATGCCGGCTACCAGAGTGTGCTGGGTGAAGTGGCCGGGCACATCGGCAGTTTCTCCGACAAGCTCAACGAATACACCGACCTGCTGGCCAAGGAACAAGGGCTCAAGGCCCAGTTGCAGGCGCGGGCCGAGCAGGTCACCGGTCGCGTCGACCAGGCCTACCTTGGCCAGGAGCAGGCCTTGCAGGGTGAGCTGTCGCGCAATGCCCTGGCCATTGCCCTGGCCACGGGGTTGGCGCTGTTGGTGGGTGTGCTGGCTGCGTGGCTGATCACCCGCGCGGTGGTGGGCCCGCTCAAGCGCGTCATCGCCCGCGCCCAGCGCATTGCAGCAGGGGAGTTGAGCCTGGAGGCAGAAGCACCGCGTCGCGATGAGGTCGGGCAGTTGATGCAGGCCATGCAGCAAATGGCGGCCGGCCTGTCGGGCATCGTCAGCGGCCTGCAGCAGGGCATCGAGCAACTGGCGGGTAGCGCTCAGGCATTGTCGGCGGTGACCGAGCAGACCAATCGCGAGGTCGGCAGCCAGAAGGACGAAACCGAACAGGTAGCGACCGCCATGCAGCAGATGACGGCCACCGTGCACGATGTGGCGCGCAATGCCGAGGAGGCCGCGCAGGCGGCTCAGTCTGCCGACGACAAGGTCGAGTCCGGGCAGTTGGTGGTACGTCAGAGCATGCAGCGTATCGAGCAGTTGGCGGTGGCTGCGGAGACGGCCAGTGCCGGTATCGACAGCCTCAGTGCCGAGATCCACACCATTGGCGATGTGCTCGAAGTGATCAAGAGCGTTGCCGAGCAGACCAACCTGTTGGCGCTCAACGCCGCGATCGAGGCGGCCCGTGCCGGCGAGCAGGGGCGTGGTTTTGCCGTGGTGGCCGATGAGGTGCGGGCGCTGGCGCGGCGTACCCGGCAATCGACCGAACAGATCGAGACGCTGGTCGCCAGCCTGCGCGGCAATGCCCAGCAGTCGGTGGCGCAGATCCGTGGCAGCACGGAGCTGGTGCGCCTGGCGGTGGCTGATGCCTTGCAGACCGAAAGTGCGTTGGGCAGCATCGCCGTGGCGGTTTCATTGATTCAGCAGATGAACCAGCAGATTGCCGCCGCGGCCGAGCAGCAGAGCTCGGTGGCCGAAGAGATCAGCCGCAGCGTCACGCAGATCCGCGGCAGTGCCGATCAGGCGGCGTTGGCGATGCAGGACAATGCCAGGTCGAGTGTCGAGCTGGCGCAGTTGGGGACGGACCTGAAGGGGATGGTGGGGCATTTCAGGCTCTGAGCCTTGTATTGCCTACACCGGCCTCTTCGCGGGCAAGCCCGCTTCCACAGGGGTATCACTAAGCCTGAGGGTAACGAGGAACCTGTGGGAGCGGGCTTGCCCGCGAAGAGGCCGGTACAGGCTATAAAAACTCAGCCCTTGCGTGGATTGAGGATCATCAAGGTCAAAACCCCCGCCACAATCCCCCAGAACGCCGACCCGATCGAGAATAGCGTCAACCCAGAAGCCGTCACCATGAAGGTGATCAACGCTGCCTCCCGCTCACGCGCCTCGCTCATCGCCACCGTCAGCCCATTCATGATCGAACCGAACAGCGCCAAGGCCGCAATCGACAGCACCAGCTCTTTTGGCAGCGCAGCAAACAACGCCGCCAAGGTCGCCCCGAATACCCCGGCAATGCCATAGAAAATCCCGCACCACACCGCTGCGGTGTAGCGTTTGCTTGGGTCTTCATGGGCATGTGGCCCGGTGCAGATCGCCGCGCTGATCGCCGCCAGGTTGACCCCGTGCGAGCCAAACGGTGCCAGCAGCAATGAGGCAAACCCGGTCGCCGAAATCAGCGGTGAGGCCGGTACCTGGTAGCCATCGGCACGCAGTACCGCCACGCCGGGCATGTTTTGCGAGGTCATCGCCACCACGAACAGCGGAATACCGATGCTGATGGTCGCCGCCAGCGAGAAGCTTGGCGTGGTCCACACAGGTGTAGCCACTTCCAGGTGGAAGCCGCTGAAGTCCAGCAGGCCAAGGGCGCCGGACAGCGCCGTGCCGACCAGCAACGCCGCCAGCACGCAGTAGCGCGGCGACAGGCGCTTGACTAGCAGGTAGCTGAAGAACATGCCCAGCACCAGCAAGGTGCGGTGCTGGGCGGCGACGAAGATCTCGCTGCCGATCTTGAACAGGATGCCTGCCAGCAGCGCCGAGGCCAGCGATGCTGGAATGCGCTTGACCAGGCGCTCGAAGCTGCCGGTCAGGCCGCAGATAAGCACCAGCACCGCGCAGGTGATGTAAGCGCCAATGGCTTCGCCATAGCTGACACCGCCGAGGCTGGTGATCAGCAGTGCGGCGCCCGGCGTCGACCAGGCCACGGTGATCGGCGTGCGGTAGCGCAGCGAAAGGCCAATGCTGCACACTGCCATGCCGATCGACAGCGCCCAGATCCATGATGAGATCTGCGCGGTGGTCAGCCCGGCCGCCTGGCCGGCCTGAAACATCAGCACCAGCGAACTGGTATAGCCGGTGAGCATGGCGATGAAGCCGGCGACTACCGCCGACGGGGAGCTGTCTGCCAGGGGCCGCAGGCGTGCGGAAGTGGCATCGGTCATGAACAAAATCCTTGTAAAGGTGTAAGCAGTTTTTTCAGACTAACGCGAGCAAGGTTGATCTTTGCCATACAGCGGCCATTGCTTTTAGCCGTACAGTCACCAACTATTGGGCACGAATGCACAACTGCATGGGGGGAGGGCGATGTACAAGGTCTATGGCGATTACCAGTCGGGCAACTGCTACAAGGTCAAGCTGATGTTGAGCCTGCTGGGCCGACCGTATGAGTGGCACCCGGTGGATATTCTCAAGGGGGAGACCGAGACGCCTGAGTTTTTGGCGATGAACCCCAATGGCAAGGTGCCGGTGCTGGAGTTGGAAGACGGCACGTACCTGTGGGAGTCCAACGCCATTCTCAACTTCCTTGCCGACGGCAGCGAGTTCCTGCCCAGCGAGCCGCGCTTGCGCACGCAGGTGCTGCAGTGGCAGTTCTTCGAGCAGTACAGCCATGAGCCGTACATCGCCGTGGCGCGATTCATCCAGTTCTACCTCGGGCTGCCGGATGATCGGCTGGAGGAATACCGCAAGCTGCACAAAGGCGGGTACAAGGCGCTGAGGGTGATGGAGCGGCAGTTGCAGATGACGCCGTATCTGGTCGGCGAGCAGTATTCGATTGCCGATGTGGCGCTGTATGCCTACACCCATGTGGCGCAGCAGGGTGGGTTCGACCTGGCGGATTACCCGGCGGTCAGGGCCTGGCTGGAGCGCGTGGCCAGCCATCCGCGGCATGTGCCGATGGTGGGTTGAACCTGGTACATCTGTAGCCTGTACCGGCCCTTTCGCGGGGCAAGCCCGCTCCCACAGCGTGAAGTGTCATTCCTGTGGGAGCGGGCTTGCCCCGCGAACACAGGCGAAGCCTGTGCCGTCCACCTCAGGCCGAGGCGAAGCGCTTGTCCAGGTAGGCAATGATGGCCTTGGACTCGTACATCCAGCTCACCTTGCCGTCTTCTTCGATGCGCAGGCACGGCACTTTCACCCGGCCACCGCCTTCGAGCAGTGCCTGGCGATGCACGGGGTCGTTTTTGGCGTCACGCAGCGCCACCGGCACGTTCAGACGGTGCAGGGTGCGGCGGGTCTTGACGCAGAACGGGCAGGCATGGAACTGGTACAGCGCAAGGCCACTGGCCGCTTGCTCGACGCGCGCCTGGGCGGCGGCATCGCGCTTGCGCTTGGCCGGGCGGCTGATCCAGTCGCCGAACACGATGAGCTGGCCGAGGCCGACCCGCAGGGCTTTGACGATCATGGGCAACTCCTGAAAAGAAAAAGCCGACCCCGCAGGGTCGGCTCGGGGTCTTCAGCCGATCACTTGATCAGGCTGAGGAACTCGCTGCGGGTGGCGGCGTTTTCGCGGAACTCGCCCAGCATCACCGACGTGATCATGCTCGAGTTCTGCTTCTCGACACCGCGCATCATCATGCACATGTGCTTGGCTTCGATGACCACGGCCACGCCAGCAGCGCCGGTCACTTGCTCGACGGCTTCGGCGATCTGACGGCTGAGGTTTTCCTGAATCTGCAGGCGACGGGCGTACATGTCGACGATACGCGCCACCTTCGACAGGCCCAGGACCTTGCCCTTGGGCAGGTAGGCAACGTGAGCCTTGCCGATGAAGGGCAGCATGTGGTGCTCGCACATCGAGTACAGCTCGATGTCCCGGACCAGTACCATCTCGCTGTTGTCGGAGGTGAACAGCGCGCCGTTGGTGACTTCTTCCAGCGTCTGCTCATAACCGCGGCAAAGGTACTTCATGGCCTTTGCAGCCCGCTTGGGCGTGTCGAGCAGGCCCTCACGGGAGACGTCCTCGCCGATCTGGCTGAGAATCTCGGTGTAGTTCTGTTCCAGGGACATGTATCTACCTGTGGGAAAAATCGCAAAAACGAAGGGTACGGCGGCAAGGGCGGCGCTGCAAGCGCGGCGTTACTCGTCGCGTCCTTCAAGCATGGTTCGTTTGAGCATCACATAGACCGCGCCGGTACCGCCATGGCGCGCGTTGCACGAGGCGAAACCGAGCACCTGCGGGTGCTGGCGCAGCCAGGTGTTGACGTGACTCTTGATCATCGGGCGCTTGCCGTCCAGGCGTGCAGCCTTGCCATGGGTGACGCGCACACAGCGGACTTCCAGCTTGGTGGCCTCGGCGATGAAGTCCCAGAGTGTCTCTCGGGCTTTCTCGACGGTCATGCCGTGCAGGTCGAGGCTGCCCTCGAAAGCGATCTGGCCGAGCTTGAGTTTGCGCAGCTGGCCTTCCTGCACGCCGTCACGGCGCCACATCAGCTCGTCTTCGGCGCCGACGTCGATGACGAACTGGTCGGACATGCCGTCGATCACCAGTGCCTTGTCGCTGCGCACGGTCGCCGCCTGCCGCAGGCCGGCCAGCTGCTTGCGATCGGCCTTGGGTTTGCCGACCTCGGCACGGTCGTGCTTGATCGGTTTGACGCCACGCACTTCGGCATGGAACAGGGAAAAGTCGTCGTCTTGCATGATGCCTCCACGTGGGCGGCGTAGTTTACGCGACTGTGGCCGGCTGTGCAGCCATGGCTAGCCTGTGCGGGCCTCTTCGCGGGGCAAGCCCGCGCCCACAGGGTTAGCGCTGGGCTTGCCCCGCGAAGAGGCCGGCGGCATCAGTAGAAAAACTCAGTCCTCAGTCGTGTTTTTTCATCAAATGCGGCGACAGGTTCAACTCCCGCCCACGGCGCAGGCGAATACGGCTGCGCCGCCAGAAGCGCACGCCCAACCACAGCAGCAGCAAGCCAGCCCCGGTGAGGATGCTGGCCAGTGGTTTGTTGGCGTTGAGTTCGGCCAGGGCCGGGTAATTGCCCAGCAGGCCGGCGATACCGGCCATGGCCAGCAGCACACCCAGCGTTGCCAGCAGGGCCGACAGGCCGGCAGCCAGGCGTGCGCCCCAGTTGCGCGGTTCGCGCGTGCGCAGGCGTTTGGCGTCGAAACTGCCTTTGAGCTTCATTCCGATTTCCTCTGTGGATATCCGGAATTCGACCTGTGCTCGCCCTTTGGGTTCCGCCCGGCTGCCGGGCGGTAGTCACTGGCCTTGGAATCAGATCAGGCTGGCGGTTGGGGCGACACAGGCGAAGTTGTCGGCCATCACGGCCATTTCACACTGGTGAATCTGTGCGGCCGGGATGACCCCGTCCTTGAACGCCAGGTCGCGGGTCGCCGAGGCGTCCTCCACCAGGGTGCAACGATAACCATAGTCCTTGGCGCGGCGCACGGTGGTGCTGACGCTGGAGTGGCTCATGAAACCGCAGACGATCAGGTCCAGGTGGCCCAGCGCCTGCAGGGTGTCGTGCAGCTTGGTGTTCTTGAAGGCGTTGGGCATGCGCTTTTCGATGACGATTTCGCCGTCATGCGGCTCAAGCCCCGGGATGAACTGGCCGCCGCTGCCTTGCGGGTCGAAGCGGCCACCGACAGTGCCCAGGTGGCGTACGTGGATGATCGGACGGCCGCTCTTGCGCGCAGCGTCGAGCAACCGGGCGATGTTGGCCACAGCCTCGTCCATGCCCGACAGCGCCAGGGGACCACTGAGGTACTCCTTTTGCGCATCGATGATGATCAGGCTGGCGTGGCTCAGCTTGGCCGGCGGGTAGTCGCGACCAGTGAGGCGGAACATCGTGGTTGGAACGGACATCAAGGGCTCCTTGGAAGGGCTTTTGTATACCTATTGTCCCTTGCCTTGGCGTCAATGGGAATGGTTGACATCGCAGACAGCGTGGTTACTGGCCTGTGGCTAGCCATTAAGGCATGCGGAGGAACATTTGTGCGGGTTGGGCTGGTAGACTTTTGTCAGGTCTGAATTAGGAGTACCCCGTGATCACATCCCGTCTGCGCACGCTGCGCGACTACATCCGCTGGGCGGTCAGCCGCTTCCATGAGCGCGAGCTGTTCTTCGGCCACGGTGCCGACAACGCCTGGGACGAAGCCCGCCTGCTGGTGCTGGGCGCCGTGCACCTGCCGTGGGAGGTGGCCGACAGCTACCTGGACTGCATGCTCGAAGACGACGAGCGCGTGCGCCTGCAGCATTTGCTTAAGCGGCGCATCGAAGAACGTGTGCCAACTGCCTACCTGCTGGGCGAGGCGTGGTTCTGCGGCATGTCGTTCATCGTCGACGAGCGGGTGCTGGTGCCCCGTTCACCGATTGGCGAGCTGCTCGAAAAACGTTTCGAGCCGTGGCTGGCGTCAGAGCCTGCACGCATTCTCGACCTGTGCACGGGCTCCGGTTGCATCGGCATCGTGGCGGCCGAGGTGTTCCCCGAGGCCGAAGTGGTGCTGGGCGACCTGTCGTTCGATGCCCTTGAGGTGGCGAACCAGAACATCGAACGGCACGGCCTGGACATGCGCGTCTACACCGTGCAGGGCGACGGCTTCGATGGTCTGCCGGGGCAGCGCTTTGACCTGATCCTGTCCAACCCGCCGTACGTCGATGCCGAGGACTTCGGCGACATGCCGGCCGAGTACCACCATGAGCCCGAGCTGGGCCTGGCCTGCGGTAACGATGGCCTGGATTTGGTGCGGCGCATGCTCGCCGAGGCCGCTGACCACCTGAACGACAAGGGCTTGCTGATTGTCGAGGTGGGCAACAGCCAGGTGCATGTCGAGTCGCTGTACCCCGAGGTGGATTTTGCCTGGCTGGAATTCGAGCGTGGCGGGCATGGGGTGTTCATGCTGACGGCCGAGCAGTGCCGCCAGCATCAGGAGCTGTTCAAAGCCCGCGTTTGAGCTACGTGTTTGAAACTGGGGCCGCTTTGCGGCCCTTTTCGACCGGTCCGGCGCCCCGGCAAGGCCGCTCCTACAGGTTAGTGCTGCCCTTGAGTCAGGTGCTGTTCAGCGGGTGGCAATCCAGATCAGCAACCCGGCCTGAAACACCGCAAATGCCACCAGGCAGGTGATGGTAAAGCGCAAGCCGCTGTCTTCGCGCCGGTACTTGGACACCCGCTCATCCCGCTCGCGCAGTTGGCCTTCCATTTCTTGCAACTGCTGATCGGCCTGCTGCAGCAGGTTGGCCGCATCGAGGATCTCGACCCGCTGCAGCCGCTCGTTGCTCCAGGCGCCCTTGAGCTGGCCTACCGTGATTTCCACGGTACGGCCCTTCAGGTGCTGAGGGTCTTCATATTCGACCTCGATACCCACGCCACGCAGAAACTGATCGCGGCGCAGGCGTGAATCCTCGCTCAGGGCGTCCTTGCTCGGCAATGCCATGCCTTCGACCCGGTAATGCGACCACTTGCGCTGCAACCATTGCACGGCCTGGGCCAGCATGAAGCGGCCGATGCCGCGGTTCAGCGGTTCCAGCTGCAGGCCCTGGTCATGGCCAATGCGGACCAGGCGCTCGGCATGATCGACGCGGATATCCAGATGGTTCTGTTCTTTGCGCACTTTTTGCCCAGGCAGCTGGATTTCCATGCGCAGCAGGCTGTGTGTCTTGTCGTGGCGCTCGGCATAGCCGAACTGCACGAACCGCAGGGGGCGGGCACCTGTGGATCGGTCGGTGGGCAGGGGCGCCAGGCGCAGCAACTGGAAGTGTTCGGCGGCAAGGTCTGCCCAAGGCAGCGTGGCGCCGTCCTGGGGGTGTGGCTCTTCGGCCGGCTCTACGGCGGCGGGGGCAATTGTCATGGGGGCTGTCCTTATGTGCGTGCTGGCAGCCAGAGGGGGCGCAGCGGCCCCAATTCTTGCCGCCATCTACTCTATCGGCAGCCCCGGCCAAGACCTGAGGGTCAGGCCGATGGCAAATGCTGGATGAAGGTAACGATCCGCTCCCCCAGTTCGCGGGCCAGCGGCAGTTCCGGGTTGAGGTAGCTGTCACGTTGCTGGCTCATGTCCTTGGGGCTGATGCGCAGCATGTGGTTCATGCCATCGATCAGGACCAGTTGCGCATCGGGTTTCGCGGCCTTGAGGCGTTCGGCGTCGGTCACGTTTACCTGCACGTCATTGCGGCCCTGGACGATCAGCGCCGGCATCGGCAGCTGCGCGAACGCCGCTGCCGGGTTCTGCCGAAACAGCGAAATCAGGTAGGGCTGCACGCTGGGCCGGAACACCTGGCGCAGCGGGGCGGGTACATCCAGGCTGGTCTGCCCGGCCTGCAGGCGGTCGAGCAAGGCACTGCTTCGGGCCAGTTGGGCGGGCGGTAGGCGCTGGGCCAGCTGTTCGTGCAGCACCTCGGCCAGTGGGCGGCCGCTGCCGGCCAGGGTGATCACCGCACTGGCACCCGCTTGCTCGGCGGCGAGGCTTGCGATCAGCGCGCCTTCGCTGTGGCCAACCAGGATCAGCGGCCCGAAACGTGGGTCGGCCTTGAGCTTGCGACTCCAGGCGACCACATCGGCGACATAGCGCTCGACGCTGAGGTCACGCTCATCGGGCGTGGCCGGCTGGCTGGCGGCCACGCCGCGTTTGTCGAAGCGCACGCTGGCAATGTGGTCGTTTGCCAGCAGCAGGGCCAGCCGTTTGAGGATGTCGATACGCCCCGAGGCCGGGTTGTTGCCGTCGCGGTCGGTGGGGCCGGAACCTGCGATGATCAACACCACCGGTGGCGGGGTGGACTGTTGCGGCAACAGCAGGCTGCCATGCAGCACACCTTGGCCTGTGTCCAGGTCGATGGGGCGTTGCAGTACGGTGGGGGAGGCGGCCTGGGCAAGGCCGGCGCAGAGCATGAAAAGCAAGGCGACGAGGCGCGGCATCATGGGGTACTACGGTGGTGAGATGTCGGTTTGACCCAATGTTTGCGGGAAGGTTCGGTGCCTGGTTACCTGGGTGGGCCTCTTCGCGGGCAAGCGCGCTCCCACAGCAACATCTGTGCTTTCAGGCTATGGGTAATCCGGTGGGAGCGGGCTTGCCCGCGAAGAGGCCCGCACAGACAACCAATCCCTCTGGATTTTTCCGTATACTGCCGCTTTCGTTCACCTCAGGCAGACTCGCGGAGCGTCCATGTCCGGCAATACCTACGGCAAGCTGTTCACTGTCACCACCGCTGGCGAAAGCCATGGCCCGGCGTTGGTCGCCATTGTCGATGGATGCCCGCCGGGCCTGGAGATCTCCCTGGCCGATCTGCAGCATGACCTCGACCGGCGCAAGCCCGGCACCAGCCGGCACACTACCCAGCGCCAGGAGCCGGACGAGGTCGAAATCCTCTCCGGCGTGTTCGAAGGCCGCACCACCGGCTGCTCGATTGGCCTGCTGATCCGCAACACTGATCAGAAGTCCAAGGACTACTCGGCGATCAAGGACCTGTTCCGCCCGGCTCACGCGGACTACACCTACCACCACAAGTACGGTGTGCGTGACTACCGCGGCGGCGGCCGCAGCTCGGCCCGCGAAACCGCCATGCGCGTGGCGGCGGGGGCCATCGCCAAGAAGTACCTGGCCACCCAGGGCATCACCGTGCGTGGCTACATGAGCCAGCTCGGCCCGATCGAGATCCCGTTCAAGACCTGGGCGTCGGTAGAGCAGAACGCCTTCTTCAGCCCGGACCCGGACAAGGTGCCGGAGCTTGAGGCCTACATGGACCAGCTGCGCCGTGACCAGGACTCGGTCGGGGCGAAGATCACCGTGGTGGCCGAAGGCGTGATGCCTGGCCTGGGCGAGCCTATCTTCGACCGCCTCGATGCGGAACTGGCCCATGCGCTGATGAGCATCAACGCGGTCAAGGGCGTGGAAATCGGCGCCGGTTTTGCCAGCGTTGCCCAGCGCGGTACCGAGCACCGTGACGAACTGACCCCGGAAGGGTTCCTCAGCAATAACGCTGGCGGCATTCTCGGCGGTATTTCCTCTGGTCAGCCGATCGTTGCCCACCTGGCGCTGAAACCGACCTCCAGCATCACCACGCCGGGCCGCTCCATCGACGTGGAGGGCAACCCGGTTGAAGTGGTCACCAAGGGGCGTCATGACCCTTGCGTCGGCATCCGTGCCACGCCGATCGCCGAGGCGATGATGGCCATCGCCCTGATGGACCACCTGCTGCGTCACCGTGCACAGAATGCCGAGGTGAAGGTCAGTACTCCGGTGCTGGGCCAGCTCTGATCCGTCTGTGCCGGCCGTTTCGCGGGGCAAGCCCGCTCCCACAGACCCGTGTGATCCTGTGGGAGCGGGCTTGCCCCGCGAAGAGGCCGGTACAGGCAACAACAAAACCGGCTGAGCCCCCATGCCCCCAATTCCCTACTGGCGCCTGTCCAGCTTCTACCTCTTCTACTTCGCCCTGCTAGGCTCTACGGCCCCCTTCCTGGCGCTGTACTTCGACCACCTGGGTTTCTCCCCGGCGCGCATCGGCGAGCTGGTGGCCATCCCCATGCTGATGCGCTGCATCGCCCCGAACCTGTGGGGCTGGTTGGGCGACCGTACCGGCCAACGCCTGCTGATCGTGCGCCTGGGTGCGCTGTCGACCCTGGCCAGCTTCGCCCTGATCTTCTTCGGCAAGAGCTACGCCTGGCTGGCGCTAGTGATGGCCCTGCACGCGTTCTTCTGGCACGCGGTGCTGCCGCAGTTCGAGGTCATCACCCTGGCGCATCTGCACGGGCAAACGGCCCGTTACAGCCAGGTACGTCTGTGGGGGTCGATCGGTTTCATCCTCACGGTGGTGGGCTTGGGGCGGCTGTTCGAATGGCTTAGCCTGGACATCTACCCGGTTGCCCTGGTGACGATCATGGCGGGCATCGTTCTCGCCAGCCTGTGGGTGCCCAATGCCCAGCCGGTGGAGCAGGGCGAGCGCAGCGCTGCAGGCGGCTTTGTGCAGCAGCTGCGGGCACCTGGGGTGATCGCGTTCTATGTGTGCGTGGCCTTGATGCAGCTCAGCCACGGGCCGTATTACACCTTCCTCACCCTGCACCTGGAACACCTGGGCTACAGCCGCGGCGCCATCGGCCTTTTGTGGGCGTTGGGGGTGGTGGCCGAGGTGCTGGTGTTCATGGCCATGAGCCGGATCTTCGCGCGGTTTAGCGTGCAGCGGGTGTTGCTGGCCAGCTTCCTGCTGGCGGCATTGCGTTGGCTGTTGCTTGGCAACCTGGCTGATGACCCAGCGGTGCTGGTGCTGGCCCAGGTGCTGCACGCGGCCACCTTCGGCTGCTTCCATGCCGCCTGCATCGCGTTTGTCCAGGCCAGCTTCGGTGCTCGTCAGCAAGGCCAGGGCCAGGCGTTGTACGCGGCGTTGTCGGGCACCGGCGGTGCGCTCGGCGCCTTGTACTCGGGTTACAGCTGGAAACTGCTGGGCCCGGCCTTCACCTTTGGTATGGCCAGCGCCGCAGCCTTGGCCGCAGCCGTTATCATTGCCCTTTGTTCGCAATCGACCAGGACCCGCCACTGATGAGTATCCTCAGCGTTTTTCACCCGTCCAGCCCAGGCCTGCCGAACAAGCTGCTGACCCACCACGACGATATCGCCGCGACCCTAGCTGAACAGGGCGTGCGTTTTGTCCATCGTCCGCTGGAGCTGCGGGTTCGCCCTGGCAGCGCAGCGGACGAGGTCATGGCAGCGTGCCGGGGGTACCTCGATCAGTTGATGACTGGCCATGGCAGCGCAGCTTTCGCAGTACTCAACCGTGAGGGTGTGGACCCGGCGCAGGTCGATGTACGTGACGAGCATGTGCATGACGCCGAAGAGGTGTTTGCTGTCGTCAGCGGCCGGGCACAGGTTGGCCTGCGTTTGGGCCAATTCGTGTATTCGGTGCTGTGCGAGAAGGGCGACCAGCTGGTCGTGCCGGCCGGGACGCGGCGCTGGGTGGAGTTGGGGGAGACGCCGTTCTGCCTGGCCTTGCGCTTGTTCGGGAGTGAGCAGGGGATGCAGGCGCGGTTTACCGGGGATGAGACTGCACGGGCGTTTCTGGGCATCGACGAGCTGTAATACCTATACCAGCCTCTTCGCGGGGCAAGCCCGCTCCCACATGATCACCACGGCTCATGGGCCATTGTTAATCCTGTAGGAGCGGGCTGGCCCGCGAAGAGGCCCGTTCAGCAAGTCAGCGATAGGTCGGCAAAGCAAACCGCTGCTGGCTCTGCAGCATCGAAATCACCGGCAACTCGCTGGCCTGTTCGGCCAGGTCACGGCGAATGGCGCTGATCGCCCAGGACAGCTGCTCGGCGCTGTGCAGTTGGCCGTAGGTCAAGACGCGACGGGTAACCTTGCCATCAGCGGCGCGCAGGGTCAGCAAGACACCACCATCGGGGCGGGGCTGGGTGGCGACCTGGTAGGCCGAAAACACCGAGACGAACTTTTCCTGGATGAGGTCCATATCAACTCCTGACTGTTGTGTGGCAGACGTGAGTTGATGGTTGCAGTGACCGTGCCAAAACGGCCTATAAGTAAAAATCCTTTAAATTCAATGAGTTGAATACATTTAAGTGAGTCGGCTTCGTGCAGTTTGCATGGTCATGCATTTTGCACAGTGCATTTTGCACGGGCCAAACACACGCTATCGGCCCGATAGAATCTGAACCTTTGACCCGGCAGCCTTGCCTGACAAAGACTTGGGCAACACTTTTTGCCAGGAGGTTCAACATGTCTACCCAACCAGCGCCCGCTGCCATGACCGATGACGAAACCGCTGCCTTCGCCGAGCAGGTCTTCGAACGCGCCCGCCAAGGCGATGCCCAGATGCTCGGGCGTCTGCTTGCCAGTGGCCTGCCGGCCAACCTGCGCAACCACAAGGGCGATACCCTGCTGATGCTGGCCAGCTATCACGGCCACCATGATGCCGTTCGCGTGCTACTGGAGCACGGCGCCGACCCGTTGATCGCCAATGACAACGGCCAGTTGCCGATCGCCGGCGCTGCGTTCAAAGGCGACCTGGCGATGATCCGCCTGCTGCTGGAGCATGGCGTGCCAGTGGATGCCGCCGCGCAGGACGGGCGTACCGCGCTGATGTTGGCGGCCATGTTCAACCGCCGCGAGATCCTCGACTACCTGCTGGCCCAAGGCGCCGACCCGGCCCAGCAGGATGCCCGTGGCGCCACCGCTCTGATGGCCGCGCAGACCATGGGCGCGGCAGACGCCGTGGCGCGTTTGCAGGCGCTGGTCGGCTAACGGTAAGGGGGCGTTTGCGGCTATCCTTGGCGACTTTTTCACCCGCCGCAGGCCCCCTTTCATGAAAAACCAATTGCTCGAACTCATCACCCTCATCGGCGCCGGTTGCATGCGCGATGAAGACATCGAGCGCATCGCCGACGAGGCCGCCCAGGCCTACGCCGATCCGGCTGCCTTCCTGGCGGCCAACCCGGACATCAACTACGACGACAGCTTCCCCATCCCGCTGGGCGAATGGGTCGTGCTTGGCAGCCTGCCGGATACCGTGCTGTTTCAGGCAGACAGCTATCAGGAACTGTTCCAGAACATCAGCGATTCGTTCGACAAGAGCGTCCCGTTCACCCTCAAGCCCAAGCAACTGGCGCGCACCGAGCCACTGACCGCGCTCAATCGCATTCAGGTGCAGATGGGGGCGTTGAACAAAGAAGCGGGGGGGTATGTGCTGCTGAACTTCAGCCAGTTGCTGGATGATGAATTGCAGATGGTGATGGTCGGCCAGCATGACCTGGCACGGGTGCTGGAGCTGGGGGCAGCGGTTGGGATCAAGACCGAGCCGGCGTTGGAGGCTTTGAAGGTCGCGGTACACGTTTGATTTGATCGGTTGGCTGTAGCGGCCTCTTCGCGGGGCAAGCCCGCTCCCACAGGAATACCACTGGCCTCTGAGCGGTGGTATTCCTGTGGGAGCGGGCTTGCCCCGCGAAGAGGCCGCTACAGGCAGTCGAAGAACTCAGCCCAGCGCCGTATCCAGAAACATCATCACCCCGAACCCACCCATCAAGCCCAGGGTCGCCGCCGTCTGGTGGCCATTGCGATGGGTTTCGGGAATCACCTCGTGGGACACCACGAAGATCATCGCCCCCGCCGCCAACCCCATGCTCACCGGGTAGGCCAGGGCAAAGCCAGTGGAGATGCCCAGGCCGATCACCGCGCCAAGCGGTTCCATCAAGCCTGAACCCACCGCCACCAACGCCGCCTTCATGTTCGAAAGCCCTGTGGCGCGCAACGCCAAGGCCACGGCCAGGCCTTCAGGAATGTCCTGGATGGCGATTGCGCTGGTCAGCGGCAGGCCGATGTTCATGTCGCCGTTGGCGAAGCTCACGCCAATCGCCATGCCTTCGGGCAGGTTGTGCAGGGTAATCGCCAGCACGAACAGCCATACCCGGTTGATGCGTTCTGCCTCCGGGCCGCAGGGGCCGGTGCTTTCATGCTCGTGCGGGGTGAAGCGGTCCAGGCCCAGCATCAGCAGCACGCCCAGGCCCATGCCCAGGACCACGGTGAAGGCTGCTGCCGGGCCGTTGCCGGTGATCTCACGGGCAGCATCCAGGCCCGGCAGAATCAGCGAAAACGAACTGGCCGCGAGCATCATGCCTGCGGCAAAGCCAAGCATCACATCCTGGGTGCGCGCGTTCACATCACGCAGCACCACGGCCAATACCGCCCCCAGGGCGGTAGCGCCGAAGCCGGACAACCCGCCAAGCAACGCCAGGTGCAGGTTGTCGGCATGGTCGCCGTTGACCGCGTTCCACAGGCTCGCCGCCAGCAGCACGACGACCGCCAGTAAGCTCAGCCCCAGGCCGGCGCTAAGCCAGGGGGTACTGACCACCTGTTGGCGCCAGGCGTTGCGCAGCGAGGGTGGAGTGGCCGTGTCGGTATGGGCTGGGGGCATGCGAACCTCTAATCAGTGAATGCAGGCAGTCTAAGCAAGGACCTGCGTGATCGGCCAAGGATTCCCTTCTATTGACGCGATAGCTGGCTATGCTGTGCTGCAACGTCTTTGCATGGGAGTAACGGACATGGGGTCCACATTCAATAGCCTGGTTGGCCTGATCATTCTGGCGCTGGATATCTGGGCGATCCTCAATGTGATCAAGAGCGGCCGCGAAGTGGGGGTCAAGGTGCTGTGGATTCTGCTGATCGCGTTGCTGCCGGTGATCGGGCTGGTGATCTGGGCGATTGCCGGGCCCAGGGGCAATATCCGTATCTGATCGCCCCTACAAGGGCACGCTTGCGACATAAGCAGAAATGCGGCCGTGACAAAATTTTCACATTGGTTTAAACAGAATCCGCACCCGCACAATGCTGCGTTGGTATTAACCTTCGCCATCTCCGCAAACCCGCAATCCTAGGACTTTCCCATTCATGGCTAACACGGATGCCTTGAAACAGGGCGCGCGAGCTTCGCTCGCGCCGACCCTGAAATCCCACCTGGCCTACACGCTGTTCAGCGCTCTGGTCATCATGCTGATGCTCAGCCTCGTGCGCCTGGCGCTGTTGGTCTACAACAGCGACATGATCGGCGATACGCCCTATGCGACCGTCGCCGAGGGCTTCCTCAACGGATTGCGCTTCGATTTGCGGGTGGTGGTGTACATCAGCATTCCGCTGCTGCTGGCCATTCTCAGCCCCTGGGCCATGGCCCGGCGTGGCGTGTTCCGGTTGTGGCTGACCATCGCTTCGAGCGTGGTGATGTTCCTCGGCCTGATGGAGATGGACTTCTACCGCGAGTTCCACCAGCGCCTCAATGGCCTGGTGTTCCAGTACATCAAGGAAGACCCCAAGACCGTCATGAGCATGCTCTGGTACGGCTTCCCGGTGGTCCGCTACCTGCTGGCCTGGGTCGTCGGCACCTGGCTGCTGAGCCTGCTGTTCAAGGGCATCGACCGCATGACCCGTGGCGGCCAGTCGGGCAGTGCTACCCTGCAGCGCCGCGCCGCGCCCTGGTACAACCGCCTGGCGGTGTTCATGGTGATCCTGCTGGTGGCCGTGGTCGCCGCCCGTGGCACCCTGCGCCAGGGCCCGCCGATGCGTTGGGGGGATGCCTTCACCACTGACTCCAACTTCGTCAACCAGCTTGGCCTGAACGGCACCCTGACCCTGATCGATGCCGCCAAGAGCCGCTTCGGCGAAGACCGCGCCAACATCTGGAAGCCTGTGCTGGACCAGCCGCTGGCCACGCAGACCGTGCGTGAACAACTGCTGACCGCCCACGATACCCTGGTCGACGCCGACGAAGCCGCGATCCGCCGTGACTTCGTGCCGCCAGCCGACCGTACCCTGCCGATCAAGAACGTCGTGGTGATCCTCATGGAGAGCTTCGCCGGCCACTCGGTGGGCGCCCTGGGCAGCCCCAATAACATCACTCCGTACTTCGACAAGCTGGCCAAGGAAGGGTTGCTGTTCGACCGCTTCTTCTCCAACGGCACCCATACCCACCAGGGTATGTTCGCCACCATGGCCTGCTTCCCCAACCTGCCAGGTTTCGAATACCTGATGCAGACCCCGGAAGGCGGCCACAAGCTGTCCGGCCTGCCCGCGCTGCTCAGCGCCCGCGACTATGACGATGTGTACGTCTACAACGGTGATTTTGCCTGGGACAACCAGTCTGGTTTCTTCGGCAACCAGGGCATGACCACCTTCATCGGCCGTAACGACTTCGTCAACCCGGTGTTCTCCGACCCGACCTGGGGTGTATCCGACCAGGACATGTTCGACCGTGGCGCTGAAGAACTGGCCAAGCACGATGGCAAGAAGCCGATCTATGCGCTGCTGCAGACCCTGTCCAACCACACGCCTTACGCGCTGCCTAAGGACCTGCCGGTAGCGCCTGTCACCGGCCAGGGCCGCCTGGACGAGCACCTCACCGCCATGCGCTATTCCGACTGGGCGCTGGGCCAGTTCTTCGAGAAGGCGCGCAAAGAGCCGTACTTCAAGGAGACGCTGTTCGTCATCGTGGGCGACCACGGCTTTGGCAACCATCAACAGGTCACCGAACTGGACCTGGGCCGCTTCAACGTGCCGCTGCTGCTGATTGCCCCGGGCATTCAGGAGAAGTTTGGTGCGGTTGACCACACCGTGGGTACCCAGGTCGACATCGTGCCGACCATCATGGGCCGCCTGGGTGGCCAGACCCGTCACCAGTGCTGGGGGCGCGACCTGCTCAACCTGCCTGAAGGCGACCAGGGCATGGGCATGATCAAACCGTCGGGTAGCGAGCAGATCGTTGGCCTGGTGCAGGGTGACCGCATCCTCATCGAGTCCAAGGACATGACTCCGCGCATGTACCGCTACCAGTTGGGCAGCGAGTTCAAGGCCGAGCTGATCGAAAGCCCGGACCAGCCGCAAATGCTGAAAACGCTCGAAGCGTACATCCAGACGGCGACCAAGAGCCTGCTGGATAACACCGCTGGCGTTGTACACGGCACGCCCAAGTAACCCCCGCCCTGCACGATCGTTGTAGGCGCAGCCTTGTGCTGCGCCTACCCCAATCAAGGGCTACCGCAAGGCCCCGCCAACTGAACAAATACCCCCGCCCAAGGTCAAGGTATACAGGCGCCACACACCCGGCGTTCTTTGATTGAGGGCTCGTTCCATGAAAGAGTGGGAAGTCATCTTTGCCGACCAGAAAGGCGAACCGACGTCATTGCGGCTGCGGGCAGAGCATTGCCCCAGTGAGGAAGACGCGGCACGCGCCATTCGCTCGCACCTGTTTCCGGTCATGGATGAGCTGGACCTCAACGACTTCCAGGACCGCGCGGTATCCCCAACGGCACGCTGGCTCAAAGAGCAAAGTGGCGTGACCATCACCGCTATTCACGAAGCGCCCTGATCCGTTCGTTGACGTGGTGCCTGCGCAGGCACTACGCTGGAGCCAGGTGCCTGCCTTTTCTGCGGGCCGGTACCTGTTCAATTCGTGTCTTGCATCAGCTCTATACAACTCGACTTGCCCGGCCCAGCCGGCAGGTACGTAGTGCCCGGAAAGTCTATCCATAGCTTTGCAGGAGGACGATTCATGAGCAGCCAGAACGACGATATCAGCAGCAACGTCCTGCGCCAGATGAAAGCAGGCGGTTTCGATTTCACCCGTATCCATCCCATCGAGTTCTACGCAATATTCCCTGACGAAGCCGGCGCGCGACGGGCAGCCGGGCAATTTCGTGGTGAGTCCCTCAACGCCCAGGTGCGTGAGATGAAAGACGGCGCCTGGCACCTTGAACTGAGCAAGGTCATGTATGCCACTTACGGAGGGATTGGCGACTTTGAAGAAGCGTTTGAACAGCTCGTTTCACCTTACGGCGGCGAGGTCGAAGGGTGGGGGGTCAAGCACGAGCGGCTATGTGCCTGACGCTCATGGACCGGGGTCGCAGCGCGGCCCCAACATTTCAAGGCTTACGCCCAGCCATATGCCCCAGATAAGCCAGCAGCGCATCCAGCTCCTGCTCGCTTAGCACATTCTTTGTAAACCCCGGCATCTTCGCCTGCGGCCACTTTCGAAGGCTTTGCGGGTCTCGTATCAGCTGGCGCAGAAACGCCGGTTGGAAATACTCGGTAGGGTTGTGCGGCAGGTTCAGGTCCGGCCCTAGCTGGGCATCACCCGCACCATTGAGGCGGTGGCAGGCCAGGCAGTTTTGCTGGAACAGCGCAAACCCTTGGCGCACCGGGTCATCGGCCGAGAGCTTCGGGTCTGGCAGCAGCGCCGGAAATCGCTGTTCGACCGAGGCCAAGCGGCGAATTGAGGCGATCTGAAACGGCCACTGCTCCGGGCGGATGCCGCTGGCTTGCGGTGCGGTCCACACCAGGTAGAAGGGCCCTGCACTTGGCTTGCCTTTGCCCAGTGCGGGCCACGGCTTGGCCGGGTCCTCGATCGCCAACCAGGCACGTGCCGGCGCTTCCTGCAACAGTGGGGCGGCGGGCATTTCGGCGGCAAAACCATCCAGGGCCACCGCTTGCAGATGGTCGCTTGCACCCACGCCCTGCAGCAGCGCAGCCAGGGGGACGGCCCGATAGTGCATGGGGCGCTTATAGGAAACGTCCTGCTCGATGCTGATGGTCTGGGCCTGAGGATGGTCAAGCAGCTCGGCGCTGTCCCACTGGCGCGACGTGTCGCCCAACTGCAGGTGCAACTGCGCCGCCGACACGGGCAGGCTAAAAAGCAAGGCGAGTAGGGCAAGGCAGTGGCGCATGGGGAGTCTCCGACCTTCAAGGCCGGCAGGTTACATGCGTGCTGCCTGTTAGCGCCACAGCCACCGTCAGCCGAATAAACGTGTCAGGTTCGGCAAGATCAGCAGTAAAGTCGTGGCGAAGAGAATGAGCCCCGCTTGGCGTATTTTTGATTGTCTGAACATGGCGGACCGCCTTCTTGTTGTTATTCCTGAATACCCGTTGGCTTCCGTGTCGCGTTTCGGGTCGATCGCAGTGGCGTATGTTGACGCCTGTTCTGCTTGCCTCTTGAAAGTGGATATACAACCAACAGTAGGGTGTGCGTCATCCATGTTTGAGAACCCTTTGTTCTAATTATAAGGTCGATTAATTTCATTGGGTTATGAGGCCAATTGCCAGCTGGCTGGCATGCTCTCACTAGACAGCTGCGTTACTGCAAACGACACGCCGACCAAATACGACCGTTCGTCAGTGCGGCCTACTTGCTTGTACGTGCCTTTGGCGGCAGTCTCTACAGCAGATTCCCACCCATGTCGTTCAGGACTATCCCTATGTCGTTACGCATCTGCATCCTGGAAACCGATGTCCTGCGGCCGGAGTTGACGGCGCAGTACCACGGCTATGGCAGGATGTTCGAGCAGCTGTTCTCGCGTCAGCCGATCGCCGCCGAGTTTCGTGTGTACAACGTGATGAACGGCGACTATCCCGCCGACAATGAAAAGTTCGATGCCTATCTGGTGACCGGCAGCAAGGCCGACTCGTTCGGTTCCGACCCATGGATCCAGACGCTCAAGGCTTACCTGTTGAAACTCTACGAACGTGGCGAAAAGCTGCTGGGCGTGTGTTTTGGTCATCAGTTGCTGGCCTTGACCCTGGGTGGCAAGGCCGAGCGCGCTGATAAGGGCTGGGGTGTGGGTATTCACCGTTACTCATTGGCGGCCCATGCACCATGGATGGACCCGGAGGTTTCCGAGCTGACCTTGCTGATCAGCCACCAGGACCAGGTCACCGAGTTGCCGGACGGCGCTACGGTGATTGCCTCCAGCGATTTTTGCCCGAACGCCGCCTACCACATTCGTGATCAGGTGCTGTGCTTCCAGGGGCACCCGGAGTTTGTGCATGACTACTCCCGGGCCTTGCTGGATGCGCGCCAGACGTCTCTGGGCGATGAGGTGTACCACAAGGCCATTGCCAGCCTGGCCACCGAGCACCAGGGGGACCTGGTGGGCGAGTGGATGTTGCGGTTCATTAGGCAGTCGGGGGAGTAAAGACAGCGTCGCGAAGGGCCGCACAGCGGCCCCGGCCATCTCAAAGCCAGCCCGACTTCTTGAAGCTGGCATACAACCCCGTGCACCCCAACCCAATCACCCCCAGCACGCCAAAATACCCGTACTGCCACGCCAGCTCCGGCATGTTCTGAAAGTTCATCCCATAGATCCCGGCAATCGCCGTGGGGAAGGCCAGGATTGCCGCCCAAGCCGCGAACTTGCGCTGCACGATGCTCTGGCGCGACGACTCCAGCAACATGCCGATCTCGATGGTTTGACTGGCGATATCGCGGATGCCGGCCAGGTCTTCCATCTGCCGCGTGACGTGAATCTGTACGTCGCGAAAATACGGCCGCATGTTCTTGTCGATGAACGGAAAGCTCAAGCGCTGCAGCTCTTCGCTCACTTCCACCATCGGCGCCACATAGCGGCGCAGGCGCAGGATGTCGCGACGCAGGCTGTGCAGGCGGCGGATGTCATCTTCCTGCAGCGAGCCGCCAAGCACGCTCTGCTCCAGCTCTTCGATTTCGCCATGAATCGCTTCGCTGACCGGTTGGTAGTTCTCGGTCACGAAGTCGAGTAGCGCGTACAGCACAAAATCCTCGCCGTGCTCCAGCAGCAGCGGCCGCGCCTCGCAGCGTTGGCGCACCAGGGCGTAGGATTTTGAGTGGCCGTTGCGGCAGGTGATGATGTAGCCATTACCCGCGAAGATGTGGGTTTCGATGAACTCCAGCTTGCCCTCATGCCGCACCGGTGAATAGGTGACGATGAACAGGGCGTCGCCGAAGGTTTCAAGTTTGGGCCGGCTGTGTTTTTCCAGGGCATCTTCGATGGCCAGTTCGTGCAGGTTGAACTGGCGCTGCAGGTTGGCCAGCTCCTCGGCGTTAGGCTCTTCGAGCCCAATCCATACGAAGTGCCCAGGCTTGCGCGCCCATTCGCTGCCTTCGTCGATGCTGATATTGGTGACTTTTCTGCCGGCGCTGTACACCGCCGATGCCACGACTCGACCCATGGTTGTCCACTTATTCGGTTGAACACGGGTTACAGCTTGGGCTGTAAGGGGCGCGAGGGCAACCTAGCGGCTTGCCAGTTCATCTTCCATGCGATCGATGCAGTGCTGCATCTGGCTGCGGCACTGCTCGATCAGTGCGGGGATGTCCCGTTGGCTCAAGCCTGCCGTGGCAATCGGTGGCAGCGAGCGCACGATCACCGTTCGCTGCCGCCAGCTGTTCAGGCTCAGGCGCCGGGCATAGCGGCTGACGCACACCGGCACGATCGGCACACCGGCTTCGATGGCCATGTGGAACGCGCCTTTCTTGAAGGCCAGCAAATGGTCAGCAGGGTTGCGGGTGCCTTCCGGGAAAATCCAGATCGAGGTGTCGTCCTGCAGCACCTGCGTGGTCTTCTGCAGCGCCTTGCGCGCCTGGTAGGCGTTGTTGCGGTCGATCAATACATTGCCACCGAGCCAGAACAGCTGGCCGAACAGCGGGATCCAGCCCAGGCTTTTCTTGCCGATAGCCACGGTGCGCTGCGGCACCACCTGGCCGATGACGAACAGGTCGAAATTGGACTGGTGATTGGCAACGATGACGCAACCGGGAGGGTGATCGAACAGCGGGCCGACTTCGGCCTTGACCTTGATACCCATCAACCAGGTGGCCGGCACGCTGTAGAGCCGGGCAAACACCCGGCTGTTGTCGGGGTTGAAGGGGCGGCACAGGCCGATGATCAGGCCTACGGCGCCCACCAGCAGAAAGTGCAGGGCCAGCAGGAGCATGCGCAACGAATAAAGCATGGTATGACTCACACCAGATAGTCGCATTCCAGTGTACGAGTGTGCACTGAAAGAGGCAATTGCTGTGTGAGTCTGTCGCTCAGGCAGGGTTAGCCCATATGGCTTTGATCGAGCTCGATAGCCTTGTCGAGCGTTTCCAGCAGGCCTTTGCGCACTTTCAGCTTGGTGTTCTTGTGCGCCAGCATGTTCAGCTTCTTCAGTTCACAGGCAGCGGCCAGGGCAGCTTCGTGCAGTTGCTCGGCCGGTACTACCTTGTCGAGGAAGCCGGCGTCCAGCGCGCCCTGTGGGTCGAAGATCTCGGCATTGATCACCGAGCGGTGGAAGGCCGAACGACGCAAGCGGTCGCGGGCCAGCTCGATGCCGGCATGGTGCATGGTCATGCCGATCTGCACTTCGTTCAGGCAAACTTTGTACGGCCCGTCGACACCGATGCGGTAGTCAGCCGACAGCAGCAGGAAGGCACCTTTGGCCACGGCATTACCGGGGCAGGCGACAATCACCGGGAATGGGTGCGACAGCAGGCGGCGGGCGAGGGTGGAGCCGGCGGTGACCAGAGCGACTGCTTCCTTGGGGCCGCTGGTCATCACCTTCAGGTCGTAGCCACCCGAAAGTATGCCCGGCTGCCCGGTGATGATCACCACCGCGCGTTCCTCCACGGCGCGGTCGAGGGCGGCGTTGAAGGCGGTGATGACATCCGGCGAGATGGCGTTGACCTTGCCGTTGTTCAGGGTCAGGGTGGCGATGCCGTCTTCGGCGTGGTAGGTAATCAGCTCGCTCATGGCAGAGTCCTTTTGTTGGCGTGGCGACGACGTTACCCAGCGCCGTCGGCCAGGTAAAGCAGCAAGGCTGACTGGTCGGTCAGCGTTTGCCGGGCCTCAAATGCAAATGCATGAAAAATTTGAAAAAAATGCTTGCCAAAGGAAGGACCTTCCACTAAATTAGCGCGCCTCGACAGGCTGAAAGGCTTGAAGAGAAAACGGTGAAGTGTCCGAGTGGTCGAAGGAGCACGCCTGGAAAGTGTGTATACGAGAAATCGTATCAAGGGTTCAAATCCCTTCTTCACCGCCACATTCTACAAAAAGCCCCCGCGCTGAAAAGCTCGGGGGCTTTTTGTTTTTTCGTGTCCCGTCCTGAATAAGGTTTACACCTCCCATCCCGAATTTCCGGAGAGTCAGATGGAGCAAGGTGTAAAGCGCACACAGCGGGATTACTCACTGTCTTTTAAATTGGCGGTGGTTGATCAGATTGAAAAAGGCGAACTGACCTACAAGCAGGCCCAGGTGCGGTATGGCATCCAGGGTCGGTCGACGGTTCTGGTATGGTTGCGTAAGCACGGTCGGCAGGATTGGAGCCAGGGGGCCTCGATCCGCGACGAGAGGAGCTGCGCGATGTCTGACCCCAAAACGCTTACTCCAGAGCAGCGGATCAAAGAGCTTGAGCAACAGCTTGAGCTGATGAGCCAGAAGGCCCAGTTTTTTGAAACGGTCGTTGATGTTCTGAAAAATGACTATGGTGTCTCGGTCGTAAAAAAGCGATCCGGCAAGTCCTCTCGCAAGGTCAAGTCGCAGGACTGAGCATTGCCAGGGCTTGTCAGTTTCTAGGCATCAGTCGACAGGCTTACTACAAGCGCAACCGAGCTGCTGATGGCAAAGAGCGCCAGGCTGATCGGGTGGTTGAGTTTGTTCAGCAAGTCCGGATGCGCCAGCCTCGTCTGGGTACACGCAAGCTGCACTATCTGCTGCATTGCCAACCGGACAAACGATTCCAAGTCGGCCGAGATAGGCTGTTCCAGGTCTTGGGAGAGCGCCGTCTGCTAGTGCTGCCTAAGCGGGCTTACCACAAGACAACACAAAGCTTTCATCGCTTCTACTGCCATCCCAACTTACTCAAGTCGGGCCCAAGCCAAGTCGTTCCGACAAGACCGGAGCACGTCTGGGTTGCCGATATTACTTACCTGCCCGCACGTAACGGCCCGTTATACCTGAGCCTGGTAACGGATGCGTACTCCAGGAAAATTGTTGGCCACCACGTCCATGAAAGCCTGCATGCCGAGTCAGTGGCGCAAGCCTTCAAGCAGGCATTACGAAAGCGACGTCGTCGCCAGCCATTAGTCCACCATTCGGATCGAGGCATCCAATATTGCTCGGCGCTGTACCAGTCACTGCACCAACGGCACGATGTTCAGTGCTCCATGACTGATGGGTATGACTGCTACCAGAACGCGCTGGCCGAGCGAATCAACGGAATCCTCAAGATGGAGCTGCTGTTGAGCAGCCCTGAAGATCTTGAGCAGGCGAGGCAGATGGTTGACGAGGCAGTGCAGATCTACAACACAGAACGGCCCCATATGGCCCTGAAAAATAAAACGCCCGATGCAGTGCATCGGGCGTTTTGAGGCCTGTCGGCCTACCTGAACAGGTGTAAACCTATTTCAGGACTAGACATCGGCTTCCGCGAGCTCTGTGTAGGCGCGGCCTTGCGTCGCGAAAGGGGCGCGTAGCGGCCCCAGCAATAGGGGTAGCGGCGCTGAAACCTGGGGCCGCTACGCAGCCCTTTCGCGACGCAAGGCCGCTCCTACAGGGCCTCAGAAGTTCACGGACGCCGACAAACGTGCCGTGCGCGGCGCCCCCTGGAACAGGTAGTTATCCCCCAGGTAATCCCCCACATCGCGCCAGTAACGCTTGTTGAATACGTTATCCACGGTCAACCGCAGCACCGTGTCATACCCCCCGATGCGCGTGCGGTAACGGCTACCCACGTCGAACACGGTATAACCCCCTACCTCGACATTGCCCGCCTGGCTGGCATATTTGCTGGCGCTGTAGCGCGCGCCGCCCAGCAGCGCCAGGCCCGGCACCGGCAGGTTGTATTCGGCCTGCAGGGCCGCACGCAGCTTGGGCACGTTGATTGCCTGATGGCCTTCGTAATCATCGGTCCCGCTGTTTTTTACCCGCGCGCGAAGGGCGGCGGCGCTGGCCTGGATCTGCAGGTTCGAGGTCACCCAGCCACTGGCACCCAGCTCCAGGCCGATGTTCTTCTGCTGGCCTTGCTGGACGTAGGTGGAGCTGCCCTCGCTATCCGGGCGTGCGTATTGATACGCCTGGCGGATCTGGAACAGGGCAGCACTCAAGCTCATGCCCTGCCAGTCGCGCTTGATGCCCAGCTCCAGCTGGCGTGACAAGGTTGGGGCAAGGATTTCGGATTGGTTAAGGGTGAACCAAGGTGCCGTGCCCCCTGCCGAAAGCCCTTTCGAGTAGCTTGCGTACAGCGTGGTATCCGGGCGCGGTTTGTAAATGAGCGCAGCATTAGGAAGCAGCTGATACTGCTGGGTATGGCGCCCGGCCACACCGTCCTCATTCCATGTTTTCTCGTCGAGGCGTACCTCGCGAGCGCCAATCACGGTTTGCCACTGTTCGTTGAACGTGATGCGATCGCTGATGAACAGGCCATATTGGCGGCTGTCGAGGCGACGCTCGCTTGAACCAATCGGCTTGTCGGAGGGCGGTTGAGCTGGCGATCCGTTGTAGATGTTTCCACCTTGCTCCAGCAACTCGTTGTAGTAACTGCGCTGATCGACGGTCCGCCGTTGAGCGCTGGTGCCCAACGTCAGCTCGTGGCTGACGCCCATGGCGTCGAAGCGGCCATTGAGCATGGCCTGTGCTTCATCTATGCGACGCGTATCGTCGGGGCTGCGGAAGTCGTAGATGTCGTAGTCACCCTCCGGGCTGAAATGCGACTGCCAGCCCTCTTCGCTGCCCCACGCAAACGCGCTGTAATCGTCGATCACCACCTTGCTGCGTGACGCACTCAACGTCCCGGTCCAGGCCTCGCTGAAGCGGTACTCGAAACGCCCGCCGAGGTTCAGCGAATCGTTCTGCACAGGCTTTGCCCACTGCTGGTAAGCCAGGCGATCATGCGGGTCGATACCATGGGGCACCTCGGTGCCGCCGAGCAACTGGTAACCGGGGACCGAGCGCTGTTCGCGGTGCTGATACTCGGCGTCCAGTTGCAGTGTGGCATCCGGGTTGATCTGCCAGTCGAAGGCCAGCGAGGCGAAGTCGCGCTTGCCGTCGGCATGGTCGACATAACTGCGGATGTCTTCATGGGCCAGGTTGGCGCGCAGGCCGAACTGCCGCTCGCTGCCGAACCAGCCGCCCAGGTCGGTGGCCAGGTAGCGCTCGCCTTGTTCATTGGTCGATACCGTCACGCTGCGCACGTCTTCGGCGCGTTTGGTCACGTAGTTGATCAGGCCGCCCGGCTCTGAAACGCCGCTTTGCAGCCCGGACAAGCCCTTGAGCAACTCTACCTGCTGCTTGTTTTCCAACGCCACGTTCTGCTCGCCGACGAGGGTCTGGCCATTGATTCGGTAGCTGCTGGCGGCATTCAGCTCGAAGCCGCGCACGTTGAAGTTTTCGTAATAGCCGATGGGCGCATAGCTTTCGCCCACTGAGGCGTCGCTTTGCAGCACTTCGCTGAGTTTGCGTACTTGGCGGTCTTCCAGCAGTTGTTGGCTGAACACGCTGATCGAGGCCGGGGTGTCGAGCAGTGGCGCGGCGTGGAAGCCACCCACCGAGGCTTCGCGTGCCTGATAGCCGTCGTTGCCGAAGCTGTCGGAGACCTGCAGCGGGTCAAGCACGACGCTGTCTTCGGCAAGAACGTGAGGGCAATGCAGGGCCAGGCCCAGGCTGAGCAAGCTCAGGGGCAGGTGGGGGCGAAGCGGGGGCATGCGGGGCTCCTGGATACGCGACACCTGTGCGGGCCTCTTCGCGGGGCAAGCCCGCTCCCACAGATTTGCGCCAACTTCAGGCGAGCTGCAATCTCTGTGGGAGCGGGCTTGCCCCGCGAAGAGGCCCGCACAGGCCATGAAAAAGGCGGCATCTTAACAGCCGCCTTCAACATAAAACGATCAGGCCCGCGCGATATTCAATCGTTGCTGGCCGGGCGCTTATGCTGGCGCCAACTGTCGTCGATCTTCGACCAGGTTTTGCCATCGGTGACGGCCAACAGCTTGCGCCCGTCCTTGAAGGTGGCAAGGAAGGTGGCTTCTTCCTCCTTGCCACCCAGCCAGAGCCCGGCCAGCAACCCCACCGGCCCGGCCACCAGAGCGCCGGCCACGCCCCAGCCAAGGGCAGTGCCCAGGCTGCGGCTGGACTCAAGGCTCGCCAGCCTGAGGTCGCTGATGCGTGTGAGTGAGATCCGCTCGCCAGGCGAGGGGCTGCGCGGGGTCTTGAGTGTGAGCGATCCGTTGCGATACTCGCCTTCACCTTGCAAGAAATCGCCGGATTGCACCGTGAGTCTTGTCATAAAGTCGTCCTGTCAGGGATAGGGCATTGTCCAGCGTCTACTGAGCGCTGCCCGGTCTGGCAAGTCAACGGCCAAGCGACGGAGGGTAGTGCGTTGCAGTGTCGCGGCCCACGCGCTTGCGCTCGGCCAGTGCCCAGGCCAGCAGCGCCAACGTACCGATCACCAGCCCGGCCACCACGATGCCCATCCAGCCCTGGCGCTGGAACAATTGCGTGCCCAGCAGCGACCCCAGCGCACCGCCGATGAAGTAGCAGGTGATGTAGCCGGCATTGAGCCGCGTGCGTGCCTCGGGTCGCAGCGCGATCACCGCATTCTGGTTGCTGACATGCACCAGTTGCACGGCCAGGTCGAGCATCAGCACCCCCAGCAGCAGGGCCAGCAGCGAGTATTCGGCAAAGCCCAGCGGCACCCACGACAGCAGCAGTACCACCAGCCCGACCGTGGTGCCCAGCGAGCCCTTGCCACGGTCGGCCAGGCGCCCGGCCCAGTTGGCCGACAATGCCCCCGCCGCGCCCGCCAGGCCGAACAGGCCGATCACCGCATCCGAGTAGTGGTAGGGGCCTTGAGCCAGCAGGAAGGCCAGTGGCGTCCAGAACAGCGCGAACAGACTGAACGCCAGCAGGCCGAGCAACGAGCGCAGGCGCAGCACCGGCTCCTCGATGAACAGGCGGAACACCGAGCCGATCAGCGCCGGGTACTTCAGCCCGGCATGGCTGTGGTGCTGCGGCAGGCTGCGGTACAGGGCCAGGGCGGTGATGGCCATCAGCACCGCCGCCAGCACGTAGATGCTGCGCCAGCCACCCAGTTCAGCCATGAAACCGGCCGCCGTACGCGCCAGCAGAATGCCCAGCAGTAAACCGCTCATCAGCGTGCCAACTGCGCGCCCGCGCTGATGCGGCTCGCTCAAGCTCGCGGCCATTGGCACCAGGATTTGCGCCACTACCGAGAACAGGCCAGTCAGCGCGGTGCCGAGGAGCAACCATGGCAGGCTCGGTGCGCAGGCGCTGATGACCAGGCCGAGGGTGGCAATGACGGTCATTACGGTGATCAGGCGGCGCTGTTCGAACAGATCACCCAGCGGCGCCAGCAGCAGCAGGCCGGCGCCATAGCTGAGCTGGGCGGCGATGACGATGCTGCCGGCGCTGGCCGTGCTCAGGCCGAATTGCTGGGCGATGCTGTGCAGCAAGGGTTGGGCGTAGTAGTTGCTGGCCACGGCCAGGCCGGTGGCGGTTGCCATCAGCAGGATCAGGGCGCGACTGAGGGTCGGGGCGTTCATGGGGATCTCGGGGCGGGCAGTGGTAAGTGGTGGTGATTATCGAGAAGTGTCAGGCATGACACCAATGTATAGTTTTCAGCTAATCCATCTTGAAAACAGATCAATCGATGAACCTCAAGCAACTGGAATATGCCTTGGCCGTGGCCGACACCGGCAGTTTCACCCGTGCCGCCGAGCGCTGCCACGTCGTGCAGTCGGCACTCAGCCATCAGGTGGCACGGCTGGAGGCGCAGCTGGGTGTCAGCTTGTTCGAGCGCACGTCGCGGCGGGTACGGCTGACCCCCGCAGGCGAGGCGTTCGTGCTCAGTGCTCGGCCGGCGGTGGAGGCAGCCCGGCGTATTGCCGACGATGTGGCCGCCGCCTGCGGCCAGGTGCGCGGGCGGCTGTCGATTGGTGAAATCAGTTCGCTGACCGCGCTGGATCTGGTTGACCTGCTGGCGGTGTTCCACGATCGCTACCCGGATGTGGACGTGCGCTGGCTGACGGCCAAGAGCGAGCTGTTGATCGCCGATGTCTGCGAGCGGCGCCTGGATGTGGGCTTCATCGGGCTGTGGCAGGGCGAGCACGTGCAGGGCGTGCAGCACCGGCTGTTGGCCAAAGAAGCGCTGGTGGCGTTGCTGTCGGCCACCCATCGGCTGGCGGGCAGGGCGCAGCTGGCGCTGGCGGATCTGGCGGGTGAGGTGTTGGTCGACTTCCCCGAGGGGACTGGCGCGCGGCGGCAGACTGACGAGGCGTTTCAGGCGGCGGGCTTGCAGCGTCGGGTGCAGTTCGAGATCGGGCATATTCGTCTGGTGGAGAAATTCGTTCGGCGCGGCATGGCGGTCGGCCTGGTGCCGGAGCGGGTTGCCCAGGGGGTCGAGGGGGTGGCGGTGGCGCGCTTGGTCGATGCGCCGGTACGGCATCTGTATGCCGTTTGGTCGCCAAGCCCGACTCCTGCGGCCAGGGCGTTTCTGGAGGTCATGGAGCAGGTCCTGAAGGTGGGTGAGGGCTGATACGCCGGCCCCATTGCCAGCAAGCCAGCAATGGGGTTGCTACCGCGTGTCAGGCCGCAAAGCCACCATCGGCCGTCAAACTGGCGCCCGTGATGTACCCCGCCTCCGGTCCCGCCAGGTAAGCCACGAAACTGGCAATTTCGTCCACCTGGCCATAGCGCCCGATCGCCATCAGCGGTATCAGGCTCTCGGCAAATTCACCGCTGGCCGGGTTCATGTCGGTGTCCACCGGGCCGGGTTGCACGTTGTTGACGGTGATGCCTTGTGGGCCAAGGTCGCGTGCCATGCCGCGTGTCAGGCCAACCAGTGCCGACTTGCTCATGGCATAGGGTGCGCCCCCGGCGAACGGCATGCGCTCGGCGTTGGTGCTGCCAATGTTGATGATGCGCCCGCCCTGGCCCATGTAGCGCACTGCCGCTTGGCTGGCGACGAACACACTGCGCACGTTCACCGCCAGGATGCGGTCGAAGTCCGCCAGGTCGAACTCGGCGATGGGGGCCACAGCGAGTACGCCGGCGTTGTTGACCAGGATGTCGAGCCCCCCGAAGGCCTTGGCGGTGTCATCCACCGCCAGTTGCACGGCCGAGGCGTCGGCACTGTCGGCGCGCAGGGCGAGGGCCTGGCCGCCGTTGCCGATGATTTCCTGTGCCAGCTGTTCTGCCGGGCCGGCGGAGCTTACGTAGGTAAAGGCAACCCGTGCACCGTCGCGGGCCAGGCGGCGGACGATGGCCGCGCCAATGCCGCGGGAGCCCCCTTGTACCAGGGCTACTTTACCTTCGAGTGGAAGTGGCTTGGACATGCTGATCTCCTGCTGGGAAGCAAGGCCGAATGCCTTGGATGGGCGCAGTATCGGTGGCTAATTGCCTGCTGATAAGATGGCAATCACTATTAGCAGAGTAAACCTTTGGTTGTTAATCATGGCCGTGGAATCGTTTAACGCCCTCGAATGCTTTATCCGCAGCGCCGAGGTCGGCAGCTTCGCCGAGGCCGCTCGCCGCCTGAGCCTGACGCCTGCCGCCGTCGGCAAGCATGTGGCCCAGTTGGAAGCCCGGTTGGGTGTGCGACTGTTCCAGCGTAGTACCCGTAAGCTGACCTTGACCGAAGCGGGCCAGCGTTTTCTGGGCGAGGTGAGTGACAGTTTCCGTACCATCCAGTATGCGGTGGCCAACCTGGCCAGTGCCGAAGGCCAGCCGGCCGGGTTGCTGCGGGTCAGCATGGGTACGGTGTTCGGGCGGCTGTACGTGTTGCCCTTGTTGGGTGAATTCTTGCGCCGCTACCCTGCCATTACCCCGGACTGGCATTTCGACAATCGCCAGGTCGACCTGATTGGCCAGGGGTTCGATGCGGCCATCGGTGGGGGGTTCGAATTGCCGCCGGGTGTGGTGGCGCGCAAGCTGACGCCGGCGCACAGGGTGCTGGTGGCAGCGCCTGGCTACCTGGCCCAGCAGCCACCGATCGAGGACCCGCAAGCGCTGCAGCGTCATGCCGGTATTCTGATTCGCTCACCGCAGACTGGCCGGGTGCGCTCCTGGCCGCTGACCAGTCGCTGGCAGGAGCAACAGCCGTTGTTGCTGCGCCAGGCGATGACCATGAGCGATTCGGATGCGGCCTGCGCGGTGGCGCAGCAAGGCTTGGGGATCGCCCTGGTCAGCCTGCCGTTTGCGGTGCCCTACTTGCAGGCCGGGCAGTTGCGGCGGGTGTTGCCCGACTGGTATGTGGACGATGGGCATATCAGCTTGTATTACGCCCAGCACAAGCTGTTGCCTGGGAAGACGCGGGCGTTTATCGATTTTGTCGTGGAGCAGTTTGCGCAGCAGGGGTTGGCGGGGCAGTTCGATGCGTTGCAGGGCCTCTGGATTGATGGTGCCTGAACCGGCCTCTTCGCGGGCAAGCCCGCTCCCACAGGGGCTGCGCCGCACTTACGAGCAGTAATTATCCGGCGGGGGCGGGCTTGCCCCGCGAAGAGGCCGGGTCAAGCAACATCAACAATGAAGAATACCTGCGCCCCCAGGCTCACCTCATCATCCACCCGCTTGCCAGCCAATTGCTGCCCCAGCGGCGAGCGCGGTGTAATCACGGTCACCAGCTCATCCCCTTCACCAATCTTCAATCCCGCCGCCTCAGGCCCGAGGAACAGCCGGCGCTGCTGGCCATCCTCGTCCTCAAGGGTGACCAGGTTGCTCACCTGCACGCCACGCGCCGGGTCGTAGTCACGCAGCAGCAGTTGCTGGTAGATCTGCAGCGCCTGGCGAATTTCGGCAGTGCGGCGCGCTTGGCCGGTGGCCAGGTACGAAGCCTCCAGGCCCAGGGTGTCATACTTGTTCTCGGCGATGTTCTCTTCAGCGGTGGCGGTTTCGTACGCGGTCTGCGCCGCGCGGCTCAGTACGTCGATGTCATGTTCGAGGGTCGCGACGATGCGCGCGAGGAGCAGGGGCTTGTCCATCTTCAGTAACAGAACTCCAGCACATTGGCCTGGCTTTTTTCGGTGGGCGCGGTGCGGTTCTGTTGGAGCCAGAACTGGCACTTGGGGCTGTTGAGGTTGCGCGGGTTGCCTTGGGCAGCCTCGGCGGCTTGTTGCAGTTGCTGCTGGTGCAGGATGTCTTTGTAGCGCTCGAACATCTCGCCCTGCGCATCCGCAGGCGGCGTGGCGGTCTGGCCGAGGGCAGGGGCCACAGCCTGGGCAACCGGTTGCACCTGCTCAGGCCACAGCTGCAACGCCAACCACAGGCTCACGGCGATGGCCACGGCGCCCAGCCACAGGCCAAAGGCCACGCACAGGATCAACTGCAACGGCTTGAGGGTGATCTTGAGTTCACGGTGGCGGGGCATGGCGGCCTCCTGGCAGGGCGGGTCGAGGTGCATTGTCGCACGCCGCCGGCAAATTTTACCCGCCGGTGCTTTTGTCGGCGACAATTTATCCGCAGAATCCGCGGTTTTGGGCACCATGAGGGGGAGGGCGCATGAAGGCCACCTGGGACATCTTTTGCACCGTCGTCGACAACTATGGCGACATCGGCGTGACCTGGCGCCTGGCGCGGCAACTGGTGGACGAGCACGATCTGGCGGTGCGCCTGTGGGTGGACGACCTGAACGCCTTCGTGCCGATGTGCCCCGAGGCCGATGCCGCAGCGTTGCAACAATGGCTGCAGGGGGTCGATGTGCGCCAGTGGCTTGCCAAATGGGTGCCGGTGGAACCTGCGGATGTGGTGATCGGTGCCTTCGCCTGCCTGCTGCCGGTGCACTATGTCGAGGCCATGCGCGCCCGGCCTAGGCCGCCGTTGTGGCTGAACCTTGAGTACCTGAGCGCCGAGGACTGGGTGGAGGGTTGCCATGGTTTGCCGTCACCCCAGCCAAACGGCTTGCGCAAGGTGTTCTTCTTCCCAGGCTTTACCGAGAAAACCGGGGGGCTGTTGCGTGAGGGCAATCTGCTGGCGCGGCGCGAAGCCTTCGAGCAGTCTGCCGAGGCCCGTCAGGCATTCTTGCAGCGCCTTGGCGTGTACCCCGAGCCGCAGGCACGGCTGATCTCGCTGTTTGCTTATGAAAATACCCAGCTGGGCAACTGGCTGGATGCCCTGGCGGCAGGTACGCAGCCAACCCATCTGTTGGTGCCGCAAGGGCGCATTCTGACTGACGTTGCCAGATGGCTAGGCGCGGCGGGGCTTGAGGTGGGCGATGTGCGCCTGCGCGGGGCGCTGACCGTGCAGATTTTGCCGTTCGTCAGTCAAGACGATTATGATCGGCTGCTGTGGAGCTGCGATTTCAACGCCGTGCGCGGCGAAGACTCGTTCGTGCGTGCGCAATGGGCCGGGCGGCCAATGCTGTGGCACATCTACGTGCAGGACGAGAACGCCCACTGGGAAAAGCTCGACGCATTCCTTGAGCATTATCGACACGGCCTGTCAGCCGATGCCGCTGCCGCACTGGTTGCGTTGTGGCGCGCGTGGAACATGGACCGTGACGTCGGCCAGGCGTGGCAAGCGGCCCAGCCGCACTGGCCAGAACTGCAGCAGCATGCCCGAAATTGGGCGGCGCGGCAGGCCGCTCGGCCGGACCTTGCCATGACGCTGGTACAGTTTTACCGAAATTGGCTATGATATGCGGCCTCGATTTTTATAAATCCATCCAGATTCGGATACTTCGTAATGAAAACTGGTAAAGAACTGAAACCCGGTACCGTACTGCGGATCGACAACGACCCGTGGCTGGTTCAAAAAGCTGAGTTCACCAAATCGGGCCGTAACAGCGCGATCATGAAAACCAAGCTGAAGAACCTGCTGACCGGCTACAAGACCGAAACCGTATACGGTGCGGACGACAAGCTGGACGACGTGATCCTGGATCGCAAAGAAGCGACCCTGTCGTTCATCAGCGGTGACTCGTACACCTTCATGGACACCACCGACTACACCATGTACGAACTGAACGCCGAAGACATCGAGGCTGTTCTGCCGTACATCGAAGAAGGCATGGAAGACATCTGCGAAGCCGTCTTCTTCGAAGACCGCCTGGTATCGGTAGAACTGCCGACCACCATCAGCCGTAAAGTTGCCTACACCGAGAACGCTGCTCGCGGTGACACCTCCGGCAAAGTGATGAAGCCTGCCAAACTGGCGAACGGTACCGAGATCTCGGTTGCCGACTTCATCCAGATCGACGAGTGGATCGACATCGACACTCGCGACAACAGCTTCAAGGGCCGTTCCAAGAAGTAATTCTTCTTGCGATGAGCACAAAAAACCCGGCCTCGGCCGGGTTTTTTTATGCCTGCACTCAGACCGTCACATGAAGCCTGACATCCACATTGCCGCGGGTGGCATTGGAGTAAGGGCAGACTTGGTGCGCCTTTTCCACCAGGCTTTCGGCCTCAGCCTGGGCCAGGCCCGGCAGCTTGATGTGCAGGTCGATGTCCAGGCCGAAACCACCCGGGATCTGACCAATGCCCACGTTTGCGGTGATCGAGGAATCTGCCGGCAGGGCTTTTTTCTCTTGCCCGGCGACAAATTTCAGTGCGCCGATGAAGCAGGCCGAGTAACCGGCAGCGAACATCTGTTCAGGGTTGGTGCCCTCACCACCTGCGCCGCCCAGTTCCTTGGGGGTGCTCAGCTTGACGTCCAGCTTGCCGTCGCTGGAGCGGGATTTACCGTCGCGTCCGCCCGTGGAAGTGGCTTCTGCGATGTACAGCGGAGTGACCTTTTGCATCTTGAGCCTCGCTAATGTGCTGTGCGCGACCGTGTTGGGGTGGCGCTGGGTAGGTGTGGGATTTAATTTAGCGCGCAATTAGTTAGCGCGCAAGATAAATCATCACCGCTCATCCGAACGGCCATGTCACAGCATAGCGTTCAGAGGTTTTTTTGCAGGTTGTCGCGCAGTTCGAGCAGGTCGGCTTGCAGCTGTTGCAGGCGTTCCAGGCTGCGCCCACTGGCCTTGAGGATGCACGGTGGCACCTGTTTGGCCTGTTGTTGCAGGTCGCGGCCCTTGTCGGTCAACTGCACCAGTACCACCCGTTCGTCCTCGCGGCTGCGGGTGCGCTTTAGCAAGCCTTCGCTTTCCAGGCGCTTGAGCAGCGGGGTCAGCGAGCCAGGGTCGGTGAGCAGGTGCTGGCTGATCTCACCCACGGTCAGGCCGTCCCGCTGCCACAGCACGAGCATGGCCAGGTACTGCGGGTAGGTCAGGCCCAGTGCCTGCAGCAGCGGTTTGTAGACCTTGGTCATCAGCAACGAGGTCGAATGCAGGGCAAAGCAGACCTGGTTGTCCAGCAGCAGCTCGTCACAGGAGGCTTGGGTGTCGGCGTTCATGCAGGTCCTTGGAATAATCAATGGGAACATCTGGCGCGCTGATCATTAGTGCGATCACTGCCAGCGCAGTTCACTGCGCAAGGCCAGGTCCCAGGGTGGAATTGGGCTGAAACGGCTCTTGAGAAATTCGAGCAGCAAACGGCTGCGAGAGTTCGTTTCATGTGCAAGGCGCAGCGCATAAATACCACTGGTCTCGGCGGCGGGCAGGCCACCGTCGCAAAACAACGGGACCAGTTCGCCGCGCAATAGGTAGTCGCTGATCAGCCAGGTGGGCAGGTGGGCGATACCTAAGCCTGCGAGGGCGCCGAACAGCAGGGTTTCGGCATTGTTGGCGGCCATGCGCATGCGCGATGGCCGGTACAGGCGGGCTTGGCCGGCCACGGTGAAGCGCCAGGCAAAAGGCGGCGCCAGGCCGTCCCAGTCGAGGCCGTCGTGCTCAGGCAGTTCGCTGGGGCACCCCGGTACACCGCGGCTGGCCAGGTAGGCTGGGCTGGCGCAGGCGATGCGCACCATGTAGGCCAGCGGCGTGGCGACCAGGCGTGTATCGGCCAGGGGGCCTGCGCGCAACACCAGGTCGACCTCGCCCAGGTGGCTGCCCTGCAGGTCGACGAAGCTGTCGATCAGGCGCAGTTGCACGTCCAGCCCAGGGTAGGCCACCAGGAAGTCGGCGATGGCCGGTGCCAGGTGGCGACGGCCGAATGCGGCGGGGGCGTCGATGCGGATCAAACCCTCCGGGGCGCTGCTTAGCGAGACGGCCTCGGCGCGCGCCAGGCGCAGTTCCTCGATGATGCGCCGTGCGCGCTCGGCAAAGGCATTGCCGGCCGGCGTGGCGCGTACCGCGTGGGTGCTGCGGGTAAACAGGCGGCTGCCTACAGCGCTTTCCAGGTTGTCGATGCGCCGGGCCACGGCCGAGGGTGTCAGCGGGTGGCGCCGCGCGGCGGCGGAAAAGCTGCCGGTTTCCAGTACATCGAGAAACAGGCTGAGTTGGTCGGTGAGGATGTCAGGGCTCATGGCGGCTCGGCTTTGCATGAAACGCATAGCCATTGTGCGCTGCTGTGCGTTTCCCCACCAGCCCCGACTGGGTAGCATGCCTTCATTGTTTGAGACCGGCACAAGAGGCCCTGATGATCGAGTGGTTGTTGTATATCGCGCTGGGCGCAGCCCTGGGCACCATGGGTGGTTTGTTCGGTATTGGCGGTGGGTTGATTGCAATCCCGGCGCTGGGGGTGTTGTTCGGCCTGGACCAACAGCTGGCACAGGGCACTGCGCTGGTGATGGTGGTGCCGAATGTGTTGCTGGCGCTGTGGCGCTATCACCAGCGAAACCGCATCGAGCTGCGCCATGCACTGCCGTTGGCGCTGTGCAGTTTCCTGTTCGCCTGGCTGGGTTCGATCTGGGCGGTGGGCATCGATGCCCAGTCCATGCGCCTGGGCTTTGTCGGTTTTCTGGTGGCGCTGGCTATCTGGAACGTGGCGCGGATGTTTCTCAAGGTGGCGCCGCCAAGCCCCGAGTTGCGCTATGGGTGGCCATGGCTGGGCGTGCTGGGCAGTTTTGCCGGGACCATGGGCGGGCTGTTCGGGGTAGGGGGTGCAGTGGTGGCGACGCCGATCCTGACCAGTGTGTTTGGTACCACGCAGGTGGTGGCGCAAGGGTTGTCGCTGGCGTTGGCGGCACCCAGTACCACGGTGACGCTGCTGACGTATGGCTTGCACCAGAGTGTCGACTGGGGGGTAGGGATCCCCTTGGCGGTGGGTGGGCTGCTTAGCATCAGTTGGGGGGTGAGGTTGGCCCATGCCTTGCCAGAGAAAGTGTTGCGGGCGATGTTTTGTGCGTTTCTGGTGGTGTGTGCGGTGATGTTGGGGTTTGAACTTTGAGATTTTGGGGCCGCTCCGCAGCCCCGGCTCACTTGAACCCTTCGACGATGTAATCGGCCATGCAATCGGTGATCGGTGACGGATTCTGCGTACTGCGCACCAGCATCACATTGGCCACCGGCAACTGCGGCAGCCCGTCGCTCTCGCCCAAAATCCGTATGTTGCCGCCGATCAAGCTCTGCAACTGCGCCGTCACCGCCAACCCTGCAGTGACGATGGCAAAGATCGCCGCCAGGCTTGGGCTGGTATAGGCAATGCGGTAATCGATGCCCTGTGCCTCCAGCGCATTGCAGGTCCAGGCGCGGCAGAAGCAGTCGGTATTGAACAGCGCCACCGGCATGGGCCGTTGCTCCTGCGGGCAGAACCCTTCGGCTGCGGCCCACACCAGGCGCTCCTGGCGCAGCAGCTGGCCGATCTCGTTGCCAGGTTCGCGGGTAACGATGGTCAGGTCCAGGTCCTGGCGCAGCATCAACTGCTTCGACGAGTCGCAATGCACCTCCACCTGCACCAGCGGATAAGCCTGGGCGAAACTCGACAGAATGGTCGGCAGAAAGCGCATGGCATAGTCGTCCGGTGTGCCGATGCGGACCACCCCGACCATGTGCGGCATGCGCAAGGTATTAAACACTTCCCCATGCAGTTTGAGGATGCGCCTGGCATAGCCGAGCAGCACCTGCCCTTCGGCAGTAAGGCGTACCTGGCGGCCGTCGCGCTCGAACAGTTGGCGCTGCAGGATGTCTTCCTCCAGCCGTTTCATCTGCATGCTCACCGCCGACTGGGTGCGGTTGACCACCTCGCCGGCGCGGGTAAAGCCGCCTTGTTCGGCAATGGCGACGAAGGTGCGCAGTACATCGGCATCGAGGCTTTGATACTGGGACATTGCATCAATCTCCGAGATGCATGGCATCAGAAACATTCGTTGGATTGATCTTAAGCCCGGCGTGAGACTGGAGCCATCAACACGGAGGGCTTCACGATGAAAGGTCAAGTCAGCAGCATTCAGCAACCTGCCTTCTCCCTGAACCACCTGTGGCATGCAGCCCTGGAACGCCCGGTGCGTTGGTGGGAGCTGCACCGTCAGCGGCGGGAACTGGCCAGCCTTAGCGATGCGACATTGCATGACCTGGGCTTGAGCCGGGCGGATATCCAGCAAGAGGCCGAGCGGCCTTTTTGGGATGATCCGCTGCGTAAATAGGCCGCTCCAGCGGGCGCTTTAGCGGCGCACCTGCTTGAGGGTTTCGGCAATCAGAAACGCCAGTTCCAGCGACTGATCGGCGTTCATCCGCGGGTCGCAGTGGGTGTGGTAGCGGTCCGACAGGCCGTCTTCGGTAATCGGGCGGGCGCCGCCGATGCACTCGGTGACGTTCTGCCCGGTCATTTCGATGTGGATGCCGCCAGCGTGGCTGCCTTCGGCCTGGTGCACCTGGAAGAACTGCTTGACCTCATCGAGGATCTGCGCGAAGTCGCGGGTCTTGTAGCCGCTGCTGGCCTTGATGGTGTTGCCGTGCATCGGGTCGGAGCTCCACAGCACCTTGCGCCCCTCGCGCTCGACGGTGCGGATCAGCCCTGGCAGATGCTCGCCAACCTTGTTGGCGCCCATGCGCACGATCAGGTTCAGGCGGCCTGGGTCGTTGCTCGGGTTGAGGGTGTCGATCAGGCGGATCAGCTCCTCGGGGTTCATGCTCGGGCCGACCTTGACCCCGATCGGGTTGTGCACCCCACGCAGGAACTCCACATGGGCGCCGTCGAGCTGGCGCGTGCGGTCGCCGATCCACAGCATGTGCGCCGAACAGTCGTAGTAGTCGCCGGTCAGGCTGTCCTGGCGCACAAAGGCTTCTTCATAGTTGAGCAGCAAGGCTTCGTGGGCGGTGAAGAAGCTGGTCTCGCGCAGTTGCGGTGCGCTGTCCAACCCGCAGGCGCGCATGAAGGCCAGGGTTTCGTCGATGCGGTTGGCCAGTTGATGGTACTTGTCGGCCAGCGCCGAGTTGGCGATGAAGTCCAGGTTCCATTTGTGCACCTGGTGCAGGTCGGCAAAGCCGCCCTGGGCAAAGGCGCGCAGCAGGTTGAGGCTGGCGGTGGCCTGGTGGTAGGCCTGCAGCAGGCGATCCGGGTCGGGGATGCGGCTTTTTTCGTCAAAGCCAATGCCGTTGACGATGTCGCCACGGTAGGCGGGCAGGGTAACGTTGCCAATGGTCTCGTCGCCCGAGGAGCGTGGCTTGGCAAATTGCCCGGCCATGCGCCCGACCTTGACCACCGGGCAGCCGGCAGCGAAGGTCATGACGATGGCCATTTGCAGTAGCACCTTGAAGGTGTCGCGGATTTTCGCCGCCGAGAACTCGGCAAAACTCTCGGCGCAGTCGCCGCCCTGCAGCAGGAAGGCGCGGCCTTCGGTGACCTCGGCGAACTGCCGGCGCAGCTCACGCGCCTCGCCAGCGAACACCAGCGGCGGGTAGCTGGCCAGGGTCTGCTCGACCTTGAGCAAGTGCGCAGCGTCGGGGTAGGTCGGTTGCTGCTGGATAGGCAGGGCGCGCCAGCTGTCAGGGCTCCACGGTGCGTTCATTTCGGGCTCGATCTTGTCGGTTGTAGGCTTTGGGCCATGGTAACAGTTGCTGCCCTGCTTGTTGCATCGGGGGTGTTGGCGGACAATGCGCGTTTTTGCACGGGCGAGTGGCGAACATGACGGCGGAACGGGAAGAGCGGCTACTGGCACGGGTCGAAGATGCCTTTGGCGTCATCAGCGTGTACGAGGTGGACGACTACCGTTTTCTCGAATTCGGTGATGCGATCGAGCAGAGCTGCGTTTTCACGGCAGACCCCAGCTGGCTGGAATATGACTACACACGCGCCATGCTGGTCGGTGCGCTGTGCCACGAGCAACCCGAGAGCGCGCTGTTTCTGGGGCTTGGGGCGGGTACCTTGACCCAGGCCTGCATGAGGTTCCTGCCGCTGGAAGACATCGAGGCCATCGAGCTGCGCCCAGATGTGCCGCGCCTGGCCATGCAGTACCTGGGGCTGGACGACGACCCGCGCCTTTATGTGCGCGTAGGCGATGCCTTGGAGCTGCTGACCACGGCGGAGAAAACCGACCTGCTGTTCGTTGACCTGTACACCGACCACGGGCCGGGTGTCGGGCACTTGGCCTGGACATTCCTGGATAACTGCCAGAAGCAGCTCAACCCAGGCGGCTGGCTGGTGATCAACCAGTGGGCCACCGACGACGGCAGGCCGCTGGGCGCGGCGCTGTTGCGCGGCTTGTACCATCGGCATTACTGGGAGCTGCCGGTGAAGGAGGGCAATGTGATCCTGCTGGTGCCGGCGGACCTGGAGCAGACGCTGGACATGGTAGGGCTGCGGGCGCGGGCCGAGGCGCTGGCGCCGCAATTGGGGTATAGCCTTGACGGCCTGATCAAGGAAATACGGCCTGCTACCTGAAGGCCGTGTTGGCCTCTTCGCAGCCCACAGGAGCACCGCTAGCCCCAATGCTGCGCCGTAGCTGTGGGAGCGGGCTTGCCCGCGAAAAGGGTGACGCGGTAGTGCAGACAGGAATCGATTCAGCCAGCCATCCGCTGATGGCCCGGTACTGGCCCTGACCTGCGAAAATTTTCCTCACGTAACCCGTTAATTCGGGTATAGTACGCGCCGGTCTTTTAGCGGACCTCAAAATCAGGTGGTGCAAATCCTCCGAGTCCAGCTTCGGCTGCACGTCCGCTAGGCGGACCTTCCCAAGTTTTTCTTTTTCAATCGTTTTCGCAAATCCCCGCCGCCAAAGCTGCCTGGGTGACCTTTTGGTCTTTCAAGGCATGTGCAGCTTTGGAGCATGGGTCTTTGCGGATGCACCTAGAGGCAGACCCATGACCCAGGAAACCGGCGGATTCGCCGCTCTCGATCTCAATCCGAATATTGTTGCTGCTGTGCTGGCTACCGGCTACGAAGAGCCGTCCGCCATTCAGCATCAGTCGATCCCGATCATCCTCGCCGGTCACGACATGATCGGCCAGGCGCAGACTGGCACCGGCAAGACCGCTGCCTTCGCCCTGCCGATCCTCAACAAGATCGACGTGAGCAAGCGCGAACCGCAAGCCCTGATCCTGGCGCCAACCCGTGAGTTGGCGCTGCAAGTTGCTACCGCTTTCGAAACCTACGCCAAGCAGATGCCGGGCGTTAACGTGGTCGCTGTTTACGGTGGTGCCCCGATGGGCCCACAGCTGCGCGCCATCCGTAACGGCGCACAAATCGTCGTCGCTACCCCAGGCCGTCTGTGCGACCACCTGCGTCGTGACGAAAAAGTCCTGTCGACAGTGCAGTACCTGGTACTGGACGAAGCCGACGAGATGCTCAAGCTGGGCTTCATGGATGACCTCGAAGTGATCTTCGACGCAATCCCGGCTAGCCGTCAGACCGTACTGTTCTCCGCAACCCTGCCGTCGTCGATCCGTTCGATCGCCGAGCGTCACCTGCGTGAACCCAAGCACGTCAAGATCCAGAGCAAGACCCAGACCGTTACCGCGATCGACCAGGCCCACCTGATGGTCCATGCCGACCAGAAGATCCCGGCTGTTCTGCGTCTGCTGGAAGTCGAAGAGTTCGACGCGCTGATCGCCTTCGTGCGTACCAAGCAAGCCACCCTGGACCTGGCCGCCGCGCTGGAAGCCAAAGGCTACAAGGCTGCCGCACTGAACGGTGACATCGCCCAGAACCAGCGTGAGCGCGTTATCGACTCGCTCAAGGATGGCCGCCTGGACATCGTCGTCGCCACCGACGTCGCTGCCCGTGGTCTGGACGTACCGCGCATCACTCACGTGTTCAACGTTGACATGCCGTACGACCCAGAGTCCTACGTACACCGTATCGGCCGTACTGGCCGTGCCGGTCGCGAAGGCCGTGCACTGCTGCTGGTCACCCCGCGTGAGCGCCGCATGCTGCAGGTGATCGAGCGTGTGACCGGGCAGAAGGTTGCCGAAGCACGTCTGCCGAATGCTCAGGCCGTTCTCGATGCTCGCATCAAGAAGCTGACCTCGAGCCTGGCGCCGCTGGTAGCCGAATCGGAAGCCAGCCATGGCGAGCTGCTCGACCGTCTGACCGCTGACCTGGGTTGCAGCCCGCGTGCCCTGGCTTCGGCCTTGCTGCGCAAAGCAACCAATGGTCAGGCGCTGGACCTGGCTGCGGTAGAGCGCGAACAGCCGCTGGTGCCGGGCGTGGGTGCCCCGCGTGAGCGTAGCGGTGAGCGCACCGAGCGTGGCGAGCGCAGTGACCGTGGCGATCGCGGTGACCGTGAGCGTCGTGCGCCGATGCCGCTGGCTGAAGGCCGCGTGCGTTGCCGTACTGCCCTGGGTGCCCGTGACGGTATCGCTGCCAAGAACCTGTTGGGTGCGATCCTCAACGAAGGCGGCCTGGCCCGTGACGCTATCGGCCGTATTCAGGTACGCGACAGCTTCAGCCTGGTCGAGCTGCCGGAAGATGGCCTGGAGAAGCTGCTGTCCAAGCTCAAGGACACCCGCGTGGCTGGCAAGCAGCTGAAGCTGCGTCGCTACCGCGAAGATTGATCCTGGCGTAATAAAAAAATCCCCGGCCTGTGCTGGGGATTTTTTTTGCCTGTACCGGCCTCTTCGCGGTCCGACTTGCCCCGCGAAAAGGCCCTTCAGTCGAACCTGTAAATGTCCATCCCCAGTGCCCCCAGGGTGAACCCCTGGTGCACCACCCCGAACTTGCTTCCAGCCCCCAAGGCAAAGTACAGCGGCAGCAAATGCTCATCGCTGGGATGGTTACGCACCGCAAACGGTGCCTGCTGCCGGTAATCCACCAGCGCATCCCGGTCATCGTCCTGCAGCCGCGCCACCACCCAATCCCGAAACGCCAGTGCCCAAGGTTCTATCACGTCCGGCCCGGCGTGCCAGTTCAGCTCCCCCAGGTTATGGGTAATGCTCCCCGAGCCCACCAGCAGTACCCCCTGCGCGCGCAACCCTGCCAGCGCCTGGCCGACCTTGAGTTGCAAGGCAGGCCCCCTCTGGCTGGGCAGCGAGACCTGTATCACCGGGATGTTGGCGCTCGGGTACATCAGGCTCAGCGGTACCCAGGCGCCATGGTCGAACGGGCGGTGCGCATCGGTACGTGCGGGCAGGCCGGCAGCGCCCAGTAATGCACACACCTCTTCGGTCAGCGCAGGCTCACCCGGCGCCGGGTACTGCACGGCATATAGCGCCGGAGGGAAGCCGTGGAAGTCATGCCAGGTCTCGGGTTGCTGGCTGCCGGTCACCAGCAGCTCACGGCTTTCCCAGTGCGCCGACACCACCACGATTGCCTTGGGCTGCGGCAGGGCGTTGGCCAGCCCGGCGAGGGCCGGCCCGCTAGCGCCTGGGTGTAGGGCAAGCATGGGTGATCCATGGGAAATGAACAGGCTGGGCAGCATGGTGGGGTCCTGAGGGTTAAGATGCTGTCATCTTCAATCAGTTACCGATCGAAATCCAAACCAAGTTTTCTGCGCTATCTATCGAAGCGCTTGATGAGTATAGGAGCTGTCATGGAACCAGCGTTCTGGCACAAGCGATGGGCCGATAACCAGATCGGCTTCCATCAAATGCAGGTCAACCCTTACCTGCAGGCGCACTGGCCCGCGCTGGCGTTGGCGCCTGGTAGCCGGGTGCTGGTGCCGTTGTGCGGCAAGAGCCTGGACTTGGCCTGGTTGGCAGGGCAGGGCTATCGCGTGCTGGGGGTGGAGCTGTCGCGCCGGGCAGTGGAGGGGTTTTTCCGCGAGCACGGGCTTGAGCCCGAAGTGTCGCAAAGGGGCGGCTTCGAGGTTTGGCGATGTGCTGAAGTGGAAGTGTGGTGCGGGGATTTCTTTGCCTTGCAGGCGCAGGATCTGGCTGATTGTGCGGGGGTCTATGACCGCGCCGCGTTGATTGCATTGCCGCCCGAGATGCGCCTGCGGTACATGCGGCTGCTGGCTGAATTGTTGCCGACGGGTTGCCAAGGGCTGTTGGTGACGCTGGATTATGACCAGGCGCTGTTGGCCGGGCCGCCATTTTCGGTGGCCGATGATGAGGTGCGGCAGGGGTTTGCGGGGTGGCGGGTGGAGGTGCTGGAGGTGCTAGAGATCATTCAGGAGAGCCCCAAGTTTGCCCAGGCCGGTGCTGCCAGTCTGTTGGAGCGGGTGTATCGCATCAGTCGCTGATGGGCAGGCAGGCACAAAAAAGGGCGACCGAAGTCGCCCTTTCTTGTTTTTACCGGGTGGATCAACCGCGGCGACGCAGCGCTTCGATACGGTCTTCCAGCGGCGGGTGGCTCATCAGCAGCCCGGCCAGGCCGTGCTTGAGGCCGCCATTGATACCGAAGGCCTTCATGGTGTCCGGCATGTGCACCGGCAAGCCTTGTTCCACGCGCAGGCGCTGCAGGGCGCCGATCATTGCAGCGGTGCCGGCCAATTGCGCACCGGCTTCGTCGGCGCGGTATTCGCGGCGGCGCGAGAACCACATGACGATCATGCTGGCTAGGATGCCCAGGATCAGCTCGGCAACGATAGTCGCCACGTAGTAGGCGATGCCCTGGCCTTCTTCATTCTTGAAGATGACCTTGTCGACAAAGTTGCCGATGATGCGGGCGAAGAACATCACGAAGGTGTTCACCACGCCCTGCACCAGTGCCAGGGTGACCATGTCACCGTTGGCCACGTGGCCGATCTCGTGGGCCAGCACCGCACGCACTTCATCGGGCGAGAATCGCTCCAGCAAGCCTTGGGAGACAGCTACCAGGGCGTCGTTGCGGTTCCAGCCGGTGGCGAAGGCGTTGGCCTCGTACGCCGGGAAGATACCCACTTCGGGCATCTTGATACCGGCCTCGCGCGACAGCTCTTCGACCGTTTGCAACAGCCACTGCTCGTGGCGGGTGCGCGGCTGGGAGATGATCTGGGTGCCGGTGGTCATCTTCGCCATCCACTTGGAGATGAACAGCGAGACGAGGGAGCCGGCAAAACCGAACACGGCGCAGAACACCAGCAGGCTGCTGAGGTTGAGGTCGACCCCGTTGGCGGCCATGAACCCGTTGAAACCGAACAGGCTCAGGGTAATGCTTGCAACCAGCACCACCGCGAGGTTGGTGGCTACAAACAACAGAATGCGCATCATGGTTGTTACGTTCTCCTGACGGATGAGAGTGTTGCTTACTGCGGGGTATATAAGGGGCAAGCCGTGCCGATTCAATCGGGCGACTATTTCAAACTGTGTACGGCGGAGTATGGCAGAGGAAAGGGCGGGGGCTGTGAGGTAGAGCGTTGCAGGATGTAAGAAACATTGTGTGGGATTGTGCGGGGCTGCTTCGCAGCCCAATCGCGGGGCAAGCCCGCTCCCCTAGGAGTTCTGCAACCCTCAGGTGCAGCGCTGCAGCTGTGGGAGCGGGCGTGCCCCGCGAATGGGCCGGAACTTACTGCGAATAAGTCCGCAGGAAACTCCCGATCCGCCCGATCGCCGCTTCCAGGTCATCCACCCGTGGCAAGGTCACCACGCGGAAGTGGTCCGGCCACGGCCAGTTGAACGCCGTGCCCTGAACGATCAGCAGCTTCTCCGACAACAGCAGGTCGAGCACGAATTTCTCGTCGTTGTGAATCGGGCAGACCTTGGGGTCGATCTTTGGGAACGCATACAGGGCGCCCATCGGTTTCACACAGCTGACGCCGGGGATCGAGTTGAGCAGCTCGTAGGTGCGGTTGCGCTGCTCCAGCAGGCGGCCTTGTGGCAGTACCAGGTCGTTGATGCTCTGGTAGCCGCCCAGGGCGGTCTGGATGGCATGCTGGGCCGGCACGTTGGCGCACAGGCGCATGTTGGCCAGCATGTCGATGCCTTCGATGTAGCTCTTGGCGTGGTGCTTGGGCCCGGAGATGATCAGCCAGCCGGAACGGAAGCCCGCCACCCGGTACGACTTGGACAGGCCGTTGAAGGTCAGGCACAGCAGGTCGGGTGCCAGCGAGGCGGTGCTGATGTGCACGGCTTCGTCGTACAGGATCTTGTCGTAGATCTCGTCGGAGAACACCACCAGGTTGTGCTGGCGTGCCAGCTCCAGCATGCCCAGCAGCAGCTCCCTGGAATACACCGCGCCGGTCGGGTTGTTCGGGTTGATGATCACCAGGGCCTTGGTGTTCGAGGTGATTTTGGCCTTGATGTCCTCAAGGTCCGGGAACCAGTCTGCCTGCTCGTCGCACAGGTAGTGCACCGGCTTGCCGCCGGCCAGGCTCACCGCAGCAGTCCACAGCGGGTAGTCGGGGGCCGGGATCAGTACTTCGTCGCCGTTGTTGAGCAGCGCCTGCATCGACATGACGATCAGTTCGGACACGCCGTTGCCGAGGTAGATGTCCTCGATGGTGACGCCTTCGATTTCTTTCTGCTGGCAGTACTGCATCACCGCCTTGCGTGCGCTGAACAGCCCTTTGGAGTCGCTGTAGCCCTGGGCGGTGGGCAGGTTGCGGATCACATCCTGAAGGATTTCGTCCGGCGCCTCGAAGCCAAACGGCGCCGGGTTGCCGATGTTCAGCTTGAGGATGCGGTGGCCTTCCTCCTCCAGGCGTTTGGCGTGCTTGAGCACTGGGCCGCGAATGTCGTAGCAGACATTGGCGAGCTTGTTCGATTTGCTGAACTGCATGATGGGGTCCCGGTTGAGAATACGCACCGCGCCCCTTCGAAAGGTTTGAAAGGGCAGGAAGCGGGTGCCAGACTGAACGCCTGGCACACGAAGCCAACTAATATACGTGCCACCCGCGCTACGGAAAAGACGGCGCGGGGTGAAATTAAGCCTGCCGAGGTGCTTACATGCAAAAGATCGAGAAGACACTAGAACAATGGCGGTCGATGCTCGACCCCGAGCAGTACCAGGTGTGCCGCCTCAAAGGCACCGAGCGCCCGTTCAGTGGCAAGTACAACAGCGAGCGCCGCGACGGTATCTACCACTGCATCTGCTGCCACCTGCCGCTGTTCGATGCCCAGACCAAGTTCGACTCCGGCTGCGGCTGGCCGAGCTTCTACGCGCCGATCGAAGACAGCGCGATGATCGAGATTCGCGACACCACCCACGGCATGGTCCGCACCGAAGTCACCTGCGCCCGCTGCGATGCGCACCTGGGCCACGTGTTCCCCGACGGCCCGCCACCGACCGGCCTGCGCTATTGCATCAACTCGGTGTGCATCGACCTTCAACCGCGCGACTGACCGGAGCCCGAACATGGCTGGATCGATGCTGGACATTCCCTGCGTGACCCTGGGCGGCGAGCACAAGAAGCTCGGCGACTTTCCGGGCAAGGCCTTGCTGGTGGTCAACACCGCCAGCCAGTGCGGCTTCACCCCCCAATACAAGGGCCTGGAGCAGCTGTGGCAGCACTATCGCGAGCGCGGCCTGGTGGTGCTGGGCTTCCCCTGCAACCAGTTCGGCAAGCAAGAGCCAGGCGATGCGCGGGACATCGCGCAGTTCTGCGAGCGCAATTTCGGCGTGAGCTTCCCGCTGTTTCGCAAGGTCGAGGTCAACGGGCCCGGTGCGCACCCGCTGTTCGTCGAGCTCAAGCAGCGTGCCCCGGGGCTGCTGGGCAGCCAGAAGATCAAGTGGAATTTCACCAAGTTCCTGGTCGACCCGGCCAGCGGCCACGTCACGCGCTATGCGCCGACCACCAAGCCGCAGGCCCTGGAAGGGGACATCGAGCGTCTGCTTAGCCGCTGATCGGTACCCAGTGATCGACCAGTGCCAGTAGCTCTTCGCGGCGGAACGGCTTGGCCAGGTAGTCGTTCATGCCGGCCGCGCGGCAGCGCTCGCGCTCCTCGGGCATGGCATTGGCGGTCAGGGCGACAATGGGCAGTTCAGGCCAGCGGCCGCTCTGGCGGATGCGTCGGCTGGCTTCGTAGCCGTCCATCACCGGCATGTTGCAGTCCATCAACACCAGGTCGAAATCTTCCTGTTCGAGGCACTCCAGGGCCTCGGCGCCTTGGCTGGCCACTTGTACCTGGCAGCCGAGCTTGGCCAGCATGCCTTTGGCCACCAGTTGGTTTACCGGGTTGTCTTCCACCAGCAGAATCCGCGCGCGGCGTGCTTCCAGGGTCGTGCTCGGGTTGGCCAGCGGGTGCTCGGGCTCATGGCCTTGCAGGGTGCGCCGCAGGGTCTGGTACAAGGCGTTGCGCGCCAGTGGCCGGGCCAGTTGATGCAAGGGCGCCAGGCTGACGGACTGCTCGCTGGGGAGGAAATTGCCATAGGCGGTCACCAGCAGGATGGGCGTCTTCAGCGCGGGGCGCAGCTCGAACAGGTGCTCCAGGTCGTCGGTGATCAGCAGGTCGAACTGCGTGGCGTCCAGGCCTGCGCTGCTGTCTTGGCGCTGGTACGCCAGGCCCCAGGTGGGTAGCAGGTCTTGCAGCAGTTCATGCAGCCCGCTGCCGGCATTGCTCAAGGCCACCACGCGCCCCTGCAGCGGCGCGGGCGGGATGGCCTCGGTGTGAACGGTCAGCGGCAACTCTGCGCTGAAGCGGCTGCCGAACCCAGGCTCGGACTGAATATGCAGATGCCCCTGCATGGCCTTGCACAGGTTACGCGTCAGGGCCAGGCCCAGGCCGGTGCCGCCGTACTGGCGGGTGATGCCGGCGCCGGCCTGGGTGAACGGTTGGAAAATCCGCGCCTGGGCTTCTTCGGGGATGCCGATGCCGGTATCGCGAACCTCCAGGCGCACGCCGCCGACTATCGTCGCCAGGCGAATGTCGACGCGGCCGAAACGGGTGAACTTGAGGGCATTGGACAACAGGTTGCTGACGATCTGGCGCACCCGCGTAGGGTCGCCGAGCACGCTGCTGGGGAAGTCACGGGCGATCAGGCAGGTCAGTTCGACGCTCTGCGCAGTGTTCTGCGACAGCAGGTTGGCGGTGTCCTCGACCATCGAGCCCATGTCGAACGCAATGCGTTCGAGCTCCAGCTGGCCGGCATCGAACTTGGACAGGTCGAGGATGTCGTTGAGCAGCTCCACCAGCACTTTGCCCGAGTCGTGGGCGATGGTCATCTGCTGGCGCTGCTCGCTGGGCAGCGGGCTGTCCAGGGCCAGGGCGATCATGCCGAGCATGCCGTTGAGCGGGGTACGGATCTCGTGGCTCATGTTGGCCAGGAAGGCCGCGCGCGCTTGGGCCATGTCGAGGGCGCGGCGGCGGGCTTGTTCGAGCTCCTGGTTGGACAGGCTCAGGCTGCTGTTGCTGGCCTTGAGCTGGTCGGTGCGTGCCGACACGATGTCTTCCAGCTCGTTGAGGTACTGGGTCAGGCGGTTTTCGGCGGTACGCCGCTGCTCGATCTCGGTGGCCATGCTGACGAACTGCTGGTTGGCGACCTTGACCAGCACGCCGATCTCGTCGAGCTCATGACCGTGGGGGCATTCCAGGCGGGTTTGCCGCGGCTTGCGCGGGTCGCTGCCGCTGAGCGCACCGATCACGGTGACCAAGGGTTTGGTCAGCATCATGTAGAACAGCGCCAGCAGAATGCCGGTCAACACTAAGCTGCGGGCGAAGCCGTTGAACAGGGTGATGCCGGCGCGGTCGAGAAAGCGGCTGCCGAAGGCGTAGGTATCGACATCCAGGTACAGGGTGCCGAGGTATTCATCGGGCAGGTGGGCGAGGAACAGGCGGTCCTCAAGCTGGCGCTGCTCGCCGAACAGAAAGTCGCTCAGGGGGCGGTAGCGGTCTTCCAGGCGCGGACGCTCGACATCGGCCAGCACGGTGTCATTGTTGTCGATCAGCCGTGCGCGGATCACCGCCGGCGATTGCAGCAGGCCGCGGGTCAGCTCCAGGGCCAGCTCGGCATCGATGTTGTAGGCGATGCGTGAGGCCGGGTTGTGGCTGATTTGCAGCAGCGCACGCACTTCGCGGTTGATGGATGCGTCTTCGCTGGCATAATCGATGCCGATCTGGATGAGACTGAGCAATGTTCCCAGGATGAAGCCGACCAGGACTGTCAGCCGGGCTTGCTTGTATGACAGGCGATTGGTGAACTTTATATCCATGAGTCCCGAGCCGGTTTCACGTCCCTTGCGCTGCGCAAGCATAGCCGAATAGCCCCGGCTGCTGGCGGGTCTGTCTGTTCATTTCAGTTGATCGCCAAGCGGGGGCGCGCAGCGGCCCCCAAAAAACTGAAATCTGTAGGAGTCGTCATGGACGCTCGCTTGATTGCTTTCCTGGACCGCGCCGAATCGGTAATGGCGCGCCTTGAACCGCTGTTGCCCGCCCCACGCCCGGACATCGACTGGCACACCACCCTGGCCGCCCGCTGGCAGCGCGATGGCCGCACCGGTTACCTGATGCCGCTTGAAGTCAGCCTGGACATCCGCCTCAGCGACCTGATCGGGGTCGACCAGCAACGTGACCAGCTGGGCCGCAACACCCACCAGTTCATCAATGGCCTGCCTGCCAACCACGCGTTGCTGTGGGGCTCGCGTGGCACCGGCAAGTCGTCGCTGGTGCGCGCCTTGCTGGCCGAGCACGCCGGTGCCGGCCTGCGCCTGATCGAAATCGAGCGCGACCACCTGGCCGACCTGCCGCGGGTGGTCGAGCAACTGCAAAAACTGCCGCAGCGCTTCATCCTGTTCTGCGACGACCTGTCGTTCGAAGCCGGGGAGGGCGACTACCGGGTGCTCAAGAGCGTACTCGACGGCTCGCTGGAGCAGGCCCCTGACAATGTCTTGCTGTACGCCACCTCCAACCGCCGCCACCTGGTGCCGGAGAAAGAGAGCGACAACGAGAACTGGAAGCGCGTCGATGGCGAGCTGCACCCCAGCGAAGCCGTGGAAGACAAGATCGCCTTGTCGGACCGTTTTGGCCTGTGGCTGTCGTTCTACCCCTTCACCCAGGACCACTTCCTCAACGTGGTCGAACACTGGATCGGCCAGTTGGCGCGCTCTGCCGGGTTAAAATGGCAGCGTGACGAAGCGCTGGACATCCTTGCCGTGCGCTGGGCCACCGGCCGCGGCAACCGTAATGGCCGTTGTGCCTATCAGTTCGCCCGCTACTGGGTCGGGCTGCAATTGCTGGAGCAAAAGTAAATGATCGACCTCAATGCCAGTGGCACCGGCCTCGATGGCTATGACCTGCTGGCGGCGCAAGTGCAGGCACTGTTTGCCGACGAGCGCGACTTCATTGCCAACGCCGCGCAGTTTTCGGCGTTTCTCTTCCATCAGGTGGATGACCTGAACTGGGCGGGCTTTTACCTCAACCGCAACGAAGAGCTGGTGCTCGGCCCGTTTCAGGGGCAGGTGGCCTGTGTGCGCATTCCGTTCAGCAAGGGTGTGTGCGGCGCGGCGGCGGCCACCCGGCAGACCCAGCGGGTCGAGGACGTGCATGCATTCCCGGGGCACATTGCCTGTGACAGTGCGTCCAACAGTGAATTGGTGATTCCACTGGTGAAGGAGGGCAGGTTGATTGGGGTGCTAGACCTGGACAGCCCGAAGGTTGGGCGGTTCAGTGAGGTGGATCAGCGGGGGGTGGAGCGGTTGGTGGCGATCTTCCTGGGGCTGACTGACTGCTGATCACTGGATTGTCTGTACTGGCCCCTGTGGGAGCGGGCTTGTCCCGCGAATGGGGCGCGATGCATGGCACCGGCTGCGCCGGTGTTCGCGGGGCAAGCCCGCTCCCACAGGGCCGGCACAGATTAACGTATCAGTCGTACATCGCCTTCTTCTTCCAGGTCTCTTCCTCGTCGGTCTTGAGCCCGTCGGTCAGTTCATTGTGCTCGTCTTCCGCCGGTGCCATGCGGTCCAGCACCTGGGCATTGGCCCGTGCCAGCAGTTTTTCCAGGTACGTCAGCTGCTCTTCAAACACCTTGGGCTCAGGCTGCTTGCGCAGGTACTGCACGCCACGCTCGAAAGCCAGGCGTGCCTGGCCCGGCTGGCCCTTCTGCAGGGCCTGCTGGCCGAGGTTGTTGAAGAACTCAATGTGCAGCAGCACCAGGATATGGCGGATCTCCTTGACCCACTGCTTGGCCTCGCTGGCGGGCAGGAAGCCTTCCTGGGCGGCGCGGGCGACCTGGGTGTGCAGCGCTTCGAGCAGAAAACGCACGTCCTTGGCTTTGACCTCGGTCTGGATCGGGTTAGGCGGGTTGTTCACCGGGATTTTTTCGCCCAGGGCGATCAGGCCCTCCAGCTCGGCGATACGTGCCTTGAGTTCGGCATTGTGCTTGTCCACCACCAGCTGGCGCTGGTTGAGGTTCAGCTCCAGGCGGGTCAGCAGCAGCTTGAGTGCCGGGGTCATGAATTGGCCGGGGAAGGTCTCGGTGATTTCGCCACAGCGGCGCAAGCGATCGGCAAGCTCGACCTTCAGTCGCGCACGTTCGAGCTTGCTGTTCTCGACCACATTGTTGAGGTAGCCGATCACGATCAGCAACGCGATACCCGCCACGATGAGCAGAGTGATCAGAAGTGGTGTCACCGTTAATGCCTCATGAATAGGTTTGCATTATTGAGTGTAGGAGCGAGCTTGCTCGCGAGAGGCCCTCACAGGCATTCTCTTTTTCTATCGGCAAACTGTGCCATGGCTGGATGCTGGCACATTAATGCTGCCTTGACGCCAGAAAATCAACGCCAAACCCCTGCGGGTTGCCTGAAACAGCGCTCGGCACACCCGGAAGTCATTGATTTAAATAAATTTCTACAAAGGGGTTGACGATCTTACGCAGCATCCATAGAATGCGCGCCACTTGCAGCGTAAAGCACACAGCGAAACGCGGCAGGGAGTGAAAGTAGGCAGTAATGCTTGCAGCGTGTCCCCTTCGTCTAGTGGCCTAGGACACCGCCCTTTCACGGCGGTAACAGGGGTTCGAGTCCCCTAGGGGACGCCATATTGCGGGAATAGCTCAGTTGGTAGAGCACGACCTTGCCAAGGTCGGGGTCGCGAGTTCGAGTCTCGTTTCCCGCTCCAGTTTCTCCGGCACTGCTTAACGGCGGGGCAGGAAAAGAAAGTCCAGTTTGAATCGTGAGGCTCAATATCTGGCGCACTGAAAAGTGTTGTGTGTCCCCTTCGTCTAGTGGCCTAGGACACCGCCCTTTCACGGCGGTAACAGGGGTTCGAGTCCCCTAGGGGACGCCATTTGCGGGAATAGCTCAGTTGGTAGAGCACGACCTTGCCAAGGTCGGGGTCGCGAGTTCGAGTCTCGTTTCCCGCTCCAGTTTAAATACTGTGGCGTCTATGCGGTGCAGTGGTGGTGAAGGTCGTAAAGGCGCTTCACGCCGAAAGTGGTAAAGCTTCACATTGCGGGAATAGCTCAGTTGGTAGAGCACGACCTTGCCAAGGTCGGGGTCGCGAGTTCGAGTCTCGTTTCCCGCTCCAAATCGAAAAACGCAAAAAGGGACGAAAGTCCCTTTCTGCGTTTCTGTTCGTCCGTTTTTTGATGTCGGTGCCGGCCCGAACATCACTGTTCGGGCCGGCACCCTGCGGGTTAACGGTAGCTGATGGTGAAATCCAGCGCCCCTTTGGCCATGCCAGGGGTAACCTTGTCATCGGTTTGATAGAAATGCGCGCGATATGACAGGCGGGTAAGGGGCAGCTCAAGTTTCTTGTGGGTTGACGCGTGTTCTTCCAGGGGGACGGGTTGGCCAGAATCGTCAGTTATCTGGATTGCGATCCCTTTCGCCGTGGAGCCACGTCCCAGGCTGAACAGCCCCTGCCTTGGGTCGATGGCAACCGAGCCGTCCGCGCCTGTGAGGTAGATGTGCGCTGTTGCCGTGCTTGACGCAGGGTCGTCCTCGCAATCGCTCAAGGTGATCTGGAAGGGAATGCTCGCAGTGGTGGTGCCCTTTGCGGGAAAGTCCGCCATCGTGTAGTCCCCAAGTTTTACCGGGTCGGCGCTGACTGCATCGCTTTTGAGCGTGCATTGGGCCTGATTGACATTCGCATTGACCCTCAGGCGGAAGGCATCAGGCACATCAGTGGTACTACCGTGGGCCAGTTCTTCGTCAAGCGCATTCAGCCCTGGGGTAATAGGGCCCGTTTTGATCAGTGTAATAGTTGAGTGAATGGGGCCGATCAGGATCGGGTTGAGCGTGGTTTCCCGATTGGTGCCGGTGTAGGGGACTGTATTGTCGCCGCTGACCGAGCTGAACGTGTTGGGGAAACCGCCGCTGAAGGGAAAGCCCAGCTCTACGATGGCGCCTATTCCATTGACGCTTGTCCTGACCACTTTGTTGGCGAAGCGCCCACCCGCCAGTCTGGGTTGGATGTTGTGGATGAAAGGCGAGGTATTTTTGACATTGGCTTCCAGAAGGTTGCCGTCGTTTACGCAACTCACCCTGGTTGAGGATGGGTCGGTCAAGAAGGTAAATCTTCTGTTGGCAATTGGCTCACCTACGGGCAGATCCTTTGGCACCCACACATTCATGAAATCCGCAGTGAAAATGGCGGGGCCGGCCCCGTTCTCGACAGCGCAGCCCGATACGGCATGTGCGGTTTGTGCATGGAACAGAGGCAGGCAGGTGAGCAGCAGCGCAGGCAGCAGTGCGGGGCGAAAAGCAGCGTTCATGGGCGGGTTGTCCAGTCGGGAGGGTCTTGGCAGCAGGTGCGGGTCAAAACTCATGAGGCAGGGCACTGCAAGGTGTGCAGGCGATAGCCTTGTTTCAAGGGCAGGGTTGCGGGTGTGAGCGTGATGCGGCAAAGCTGTTCGCGCTCATCGGTCCACCTGATTGACAGCTGCTGTTCGTCAAGGTGGGTTGCGATAAGCGCCTGGCCTCCTTGGCCTACCACACCCAGTACCTGCTCCTGCCCATCGCTGATTTGCGCACCGAATGGCAAAGGTTGCCCGTCTGCTTGCAGCAAGGTCAGTACCAGGCGATTGACGCGTCGTGCTGCGAACTCTGCCAGCACCACCGCACCCCGGCGCGGCACAACCTGCGTGGCACCATTTTCGATTTCGATTTCCGGGTCGAGCTGGTCGAGTTGCAGCACCAACTGATTCGCACGGTAAGGGCGCAGATACGGTGCAAGGGCGTACCCTTGGCTGTTGGTTTTAGCGTGTTGCGCACTGCCAATGCCGACGCCGGCAATGTCGGGAACATGCAGCAAGGCGTTGGTTTCGCCGATAAAAGGCGCCAGCAGCATGCCTTCACTGTGTGCCAGCAGCGCACCACTGGTGCTCACGGACAGGCTGCGGTAGTCGTTGGCTTGGGTGTAGCCCACTCCGTAGTTGGCATGGGTGCCCTGATAAACAAGCGAAACGCTGCCACTTTGCTGTTTGTCGTTGGTCAGCGCGGCTCGGTAGTTCAGGCGCCGGTCATCGAAGTGGCCATTGAGGCTGGCGCGTTCGCTGAGGGTGCCAGCGGTTTCCTGGATGCTGAAACTGGCACTCGAAGCATTGGCAAAGTCCAGAGGCACGGTAAAGCCAAGGCCAATAATACGGTCGTTATCGCGCGTGGAGCTGAGCGATTGGGAGGCGAACAGGTTCAGGCTGATATTGCCGGGTAGTTGCGTAGTGTATTGGAGTTGATACTGACGGCGCTTTTGTTTGCTCTGCCAGTAGTCATCTTGCGATAGCGTGAGGCTGAGGGCGCCGGAGGGGCCGAAGTGCTGATACACCGAAGCCTCCAGCCGGCTACGGCGGTTGCCCAGGTAAAGGCTGGACGCATTGCGCTGTTGAACGGCTTCATCGTAGTCCCGGTAGCCGGGCGTGGAATAGCGATAGCCGGCAAAGCGCAGGCTGGTGCCGCTGTCGAAGGCTTTGCCGTAGCGTGCAGAGAAGCTGTTGCCTTTCACTTCACCTGACGCTGGGCCAAGGTCGGTGACTGCGTGGGTGATGTCCACTGACAATGCGCCGAGCGCGGCAAAATCCCTGCCTAGGCCAAGGGTGCCGGCGCGGTAATAACTGCCTCCGAGCACGCCAGTGTAAAGCGTGCTGTCCCAGCCGATGCCCCTGGCCAGGGTGCCTTGCCACAGCGCAGGTGAGTCCGCAAGGTCAGCGGCATGGTAACGGCCGACGGCCAGGTCGTAGCGCCAGACACCCGCACGCATGAGGTTGCCGAGCGTGGAGTAGGGCTGGATGAAGCGGCGGACCTGGCCATCGGCTTCGGTCAGGACAATTTCCAGCTCGCCACTGCTGGCACCTACGGCAAGGTCGTCGATCTCGTAGGGCCCGGGGGCTACGAAGGTGGAGTAGAGAGGGTAACCGTTTTGCAGGACTTCCAGCTTGGCGTAGGTCTGGGCCACGCCGCGTAACACCGGTGCGTAGTTTTGCAGGGCGTCGGGAAGCATGTCCGGGTCGGAAGCCAGTTTCACCCCCTTGAACGGCAAGCTGCGAAAAATTTCCCCCTGGGTGAACGTTTCACCAAGGGTAAGGGTGCCCCAGCTGCCCGGCAGGTCATGTTGCGCGTAGGTATTGCTGCGGGTCCAGCGAAACTCGCCGTGTTGGTCTTCGCGCAGGGCCTGTTGACTGCGCAGTCGCCAGCCATTCAGGTTGACGCCGCTGTTCAGGTACAGGTCCTGGCCAGTGCGGCTGCCGTTGCCGCGGCGCGTGGTGTGCTGGGCCGAGGCCTGGTAATTGACGAAAGCGGCATTCACGCCTTGGTCCCAGTGTTCCACGGCTACGGCGCCCGCCACGTCTCGGCGCATGAAAGGCTGAGGTATCGACAGGTTCAGCTGCAATTTGCTGGCATCGAACTCGGCAGTTGCGCCTGTAATGTGTGCGGCCAAATCGATGCAACCGGTAAGGCTGGGCAGCATGGCAGCGAGGTGTTGCTCGCGCAGGCCGACCTCGCGCAGCAGGTCAGCAGTCAGGCACGGCACCAGGGCCTGGCCGTCGCTGCTGTCGTGCACCTCGAACTCGCGCTTGCCCAGGGGGCTGAGGTTGACGAAAAGCTCAAGCGTGTATTGGCCCGCAGCGAGCGGTTTGTGGTCGGCCAACGTACGCAGTGCCAGGGTGCCAGCGTTGGCGGATTGCCCAGGGCTCTGGCGAATGAAGCCTGGCTCGAACTGCAGGGTGGTGGATTCGGCCATGGCCTGAAGGCTCAGAAGGCTTGCGCCAAGGGCTGGCAAGTAGAAAAAGCGCAGACGTGACAGCGCCTGCCGGCGTTTGCGGGGCTTGAGCATGGTGAATGCCTGGAATTGAACGGTGGGGCGTGGCGGTTAGCCGGTACCGTAAGGGCTAAGCGGGGTGTCTTCGGTTGGGAGGAGGCCACGGTTTGGTGAGGAGGGAAGATAAGGAGAAACGAGGCGCAGGGCTGTAGGGCAAATCTGGGATGATGGGGGAAAAATCGGCGGGCTTAAGGTTTGAAAGGGAGGAATACCCGGTGATGCAGTTTGTTGGGGGGCTGCATCACTGGGTACTCAAAGTTTATTGACGATCGAGTCTATTTGTATGTTGGAGTATATCTCGTGTCGTATCTAAAATCAGTTCTCACAAAGTCATTGTACGCATCACCGTGGATCTGTTCCGGGGCAAACAAACGCATGGCGGATGAATTTATTGCTTTCACTTCAATCATTCTGCCCACCACAGTATGCGTAAAACCTTGAGCTGGCGCGCCCGGAGCAGAATCATTGTTTGCAGCTTCGACCGGAGTGATAGCAGAGCTGATGCTGCTTCGGCGAGAACTCGCCGGGGTACTCTCAACGCTTGGAGCTACACGTGGCCCTGATTCAATAGTTGCGACAATCGAAGTGCGAGCGTTTCTGCTGGCCACCTCAGCAATATCGGTCTGGGTCCCCTGCTGCGCAGTTTCATTTACAGCCGATCTACCTCCCGCAGAGCTCGTACTGCTACGTCGCGGACCAGTATCTGCGTTGATTACGCTGGCCTCTTGTTGGGCCTTACGGGCTTGAGCTGCCTTGTGACGCTGCCCCAGGTATATCCCCGCTGTCAGTACAAGGTTACCTGCGAGCGATAGAGCCGCCCCGGCAATCTGAAGTTTCTCCTTCTTCGCAGGGTCTTTGGTGAACTCGGCGGCCAGGGTCGTGCCCAGGCCTGCGACAGCTGCAGCTACCCCCGTGGCGATAACTGCAATGACCAGGGGGGTGGCTGTCCCGCCGGTGATAATGGCGAAGGTAACGGACAACGCCACATTGGCGGCGACACTGGCCCAGCCCAGCCAGTACATGGCACCTTTTTTCTCTTTTTGCTTGACTGGGTCCCTGCCGGGGCCCCAATCCTCAGCGTAATGCCCGGTAGGGTCTTGCCACATCACCGGGTTGCCCAGGCAATACACGTAAGGGTTAATGCCCGCCTGCTCGGGTGCGCTGTTATCCGGGCTGTGGAAACGCATCAGGCTCGGGTTGTACGCACGGTAACCGCGGCCCAGCAGATACCAGCCCAGGCCCTGCTCGCGCACTTCAGCGTTGAAGCCAAGCAAGCCAAGCAGTTTACCTTCCTCGACTTCCCCATAGGCGCTGTAGCCGGCTTCGTGCACCGTGCCGTCCGCTGCGCACTCAGCAATCACGCTGTTGCTGTTGTTGGCCATGAACAGGCGCGTTTGGCCCTGTTGCCCCGACTGTTGCATGCCCAGTGGCGTTGCGCCGTCATACAGGTATTGCGTCAGCAAGCCATCTTGCAGGGTGCTGCCTACGCGATAGCCTTCATAGCGGCGCAGCGTTTCTTTATCGGTGCCCTGGGTGACGCCAAGCAGCTGCCCGTGCCCGTCGTAACGGTAGCGGGCCAACGTGGCGCCGTCGGGCGCGATCACTGCTGTCAGGTTGGCGCTGTCTTCATCGTAAAGCAGGGTGTTGCCCTGCTCGTCGTTCTTCATGTTGCCGTCACTGTCGTAAGTGAAGTGCTGGTTTTTACGGTAATCGGAAGTCAGGCTATGGCTGACACTTTCCAGCTGGAAAGGCGAATCTTCGAAGTACGAGTAGAAGGCTTCGTCGACGTTGCCGTCCTCGAATTCGGTGATGCACAGCAGCATGTTGTCGAAGCTATCAAACTCGAACGCTTGGTTGAGGATCTTGCGGCCTTTGCTGTTGGTAGGCAGGGCGGAGCCTTCGCAGAGGTGTTCGTACAGGCGATCACGGTCATCGTATTTGAAGGTTTCGGTCAGCAGCGGCGTTGCGCCTTTGAGCAGCGTGCGGCTGTGCAGTGCGTTATCGCCGCGCCAAACCTGCTTGAGCGTTCGCTGGTCAGTCGATGCGCCATTGCGTTGCAACTGCAAGGTCCGGGACGTTTCGCGGCCCCAGTGGTCATAAACCTGGGTGCACAGCAGTGCCTGCTTGCTGTCGGTATCGGTTGTCAGCGTCGTCTCAAGCAAACCCGCAGTGTTATAGGTAAACGTCGCCTCCAACTTGCCTTGTTTGATCTTGCTGGTCCTGCCAAGCGCATCGTATTCGAAGGTTTTGCTGACGATCTCATCATCGCGGTTATCGAGCATGCGTCCTTGCAACGAGGTGCGGTAGGTGCGCTTGTGTTCTTTACTGCCGGGTGAGCCGTCCTTCCAAGACTCACTGAGCAGGTGGCCCTGGTCCGTGTAGTGGTAGGTGCGCTCGCCCTGGTCGTTTTGGGCGGTGCTAATGTTCGCAAGGCTGTTGTCGTATTTGAAAGTGGAGGTCTTATAGTTCTGGCCTGCCACGATCTTGGTCGGGGAGGTGGTCACTGCGGGGTTGTATTCGTAGCTCAAGGTGCGACCAGAACCCAGAGTCCGTTTCTGCGGCAGCATCAGCGAACCTTGGTAGTGCAATGTTTCGCTCCGGGGGCCAGCGTGCATTGACGTCAATCGGTCAATACCATCGAACTTACGGTCGCAGACTGAAGTGCCTTTATCGCTTTTGCTCGTGTGTAACAGCAGTTGGGTCGCCAACTCGCCTGTCGTGTGCTTGGCGAATTTGCGGCTCAGCGCGGTACCGTCGGGGCGATCGGTACGGGTCATCCGGCCCCAGATGTCGTACGTGAATTTAGTCGTGCGTTTATGCTCGGCGCTTACGCCTTTTCCGGTAGCGGGCTCGCTGAACGTGAGCGTCTGCTCGATGCTGCGCCCGAACCCGTCATAGCGGTAGCTGTGTGTTGCTGCGGGGCCGCCTTGATCGTCCAGGGTTTGCACTTCATCAGGTTTGCCGAACCGATTTAGGTGCGTGACGCTGTGGCGTTTGCGTACGTCCGCTGCTTTTGGGTACTCCTCCCAGGAGGTGACGATGTCGCCATCGGCGCCAAAGGGTGAGCGCTCGGTGATGACGGTGACGTTATCCGGGCGAAGGGTCGATCGCCGGCCTCCCCAATTGTCATAGCCGTGCACGCTGGTCATCGCTACTGTGCGGTCGGCCCAGTAGTCGTAGGTGGTCTCGCTGGTTAATTGGCCGAATGCATTGTAAACCGCTGCATAGACCTCGAAGGTTTTCCGCGATTTAGATTGCGGCGCGTCCGGGTCGACGCATTCCCGCTCTTCCTTGATGGTGCGATTGAGGCCATCAAAATAGAGCCGGCTGACGACGTCCTGGCTGTCTTTGGTTTCCTGGTAGCCGCCGTCGGCGCTCGCCATCACGTAGCTATACGACCGCGTGGCCCGCACCGGTTCTTTTGCGTCCGGCGCAGTCGTTTCGCTCAACAGGCGATTAAGTCGATCATAAGTAAAACGTGTGACTGTCTCGTGGATGTCTTTGGTCTCCAGCACTTGACCCGTGAAGGGGTGCTGGTTCTGTTCAGAGAATTTTTCCGTCAGGTCGTGGCCTTTTACCATCTGCCGGGTGTGCAACACGTTGCCCAGCGTGCTGTGGCGGTGCTGGGCAAACTTCCATTCGACAGTCGTCGTTGTGGTGTTCTCTTGTTTACTTTTTTCTGTACCGTCGTGCTTGGCATGCATCTGCGTTTCGCGCTTTATCAGCCGGCCGTGCAATCGTGCATTTTTGGGGTCGCTGAAGTAGCTACGCTTGACGGTGCTGAGGGCAAGCAGGGGGTCTGGGTTGGCTGCGTCCGTCAGCACCTCTTGGGTGATGGCCAGCCATTTGGTGGCCACGTTGTCGTCGAGTGCTTGCAGGGGACCTTGCAGAATATCCAGTGCTTCATACGTGAAGTCCGTGCGCAGGGCGCTTGCCCCTGATTCGTATTGGTCGCTTGGATAGACGGTCTGGCTTTTCACGTAGCGCTTGAAGCCATTCGGGCTGGGTGGGCATCTGCCCGGTTCGCCCTCGACTTCGAAGTACTCCATCACGGTGCGAGTCCCATCGTGCTGAATTTCTTCGGTGAGATTGCCGTGGATGTCGAAGGCTGTCGTAACCAGCTCACTACGTCGTTGGCTGGCGTCTTCGGCCATTTCCCAGGACGTTGTCACGGTGCGGGGCATCTGGAAAATACTGGGTTGATCCTTGAATGACGCCGCCGGGTCCCCGTGATAATCCATCGTGTTCTTTACAACGTGCTTGGCTTGCTGGCTGAGTTCCTCCACCGTGCGGTGGAAACGGTCATAGCGGGTGGTGACGGTACGGTCTGCCTGGCCTTCGCAACGCTGGGTGGTTTTACTCCAGTAGGTGTAGCTTGCGTCGGTCACGTCATACAGATTGTCGCGCCCGCTATTGCTCCACTTGATGCCGCTGCCATTACCCATGAAGTTGTGAGCAGAATAGTCATAGTCCGTTTGCATTTCTGCCTGGCCGTGCCCTGGCAGCACACGGTGGCGCTTGACACGTGGCAGCATCTTGTCGACGCCCGGCAATTGATGCCCAGGATCACCGTCCAGCCCGTAGTAGAGGTGTTCGACCCCGCCGGAGGGTGAGACGACCTTGCTGACGCAGGTCTGACCATGCACGGTCTGGTACTCAAATTGCCAATGCGCTTGCTCGTCGGTGGGCAGCACCACCTGATGCACCTGCCGGCCTCTGAATTTGAGGGTATAGCTTGCCTTGACCGCTTCGGCGTCTGGGTGCAGGGTGATGACAGTATCGCCAGCGTACGCAATTTCCAGTAGGCGGCGCCCTTGTTTCCCGTCCGGCAGGCCATCGCGCACTTCGTTCAAACAGAACGCGCCGGGGTGTTGCGGGTTGCTGATATAGCTCAGTTCGATCCATTGCCCCGTGGGCGCATAAATACGTGTCGGCAGGGCAACTCTTTGTTCGCCCGCGCCTTGGTACTCCAGGATCTCGACCAGCCCGGTATTGTGCACCACCCTAAAACGGCCCTCGCCGTCCTTATGGAAGTGGAATGTATCGAGTTTCTGTTCACTGATACTCTCGACGCCGTCGACCGTAAACCGCTCACCGGTGAACAGCGACAGCGCACCGCCACCCTCGGCGTAGGCATGCTCGACATAACGGGTGAGGTTGATATCCCACCCTTCGCCATAGCCGACATCACCGCCACCCATCGAGCTGTAGTCCAGGCTCAGCGAAAGGGTTGGCCCTGCAAGGTCATTACCTACCAATGCCGGCAGGGCAATGGCAAGCCCGTATTGACCGGTGCGTGGGTCAACACGGTTCTCGATGAAGTTCATGAAGCCGAAAGCGTTGGAGTGTACGGAAGTAGTGCTCATGAGGGTCACCTGTGAATTTTATTTAGTGGCGGGGTAGAACAGCTGACCACAGCGGTATTTGGTATAGCCATTTTCGTCTGACTCGTGGGCGCGGCCGACCATGACTTTGCCGGTGTCGCAAGTAAAATCGGAGTCTGATTCTTTTACGGCGTCTGACCAATCGTTCAGTTTGACCACTAACTTGTTCTTCTCATCTTCGGTGTCTTTATAGAGCGTTGCGCATTTATAGTGGGTATACCCGGTTTCGTCACCGTCATGCGCGCGCCCGACCATTACGCTGTCAGTCGGGCAGGTAAAATAGATGTAGTCCATGCTTTTTTTGTCATAATTGACGGCCTCCGTGCAGGTCTTGTCGGGCGCGTCCTTGTCTTCGCCGTCGGGTTTGCGTCTACCGCATTCTTCGATTTTGGCGGAGGTGAAGGACTCTTTGATGACGAAGGTCTCTTGGTTACTGCCTTGCACTGTCTGGCACGTGTAATACGTGTCACCGTTTTCATCGTCTTCATGTTTTCGACCGACCATGACCTTATCGTTTGAGCAGGTAAAGCTGTGGTCGCTTTCGTTTAAATTATTACTGGTAGACATAGTGCCAAGCAGCACCGGATCTAGGGTCGGTGTATCAATGTCATCCGAGATCGTGATTTCCAAACAACTCAGTTTTGACGTGACTCGCCCGTTACCGTTAAATGTTTTTGCGGCCAGCTTGATCCCTTTCGCCTCAGGTATTTTGACGGGTTTTCCTTCCTCGAATTCGAATAGACGATCGATGCCGATGTCGGGAAGCTGCGAGAGCATACTCATGGTCTCGAGCTTTATCACAAAGTTCTTGTTGTCAGAAGGGTCGAAGTTTTTGTAGGCCTTGCTACCCAACGTGGTGTTACACATCCAATCATCCGTCAGCAGGATCTTTGCAGCGGAAGGAATGTCTTTCATCGTGATGGTATCTGGCTGCATTTGAAAACAATTGCCTTGCCCGGGGCCCCCTCTATCGGCCAGGGACAGTCGTATCGTTTTACCGGCACCGGCGGGGGGGATATCGAGGGTGCAACGGTATTCACCATGATCCTGCCCTGGGCTGGTGATGAGCGTAATAGTTCCAGCCTGCGTGTGCAGGGGGATACTTAGGCTCGCCAGTAGGCAGGCGACGGCAACTGTAGATTTAGTCTTTGAGCCCATTGCAGTGTCAGGCACCTGTGTCGTGGCCATGGTAGTTCTAGTCCTTTGCATGTTCGGTGGATTCGATAATGTTGAAACGCAGTGAAAGCCGCTCAGGCGGCCATGCAATCTGCAGCGTAATTGACGGGTGGGGCGTTGACACCTGGCAGAAATGCTAGGCAGAGGGGCGGCCTGTAGCCCGGCTAACGCCCAGGGCAAATGCATGAACCTAGTATTTTTGTCAGTAGGCAAGCATCGGGGCTTGGCGTAGAACTCTCCCAGGCCAGAGAGGGAGAGTTAACAATGAATTTAAATAAACGCAGCGATGCTGAAACGCGCACTGACGCTCGCGTCATAAATCCACTGCCCATTATCGACGGGTTGACCGAAAATATGGAGGTGGACGTTGATGCGCTGCAAGGTAAGAATCTGAAAGTTTTCATCCGCGGTGCCGATGTTGAGCAGGGCGATACACTTATTTCCAACTGGCGTGCGGTGGGGGCGAGCGGTCATCCCTTCGATTTTGCCGGGGACGGTGTACCCGTAGCGAACCCGGCTGAAGTTGTGGTTGAAATCGCTAACGACATACTCGAACGTGCCAAAGGGGGGGTTGGCCTTTACTCATATCAAATTGTCAATCAAGCCGGGCAGAAAAGTGAAGAGTCACTGCGGCAGTTTTGCTATATCGGTTTGCGTGGCCTGGGTATAGCCGCAGAAAAGCTTCCGGTTGTTCACGTGCTTGAGGCGCATGAGCGCGTCATCGTCAGGCAATCTGCAGACCTGCGTGTGGTGGTAGCCGCGTATCAGGCTATACAAGAGGGCGACACGGTTGAAATGACCGTGCGACGATTCAGAAGTAGCGGCGCTGAGTTATCTCCTTATAAAAGGCAGCTGTCCGATGTACAACGCTTCAATGGCGAACCCCTTGAATGGAATCTCCCCGATTCGCAACTGAATACGGTCGGCACAGGCGGTCGCGTCGAGATCAGCTATCAGATAACCCTGAAAGGGGATGAAGTGCTTGAGCCGTCGCGCCCTGAAACGTTCACGATCCAAAGCGCGATTGAACCAAGCACCTTGTTGCCGGTGCCGAAGGCTGGGGATGGCGGCAGCGATGTGATTGACCCGGGTAACTTTCTTAACGGTTTGCCCATCGTGATTGACGCCTACAAGGATCGGGCGGTTGGCGACTACCTGGTGCTGGTGTGGTCTTCCAATAAGAAGCAAGTGCAACAAGTCGTACGGCTGGACGAAAGCAGCCTGGTTACTGAACATTTCAGGTTCACTATTGAGCAAAAAGTGTTGAACGAAAGCGTAGGTGACGCTGAGGTGTTCTATCAATTCAGCCGCGCCGGCCATGCCTTGAGTTCGCAGATGTTGTTGCTGAAGGTCGAGGCACCACGTGCAACACCACCCATGCCCACTGTCAGAGATGCCAGTTCGGGGGCAGGGGCAGAAAACTACCAGATTGATGCCTCCAAACTGCGGCGTAACGGCGCATTTGTCATCATTCCTCCACAGCCGAAGCTTCGCCCGGGGGAGCATTATGACGTGCATTGGCACGGCCACGCGAATGGCGGGCGAACAGTCATTGAAGTCCCGGCTGTAGACGATCCAGACGAGCCGATAGTCTGTAATGTACCGGTTGACTTTGTCGCCGCCAATATGGGCGAGACTGATAAAGATGAGTCCAGGCGCTTTGATGTCTTCTACCGGATTGTGGATAAAGACGCCGCGCTCTATTGGGAGAGCCCTCCATTACGGCTGCTGATAGCGCCGCTGGCTGCAACCGCCTATTCACGCATTCAATGCCCCGAAGCGAATACTGGCGGCGAACTTAAACTCACGCCTGCAGGCGCCTCTTTGACGCTGGATCCCTGGGTTTTCATCAACGAAGGCCACCCACTGAGTATTCACCTGACGGGGGTGGACCCGCAAGGTGAAGTTATTTCCGAGACCCTGCGCAACGCAGTGCCCGTGAGCCAACAGGAGCACGTAAGCGGGGTGCAAGAAGCGCTTAAGTACGACGTGTTGCAGACGTTGGCATTTGATAGGCAGTTCTCCGTGTGGGCGAGTACTACTTTCGATGGTCAGGTGTGGCGCGAATTCCCAAGGCTCAACTTGACGCTCAGGAAGTAATCATGAAAGACGCAAAAAAACAGCCGGGCAACGTTTTTTTAGGCCTTGGCTAGCCCTCGTAAAAATTCAGTCGTCGTTAAAACAGTCAGTCGTGCTTCGTGCACCTGACGAGGCAAGGAGTTGATCATGTCCGACCTTTCTAAAGAAAGTATCCTGAAGCGCCTGAGCAACGGTTCAGTCATGCGCGGCTGGGGTGCCATCGCTTCATTTGAGCGACGTCATCTTAATGTGCTGCTGCGTGATCAGTTTTTGCAGGGGTATGCGTCCGGCGCCTATATCGAGCCCATGAGCCATTCGTTCGACCTTGACGAGGGCGGGCAACTACGCGGCGAGTTCCGTAATCTGGTGCTGGGGCCTCCACAACTGTCGTTTGAAGAAGCGACTCTGCTCTCGGCGGACACAACGGTTCGGTTGAATATCATTTCCGGAGACTATATTCAGCATGCCCATTTGCCCGGCAGCCCCCCTATTGTTCTCAGGGCTTACCCCCTCAATGAAGCCATGGGCTATGCCATCAGCGCCCAGGCCGAACTTAAACTGCAACAGAGCGCTACGAGTCGATTCACTCACTTGATGCTGGTGCTTTCCGACGCGCGTACCGATACGCTCGAATGTGAACTCGGCACCACCCCTTATGCTTCGAAACAGATCGGCAAGGCGGTATTCGGCCATTGGTTGACCCAGCCGAGTTATCGTCAATCTTACGTGTTGGCGCAGTTCGACCGTGAGGACTACAGTGCGTTATCTCCCCTGAGCGCCAAGGTCTTGACCCAGATGGCCCCCTGGGGTTCCAAGACCGCCAAGGCCTTTAAGGACAAGGCTGCCAACGAAGGCGATGGTGCCGTGGTAGTGATGATGCAATCACGCACGCATTTACTGCAAGGCACACTTCCCCCCGCAGCTGACGATTTCCCGTATATCATCCCCGGCACTGCTGCTGCGGGCTCGGACTACTCGTGCACGCTGTTACTGGACCCGGTCAATAAAGGGAAAAACGGCGACCCCTTGAAACAAGTGTTCAGGCCAGTTCGCATGCCCAATGCGCATGGTTATGCGTACAAAGACGCCGACAAGTTAGAGCCGGCAGATATCGTCGGTTTTGGTCATATCGCCCCCACCGCCGATACTTATCGTGTTGATCCGTCCACGGCGACCAGCGTGGCACTGAAAACGTTACCTTTCACGCTCAAGGGTGACAAACCCATTACCCGCTGGGCAACGGTAAACCTGATGCGTGCCTCGGCCAGTGGCACCATCAGCCCAGCCGGGCTGTATCAGTCTGGCTCTGCAGACACATTCATTGCGGACAATCAGATCTCACGGGTGACCGGCCACTACGTAGATGCCAGCGGTGGCGAGCAATCGCGCAGCGCGCTACTGGTCGAGAGCTCAAAACCGGTACAGATAACGCCCCGTATCATGACGACTTCAGCGCAGCCGGTGCCTATTCTGCTGTCGGCCTCAACGACCGACGGGGGCACGCTGCAATGGGCACTGGTCGATACGCCAGAGGTGTTGCGCACTTCGCGCGGTCCAGCGCGTGCAATCAGTAGCGGCAAGCGCCAACAACCGTTTTCTTATAAAGAAAGCCTGGGCACGCTGGAAGATCTGGGTAACGGGAACGCCAGGTTTACACCAAAGAAAATCGAGGACGACATCCCCGAAATTCTTTTTCAAATGATTCGCGTAACAGACAGTAAAACGAAGGCCTTTAGCGAGGCCACTGTAGTGATCGTTAACTGGCCGCAGCGGTTCTCGGTACAGCCTTTCTATGTCTCGAGCTACAGGTCCAATAGCGTAGTGCCCTTCAGTGTTGCAAGCGCCACGCCGCCCCGCGCAACCTGGCATGTGTTCGGCGAAGGCGAAATCGACAACAGTGGCAACTACACGCCGCCCCAGGCTGCAAAAACGCCTGTCAGTGTGGTCATGCTCGACAACGAGGGTTTCGATACAGGTTATGCAATCATTGAACACCGCCCCGTCTTGGCTGCCAATCCGTCGGTCACCAATTGGGAAGAGATTGATGTTTTTAGCCTTGAAGTGTTGAGTAGTGATAAGTGCTACGCCAATGGCATGCAACAAATAGAGGTGCGGATAAAGATCGAAACAAAAGTTGATGGAACGGCAATCTCCCCGCCCATTAGTGACGCGGAGTTGGACAGCCTTAAACTGTATAACGTAGAAACCGGGAGGCTTCTCGAATTTCTACCAGGCCTGGAAGACGATGAAGGCCTCGAACCCGGTACCGACAACTGGGCGGTGAGCCGAAAGCGCAATAAGGTAGGAACCCGTTCACGTACCCGGCAGGTTGACCCCCTCGGAGAAGAAAGCGCTAGGTACGCACGATTGTTCCTGCAGAGCACGGCATTGGGGCTCATTACTGTGGCTGCCGAGTTCAAAGGGGACGATAACGTCGTGTATCGGTCTGTTGATTACAATCTAGGGGGCTCTAAGGTTGATGTGACTGCCGAGCGCCCGCCAGCGTTTAAGGATGCATATAAACTCACTCGCAAGCCTGTAAAAGGTTGGGCGGGGGAGGAACCAGAAGACTTCGGTAATGTGTGGGATACAACGGATTATTGGGTGCTGGCGGGTGAAAAGGGCGATGATTTCCAAACGTTGAAGTTTATAAGGCTCCGGTTCCCTGAAGAAAGGGTATCGATGCTTCGCTGGGAGACGAATCAGCGGGCTGAGCAGTCTTGCAGTTTCACCGGCTATTCGTTTACCCCGTATGACCCAGAGGTCAGCAGGCAAGAAGATAACCCTCAGGACCCCACCAAAGAATTGGTGCATGATGGATTGCTGCAAGCGTTAACCAAGAAGCAGACTGGCAGTGATTCTTATCTCGATACCGAACTGGTGCAGGACAGCAAACCCGGATCAGGCGAAGTATGTTTCGCACTGCATCGGGTCTCTGATTTGCCACTGATCTACGATGAGGAACAGCAACTTTCCGAGCGGTTGCGTGCGCCGCTGGAACAACCTTTAGCGGTTGACCTGATGGATCAGAACGGCAACTGGCATAAGTTGACCATCAAGTTTCATTTGCCTGATAAAACGCCAGGAAGCCGAGACAAGCTTGCTTTTGATGTTCGTTGAGGTGCAGGTTAATTAATCTCTGACGCAAGGTGATCGTGATATGGCAGCCAAGACTGCAGTGCATTCCAATGCATTCAATTTTCTCAGTTTTATTGACAATAGTGTTGACCCGCGTACCGGCCAGTACAGCTTGAGCATTGCGATACCGGAGTTGCAGGGCAACAACCTTATTGGCCCGAACCTTCCTTTACGCCTTTCGTATAGTTCAATGGGGGCGGGGGATACGGGTTATGGCGAAGGGTGGGATCTTAATCTCACCAGCTTTATCGAGCATGCCTACCCAGACGGCGGCGGTGCGCTGTCGCTGTATACCGGCGAGCGCTTTACCGTGGATGGCATCGAAAGCATCAGCGAGAAAAAACTCGACACCTTCCACTTCCATAAGGACGGCGAAGGGCGCTTCCGGGTAGTGCACCGCACCGGTCTGGTGGAGGTGCTCGAAAGCATGGGCAGTGGCGAGAAAAAGGTGGCACTGCCGACACGGATCTACGCGCCCTCGGGGCACTGGATCGACTTGAGCTATGTCGATAATCCACAGCATCGAGGCGCGTATTGCCTGCGCGAGGTACGCGATGGCGGCGTGGAAGGGAAGCCAGGGCGGCGTCTGCTTTTGATCGAGTATCCAGGGGATATGATCATTACCCTGCACCCGGATCACCCCGCTGTGCAGGCAAGCTATACCCTCAAGTTCAGCGGCCGGCAACTCAACCGGGTGGTGCTGCCGACCAGTGAGCAGGCTTACTGGGAGTTTACTTATCGAGTCGTGCACGGGCAGACATGCATCAGCCAACTCCGCTCGCCCAGCGGTGCTGTGGAATACATCGACTATGGCTTTGAGGGCGATCCGGGTCATCAGCTTCCCGGTGTCAACAGGTACTTGCCGCGGGTCAAGCGCCATCGTGTCATCCCGGGGTTTGACCAAGCGCAAATGCATACGCTGTACGACTATTCCCCGGAGAACTTCTTGGGCAATGGCAGTGGCATTACCTGGCGGGACAACGGGCGTGACAACCTGTACGAGGTGGCTAACGCAAACTTCAAATACTGGAGCAAAACCACCCAGCAATGCCCAGGGCAAGCGGACCGCACGGTCACCCGAACCTATGACCGTTTCCACCTCAACACTGAGGAGGCGTTTGCGCAGGCCCAGCACGTTCTGACCATCACCACGCTTTACCACGGTGATTCGGCGAAATCGTTCAAGGACCAACCCGATAACTTCCAGTTGCCCAGCAAGACGACCAAACGGTGGAAAATCGGAGATCAGCCAGCGCAGGGGGTGGAGGAACACACGACGGACTATGACCTGTTTGGCAACCTGGTCCGCGAAGTGGCTGCCACGGGGGTGGAAACCGTTCATGAGTTCTACCCTGCAACCGGTGAAAAAAACGATGACGAAGTCACTTGTCCAGCTGACCCGTATGGCTTTACGTGCTATCGGAAAAGCCAGACTGTTAAGCCATCTGACAAGGGTGAAGGCAACGCCGTTACCTTGCGAACAGTGTTCAAGTACAAAGCCCTCGACCCAATTCCCGTGTCTGGGGGCTTGCCTGCATTTGTCAACGCGTACTGGGTTGCGCCGTATGACGAGTCACTGTTCAGTGAAGAGGGTTCGGCGCTGACACTGCAGCGCCAGACAGTGACTGACTATTATCAGTTGCCAGAGAGCCTGATCGATTATGGTCGCCCATCCAAGACGATCATGACCATGGGCGAGCAGGACACCACTACGCGCTTCACCTATTCAACCGGCACCGTAGAGAATCATCCCGTGTTGGTGACCGTCCAAACCGTAGAGGGCTTCGACCATGGTGAAGTGCTGGAAGTCGAGTTGGAAGATGGGACAATCCACCAGACAACCCGCAACGTTGAGAAGCAGGTCACCCTCAAACACTCGGTGTTGATTGGCCAGCCTTTACTCAACCGTGATGACAATAATGTCGAAATTGCCTATGCCTATGACCTGCTGGCTCGCGTAGTTCGCGAGACAGTTGCACCCAATGACGAGAAGTACCGGGCTTCGTGCACCTACAGTTATACACTGGCCGTGGGCGCCAATTCGGCCATTCAGACCAAGTCTGATGTCAAGGGCGTCACCACGCGCTCCAAACTTGACGGCCTGGGCCGCGCTTTTGAAGAGGAACGGTTTGACGCAGATAGCGAAGAGGTTTGGCGACATCAGCAGATGCGCAAGACGTATTCGGCCACCTATAACGCCTACGGGCAGCTGGCTGAAGAAACCGAATACGACTGGTTGGCCGATGCAGTCGATGGCCTAGGGGTTCACCGGAAGGTGGACCTGGCATTGCGACGCGAGTTCGGCTACGACGCATGGGGGCAGCCGGCGTGGGAAAAGGGGCCGGATGGCGTCACGCACTTTGAAGTCACGGACCCTATCGGTACGACTGACTCGGAGTATTTGCCGATCAAGACCAGTTGGCGCGAGGCGCAGAACGGTTCGGCGGTCAGCGGTGTTTCAGTGACTTACCTGAACCGCTTCGAGGAAGCCACTCATGTGCTGCGTTATGCAAAAAAAGACGACGAGACGCCGTACAGCAAGCATCGTTATTACCACGATGGTTTGGGGCGCGTGGCACGGGAAGTTGCAGCCGACCAGGCCACTACGCGCAATGAGTATGATGCCTTTGGCCGGCTGCTTACGCAGACACTTCCCGACGATGCGAAGGTGACCCGCAGCTATGCCACTTTTGACAGTGATGACCTTCCCGAAAGCATCGATGTCAATGGTCTTGTATTAGGCACGCAGACGTTCGACGGCCTCAAACGGCTATACCGGTCGGTGACCGGCGGGCGCGAACGTACCCAGTACTTCAAGCCTGGGCAGAATCGCCCGGAAAAGGTATTTACGCCCTCCAAACAATGGGTCGACTATGAGTACAACCCGGTCCTGGGTGAAGAGCCGTTGAAGCGCGACTCCAGTCAGTTTTCGGCTGACTATGTTTATGATCCAGAAAATGCACGGCTTCTGGAGTGCTCGGAAGATGGTCAAACGCTGCAGCGTGAATATTTCAGCACTGGGCAACTCAAGACGGAGACACGCCTAGAGAATGGCGAGCAGTACAAAATGTCGTACATGTTCAGCTACCGTGAGCGGATGTTGAGTTATACCGACGTGCTGGGCCAGCAACAAAGCTATGAATATGACCCCGTAGGGCGGTTGAAAAAAACCACGTTGGGGACGACCACCGCGACCTTTGAATACGATGCATTTGGCAGAACCTCAAGCATTCGAACTGAGGAGGGGGATAATTATCTGGTGACCCAGCTTGAGTACGATGAGTATGATCGGGAAACCCTGCGCCGCTTCAATATGAAGGGTGACATCCAAACATTGAAGCAAGACTATGATGTGTGCGACCGCATTGTCGAGAAGACCCTAATGGCCGGTGAGCAGGAGGACGGTGAACTGCTGCGCAACGAGACCTATGCCTATGAGGCCCGCGGCCGTTTGTATGATTATAACTGCACAGGGCCGCTGTCACCTGTCGACCCGCAAGGTCATACGATCAGCGCTCAGGCCTTTGAATTCGATGCGTTGGACAATATCATTCTGGTCGTCACTTCGTTGATCGACAAAAACAGTGCTCGGCCAGGTGAGAACGTAGCTGAGTACTTCTTTGAAAACGAAGACCCCGCGCAATTAAGCAGCATTATCAATAGCTACGAGGGCTACACGCCCAAGGTCGTGATGAAGTATGACCTTGATGGCAACCTGGAAGACGATGGAGAGGGTATGGCCATGGCGTACGATGCCACCGGCCGACTAAGGAGTGTGGTGAAGGGCGGTGAGTCGTCGTTCTATAACTACGATGCGGTAGACCGTTTGAGTGGTCAGAGTTGATTCTGAGCATTCATTTTTCTTGAGGGCCTGTGCGAGCGTGTTGGGGGCGCGTTCGCCGGGCTTTTTTGTTTTCCAATGTCACTACGTGAGCGTCAAACAAGACAGGCCTGAAACTGATAAAAATGCCAGTTGTTTGAAGTGTGCTTCCGGCTCAAGTGCCAACTGACATTGGGCAACCAAGCCAGTCTTACCGGCAGTCTGACCAATGTCGAGGCGCTGGCGCTCAATGATGGCGGGCGCTGGAATATGGTAGAGGACAGTGAGGTCGGCCAATTGTCGATGGCGGGGGATGATTTGGTGAAGCCACGCAATACCAGCGGTTGACCCTTGGCAGCCTGTCGGGCAGCGGTACCTTTATCATGGATGCCGACTTCAGCACTGGTGAAGGCGACTTTCTCGATATCACAGGGACGGCCACCGGTAGCCACGCTGCTGGTCGGCAGCAGTGGTAACGAGCCAACCCAGGAGAACAACCTGCACCTGATCCATGCGGCGGCGGGGGATGCACAGTTTGCGTTGGTTAACGGTGCTGTGGGTTTGGGTGCTTTCTCCTACGGTTCGATAATGATCTTTCTGGTTCGCGGGGCGAGCTGGGTGTAGGGGTGGCCATGTCGTTGATGGACCGTCTGCAGGTGCTTGCCGATTTCGACTACAGCAACGGCAAAGCGCTGGATCAGCCTTGGGGTGTCAATCTGGGCGTTCACTACAGCTGGTAAATGCAGGAGCGAGCTTTGCTCACCCTGGTACGGATCGGTTGGAGGTTGGCGTATGCAAAGTGAACAATCATGCGTGGTTGACGACCCACGTTTCCCGCCGCCCTGGGTGGAAGGCTCGCTTGAGAGCCTGACCGGGGGCTACCAATGTTCTTCTTGTCACTTTGTTACAGGCCCCGCTTCGCGTAGAGGTCACACCGTGGCCGGAATCTCCGCAGGATGACTACTTCATTGAAGTGCCTACGCTCCACCTCAGGGTTACTGCGTATAACGGGGTTGTGCAGGATTCGGCCTGGGAGCGGATCGTGGTGCTTTGATATTCGATGGCGAGGTGTTGTTGGGCGGCGTAACAGCAGACTACCTCAAAAGCCATGACGATGCGTTGTTCGCGTCGTACGGCTGGTCAATACGACATCCCCCTGCACAGGATTTCGCCCAAGTCTTTTTTAAGTGTGCTGAAACTTGATCAAACGTTCATCGTTAACGTGTATGTCAGTTTCGATCAAGGCCAGACTTGGCCGGAGCATCACAATTGCCCTATTTACAGCCCTGCATTACGCGCCTGAATCATGGCAGTGGCTTTTCTACCGCGCGTGTCGTGCCACCGAAATCGTTGATTGTGGTAAAGACCACGTGCAGCCCCGATGCAGGTTTGGTTGATTTGAGTTCGAAAGACTGGTTTTGCAGCGGCAGGGCCATCAATGCCGTGTCGATTTTTTCAACCTTCCCTGCGCTGCCCACTTCAAGGCGGCCGAAGGTGTAATGGTAGGGGGACGGGTTGTAGACCTGCAGATACGTTTTGCCATGCTTGTTGGCCAGTGACCATTGCAGGCTTTCCAGGTGCTGCTCCGGTGAGCCTTTTAATTGGCTTGGCCGGTAGAACAACTTGATACGCGTACGCAGGGCAATTTTCAAAACATTCGTTTGGCCAGAATCCACCTGGGGGATTTCCTGGATATTGAAGTAGAACAACGATTCGCGATCGTCAGGTAAATCGTTTGGCAGTGCATTGATCTTTACCAGTTGCTCGCGCTTGGGGTCGAGGCGGAACAGCGTAGGGGAAACGGCAAACGGAACGCTGGTGCTAGTGTCGTCAGCTTGGGTATTGACCCAGGCCTGCACGGCATAGGGCGCTTTGCTGGGGTTGGCGACAACGACTGAACTGCTGTGCTTGTCACTGGGGTGGACAACGCGGGTGGCACTGATGGTCAATGCCGCTTCGCTGGTTGAGGAAAGCGTCGCGAGGCAGGCGAAGCTGAGTGCGTACTTGCGCAGTGTGGTTATGGACATGGCGGGACCGGCATGAGAGGCGAGGCGAAAAAGTCCCCTGGCAGCGCCAGGGGGCTTGAATCAGCGGATATCAACACTAAAGGTGATGTTGGTATCGATCTGCCCTTCGGTCACTGTTGCTGCAGTGCTGACAAGGCGAGCCGAGAAGACCATATCGGTATCTCTAGCGTCAGTCACCTCGTAGGCGCCCGATTCAGTACCGGGGCTGAGGCGGCTCGTGATGTCGTTGATCGCCAGGCCCAGGCCGGTGGTGTAGCCAAGGCCGCTTCTGAGGGCATAGAGCGTGTTAACAGTCGGGTGGGGGCCGTAGCCCGCGAGGAAGGTAGCGTGAGCATTCTGTATGCCGGTCACGCAGGTTGCCGGGATACGCAATGCAAAGTATTTCGCTGGCGTTTCCTGTGCGGCTGCGGTGAAGTTGAATGAGTTGTAATTACCCAGGTTGATCAGGGGCAGGCTTGGGCCCCCTGGGGTAACGACGTCGATGGGGCAGGTGCCAGGGCCGGTGACAGTGCCTTCGAAGTTGATGATGCTGGCCATTGCCGCGCTGCTGCAGAGGCTAAGTGCAAGCACAGATAGTGTTTTTTTCATTGAATGATCCCTGTGTGTTAGAGCGCTGCGAACTCGTCTCTCAGCGCGCTGGCAGAGTACGCAGGGCAACACAGGGGCGCTGTAGGTAAAGGCTGCAAACTCCAGGGAAAAAGGCCACTTGAAGTTTCGTTCAGCACCCTTAGCGAGGCAGCGAAGGATCAGTGGCGAGTATCGGCCGCCCTCGAAGCCAGCAGCTGCTTTTGTTCAAACCAATCGAAGGCCTCGCCACGCTGTTCGCATTCGTAGCGGCGCTCTTCCAGTGCCTGGTACAGGCTCAGTTCTTCATCGGGCATGAAGTGCAGGCAGTCGCCGGCGAAGAACCACAGCAGGTCCCGTGGCACCAGGTGGGCGATTTGCGGGTAGCGCTGGATGACCTGGCACATCAGGTCCTGGCCCAGGTACTGGCTTTGCAGTGGGTCTTGCGGCAACAGCGCCAACAGTTCGTCGAAACGTTCGAGAAACAGGGCGTGGTTTTCTTCCGGTACCTGCTCGGCTTCACCCAGTGCCACCAGGATGGTACGCAGGTGGTTCAGCAGTTGCAGGTGGTATTCCAGGTGGGGGTTGGCCATTGAGCGGTCCTTGGGGTGGTTGAAACGGGGGCGGAGTATACGCCGGTGGGGAAGGGGCCGCAAAACGGCCCCCTGGCTCAACGTACTTTGCCTTGTTCAGGCCGCAACTGCGCCTTGTCGAAGGCATCCACCTCGATCACCGCCCGGCGGGCTTGCTCAGCCGCTTGCAGCCGTTGCCCTTCATCCGGCTGCAGTGCGCCACTTGCGACTGCTGCATCGATCACCGATTGCTCGGGGGCCGGGTGAACCTTGTCTTCCTTGATCGCCCGCTGCAGCGCCTTGCGCAGGGGGGCGGTTTCGTCCAGCAGGTCGCAGGCCCGTTGCAATGCGGCCACGGGGTCACCGTCTGCTTTTGGCCTGAAGCAGCCGCTGAGCAGTTCTTCCAACGCCGGGTCGCCTTTGCAACGGCCAATCAGCGCCGCCACTTCGGCATCCAGCTCATCGCTCGGGCCGGTGTGGCGACGGCCAAAGGGGAATACCAGCACGCGCAGCGCACAGCCGACAAAGCGGTTGGGGAAGTTGTCGAGCAGTCGGTCCAGGGCATTTTCCGCCTGCCCCAGGCTTTCTTCCATGGCCCAGCGCAACAGCGGCTGCATGTGCTCGGGTGAGCCCAAGTCGTGATAGCGTTTGAGCGCGGCGCTGGACAGGTACAGGTAGCTCAGCACGTCGCCCAGGCGCGCACTCAGGCGTTCGCGGCGCTTGAGCGCGCCGCCTAGCAGCATCATTGACAGGTCGGCCAGCAGGGCGAAGGCGGCAGCCTGGCGGTTGAGGGCGCGGAAGTAGCCTTGGCTCAAGGCATCTCCCGGTACGCTCTCCAAGCGACCCAGGCCCAGGTTGAACACCAGCGTGCTTGCCGCGTTACCGGCGGCAAACATGATGTGCTTCATCAACAGGTCGTCGAATTCCTTGAGGGCCTGGTCGCGGTCTTCGCGGCCGGCCAAGGCCATCTCCTTGAGCACGAACGGATGGCAGCGGATCGCCCCTTGCCCGAAGATCATCAGGTTGCGCGAGAGGATGTTGGCGCCCTCGACGGTGATGAAGATCGGCGCACCTTGCCAGTTGCGGCCGAGGTAGTTGTTAGGGCCCATGATGATGCCCTTGCCGCCATGCACGTCCATGGCATGCTGAATGCACTCGCGGCCACGCTCGGTCAGGTGGTACTTGAGGATCGCTGACAGCACCGAGGGTTTTTCACCCAGGTCCACGGCCTTGGCGGTCAGTAGCCGGGCGCTGTCCATCAGCCACGCGTTGCCGCCGATGCGCGCGAGGGACTCCTGAATGCCTTCGAAGGCGGCCAGTGGTACGTTGAATTGCTCGCGAATGTTGGCGTACTGGCCGGTGACCAGGCTGGTGTACTTGGCCGCGCCGGTGCCGACCGCAGGCAGGGAGATGGACCTGCCCACCGACAGGCAGTTCATCAGCATCATCCAGCCCTTGCCGAGCATGGCCTGGCCGCCAATCAGAAAGTCCAGCGGCACGAATACGTCCTTACCGCTGTTGGGGCCGTTCATGAACGCCGCGCCCAGCGGCAGGTGACGCTTGCCGATATCCACGCCAGGGGTGTCGGTGGGGATCAGTGCCAGGCTGATGCCCAGTTCCTCTTCATCACCCAGTAGGTGGTCTGGATCGTAGGCCTTGAAGGCCAGGCCCAGCAGGGTGGCGACCGGGCCGAGGGTGATGTAGCGTTTCTCCCAGTTCAGGCGCAGGCCGAGCACCTCTTCGCCGTTCCACTGGCCTTTGCAGATCACACCGGTGTCGGGCATCGCACCGGCGTCGGAGCCTGCCAAGGGGCCGGTAAGGGCGAAGCAGGGGATCTCCTGGCCGCTGGCCAGCCGCGGCAGGTAGTGGTTACGTTGTTCATCAGTGCCATAGTGCAGCAGCAGTTCGGCCGGGCCCAAGGAGTTGGGCACCATCACCGTGGACGCCAGGTCTCCGCTGCGTGTGGCGAGTTTCATTGCCACCTGGGAGTGGGCGTAGGCAGAAAAACCTTTACCGCCGTATTCTTTGGGAATGATCAGGGCGAAGAAGCCATTGTGCTTGATATGCGCCCAGGCTTCGGGCGGCAGGTCGAGGTCCTGGCCGATCTGCCAGTCGCTGACCATCGCGCAGAGTTCTTCGGTGGGGCCATCGAGGAAGGCCTGCTCTTCGTCGGTGAGTTTGGGTGCCGGGTAGGCGATCAGGGTGCGCCAGTCGGGGCGGCCACTGAACAGCTCGCCGTCCCACCACACCGTCCCTGCGTCGATCGCTTCGCGTTCGGTTTGCGACATGGGCGGGAGGGTGCGCTGGAACCAGTTGAATACCGGGCCGGTGAACACCTTGCGCCGCCAGTCGGGCAGTGCCACCAGGGCAACCTTCAGTGCCAGTACGCCCCAGATCAGTGCCAGCAGCCAGCTGGGTGCACGGCTGAATATGCCCATCAACAGCACGTAGGCTGCCATGAGGCCCAGTATCTGCAAGGGTGCCATGCGCCGATGCGTCAAAAACGCCGCGCCTATTACCAACCCCACCAACCACAACAGCCACATAGTCTTTCCTCCATGGAACTGGGTGTTCGCAACCGTTGCCAAGAGCTTAGCCTGCCGCTTCGCAAAGGCCTGACCTGAACAGTGACAGGTTGTGGCTGGAGGAGTTCGCTTTCAGATGCTTCAGAGCGGCTAATCAGGCCTTGTTCCACTGGGCCACGAATGCTTCGGCCGTCATCAAAGGCACAGGTACGATGATGTAGGCCCAGTACCAGTCAGTCTGGCCTTCCATCATGGCCTGGACGACGGCGAACCGGCTGAGCAGGTTTGGCGTGAAGATGCCTGCCTGATTTACGTAGCCCCCGCCCGCCAGTACCGTCCATTTTGTCTGGTCAGGTGGCACCTCGATTTCTTTGCCTTTTTGGATGTAGAAGAAGCGCAGTTTCAAACGGCCCTGGGCCAGTTCGGTCTTGATGAACAGGTTAGGGACGTCGTTCAGTATCACGAAAGTGGAGGTGAGTGGGAGCGAACCAGTACCGGTCAGGACCCGGTCGATCCTAATAGGCGTATCGAAGGACGCTTTTGTCGCTGTTGGCTCGTCGCACAGGCTGTTATCTGCCCGGTGGATCTGCGGCTTGGACGGTGCGCTGTAGTCACACAGGTAACCTTTGGGTTTCAAGGTGCCGTGGCCGACGCCTTCAAAACCCCAATTCAGGGGGGCAGTGCCTAATGGGGCAACCTCAATCTGGTGTGCAGTGCTGCCGGCACCTACTACGGCTACCAGTGGGTCTGGGTGAAGAATCAGCGGCTCATCGGCTGGCGGCCTGCTCTCGCGGTTGAATGTATATGACGCCTTGAAAGCGTTGTCACCACTCCAGTCAAATTGGTTACACAGTACATAGCCCCAAGGCAAGAGCAGGCCTGCAAGGTCTGTGAAGGTGGAGAGCAAATCTACGTCGTGCACTTCGGTTGCAAGGATATAGGCCGCCAATTCATCCCAGGGCGTGCTGTCTTGGGGGGGGAGCGGGTCTCCTGTATTGCCATCCTTTTTCATGACCTGGAGAACGTGCGCGCCTGATTTTGGGTGCTTGCGCACTTGAAACTGAAGATTTTTCAGAAGCCAGTCGGCCTCTTCACGGGCGTCGACCACATGAGGTTGGACGATGCGCTGCTCGGCCGGCAAACCGTTGAACCGTTGGCGGAAAGCGTCCCCTAGCTCGGTGTCGCGCGCTTGTGACCCAGCTGCCTGTACGTAGAATTCGGCGTTCTTTGTGATTTTTAATGTGAGGGGTGTATCGGGGCCTGCGCAATGCCCGACAAACCCATCCAGTGGAAATTCCTGATAGAGGAACTGCGGTTCGTCTTTAGTAAACGCTACGACGCTGTCCAGATTTGCCCTGGGCTTACCGCCAAACATGTGCGTGGACCAGATGAAGTTGGCGTAGGACATCATGCGTGATTTGAGCTGCACGCGGTCCTCAAGGTACTTCACAACGGGTTTGGCCAGTTTACTGATGATGACTTCGCGGGTTGTACTCTTGAGCCTTTCATAATGAATGGTCTCATGCAGAGCCGGGACGAGTGGTAGTGACATTTCACGCAACGCATTGATTTTGGCGGCGTCGAAGATGATATGCATGCGCCAGCCCCGCATGTCGTGATTGGGCTGGATGGGCGTATCGGTGCTTGCCGGTGTTTGTTCCATGATGACGCCTCGCGTTATCTCGTTTAGAGGCGATTTCAGCATTGGCGCAGCCCGGTCGCTACTGGCAGTTTTATCAGGTGGGCGAGCCATGGCGGCGCTTGGCGCGGTTTAGGCTGCAAGCTGGAGAGTGCGGGGGTAGACTCTCCCTTCTCGTACATTCAGGGATGTCGACATGTTGAAGATTTGGGGTCGCAAGAATTCGAGCAACGTGCGCAAGGCGCTGTGGATCGCCCATGAACTGGGCCTGGACTTCGAGTCCATCGACGCCGGCGGCGCCTTCGGCGTGGTCAACGAGCCGCACTACCGCGCCCGCAACCCCAACGGCCTGGTGCCGATGCTCGAAGACGGCGACCTGACGCTGTGGGAGTCCAATACCATCGTCCGCTACCTCTGCGCCGAGTACGGCCAGGAGCAGGGTTGGTATCTGGAAGACCCGCGCCAGCGGGCCCTGGCCGACAAGTGGATGGACTGGACGACCTCGTCCTTCGCCACCCCGTTCCGCCCACTGTTCTGGGGCCTGCTACGCACGCCAGAAGACCAGCGCGACTGGGTCGCGATCAACGCCGCGCACAAGCAGTGCGCCCAGTTGCTGACCATCGCCGACGAAACCCTTGCCAAGCAGCCGTACCTGTCCGGTGACCAGATCGGCATGGGCGACATCCCACTGGGTAGCTTCATCTATGCCTGGTTCGAAATGCCCATCGAGCGCCCGGCCATGTATCACCTGCAAGCCTGGTACGAGCGCCTGAAGCAGCGCCCGGCCTATCAGGCGGCGGTGATGACCGCGCTGACTTGAGCCTGCCTCGATAGTCATTATCAATACATCTGACTGTACTTGTGCGGCCAGGCCTTGCACCATGGCCGCACTCACTGCGCCAGTGACTTTGCCTGGCGTGTCCTGAACCTTTTTTTTTTGGTAAATGGCCCGCTATGAGTTCCGCCCTGTCCATCCGACAGCTGACCAAGACCTACGGCAATGGCTTCCAGGCCCTCAAAGGCATCGACCTTGATGTTGCCGAAGGCGACTTCTTCGCCTTGCTCGGCCCCAACGGCGCCGGCAAATCCACCACCATCGGTATTCTGTCGACCCTGGTCAACAAGACCAGCGGCACGGTGAACGTGTTCGGCCACGACCTGGACCGCGAGCCGTCGGCGCTCAAGCGCTGCCTGGGCGTGGTGCCGCAAGAGTTCAATTTCAACCAGTTCGAAAAGACCTTCGACATCGTCGTCACCCAGGCCGGCTACTACGGCATCCCGCCCAAGCTGGCCAAGGAGCGCGCCGAGCAGTACCTGACCCAGCTTGGGCTGTGGGATAAGCGCGACGTACAGTCGCGTTCGCTGTCCGGCGGCATGAAGCGCCGGTTGATGATCGCCCGTGCCTTGATCCACGAGCCGCGCCTGCTGATTCTCGATGAACCCACCGCAGGCGTGGACATCGAGCTGCGCCGTTCGATGTGGAGCTTCCTCACCGAGCTCAACCAGAAGGGCATCACCATCATCCTGACCACGCACTACCTCGAAGAGGCCGAGCAGCTGTGCCGCAACATCGGCATCATCGACCACGGCACCATCGTCGAGAACACCAGCATGCGCCAGCTGCTGGGCAAGCTGCATGTCGAAACCTTCGTCCTCGACCTCAAGCAGGACCTGCCGGCAGCGCCTGCGCTGCAAGGCTACCCGTGCCGCCTGATCACCCCGCATACCCTGGAGGTGCAGGTGGACAAGGACATCGGTATCACCGCGCTGTTCGGCCAGCTGGCGCTGCAAAATATCGAAGTGCAAAGCCTGCGTAACAAGACCAACCGACTCGAGGAGCTGTTTGTGTCCCTGGTGGAAAAAAACCTGTCGAAGGTGGCCGTATGAGTGTGGAACTGCGCACCAATTGGGTGGCCCTCAACACCATCGTCTACCGTGAAGTGCGGCGTTTTTTGCGCATCTGGCCACAGACCCTGCTGCCGCCAGCGATCACCATGGTCCTGTACTTCGTCATCTTCGGTAACCTGATCGGCCGGCAGATCGGCGACATGGGCGGCTTCACCTACATGGAGTACATCGTGCCGGGGCTGATCATGATGTCGGTGATCACCAACTCCTACGGCAACGTGGTGTCGAGCTTCTTCGGCAGCAAGTTCCAGCGTTCGATCGAGGAGCTGATGGTATCGCCGGTATCGCCGCACACCATCCTCGTCGGCTATGTGCTGGGCGGCGTGTTGCGCGGGCTGGCGGTGGGGGTGATCGTTACGATCCTGTCGATGTTCTTTACCCACTTGCAGGTACATCACCTGGGTGTGACCGTCGTTGTGGTGCTGCTGACGGCCACCATCTTCTCGTTGCTGGGCTTCGTCAATGCGGTGTTCGCCCGCAACTTCGACGACATCTCGATCATTCCGACCTTCGTGCTGACGCCGCTGACCTACCTGGGTGGGGTGTTCTACTCGATCAACCTGCTGCCGCCGTTCTGGCAGGTGGTGTCACTGGCCAACCCGGTGCTGCACATGGTCAACTCGTTCCGCTACGGCATCCTAGGGGTGTCGGATATCAGCATTGGCACGGCGATCACCTTCATGCTCGTCGCCACTGCGCTGCTGTACATGCTGTGCATTCGTCTGCTGGTCAGCGGTCGCGGCATGCGTGCATGAGCACTTGAGTTTGCGCCGGCGCCACTGCCGGCCAACCCACCAGCGCCAGTACAGCAAGGTGGTGAAGTAGGCTAGGATGCCCAGCACTACGCCGCACACCACCGAGCCCAGCAGGAAGGGCTGCCACAGGGTCGACAGCTGGTCGGTAATCCATTCGAAGGTTAGATCGTCAGGCAGGGTGCGCGGCGGAATCTGCAACAGCCAGGCGCCGGTCATGTAGGTGACGAAGAACACCGGTGGCATGGTCAGCGGGTTGGTCAGCCACACCAGGCTTACCGCGATCGGCAGGTTGCCGCGTACCGGGATCGCCAGCGCAGCAGCCAGCAGCATCTGCATGGGGATAGGGATGAGCGCCGCGAACAGGCCCACGCCCATGGCCCTGGCCACCGAGTGCCGGTTCAGGTGCCAGAGGTTCGGGTCGTGCAGCAACTTGCCGAAAAAGCGTAAGGACTTGTGTTCCCGAATGCTGGTCGGATCCGGCATGTAGCGTTTGAAGAGGCGGCGCGGCATGTAGGCTCCCGGGGCGTTGATCGGGGCAGTATGCCTTGAATCCCTAACAGCCTCGTTTAGAGTTTGTGACAATTGTTGAGCAAGCTTTGCCGGCATTTGCGCTATGCCTCAGGAGGTCATTTCGCTTCTGGGGCTCTACCTTATGCGCACAGGGATGTTTGCGCTCGCGCTCGGGCTGTTGTGCCTGGGCTTTCTCCCGATGCTGCCATCGGTCGGATGGCTTCTTCTGCTGTCGCTGGGAGCTGTCGTCAGCCTGTTCACACGGCTCTGGCCGTTGGGCTGCTTTCTTTTGGGGATGTGCTGGGCTTGCTGGTCGGCCCAGCAAGCGCTGGATGACCGACTTGCGCCTGGGCTCGATGGCCGCACGTTGTGGCTGGAGGGCAGGGTGGCTGGCCTGCCGGGCCGCACCGCGCAAGGTGTGCGTTTCGAGCTGGAACAGGCCTCTTCACGGCGTGCCGAATTGCCACGGCGCTTGCAACTGAGCTGGTTCGACGGGCCGCAGGTGAGGGCGGGCGAGCATTGGCGGTTGGCGGTGACCTTGCAGCGTCCTGCCGGGCTGCTTAACCCGCATGGGCCTGATCGGGAGGCGCAGTTGCTGGCCCGGCGGATTGGCGCCACCGGCACGGTGAAAGCAGGGCAGGTGTTGACCGCTGTAGGTGGGGGCTGGCGTGACCAACTGCGCCAACGCCTGTTGGCGGTGGAGGCCCATGGCCGGCAGGCGGCGCTGGTGGCCTTGGTGCTGGGGGATGGCGGGGGCCTGGCACGTGCCGATTGGCAGACACTGCAGGCCACCGGTACGGTGCACCTGCTGGTGATCTCCGGCCAGCATATCGGCCTGGTTGCGGGCTTGCTGTATGGCCTGGTCGCCGGGCTGGCACGTTGGGGGCTCTGGCCCGCACGGTTGCCCTGGTTGCCCTCGGCCTGCGCCCTAGCAATGACGGCTGCGCTCGCCTACGGCTGGCTCGCCGGTGGCGGTGTGCCGGTGCAGCGGGCCTGCCTGATGCTGGCCGTGGTGTTGCTGTGGCGCCTGCGTTTTCGTCATCTTGGCGCGACGCTGCCATTGCTGCTGGCGCTGGTCGCGGTGCTCTTATTTGAACCCTTGGCGGCGCTGTTGCCGGGATTCTGGCTGTCTTTCGCCGCCGTGGCGACCTTGATCTACTGCTTCAGTGCCAGCCTGGGTGGCTGGCGGCCCTGGCAGGCCTGGACGCGTGCGCAGTGGGTGATCGCCATCGGCTTGCTGCCGGTGCTGCTGGCCACTGGCTTGCCGGTGAGTTTGAGTGCACCGTTGGCCAACCTGCTGGCCGTGCCGTGGGTCAGCCTTGCGGTGTTGCCGTTGGCCCTGCTGGGCACCCTACTGTTGCCCGTGGCGGGTGTAGGTGAGGCGTTGCTGTGGCTGGCCGGGGGCTTGCTGGAGGTGCTGTTCAGGGTCTTGGCCTTGGCCGCGAGCTGGCGCCCGGCGTGGGTGCCGCCGGCCTTGCCGCTGTGGGCCTGGTTAGTGGTGTGCCTGGGTGCGCTGCTGGTGTTGCTGCCCCGTGGCGTGCCCTTGCGCGGGCTGGGCGGGGCCATGCTGCTGGCGTTGTGGGTGCCCAGAGAGTCGGTGCCGTCGGGGCAGGTGGAAATCTGGCAGTTGGACGTCGGCCAGGGGCTGGCAGTGTTGTTGCGTACCCGTCATCACAGCTTGCTTTACGACGCCGGGCCGGCCAAAGGTGAATACGACGCGGGGGAGCGGGTAGTGTTGCCGACCTTGCAAAAGTTGGGCGTAAGCCGCCTGGATACGCTGTTGATCAGCCATGCCCATGCCGACCATGCCGGGGGCGCGCCGGCCATTGTGCGGGGCATGCCGGTCGCGCGGGTGCTCGGTGGCGAAGCGCTGGAGGGCATTGGGCTGCAGCCTTGTGTCAGTGGTGAGCATTGGGAGTGGGATGGTGTGCGCTTTTCGCTCTGGCATTGGGCGCAAGGGCAAAGCAGCAATGATCGCTCTTGCGTGTTGCTGGTCGAGGCGCAAGGGGAGCGATTGCTGTTGGCGGGTGATCTGGAAGCCGCTGCCGAACGGGCCTGGCTGGCGTCCACTGAAGCGCCTCGCATCGACTGGCTGCAGTCCCCGCACCATGGCAGCCGCAGTTCGTCCACAGAGGCGTTCATCCGCGCTACGGCGCCCCGTGGGGTACTGATTTCGCGGGGGCGCAACAATGGTTTTGGCCATCCGCATGCACAGGTGGTGGAGCGTTATCGGCGGCACGGGCTGGCGATTCACGATACGGCAGTGGAGGGGGCCTTGCGGCTGGTGCTGGGCACTCAGGGTGAAGTGGAGGGTATAAAAGGGCGGCGGCGTTTCTGGCGTGAGGCTGGCGATGGTTGATAGGGCCCCTTCGCGGGCAAGCCCGCTCCCACCGGTGCAGCACCCCTTTCAGGTTTGGTGCTGTATCTGTGGGGCTTGCCCGCGAAGGGGCCCGACAAGGCAACCGAGAACCCAAGGTGGCAACTGGGGCAGGCCAATTCCCTGACCTTCGGCAGATGAGCCGCCTGCGCGCCTATGGTAGAGTGGCGGCCTTTTTCCGAAGGGGCGTTTACTGTGTGGGAATTGGTCAAGTCCGGTGGTTGGATGATGCTGCCGATCATTCTGAGTTCCATCGTTGCCATGGCTATCGTCGTCGAGCGCCTGTGGACCCTGCGCGCCAGTCGCGTGACCCCGCCGCACCTGCTGGGCCAGGTGTGGATGTGGATCAAAGACAAGCAACTCACCAGTGACAAGCTCAAGGCGCTGCGCGCCGATTCGCCGCTGGGCGAAATCCTTGCCGCGGGCCTTGCCAACTCGCGCCATGGCCGCGAAATCATGAAAGAGTGCATCGAGGAGGCCGCCTCGCGCGTCATCCACGAACTGGAGCGCTACATCGGCACCCTCGGCACCATTGCCGCGATGGCACCGCTGCTGGGGCTGCTGGGCACCGTGCTGGGCATGATCGACATCTTCAGCGCCTTCATGGGGTCGCAGATGACCGCCAACGCCGCCGTGCTGGCCGGGGGTATCTCCAAGGCCCTGGTTACCACTGCGGCGGGTTTGATGATCGGTATTCCGGCGGTGTTCTTCCACCGTTTCCTGCTGCGCCGCATCGATGAGCTGGTGGTCGGCATGGAGCAGGAGGCGATCAAGCTGGTCGAAGTGATCCAGGGCGACCGCGAAGTCGAAGTGGCCGGAGGCAAGGCGTGAAGTTTCGGCGCAATCGCCAGCGGGAGAACGTCGACATCAACCTGGCGTCGCTGATCGACGTGGTGTTCGTCCTGCTGCTGTTTTTCGTGGTCACCACCACCTTCACCCGCGAGACGCAACTGCGCGTCGAACTGCCCGAAGCCTCGAGCGCCGAGCAGCCACCGGCCGATGAAGGCAAGCGGGTGGAAATCACCATCAGCGCCGAGGGCGTGTATTCGGTCAACAACAACCTGCTGCCCAAAAGCGACCTGGCCACCTTGAGCGAGGCCATCGAGCGTGTGTCGGAGGGCGATCACACATTACCGCTGGCAATCAGCGCCGATGGCAAAACCCCGCACCAGGCAGTGGTTACCGCGATGGATGCGGCCGGCAAGCTCGGTTTCAGCCAGCTGCGCATGACCACCGTCGAGGCGGCTCAGGGGACGCCTTGATGGCCTTCGCCGACCGCTTGCTCGCGGCCTGGTACGCCGGGCATCCGGCTCTGGCGCTGCTGCGCCCCCTCGAAGCCCTTTACCGCCGTGTGGTGACGCGCAAGCGTGCGCGTTTTCTGAGTGGTGAAAGTGCCAGCTACCGTGCCCCGTTGCCGGTCATTGTGGTGGGCAACATCACCGTGGGTGGTACCGGCAAGACGCCGATGATCCTCTGGCTTATCGAACACTGTCGTAAACAGGGGATCAAGGTGGGTGTGGTCAGCCGTGGTTATGGCGCCCAGCCGACGCAGTTGCCTTGGCGCGTCGAGGCCGATCAACGCGCCGACCAGGCCGGTGATGAGCCGCTGCTGATCGTCCAGCGCACGGGCGTACCGCTGATGATCGACCCCGACCGGTCCCGTGCCGTGCAAGGGCTGTTGGCCAGCGAGCCGCTCGACCTCATTCTGTGCGATGACGGCATGCAGCACTACCGCCTGGCGCGTGACCTGGAGCTGGTGCTGATCGACGCCGCCCGTGGCCTTGGCAATGGCCGCTGCCTGCCGGCCGGGCCGCTGCGTGAGCCGGCCGAACGCCTGCAGGAGGCCGACGCCGTGCTGTTCAACGGTGCCAGCGCTGACATTGATGCAGGTTTTGCCTTTCGTCTGCAGCCCTCGGCGCTGGTCAACGTGCGCAGCGGCGAGCGGCGCGGCCTTGATCTTTTTCCGGCTGGCCAGCGTCTGCACGCGGTGGCGGGCATCGGTAACCCGCAACGTTTCTTCAATACCCTGCAAGGGCTAAACTGGCAGCCGGTGCCGCACCCGTTCGCCGACCACGCGCAATTCAGCGCCGAGCGCCTGTCGTTCACGCCACCGTTGCCGCTGGTGATGACCGAGAAGGATGCGGTCAAATGCCGTGCCTTCGCCGCCGACGATTGGTGGTACCTGGCCGTCGAGGCGCAGCCGTCGCCTGCGTTCAGCGCCTGGTTCGACAGCCAACTGCAACGCTTGCTGCCTGGACACTGCAAGCCCTGAGCCCCTTTTCAATTTCCGGCCACCTGGCCTCAAGGAAGCTTCCATGGACACCAAACTGCTCGACATCCTGGCCTGCCCGATCACCAAAGGCCCGCTCAAGCTCAGCGCCGACAAGACCGAGCTGATCAGCAAGGGCGCGGGCCTGGCTTACCCGATCCGCGACGGCATCCCGGTGATGCTGGAAAGCGAGGCGCGTACCCTGACCGACGACGAGCGTCTGGACAAATGAGCCTGGACTACACCGTGGTGATCCCGGCCCGCCTGCGCTCCACGCGCCTGCCGGGCAAGCCGCTGTTGCAGATCGCCGGCAAGCCGATGGTCCAGCACGTGTGGGAACAAGCGCGTAAAAGTGCTGCCAGCCGTGTGGTCATCGCCACCGACGATGCCAGCATCGTCGAGGCCTGCCAGGCGTTTGGCGCCGAAGTGCTGCTGACCCGCGACGACCACGAGTCCGGTACCGATCGCCTGGCTGAAGTGGCTGCGCGTCTTGGGCTCCCTGCCGAGGCCATCGTGGTCAACGTGCAGGGCGACGAGCCGCTGATCCCGCCGGTGATCATCGACCAGGTGGCGGCCAACCTGGCGGCCCACCCGGAAGCCGGCATCGCCACCCTGGCCGAGCCGATTCACGAACCTCAGGCGGTGTTCAACCCTAATGCGGTCAAGGTCGTCAGCGACAAGAACGGCCTGGCCTTGAGCTTCAGCCGTGCGCCGCTGCCCTGGGCGCGTGATGCCTTCGCCAAGGGCCGCGAGCAGTTGCCGGCAGGCGTGCCGTACCGGCGTCACATCGGCATGTATGCCTACCGTGTGGGCTTTTTGCAGGACTTCGTCGGTTGGGGCCCGTGCTGGCTTGAGCAGACCGAGGCGCTGGAGCAGTTGCGTGCCCTGTGGCATGGCGTACGCATCCATGTCGAAGACGCCATCGAGGCGCCCGCCGTGGGTGTCGATACCCCTGAAGACCTGGAGCGCGTACGGCGCTTGCTGGAGGCCTGATGCGCGTCCTGTTCGTTTGCCTGGGCAACATCTGCCGCTCGCCTACCGCCGAAGGCGTGTTGCGTCATCAATTGCAGGCCGCAGGGCTTGCCGAGCAGGTGCACGTGGCGTCTGCCGGTACCGGTGACTGGCACGTCGGCAAGGCACCCGACAGCCGTACCTGCAAGGCGGCACTGGCGCGTGGGTATGACCTTTCGCAGCAGCGTGCCCAGCAGGTGAAGGTGGCCCACTTTGCCGAGTACGACCTGATTCTGGCCATGGATGAGAGCAACCTGAGCCACTTGCGTGCCATGCGCCCGCATTCGGCGTCGGGTGAGCTCGACCTGTTCCTGCGTCGCTATGAAGCGCCCCAGGATGAAGTGCCAGACCCGTACTACGGCGGTGCTGACGGTTTCGAGCAAGTGCTGGACCTGATCGAGGCGGCGTGCCAGGCGTTGGTCGTGGAAATCAAGGGGCGGTTATGACGGCGCGGTGGCACGAGCAGGTTTCGCTCAAGCCTTACAACACGTTTGGTATTGACGTTAAGGCACGGCATTTCAGCCAGGCGCATGATGATGGCGAGGTGCGTGAGGCGTTGGCCGAGGCGCAGCGACGGGGCCTGCCGGTGCTGGTCATTGGTGGTGGCAGCAACCTGCTGTTGACCGGTGATGTCGAAGCGCTGGTGCTGCACATGGCCAGCCGTGGCCGCCGCGTTGTCAGCGATGACGGCGATCGCGTGGTGGTCGAAGCCGAGGCGGGTGAGCCCTGGCCTGCGTTCGTGCAATGGACGCTGGCGCAGGGGTACTGCGGGCTGGAAAACCTCAGCCTGATCCCGGGCACCGTGGGCGCTGCGCCGATGCAGAATGTGGGCGCCTATGGCGTCGAGATCAAGAACGTGTTCGCCGGTTTGACCGCGCTGGACCGCCAGACCGGCGAGCTGCGTGATTTTGGGCTGGACGAGTGCGCCTTTGGCTATCGCGACAGCCTGTTCAAGCGTAACCCTGGGCGTTGGTTGATCTTGCGCGTGCGCTTTGCGCTGAGCCATACGCTGCAAGCCCATCTGGATTATGGCCCGGTGCGCCAGCGGTTGATGGAGCAGGGCGTTGAGCACCCCAGTGCGCAGGCGATCAGCGATGCCATCTGCAGCATTCGCCGCGAGAAGTTGCCAGACCCGGCGGAGCTGGGCAATGCCGGCAGTTTTTTCAAGAACCCGGTGGTGCCTGCCGAGCTTGTCGAGGGTATTCGAGGGCGCTTCCCCGGTGTTGTGGCTTACCTTCAGGCCGATGGCCAGGTGAAGCTGGCGGCAGGGTGGTTGATCGAGCAGGCGGGCTGGAAAGGGTATCGCGATGGCGATGCGGGTGTGCACCGGTTGCAGTCGTTGGTGCTGGTCAATTATGGCCAGGCGAGCGGGGCGCAGTTGCATGACCTGGCGCGGCGTATCCAGGCGGATATCCGCGAGCGGTTTGGGGTTGAGCTTGAGATGGAGCCTAACCTGTACTGACAGCACCAGGACGGCGCAAATCTTGGAGCAGCCTTGTGCTGCGAAGAGGCCCGTAATGGCTACAGAGATGCATTGCCGATAACACCGCCTTCGCAGCGCAAGGCTGCTGCTGCCGGGACCGGGTTGAAACTACGATACAGCAAGCAAGAAAAAGCCCCGCCAGTTCACACTGGCGGGGCTTTTTCATTCAGCCGTGGCTATCAACCGTGATGAGGCTTGTGCTCATCAGCGGTTTCCAAGGCAGTTTCCTGCGTCGATGCAGCTGCTTCCTGCGCGGCTTTGGCTGCAGCCTCGGCCTCACGCTTGCGGCGACGCACTTCACGTGGGTCGTTAGGTGCGCGGCCGTTGGCCAGCATGACAGTGGCGGCTTCGACTACTGCAGGTGCTTCGACCGGTGCAGGCTCGGCAGCAACTGGGGCGAGCTCGGCGACCACTTCCGGCTGGGCTTCGGCAACCGGAGCAGGTTGCTCGATTACCGATGCCTGCTCGACGAAGGCAGGGGCCTTCTCGACCTCGCCGGCTTCGACCGCAGGTGCTTGCACAGGGGCTTCGGCAACCACTGCCGGCTCAGCCGCAGGGGTTTCTTCGACTGCCGGCTGTGGCGCAACTTCTACCACAGGTTCAGCAGTAGCCTCGACCACCACTGGCTCGCTGACGGGTTGTTCGACCACTGGAGCAATGGCGACTTCCTCGGCTTGCGCAACGGCTTCGGCCTGATCGGCCGGCTTGGCGGCTTCGCTGTTGTCGGTTTCAGCGACTTCGGCGGTTGCGCGCTCGGCTTGCTGGTTGGCTTGCGCTTCGGCGTCGGCGCTGATGTTGCTGCTGGCGACAGCGGCTGTTACGGCAAGGCCCGCAGCCAATTCTGCACCCAGCTCGGTGGCCTGGTGCTGCTCTGGCTGCTCTTCGCTGCCTTCGTCTTCGCTGCCTTCGATCAGCTCACCGTTGGCATTGCGCTGACGCTCGCGACGGTTGCTGCGACGGCGCTGGCCGCGGGAGCGGCGGCGCGGGCGCTCGCCATCTGCACCTTCCTGCTCGTCTTGCAACAGCTCGTCGTTCGGCAGTTGCTCTTCGGCAAGCTCAGCAGCCTGCTCGGCGGCTTCTTCGGTTGCACGTGGCTGGCGCTCTTCACGTGGTGGGCGTGGGGCACGCTCTTCACGGGGGGCGCGTTCTTCGCGAGGTGCACGCTCTTCACGTGGAGCACGCTCTTCGCGAGGGGCGCGCTCTTCACGTGGCGCACGTTCTTCACGTGGGGCGCGCTCTTCACGCGGGGCACGTTCTTCACGTGGTGCACGTTCTTCACGGGCTACACGCTCTTCACGCGGCTGGCGTTCTTCGCGTGGAGCTGGGGCCGGAGTGGCTTCCAGAGGCTCGCGCAGTTCACGTACCGGGCGTTCTTCACGGTTGCCGCGACGGTCTTCGCGTGGCTGGCGTGGTTGACGCTCTTCGCGAGGCGCGCGTTCTTCACGTGGGGCACGTTCTTCACGCGGGGCGCGTTCTTCGCGAGGCTGGCGCTCTTCGCGTGGGGCGCGCTCAGCACGCTCTTCGCGTGGCTTGCGCTCTTCATCGCGGCGGCCGTTGCGGTTGCGGCTCTGCTGGCGGCCGTTGCGACGCTCTTCGTTGCGCGGGGTGCGTTCAGCGGCTGGCTTTTCGGCCGTGACGGCCGGTGCAGCTACAGGTTCGTCCTTGCCGGCGAACAGGCTGACCAGCGACTTGACCAGGCCTTTGAACAGGCTCGGCTCTGGGGCGCTTGGTGCTGGGGCTACCGGCGCGGCTGGCTGCTGCGACTCTTCGACAGTGCTCGGCACTGGCGCGTTGGCGCGGGCAGGGGCAGTCTTGACCGCGGCTTCCTGGCGAACCAGGGTGCGTGTGGCGGTCTGCTGCGGCGCTTCTTCGGTCTCGGTCGCGGCGATTTCGTAGCTGGACTGGTTGTTCAGCACTTCCGGGTTGTCGTCGCGCAGGCGCTGGACTTCGAAGTGCGGGGTTTCCAGGTGATCGTTCGGCAGGATGATGATGCGTGCGCGAGTGCGCAGTTCGATCTTGGTGATCGAATTGCGTTTCTCGTTGAGCAGGAACGCGGCCACCGGGATCGGCACCTGGGCGCGCACTTCGGCGGTGCGGTCCTTCAGTGCTTCTTCTTCGATCAGGCGCAAAATGGCCAGCGACAGCGATTCGACGTCGCGGATGATGCCGGTTCCCGAGCAGCGTGGGCAGACGATGCCGCTGCTTTCGCCCAGCGATGGACGCAGGCGCTGACGGGACATTTCCAGCAGGCCGAAGCGCGAGATGCGGCCAACCTGAACGCGGGCACGGTCGGCTTCAAGGCACTCGCGCACACGCTCTTCAACGGCGCGCTGGTTCTTGGCCGGGGTCATGTCGATGAAGTCGATGACGATCAGGCCGCCGATATCGCGCAGACGCAGTTGGCGGGCGATTTCCTCGGCCGCTTCCAGGTTGGTCTGCAGGGCGGTTTCCTCGATGTCGCTGCCCTTGGTGGCGCGCGCCGAGTTGATGTCGATGGAGACCAGGGCCTCGGTCGGGTCAATCACGATCGAACCGCCGGACGGCAGGTCGACGACGCGCTGGAAGGCGGTCTCGATCTGGCTTTCGATCTGGAAGCGGTTGAACAGCGGTACGCTGTCTTCGTACAGCTTGACCTTGCTGGCGTACTGCGGCATCACCTGGCGGATGAAGGTCAGGGCTTCTTCCTGGGCGTCGATGCTGTCGATCAGCACTTCGCCGATGTCCTGGCGCAGGTAGTCGCGGATGGCGCGGATGATGACGTTGCTTTCCTGGTAGATCAGGAATGGCGCGGCGCGGTCAAGGGAGGCTTCCTTGATGGCGGTCCACAGCTGCAGCAGGTAGTCGAGGTCCCACTGCATCTCTTCGCTGCTGCGGCCAAGGCCGGCAGTGCGCACGATCAGGCCCATGTCGCCCGGCACGGTCAGGCCGTTCAGGGCTTCGCGCAGTTCGTTGCGCTCTTCGCCTTCGATGCGGCGGGAGATGCCGCCAGCACGTGGGTTGTTGGGCATCAGCACCAGGTAGCGACCGGCCAGGCTGATGAAGGTGGTGAGGGCGGCGCCTTTGTTGCCGCGCTCTTCCTTCTCGACCTGGACAATGACTTCCTGGCCTTCGCTGAGGACGTCCTTGATGTTGACGCGGCCTTCGGGGGACTTCTTGAAGTACTCGCGGGAGATTTCTTTCAGCGGCAGGAAGCCGTGACGTTCGGAGCCGAAGTCGACGAAGGCGGCTTCGAGGCTAGGTTCGATGCGGGTGATCTTGCCTTTGTAGATGTTGGCCTTTTTCTGCTCACGCGCGCCGGACTCGATATCCAGGTCGTAGAGGCGTTGGCCATCCACCAGGGCTACACGCAACTCTTCGGGTTGAGTCGCGTTAATCAGCATTCTTTTCATGTTGTACCGTCGGTTTCCGGGCTGCCGGAAACGGCGTTCGGCACACACGACGTCTCATGGTCGGTGCCAAGGTGCGCAAAGGGTGGCGGGGCCACCCCCGTGTCGAGCGACGTTCGGCACCAGCCGGTTGCCCAGCCTGCCGTTGTCACGACGACGCGTCCTGTTTGCTGCGGTGCCTACCAGGCCTTTGTGGCTTTCGAATAGGTATCCGAATCAACCAAGCGGGCCAAGTGCACTCAGTCAGGAGGAGGAATCAACCTTCAGCCGTGGACGCCCGGAGGCATCTGTTTCAGGACCTTATCCGCTCGCCGGCCATGTCAGTGGGCCGGTGGCCGGACGCGGTGCTACACGGTCCGAGGGCTGTGCATCTCCACCCTGCACGTATCCCTGATAATTCGGGTGCTGCCGCGCGCTGAATCCGCAACGGGTTGCATTTTTCGCCAGCGCGGGTTCCGCGCTGGCGCCATTCATGTCCAAGGCAGGTATTTCCGGAGTATTCGCCGTGCGTTGCGTGGAAGCGACGAGGCGGGCAGAGGTGCAGCGAAAAGAATCGGGTAAGCAGGTGAAACACCGCACTTGTCGTTTTTTTTCGGTCTTCTCTACACAGCGCTGGTGGCGATTCCAGGCAATTCGGTAAACTGGCGAAAACCCCGTAGGACGGCCTCGCGTCCTGGAGAATTGCGAAGGTCAGGAACCGGCGAAGAGCCTGGTGCCGCTGGCCTGCCGCTTTTGGCGGCGTTCGCGACTATAGCAGCAATGATTAAGTGCTTCAATTCCATAAAAAATTGTTATGATCCCTTGATGACGACCAATACCCCTCCGACTTCCGGCGTTCAGCTGATCGAAGTCGCGCCGGAGCTTGCCGGCCAACGCATCGACAATTTCCTCATCACGGCCCTCAAGGGCGTGCCCAAGACGCTTGTCTACCGCATCCTGCGCAAGGGTGAAGTGCGGGTGAACAAGGGGCGGGTCAAGCCTGAATACAAGATTCAGGCCGGCGATATCGTACGGGTGCCGCCCGTCCGCTTGCCTGAGCGTGACGAGCCTGCGCCGGTGGCCCAAGGGCTGCTGCAGCGCCTTGAGGCGGCGATTGTCTACGAAGATAAAGCGCTGATCGTGATGAACAAGCCGTCCGGTATCGCCGTGCACGGCGGCAGTGGCCTGAGTTTCGGGGTGATCGAGGCGCTGCGCCAGCTGCGCCCGGACGCCAAGGAGCTTGAGCTGGTGCACCGCCTGGATCGCGACACCTCCGGCCTGCTGATGATCGCCAAGAAGCGCAGCATGTTGCGCCATCTGCATGCCGCACTGCGCGGTGATGGTGTCGACAAGCGCTACATGGCCCTGGTACGTGGCCATTGGCCGACCGCCAAGAAGCAAGTCAATGCGCCGTTGCTCAAGAGCAACCTGCGTTCCGGCGAGCGTATGGTCGAGGTCAACGACGAGGGCAAGGAAGCGCTGACCCTGTTCCGTGTGCTGCGTCGTTTTGGCGAGTTCGCCACCATTGTCGAGGCGCGCCCGATTACGGGTCGCACCCACCAGATCCGCGTCCACGCCTTGCATGCCGGGCACATGATCGCGGGCGACAGCAAGTACGGCGACGAAGATTTCAGCCGCGAAATCCGCGAGCTGGGTGGCAAGCGCCTGTTCCTGCATGCCTATGCCCTGACCGTGCCGCTGCCTGGCGGTGGCGAGCTCAAGCTCGAGGCGCCGGTGGATGAGGTGTGGGCGAAGACGGTAGAGCGTTTGAGTGCGTCCTGAGCGATGAAAAAACCTTATGAACTGCTGATCTTCGACTGGGATGGCACCTTGGCTGACTCCATTGGCCGCATCGTCGAGGCCATGAATGCTGCCGCCGAGCGTGCCGGTGAGGCGCCGAGTTGCGATGAGGCGGTAAAAGGCATCATCGGCCTGGCTCTGGGCGAGGCGATCCATACCCTGTACCCACACCTGGCAGCGGCGCAGCTAGAGCGCTTCCGTCAGCACTATGCCGAGATCTACATGGCCCTCGATCAGCAGCCCTCGCCGTTGTTCGAGGGTGTGGTCGAGTCGCTGGATGCCTTCCGTGCCGAGGGCTACCGCCTGGCGGTGGCCACCGGCAAGGCGCGTCGTGGCCTGGATCGTGTGCTTAAAGCCAATGGTTGGGAGCAGTTCTTCGATATCACGCGTGCCGCCGACGAGACCCGCGGCAAGCCGCACCCGCTCATGCTCGAGGAAATTCTCGGCCATTGCGGTGTCGAGCCAGGGCGTGCGCTGATGGTGGGCGATTCGGCGTTCGATCTGCAGATGGCCAGCAATGCGGGCGTGCATTCGGTGGCTGTCGGCTATGGCGCGATGCCGCTGCAGGCGCTGGCCGAGTTCGGCCCGCAGGTGTGCATCGATCATTTTTCCCAGTTGCGTGAGTGGCTGGGCGGTTCCGCGTAATTACTTCCAAGGCAGGTGAGCATGGCAGACGAATGGAAAGCCCCTGAGTCCGAACCCGAGGAGCGCGAAGAGCGCAAAAGCTGGAAGCTGTTGGAGAAGACCCTGCTGGCGGGCGTTCAGGAGCAGCGCCGCGCGCGGCGCTGGGGGATTTTCTTCAAGCTGCTGACCTTCGTCTACCTGTTTGGCATGCTGGTGCTGTTCACGCCGCTGATGGACATGGACAAGGCTGCTTCGCGCAGTGCCAGCCATACGGCGTTGATCGAGGTGCGCGGTGTGATCGCCGATCAGGAGGCTGCCAGTGCCGACAATCTCGTCAAGAGCCTGCGTGAGGCGTTCAAGGATGCCAAGACCAAGGCGGTGGTGCTGCGGATCAACAGTCCGGGTGGCAGCCCGGTGCAGTCGGGTTACGTCTATGACGAGATTCGTCGGCTGCGGGCCGAGTACCCGGCTATCAAACTGTATGCGGTGATTACCGACCTTGGCGCTTCCGGTGCCTACTACATCGCCAGTGCAGCGGACGAGATCTATGCCGACAAGGCCAGCCTGGTTGGCTCCATTGGGGTGACGGCTGCGGGTTACGGGTTTGTCGGTTCGATGGAGAAGCTGGGGGTCGAGCGGCGCACCTATACCGCAGGTGAGCACAAGGCGTTCCTGGATCCGTTCTCGCCCGAGAAGCCCGAAGAGCGGGCGTTCTGGCAGGGTGTGTTGAATACAACGCACCAGCAGTTCATTGCCATGGTCAAGCAGGGGCGGGGTGAGCGGCTGAAGGACAAGGAACACCCGGAGCTGTTCAGTGGGCTGATCTGGACTGGCGAGCAGGCTAAGGCGCTTGGGCTGGTGGATGGTCTTGGCAGTGCCAGCTACGTGGCGCGGGAGATTGTCGGCGAGAAGGAGTTGGTAGATTTCACGGTTGAGGAATCGCCGTTTGATCGTTTCTCGAAGCGTTTGGGTGCCAGCGTGGCGGAGCATCTGGCCATGTATATGGGCTTTAAGGGGCCTTCGCTGCGTTGAGTGTTCGTCGCAGCAGTTTCGGTGTCTGTGAAATCGAGCGCCGCCCGCGCGGCGCTCGATCTCGCAGGCACCACAAATGCTGGGTCTAGCTCTAGGGTATCTCCACACCTTCCTTCATCAGCATATCCACCAGCCGTATCAGCGGCAGCCCGACCAGGCTGGTCGCATCGCACCCGTGCGTGCTTTGGAACAGGCTCACCCCCAGCCCCTCCGCCTTGAAGCTCCCGGCGCAGTCCAGAGGCTGTTCTGCCGTTACATAGCGCTCGACCCGTTTACGGTCCAGTTCGCGCAGGGTGACGGTAAATGGCACGCAATCGACCTGGCAGTGCCCTGTGGCGCTGTTCAGCAGTGCCAGCCCGGTCAGGAAGGTCACCTGCTGCCCACTTGCCTCCAAAAGCTGTTCGCAGGCGCGGGCGAATGTGTGCGGCTTGCCCAAGATCTGCTCACCCAGCACGGCAACCTGATCGGAGCCGATAATCAGGTGCCCAGGATGGCTGCCTGCCAGTGCCTCGGCCTTTTGCCTGGCCAGGCGGCGCACCAGCTCCACGGCCGGCTCTTCATTCAGGCGCTGCTCGTCTATATCGGGGCTTTCCCAGGTGAACGGCAAGCGCAGGCGGGCGAGCAGTTCGCGTCGATAAGGGGAGCTGGAAGCCAGTAATAAGGGAAGCATGGTAGACTCCTGGTCAGTTGAACCAATTCTAACATGCACGATGCCGCCGAATTTCCTTTGACAGGTGCGGGGGGCATCCCTAGAATGCTGCGCCTATGTTGAATGACCCGATTCCACCTCACGTTGACCCGCGCAAATTAGCCGATCGTGGCGTAACCCTTAACGGTTCGCTGCAACTCGCTGATTTGGAAAGACTCTGCGACCCGCTTTCCGACAATGTCGGTACGGTGCAGGCGAAGTTAAATTTTGAACGAGATGAACAGCACGTGGTGGTTATCCACAGCGAGCTTGACGTCGAGGTCAAGATGGTTTGCCAGCGTTGTCTTGAGCTGGTCACCCTGCCGATCCACAGCGAATGTACTTACGCCGTGGTGAAGGAGGGTGCGAATACCCAGTCGTTGCCGAAAGGTTATGACGTGCTGGAACTGGGCGAAGATCCATTGGATCTGCAGGCATTTATCGAGGAGGAGCTTCTGCTCGCCTTGCCTATTGTGCCTGCTCATCATCCGGAAGAATGCCAGCAGCCGGCGGGCGCAGACGAGCCCGATTCGAGCAAGGACGAGGTATCGCGGTCCAACCCGTTCAGTGTTTTGGCGCAGTTAAAGCGTGACCCAAACGTTTAGGAGTTAATCAATTATGGCTGTTCAGCAGAACAAAAAATCCCGCTCTGCCCGTGACATGCGCCGTTCGCACGACGCCCTGTCGGAAAACGCGCTGTCGGTAGAGAAAACCACCGGTGAAATTCACCTGCGCCACCACGTATCGCCTGAAGGCGTATACCGTGGTCGCAAAGTGGTCGACAAGGGCGCTGACGAGTAATCCTTGTCCGCTCAGATCATCGCGATCGACGCAATGGGCGGGGACTTCGGTCCCCGCAGCATTGTCCAGGCTAGCATTGCCTGCCTTTCGGCTACACCCTCGCTGCACCTGACCCTCGTCGGTCAACCCTCCCTCCTTGAAGATCTCGTCAGTGGCCTTGCAGCTGCGGATCGCGCGCGCCTGCAGATTGTCGCGGCCAGCGAGGTGATCGGCATGGACGAGCGGCCATCCCAGGCGTTGCGTGGCAAGCCCGACTCGTCGATGCGCATCGCCCTCGAATTAGTGCGTGACGGCAAGGCCCAGGCCTGCGTGAGTGCCGGCAATACCGGGGCGCTGATGGCGTTGTCGCGTTTCGTGCTCAAGACCCTGCCAGGTATCGATCGGCCGGCCATGGTGGCGGCGATCCCGACCCAGGCGGGGTATTGCCAGTTGCTCGACCTGGGCGCCAATGTCGATTGCAGTGCAGAGAACCTGTACCAGTTCGCCGTGATGGGCTCGGTGGCGGCCCAGGCCTTGGGTGTTCATCGGCCGCGTGTGGCGCTGCTGAACATCGGCACCGAAGACATCAAGGGCAATCAGCAGGTCAAGCTGGCGGCCACGCTGCTGCAGAACGCGCGCGGCTTGAACTATGTCGGTTTCGTCGAAGGCGATGGCCTGTACCGGGGCGAGGCCGACGTGGTGGTGTGCGACGGTTTCGTCGGCAATATCCTGCTCAAGTCCAGCGAAGGCCTGGCGACGATGATCGCTGCGCGGATCGAGAAGCTGTTCAAGGGCGGTGTGTTGTCGCGGGCCGCCGGGGCTTTGGCCATGCCATTGCTCAAGCGCCTGCAGGCCGACCTGGCGCCGGCGCGTCACAACGGTGCGAGTTTCCTGGGTTTGCAGGGGATCGTCATCAAGAGCCATGGTTCGGCAGGGGTGCAGGGTTTTCAGAGTGCGATTCAGCGAGCGCTGATCGAAATTCAGGAAAACCTGCCGCAGCGGCTGCATGGTCGCCTTGAAGACCTGTTGCCTTAGGCATTTTGCCGATGAAGTGCTTAAATGTGACCGCTTGGTCCGCGTCTTCATCCAAGTTTTCAGATTCCGCGTCAGGCTAACGCCTGGCGCACCCTATCCGACGACAAGATCATAAGGGCTTGTTCAATGTCTGCATCCCTCGCATTCGTCTTTCCCGGTCAAGGTTCCCAGTCGCTGGGTATGCTCAAAGAACTGGGCGCCGAGAAGCCGGTGATCGTCGAGACCTTCAAGGAAGCTTCCGACGCTTTGGGCTACGACCTGTGGAAGCTGGTCCAGGAAGGTCCGGAAGAGCAACTGAACCAAACCGACAAGACTCAGCCGGCAATCCTTACCGCCTCAATCGCCCTGTGGCGCCTGTGGTTGGAAGAGGGCGGCGCGCAGCCGGCCTTTGTTTCCGGCCACAGCCTGGGTGAATACAGCGCTCTGGTTGCCGCTGGCAGCCTGTCGCTCAAAGATGCAGTGAAGCTGGTCAAGCGCCGTGGCGAACTGATGCAGGAGGCCGTGCCTGCCGGTCACGGAGCCATGGCCGCGATTCTCGGCCTGGACGACGCCGTGGTGGTCGATATCTGTGCTAAGGCCGCCGAAGATGAAGTGGTCAGCGCGGTGAACTTCAACTCGCCAGGCCAGGTCGTGATCGCTGGCAACAAGGCTGCCGTGGACCGTGCCATGGCGCTGTGCAAAGAGGCCGGTGCCAAGCGCGCCCTGCCGTTGGCGGTCAGTGTGCCGTCGCACTGCGCCTTGATGAAGCCTGCCGCCGAGCGCTTCGCTGAATCGGTCAATGCCATTGAATGGAAGGCCCCGCAGATCCCGGTGGTGCAGAACGTCACCGCCGCCGTCGCCGCCGACCTCGATGCGCTCAAGCACGACCTGCTGGCGCAGTTGTACCAGCCCGTACGCTGGGTTGAATGCGTGCAGGCCCTGGCGGCGAACGGCGCGGTCAATCTCGTCGAGTGCGGCCCGGGCAAAGTCCTTGCCGGCCTCAACAAGCGTTGCGCCGACGGCGTGACCACTTACAACCTCAATACCCCTGACGCCGTCGCCGCCACCCGCGCGGCGCTGGCCTGAATTGGAGAAGCTTGCATGAGCCTGCAAGGTAAAGTTGCATTGGTCACCGGCGCCAGCCGTGGCATCGGCCAGGCCATTGCCCTCGAGCTGGGCCGCCAGGGCGCGACCGTGATCGGCACCGCCACTTCGGCCTCTGGCGCCGAGCGCATTGCCGCCACCCTGAAAGAGCACGGCATCACCGGTACCGGCATGGAGTTGAACGTGACCAGCGCCGAGTCCGTGGAAGCGGTGCTGGGCGCCATTGGCGCGCAGTTCGGTGCGCCGACCATTCTGGTCAACAACGCCGGCATTACTCGCGACAACCTTATGCTGCGCATGAAGGACGACGAGTGGTTCGACGTGATCGACACCAACCTGAACAGCCTCTACCGTCTGTCCAAGGGCGTGCTGCGTGGCATGACCAAGGCGCGTTGGGGTCGTATCATCAGCATCGGCTCGGTCGTCGGTGCCATGGGCAACGCCGGTCAAGCCAACTACGCGGCCGCCAAGGCCGGCCTGGAAGGCTTCAGCCGCGCGCTGGCGCGTGAAGTGGGCTCGCGTGGCATCACCGTCAACTCGGTGACCCCGGGCTTCATCGACACCGACATGACCCGTGAGCTGCCAGAAGCGCAGCGTGAAGCCTTGCAGACCCAGATTCCGCTGGGCCGCCTGGGCCAGGCCGAGGAAATCGCCAAGGTGGTTTCCTTCCTGGCGTCCGACGGCGCAGCCTATGTAACCGGCGCTACCGTGCCGGTCAACGGCGGGATGTACATGTAACACTGCAACTCAATGTGACGGATTTCGTAAAAAAAGAGTCATACTGCGAGCCTAAAATCCGTTATAAAGCTGCATCCAGATTCCAGGCAGAGGGTCGGGTGACTAATCCGAAGGTGCGTTTAGCTTGAAAAGCGAACGTCTTTCTATAAAATTGGTCACCGGCCAGCTGCCTGACATATGTCCATTAGGAGTGAAAACTAGGTATGAGCACCATCGAAGAACGCGTCAAGAAAATCGTCGCCGAGCAACTGGGCGTCAAGGAAGAGGAAGTGACCAACGAGAAGTCCTTCGTCGATGACCTGGGTGCCGATTCGCTTGACACCGTTGAGCTGGTGATGGCTCTGGAAGAGGAATTCGAAACCGAAATCCCTGACGAAGAAGCCGAGAAGATCACTACCGTTCAAGCCGCTATCGACTACGTCAACAGCCACAAGGCCTAAGACGTTTTCGTCGACGCTACTTGTCGGGAAAAACCGCACTGCCTTTGCTGGCGTGCGGTTTTTTCTTTGCGAGCCCCCCTTGGCTCAAGGGTATCGTTCACCGCGCACCGAGAGCCTGTTGTCATTTCATTCCATCGTATGAATGCAATGCCAAGAGACTCTGTTATTAGAAAAGGAGAGTACTGTGTCGCGTAGACGCGTCGTGGTCACCGGTATGGGTATGCTGTCGCCGCTGGGTACCGATGTACCGAGCACCTGGCAGGGCATTCTGGCTGGCCGCAGTGGCATCGGTCCGATCGAACATACGGATCTGTCTGCCTACTCCACCCGTTTCGGCGGCTCGGTGAAAGGCTTTGAGGTTGAGCAGTACCTGTCGGCCAAAGAGGCCCGCAAGCTTGACCTGTTCATCCAGTACGGCCTGGCGGCCGGTTTCCAGGCGGTGCGTAATGCAGGCCTTGAAGTCACCGACGCCAACCGTGAGCGTATTGGCGTGGCCATGGGCTCGGGTATCGGCGGCCTGACCAACATCGAAGAAACCAGCCGGACCTTGCATGAGCAAGGCCCGCGGCGTATTTCGCCGTTCTTCGTGCCAGGGTCGATCATCAACATGATCTCCGGCTTCCTGTCGATTCACTTGGGGCTGCAGGGGCCGAATTACGCCATTGCCACCGCCTGCACCACCGGCACCCACTGCATCGGCATGGCCGCGCGCAACATCGCTTACGGTGAAGCCGACGTGATGATCGCCGGTGGCGCCGAGATGGCCGCGTGCGGCCTGGGCATGGGGGGCTTCGGTGCCTCGCGCGCGCTGTCGACGCGCAACGACGAGCCAAGCCGTGCCAGCCGACCATGGGACAAGGGCCGTGACGGCTTTGTGCTGTCCGACGGTGCCGGTGCCCTGGTGCTCGAAGAACTCGAGCACGCCAAGGCCCGTGGCGCGACCATCTATGCCGAACTGGTCGGTTTCGGCATGAGCGGCGACGCCTACCACATGACGTCGCCACCCGATTCCGGCGAAGGCGCTGCCCGCTGCATGGCCAATGCCCTGCGCGATGCTGGCGTCCAGCCAGAGGAAGTCAGCTACATCAACGCCCACGGCACCTCGACCCCAGCGGGCGATATCGCCGAAGTGGCCGCGATCAAGCGCGTGTTCGGTGATCATGCTTACAAGCTGGCGGTCAGTTCGACCAAGTCGATGACCGGCCACCTGCTGGGCGCAGCGGGCGCGGTGGAAGCGATCTTCAGCGTGCTGGCGATCAACAGCCAGATGGCGCCCCCGACCATCAACCTGGATGAGCCGGACGAAGGGTGTGACCTGGACTTCGTGCCGCACCAGGCGCGCAGCATGCCGATCGACGTAGTGCTGTCCAACTCGTTCGGCTTTGGTGGCACCAACGGCTCGCTGGTGTTCCGCCGGTTCGCCGGTTGATGCACAGCTGGATCGACGGCCAGCCGGCGGATGCAGTCAACCTGCAAAACCGCGGCCTGGCCTACGGCGATGGTCTGTTCGAGACCATTGCCGTGCGAGGTGGCCGCCCCAGTTTGCTGGGCGGCCACCTCGCACGCCTGGCGCTGGGTTGCCAGCGCCTGGCAATCGATGCCGACCTGGCGCTGATTGAAGATGAAATCCGGCGTTATGCCTGCCAGTTGGGTGATGGTGTCGCCAAATTCATCCTGACCCGTGGCGACAGCCAGCGCGGCTATGCCCCGGTCGCGGGTGTTGCGCCACGGCGTATCCTTCAGGGCAGCCCGCTGCCCAGCTATCCTGTCGAACATGCTGAACTCGGCGTGCGATTGTTCCCTTGCCAGACCCGGCTTGGGGAACAACCGCTGCTGGCCGGGCTCAAACACCTCAATCGCCTGGAGCAGGTGCTGGCGCGTGCCGAATGGCAGGACAGCGAACATGCCGAAGGCCTGATGCGTGATGGGCAGGGCAGGGTGGTCGAAGGGGTGTACAGCAATCTGTTCCTGGTGCGTGACGGTGTGCTGCTGACCGCAGAGCTCAGCCGCTGCGGCGTGGCAGGCGTGATGCGCGCCGCGTTGTTGCAGCAGGCCCAGGCACTGGCTATCCCGGTGCAGGTCCGTGACCTGACGTTCGACGAACTGCAGCAGGCGGATGAAGTATTCGTTTGCAACAGTGTCTATGGTGTCTGGCCGGTGCGGGGTTTTGCCGCGCTGAACTGGTCGCCGGGCCCACTCACCCGTAAACTGCAGGCCGTTGCCCGTACGTTACTGGATACCTGAATTCGTGAGACGCAAATTCCTGCTGCTGCTGGAAATGGGGTTGATTCTGGCTGGGCTGGCATTGGGCTGGTCGGCCTGGAAGGTCAACTCGGTCCTGGAGCAGCCCTTGCACGTGACGCAGGAGCGCCTGCTCGACGTGCCCAATGGCACCAACCCTAACCGCATGTTCTACCGCATGCAGCATGAGGGGCTGCTCGATGACGCCTTCTGGTTGCGGCTTTACTGGCGCTTCAACATGGCCGGCACACCCCTGCATACAGGTGAGTACCGCCTGACCCCCGGCATGACGGTCGAGCAACTGTTCGACGCGTGGCGCCGCGCCGATGTGGTGCAGTACAACCTGACCTTGGTCGAAGGCTGGAACTTCCGCCAAGTGCGTTCGGCGGTCGCCAGGCACGAGAAGATCAAGCACACGCTTGACGGCCTGAGCGACGCCGAGGTCATGGACAAGCTTGGCCACACCGGGGTGTTCCCTGAGGGGCGCTTCTTCCCGGACACCTATCGCTTCGTGCGCGGCATGAGCGATATCGAGTTGTTGCAGCAGGCCTACCAACGCCTGGACGAAGTGCTGGCCAAGGAGTGGTCGGAGCGCACCACCGACCTGCCTTATCGCGACCCCTACCAGGCGCTGATCATGGCCTCGCTGGTCGAGAAAGAAACCGGCATCCCTCAGGAACGCGGGCAGATTGCCGGCGTGTTCGTGCGGCGCTTGCGCTTGGGCATGATGTTGCAGACCGACCCGACGGTGATCTATGGCATGGGCGAGCGCTACAACGGCAGAATCACCCGTGCCGATCTGCGTGAGCCAACGCCCTATAACACTTACACCATAACCGGCCTGCCGCCGACGCCGATTGCCATGGTCGGCCGCGAAGCGATTCACGCCGCGCTCAATCCGTCCGATGGCACCAGCCTGTATTTCGTCGCGCGCGGCGATGGCAGCCATGTGTTCTCCGACGACCTGGATGATCACAACTCGGCTGTGCGCGAGTTCCAGCTCAAGCGGCGGGCGGATTACCGCTCCAGCCCGGCACCGCAGGCCCAACCGGCTGCGAGCGAAGCGGTGGAGCCCGATGCGTCCGAGGCGCAGCAGCCGGCTGAGCAGCCAGAGCCAGACGAGGCGCCCGCTCCGGCCAGTGACCCTGCGCCGGCCGATGCGCCGACGCCCGACGAACAACATTAAGGACTGCCTGTGAGCGGCTTGTTTATTACCCTGGAAGGCCCCGAAGGCGCGGGCAAGAGCACCAACCGTGAATACCTGGCGGCGCGCCTGCGTGAGCAAGGCCTGGACGTGCTGCTGAGCCGCGAACCGGGCGGTACGCCGCTGGCTGAAAAGGTACGCGAGTTGTTGCTGGCACCGAGCGATGAAACCATGGCAGCCGATACCGAGCTGTTGCTGGTGTTCGCTGCGCGTGCCCAGCACCTGGCGCAGGTGATCCGTCCCGCCCTGGCCCGTGGCGCGGTGGTGTTGTGCGATCGATTTACCGATGCCACCTATGCCTATCAGGGAGGGGGGCGTGGTTTGTCTGTCGAGCGTATCGCCACATTGGAGCAGTTTGTCCAGGGCGACCTGCGCCCTGACCTGACCCTGGTCTTTGACCTGCCGGTCGAAGTGGGCCTTGCCCGTGCCGCCGCGCGGGGCCGCCTGGACCGTTTCGAACAGGAAGGCCAGGCGTTCTTCGAAGCGGTGCGCCAAGCCTACCTGCAGCGCGCCCGTCGCGAGCCGCAGCGTTACAGCCTGCTGGACGCCGCGCAGCCGCTGGAGTCCGTGCAGCGCGCCATCGATGCACTGCTGCCGGGCATTCTGGAGCGTTGCCGTGGCTGAGGCCTATCCCTGGCAGCAGGCCATCTGGCAGCAATTGGCGGGTCGCAGTCGGCACGCCCACGCCTACCTGCTGCATGGGCCGCAAGGCATTGGCAAGCGGGCCCTCGCCGAGCGGCTGATGGCGCGCCTGCTGTGTCAGCAGCCCCAGGGCCTGGATGCCTGCGGCGTGTGCAAGTCCTGCCTGTTGCTCAAGGCCGGTAGCCACCCGGACAACTACGTACTGGAGCCGGAGGAGGCCGATAAGCCGATCAAGGTCGATCAAGTGCGCGAGCTGGTGGCTTTTGTGGTGCAGACTGCGCAGTTGGGTGGGCGTAAGGTCGTGTTGATCGAGCCGGTCGAGGCGATGAACGTCAACGCTTCCAACGCGCTACTCAAAAGCCTCGAAGAGCCTTCCGGCGATACGGTCCTGCTGTTGGTCACTCACCAGCCTAGCCGTTTGCTGCCGACCATCAAGAGTCGCTGCCAGCAGGTTGCCTGCCCGCAGCCCAGCCTGGCCCAGAGCCAGGCCTGGCTGGCCGATGCACTGGCTGACAGCGACGACGCTGAGCGCGACGAACTGTTGACCCTGGCCGCGGGTTCGCCCCTCATGGCCGTAAGCTTGCAGGCGCAGGGCGTTCGTGAGCAGCGAGCGTTGGTCACTGAAGGGGTGAAGAAACTGCTCAAGCAGCAGCAATCGCCCAGCCAGTTGGCGGATGCCTGGAATGGCGTGCCACTGCTGCTCTTGTTCGACTGGTTCTGCGACTGGTCGCACCTGATCCTGCGCTATCAATTGACCCAGGACGAAGAAGGGTTAGGCTTGGCCGATATGCGCAAGGTCGTGCAGTATCTGGCGCAAAAGAGCCGCCAGGCGAAGGTGCTGGCGGTTCAGGCGTGGATCCTGGAGCAGCGCCAGAAGGTGCTGGGCAAGGCCAACCTCAATCGCGCGCTGCTGCTTGAAGCGCTGCTGGCTCACTGGCAACAGTTGCCAGGCGCCCGCTGACTCTCCCTTTTCTTCATGTGTGCCGTTATCCCATGCTCGTAGATTCCCATTGCCACCTTGACCGTCTTGACCTGAGCGCCCACCAGGGCTCCCTCGATGCTGCCCTGCAGGCTGCGCGGGAGCGCGGGGTCGGGCATTTTCTGTGCATCGGCGTCAGTGCCGAGAACGCCGGGGCGGTCAAGGCCCTGAGTGAGCGGTACGCCGATGTCGATTGTTCGGTAGGGGTGCACCCGCTCGATCTGGCACCGGGCGAGACCCCGGCGCTGGAGTGGCTGCTGCGTGAATTGGCCCATCCGCATGTGGTGGCGATCGGCGAAACCGGTCTGGATTACCACTACGAACCGGAAGCGGCTGAATTGCAGCAGGCATCGTTTCGCCTGCACCTGGAGGCATCGCGTCAGACCGGCAAGCCGGTGATCGTGCACACCCGCGCCGCGCGGACCGATACCCTGGCGCTGCTGCGCGAGGCGAAGCTGCCCCAGGCGGGTGTGTTGCACTGCTTCACCGAAGACTGGGAGATGGCCAAGGCGGCGCTGGACCTGGGCTATTACATCTCCTTGTCGGGCATCGTGACTTTCCGCAATGCCGATGCCTTGCGTGAGGTGGCGCGTCAGGTGCCGGTTGATCGCCTGCTGGTGGAGACCGATTCACCGTATCTGGCGCCGATTCCGTATCGGGGCAAGCCGAACCTGCCGCAATATGTGCGTGAGGTGGCCGAGTACGTGGCCTCGTTGCGCGGGGCCAGCTATGAGCAGTTGGCCGAGCAGACTACAGCCAACTTCAAGCGGTTGTTCCCGCTGGCTCGCGTGGCCTGATATTGCGCAGCCCTGGCGGGCAGCGTGAAAGGCAAAAAAAACCCGGGTTCTGGGGGAGGGAATCCGGGTTAAGACCATTAGGAGTAAAACAAAGGTACGCGGTCCCTGAGCACCTTTATCGGCGCGCCACTTGGGGGGGATGCGCCGCGCCAACACTTCAAGTATTGGTCAGGTTTGGCGCAGTGCCAGTGTCTGTTGGTCGTTTTTTAAACAGATTTGGAATACGCCGGGGATCCATCCCACTCTCAACGCATGGCCAGGCGCCGGACCTGTTGCACAGTTTCGTCGATCATCTGTTCTTTGGTGTAGAAATGCGGCGAAAACCGCACACCACCGCCACGTAAGGCGCAAATCGTGCGTTCGGCCATCAACGCCTTGTGGATCTGCACGCTGTCCTGCCCTTTGATACTGAATGTGACGATGCCTGCCCGTTTGTCGGGATCGGCGGGTGTTAGCAGTGAAATGCCGGGTATCGATGCCAAGCCCTGATACATCTGCGTGACACGTTGCTGCAATCGCTGCGCGACTGTTTTGATCCCGACTTCCTCCAGCAGCGAAAGGCTCGCCTCCAGTGCGCAGGCACCGAGCATGTTCGGGCTGCCGCATTCGAAGCGCCGCGCGCTGTGTGCCGGCTGCCATTGGCGTCGCTCGAAGTCGCCCAGGTGTTCCAGCATGTGCCAGCCATAGGCATTGAGCTCAAGCTGCGGGCGCATCGCGGCGCGACAATAGAACATCCCAAGGCCCTCGGGGCCGAGCATCCACTTATGGCCATCGGCCACGGCGAAATCACATTGAAAACGCTGCACATCGAAGGGCAGGGCGCCGATCTGCTGGATAGCGTCGATGCAAAACAGCACATTACGCACCCGGCAGCCTTCACCCAGGCGCACCAGGTCAAGGCGCAGGCCGCTGCCAAACTGCACGGCGCTGACGGCCAGCAAACGCGTGCGGGGGCCGCAGGCCGCGAGCAGCGTGGCTTCGGGGTCCGGCCCGGCCAGGCTGGCCTGGATCACCTGCACGCCACGGTTGGCCAGGGCCTCCCATACGACGCGGTTGGAGGGGAACTCCTCATCGCTGATCACCACCTGGTCGCCGTGTGCCCAGTCCAGGCCGAAGGCCACCAGTGACAGCCCTTCGGAGGTGTTCTTGACCAGGGCGATGTCACCCGCCGAGGGTGCGTGGATCAACCGTGCCAGCCGCTCGCGCAGGCGCCGCTCGGTAGCGAGCCATGTCGGGTACTCGCTGGCGCCGTGGCAAACGTTGTCGCGGGCGAAGCGTGCCACCGCCTCGGCAGCCCGGCGTGGCCAAGGAGCGATGGCGGCGTGGTTCAGGTAGCGCAGCCCTGGGGCTTGATCGAACTCATCGTGAAACATAGACATGGTTGGATGATCCGTGCAATTTCCCGCAAGTTAGGCATAATAAACCGCTTCGATTGTCATCCAGTCCTTCCTATGCAGAAAGAACCTCGTAAGGTCCGTGAGTTTCGCCGTCGCGAACAGGAAATCCTCGATACGGCGCTCAAGCTGTTTCTCGAACAGGGTGAAGACAGTGTCACCGTCGAGATGATCGCTGACGCGGTAGGTATCGGCAAAGGCACGATCTACAAGCACTTCAAGTCCAAGGCGGAGATCTATCTGCGCCTGATGCTCGACTACGAGCGCGATTTGAACGAGCTGTTGCATTCGGCCGACGTCGATCGTGACAAGGAAGCCCTGTCGCGCGCCTACTTCGAGTTCCGCATGCGCGATCCGCAGCGCTACCGCCTGTTCGACCGCCTGGAAGAAAAGGTGGTCAAGGGTAACCAGGTGCCGGAGATGGTCGAGCAGTTGCACAGCATCCGCGCCTCCAACTTCGATCGCCTGACCCAGTTGATCAAGGGCCGTATCAGCGAAGGCAAACTCGAAGACGTACCGCCGTACTTCCACTACTGCGCGGCTTGGGCGCTGGTGCACGGCGCCGTGGCGCTGTACCACTCGCCGTTCTGGAGCAATGTGCTTGAAGATCAGGAAGGTTTCTTCCAGTTCCTCATGGATATCGGCGTGCGCATGGGCAACAAGCGCAAACGCGACCCGGAACCCGCCAACTGACACGTCGGGGCTGCGGTGCGGCCCTTGCAGTTGGCCCGGCATGAACAAGGTGCTTGCAAAAACCTGATTTATGAGTCAGGTTTTGCCAGCCCCGCTTCATCCATGCCGGAGTCATTCATGATCGTCGATCGTCAAGGCAGGCGTTTTCGCAACCTGCGTGTCAGCCTGACGGCTGCCTGTAACTACGCGTGTACCTACTGCGTGCCCGATGGCAAACGCCTGGTGGCAGCGCAGGACGAGTTGTCGGCTGATGCCCTGGCCCGGGGCGTTGCCTATCTGATTGAAGCCGCTGGCATCGAGCGCTTGCGCATTACCGGTGGCGAGCCGCTCGTAAGCCCTCGCCTGGAGGGTTTTCTGGCCGCGGTGGCCAAGCTGCCCCTCGACGATATCTCGCTGACCACCAATGGCCAGTTGCTTGCGCGCAAGTTGCCACAGCTTCACGCAGCGGGCATCCGCCGCCTGAATATTTCCCTCGATACCCTCGACCCGCAGGCGTTTCGCCGCATCGCGCGTGGTGGCGACCTTGCCAGTGTGCTGGCTGGCATGCAGCAGGCCAGTGCGCAGGGTATGCGAATCAAGGTGAACATGGTGCCAATGCGTGGCCAGAACCTCGACCAGGTCTTGCCGATGCTGGAATACTGCCTGGAGCGGGGCTTTGAACTGCGCTTCATCGAGCTCATGCGCATGGGCCATCTGGCCCGTGATCAAAATGCATTCCTGCAACAGTTTGTTGGCCTAGACCACGTGCTCGGCCTGATTGGTGGCAAGCATGCGTTTGAGCAGGTAGACGCGGCGGTGGATGCCACAGCCCTGCGTTACCAGATTCCGGGTGCCGGCCATTTCGGCGTGATTGCCAACGAGAGCGTGCCGTTTTGCCGCAGTTGCTCGCGGTTGCGCCTGTCATCCACGGGGTGGCTGCATGGCTGCCTGTCGTCGAGCAACCGTCACTATGTCGGCGACCTGCTGGAAAAGCCGCGTCATCAAGCGCTTCCCGCCTTGCAGCGACTGCTGGTCAAAGCCCTGGCGGACAAGCAGGATGTGGCGTTTTCCGGCGGCGTCATGGTGATGAAGGTGATCGGCGGCTGAGTCTGGCGCAAAAGCTGCATCCGCCGGCTATTCGCCGGTTTTTCGTCGCCGGCCACTGGAGGAAAGATGCGTAGCCTGGTCTTGCTGCTGGCGCTGATGGCGCTGGGCGGCTGCATGAATGTCAGCGATATGGGCGAAGGCGTCCGTTACCACATGAGCGACGCGGGTCTGCTCGATCACAGCGACACCCGCCGGACCCTGTCTATCCGCCTGCAACCCGACTCGTTCATTTTCATTGGCCAGGGCGCGTTCGTGCCGCCCGGTAAAGGCCCTGTGCCGCGCCAGAATGTGGTTGCCGACCAAGCCTTCAAGAGCTTCGTCGAGTATTTTCCGCTGGTGCGCCGCGCCCAAGGCCCGCTCGGCCTGGAGGAGGCAATCGCACAGGCACGCTCGGTGGGCGCGGACTACGTGCTGTACACCCGTTTCGCGCGTACCGACGACCGTATCGGCAACGGCGACGAGTGGTACGACGAACAGGCCGTCGACCGCCTGGGGTGGGACACCGGCGTAGTACAGATGATGCTCATCGAAACCAATACCCGCTACCTGATCGACACGGCACGCATCAACAGCCGTGGCGGTTTGTTGACGTTCCACGACAACACGCCGGAAGATTTGCTTGCCGCGCCGATGCGCGAGTACGCTCGTAGCCTTCTGGGCATGAGCGAATGAGGCACGTGTGATGACCGATTCCGGCAAGGCCAATGACCTTCTGGCGCAGATCCCCAAGGCGAAGGGCCTGCCGCCCGTGCACCTGTGGAACCCGGATTTCTGCGGCGATATCGACATGCGCATCGCCCGTGATGGCACCTGGTACTACCTGGGCACGCCAATCGGGCGCAAGCCGATGGTGCGGTTGTTTTCCACGATCATTCGCCGCGACGGGGATGATTACTTCCTGATAACCCCGGTGGAAAAGGTCGGCATCCGTGTCGACGATGCGCCCTTTGTCGCGGTTGCCCTGGAGGTGCAGGGCGAGGGTGAGCAACAGGTGTTGCGCTTCACCAGCAATGTCGATGACCAGGTTGAGGCGGGCCCGGACAACCCATTGCGGGTCGAGCTCGACCCTGTCACGCAAGAGCCATCCCCGTACGTGCTGATGCGCAGCAACCTCGAAGCGCTGATCCATCGCAATGTCTTCTACCAACTGGTCGAGCTGGCGGTGCCGCGCATTATCGACGGTGAAGAGTGGCTGGGGGTATGGAGCCGGGGCGAGTTCTATCCGATCGGGCGTACCTGCTGAAAACAGGGGCCGCGACCTCGTTACTTGTCCAGGTAACTTTGAAGGGTATCCAGATACCAGTTGACGAAGTCGATGACCTTTTTCTCATCATTCGAAGAATACGGACCCGGAACGTAGCCCGCTCCCTGCACGCCACGGAAGTTGTTCTCCGCCAGCCATTTGTCTTGATCGTTGGTAGCACTCCACAGCGCGGTTAGATGCGCCAGTTCGTAGTCACGGCCTTCCACCGCGTCCTTGTGCACCAGCCACTTTGCCCGCACGTGCGTGGTGCCGACGTCGATTGGCCAGGCCTCGAAGGTGAAGGCGTGGTCTTGCAGCGCGTGGCTGAACGCGCTCGGCTCGGTGGCCCATCGCAACGTGCCAATATTGCCTTCCCCGGAAGGAATCAGCAGATTCGAGCAGGCGTAGCGTCCATCCAGCGTGAGGGATTGGACGTCGTCCTTGATCGGGAAGCGCAGGATGTCGTACCACGCACCTTCGGCCGGCCCATTGATCAGTCCGTTGTCGCGGCAGACGGCCTCAAAGCGCTTAATCCATTCTGGCTGGCCTTCAAAGTAGTCATCCTCGGTAGGGTCGCGGAATGACGACAGCAGTTCGGGGTGCCGTGCGCTGCAGTGATAGCACTCCCGACCGTTCTCCATCACCAGTTTCCAGTTTGCATATTCTGGAAGTACCGCGGCGTGAGCGATCTTGGCGTTTTCTAGATCATGGGGTGCCAGCATCGGTTCGAGATGTCGGCGGAATTCGCCGAAGTCAGGCACGTCATCAGACAGTGCGATAAAGATCACTCCCGCCACCACTTCGCAACGAAGCGGGATAAGGCTGTGCCGATGTGGCTCGAAATCGGCCGGCATGTTTTTGGCGAAAATCAGGTCGCCTTTAAGGTCGTAGGTCCACTGGTGATAAGGGCAGACCAGCCGTCGTGCCGAGCCTTTTTCGCTGGTACAAATCATGGATCCGCGATGCCGGCAGGCATTGAAATAGGCGCGCACCGAACTTTCTGATTCGCGGATGATGACAACGGATGTTTTTCCCAGTTGTACGGTTATGTAATCGCCGACTTTGACCACTTCTGCCAGGTGCCCGGCCTGTAGCCAAGAACGTGCGAAGACCGCTTTCATCTCGAAATCGAACACAGCCTCGGACGTGTAAAGTTGTTGTGGCAGGGTGTAACCACGTTCACATTGACCCAATAGATCGGCCATTGCCTGGTTTGAAAAAGTGCTTCTAGTGCTGTTGTGGCTGCTGCCTGTCATCTCCATTCCTCATCATGTATCGCCAGCGCAGGCGTTCGTTGTTTTTATTCCGCCGGTTGTCTGTTTGAGCGCCCGGCTTAGTTCGACGCTCGCTTTTTATAAGGCATACACCTGCCGACGCCCAACGAAAATACGGCATGGCGATCATTCCTTTTTTCATGGGTTCGCCAGGTTATTCCACGAAGGCATCGGCACATGTCGAACCTTCCTTTGCGGTGAGCGTGTGGGCATTCAATACTGGATGTGCAGCGTGATCAGAAGAACAACAATGATGAGCGGAATCGATATGAATACTTTCGTGCAATCCACTACTACGACGCAGGCTTGGAGCAATGGCCGGCATATCGTCCGTTGTGTCAGGACTGTTCAAGAAACACATGACGTGCGCACGTTCTGCTTCATAGCCGAACAGCCGCTGATGTTCTTTTTTAAACCGGGCCAGTTTGTCACCCTGGAGCTCGAGATCGACGGCGAACGCGTCATGCGCTCCTACACGCTATCCAGTTCGCCATCGCTGCCCTATAGCTTCTCTCTGACCATCAAACGCGTGCCGGGTGGCAAGGTTTCCAACTGGCTGCACGATAACTTCGGCGAAGGCGATCAATTGGCGGTGCACGGCCCGTTGGGTCAGTTCAATGCCATCGACTTTCCGGCGGGCAAGGTGTTGTTGCTCTCCGGTGGTGTCGGCATCACCCCGGTAATCTCCATGGCGCGGTGGTTCTTCGATACCAATGACGCGGTGGACATGATTTTCGTGCACAGCGCACGCACGCCGAAGGACATCATCTATCACCACGAACTGCGCCATATGGCATCGCGCAGCGAAAAGTTCAAACTGCATCTGGTCTGCGAAAGGTACGAGACTGGCGAGGCCTGGGCCGGTTATCGCGGCTACTTTGGGCGAGCGATGCTCGACTTGATGGCGCCAGATTTTTTTGAGCGGGAGATCTTCTGCTGTGGCCCGACGCCCTACATGGCGGCGGTCAGGCAACTTCTGGAAATGGCCGGTTTTGATAGGCTTCGCTATCACGAAGAAGCGTTCGCTGCCCCCCCCGCCAAGGTGTGCAAGCTGATCGCAGAAGTCCCGGACCAAGTGACGCACTTGGTGGAATTTTCCCGCACTGGAAAAAGCGTGCGTGTGACGCCGGGCGAAACGTTGCACGCGGCGGCGGGCAGGCTGGGGCTGCATATTCCAAAAGCCTGTGGCATGGGCATTTGCGGCACCTGCCGGGTACTGAAAAGCTCGGGTGAGGTGGTGTTAGAGCATAAGGGTGGCATCAGTGACGAAGAGTTGGCGCAGGGCTATGTCCTGTCCTGCTGCAGCAGTCCCAAAGGCGATGTGACTATCGATTATTGAACCCTGCAACAAATTGCCCGGGTGAATGTTTGGCAGTACCCTCGCACGCTTGCGATAAAGCGCCTGATCGATAGGGATCTGTCCATGAGCTCGAAGAAGTTACCGCCCTTGAGTGCCATCGTGGCCTTCGATGCAGTCGTACGGCTCGGAACGTTCACCCGGGCTGCCAGCGAACTCCATCTCACCCAAAGCGCTGTCAGCAAGCAGATAAAACGCCTGGAACTGAGCCTCGGTACGCCCCTTTTCGAACGCAAGGGCAACGATGTAATGCTCACCGCCAGTGGCGCCGTGCTTTATCGGGCGGTGACCCAGAGTCTTCAGTGCATCAAGGAAGCGGTGCAGCAGATCGATGACGCCCAGGCGCCGAGCCTGTCCATCAGTGCCAGCTCAGGCATCGCCAGTTATTTGGTCATTCCTATGATTTCGCGTTTCCGCAAATCTCATGCTCAGATCGATGTGCGGGTGGTTGGCGCGCAAGACCGCTTGAACATGAATGTTGCCGACACCGATTTCACCATCTTATACGGCGATGGCAACTGGAAGGACCTGCGGGCGCACCGTATAGCCGAGGAAGAAGTTTTTGCCATTTGCACGCCGCAATACCGAGACAACAACGGTATTCGTTGCCTGGCCGACCTGTCCCACAGCGACTTGATCGAATTAGAGGTCAATGACCCGGCAACCCTCTCCACGCGCCAGTGGATGCGTCTGGTGGGTTATCAGGGGCAGCACAAGGGCTCGATCATCCGCGTATCCAGCTATGACCTGGCGATCAAGGCGACGCTCGCCGGCGAAGGTGTGGCACTTGCCTGGGCCGAAGCGCTTCCCGACGAATTGCGCACCCAGCAGCTGTGCCGGGTTTGCGACGAAACATTGAAGACCGGGCTGGGTGAATACATCACCTGTCCGGCGTCGCGTGAGCTAACGCCAATGGCGCAGACGCTGTGGGACTGGGTTGTCGCCAGCTCAACGTGACGGCTTTTGCGCGACGGATAGCCCTATTTAGCTCGAAAACCATTGCACCCTGACGGGTTTTGCATGCGCCAAACGCATGCACTGCAAAAGGAAAATGCGCTTTTGCCAATCCTCTGGCGCGGGTAGTTTGGACCTGCACACGGACGCTGTCGTCCATCCCTTCCAACAAGAATAACGTCCGAGGGAACACCATGAACGCGCACCCTCCTTGCAGCCAGGCTGCAGCCGAACGCAGCAAGCGATCAGGCTGACGCCGTCGCCTTCACAGATACCCCATCGCACCTAAAAACAATAATAGAGCTCGCCGCGCTGTCCAGCGCGGCGAGCGGCTGGAGGTAGACATGTCCATACCGTCGAACAGCATCAGCGGCGCCTTTTCGCCCAGTGCTTCGTCCGTGGTCGCCAGTTCCGGCGCCTGGACCACGCTTTTCATCCTCACTGCGGTGTACGCGATCAATATCGCCGACCGTTATGTCCTTTCCACACTGATCGAGCCGATCAAACACGAGTTTCAGCTTAGTGATGCCTCGGTCGGCTTTCTCACCGGTGTGTCGCTGGCACTCTTCTATGTCGCCGCTGGCCTGCCGCTGGGCGCGCTGGCAGACAGGACCAACCGCAAGCGCATGATCGGCACGGCGGTTGCGGTCTGGTCGACCATGACCGTGTTCTGTGGTCTGAGCAGCAGCTTCTGGCAACTGCTACTGGCCCGTATCGGGGTTGGCGTCGGCGAGGCGGGTGGCACCCCGCCCAGTCATTCGATCATCGCCGACAAGTTTCGCCCCAAACTGCGTGCCTTCGCCCTGTCGGTTTACGGCATCGGTGCGAGTGTCGGGGCCTGGTTCGGTGCGTCGGGCGCCGGTTACCTGAATGACGCCTATGGCTGGCGCACCACGTTGCTGGTCTTCGGGCTGTGCGGGCTGCCGTTCGCCCTGTTGGTATGGGCGTTTATCCGCGAACCGAAGCGGGTTCACGATGAGGGCGATAGCCGCGACATCAACCGCGACAGCATCAGTTTCAAGGAGACCTTACATTTCACACTTCAGAGCCGGGCCCTGTTCCACCTGATCGCCGGGGCTACGGTCGTGACCTTCTGGGGGTGGGGTATTCTCTGGTGGGCGACCTCCTTTCTGGTGCGCACCTACTCGATGTCGGTGGGCGAGGCGGGCGCCATGCTCGGGCCGATCCATGGGATTGCCGGTACCGCGATGATGGTGATCACCGTGCTGGTGATGCTGCTATTGCGCAGCAAGCCGATGTACCAGCAATCGAGCTTCGTGGCCTGGACGACGCTGCTCGGTACGCTTTTTTCCATCGGCCTGTTCGCCACCAAACAGATGCAGATCGCGCACGTCCTGCTCTGGCTCTTCATACCGATCACTTACATTTACATCGGCCCCTCCATCGGTCTTTTGCAAAACCTCTACCCTGCGGGCATGCGCGCCAAAGGCTCGGCAATCCTGCTGTTCACCGCCAACATCGCCAACCTCGCGATTGCGCCACAGCTCGTTGGCCTGATGTCTGACTTCGTCGCGCCACGCATCAGTAATCCGGCCGAGTCGTTGCGCTACGTGCTGCTGGGCTGTGCGTTCACTGGCCTCTGGGCGACTTACCACTATTGGGCCTGTGCCCGGCACATGAAAAGGAAATCACTATGAACCAGCCACTAAGTGTCAACGAAGCGAAGGTGCTCTATAGCCAGCGGCCGCTTTCCGGCAACGCTCGTGTCGAAATGGGTTGGTCGATTCCTCAAGGTGATGATGGGCCGCTGCTCGCCGGGTTTGCGAAGTGGGACGGGGATGAGTCGCCGTACAAGACGCTGAACTACGACGAGGTGCTCATCGTGCTCGAGGGGACTTTCGGCTTCGAGCTGGAGTCCGGTGAGCGTTTTGAAGGCGGACCTGAGACCACCCTGCGGATCCCCAAAAAAACAGCGGTGAAGTATTTCGGATCGAAGGCAAAAGTCTTCTTCGTCATCACACCGCCAAGCGAGTGACGAATCATGGATGCAGTGCAGATGGACATAAAACTCAGGCCTCACGATGACCGCACCAACGGCTGGTCGGCGATTCTTCCAGCGCGGCGTGCGCATGCGACCCTGCGTCAGCGGGTGGACGCCGACTGGCTGATCATTGGCGCCGGTTACGCCGGGCTCGCCGCTGCCCGGCGGCTGGCGCACAACCGACCGAACGACAGCATCGTGGTGCTTGAGGCGGGCGAGGCGGGGGATAATGCGTCCGGACGTAACTCCGGATTCGCCATCGATGTGCCGCACAACGTCGGGAGCTCCGTTGCCGAACTGGAAAAGGCTGGCAACTACAAGCGCCTGATGAAAGCGGGTATCGCCAGCCTCGACGAGATCGTCAAGGCGCACAACATCCAGTGCGACTGGAGCGTGAAGGGCAAGTATCACTGCGCCGCCGCGCCGCAGTTGGCCGAGACGTTGCTCAGGCATCATGCCCACGAACTGCAGTCGCTTGGTGAACCTTACGAATGGCTGGAGCAGCCGGCCCTTGCCAAGCGCCTGGGTACTTCATTTTTCCATGCCGGGATCTACACGCCGGGCTGCATCTTGCTCAACCCTTCGGCGTTGACCCGCGGGCTGGCGGATTGCTTGCCGGAAAATGTCTCGGTCTTCGAGAACAGTGCAGTCACTCGTTTGGACTGTGGCCGGATGATTTATGCCAGCACCGACCAAGGTTCGGTCAGCGCACGCAAGCTGATCCTTGCCAACAATGGGAGTGCCTCGCAGTTCCCAGGCTTCGAACGGCAAATGTTCAACGTCGCCTCCTATGGCACCCTGACCCGGCCATTGACGCCGGAGCAGCGTGCGCGAATAGGCGATGTCGAAGAGTGGGGCGTGACACCCGCGAATGCGGTCAGCGGCGCGACCATGCGCTATACCCGCGATCACCGCATCCTGATCCGTCAGCAGTTCGATTTCACCCCGACCCTGGCAGTCAATGAGAGCACGCGCTCGCGGGTACGCGAACAACACAGGGCGGTGTTCCTGACGCGTTTCCCTGACCTCATGGACGTGGCTGCGGAGCACTTCTGGATGGGCTTTTTCAGCATTACGCGCAATGGCGCGCCGCGGTGGGGCAAAATTGACGATAATGTTTTTGCGGCGGTGGGGTGCAACGGCGTCGGTATTGCCAAGCAGACCATTGCTGGCCTAACGCTGGCCGACTTCGCCTGCGGCGTGGAGAACGCGTTGATAGCCGATATGCAGGACCTGGGCGAACCGCAAAAATTGCCGCCCAGACCCTTGCTGGATATCGGCGTTAAAGCGTACCTGGCCAAGGAGCGATGGGTCGGGAGGCACGAATACTAGACAGGCGATTTTCCTCAGGATGGCCATGGGCAATTCACGAAAACGACTTCCTCCGCTGCAGAACCTTGAAGCGTTCGAATCCTCCGCGAGGCATCTGAGTTTTACCAAGGCGGCGGAGGAGGTAAACCTGTCGCAAAGTGCGGTCAGCCGTCAGATCAAGCATCTGGAAGAGTGCATGGACGTGCAGTTGTTCACTCGCACGCACAAGACCCTCAACCTGACCAAGGCCGGCAGGACGTTGCTGGGCGGTATTGAGCGAAGCCTGTCGGAGCTGCGCCGCACGCTGGATACCATCGAGAACGACAGAAGCCCCACCGTCACCATCAGTTCCAGTATGGCGATCGCCAGTTTCTGGTTGCTGCCTGGGATCGCTGAGTTCAAGGACCAGCATCCGGATATTCGGGTCCGAGTGATTGCCGGTGACGGTGAGGATTATGCCGCGGTCCAAAACAATGAAACGGACTTCACGATACTCTACGACCAGGGACAGCGGAGCGGTTATGTGTCCGCTGGCCTGTTCGAGGAAGTGATCTTTCCCGCCTGTACTCCGCACTATCTGAAAGGCCGCAGCATCGGCAGTATCGAAGACCTTTCCCGGGAAAAGCTGATCGATTTCGAGGTCAAGCACCTGCGAACAGTCAAGGGCTGGCCGGACTGGTTCAGCCGCGCGGGTTGCGAAACCGGCGGCATCAATTACACCATCTCGGTGTCCAACTATGACCTCGCCTGTCGTGCGGCCCTGGCCGGGCAGGGCGTGGTGCTGATGTGGGCCTACGTTGCGCCGTTGGTGGAGTTCAGCAACGGTACGCTGTTGCGACCGGTCGCTGACGTGGTCAATACCGGGCACGTCGAGCATCTCGTTTATGCCAGGGCGTTGGAGAATTCTCGCCCGCACATGGTGTTCAAGGACTGGATCCTCGGCTACGCAAAGCGCACCAATGAGGCGACCCAAAGCCTTCTAGGGCTGGCCTCGGGCAGCTGATTGTCGCGCTTACTCCAGCATGCAGATAGCGCATGCAATGCACTGAAAATGATCGTTTGTCCGGCTTTGGCCGACAAAGCAACACTTGCGCCTCCTCATACAAAAACAATTAGAGGTTGGCCAACGTGTCCCATCCTGTTCGTACTCCACGCCTGCTTCATGCATGCACCCTGATGCTGTTCAGCCTGCCCCTGATGGCCGCCGCCGATACCGCGCGGCAGCAGGGTTTTTTTGACGGCAGTTCGCTGCAACTGATCAACCGCAACTTCTACTTCAACCGGGATTTTCGCAGCCGCGGCGATGGCGTTTTCAACGTGCGCCAGCAGAGCTATCGCGAAGAGTGGGCACAGGGTTTCCAGGCTTTTTTCAACTCCGGCTACACCTCGGGGACAGTTGGTATCGGCTTTGATGCCCACGCCATGCTAGGGCTGAAGCTCGACAGTGGCGGGGGAACCTCAGGTACCAATCTGCTGCCTTTGGACAGCCAGCGCCGCGCCGAGGATGACTACTCCGCAGGTGGCGGGGCGCTGAAGCTGCGAGCGTTCGATACCGAGTTGAAAGTGGGCGATCTGTTTCCCATTACACCGGTGTTCCAGCGCGGTGATGGGCGTCTGCTGCCACAGAGTTTTCGTGGCGTCTCGCTGCAGAACACGTCCATCGATGGCCTGACCCTGCAAGGCGGCCATCTGCATGCGGCGCGCAACAAAGCCAGCAGTAATCATGACGACGAGATGACCACGGAATACGGCGGTACCCGCTACGGTTCCGCCAGCTACTTGGGCGGCGATTACAGCTTCGCTGGCGGCACGCTGCTAAGTGTGTACCAGGCTCGTTTCGAGGATGTCTGGGACCAGACCTATATCAATCTTGGCAAGACCTTCAGCCTCGATGAAGACAAGTCCCTGGCGCTGGGTGCCAATCTTTATAGCACCCGCGATCAGGGCAGTGCCCGGGCGGGGGAGATCCATACCGACAGTTGGAGCAGCTTTGCCCGCCTGCGTGTCGGCGCGCATTCGATGATGCTGGCGCACCAGCGTATCAAGGGTGGCCAGCCCTTCGATTACCTTGGCGATGGCGATTCCATTTACCTCGCCAACTCGGTGCTCTATTCCGATTTCAACTCACCTAACGAGCGCTCCTGGCAACTGCGATACGACTTCGACCTCGCCGCCTTCGGCTTCCCAGGCTTAAACTTCATGACCCGTTACGTGCGTGGCTCCGGCATCGACAACACTAAGGTCGACCCCACGGGGGCCTATGCCTACTACGCACCGTTGGGTGATGGGGGCAAGCACTGGGAGCGCGATATCCAGTTGCAGTATTTGATCCAGAGCGGTCCGGCCAAGAACCTTTCCTTTACGGTTCAACAAACCATCCACCGCGCTAATTCTGCTCAGGCTGATGGCGATGTGGATCAAGTGCGGATCATTACTAATTACCCGCTAGAGCTCTTCTGATCAGGGCAGGAAGGGATATGAACTGGCGCAACGAAAAAACCCGCCAGAAGGCGGGTTTTCGGGGGGCAGAGATTTTGAAAGCCTTCTCTGGAACCTTATTTGGCTCCGCGACCTGGACTCGAACCAGGGACCCAATGATTAACAGTCATTTGCTCTACCGACTGAGCTATCGCGGAATCTGCACGTATCTTACTGATCACCAGGGGGAAGTCAACCCGCCCCCTGATAAATCAGAATCGAATCAAGCAGTTACAGCACTTCCACGATGGCCTTGGTGACCACGTGGATGTTGCTCTGGTTCAGCGCGGCAACCGCGATGCGGCCAGTGTCCAGCGCATAGATGCCGAACTCGTTCTTCAGGCGTGCCACTTGCTCGACGGTCAGGCCCGAGTAAGAGAACATGCCAACCTGGCGGCCAACGAAGCTGAAGTCGCGCTTGGCACCATAGGTGGCCAGCAGCTCGACCATCTGCTTGCGCATGCCATGGATGCGCTGGCGCATTTCGCCAAGCTCGGCTTCCCACATCTGGCGCAGCTCGTCGTTGTTGAGCACGGTGGCGACGATGGTCGCGCCATGGGTCGGCGGGTTGGAGTAGGTGGTGCGGATCACGCGCTTGACCTGGGACAGCACGCGGGTGCTTTCGTCCTTGGAGCCGGTCACGATCGACAGTGCGCCAACGCGCTCGCCATACAGCGAGAACGACTTGGAGAACGAGCTGGAGACGAAGAAGTCCAGGCCCGATTCGGCGAACAGGCGCACGGCGAAGGCGTCTTCGGCGATGCCGTCACCAAAGCCCTGGTAAGCCATGTCGAGGAATGGCACGTGGCCTTTGGCCTTGACCACTTCCAGGACGTTTTTCCAGTCGTCCAGGGTCAGGTCGACACCGGTCGGGTTGTGGCAGCAGGCGTGCAGCACGACGATGGAACCGGACGGCAGGGCGTTCAGGTCTTCGAGCATGCCGGCGCGGTTTACGCCGTTGCTTGGTGCGTCGTAGTAGCGGTAGTTCTGTACCGGGAAGCCAGCGGTCTCGAACAGGGCGCGATGGTTTTCCCAGCTTGGGTCGCTGATGGCCACCACGGCGTTGGGCGACAGGCGCTTGAGGAAGTCGGCGCCAATCTTCAGCGCGCCGGTGCCGCCTACGGCTTGCACGGTGACAACACGGCCAGCGGCCAGCAGTGGCGACTCGGCGCCGAACAGCAGTTTTTGCACGGCCTGGTCGTAGGTGGCGATGCCGTCGATCGGCAAGTAGCCGCGCGAGGCGTGCTGTGCGGCACGCTGGGTCTCGGCTTCGATCACGGCGCGCAGCAGCGGAATGCGGCCATCCTCATTGCAGTAGACGCCCACGCCCAGGTTGACCTTGTCGGTACGTGGATCGGCGTTGAATGCTTCGTTGAGGCCCAGAATAGGGTCGCGGGGTGCCAGCTCGACAGCGGAAAACAGGCTCATTGTTACCTTGGCTCTGAATGGAGAGTGATAGGACGTACACGCTCCAGCCGAATGCACTGAAGCGGTGCACAAACGGGGAGTCAGTATAGTGATACCGACCGGTCACTGCGACACTCTGGCGCAGCTTTTCCCGCCATTTGCGCAAATATTTTTTGACCATTGGTCTTTTTGCCGGGTCCACAGCAATAAGCGTTCACACCTGGGGCTTGAAACCGGCCCCGAATGCGCGCATTTGGGTATAGACTACTGGCTAAATTTACAGTTGCTGCGACACCGCGAGGTTCCTCATGTCCGAGTTCCAGCTCGTCACCCGTTTCCAGCCGGCCGGCGATCAGCCCGAAGCCATTCGCCAACTGGTCGAAGGCATCGAGGCGGGGTTGTCGCACCAGACGCTGCTCGGGGTGACCGGGTCGGGCAAGACCTTCAGCATCGCCAACGTCATCCAGCAGGTGCAGCGCCCGACCCTGGTGCTGGCGCCGAACAAGACCCTGGCTGCGCAGTTGTATGGCGAGTTCAAGGCGTTTTTCCCCAACAACGCGGTCGAGTACTTCGTTTCCTACTACGACTACTACCAGCCCGAGGCCTATGTGCCGTCGTCCGACACCTTCATCGAGAAGGACGCGTCGATCAACGACCACATCGAGCAGATGCGCCTGTCGGCAACCAAGGCCTTGCTGGAGCGGCGCGACGCGATCATCGTCACCACGGTGTCATGCATCTACGGCCTGGGCAGCCCCGAGACCTACCTGAAGATGGTCCTGCACGTCGACCGCGGCGACAAGCTCGACCAGCGTGCCTTGCTGCGCCGTCTGGCCGACCTGCAGTACACCCGCAACGAGATGGATTTCGCCCGCGCCACCTTCCGCGTGCGGGGCGACGTGATCGACGTGTTCCCGGCTGAATCCGACCTTGAAGCCATCCGTATCGAGCTCTTCGATGACGAAGTGGAGAACATCGCCGCCTTCGACCCGCTCACCGGCGAGGTCTTTCGCAAGCTGCCGCGTTTCACCTTCTACCCCAAGAGCCACTACGTCACCCCGCGCGAGACGCTGCTCGAGGCCGTCGAAGGCATTAAGGAAGAACTTAAAGACCGCCTCGAATACCTGCACAAGAACAACAAGCTGGTGGAGGCACAGCGGCTTGAGCAACGTACCCGCTTCGACCTGGAGATGATCCTCGAGCTGGGTTACTGCAACGGCATCGAAAACTACTCTCGTTATTTGTCCGGGCGCCCGGCTGGCGCACCGCCGCCCACCCTCTACGATTACCTGCCGGCAAATGCGCTGCTGGTGATTGACGAGTCGCACGTCAGCGTTCCCCAGGTTGGCGCCATGTACAAGGGCGACCGCTCGCGCAAGGAAACGCTGGTCGAATATGGCTTCCGCATGCCCTCGGCGCTGGACAACCGGCCGATGCGTTTCGATGAGTGGGAGTCAGTCAGCCCGCAGACCATATTTGTTTCTGCAACCCCCGGCCCGTATGAAGCCGAGCATGCCGGGCGGGTGGTCGAGCAGGTGGTGCGGCCGACCGGCCTGGTCGACCCGCAAGTGGAGATCCGCCCCGCGCTGACCCAGGTCGACGATTTGCTGTCGGAAATCCGCAAGCGTGTCGATGCCGGCGAGCGGGTATTGGCTACCACGCTGACCAAGCGCATGGCCGAGGACCTTAGCGATTACCTGGCCGATCACGATGTGCGGGTGCGTTACCTGCACTCGGACATCGACACGGTCGAACGGGTGGAAATCATCCGCGACCTGCGTTTGGGTACCTTCGATGTGCTGGTAGGCATCAACCTGCTGCGTGAGGGGTTGGACATGCCCGAGGTGTCGCTGGTGGCGATTCTCGATGCCGACAAGGAAGGCTTCCTGCGTTCCGAGCGCTCGCTGATCCAGACCATTGGCCGAGCGGCGCGTAACCTCAATGGCCGCGCCATCCTGTACGCCGATCAGATGACCGGTTCCATGCAGCGGGCCATCGACGAGACCGAGCGGCGCCGGGAGAAGCAGATTGCCTTCAACCTGGCCAACGGTATCGTGCCTAAAGGCGTGGTCAAGGACATCACCGACATCATGGAAGGCGCCACTGTGCCTGGCTCGCGTAGCAAGAAGCGCAAAGGCATGGCCAAGGCTGCAGAAGAGAGCGCCCGTTACGAAGCGGAGCTGCGCACGCCGGGCGAGATCACCAAGCGTATCAAGCAGCTGGAAGAGAAGATGATGCAGTTTGCCCGGGACCTGGAGTTCGAGGCGGCGGCGCAGATGCGCGACGAGATTACCCAGTTGCGCGAGCGGCTGATTACCAGTTGATCCGTTGCTGCCTGTACCGGCCTCTTCGCGGGGCAAGCCCGCTCCCACAGGAATACCACTGGCCTCTGAGCGGTGGTATTCCTGTGGGAGCGGGCTTGCCCCGCGAAGAGGCCGGTACAGGCAACAAACAATCAGCTCAATGAGCCTCTCCAGCCTTCAACCCCTCTGGCAGCTTGCGCGTCAACAGCACCGCCACCATGCTCACCGCCAACCCAATCCCGACAAAATGGAAGGCATCGTTGTACGCCATGATCTGCGCCTGTTGATGGGTAATCTCGCTTAGCTTGCCAAGCGCCGCAGCCTCGCTGCCCAGTCGCTCCGCCAACTGCGCCAGGCGCTCTGCCACTTGTGGATTGCTGGGTACCACTGATTCGCGCAGGTAGTCGAAGTACACCTTGGTGCGGGCGTCCAGCAAGGTGGCAAGCAAGGCAATGCCGATTGCACCCCCCAGGTTGCGCAGGATGTTGAACAGGCTTGACGCCGACCCGGCATCCTGCTGCTGAATGTAGGCGGTGGCGATCAGTGAAATGGTCACCATGATCATCGGTTGCCCCAGCGCCCGAATGATCTGGATGTGGTTGAACTGCGGCCCCGCAAAGTCCGGGTTAAGCACCCCCGATCCAAAGCTGGCGGCACCGAACAGGCAGAAACCGACGGCGCACAGTATCTTCGGCGAGACTACCTTCATCAGTTGTGGCACCAAAGGAATCAGAAACAGCTGCGGCACGCCCATCCACATGATCACTTCGCCGATCTGCAAGGCGTTGTAGCCCTGGATCTGCGCCAGGTACAGCGGCAACAAGTAGATCGAACCGTACAACCCGACCCCCATGCCCAGGCTGGCGATGCTCGACAGCCCGAAGTTGCGATTGCCCAGGATGCGCAGGTTGATCAAAGGGTGCGGCTTGGAAAACTGCAGGATGACGAAGGTGATCAAGCTGATCAGGGCGACCGTGCCCAGGCTGACGATCAGGTTCGATTCCAGCCAATCCTTGCGATGGCCCTCTTCGAGAAAGACCTGCAGGCAGCCCAGGCCCAGGCCGAGCGTGACGATGCCAGCATAGTCGGTGCTCTTCAGCAGTTCCCAGTGCGCTTGCTTTTTTTCCAGCCCGTACAGCAGGCCCGCAATCATCACCAAGCCTGGCGGGATGTTGATGTAGAAGATGTATTCCCAGCCCCAGTTCTCGGTCAGCCAGCCACCCAAGGTGGGGCCGATCGAAGGCGCGAAGGTGGCGGTCATGGCGAACATGGCCATGCCCTTGGCGCGGTGGTGTTCGGGCAGTTTGATCAAGGTCAGGGTGAAGGCCAGAGGGATAAGGGCGCCGCCGGTAAAGCCCTGCAAGGCGCGGAACATGATCATGCTCTCCAGGTTCCAGGCCATCGAGCAAAGCAGCGACGACAGCAGGAAACCGGCCGAAACCCACACGGCCAGGCGTCGAGCCGACAGCAGCTGCACCAGCCAGGCGGTCAGCGGGATCATGATGATTTCCGCAACCAGATAGGACGTGGAGATCCACGAGCCTTCTTCCAGGGTCGCGGAAAGCGCGCCCTGGATGTCCTTGAGCGAGGAGTTGGTGATCTGGATGTCCAGCACGGCCATGAAGGCGCCGAGCATCACGCTCATCACCGCAATCCAGTCGCGACGGCTCGGCTCGGCGATGGGCCTGAGCAGTTGATCACCGGCCATTGCGGCCATCATCTTCGGCGCGGATATCGACGGTGGCGGTGACCGACATGCCGGGGCGTATGCGGCCACGCAACGGGTTGTCGGCGCTGAAGGTCAGCTTCACTGGGATGCGCTGCACCACCTTGGTGAAGTTGCCCGTGGCGTTGTCCGGTGGCAGCAGGCTGAACTGGGCGCCGGAGGCTGCGAACAAGCTGTTGACCCTGCCTTCGATGGGGGTGTCCGGGTAGCTGTCGAACAGCAGCTCGGCGCGCTGACCGGGTTGCATGCGGCCAATCTGGGTTTCTTTGAAGTTGGCCTGCACCCAGATGTCTTCGTCGGGCACGATCGACAGCAGGTAGGCGCCGGCCTGCACCACTTGGCCATTGCGCGCATTGCGCTGGCCGATGGTGCCGCTGATCGGCGCGCGGATCTCGCAGCGGGTCAGGTTCAGTTCGGCCTGGGCAAGGTCCGCACGGGCATTGGCGATCTGCGCATCGAGGCGCTTGAGCTCGGCGGCAAGCGCATTGACCTGCTGGCGCTGGCTTTGCAGGTCGGCACGGGCCTTGTCGACCTGGGAGCTGGCTACGTGGCTTTCCGCCGAAAGGGTAGTCACCCGCTCCTCGGACACGAAGCCAGGCTTGCGCAGGGCCTCTGCGCGGTTCAAGTCCAGGCGTGAGCGGTTGAGCGTGGCTTGGTTGGCAGCGACCTGGGCCTGGCCCGCTGCGATCAGGCTGCCCTGTTGCGTCAGGCGGCTTTCGGCCTGCACGTGTTCGGCTTCACGGGTGGCCAGGGTTGCTCGGGCGCGTTCGACGGCAAGTTGGAAGTCGGCGGCTTCCAGGCGCACCAGCAGTTCGCCTTTGACGACGTGCTGGTTGTCCTGGACCCGTACATCATCGATGCGGGCGCCAAGTTGGCTCGAAATGCGGGTGATTTCGCCTTGAACGTAGGCGTTGTCGGTGCTTTCGTAAAAGCGCCCTTTGAAATACCAGTGGGCCAGGAAGGCGAGGGCGATGGCCGCGACCACGACAAAGAAGATCAGCAGGCGGCGTTTGAGTTGAGCAGGCATGAGGACTATGGTTCCAGAAGTGTAAGCAAATTTAACAGTGACCGACGGCAGTTCGACAAGTGTCGTTCGCGCCATTGCTGGAGCCGGGTGCCTGCTCCCTGCTAACATCCCGCCTTTGTTTCATCTTTCGTTCGAGACCTTCCATGACCACCGTACGCACGCGTATCGCGCCATCGCCCACGGGCGACCCCCATGTTGGCACCGCCTACATCGCCCTGTTCAACTACTGCTTTGCCAAGCAGCACGGCGGTGAGTTCATCCTGCGCATCGAAGATACCGACCAGCTGCGCTCGACCCGCGAGTCGGAACAGCAGATCTTCGACGCCCTGCGCTGGCTTGGCATCGAATGGAACGAAGGCCCGGACGTCGGCGGCCCGCACGGCCCTTACCGGCAGAGCGAGCGTGGCGAGATCTACGCCAAGTACGCCAAGCAGCTGGTGGATGCCGGCCATGCGTTCTACTGCTTCTGCACCGCCGAAGAGCTGGAGCAAATGCGCGCCGAGCAGATGGCCCGTGGCGAGACCCCGCGCTACGACGGCCGTGCGCTGTTGCTGAGCGCCGAAGAAGTGCAGCGCCGCCTGGACGCCGGCGAGCCCCACGTGATCCGCATGAAAGTGCCGAGCGAAGGCATCTGCGTAGTGCCGGACATGCTGCGCGGCGATGTCGAGATCCCGTGGGACCGCATGGACATGCAGGTGCTGATGAAGAACGACGGCCTGCCGACCTACTTCCTGGCCAACGTGGTCGATGACCATCTGATGGGTATCACCCACGTCCTGCGTGGCGAAGAGTGGCTGCCGTCGGCGCCCAAGCTGATCAAGCTGTACGAGTACTTCGGCTGGGAGCAGCCCAAGCTGTGCTACATGCCGCTGCTGCGTAACCCCGACAAGTCCAAGTTGTCCAAGCGCAAGAACCCGACCTCGGTGACGTTCTATGAGCGCATGGGTTTCATGCCCGAGGCGATGCTCAACTACCTCGGCCGCATGGGCTGGTCGATGCCGGACGAGCGCGAGAAGTTCTCCCTGGCCGAAATGGTCGAGCACTTCGACCTGTCGCGCATCTCCCTGGGTGGGCCGATTTTCGACATCGAGAAACTGTCCTGGCTCAATGGCCAGTGGCTGCGTGAGCTGCCGGTCGAAGAATTCGCCGCTCGCCTGCAGAAATGGGCGTTCAACAGCGACTACATGATGAAGATCGCCCCGCACGTTCAGGGCCGGGTCGAAACCTTCAGCCAGGTTGCACCTCTGGGTGGCTTCTTCTTCGAAGGCGCGCTGAAGCTCGATGCCAAGCTGTTCGAGAGCAAGAAGCTGTCTGGCGACCAAGTGCGCCAGGTCATTCAGCTGATCCTGTGGAAGCTCGAAAGCCTGCGTCAGTGGGAGAAGGACCGCATCACCGGTTGCATCCAGGCGGTGGTCGAATCGCTGGAGCTGAAGCTGCGTGACGCCATGCCGCTGATGTTCGCCGCCATTACTGGCCAGGCGAGCTCGGTATCGGTGCTCGATGCCATGGAAATCCTCGGCCCGGACCTGACCCGCTACCGCTTGCGCCAGGCCCTGGACCTGCTGGGTGGTGTGTCGAAGAAAGAAAACAAAGAGTGGGAAAAGCTGCTGGCGAACATCGCCTGACACAGCAACCCATAGCGGTGTAGGGGCAGTCTTATGCTGCTCCTGCAAGGGGTAGGGTGGTAAGTGATTGTTATCTGTGAAAAAACTTTTGAATATTTTCAAAAATTCGTTTGACAGCCGTGCAATCCGATCTTAATATGCGCCCCGTCCACAGCGATGAGCGAAATGAAACGCCAGGCACCCAGCCAGCGATTCTGCTCGGAGCGACATTGTGGGGCTATAGCTCAGCTGGGAGAGCGCCTGCATGGCATGCAGGAGGTCAGCGGTTCGATCCCGCTTAGCTCCACCAAATTCCGCTTAACAGCCAAGGCTGGTAAGCAAGACCGGGTCCAGCAACCGGGTCTTGAAGGTAAGAAGGTTCGTCCCCTTCGTCTAGTGGCCTAGGACACCGCCCTTTCACGGCGGTAACAGGGGTTCGAGTCCCCTAGGGGACGCCAGTTTTACACAAGCGATGTTTCACGATGTCGCTGGGCCGCGAGGCTAAAAATCTGGGGCTATAGCTCAGCTGGGAGAGCGCCTGCATGGCATGCAGGAGGTCAGCGGTTCGATCCCGCTTAGCTCCACCAATTTTGCCGCGGTACGTGAAAACGGACCGGCACGAAGGTTACGTCCCCTTCGTCTAGTGGCCTAGGACACCGCCCTTTCACGGCGGTAACAGGGGTTCGAGTCCCCTAGGGGACGCCACTTTTACCCGCGTTTTGCGGGGCTTAAAGAGGCTCATTCGTATATTGGATGAGCCTTTTGTTTTCGGGGCTATAGCTCAGCTGGGAGAGCGCCTGCATGGCATGCAGGAGGTCAGCGGTTCGATCCCGCTTAGCTCCACCAATTTTGCCGCGGTTTGTGAAAATAAACCGGCACGAAGGTTACGTCCCCTTCGTCTAGTGGCCTAGGACACCGCCCTTTCACGGCGGTAACAGGGGTTCGAGTCCCCTAGGGGACGCCATGTTTACCCGCGTTTTGCGGGACTTTAAAGGCTCATTCGCTTATTGAATGGGCCTTTTGTTTTTCTCCCTTTCTCATTTTTCGGCGCCGACAGGTGGTCGCGAATTTCGCTTGCCAAAAAATATGATGCTTATAATATTACAAGCATCATATTCGAGGTGGCCATGAACGACAAAAAGAGCAAAACCCGCGAACGGATTCTTGAGGCTGCGCGCAATGCCTTGATCCAGCAGGGGCCGGCTGAGCCGAGCGTCAGCCAGGTCATGGGGGCGGCGGGGCTGACCGTGGGGGGGTTCTATGCCCACTTCGAGAGCAAGGACGAACTCATGCTGGAGGCGTTCCGCCAGTTGCTGGGCGAGCGGCGGGCCTTGCTGGCCCAGGTAGACCCCAGCCTGGATGGCGAGGCGCGCCGAGCCTTGGTTTCGGCGTTCTATCTTTCGCGTAAGCACCGCGACGCTGAAGTGCATGCCTGCCCGCTGCCCAACGCCCTTGGCGAAATGCAGCGCCTGCCTGAGGTGTTCCGCGAAGTGTTAGCCGAGCACATCGAGCTGATGACCGCGAAAATGGTCGATCGCCCCGAAGACATCGACAAGGCCCTGGCCGACCTTGCGCTGATGGTTGGCGGCCTGGCCTTGGCGCGTGCCTTGGGTACCGGTGAGCTATCCGACCGTGTGTTGCGTGCCGCCAAGTCGGCGGTTATCTGAGTCCCCACCCCTGGAGCAAGGCGATGACTACCCTGAGCTGGATTCGTGGCGTCAATGGCACCCTGGGCCACCTGGCCCCTGAGCATGTGGCGGGCAAGATGCGCCGCGCCTTCATGACCCCGCGCACACTGCCCCCCAAAGCGTGGGAGTTGCCGCTGCTGGCCAAGGCCGAGCGCATCACCCTGCGTTTTGGGCTTTCGGCATTGCGCTGGGGCAAGGGGCCGACGGTATTGCTGATGCACGGTTGGGAAGGGCGCCCCACCCAGTTTGCCGCGTTGATCGAGACGCTGGTGCAGGCAGGGCATACGGTGGTGTCGCTGGAGGGGCCGGGGCATGGCCGCTCGCCAGGGCATCAGGCGCATGTGGTGCTGTTCGCCCGGGCACTGCTGGAAGCGGCTGCCGAACTGCCGCCGTTGCGTGCGGTGATAGGCCATTCCATGGGTGGGGCGAGTGTGTTGCTGGCGTTGCAGATGGGCTTGCGCGCCGAGGCGGCGGTGAGCATCGCCGCACCTGCCCGCTTGCTCGGCGTGTTGCGCGGCTTTGCCCATCACCTGGGCCTGCCGGCGCGGGCGCGGGCAGCGTTCATTCGCCAGGTAGAGCGGGATGTCGGCATGCAGATCACGCGCCTGGATGTCAGTGGGTACCAACTGGAGCTGCCAGGCTTGGTGGTGCATGCTGCTGACGATGGCCTGGTGGCTGCCGACGAAGCCCATATTATCCACAAGGCCTGGTTCGATAGCCGTTTGATGCTGCTGGAGGAGGGCGGGCACCAGCGGGTGCTGGCCGATCCGCGCCTGAGCGAGGCGGTGCTCGAACTGTTGAGCCGCGCCAGTGCGCCGGCCCGGCAAAGCGCCTGAGCATCCGTTACACTCGCTAGAACCTACAGCCTTGTGCGGTCTCTGTAGGAGCGGCCTCGCGTCGCGAAAGGGGCGCAAAGCGCCCCCAGCAATCTTGAATAATGCCCAATGTTTACAGGAGCGTGCATGAGCTGGGACCTGGCAACACCCTTCGTCATCGACCTGCGCGTCGGCAGCGAGGACATCGACGGCCTCGGCCATGCCAACAACGCCACCTACGTCACGTGGCTCGAACGCTGCGCCTGGCGCCATTCTCAGCGCTTGGGCCTGGACCTCGCCGAATACCGGCGCCTGGACCGGGCCATGGCCGTGGTGCGCCACGAAATCGACTACCTGGCCGCAGGCTATGAAGATGACGAGCTGCAACTGGCGACCTGGATCATCGACTGGGATCAACGCCTGCGCATGACCCGCCGCTTCCAGCTCAAGCGTCCGCGCGATGGCGTGACGCTGCTGCGCGCGCAGACCACCTTCGCCTGTATCGAATTGTCCAGCGGCAAGCCCAAGCGCATGCCTGCGGAGTTCATCGAGGGGTACGGCCAAGCGCTGATCGGTGCCTGAATGGGTGTGGTTTTTTGTTAGACTGCCGCCTTTTCCCGCCGAGACCCACACATGCAAATTGCCCTGGCCCCCATGGAGGGGCTGGTCGACAACATCCTGCGCGACGTCCTGACCCGAGTGGGTGGCATCGATTGGTGCGTCACCGAGTTCATCCGCGTGTGCGACCGGCTGCTGCCGCCTTCCTCGTTCGACAAGCTGGCGCCTGAGTTGCGCCAAGGGGCGCGAACCGCGGCGGGCGTACCGATGCGTGTGCAATTGCTGGGCTCCGACCCGGTCTGCCTGGCCGAAAACGCAGCGCTGGCCTGTGAGCTGGGTGCCCCTGTGATTGATCTGAACTTTGGTTGCCCGGCCAAGACCGTGAACAAGTCGCGCGGCGGCGCGGTGCTGCTCAAAGAGCCGGAGTTGTTGCATGCCATCGTCCGGGAAGTGCGCCGTGCGGTGCCTGCGGACATCCCGGTGACCGCGAAGATGCGCCTGGGCTTCGACAGCCCCGATGGTGCGCTGGAGTGCGCCACGGCCTTGGCCGAAGGGGGTTCTGCGCATCTGGTGGTGCACGCCCGGACCAAGGTCGAGGGGTACAAGCCGCCAGCGCATTGGGAGTGGGTGGCGCGGGTGCAGGATGTGGTCAAGGTCCCGGTGTTCGCCAATGGCGAGATCTGGACCGTGGACGACTGGCGGCGCTGCCGCGAGGTCAGCGGTGCCGAGCACATCATGTTGGGCCGTGGGCTGGTGTCGCGGCCCGATCTGGGCCTGCAGATTGCCGCTGCCCGCGATGGCCGCGCGTATCAGCCCATGAGCTGGGACGATCTGCTGCCGTTGCTGCGCGAGTTCTGGCGCCAGGCACAGGCCAAGCTGTCGCCGCGCTATGCCCCAGGGCGGATGAAACAGTGGCTGGCGATGCTGACCCGGAGCTACCCGGAGGCGGTGGTGCTGTTTGCCGAACTGCGTCGCGAGGATGATTGCGGGCGGATCAGTCGCTTGCTGGGGGTTGAGGTACAGGCGTTCGAGGTTTGTGTTGCCTGAGGTGGCCTCTTCGCGGGCAAGTCGGACCGCCGCACCGCCGCTCCCACAGGGATCATTAAGCGGCTTCAAAAAAAATTCGTGGTCCCTCTTGAAAGCCATTTCACCGGCCATATCTTTTGAGTACGCGATGCCGAAGTCGGGTCGCGGAGTGACTTACTTGCTGAATCTCAGGAGTTTATGACCATGACTACCGCTTTCTCCCTCGCTCCACTGTTCCGTCATTCTGTTGGTTTCGACCGTTTCAACGACCTGTTCGAATCCGCAGCACGCAACGAGGCCGGTAGCAGCTACCCGCCCTACAACGTGGAAAAACATGGCGAAGACCACTATCGCATCGTGGTTGCCGCAGCGGGTTTCCAGGAGCAAGACCTCGACCTGCAGGTCGAAAAAGGCGTCCTGACCGTCTCCGGTGGCAAGCGCGACGGCGGCGCCGCTGAGGTGACCTATCTGCACCAGGGTATTGCCCAGCGCGCTTTCAAACTGTCGTTCCGCCTGGCCGACCATATCGAGGTCAAGGCTGCGGGCCTGGCCAATGGCCTGCTCAGCATCGACCTGCTGCGCATCGTGCCTGAAGAAGCCAAGGCCAAGCGCATCCCGATCAATGGCGACAAGCCAGCGCTGAACTGAGTGTAAGGCTGTAACGAGAAGGGCACCTTCGGGTGCCCTTTTTGCGTCTCTGGCCTCAGTAATCCGCAGGTGCTTCCAGCAACATCTGGCGGAACTCCGGCAATGGCAGCGGCCGGCTGTGCAGGTAGCCCTGGTACAAGTGGCAGCCCAGTTTTTCAAGAAACTCCAGCTGCTCGGTGAGCTCTACACCTTCGGCGATCACCGTCAGGTCAAGGCTGTGGGCCATGGCGACGATGGCGCGGACGATCTCGGCGTCATTGGGGTCTATCGGTGCATCGCGCACAAAGGTCTGGTCGATCTTCAGTGCATCCACCGGCAACCGCTTGAGGTAGGTCAGCGACGAATAGCCTGTGCCAAAGTCGTCCATGGCAAAGCTCACCCCGTAGCGCTTGAGCTCGCGCATCTTGCTGATGGTGTCCTCCAGGTTCTGGATGACGATGCCTTCGGTGATCTCAAGCTTCAGCATGCGCCGTGGCAAGCGGTAGTCGTCCAGGCTACGCAGGACCCGCCCGACAAAATCGTTCTGGCGAAATTGCCGCGGGCTGATGTTCACGCACAGGCTGAAGTCATCCGCGTCGATCAACCCATCCATGAGCATGCGCGCGCAGGCATCGCAGGCTTCATCGAGAATCCAGCTGCCCACTTCCAGGATCAGCCCGCTTTCTTCCAGCACCTGGATAAATTGCGCCGGTGGCTGCTGGCCGAGTTGCGGGTGGTGCCAGCGCAGCAGCACCTCGGCGCCGACGATACGGTTGTCGCGGGCATCCACCTGGGGCTGGAAGTGCAAGGCCAGCTCACCCCGTGCGAGCGCCAGGCGCAGGTCGTTTTCCATGCGCAAGCGCTCGCTGGCGGCCTTCTGCATGGTGGTGTGGAACAACTGAGTGGTATTGCGCCCGGAGTCCTTGGCCCGGTACAGGGCGATATCGGCGCGTTTGAGCAGGTCGGCGGGGGTGGTGCCGTGGTCGGGGATCAGCGCCACGCCGATGCTGGGGGTCACCTGCAGGCGTTGGCCATCCAGCGACATCGGTTCGGCCAGCAGTTCGCGCAGGGTGTCGGCCAATTCGCGTACCTTGCTTTCGACCAGTTCGCGGCTGCCTTCCAGGCCACTGAGCAGCACCACGAATTCGTCGCCGCCCAGGCGCGCCACGGTGTCTTCCAGGCGCACGCTGGCCTCCAGGCGCGCGGTGATGATCTTCAGCACGGTATCGCCCACCGGGTGGCCAAGCGAATCGTTGATGTGCTTGAAGTGGTCGAGGTCGAGGAACAGCAGCGCGCCACGCAGGTTGTGGCGCTTGAGCAGGGCGATCTGCTGGCTCAGGCGATCCATCAGCAGGGCGCGGTTGGGCAGGTTGGTCAGGGGGTCGTGGTACGCCAGGTGGCGGATCTGCGCCTGGGCATTCTTCAACTGGCTGACATCGCGGGCGGTCAGCAGCAGGCAGTCCGTTTCGTTGAGGGTGATGGGCTCCACCGACACTTCGACGGTGAGGATATCGCCGCGCTTGTTGCGCCCGAGCATCTCCCGATGGTGCACCCGGCCACGCTCCTTGAGCTCAGCGAGCAGCGCGCTGCGTTGTTTGTCGTCGGCCCAGATGCCCAGCTCATATACGCTGCGCCCGACCACTTCGGCTGCGCTGTAGCCGGTCAGCCGGCAGAAACCGTCGTTGATTTCCAGGTAGCGACCGCTGTAGCGCTCGGTGATGGTGATGGCGTCGGGGCTGGAGTGGAAGGCCTTGGCGAATTTTTCTTCGCTGGATTTCAGTGCCGCCTCGGCCCGTTGCTGCTGGGTGATGTCGCGCAGGGTGGTGACGCTGCAGGGTTGGTCATCGACACTGATCAGGCGGCTGGAAATCACGCAGGTCAAGGGGGCGCCGTTGCGGTGATTGACCACTACCGCCACGTTGCTCAAGGCCTGTTCACGGATCACCCGCTCGATGCGTTGCGCACGTTCGATGGACTCGGCCCACAGGCCGATTTCTTCGGCGGTGCGGCCGATCACCTGGTCGGCGCTCCAGCCGAAGGTCTGGGTAAAGGCCGGGTTGATCTCGATGAACTGGCCGGTGTCCTGGCGGGTCACGCAGATGGGGTCGGGGCTGACCTGGAACAGGCTGGCAAATTTCTCTTCCGAGGCACTCAGGCGTTGCTCGCGCTCGACCTGGTCGGTGATGTCCAGCAGGGTGCCGGCCATGCGCAGGGGGGTGCCCTGGTCGTCCCGGTACAGCCGTGCACGGCTTTCGATATAGCGCGATGCGCCGTTCTCCAGTTGCACCCGGTAAGTGATCTGGTAATTGCCGGCAGGCCCTTCGCGCAGGCTGCGGTAGGCCTGGCGCATGACATTGCGCTCTTGCTCCGGCACGCCTTCGAAAAAGGCATCGAATGATTCGTGGAAGGGGATCGGGTCAAGGCCATGCAATTGTGCGGCGCGGGCCGAGCCGTAGAGCATGCCACTGGGGATGTGCCAGTCCCAGGTGCCCAACTGCGCTGAATCCAGGGCCAGGTCGAGGCGCTCCTGGCTGTCCTTGAGGGCCTGCTCGGCGCGCTTGCGCTCGGTGGTGTCGACGAAGGTGCTGAGCAGGAACGTCACACCGTCCATCTCGATGCCCTGGGTACAGAGGATGCCGTCGTGCACCTTGTCGTTGCTGGCCCGGAACTGCACTTCCATGGTCAGCGGGCCACCGCTGGCGCGGGTGGCGTCCAGTATCTGGTGGCGTTGCTCGGGGTGCACCCACAGGCCCAGCTCCAGGCTGGTCTTGCCAATCACCTGGCTGCCGGGCCAGCCGAACATGTCTTCGAAGTGCTGGTTGACCTCGAAGATCATGCCGTCGTGGCGCCGGGTCAGGAGGATGGCATTGGGGCTCAGGTGAAACAGCGTGGCAAAGCGTTTTTCCGAGTTGATCAGCGCCGTTTCGCGCTCGCGTTGGCGGGTGATCTCACGGATCACCCCGATCATCTGCGGTCGGCCGTGGCGGTCGTGGGTCAGGCTGCCGTTTATCTCCAGCCAGTGCAGGCTGCCATCTGGCCAGCGGATGCGGTGGCGCATGGCTTGCTCCACGGGCTCGCCGTTGACGACTGCCTGGAACAGCTGGCGGGTGCGCGCGCGGTCTTCTTCGGGCAGCAGGTCTAGGTAGTCGATGTCGTTGGGCAGCGGGCGTTGCGGGTCGAAGCCGAACAGTGCCTGGGTACCACGTGACCAGCTGACCCGGCCGGTTTCGATGTCCCACAGCCAGGCGCCCAGGCGGGCACCGTTGAGCGCGGCGAGCAATTGCGGGGCGCTCTGCCAGGCCTGTTCGGACTCCTGTGGGTCGGCCGCAGGGATACGCGGCAGGCGCGGAAAGCGGTTAGCTGATTTGGGCATTGGTACCAGACCTTTGGCGTTTGACGCGTCCTTGAGTTGGAAATGCCGAACTGACGACCGGTCAGGCGGACCCTGCATGGCTGTCGAGCAGGGCCATGAAGGCCCTCGCCGCATTCGATAGCGTTCGCTCCGTGTGCAGAATGTAGCCTAGCTGGCGCGACAGCTGTATGCCGGGTAAAGCGATGGGTGCAACCTGATCATCGAGCATGGTGCGCGGCAGCACGCTCCAGGCCAGGCCAATGGAAACCATCATCTTGATGGTTTCCAGGTAGTTGGTGCTCATGGCGATGTTCGGCGTCAGGCCCTGGCTTTCGAACAGGCGCTGGACGATGTGGTGGGTGAAGGTGTTGCCACCCGGGAATACCGCCGGGTGGCGGGCGACATCGGCCAGGCTGACCGCGTGGTTGTTGGCCAGCGGGTGTTCCGGGGCGGCGACGAAGTCCAGGGCGTCGTCCCAGACCGGGATCGCCTTGACCAGGTGATGGGGCTCTGGAGCCAGGGTAATGACGGCAATTTCGGCGCGGCCATGGAGAATCTCGTCGTAGGCCGCCTCTGAGTCCATGAACTGAATATCCAACGCAACCGAAGGGTACTGCCGGGTGAACGCCCGTAACAGCGGGGGCAAACGGTGCAAACCGATATGGTGGCTGGTGGCCAGGGTCAGTCGACCACTCACTTCCCCCGTCAAATTGGTCAGCGCGCGGCGGGTATCATCGAGCACGTTGAGAATCTGATAAGCCCTTGGCAGCAACGCCCGCCCAGCTTCGGTCAGGGTCACTTCACGGCCCAGGCGGTCGAACAGGCGCACGTCCAGTTGCTGCTCAAGGCCGGCGATGCGTTTGCTGATAGCGGGCTGTGTCAGGTGCAGCCGTTCGCCGGCGCCGGAAAAGCTGCCGGTTTCGGCGATGGCGATAAAAGCACTGAGGTTGGCCAGGTCCATCTCTCTGATTCCTGATGGTTATGCAAAGCATGAAAAATATGAATTTGAGTTATTCAATCTATCGCCATAGCATCGTCCGTACAAGCCAAGGGGTCTTTGGCATAGAAAGACGCTGATGAGGAACAGTCTGATGGCTGGCAAAACGCTCTACGACAAACTCTGGGAAGCCCACGAGGTCAAGCGCCGTGATGACGGCTCGTCCTTGATCTACATCGACCGCCACATCATCCACGAAGTGACGTCGCCCCAGGCCTTCGAAGGCCTGCGCCTGGCGCAGCGCAAGCCATGGCGCATCGACACCAACATCGCCACCCCCGATCACAACGTGCCGACCACGCCAGAGCGCAAGGGCGGTATCGAAGCCATCGTCGACCAGGTGTCGCGCCTGCAGGTGCAGACCCTCGATGAGAACTGTGACGAGTACGGCATCGTCGAATTCAAGATGAATGACGAACGCCAGGGCATCGTCCACGTCATCAGCCCGGAGCAGGGCGCCACCTTGCCTGGCATGACCGTGGTCTGCGGCGACTCGCACACCTCCACCCACGGCGCATTCGGCGCCTTGGCCCACGGCATCGGCACCTCCGAGGTCGAGCACGTGCTCGCCACCCAGTGCCTGGTCGCCAAAAAGATGAAGAACATGCTGGTGCGCGTCGAAGGCGAACTGCCTGCCGGTGTCACCGCCAAGGACATCGTCCTCGCCGTCATCGGCAAGATCGGCACCGCCGGTGGCAACGGCCACGCCATGGAATTCGCCGGCAGCGCTATCCGTGGCTTGTCCATGGAAGGCCGCATGACCATCTGCAACATGTCGATCGAGGCCGGTGCCCGTGTGGGCCTGGTGGCGACCGATGCCACCACCGTCGCCTACGTTGAAGGCCGCCCCTATGCACCGAAGGGCGAGCAGTGGGAGCAGGCCGTCGAGTCGTGGAAAGACCTGGTTTCCGATGCTGATGCCGTGTTCGACACCGTGGTCGAACTGGACGCCGCGCAGATCAAGCCGCAAGTCAGCTGGGGCACTTCGCCCGAGATGGTACTGGCGGTAGACCAGCGTGTGCCGGACCCGGCTGCCGAGGTCGACCTGGTCAAGCGTGGTTCGATCGAACGTGCCTTGAAGTACATGGGCCTGACCGCCAACCAGGCGATCACCGATATCCAGCTTGACCGCGTATTCATTGGCTCCTGCACCAACTCGCGGATCGAAGACCTGCGCGCCGCGGCAGAAATCGCCAAGGGCCGCAAAGTCGCCGCCACGGTCAAGCAGGCCATCGTCGTCCCGGGTTCGGGCCTGGTGAAGGCGCAGGCCGAACGTGAAGGCCTCGACAAGATTTTCCTCGAAGCCGGTTTCGAGTGGCGTGAACCGGGTTGCTCGATGTGCCTGGCGATGAACCCGGACCGCCTGGAAAGCGGCGAGCACTGTGCCTCCACGTCCAACCGTAACTTCGAAGGCCGCCAGGGTGCCGGTGGTCGTACCCACCTGGTCAGCCCGGCCATGGCCGCCGCCGCTGCGGTGACGGGCCACTTCATCGATGTCCGCGAGTTGATCCAAGGGAGCGCAGCATGAAAGCCTTTACCCAGCACACTGGCCTTGTCGCGCCATTGGACCGTGCCAACGTCGACACCGACCAGATCATTCCCAAGCAGTTTCTCAAGTCGATCAAGCGTACCGGCTTTGGCCCCAACCTGTTCGACGAGTGGCGCTACCTGGACGTGGGCCAGCCCTACCAGGACAACAGCAAGCGCCCGCTGAACCAGGAGTTCGTGCTCAACCACGCGCGCTACCAGGGTGCCAGCGTGTTGCTGGCGCGAGAGAACTTCGGTTGCGGTTCGAGCCGCGAGCACGCGCCATGGGCGCTGGACGAATACGGCTTCCGCAGCGTGATCGCGCCAAGCTTTGCCGACATTTTCTTCAACAACAGCTTCAAGAACGGCTTGCTGCCGATCATCCTGAGCGATGAAGAAGTCGACGAATTGTTCAAGCAGGTCGAAGCCAACCCTGGCTATCAGCTGACCATCGACCTGCAAGCGCAGGCCGTTACCCGTCCTGATGGCAAGGTGCTGCACTTCGAGATCGACGCGTTTCGCAAGCACTGCCTGCTCAACGGCCTCGACGACATCGGCCTGACCTTGCAGGACAGCGATTCGATCAAAGCCTTCGAAGGCAAGCACCGCGCCAGCCAGCCTTGGCTGTTTCGCGACGCCTGATAGGTGTAGGTGACAGGGCTGGCCCCTTCGCGGGGCAAGCCCGCTCCCACAGGAACTCCTCTGCCCTAAAGGCCTTGTGCAGTAGCTGTGGGAGTGGGCTTGCCCCGCGAAGAGGCCGGCGCAGGCAAAAAAACCAAAAGGATTGCCCCATGACCAGCACCACCCACACCGACGTGGTCCAACGCCAGTTCGGCGAACAGGCCAGCGCCTACCTCAGCAGCGCCGTACACGCCCAAGGCACCGAGTTCGCCCTGCTGCAAGCCGAACTGGCAGGCAAGGCCGAGGCCCGCGTGCTGGACCTGGGCTGTGGTGCCGGTCACGTCAGTTTCCACGTTGCGCCACTGGTTGCCGAAGTGGTCGCCTACGACCTGTCGCAATCCATGCTCGATGTGGTTGCCAGCGCCGCCGCCGAGCGCGGCCTGGGCAATATCACCACGCAACGCGGCGCCGCCGAACGCCTGCCTTTCGCCGACGCCTCGTTCGACTTCGTCTTCAGCCGCTACTCGGCGCACCACTGGAGCGACCTGGGCCTGGCCCTGCGCGAAGTGCGCCGCGTACTGAAGCCGGGTGGGGTGGCGGCCTTCATCGATGTCATGTCGCCGGGCAGCCCGTTGCTCGACACCTACCTGCAAACCGTCGAGGTGCTGCGCGACACGAGCCACGTGCGTGACTATTCTGCCGCCGAATGGCAGCGCCAGGTCAGCGAAGCCGGCCTGCATGTGCGCAGCCACACCCGGCAGCCGCTGCGCCTGGAGTTTGGCACCTGGGTCGAGCGTATGCGTACCCCCGAACCGATGCGCGTGGCCATTCGCCAATTGCAGCAAGCCATGGGCGAGGAAGTGCGGCAGTATTACCAGATTGAAGCCGATGGTTCGTTCAGCACCGATGTGTTGGTACTGTGGGCCGAGCGCTGAGTTTTGTTCGGTGTGGCCGAGCTGGCCGCACCGCTTGAATGGATAGAGGAAAGCATGAGCAAGCAGATTCTGATTCTCCCAGGTGATGGCATCGGCCCCGAAATCATGGCCGAGGCGGTCAAGGTGCTGGAGCTGGCCAACGACAAGTTCCAGCTCGGCTTCAGCCTGGCGCACGATGTGATCGGTGGCGCGGCCATCGACAAGCACGGCGTGCCGCTGGCCGACGAGACCCTGGAACGTGCGCGTCAGGCCGATGCCGTACTGCTCGGCGCCGTGGGTGGCCCGAAATGGGACAAGATCGAGCGTGACATCCGCCCTGAGCGCGGCCTGCTGAAAATCCGCTCGCAACTGGGCCTGTTCGCCAACCTGCGCCCGGCCATCCTCTACCCGCAATTGGCCGATGCCTCCTCGCTCAAGCCAGAGATCGTCTCGGGCCTGGATATCCTCATCGTCCGCGAGCTGACCGGTGGTATCTATTTCGGTGCACCACGTGGCCAGCGTGAACTCGAAGGTGGCGAGCGCCAGGCCTACGACACACTGCCCTACAGCGAAAGCGAAGTGCGCCGCATCGCCCGCGTCGGTTTCGACATGGCCCGTGTGCGCGGCAAGAAGCTGTGCTCGGTGGACAAGGCCAACGTCCTGGCTTCCAGCCAGCTGTGGCGCGAAGTGGTCGAAGACGTGGCCAAGGACTACCCGGACGTCGAACTGAGCCACATGTACGTCGACAACGCCGCCATGCAGCTGGTGCGCGCGCCCAAGCAGTTCGACGTGGTCGTGACCGACAACATGTTTGGTGACATCCTGTCGGATGAAGCTTCCATGCTGACCGGTTCCATCGGCATGCTGCCTTCGGCGTCGCTGGATGCCAATAACAAGGGCATGTACGAGCCGTGCCACGGCTCGGCGCCGGACATCGCAGGCAAGGGCATCGCCAACCCGTTGGCGACCATCTTGTCGGTGTCGATGATGCTGCGTTACAGCTTCAACCAGCACGCTGCCGCCGAGGCCATCGAGCAAGCCGTTAGCCTGGTGCTGGACCAAGGGTTGCGCACCGGTGACATCTGGTCGGCTGGCTGCGACAAAGTAGGCACGCAGGAAATGGGCGACGCAGTAGTCGCAGCGCTGCGGAATCTGTAATCTCTCTGGCCCGCCACCGTTTTTGGTCGGTGGCGGCCCACTTTTAGCAAAGGTGTAGTTGCGATGAAACGTGTAGGTCTGATCGGTTGGCGCGGTATGGTCGGTTCCGTGCTCATGCAGCGGATGCTGGAGGAGCAGGATTTCGACCTTATCGAGCCGGTGTTCTTCACCACCTCCAATGTCGGTGGCCAAGGCCCGAACGTGGGCAAGGATACGGGTCCGCTCAAGGACGCTTATTCGATTGAAGAACTCAAGACCCTCGACGTGATCCTGACCTGCCAGGGCGGCGACTACACCAACGAGGTCTTCCCCAAGCTGCGCGAAGCCGGCTGGCAGGGTTACTGGATCGATGCCGCCTCGTCCCTGCGCATGCAGGATGACGCAGTGATCATCCTCGATCCGGTCAACCGCAAGGTCATCGACCAGCAGCTCGATGCCGGTACCAAGAACTACATTGGCGGCAACTGCACGGTCAGCCTGATGCTGATGGGCCTGGGCGGTCTGTTCGAAGCCGGCCTGGTCGAGTGGATGAGTGCCATGACTTATCAGGCGGCCTCCGGTGCCGGCGCGCAGAACATGCGTGAGCTGATCAAGCAGATGGGCGCTACCCACGCGGCCGTGGCCGATGACCTGGCCAACCCGGCCAGCGCCATTCTCGACATCGACCGCAAGGTTGCCGAGGCCATGCGTGGCGAAGCCTTCCCCACCGAGAACTTCGGCGTGCCGCTGGCCGGCAGCCTGATTCCGTGGATCGACAAGGAGCTGCCGAACGGGCAGAGCCGTGAAGAGTGGAAGGCCCAGGCCGAGACCAACAAGATCCTCGGTCGTTTCAAGAGCCCGATCCCGGTCGACGGTATCTGCGTGCGCATTGGCGCCATGCGTTGCCACAGCCAGGCGCTGACCATCAAGCTGAACAAGGATGTGCCGCTCGCCGACATCGAAGGCATGATCAGCCAGCACAACCCGTGGGTGAAACTGGTGCCGAACCAGCGTGAGATCAGCATGCAAGAGCTGACCCCGACCAAGGTTACCGGCACCTTGAACATTCCGGTGGGCCGTCTGCGCAAGCTGAACATGGGTTCGCACTACCTGGGCGCGTTCACCGTGGGTGACCAGCTGCTGTGGGGTGCCGCCGAGCCGCTGCGCCGCATGCTGCGGATTCTGCTGGAGCGTTGATCGCTCTGGTTTAATCGAAAACCCGCGCGGGTGACTGCGCGGGTTTTTTTATGCCTGCCAATCTTCAGAGCAGCATCAGCCTCACGCGTGAGAAGCCGTTCTGACGGCCTTTGCGTCGGCTGCGTTGGCCACGCCTGAGCAATGCGAGTAAAGTGCCGCTCCCGTTTCGCCTGAGGCAGCCCGCAGCATGAACCCTTCTATCGATATCGCCGTCGTCGGCGCCACCGGCAGCGTCGGTGAAACCCTTGTACAGATTCTCGAAGAACTGGCGTTCCCGGTCGCCACCTTGCACCTTTTGGCCAGCATGGAATCTGCGGGCAGCAGCGTGATGTTTGCCGGCAAGAAGCTCAAGGTTCGCGAAGTGGACAGCTTCGATTTCGCCCAGGTCAAACTGGCGTTCTTCGCCGCTGGCGCCGCGGTCAGCCGCAGCTTCGCCAGCAAGGCCCTGCAGGCTGGCTGCACGGTCATCGACCTGTCCGCCGGCCTGGACGATGCCCTTGCCCTGGTCCCTGAGGCCAACGCCGAACGCCTTGCCGGCCTGGCGCTGCCCGCGCGCATTGCCAGCCCCAGTTCCGCCGCCGTCGCGCTGGCCGTTGCGCTGGCGCCGCTCAAAGGCCTGCTGGACATCGAACGGGTCCAGGTGATGGCCTCGCTGGCGGTTTCGGCGCAGGGGCGCGAAGCGGTCAGCGAGCTGGCCCGCCAGACCGCCGAGCTGCTCAACGCCCGCCCACTTGAGCCGCGCTTCTTTGACCGCCAGGTAGCCTTCAACCTGCTGGCCCAGGTCGGCGCCGCCGACGAACAGGGCCATACCGCGCTGGAGCGGCGCCTGGTCAGCGAGTTGCGGGTGCTGCTTGGCCAGCCTGAACTGAAGATTTCCGTGAGCTGCGTTCAAGTACCGGTGTTTTTCGGCGATAGCTTCAGTGTGGCTGTGCAAAGCCGTCGCCCGGTCGACCTGGCAGCGGTCAATCAGGCCCTTGAGTCTGCCGACAGTGTCGAACTGGTGGAACGCGACGATTATCCGACGCCGGTTGGTGACGCAGTGGGCCAAGACGTGGTCTATGTTGGTCGTGTACGCCATGGTGTCGATGAAGACCAGCAGCTCAACCTCTGGCTGACCACCGACAACCTGCGCAAAGGCGCCGCGCTCAATGCTGTGCAGGTGGCGCAATTGTTGATTAAACACATGCCGTAAAAGATACTGCGAGCACTTTTGTCCTGCTCTGCATGCAGGTTTCGGGACGATTCATACAAGGGAAGAGGTCATGCTTCGAATTCGCAAACTGGTTCTGGCCATGGCGGCTGCCTCGGCGCTGTCGTCGGGCATGGCCAATGCGTTGGGCTTGGGGGAGCTGACCCTGAAGTCGGCACAGAATCAGCCGCTGGACGCCGAGATCGAATTGCTCGACGTACGCGACCTCACTGCCGCCGAAGTGGCGCCGAGCCTGGCGCCGCCGGAAGAGTTCAGCAAGGCGGGGGTAGCCTTTCCAACTTACCTCGAAGACCTGACGTTCACGCCGGTGATCAACCCCAACGGCAAGAGCGTGCTGCGCGTCACGTCCAGCCAACCGCTGCCGGGGTCCGTGGTCAAATTCCTGGTGCAGGTGATGTGGCCGCAGGGGCGGCTGCTGCGTGACTACAGCGTGCTGCTTGACCAGGCCAAGGCTCAGGGCAAGCAACCTGCGGCGGCCAATGTCGCACCGGCTGTGACGGGCGCGAGCAACTACACCACCCAGCGTCGCGACACCTTGTGGCAAATTGCTGCGCGCAACAGCCAGGGCGGCTCGATTCAGCAAACCATGATCGCGATCCAGGCGTTGAACCCGGACGCTTTCATTGGCAACAACATCAACCAGTTGAAGGTTGGCCAGGTACTGCGCCTGCCCGATCAGCAACAGATCCAGAACATTGCCCAGGGCGAGGCGGTTCGCGACGTGGCCGAGCAGTATGCGGCCTGGCGTGAAGGCCGGCGCCTGGGGCCGCGTGCCCGCCAGCTCGACGCCACCCGCCGCGGTGCCGCCGAGGCGGCGCCGGAGCGCATTGCCCAAGGTGACAACCTGCGCCTGGTCAGCCCCGGCAACCGGGCGGGTGCTGGGCAGGCCAAGGCGCTCAACGACAAGCTGGCCGTGGCCCAGGAAAGCCTCGACACCAGCCGCCGCGACAACGATGAGCTCAAGAGCCGCATGGCCGACCTGCAGAGCCAGCTGGACAAGCTGCAGCGTCTGATCGCGTTGAAAAACGACCAACTGGCCCGGCTTGAAGCCCAGGGCGCAGCCGGCAAGGCAGCGGTCGCCGCTGCACTGCCAGGCGAGCCTGCGCCGGCTAAACCTGCGGCAAATGCTCAGCCTGTGGTGAAGCCTGCGCCGGCCGCCAAGGCGGCACCCGCCGCCCAGCCGCGTGGCACCTTTGACGATGTGCTCGGCAACCCCTGGCTGCTGTGGCTGATCGCAGGGTCTACGTTCCTCGTGCTACTGCTTTTGCTGGTGTTGCTGATGCGCAAGCGCAAGGCCCAGGAAGAGGCAGAGAAACACCTGCGCATGGCGCGGGCCTTGGCTGAAGAAGAGCCGGTCGAGGGGCTGGAGATGGCCTCCGACAGCTTTGAAGGGCTGGAGGTCTCGGCGCCGAGCGTAACGCTGTCGCCAGCAGTAGTCGCGGCCTCTGCCGCCGCCGCCGCTGCCGCGGAAAAAACCGCAGCGCCGGTCGGCGACACAGAGCCTCAGCCAGATGCCACCGCCGCGCTGTTGGCGGAAGTCGAGCAGAGCCTGGAGAGTGGTCGTCTGAATCATGCCGCCGAGTTGCTCGAAACAGCGCTCGCTGCAGAACCCGGTCGTGACGCGCTGCGCCTGAAGCTGATGGAAGTGTATGCCCGCCAGGGTGATCACAGTGCTTTCGTCGAGCAGGAGCGCGTCCTGCCGGCCACCGAGCACAACGCCACGCAGGTCGAGGAGCTCAAAGGGCGCTACCCAGCCATGCTGGGTGTGGCCGCCGCCGGTGTGGGCGCGGCAGCGCTGGCTGCTCAGATGGATGAGCAGTACGTGCAGGGTCTGCTGCAGGATCAGCCTGAGGCACCGGTGGTTGAAGACATCGTTGCCGAGGAAGTGGCAGAGCAAGCGCCTGAGGCCGAGCCAGAAGTTGAACCAGAAGTTGAACCAGAGTTGCAGGATGAGCCCGACACTGTCGCAGAGGCAGAACCCGAGCTGGATGACATCCCCGAGTCTGAAATCGACGCCTTCACCGAGGTTCCGTCGCTTGATGAGTCGGACTTGGACAACGCCTTCGATCTGAGCCTGGGTGAAGACCTGCCTGGCGAAGATCCGCTGGCAGCACCGCTGCTGGACGAGCCAGTCGAGCCAGTATTGGACGAGGCTGTGCTGGATGAACCGGTACTGGATGAACCCGTACTGGACGATGTGCAGGTAGAGGAACAGCCGGCAGCCGTGGAGGCTGAGCTGCAAGCCGAAGCTGAAGCAGAAGCAGAAGCAGAAGCAGAAGCCGATGCCGATTTCGAGGCGATGCTGGCGCAGGCTGAGCCACAGCCGGTGGCGGGCCTGGACGATTTCGACCTTGATGTCAGCGAGCCGGTTGCCCCGGCTGTCGCCGAAGAGGCGCCGGTAGATGTCGCCGCTGAACTGGCAGCCTTCGACAGCGTGCCGGAGTTCGAGCCGATCACCGAGCTCGACCTGCCGTCGGATTTCGATCTGTCGCTGTCGCTGGAAGACGATTCGCCGGCTGCCAAGAGCTTCGCTTCGGAGCTGGAGGACGTCAACGCGGAACTGGACAAGCTGTCGCAGAACCTCGAATCGCCTTCGCTGGAACCGCACTTCACCACTGAAGATGCAGTTGCGCAGCCCGAACCCGAGCCTCTGGACGACCTGGACTTCGACTTCTTCTCTGGCAGTGATGAAGTGGCCACCAAGCTCGATCTGGCACGTGCCTACATTGACATGGGGGATCACCAGGGGGCGCGGGACATCCTTGATGAAGTGGTCAAGGACGGTGACGGGGCCCAGCGTCAGGAAGCCGAGACGATGCTGTCGCGGCTGGTCTGATCCGGGTTCACAACGCGTTGTCGCCGGCTTGCCGGCGATAGGCCCCATACCGCAGTACCCACAACGGCAGCCCAACAGGGCTGCCGTTGTCGTTATAATCCCGCCATTGCGTATTCATCACAGGTTTCATGCTCTTGGACATCATCGACACCGCCGCCGAATCTGCGGCTGAAGGCTACTCTCGCATCGCCCTGGGCGTGGAATACAAAGGCTCGCGCTATCGCGGCTGGCAGCGCCAGGCCAGCGGTGTGCCCAGTGTCCAGCAAGCCCTCGAGCAGGCGTTGTCGAAGGTGGCGAACGAGCCCATCACCGTGATCTGCGCCGGGCGCACCGATGCCGGGGTGCACGGCTGCGGGCAGATCGTGCACTTCGATACCCGCGCCATACGCGACGAGCGCGCCTGGACCCTGGGTACCAATTTCAACCTGCCTCACGACATCAGCGTGGTCTGGTCGCGCCCGATGCCGGCGGACTTCCATGCCCGCTTCAAGGCCACGGCCCGGCGTTACCGCTACGTTATCTACAACGACCCGATCCGCCCTGCGCATCTGGCCGAGGAAGTGACCTGGAACCACCGTCCGCTGGATGTCGAGCGCATGGCCGAAGCGGCCGGGTTTCTGCTGGGTACCCACGATTTCAGCGCCTTCCGCGCCAGCCAGTGCCAGGCCAAGTCGCCGATCAAGCACATCCATCACCTGCGCGTCACCCGCCATGGCCAGATGATCGTGCTGGACGTACGTGCCACGGCGTTCCTGCACCACATGGTGCGTAACATCGCCGGTGTATTGATGACCATCGGCGCTGGCGAGCGCCCAGCGAGCTGGGCGCGGGAAGTGCTGGAGGGGCGTAACCGTCGCGAAGGCGGAGTGACCGCGCACCCGTACGGCTTGTACCTGGTGCAGGTGGAATACCCCGACACCTTCCAACTGCCCCAGCGTTACATCGGCCCACACTTTTTGACCGGCTATGAGGCATTGGCTGACTGACGGACGAAAAGTCATTTGCTAACATCCGGCCCTTCACCGAAACAGCAGGGTACGCAGTCCATGAGCAACGTTCGCAGCAAGATCTGCGGGATTACCCGCATCGAAGACGCGCTGGCTGCCGCCGAGGCGGGGGCCGATGCCATCGGTTTGGTTTTCTATGCCAAGAGCCCGCGTGCCGTGGACGTGCACCAGGCCCGCGCGATCATTGCCCAGCTGCCGCCGTTCGTGACCACCGTCGGGCTGTTCGTCAACGCTTCGCGGTGCGAGCTGAACGAGATCCTCGAAGTGGTTCCACTGGACCTGCTACAGTTCCACGGCGACGAAACCCCGCAAGACTGTGAAGGTTACCATCGCCCCTGGATCAAGGCCCTGCGAGTGCGCCCCGGCGACGACCTGGAAGCGGCCTGCAGGCTTTATGCCGGCGCCCGGGGTATTTTGCTGGACACCTACGTACCCGGCGTGCCCGGGGGCACGGGTGAGGCCTTTGACTGGTCACTGGTGCCGGCCCGTCTGAGCAAGCCGATCATCCTTGCCGGTGGGCTGAATGCGCAAAATGTCGGCCAGGCCATCGCCCAGGTGCGGCCTTATGCGGTGGATGTCAGCGGCGGTGTGGAGCAGGCCAAGGGCATCAAGGATGCGGCGAAAATCGAGGCCTTCATGCGTGCGGTGAAGCAGGCGTGACGGTGGATGTGACGGTTGGCGGCGCACCATCGTCCATAGCTATCGCAGCCCCTGCGGGGCGCCCGCCGATGCGGTGGGCGAACAACACATTAACGGTGGAGCGGCACGCAGGAAGCCCCGGCGGCCGGTCCATCATCGTTTCATAAAAGATTTTGAGCTCAAGGGCAGGGCAGGCCGGTCACGCTGGCCCCCGCTCGCCGATACTGGAGAAAGAAAGCATGAGCAACTGGTTAGTCGACAAACTGATCCCTTCGATCATGCGTTCCGAGGTGAAAAAGAGCTCGGTGCCTGAAGGCCTGTGGCACAAGTGCCCGGCTTGCGAGGCCGTGCTGTATCGTCCGGAGCTGGAAAAAACCCTGGATGTCTGCCCCAAGTGCAACCACCACATGCGCATCGGCGCACGTGCGCGTATCGACATCTTCCTCGACGCCGAAGGCCGTGCCGAACTGGGCGCCGAGCTGGAACCGGTCGACCGCCTGAAGTTCCGCGATGGCAAGAAGTACAAGGACCGCCTCACTGGTGCGCAGAAGCAGACCGGCGAGAAAGACGCACTGATTTCCATGAGCGGTACCCTGATGGGCATGCCGATCGTGGTTAGCGCGTTCGAGTTCTCCTTCATGGGCGGTTCCATGGGTGCCATCGTCGGTGAGCGTTTCGTTCGCGCCGCCAACTACGCCCTGGAAAACCGCTGCCCGATGGTCTGTTTCTCGGCCTCCGGCGGTGCGCGCATGCAGGAAGCGCTGATCTCGCTGATGCAGATGGCGAAGACGTCGGCCGTGCTGGCGCGCCTGCGTGAAGAAGGCATCCCGTTCATCTCGGTGCTGACCGACCCGGTCTACGGCGGCGTTTCTGCCAGCCTGGCGATGCTGGGCGACGTCATCGTCGGCGAGCCCAAGGCGCTGATCGGCTTTGCCGGCCCACGCGTGATCGAGCAGACCGTACGCGAGAAGCTGCCAGAAGGCTTCCAGCGCAGCGAGTTCCTGCTGGAGCATGGCGCCATCGACCTGATCATCTCCCGTGGCGAGCTGCGCCCACGTCTGGCCCGCCTGCTGGCGCAGATGACCGGCCAGGACACCCCAGAGCAGGCGCTTGAGGCGGCTGCGGTCGCGTGATGAAACAACGATCCCTGGGCGAATGGCTCGCCTACCTCGAGCAGTTGCACCCATCGGCCATCGACATGGGCCTGGAGCGTTCGCAGAACGTGCTTGCCCGCCTGGCGCTGGGCAAGCTGGCACCGCGCGTGGTGACCGTCACCGGCACTAACGGCAAAGGGTCCACCTGCGCCTTCGTCGCGGCGATGCTGCGAGCCCAGGGGCTCAAGGTTGGCGTGTACAGCTCGCCGCACCTGTTGCGTTACAACGAGCGGGTGCTCATCGACGGCCATGAGGCCAGTGATGAGCGCCTGTGCGAAGCCTTCGCCGCCGTCGAGGCGGCGCGGGGCGATATTTCTCTGACCTATTTCGAGATGGGCACCCTGGCGGCGTTCTGGTTGTTCTACCAGTCGAAGCTGGATGCTGTGGTGCTCGAAGTGGGGCTCGGTGGCCGTCTGGACACCGTGAACGTGGTGGATGCCGACCTGGCCCTGGTGACCAGCATCGGCGTCGACCATGTCGATTATCTAGGTGATACCCGTGAACTGGTCGCCTTCGAGAAGGCTGGCATCTTCCGCGCCGGCAAGCCGGCGCTGTGTGGCGACCTCGACCCGCCGCAGCCTTTGCTCGACAAGGCGCAAGAACTGGCGGCGCCGTTGTTCTTGCGTGGGCGTGACTTCGACCTGGAAAGCACGGGTGAAGCCTGGCACTGGCGTGGGACCACAGCCGAGGGTAGGCCAGTGGAGCTGCGCGATCTGCCGTTGCTCGACCTGCCCATGGAAAACGCCACCCTGGCGTTGCAGGCCTACCTGTTGTCGGGCCTGCCCTGGGATGCCGGGCAAATTCGTCAGGCGCTGCTCGCTACCCACATCACTGGCCGCCTTGACCGCCGCCTGCTGCACTGGCAGGGCAAGCCCGTTGAGCTGCTGCTGGATGTGGGGCACAACCCGCATGCGGCGCAGTACCTGGCCCGGCGCCTGGCGGCCCGGCCGCTCAAGGGGCGTCGCCTGGCCGTGTTCGGCCTGCTCGCCGACAAAGACCTGGAGGGTGTTGTCGCGCCGTTGCAGGGGCTGGTCGATGACTGGGCAGTAGCCCCGCTGGATACCCCACGCAGCCGTCCGGCCGCAGAATTGGCTGATGCCTTGACGAACCTCGGCGCCTCGGTGAAGTCTTATGCCAGTGTCGACGCCGCCCTCGAAGGGCAATGCGCGAAGGCGACGGCGGATGACCAGATCCTGCTGTTCGGTTCGTTTTTCTGTGTCGCCCAGGCCCTGGAGTGGTTGGCGCGGCAGGCCCCGGAGGGTTGAGTAGATGGCAGTGCTGGATAAAGGGATGAAACAGCGCATGGTGGGTGCGTTGGTGCTGGTGGCGCTGGCGGTGATTTTTCTGCCGATGCTGTTCACCCGCGAGGACGAGATGCGCCAGGTACAGGTCGAAGCTCCGCAGGCGCCGGCCATGCCGACCCTGCCTGAGGTGCAGGTAGAGCCGGTTGCCGTGCCGGAACCCCAGGTTATCCCGGAGGAGCCTCAGCAGCCACCGGTGGTGATCGACGAGTCTACCGCGCCAGCCAGCACGCCTAGCCAGCCGATTACGCCATCCCCGCAGACCCAGCCCCAGGCTGCCAAGCCGCCAGCACCCGCCCCGGCGGCAAAGGTTGAAACCAAGCCCGCCGCTGCCCCCACGCCTGCTGTCGCGGCTGCCAAACCCGTGGCGCCGTCGAAGATCGACGTCAATGGGCTACCGGTCAGTTGGTCCATCCAGCTGGCCAGTCTGTCCAACCGGGCTGGGGCAGAAAGCCTGCAGCAGACCTTGCGTAGCCAGGGCTACAACGCCTATATCCGCTCTGCGGGCGGTATGAACCGGGTGTACGTCGGGCCGTTGATCGAGCGCGCCGAGGCCGAGCGTGTGCGTGATGCGATCAATCGCAAGCACAGCCTCAAGGGCTTTGTGGTGCGCTTCCAGCCCGAACGCGGCTAATAGCGCTGCCTTTGTGTAGGAACGGCCTTGCCGGGGCGCCGGACCGGTCGGAAAGGGCCGCTCCTACAGGTATCGCGCAGTTGCTAATCCCCCCGACATTCCGCTTACCCCCAGCCCGCTGCTCTGGTAAAATGCGCCGCCTCAAACGTCTGCAGGCAGCACCGTGGCATTTACCTGGGTTGATTGGGCGATCATCGCGATCATCGCCGTCTCCACACTGATCAGTCTCAAGCGCGGCTTCGTCAAGGAAGCCTTGTCCTTGCTCATCTGGATCATTGCCGGTGCGGTTGCCTGGATGTTCGGTGGCTCGCTCTCGGTGTATCTTGAAAGCTATATCCAGACACCGTCGATGCGTACCATCGCCGGTTGCGCCATTCTGTTCGTCGCCACCCTGCTGGTGGGGGCCATGGTCAATTTCCTTGTCGGTGAGCTGATCCGCGTGACCGGGCTGTCCGGCACCGATCGTTTTCTCGGCATGGCCTTCGGCGCCGCGCGTGGGGCCTTGCTGGTGGTGGTGGCCGTCGGGCTGCTTAGCCTGGGGCCGGTTCAACAAGACACCTGGTGGCAGGAATCACGCCTGATACCACAATTTCTCTTGGTCGCTGACTGGTCGAAAAACCTGATTCTGGGTTTCTCCAGCCAGTGGATGTCCAGTGGGGTGATCAGCACACCGGCTGATCTCCCGTTCAAGGAACAGTTGCTCGGGCCCGCAAAGCCCTGAGCGCTATTCACTCAAGTTTCGTCAAAGTAGGGGTTGCGTCGCATGTGTGGCATCGTCGGTATCGTCGGTAAGTCGAACGTCAATCAGGCGCTGTATGACGCGCTTACGGTCCTCCAGCACCGCGGCCAGGACGCTGCCGGTATCGTGACCAGCCATGACGGCCGGTTGTTCCTGCGCAAGGATAATGGCCTGGTGCGCGATGTGTTCCAGCAGCGCCACATGCAGCGCCTGGTTGGCCACATGGGCATTGGTCACGTGCGCTACCCGACTGCGGGCAGTTCGACCTCGGCCGAAGCCCAGCCGTTCTACGTCAACTCGCCTTACGGCATCACCCTGGCGCACAACGGCAACCTGACCAACGTCGAGCAGTTGGCCAAGGAAATCTACGAATCCGACCTGCGCCACGTCAACACCAATTCCGATTCGGAAGTGCTGCTGAACGTGTTCGCCCACGAGCTGGCTGTACGCGGCAAGCTGCAGCCGACCGAAGAAGACGTGTTCGCTGCGGTTTCCCACGTGCACAGCCGTTGTGTCGGGGGTTACGCGGTGGTGGCGATGGTCACCGGCTACGGCATCGTCGGTTTCCGTGACCCGAACGGTATTCGCCCGGTGGTGTTCGGCCAGCGTCACACTGACGAAGGCGTGGAATACATGATCGCCTCCGAAAGCGTGGCCCTGGACGTGCTCGGCTTCACCCTGATCCGCGACCTGGCACCGGGTGAAGCGGTGTACATCACCGAAGAAGGCCAGCTGTACACCAAGCAGTGTGCACAAAACCCGAAACTGCAGCCGTGCATCTTCGAACACGTCTACCTGGCCCGCCCTGACTCGATCATCGACGGTGTCTCGGTATACAAGGCGCGTCTGCGCATGGGTGAGAAGCTCGCCGAAAAGATCATGCGCGAGCGCCCGGAGCACGACATCGATGTGGTCATCCCGATCCCGGACACCAGCCGCACCGCTGCGCTTGAGCTGGCCAACCGCCTGGGCGTGAAGTTCCGCGAGGGCTTCGTCAAGAACCGCTACATCGGCCGTACCTTCATCATGCCCGGCCAGGCTGCACGCAAGAAGTCGGTACGCCAGAAGCTCAACGCCATCGAGCTGGAATTCCGCGGCAAGAACGTGATGCTGGTGGACGACTCGATCGTGCGCGGTACCACCTGCAAGCAAATCATCCAGATGGCCCGCGAAGCTGGCGCGAAAAACGTCTACTTCTGCTCCGCGGCCCCTGCGGTGCGTTACCCCAACGTCTACGGCATCGACATGCCGAGCGCTCACGAACTGATCGCCCACAACCGTACCACCGAACAGGTGGCCGAGTTGATCGGCGCCGACTGGCTGATCTACCAGGACCTGCCGGACCTGATCGAATCGGTCGGTGGCGGCAAGATCAAGATCGAGCACTTCGATTGCGCGGTGTTCAATGGTGAATACGTCACCGGCGACATCGACGAAGCCTACCTCGAGCGTATCGAGCAGGCACGTAATGACCTGGCGAAGGTGAAGACCCAGGCGGTCAGCGCGATCATCGACCTCTACAACAACTGATTAGGGAGCGACGGCATGACGGATCAATGGGATGCCGGACGACTGGACAGTGACCTCGAGGGTGTCGGTTTCGACACCCTGGCGGTGCGCGCCGGGCAAAACCGTACACCGGAGGCCGAGCACAGCGAAGCGCTGTTTCTGACCTCCAGCTATGTCTTCCGCACGGCCGCCGATGCGGCCGCACGCTTTGCCGGTGAAACCCCGGGCAACGTCTACTCGCGCTACACCAACCCGACCGTGCGTGCCTTCGAGGAGCGCCTGGCGGCCATGGAGGGCGCCGAGCAGGCCGTGGCGACGTCCACTGGCATGGCGGCGATCCTCGCCGTGGTCATGTCGCTGTGCAGCGCCGGTGACCATGTACTGGTGTCGCAGAGCGTGTTCGGCTCGACCATCAGCCTGTTCGAGAAGTACTTCAAGCGCTTCGGCGTCGAGGTGGACTATGTGCCGCTCGTCGACCTGTCGGGTTGGGAAAAGGCCATCAAAGCCAACACCAAGCTGCTGATCGTCGAGTCGCCGTCCAACCCGCTGGCCGAGTTGGTGGACATCACCGCCCTCAGCGAGGTCGCTCACGCGCGTGGCGCCATGCTGGTGGTGGACAACTGCTTCAGCACCCCGGCACTGCAACAGCCGCTCAAGCTGGGTGCCGACATCGTGTTCCACTCGGCAACCAAGTTCATCGACGGCCAGGGCCGTTGCATGGGCGGCGTGGTGGCCGGGCGCAGTGAGCAGATGAAAGAAGTGGTGGGCTTCCTGCGTACCGCAGGCCCGACGCTCAGCCCGTTCAATGCCTGGATCTTCACCAAAGGCCTGGAAACGCTCAAGCTGCGCATGCGTGCGCACTGCGAGAGTGCCCAACAACTGGCGCAGTGGCTGGAACAGCAGGACGGCATCGAGAAGGTGCATTACGCCGGCCTGCCAAGCCACCCGCAGCACGAACTGGCCAAGCGCCAGATGAGCGGCTTTGGTGCGGTGGTCAGCTTCGAGGTCAAGGGTGGCAAGGAAGGCGCTTGGCGCTTCATCGATGCCACGCGGGTCATCTCGATCACCACCAACCTGGGTGACAGCAAGACGACCATCGCGCACCCGGCCACCACCTCCCACGGCCGTTTGTCGCCGCAGGAGCGCGAGGCTGCGGGTATCCGTGACAGCCTGGTTCGCGTTGCCGTGGGCCTGGAAGACGTGGCTGACTTGCAGGCAGACCTTGCACGTGGGTTGGCGGCACTGTGATCGAAATCAGCGGCGGTAAGCCAGGCCATAATGGCCGGGTAGCCCTGGTAACCGGTGCCGCGCGCGGCATCGGCCTAGGTATCGCCGCCTGGTTGATCTGCGAAGGCTGGCAGGTGGTGCTCACCGACCTTGACCGCCCCCGCGGGTCCAAGGTAGCCAAAGCGCTGGGCGACAACGCCTGGTTCGTGACCATGGATGTGGCTGACGAAGCCCAGGTCAGTGCTGGGGTTTCCGAAGTGCTGGGGCAGTTCGGGCGCTTGGACGCGCTGGTGTGCAACGCGGCAATCGCCAACCCGCACAACCAGACGCTGGAAAGCCTGAGCCTGGCGCAATGGAACCGGGTGCTGGCGGTCAACCTCAATGGCCCGATGTTACTGGCCAAGCATTGCGCGCCGTACCTGCGTGCGCACAATGGGGCGATCGTCAACCTGACCTCGACCCGGGCACGGCAGTCCGAACCGGACACCGAGGCCTATGCGGCAAGCAAAGGCGGCCTGGTGGCATTGACCCATGCCCTGGCCATGAGCCTGGGCCCGGAGATCCGCGTCAATGCGGTGAGCCCGGGTTGGATCGATGCGCGTGACCCTTCCCAGCGCCGTGCCGAACCGTTGACCGAAGCCGACCATGCCCAGCATCCGACCGGCAGGGTAGGGACGGTGGAGGACGTGGCGGCCATGGTGGCCTGGTTGCTGTCGCGCCAAGCGGCGTTCGTCACTGGCCAAGAGTTTGTGGTCGATGGCGGCATGACGCGCAAGATGATCTACACCTGAGCTGTCAGATACCAAGAAGGGGACCGAAAGGTCCCTTTCTTGTTTCTGGTGATTATTCGTCACGCGACCGCTTAGTGTAGGAACAGCATCGATCCAGTGCCCTCGTACAGGCAAACCTCTTTTTTGCCCTTTTTGAAAAAAAATTCAATGGGGGTATTGACTTAGCATCGGTACCTGCGTAAATTTCGCGGCCTCAGCGAAGCAAACGCAATAAGCAACATCGCGGGGGTGATTAGCTCAGCCGGGAGAGCATCTGCCTTACAAGCAGAGGGTCGGCGGTTCGATCCCGTCATCACCCACCACTTCCTGAGCGTTCCTGGTGCAGGAAGCTTCGAAAGAAGCGGATAGCCAGAGAGGGACAAGGCCTGATAAGCCATGACGTAAGTCACTATGCGCAGCGGTAGTTCAGTCGGTTAGAATACCGGCCTGTCACGCCGGGGGTCGCGGGTTCGAGTCCCGTCCGCTGCGCCACTTTTTAGTAACAGATGGGTGCCTAGCACCGGTCTGAGACCAAACGGCAAATATGCCTGAGGTCGATCCCAGTTTCAATCGGGCGCAAGCCTGAACGATACGCAGCGGTAGTTCAGTCGGTTAGAATACCGGCCTGTCACGCCGGGGGTCGCGGGTTCGAGTCCCGTCCGCTGCGCCATCTTCGTTTCGAGGCCCCTTGAACGCCTCGAAGCAACAAAAAGAGCGATCAACGTGTCGCTTTTTTTGTGCCTCTCTTAACTGTGCCCATGGCCGGTAAGTAGAGCAAAAGGTTTCAACCGGGCGCAAGCCCAAGCGATACGCAGCGGTAGTTCAGTCGGTTAGAATACCGGCCTGTCACGCCGGGGGTCGCGGGTTCGAGTCCCGTCCGCTGCGCCATCTTCGCCTCGAGGCCCCTTGAACGCCTCGAAGCAACGTAGAAAGCGACCTTAGGGTCGCTTTTTTCGTTTTCGCCCCCTCGCGGCCACATTTACACGAAGCTGACAGACTCTTCACGGATGAACGGTTTCAGTGCCTGTGCGCAGTGATGCACAATAGACACCTCTCGACTTACCCGGAATTTGCAATGACCCGATCATCCGTCTTTGGCGCGCTCGGGCTGGCCCTGGTGCTGGCGGGCGTGACCGGTTGTTCCTCGAAAAAAGCCGCCATCTACGAACACGAGAACTTCGATGACTCGGGGACCTTCTCGCGCAGCTTCCCGGTGACCGATGCCGGCTCCTGCGAGGCGGCTCGCCGTGCCTTGCTCAGCCAGGGCTACATCATCACCAGCAGCGGCGCCAACCAGGTGACGGGCAACAAGAGCTTTCAGCAAAACAGCGAAAACCACCTGCAGATCAGCTTCAACGTCACCTGCGCACCGGACGTGAGCGACGACCAGCGTTCGACCATGTTCGCCAACGCCCTGCAAGATCGCTACAGCCTGAAGAAATCCAACACCTCCGCCAGCCTTGGTGTGGGCGTGCTGGGGTCGGTGTCGATGCCGATCGGCTCGAGTGATGACTCGATGGTCAAGGTCGCCAGCGAGACGGTGACTGCGGCGCAGTTCTACGACCGCTATTTCGCGCTGGTGCAGAGCTATCTGCCGAAGCCCAAGAAGGTCAGCAAGGCCAAGCCCAAGGTCGAGCCCGAGGTGGCTGCACCCAAGCCTGAAAAGCCAGCGGTTGACCTGGGGCTGCCAGAGCAGGCGGCTGTAGCCCCGGTGGCGGCGCCTCTGGCCCCTGTGGCCGAAACTGCGCCAGCGCCTGCTGTGGCTGCCCCTGCCAGCGAGGTGCCGGCTGCGCCCGTGGTGAATGACAGCCAGGGATCGCAGCCTGTAGCACCGCCTGCAGAACCTGCGCCGATACAGGTGCAGCAGCAAGCGCAGCCTGCAGAGGCCGTACCTGCGGCGCTCTGACACATTCCCTGTTACAGACGGGCGGCGATAACGCGCTCGATACCTGCTACGTTTACTTCTCATGAAATTGTCATCATTCCTTCACCCAACCTGCTTAGGTTGAAGGCGACACCTACGAAGACATATGAGAAAAGAGGACGCAGGGCAATGGATGAATATCAGGAAGAGCTGCTCGAATTCCAGGCATACGAACTGGACCCACCGGAACCCGCCGATGACGCTACCGAGCTTTAGCCGGCCTGCCGCTGGCTGCGGCGAAATTCCCCCGGCGTGAGGCCGGTCCAGCGCTTGAATGCGCGCTGGAAAGCCTCTGCCGAAGCAAACCCCAGCAAATAGGCGATCTCGCCGAAAGCCAGCTCCGTGTCACGGATGTAGGTTTCGGCCAGGTCGCGCCGTGTCTCGTTCAACACATCGCGAAAACGCGTGCCTTCTTCAGCGAGCTTGCGCCGCAATGTCCAGGTCGGCAGTTGCAGGCGCAGCGCCACTTCGTCCAGGTCCGGTTCGCGGCCACCATTGAGCAGCGGGCCGAGCAGGTGCGTGATGCGTTCACCCAGGCTGCGCACCCGCGTGCGCTGGAGCAACTCTGCTTCGCACAGTTGCAGCAGGTGCTGCCAGGTGCTCGGGCAATGCTGCGGGTTGGCCGTTTGCAGCGTGGCGCGGCTCAGGCGCAATTGATTGCCCTCGGCGGCGAACTGCACGGGCGTGCTGCACAGTGCCTGATACTGGGCGGCATAAGGGGGGGCGGCAAATTCGATCTCCAGCCGTTCTGCCTGCAGCACAGTACCCGCCAGGTCGCCCAGTTGTGCCAGCCAGCCGGCGAGCAGTGAATCGACCACGAAGCGGTTGTAGGTGTTGTAGGGGCTGATGGAGTAGAAGCGCAGCCAGGCGCCTTGGGCATCTTCCTGAAAGCGTGAGTGGCCCCGGTAGTTGGCAGCGTACAGCGGCTCGAAGCGCAACAAGGTGCGCGCCGCTTCGCCCAGGGTCGGCGCCTGGGCTGCCGTGATACCCGCAAGGCCTGCATGGGCCAGGCGGCTGAGGCGGCCCATGTGCAGGCCCAGGGCCGGCTCGGCGGACAGCGCGATGGCGGCATGCCCAAGGTGCATGTAGCGAGGGATCGACAAGCGTGCGCCCGCTTCGGCCAGGCGCGCCGCATCAAGGCCATAGCGCTGCAACAGGGGCGCAGGGTCGTGGCCCAGCGCGCGCAAAGCCCCGGCCAGTGGCTGGACGAAACCTACCGACAGATCACCCAGGCGCACGCGGGGGCGGGCCATCAGGTCACAACCAGAGGTTCAGCAGGCGGGCGCCATGGCTGGGGTTGCCCGCCAGCAGTTCACCCGACTGATGGGCGAAGCCCTGGCCGTCGCTGGCTTGCTCCCAGAACTGCCCGCGCATGAACACGCTCATGCTGCTGACACCCGCGCCGGCCGTCTGGGTCAGGCGTTGCCAGGCGGTTCGTTCGCTGACTTCGCCACGCTGCAGGGCAAGCTCGGCCGCCGCATCCTGATGGCGATTGCCACGCCACGGCGCCTCCCAGCTGCCTTTACCGCTGAGAAACACCGGGTTGGCGATCAGCTGTACCGACTGCTGTGCCAGCTGCTGTTGGTTCTCCGGGTACCAGCTGTCACTGCCGACCAGCACGCCCAGGCGTCCGGCAGGGGTTTGCAGTACCTGGAGCGGGTGCTTGCGGCCATCATGGATGTAGCGGCGCATTTCGCTGTCCGGAAATTGCTGACGCTGGGGCTGGCCCAGCAGCGAGCCGTCGCCGGCAAACACCACGCTGCTGTTGTACAGCGGGCCACTGCCCGCGTGCAGCACGCCGTGTTTGACATAAGGGGCCGGGAGCACGATGGAGCCGGCCACCAGGGTGACACCAAACTCCTTGGCCAAGCCACCGAACAGCTGCTGGTAGTCGGCGGCCATCTGCTCGGCCTTCATGCGCAGGTGCGCGTCGGCACGCCAGTCGTCGGCATCGGCGCTCAGCATTGCCAGGCCATAGCGCAGTGGGTTGCTCAGCTCCAGCCATTGCAGGGCCTCGCGGCTCTGTGTGACCTGGTACAGCTCGTTCTTTTCGCCACGTGCCCACAGCCAGGTGCCGATGTGCTCGGGCAGCACCACCACCGTGCGCGGGCCAACCAGCCCCTGCACACGAGCCTGCTGCAGATAGGCCGAGAGCTTGCGGTGCAGGCGCTGAAGGTTTTGGTAGTCACTTGGGTAGAGCAGGGGTTCGACGCCCAGCAGGTTGCCGTGTTCACCCGGCACGCCATGGTTGAGCGCCAGCTCGATGCGCAAGTCGGAAAGGTAATGGCCTTCCGGGCGTTGTTGGGTCCAGAAGCCGTAGCCGCACAGGGCGGCGATGAAGACCAGCGCCAGTGCGCCAGCAAGCAGTTTTCGCATGGAACCGTGTCTATTCAGTTGAAACTGTGACAAGGGTACGAGCAAACCGGCGCCCAGCGGAAGGTCAATTGTGTGATTCACCCTGCTGGGGCCGCGCAGCAGCCCCAGCAGGGGGGGTTAGAACTTTCCGCTCAAGCTCAGCAAGAAGCTGCGTGGCTCACCATACAGGTTGCCGTACCCGGTTGACGACACCGTACTGTAGTACGTTTTGTCGAACAGGTTGTTGGCGTTCAGTGCCAGCGTCCAGTGCTCGTCCAGGTCATACGCGGCGCGCGCCGAATAGATCGCATAGCCGCTTTCGACGAACGCGTAGTCCAGCGAGTCGCTGCCCCCAAGCGGTACCACGGTGCCCGATTCGCTGTGCTCGCTCTGTGCGATCACCCCGGCGCCGAGGCTCAAGGCAGACAGGCGCTGGAAGCGATAGTCGGTCCAGAGCTTGAACAGGTGGCGTGGGGTGTGGGTACTGAAACGGGCATCACCCTCACGCTTGTTCTCGTTGGCGTTGTAGGTGTACCCCATCGCCACCTGCAGCCCAGGCAGGACTTCGCCGTTGAGTTCGATCTCGAAGCCCTGGCTCAGTTGGTATCCATCGCCAACATAGCAACAGGAGGTCACAGAGCCCCATTCACGTGGGAAGTTGGGGTCGGTCTGGCCTTGGCCCTTCTTCTCGATGCGGTACACGGCAAAGCTGGCCAGCAGCCGGCCATCGGCCAACTCGCGCTTGATCCCGACCTCGTAGTTGGTCCCGGTCATTGGCTCCAGGGCTTTGCTGCCCGGTGGCGGGCCTTGCAGCAATGTCGCCTGCGATTTGTAGATTTCCGCATGGCTGGCATACAGGCTGGTGGTTTCGGTGAGGTCATAGACGATGCCGTAGTACGGCACGAACTGGCGGTCTTCATCGATCGAGGTCAGCTTCTGGCCACTTGCGCCCACGTACTCGGTGTCTTCCATGAGGGTGTAGCGACCGCCGATGATCAGCGACAGATCATCCACCGGCCGGATGCGCAGCGAGGTATAGGCGCCGGCCTTGCGCACGTCGGTGCTGGTGTCCGGGAAGCTTTGCGCCGTGGGGAAGCGCTCTGGCAGGGTCGGTGAGAAGATCAGGTCGTCGTAGAGGAAGTTCCAGTAACTGCCACCGCGGCTCTTGAGCTTGCTGCCGTCAACCCCGAAGGTGAGGTCGTGGGTGTGGCCGAAGGCGTCGAACGCACCTTGCAGGTTCAGGTCCACGGTGGTGTTGGTGGTGCGAAAATCGTGCTGGTTGTTCCACCACGACCCGCCGGTACCGGTGACCGGGTCGATGGGGTTCTCCAGCTCCACCACGTTCTGCGCGTTGCGGTTGATGTTGTGGCGCACGTTGGCCACGGCTTTCCAGTTGTCGCTCAGTTGCTGATCCAGGCGGGCGAACACGGTGGTGTTCTCGATATCGTTCCAGCTCCACGGCGTGGTCAGGTTGGTGCTGCGTGGCAGGCCAAGGTCGCTGCCGTCGGAGTAACGGCCCAGGGTGTTGCGCACACCCTTGAGGTCATCACGCTGATGGCTGGCGCCAAAGAACAGCAAGGTGTCGTCGCTGGCGTCCAGCTCGAACGACACGTAGTTCAGGTTGCGCTTCTTGTGGTCGTAGTCGACGAAGTTGTGCTTGTCCTCCAGCACCCCCACATAGCGCCCGCGCAGCCGGCCATCCATACCCAGCGGGCCGGTTACATCGAACTCGCCGCGGTAGTTGTCCCAGCTGCCGGCCGAGGTCAGGGTCTTGACCTGCGGTTGCGCCAGCGGGCGTTTGTAGCTGAAGTTGATCACGCCCCCTGGCTCGCCTGCGCCGTACAGGCCATCGGCGCCGCGCAGCAAACCGACGCTGTCGAACTGAGCCAGGTCCTCATAGCGGCTGCTGTCGAGCATGCTGGAGGTGGCACCGCCTTCGTAGCGCACATCGTTGATCTCGAAGCCACGCGACACGTAAGTGTTCTTCGCCCACGCCTCCTTGCGGGTGACGCCGGTCATCTGGTTCATCACCTGGTCCATGTTGCGCAGTTGCTGGTCCTGCAGGCGCTGGTCGGTGATGACGGTCACCGACTGGGGGATTTCGCGCAGCTTCTGCGGGCCTTTGCCGCCCATGGTGGTGGTGCCCGGCGCGTAGCTGCCGGTGTTTTCCGTCGAGGCGCCCAGCCACTGGCTTTCGACATTGGTGGCGGACAGTTCGAGGGGTTGCGAGGTTACGTTGCCGCCGTCCTTGGCAGCCTCCTGTGTCGCGAGTTCCAGGGGTTCGGCGCGTACCACGCCGGTTGGCAGCGCAGCAGCGAGGCCGAGGTAAAGATGCAGCGACAAAGGAGACAGCCGTGTGGGACGGGTTTTGGGCATGAACTCTACATCCAAGTGGTAATTATTGTCGGATGCGAATTATTTACAAATGATTTACGTTTTCAATATGCGGATGAAAATATTTTTACATCTCATGACGAAAGGGCGGGAAGGGCTGTGCAGCATGATCATCAAGTTGTCAGTTTTGATCATTGAGAGCCTTCAAACAGCTGTTTAATGTTGCTGGCAGATAAACGACGGGCCCGCCGACCGGCGAGGTACCCGCATTCCGTGATCACGCCAAATGGGGACCTTCCATGGCTGCCGACCGTTATCCGCACCTGCTCGCACCACTCGACCTGGGCTTCACCACGTTGCGCAACCGCACCCTGATGGGCTCGATGCACACTGGCCTTGAAGAGCGCCCAGGGGGTTTCGAGCGCATGGCGGCCTATTTTGCCGAGCGCGCTCGGGGTGGCGTCGGCCTGATGGTCACCGGCGGAATCGCGCCCAATGACGAGGGCGGTGTCTACTCTGGCGCCGCCAAGCTCAGCACCGAGGAAGAAGCCGACAAGCACCGCATCGTTACCGAGGCCGTGCACGCAGCGGGCGGCAAGATCTGCCTGCAGATCCTGCATGCCGGGCGCTATGCCTACAGCCCACGCCAGGTGGCACCCAGCGCGATCCAGGCACCGATCAACCCGTTCAAGCCCAAGGCACTGGACGAAGAGGGGATCGAGAAACAGATCGCCGACTTCGTCAATTGCGCCAAGCTGGCCCAGCGTGCCGGCTACGACGGCGTCGAGATCATGGGTTCGGAAGGCTACTTCATCAACCAGTTCCTGGCCGCCCACACCAACCACCGGAGCGACCGTTGGGGTGGCAGCTATGAAAACCGCATGCGCCTGGCCGTCGAGATCGTCAGCCGCGTGCGTGAGGCCGTGGGCCCGCGCTTCATCATCATTTTCCGCCTGTCGATGCTCGACCTGGTCGAGGGTGGCAGCACCTGGGACGAAATCGAGCTCCTGGCCAAGGCCATCGAGCAAGCCGGTGCGACGCTCATCAACACCGGTATTGGCTGGCACGAGGCGCGCATTCCGACCATCGCCACCAAAGTGCCACGGGCGGCGTTCAGCAAGGTCACTGCCAAACTGCGTGGCGCAGTGAACATTCCGCTGATTACCACCAACCGCATCAACACCCCGGAAGTGGCCGAGGCGGTGCTCGCCGACGGCGATGCCGACATGGTCTCCATGGCGCGGCCGTTCCTGGCCGATCCAGACTTCGTCAACAAGGCCGCTGCCGGGCATGCTGATCAGATCAACACCTGCATCGGTTGCAACCAGGCCTGCCTGGACCACACCTTTGGCGGCAAGCTGACCAGTTGCCTGGTCAACCCGCGCGCCTGCCACGAGACCGAGCTGAACTACTTGCCAGTGCGCGCCGTGAAGCGCATTGCCGTTGTCGGTGCGGGCCCAGCCGGCCTGGCTGCCGCCACCGTGGCTGCCGAGCGTGGCCACCAGGTGACCCTGTTCGATGGCGCCGGCGAGATCGGCGGGCAGTTCAACGTGGCCAAGCGGGTGCCAGGCAAGGAAGAGTTCTTCGAGACCCTGCGCTACTTCCGCAACAAGCTGAACAGCACTGGCGTGGACCTGCGCCTGAACACCCGCGTCGATGTGCAGGCGCTGGTAGAGGGCGGCTTCGACGAGGTCATCCTGGCCACGGGTATCGCGCCGCGCACGCCAGCAATCCCGGGGGTCGAGCACGCCAAGGTGCTGAGCTACCTGGACGTACTGCTCGAGCGCAAGCCGGTCGGCAAGGCCGTCGCGGTGATCGGCGCGGGCGGTATCGGTTTCGATGTGTCCGAATACCTCGTGCATCAGGGCGTGGCCAGCAGCCAGGACCGTGAGGCGTTCTGGAAAGAGTGGGGCATCGATACCCAACTTGAGGCGCGAGGTGGCGTGGCTGGGGTCAAGGCCGTGCCACACGCGCCGGCACGCCAGGTGTATCTGCTGCAGCGCAAGCAGTCCAAGGTGGGTGACGGCCTGGGCAAGACCACCGGCTGGATCCACCGAGCCGGGCTGAAAAACAAACACGTGCAGATGCTCAATAGCGTTGAATACCTGGGCATTGACGATGCCGGTTTGCACATTCGGGTCGGTGACGGTGAGCCGCAGCTGCTGGCGGTGGACAACGTGGTGATCTGTGCCGGGCAGGAGCCGCTGCGTGAGTTGCACGAAGGCTTGTTGGCGGCGGGGCAGTCGGTGCACCTGATTGGTGGCGCGGATGTGGCGGCCGAGCTGGATGCCAAGCGGGCGATCAACCAAGGCTCGCGGTTGGCTGCCGAGCTTTGAGGTAGCCCTTTGAGGTAGCCCTTTGAGATAGCCTGGGGCCGCAAAGCGGCCCCCGGTATTCACTGATAAACTGAAGCCTTCGCTTCAGGCCCCGATCCATGTCTATCGATTTTCTGGACCTCCCCCAGGCTCCCCTGCACCCTCTGAGCCTGCCTTGGCTACAACGCGCCAACGTCGAAGCCGCCATCCTGCGCCTAGACCTGATCGACCCCCTGATCAGTGGCAACAAGTGGTTCAAGCTGCGCCACCACCTCCAGCATGCCCATGATGCCGGTGCCCCTGGCCTGATCAGTCTCGGCGGCAACCACTCCAACCACCTGCACGCCCTGGCCGCCGCAGGCAAACGTTTCGGCTTCGCCACAGCCGGCCTGCTGCGTGGCCATGCCCAGGACACCCCGACCGTGCGCGATCTGCAGGCGCTGGGCATGCAGTTGCACTGGCTTGGCTATGGTGGCTATCGCGCCCGTCATGAAGCGGGGTTCTGGCAACCCTGGCAGGCACGTTACCCCGGCTGGTACTGCATCCCCGAAGGGGGCGGTGGCTTGGCAGGCGCGCAAGGTTGCGGCTTGATCGTCGCCCAGGCGCGTGCGCAATTGGCCGGGATCGGCTGGGACGATTACAGCGCCTGGTGGCTGGCTGTAGGCACCGGCACCACACTGGCTGGCCTGGTGCTGGAAGAGGCCGGTGCGCACGAAGTGCACGGCGCGCTGGCGGTGCCGCGCGATCAGGGTGTGCCGCAGGCAGTGGCTGAGTGGGTCGGTAGCCGTGGTTATCGGCTGCATGATGCCTGTCGGGGCGGCTTTGCCCGGATCGACGACGCGTTATTGGATTTTATCGACGCTTGCGAGCGGGACACTGGCGTACCGCTCGAAGCCCTCTACACCGGCAAGGCCCTGCTGGCGCTGCGCGAGCAGGTCGAGGCCGGCTTGTTCCCGCCCGGCACCCGCCTGATCGTGCTTCACACCGGTGGCCTGCAAGGCCGACGCGGTTACTTGTAGGGCAGCATGCGCAGCAGCGTGTTGTCGCGTTGCACGTAGTGGTGATACAGCCCGGCCAGCGCGTGCAGGCCGATCAGCCAGTAACCCCAGCTGCCGATGCGCTCATGCCAGCCTTTGATGAACTTGGCCTGGTCCGGGTCTGCGCCGATCAGGTGCGGCAGTTCCAGGCCATAGAAGGGCACTGGTTTGTCGGCGGCGCTCAGAATCAGCCAGCCGGCCAGGGGCAGGCCGATCATCAACAGGTACAGCGCCAGGTGCATCAAATGCGCAAGCCCGGTCTGCCAGGCCGGGGGCTTGGGCAAAATGGGCGGGGTAGGGCGGCTCAGGCGCACGGCCAGGCGCAGCCAGACCAGCACGAATACCGTCAGGCCCAGCATGAAGTGCAGGTCTTTCATCAGGTTGCGCTCGGCGCTGTCCTTGGGGAACAGGCCGCGAAACTCGATGCAGGCATAGACAACGGCCAGCAGCACCAGCATCAGCCAGTGCAGGGCGATGGACAGGCGCGCGTAATGGGGCGTGGGGGTGGATGAAACCATGGTGGGTCCTCGTCATCAGGTCTAAGGTGGCGCTCTTGGTGGCGCTCAGGGCTAACTGTAACTGCTGGAGGGAATCAATCTTTGCTCTGGGTCGGTGAAAATTGTGTTGCCTGTACCGGCCTCTTCGCGGGCAAGCCCGCTTCCACAGGTGCCCCACTGCTTTCAAGGGCAGTGCTGTACCTGTGGGCGCGGGCTTGCCCGCGAAGAGGCCGGTACGAGCAGAATCATCGCTTGGGCAAAAGTGGCCAGCCATCAGCCACCAGAAACACCCGCTCCATTTCTTGCCAGGCACCGTCGGCTTCCTGTTCCAGCCTGACCAGCATCTGCGCCGGCGCATGCTCATCCAGCCCTGCCAGCCAGGCCCCGAACTGCGCCGCCGTCCAGCACTCATCGGCCTCGGCCCGCGTGGGTGCCAGCCAGGCATTGCGTGGCAAGGGCTGCCAGCGTTCACCTGTGGCCAGTGACCAATCCCGCCGCCGCAACCAGCGCCCGCGCAGGTGCAGCGGGTTGGCGCCTTCAGGCGGGTCTGCAGCCCCAGGCCATGGGTAGAACAGGTAACCCGCCAGCCACAGGTGCGCCTGCACCTGATGAACGCCAAGCCCGCCCAGCGCCGCACGGCTCTGGGCGTCACTGGACATGGGCAACTGATGCCCGGCCAGATGCGCCAGCTTGCTGCCCAGGCGGTCGTGGCACCCCGGCCCGAGCCATTGCGCCGGGTCTCGGCCATCGCCGTGGGTGGGCCCCAGGTAAAGTTTGATCGCCAGCTCCAGGTGGTGGGTGCCGTCGGCGTCGCGCAGCAGGATGTCCAGTTCGCCCAGCGTGCGCCCACCTTCGCGGATCGCCAGGTTGGCCGCCAGCAACTCGATACCCGGCGCCTGAGCCAGGGCGAACTGCCAGAGGCTTTCGTAATAAAGCCCCAGGCGCCGACTGGTCAGCCTTGCCAGCCTATCGCGCAGCGGCTGGTCATCGGCATCCAGCGCCTGCAACCAGGCTTTCAGGCGCTGCGGCTCATCCGCCCAGTCACTGCCTGCCAACGGGTGGCGCTGGGGGCAGGGCGGGGCGCTCAGCAAGGGGGGAGACAGCAGTGTCCAGGCCAGGTCGCGCACGGCAGGGCGGCGCAACTGGCGGGGTACGTCGTGGAGTTCGGCGAAAGGCATCATCCAGCGAGCATAGCCGGTTTGCCGCTGCCCGGTCGTTTCGCCCATAATCGACCCATAGTCACCCGCCGCAGAGCCTCGCAGGAGCCCCATGGAGCAATTTCGCAATATCGGTATCATCGGACGCCTTGGCAGCTCGCAGGTGCTCGACACCATTCGCCGACTGAAAAAATTCCTCCTCGAGCGCCACCTGCATGTGATCCTCGAGGACACCATCGCTGAAGTCCTGCCCGGCCATGGCCTGCAGACGTCCACGCGCAAGCTGTTGGGCGAGGTCTGCGACCTGGTCATCGTCGTCGGCGGTGACGGCAGCCTGCTCGGCGCCGCCCGCGCCCTGGCCCGGCACAACATTCCGGTGCTCGGCATCAACCGCGGCAACCTGGGCTTTCTGACCGACATCCGCCCTGACGAGCTGGAAGAAAAGGTCGCCGAAGTGCTCGACGGTCACTACCTGGTGGAAAACCGCTTCCTGCTGCAAGCCGAAGTGCGCCGCCACCACGAGGCCATCGGCCAGGGCGATGCGCTCAATGACGTGGTCCTGCACCCTGGCAAGTCGACGCGGATGATCGAGTTCGAGATCTACATCGATGGCCAGTTCGTCTGCAGCCAGAAGGCCGACGGCCTGATCGTCGCCACCCCGACCGGCTCGACCGCCTATGCGTTGTCGGCTGGCGGCCCGATCATGCACCCCAAACTCGACGCCATCGTCATCGTGCCGATGTACCCGCATACCTTGTCGGGTCGGCCGATTGTGGTCGACGGCAACAGCGAGCTGAAGATCGTCGTGGCCAAGGACCTGCAGATCTACCCGCAGGTGTCGTGTGACGGCCAGAACCACTTCACCTGCGCCCCTGGCGACACCATCACGGTGAGCAAGAAGCCGCAGAAGCTGCGCCTGATCCACCCGCTGGACCACAATTACTACGAAGTGTGCCGTACCAAACTCGGCTGGGGCAGCCGCCTTGGAAGCAGGGACGACTGATGCTCGATCCGGCGCGAAGTTTCGACATCATCGGTGACGTGCATGGCTGTGCGCTGACCCTTGAACGCTTGCTCGACGCCCTCGGTTACAAACGTGTGGCCGGCGTCTGGCGTCACCCGCGGCGCCAGGCATTGTTCCTGGGCGACATCGTCGACCGCGGCCCGCGTATCCGCGAGGCCTTGCACATCGTGCATGACATGGTCGAGGCCGGTCAGGCGTTCTGCATCATGGGCAACCATGAATACAACGCCTTGGGCTGGGTCACCCCGGCGCTGCCCGGTAGCGGCAGGGCGCATGTGCGCGAACACACGCCACGCCACGCCCGGCTGATCGACGAGACCCTGACCCAGTTCGCCCACCACCCCGGCGACTGGCATGACTTCGTCAACTGGTTCTATGAGTTGCCGCTGTTCGTCGACGCTGGGCGTTTCCGTTTGGTGCATGCCTGCTGGGACCCACGGCTGATCGAGCCGCTGCGCCAGCAGTACCCGGACGGGCGTATCGACGAGCATTTCATCCAAGCCTCGGCAGTGCCTGGCAGTTTCGCCGCCACCGTGTGCAATCGCCTGCTGCGGGGCACCGACATGCGCCTGCCGGACGGCCTGACCCTGACCGGCGGCGATGGCCTGACCCGCGCCTTCTTCCGCACCAAGTTCTGGGAAGAAGACCCGCAAACCTATGGTGACATCGTGTTCCAGCCCGATGCCCTGCCGGAGGAAGTCGCCAGCACGCCACTGAGCCATATCCAGAAGAACGCCTTGCTGCGCTACGCCGAGGATGAGCCCTTGCTGTTCGTCGGCCATTACTGGCGCAGCGGGCGGCCGGCGCCGATCCGCGACAACCTGGCCTGCCTAGACTACAGCGCGGTGCTCTACGGCAAGCTGGCAGCCTATCGGCTGGATGATGAAACCCGTATCGACCCGCACAAGTTCGTCTGGGTCGACGTCGACCGCCCACAGGCCAATCAATGAACATAATCGAAGTGATGCGCCTGCCGCTGTCGGTCGACCTCAGCGGCTTCGTCCACCTGCTGCAACGCCTGCAGGTGCCGCACCGGGTCAGCGAAGAAGGTGAGGTCCAGGTCCTGTGGGCCCCGGACACGCTGGCCCAGGACGTGCTGCAACTCTACCAGCGCTATCCCGACGGTAACGCCGACCTTGAGCTTGCGCAGGCCCCTGCGGGGGCGGCTTTACCCGCGAATGCGCCCACACAGCCCTCCCTGAAGGACCAGATAAAAGCCTGCAAGGTCACCGCCGCGATCCTGCTGCTGTGCTTCATCGTTGCCGGCCTCACGGGCCTTGGCGAAAACTTCTCGACCATCGGCTGGTTCACCTTCCTCGATTTCCGCGTGCAGGGCGACTACCTGTACTTCACCCCACTGGCCCAGGGCCTCGCCGAAGGCCAGTGGTGGCGCCTGGTATCGCCCATGCTGCTGCATTTCGGCGTGCTGCACCTGGCCATGAACAGCCTGTGGTACTGGGAGCTGGGCAAGCGCATCGAACTGCGCCAGGGCCGGTGGCTACTGCTGGGCCTGACCCTGCTGTTCAGCCTGGTGTCCAACCTGGCCCAGCACTACACCAGTGGCCCGAGCCTGTTCGGCGGCCTGTCCGGTGTGCTCTACGGGCTGCTCGGGCATATCTGGCTGTACCAGTGGCTGGCGCCCAACCCGCATTTCAACCTGCCCAAGGGCGTGCTGGTGATGATGCTCATCTGGCTGGTGGTGTGCCTGACCGGGGTGGTCGGCCAGCTCGGCTTCGGCCAAATCGCCAACGCCGCCCACGTCGGCGGGCTGCTCATCGGATGCCTGACAGGGCTCTTGGGCGGCGGCATGGCCCGGCGTAAACTGTCGGCTTGAATTATGGAGACGCTATGTCCACTTTCGCGCAAATGATCGAAAACATTACCCCCGAGATCTACGAGAGCCTGAAAACGGCCGTAGAAATCGGTAAATGGTCCGACGGCCGCAAGCTCACTGCCGAGCAGAAAGAACTGTCACTGCAGGCAGTGATCGCCTGGGAAATGAAAAACCTCCCCGAAGATCAGCGTACCGGCTACATGGGCCCGCAGGAGTGCGCGTCGAAGTCCGCGCCGATCGCTAACATTCTGTTCAAGTCGGACTCGGTACATTGATCGAACTCGCTCGTGGCTCTTTGAGCAAGATGGCGGTAAGCCTGGAAGCACCGCTGGTGCAGTACAGCTTTCGTCTGGATGACACGCAGGTGCCGGTCAACCCAATGATCGGCCAGCGCCTGCGTCTGGAATACCTCGGCGCCATTCACTGCAGCCATTGCGGCAAGCGCACCAAGACCAGCTTCAGCCAAGGCTACTGCTACCCGTGCATGACCAAGCTGGCCCAGTGCGACGTGTGCATCATGGCCCCGGAACGTTGCCACTATGACGCCGGCACTTGCCGCGAACCGTCCTGGGGCGAGCAGTTCTGCATGACCGACCACGTGGTCTACCTGGCCAACTCATCAGGGGTCAAGGTCGGCATCACCCGCGCCACCCAACTGCCCACCCGCTGGCTTGACCAGGGTGCCAGCCAGGCGCTGCCGATCATGCGCGTGGCCACCCGCCAACAGTCGGGCCTGGTCGAAGACGTGCTGCGCAGCCAGGTACCTGACCGCACCAACTGGCGCGCACTGCTCAAGGGCGACGCCGAAGCGCTGGACCTGGTGGCCATTCGTGAACAGATCTTCGACGCCTGTGCCGACGGCCTGCGCGAACTGCAAGCGCGCTTTGGCCTGCAGGCGATCCAGCCGCTGCCGGATGCCGAAGTGGTGCAGATGCGTTACCCGGTCGAGGCCTACCCGACGAAGATCGTCAGCTTCAACCTGGACAAGAACCCGGTGGTGGAAGGTACGCTGCTGGGCATCAAGGGCCAGTACCTGATCTTCGACACCGGCGTGATCAATATTCGCAAGTACACGGCCTACCAGATGGCCGTGCTCCAGTAAAAAGGACCTGCACATGCGTACCGAACAACCGCAAGTGATCTACCTCAAGGACTACCAGGCGCCCGAGTACCTGATCGACGAGACGCACCTGACCTTCGAGCTGTTCGAGGACCACACCCTGGTCCATGCGCAACTGGTCATGCGCCGCAACCCGGCACGTGGTGCCGGTCTGCCGCCGTTGGTGCTCGACGGCCAGCAGCTTGAGCTGCTGCGTGCTTCGCTGGACGATGTCGAGCTGCAGGCGAGCGATTACCAGCTCGAAGCCGACAGCCTGACCGTGCACCCCACGGCCGAGCGCTTCACCCTCGACACCAGCGTGAAGATCCACCCCGAGAGCAACACCGCGCTGGAAGGCCTGTACAAGTCCGGCACGATGTTCTGCACCCAGTGCGAGGCCGAGGGCTTCCGCAAGATCACCTACTACCTCGACCGCCCTGACGTGATGAGCACCTTCACCACCACGGTGATCGCTGAGCAGCATCATTACCCGGTGCTGCTGTCCAACGGCAACCCGATCGGCAGCGGGCCGGCCGAAGACGGCCGCCACTGGGCGACCTGGGAAGACCCGTTCATGAAGCCGGCGTACCTGTTCGCGCTGGTGGCCGGTGACCTCTGGTGCGTCGAGGACAGTTTCACGCGCCAGTCCGGCCGCGACGTGACCCTGCGCATCTACGTCGAGCCCGAGAACATCGACAAGTGCGACCACGCCATGGTCAGCCTGAAGAAGTCCATGCGCTGGGATGAAGAAGTCTATGGCCGTGAGTACGACCTGGACATCTTCATGATCGTCGCGGTCAACGACTTCAACATGGGCGCCATGGAAAACAAGGGCCTGAACATCTTCAACTCCAGCTGCGTGCTGGCCCGCGCCGAAACCGCCACCGACGCCGCCCACCAGCGTGTCGAAGGCGTGGTCGCTCACGAGTACTTCCACAACTGGTCGGGCAACCGCGTCACCTGCCGCGACTGGTTCCAGCTGTCGCTCAAGGAAGGCTTCACGGTGTTCCGCGACGCCGAGTTCAGCGCCGACATGAACTCGCGCACGGTCAAGCGCATCGAGGACGTCGCTTACCTGCGCACCCATCAGTTCGCCGAAGACGCCGGCCCCATGGCCCACCCGGTGCGCCCGGACAGCTTCATCGAGATCTCCAACTTCTACACCCTCACCGTGTACGAGAAGGGGGCCGAAGTGGTGCGCATGGTCCGCACCCTGCTGGGCGCAGAGGGCTTCCGCAAGGGCAGCGACCTGTACTTTGAACGCCATGATGGCCAGGCGGTGACCACCGACGATTTCATCAAGGCCATGGAAGATGCCAACGGCGTCGACCTGACCCAGTTCAAGCGCTGGTACAGCCAGGCGGGCACGCCGCGTTTGGAGGTCAGCGAAGCCTATGACGCGGGTACCCAGGCCTATAGCCTGACTTTCCGCCAGAGCTGCCCGCCGACCCCGGACAAAGTCGAAAAGCTGCCATTCGTGATCCCGGTCGAGTTGGGCCTGCTGGATGCTGCAGGCAACGACCTGCCGCTGCGCCTGGCGGGTGAGGCCGCGGCTGGCGGCACCAGCCGTGTGCTGTCGGTGACCGAGGCCGAGCAGACCTTCACCTTCGAAGGCCTCACGGCCAAGCCGCTGCCCTCGCTGCTGCGGGGCTTCAGTGCGCCGGTGAAGCTGAGCTTCCCTTACGACCGCGACCAACTGATGTTCCTGATGCAACACGACAGCGATGGTTTCAACCGCTGGGAAGCTGGCCAGCAGTTGTCTGTTCAGGTGCTGCAGGAACTGATCGGCCAGCATCAGCGTGGCGAAGCGCTGAAGCTTGACCCGCGCCTGATCACTGCGTTGGGCACTGTGCTGGGCAACGCGTCGCTGGACGCTGCCATGGTCGCCGAGATGCTGTCGCTGCCGGGCGAGGCCTACCTCACTGAGATCAGCCAGGTGGCCGATGTCGATGCCATCCACGCCGCCCGCGAGTTCGCCCGCCAGCAGATCGCCGAGCAGCTGTTCGATGGCCTGTGGGCCCGCTACCAGGCGCACCGCGAGGTCTCGCGCACAACCGCTTACGTCGCCGCAGCCGAGCACTTCGCCCGCCGTAGCCTGCAGAACATCGCGCTGTCGTACCTGATGCAGAGCGGCAAGCCGCAGGTGCTGGAGGCGACGCTGGAGCAGTTCGACCAGTGCGATAACATGACCGAACGCCTGACCGCCCTGGCGGTACTGGTCAACTCGCCGTTCGAGGCCGAGCGGGCCAAGGCGCTGGAGACCTTCGCCGAGCACTTCAAGGACAACCCGCTGGTCATGGACCAGTGGTTCAGCGTGCAGGCCGCCAGCTCGCTGCCGGGCGGGCTGGCGCGGGTCAAGGCGCTGATGCAGCACCCGGCGTTCACCTTGAAGAACCCGAACAAGGTGCGGGCGCTGGTCGGTGCGTTCGCTGGGCAGAACCTGGTCAACTTCCATGCGGCCGATGGCTCGGGCTATCGCTTCCTGGCGGACTTGGTGATCGAGCTCAATGCGCTGAACCCGCAGATTGCCTCGCGTCAACTGGCACCGCTGACCCGCTGGCGCAAGTATGACGCTGCGCGTCAGGCGTTGATGAAGGGTGAGCTGGAGCGGATTCTGGCTTCCGGGTCGCTGTCCAGTGATGTGTATGAAGTGGTGAGCAAGAGCCTGGCTTGAGTTCCCCATAGCCTGAACTGGCCCTTTCGCGGGACAAGCCCGCTCCCACAGGTACTGCGCAACACCTGTGGGAGCGGGCTTGTCCCGCGAAGCTTTTGGGCGGTTAACAAAACATAACGTCCCGCTCGTTGTATTCCCGCAACCTTCCCCGCTACGATCCCCTCAAGCTATTGCAGGCCTCTACCACAGGCTTTTCGCAGTACCTGCAAGGCATTGACCCACTAAGAAGAACACAACAGGGGACAGTCATGAGGGAGCAGCTAATGGCGCAGACCAGGCGTGGAGCCTGGCCGCTGGCCGCCGGTGCGATGCTGGCGCTGGCATTGGGCATGTGGACAGGCAGTGTCGAAGCCGCTGCCGCCGACGAATACTCGACCGAATCGGCCCAGGCCAGCCAGAGCCTGCTGATCGATGCTGCCCAGGCCGGCAAGCGCCTGGTAGTGGTCGGTGATCGCGGGCACATCCTGTTCTCCGACGACCAGGGCAAGACCTGGACCCAGGCCCGGGTACCCACCCGGCAACTGCTCACCGCCGTGTTCTTCCTCGACGACAAACGCGGCTGGGCGGTCGGCCATGACGCGCAGATCCTCGCCAGCACCGATGGCGGCGCGACCTGGAGCAAGCAGTTCGAAGACCTCTCCCGTGAAGCCCCGTTGCTTGATGTCACCTTCCTCGACGCCCAGCATGGCTTTGCCGTGGGCGCCTATGGCGCACTGCTGGAAACCACCGACGGCGGCCAGCACTGGCAGGACGTCGCCGAGCGGCTGGACAACGCCGACCAGTTTCACCTCAACGGCATTGCCGTAATCAAGGACGCCGGCCTGTTCATCGTTGGCGAGCAGGGCAGCATGTTCCGCTCCAGCGACAACGGCCAGAGCTGGTCCAAGGTCGAGGGCCCCTATGAGGGCTCGCTGTTCGGCGTGATCGGCACCGCCCAGCCACGGACGCTGTTGGCCTACGGCCTGCGCGGCAACCTGTTCCGTTCTACCGACTTCGGCGATAGCTGGCAGCCGATCGAGCTCAAGGCCGCGCGCGGCGCCCTCGAATTCGGCCTGGCAAGCGCTACGCTTGTCGATGATGGCAACGTGGTGCTGGTCGGTAACGGCGGCAGTGTGTTGCGCAGCCATGACGACGGGCAGACCTTCAGCGTCTATAACCGTGCCGACCGCATTGCCCTGGCCGGCGTCACTGGCCTGACCACGGGCGGCTTGCTGCTGGTGGGGCAGGGCGGCGTGCACCTGGCCACCGCCGAAGGTGGCGACCAAGCTGCCAAGGAGCCACGTCCATGACCAGCAGGGAGAGCATCACCATGCACCCGCATCACCAGGACAAGGCTACGCTGCTCGAACGCCTGATCTTCAACAACCGCCCCGTGGTCATCGCCCTGTGCGTGCTGGTCAGCATCTTCCTGTTCTGGCAGGCCACGCAGATTCGCCCCTCGACCAGTTTCGAGAAGATGATCCCGCTCGAACACCCATTCATCGAGCAGATGATGGAGCACCGCAACGACCTGGCCAACCTTGGCAACACCGTGCGAATTTCGGTGGAGGCGGTCAACGGTGACATCTTCGACAAGGACTACATGGAGACCCTGCGCCAGATCCATGACGAGGTGTTCTATATCCCCGGTGTCGATCGCGCCGGGCTGAAGTCGCTGTGGAGCCCCAGCGTGCGCTGGACCGAGGTGACCGAAGAAGGCTTCTCCGGTGGCGAGGTGATCCCCAATACCTACAACGGCTCGGCCGAAAGCCTCGACGCGTTGCGCGACAACGTGCTCAAGTCCGGCCAGGTGGGGCGCCTGGTGGGTAACAACTTCAAGTCCAGCATCGTCGATGTGCCGTTACTGGAGAGCTACCCCGACCCGCAGGACCAGGGTAAGCAGGTCAAGCTCGACTACCAGCAGTTCTCGCACCAGCTTGAAGAAAAGATCCGCGACAAGTTCCAGGCGCAGAACCCCAACGTGAAGATTCATATCGTCGGCTTCGCCAAAAAAGTCGGCGACCTGATCGACGGCCTGGTGATGGTGGCGTTGTTCTTCGGCGTGGCCCTGGGCATCACCTGGGTGCTGCTGTACTGGTTCACCTGGTGCATCCGCAGCACCATTGCCGTGCTCATCACCACCCTGGTGGCGGTGGTCTGGCAACTGGGGTTGATGCATGCGGTGGGCTTCGGCCTGGACCCGTACTCGATGCTGGTGCCCTTCCTGATCTTTGCCATCGGCATTTCCCACGGGGTGCAGAAGATCAACGGCATCGCCCTGCAGTCGAGCGACGCCGACAATGCCCTGACCGCTGCCCGGCGCACCTTCCGCCAACTGTTCCTGCCGGGGATGATCGCCATCCTCGCCGACGCGGTGGGCTTCATCACCCTGCTGATTATCGACATCGGGGTCATCCGCGAGCTGGCCATCGGCGCTTCGATCGGTGTGGCGGTGATTGTCTTTACCAACCTCATTTTGCTGCCGGTGGCGATTTCCTACGTCGGCATCAGCAAGAAGGCCGTCGAGCGCAGCAAGAAGGATGCGACCCGCGAGCACCCGTTCTGGCGCCTGCTGTCGAACTTCGCCAGTGCCAAAGTGGCGCCGGTGTCTGTTGCCTTGGCCCTGGTGATGTTCGCCGGTGGCCTCTGGTACAGCCAAAACCTGAAAATCGGCGACCTCGACCAGGGCGCGCCGGAACTGCGCCCGGACTCGCGCTACAACCAGGACAACAACTTCATCATCAGCAACTACTCGACCAGCTCGGACGTGCTGGTGATCATGGTCAAGACGCCGTCGGAAAGTTGCTCGATCCACTCGACCATGGCACCGATAGACGAGCTGATGTGGACCATGGAAAACACCCCGGGCGTGCAGTCGGCGATCTCGTTGGTGACCGTGTCCAAGCAGGTGATCAAGGGCATGAACGAGGGCAGCCTGAAATGGGAGACCCTGTCGCGCAACCCGGACATCCTCAACAACTCCATCGCCCGCGCCGACGGCCTGTACAACGCCGATTGCTCGCTGGCGCCGGTGCTGGTGTTCCTCAACGACCACAAGGCCGAGACCCTGGAGCGGGTCACCGCCGCAGCCAAGGCCTTTGCCGACAGCCATAACAAGGAGGGCTTGCAGTTCCTGCTGGCGGCGGGCAACGCTGGGATCGAGGCGGCCACCAACGAGGTGATCAAGTCGGCCGAACTGACCATTCTGGTGCTGGTGTACATCTGCGTCGCGGTCATGTGCCTGATCACCTTCCGCTCGTTCGCGGCGACCCTGTGCATCGTCCTGCCGCTGGTGCTGACCTCGGTGCTGGGTAATGCGCTGATGGCCTACATGGGCATTGGTGTGAAGGTCGCGACGTTGCCGGTGGTGGCCTTGGGTGTGGGCATTGGCGTGGACTACGGCATCTACATCTACAGCCGTCTGGAAAGCTTCCTGCGCGCAGGCCTGCCGTTGCAGGAGGCTTATTACCAAACCCTGCGTTCGACCGGCAAGGCGGTGTTGTTCACCGGGTTGTGCCTGGCCATTGGCGTGTGCACCTGGATCTTCTCGGCCATCAAGTTCCAGGCCGACATGGGCCTGATGCTGACCTTCATGCTGCTGTGGAACATGTTCGGTGCGCTGTGGCTGCTGCCGGCGCTGGCGCGGTTCCTGATCAAGCCGGAGAAGATGGTGGGCAAGGAGGGCGGGTCTATTTTCGCCCATTGATTGCAGGGGGCCGCTTTGCGGCCCCACAGTAGGTGCAGCTCTTCAGGTAGGCGCTGTACTTGTGGGAGCGGCAGCAGCCCCAGGGTTATAATGCCGCCACATTTCAAATTGGTACCCCCATGTCCCCCCTCGCCACCGCCCTCGCATCCTGCGACATGCTGCTGATCGATGGCCTGCACGCCTTCGACTTCACGTCCAACGAAACCGGCCTCACCGTCGAATGCATGGATGGCCGCCAGCTCCGTCGCTGGGCCTTCACCCCCGAACAGGTCGCCGCCGCCATTGCCAGCGGTGACGAGTGGCAGCTAAACGATGCCCAGGGCGAGCATCGTCTAGTCTGTATGAGTGCCTTTCGCGCCCCGGATGAAGACCACGATGAACCGGACCTGGACGAGCCTGCTGACCGCTAGCCTCATGACCCTGACCCTCAACGCCCAGGCTGCCACACTGCTGGTGGGCAGCTACACCGATGGTGCGAGCCAAGGTATCTACCGTTACCAGTTCGACAGCAAGAGCGGCCATATCGACCCCACGCCGCAGCAGGTGGTCAAGAGCGTCAGCCCCTCCTGGTTGGTGCTCTCGGCCGACCAGCGCCAACTGTTTGCGGTCAACGAAACCGCGCAGGGCCACGTCAGCAGTTTCAGCCTGAGCAGCAAGGGCCAGATCAAACCGCTGAACCAGGTGGCCACCCGGGGCGACGAGCCAACCCACGCCAGCCTCAGTCGTGACCAGCGCTACCTGTTCGTTGCCAACTACGCTGTCCAGCCAAACCCCGGCGGCAGCCTGGTGGTGATCCCGGTGGCCAAGGACGGCAAGCTCAAGGATGTGGTGCAGCAGGCCCGGCACACACCAAGCGGCGTAAATCCCGAACGCCAGGCCGGTGCCCATGTGCACTCGCTGGTGCTGTCGCCGGATGGCCAGCACCTGTATGCCTGCGACCTGGGCGCCGACAAGGTGTTTATCTATCGCTACGATGGCGCCAGCGCGGACCATCCGCTGACCCCGGCAATTCCCGCTTCGGTGGCCTTGCCGCCGGGCAGCGGCCCGCGCCACCTGCTGTTCGACGCCAAGGGGCGACACGCTTACCTGACCCTGGAAATGAGCGCCGAGGTGGTGATGTTCGATGTCCAGGACGGCAACCTCGTCGAGCGTCAGCGCCTGCCGCTGACGCAGAGCCAGGAGGCTGCGGCCAAGGCGGCTGGCGGCTTGCACCTGTCGGCGGATGGGCGTTTCCTGTATGTGAGCAATCGCGGCACGGCCAACGAGATCGTGGCGTTCAGCGTGGGCAAGGACGATGGCCAGTTGGCGTTGTTGCAGCGCCGTTCGGTCGAGGGCGATCACCCTCGGGAATTTGCCCTCGACCCTAGCGACAACTTCCTCCTGGTAGCCAACCAGAAGAGCAACCAGATCGTGGTCATGCGCCGCGACCCGCGTACTGGCGAGCTCGGTGATACGGTACAGACGCTGACCCAGGATGCGCCGTCGGACTTGAAATTCATCGAGTGACGATCTCAAGGGCTGTCTCAAGCGACTATCGATCAGCGTGATAATGGTTACTGTCGCAATGAATTTCTAGGCGCGACCTTGGCGGCGTAAGTTTGACCCAAGGCCCAGAAGGGCCAACGTCAAACCACCGCAGTCGAGGTCAGCCCACATGAACTTCAATCTCTTCCCGGTCATCGCCGCATCCGCCATTTCCGCTTCGGTCGTGCTGCCAGCGCATGCCCATGCTGACAACAGCAGCAAGGCGTCCGCTACCCACAGCTATACCGAGCAGTACCTGCGTCAGAGCGCGAATTTTTATGCGGCGTTGAGTGGCAAGCACAGTCACTGACACGCCTGTGAGCACTGAACCTGTGGGAGCGGGCTTGCCCACTCCCACAGGTTTCGCGCCGAGTCTGATAGCTATCGCGCCATTACCGCCTTGAACAGGTCCGACGCCAGCCACCCCTCCAGCCAGCTCCGCACCCGCGGATAAGCCGCCTCGGCGAACCACTGCGGTTCGACCCCGGCAAACTGGCGCATCAGGGGCAGCAAGGCGGCATCGGCCAGGCTCGGGTGATCGGCCAGCAGGTAAGCACGCCCTTCGAGCAAGCCTTCGAGCTCTACCAACCAAGCTTCAGCCTGCTGGCGGTAGTGCTCGCGGGTATGTTCGGGGTAACGCTCGGCGTACTTGTACAGGTTCACCTGCGCCTTGAACGTGCTGTCGTTACGGGCGATCAGCGCCTCGGCCTGTTGCGCCGCCGCAGGGTTGGCCAGTAGCCGCCAATCCTGTGGGTCGTTGCGTTGCAGCGCCCAGCGCATGATGTCCAGGCTCTCCTCCAACACGCCCGCACCGGTATCCAGCACCGGCACCGTGCCCTTGGGCGACAAGGCCAGTAGTGCGGCGGGCTTGTTCTTCATCGCCACTTCCTCGATCTGCACCTCGCACCCGGCGTAGCGCAGGGCCAGGCGCGCGCGCATGGCCCAGGGGCAGCGGCGGAACGAGTAGAGGATCACCCGCACACCTCGACGTCGCTCAGGCCGTTGCCCTGGCGGCGCACCTGGATCTGCACCGGAATGCGTTCATGCATCTCTTGCACGTGGGAGATCACCGCGACCTTGCGCCCTTGTGCCTGCAGGCCGTCGAGGGCATCCATGGCCAGTTGCAGCGACTCAGGGTCGAGGCTGCCAAAGCCTTCGTCGATGAACAGCGATTCGATACGCAGGGTGCTCGACGCCATCGACGCCAGGCCCAGGGCCAGGGCCAGCGAGACCAGGAAGGTTTCACCCCCTGACAGCGAATGCACCGAGCGCAGCTCATCGCCCATCTCGGTGTCCAGCACCAGCAGGCCGAGGGCGCTGCCGCCACGCTTGAGGCGATAACGACGCGCCAGCTGACGCAACTGGCTGTTGGCATGGTGCAGCAGCAGGTCGAGGTTGTAACCCTGGGCGATCTTGCGGAAGACGTCGCCGGAGGCCGAACCGATCAATGCATTGAGGCGCGCCCAGCGCTGCCATTGTTGGTGGGCCTGTTCGATTTCCTCAGCCAGCGCCTGGTACGCCTGTTGGCGGCGCTGGTCCTCAGCCTGGGCGGCGCGCAGTTCGGCGCACTGCTGCTCATGGTTGGCGAGCAATTGACGCAGTTCAGCGAGGGACTGCTCCAGCGCCTCGGCCGTGGCCACGACGCTGGCTTGCGCGGCATGTTGCTGCAGCCGCTGTGCGCGTTCCTGCAACAGCACGCGGCCTTGTTCGATAGCCTTTTGCGCCGCTTGCAGGCACTGGCGCAGTTCGCCCACGTGCGCATCGTCCATGGCCAACAGGCGGTCGAGGCCGCTGTCGTCGAGCTCGGGGTGTTCGGCGCGCCATTGGGCGATTTCACCCTGCAGTTGCTGGTGTTCGTGTTCCAGCGTCTGCTGGCGGGCGAGGTTGGCCTTGAGTTCGCCGGCCAGTTGCAGGGCTTGCGTACGGGCCTGTTGCAAGCGCTCGGCGGTCTCGGCTTCGCCTGCGCGGGCTTGCTCCACCTGTTGCTCCAGTTGGCGCTGCCAGTCTTCGGCGCGCGCGTGTTCGCCCAACAGCGCGGCCAGTGCGGCGCGGGCCTTGGCCATCTGCTCGGCCAACCCGCTGATCTGCTGTTGCAGTTCCTGCTGGCGTTGGACGCGGGTTTGCTGCTGGTCGTGCAGGCGCTCCAGTTGTTGCAGGCGTTGCTGTTGTTCGTGCAGTTCGTCCTTCTGCTGGTCCAGCTGTTGCTGGCGCTGGGCGATCTGCTGGTCGAGGCTGAGGAACGCGTGCGCCGGCTCATCGCGCAGGGCCTGCAGCACAGGGGGCGGTAGCAAGGTCGCGAAATCGGCCAGGGCCTGTTCGAGGCGCTCCTGGTCGGCGGCCAGGGCCTGGTGCTGCTGGTCCAGGCGGCGTTGCGCCTGCTGTTGGGCTTCGCTGGCGTTTTGCAGTTGCTGGTTGAGGCGGGCAGCGTCTCTTTGCAGGGTCAGCAGGGTGGCCTGGCGTTGTTCGTCGCGACCGATTTCCTGGTCGAGGCGGCGCAGCTGGCTGTCCAGCCAGGCACTGCGGGCCTTTTCGTCATGGGCACTGAGGGCGGGCCACAAGGCGTGGGCGGCCAGTTGCTCGGCCAACGGCTGCAACTGCTCGTTCAGTTGCCCCTGCTGGTGCTGATACTCCTTGATCTGGCCATTGACCACACCCACCTGGGTGCGCAGCTCGATCAGGCGGGTGTTGAATTGCTCAACCTGCGCCAGGGCCGTGGCTTCCTCGGCCTGGTCATGCCGGCCAAGGCTCTGCAGCAACGCTTCGGGCTGATGGAACGGGTGTTCTGCGCTGCCGCATACCGGGCACGGTTCGCCATCGCGCAACTGCGCCCGCAGTTCCTCGACGCTGGTGTTGCGGGCCAGGCGCTGACGTTCCAGCAGTTGCCGGGTCAGTGTCAGCGCCTGCTCGGCGGCCTCCAGCTCGGCCTTGGCGGCGGTGCCTTCGCCAATCAGTTGCTGGCGTTGCTGCAGGGCCTGTTGCTGGCGTTCGCGCAGCGAGTGGATAGCCTGTTGCAGCTCTTGCTCGCGGCCATGCAGGCGGGACAGTTCTTCCACGGCGCGTTGTTGCTTGCGGTTTTCCTGCAGCATGCCACCCAGCAGGTCGAGCTGCTCGGCCAGGGCCTGGGGCTCTGCTGCGGCCTCGCGGAACAGCACCTCAAGGGCGTCGCGCTGTTCCTGCAGTTGCGCATTGGCCTGGCTGGCCTGGGCCTGCAGCCCCGGCAGTTCTTCACGGCCGTGGTTCAGGCGGTTGCCGATCTGCAGCAACTGTTGCAGTTGCGGGCGATAGGCCTGCCAGGCGTTGGTGAGGGCGGCCAGGGGGGTACTTTCGGCCAGGGCCGCGTCAATCTGCACCAGTTGCTGCTGGCCGCGCTGCTGCTGTTCTTCAAGCTGCTGCAGCTGTTGTTGCAGCTCGGCGGCAGCCAGGTCGGCCTGCTGGCCGGTCTCGCGAACTTTACCCAGTTCCTGTTCCAGGCGGGTGAGGGTGTCTTGCTCGGCGAACGCCTGGCGCAAGCGCGGGGCGTTTTCGCCCTGGCTGGCCTGGGCCTGGGTCAGCGCTTGGCGTGCGGCTTCGAGTGCCTGCTCAAGTTCGCCGGTACGGCCTTGCAGGTCGTTTTGCTGGCGCTGTTGTTCGCTGACCGCGCTGGCCAGTGGCGCGAGCTGCGCCGCCAAGGCCTGCTGACGGTGGAACTGGTGGCGCTGGGGCGCCAGGCGATCCAGGCGTTGCAGGTCCAGGCGCTGTTCGGCCAGTTGCTCCCAGGCCTGTTCAGCGGCGTGCAGGGTTGCGCTGGCTTCGGCCCGCTGAACCTGCAACTGGCACTGTTCATTGAGCCAGGCACGTTGTTGTTCCAGCTGGCGCTCACGCGCCTGGTCGGCCTTGAACTGCTGCTGCGCCTGCTCCAGGCGCTGGTCGAGTTCGGCGCGGGCTTCGGTGAGCATGGGCAGCAGGTGGCTGGCACGGTCTTTCAGGGCATTGTGCGTTTCGCCGGCCTCGCGGGCCTTGCTGAAGGCGCGCTGGCCAAGGCGGGTGTAGATCGCCGTGTTGGTGAGCTTTTCCAGCAGCTCGCTGCGTTCCTTGTCGTCGGCCTTGAGGAAGGCGCCGAACTCGCTCTGGGCCAGCATCACCGCACGGGTGAACTGCTCGAAGTTAAGGCCCAGGCGTGCTTCGACCAGTTGCTTGTATTCATTCTTGCCGCTGGCCAGGACCTGCTCGCTGTCCAGGTCATAGAAGCTCTGGCGGCTGTGTTGCAGCTTGCCGTTGGCCTTGTCACGGGCGCGGTTGGCTTCCCAGCGGGCGCGGTAGCGACGGCCATCGATGCCGACGAAGTCGACTTCGGCAAAGCCGCTGCCCGTGCCCCGGCGCACCAGGTTACGCGGGTCGGAAGTCGGAATTTCGCCGTCGGCGTCCGGCACCTTGGCTTCGCGGCCGATGTCGTTGAGCCGCGGGACGGTGCCGAACAGGGCCAGGCACAGGGCATCGAGCAGCGTGCTTTTGCCGGCACCGGTAGGCCCGGTGATGGCGAACAGGCCGGCGCTGGCCAGGGGTTCGGCGGTGAAATCGATGTCGATCGGGCCGGCCAGGGATGCCAGGTTCTTCAGGCGGATGGCGAGAATCTTCATGGCTGTTCCTCTTCCAGCTGGACGTCCTGCAGCAGCAGGGCGAAGTCGGCCAGGGCCTGTTCATCGGCGGGGTTGCCGTAGGCCTGTTCCCAGGCGCGGCTGAACAGGTCCTGCGGGGTCATCTGGGACAGTTCGACGAACGCCAGCGCGTCGTCCTCGGCACTGGCGCGCCCGGCGTATTCGGCGCCGATGCGGATCAGCCGCACGGCCTTGCCCTGCAGGGCGCCTTCGATCTGCTGGCGCAGGTCGGGCTGCGGTTCGTCCAGCACCACGCGCACTTCGAGCCAGGGCTGGCGATTGGGGTCTTCGAGCAGGTCGATCACCGGCAGTTCGGCCAGTTGTTCGAGCAGCTCGCCGAGCGGCGCCGGGCCGATGCGCTGCAGGGCCACGGCGCGGGGCACCAGGCGCGGTTCGACGCTGACCAGCTCGGCGCCGTCCAGCTCCACCTCCAGCACTTGGTGGGGGTAGTTGATTTCGGCGAACGACAGCGGGATCGGCGAGCCGCTGTAGCGAATGCGTTCTTCGCGGTTGACCTTCTGCGGCTTGTGCAGGTGGCCCAGGGCGACATAGCTGATGGCCTTGTCGAACAGCTTGGCCGGCAAGGCTTCGGCATTGCCGATGATCAGGCTGCGCTCGGAGTCCTCCGACACCGCGCCCCCGGCCATGTGGGCATGGCTGATGGCGACCAGGGCCTGGTCCTTCTTGCGCTTTTGCTGGGCTGCGGCAATCAGTTGCTGGTGCACCTGGGTGATGCCTTGCAGGTAGTCGTCACCCAATTGCGGGCCGGTGACTTCCGCCGGGCGCAGGAAGGGCAGGGCCAGGCACCAGGCGCAGACCTTACCGCGGGCGTTGGTCAGCGGGATCAGCAGGCGCTCGGCATCCAGCTGGCCTTCGTCGAGCCAGTGCACACGGCCCAGGGCGTGGGTGCGCAGGCGGCGCATGAGCGCTGCAGGCAGTTCGATGCGGGAGCCGGAGTCGTGGTTGCCGGCGATCATCACGATGTCCAGCTTGGGCTGTTGCTCATGTGCCTGGACGATGAAGTCGTAGAGGCGTTCCTGGGCTTTTACCGGTGGGTTGACCGTGTCGAAGATGTCGCCAGCGATCAGCAGCGCATCCGGCTGGCGCAGGTGCAGCTGGCTGAGCAGCCAGTCGAGGAAGCAGGCGTGTTCGAAGTCGCGTTCCTGGCCGTGCAGGCTTTGGCCCAGGTGCCAGTCGGAGGTATGAAACAGACGCATGGATGACCTGTTGGTGTCGAGTCGAGCAAGCGGGGGCTTGGCTTGGATGGTGGGCGGTGCGCAGGGGGGTATGGTAACTCAATGGGGGGAGGGTGCATGTCGGGGGCGTGTGGGTGTGCATGTGCATGTCTTGAGTTTTGCAGCGCCTATCAGATCGAGCGCCGCCCGCGCGGCGCATCGCGACGCAAGGCCGCTCCCACATTTGTTTCGGGCCAATTACTTCTGTGACATGGGCGCGCGGCCCCTCGGTGCCCACCTTGATATCGAGACGGACAAACAAGGCGATCGCGCGCAGATTTCACAGGCCTCACTGGCCCGAAACAAATGTGGGAGCGGCCTTGCGTCGCGATGCGCCGCGCGGGCGGCGCTCGATCTGATAGGCGCAGAAAATGCCGCGCCAGCACCTCCAAACCCTATCCCCAATCCTTATTTCGGATACAACGGCGGCAAGCTCCCCGTTTCCCCCGAAGGCAGTAGCACCTGCTCGGCCGGCGGAATCGTCCCGATTGCCCGCCACAGATCCTCACCCTGCCAATACTGCCCACTCTCGCTATACAACGCCCCGTTCAACCCATCCAGCGCATCGGATAACGGCACGAAGCGCGCCGCCATCTCCGCCAGGGTCTGCGGTTGCTGGCGGGCCCAGGCGTCGAGCGCCTGGCGCGTGGCCTGGGGGTCGTTGGCCTGGCAGGCGCGCTTGAGGTCGTCCAGCAGGGTGCGTGGGCTGGGGCCCTGTTGCGCTGCGCGCAGCACTGCCGGTTGCGAACGTGCTCGCCACCACAAGGCGAAGCCGAGCAGCGTGGTCAGGGCCAGCACCAGCGTGGCCAGCTGCCAGGGCCATAGCAGGGCGTTGGCAGATCGGCTGTCGCCTACCGGGGTGTCGGCGCTCAGGGCCGGGTTGTCCTGCACGTCCAGGGTCCGCGCCGGCAGGCTGGTGTGCTCCAGGTGATCTTCGCGGGTGTTCCACCAGGACACTTCCAGCGCTGGCAAGGCCAACTCGCCACTGTGGGTCGGCACCAGGGCTTCGCGCTCTTCGCGGTTGGCGGTCATGCCGCGGTCGTTGATTTCGTTGCGCAGCAGCGGCTGGTCGGGGTAGCGGCGCAGGCCGGTGATTTCGGTAGCCGGCAGCGGTGGCAGCTGGGTGCTGGACAAACCGTCTGCGCGCAGGGTGATGTTGCGGGTGAGGGAATCGCCGATCTGCGTCTGCTGGCTGCCTGGGTCGGGGTTCCAGTGTTCTTCGAGGGACAGGCTGCGCGCAGGCAACCATGGCGCCCCGGCCGGCCAGGCCGCCGGAATCGGGCGCACGGACAGGCGCAGCGGCAGCGAGCTGACCTGGACCTGGCGGCCGGCACGGGGGGCGGCGGAGGGCGGCTGGTCGTTGTCGACACTGGCGGCGGCGGTGGCGCTAAAGGTCAGTGGAGGAACCTCAAGGCTGCCGCTCTGCTGCGGATAGACGGCGTAGCGGGTCTCGATCACCCCGTGGCGTACGCCGTTGATGTCCTTCTCGTAGGTGCGCGACTCGCCCAGTGGCTCGACCTTGGCGTTTTCCAGCTGCAGCGGGCTGAGGCTACTGTCGTCATACAGCGCCACCGAATGGTAGATGCGCAGGGTCAGTACAGCCTGGGCCTGGACGTAGACCTCGTTGCTGTCCAGGGTCGCCTCGATGAACACCTGGGAGGCGCTGTCCTGGCGGCTGGCATCGGCCTGCAGTACTTGCAGGTCGATGGCCTGGCTACGTGACTGGCCCAGCTGCAGTTCCGGGATGCGCAGGCTGCCGCTGCGCCGTGGCAGCAGGGTGATGATCCAGCGGGTGCTGGCGCGGGTCTCGCCGTCGAGGGTGTGCAGGCTGTTCAGCTGGCGTGTGCCTCGCACCTCGAAGTCGCCTTCCAGGGCACGCAGGTCGGGCTTGCCGAACTGGGTCACGTCCTGGCTTTCAAGGGTCAGCTCCAGGCTTTCGCCAGCCTCCAGGCGGGTACGGTCGACGCTGGCTTGCAGCATCGGTTCGGCCTGGGCCATCAAGGCCCATAAGAAACCGAGGAAAAAGACGCCGAAGCGACTCATCGTGGATTGTCCTGATGCAATTGCTGTTCATACCAGAATTTGCGCCGCAGCAGTTCCGCCGGGTTATCGGGGATCTCGCGCAGCCACTGTTCAAGGGCTTGACGCTGTTCGGCGTCAAGGCTGGTCGACACCGGGCGCTGGGGGGGCTGGATGACGTTGTCGTCGGCGCCCCCCTGATTGCCTGGTGTGGCCTGGCTGTTGTTGCTGCCTTCGCCGGGTGCTTCGGCGCTGGCGTGTTCGTCACTGCCGGGCGTGCCCTGGGCCGGGCTGCTGGCCGAACTGCTGTTGCCTTCGGTCTCGCTGCCGGGCGTGCCTTGGGCTTCGCTGCTGGCGGGTTGCTCTTGGGCCTTGGCTTCGCGCTGCTGCAGCAGTTGCTGGACCAGTGCCTGGTTGTCCAGTGCCGGTTTTAGGTCGGGTTGACGCTCCAGGGCTTGTTCGTAGGCGTCCAGGGCGGCTTCCAGTTCACCACTGCGGGCCAGGGCATTGCCTCGATTGTAGTGCGCTGCCGCCGTGTTGCCTTGGGAGAAGGCCTGGGCGGCACCGGCGTAATCACCGGCCTGGTACAGCGCCATGCCGCGCCATTGCGGGTCGTGGAAATGGCGCGCGGCACTGGCCGGGCGGTTTTGTTCGAGCAGGCGCTGGCCTTGCTGGTCGGGGCGCAGCCATAGGTCGTTGAACTCGAAGGCCTGGCTTGGCTGCGGCAGGGCCAGCAACAGCGGCAGGCAGAACAGCCAGCCGCGACGGCCGGCGCAGGCCGCCAGCAGCAACAGCGGAATCAGCAACCAGTAGCCCTGGTCGGCCCAGCTGTCCAGTTGCAAGGTCTGGCCGTCACTGCGCGAGGCACGCGGGCTGTCGAACAGGCCCAGGCCCCGCAGGTCGAGGTCGTCGATCCGGGCATTGCGGTAGCGCCCGCCGGTGCTGCTGACAAATGCCTTGAGGCTGGCGCTGTCCAGGCGTGGCAGCAGGATGCCGCCCTGCTCATCCTTGAGGAATTCGCCATTGGCCTGTCGCACCGGGGCGCCGTCACGGCTGCCGATGCCCAGCATCAGCAGGCTCGGGCCCTGGCGGCCAAGGGCTTGGACAATGCCCTGGCGCTCTGGCGCGGTGAGCGATGAGCCGATCAGCAGCAGGCGGCCTTGGCCCAGGCCGCTCTGGGCCAGCAAGGCCAGGCCTTTTTGCACCGCCAGGTCGGCGCGCTGGCCAGGTTTGGGCATGATCGAGGGGTCGATCGCCTCCAGCAGATTGCGCGTGGTGCCCAGGTCATCGGACAGCGGCACCAGGGTGTGGGCGGAGCCTGCGTAGACGATCAACGCGGTCTGGCTGTCGCGGCGGTGTTCGAGCAGGTCGAGGACCTTGCGCCGGGCCTGTTCCAGGCGGTTGGGGGGGCTGTCCTCGGCGAGCATCTGTGGGGTCAGTTCGAGCAGGATGACCAGTGGGTCGGCCGGGCGCTGCTGGCTTTCCTCCACGCGTTGCCAGCTCGGCCCCAGCAGGGCCAGTACCACCAGCGCCCAGGCCAGGCCCAGTGCTACCCAGGGCAGCTTGCTGGTGCTGCCGCTGCCGCCCCCGAGCAGCACGGCATGGAAGGCCGGTGGCAGGATCATCTGCCAGCGTCCGGCGCGTTTGCGCCGGTGCCAAAGCTTGAACAGCAGCCAGCCGAGCAGCGGCACGACCAGCAGCCAGAGGGGGCGCAACCATTGTGGCCAGAGTTCGATCATCGCCGTTTCCTCAGGCGCAGGCGTTTGAGGCGCTGGCGCCATTCCGGGTGCGGCTGCAGAAAACGCGGTTTGCGCAGCAAGCGCTGCAGCCGGTTGTCTGGCCATTGCACGGCCACCACCAGCAGCACACTGAGCAACAGCGCCAGGGCCAGTGGCCAGGCATACAGCGCCTTGGCGGTGCGCGCCTGGGTCGGTTGCTGGGCCACCGGTTCCAACTGGTCGAGGGCGTCGCCGATGGCGACCAGCTCGGCGCCGTCGTGGGCGCGGAAGTAGGCGCCGTGGGTTATCTCGGCGATTTCCTTGAGCGAGGCTTCGTCCAGGTCAAGGCTTGGGTTGAGCCCCAGCAGGCCGGGGGTGCCGCTGGCCTCGGGGTTGGCACCGATGCCGATGGCATAGATGCGCACGCCTTCCTGGGCGGCCAGGCGGGCGGCGGTCAGCGGGTGGATCTGCCCGCCGTTGTTGGCACCGTCGGTGATCAGCACCAGGACCCGGCTCTGTGCCGGACGCTCGCGCAGGCGTTTGACCGCAAGGCCGATGGCATCGCCGATGGCGGTGTTCTTGCCGGCGATGCCGATCTGCGCTTCGTCGAGGAAGGTGCGTACGGTACGCCGGTCGAAGGTCAGCGGCGCCTGCAAATAGGCCTGGCTGCCAAACAGGATCAGGCCAACCCGGTCGCCTTCCCGGTCCTGGAGAAAGTCGCCAAGCAGCGCTTTGACCAGGTCGAGGCGGCTGATTTCGTCGTTCTTCCACTGCATGTCGGGGAAGTCCATGGAGCCGGACACGTCCACCGCCACCAGCAGGTCGCGACCGCTGGCCGCCACTGGTACAGGGTCGCCGAGCCATTGCGGGCGAGCGGCTGCCAGCAGCAGCAGCAGCCAGATGACGACGAAAGGCGCTTGCTGGCGCCAGGTCGGCAGGTTCAGCCGCGCCCGGCGCCCGGCAAGGCCCTCCAGTTCATTCAGGAAACCCACCTTGAGCACCGGCTCACCACTGTCGGCGGCGGGCAGCACCAGGCGCGCCAGCCAGGGCAGCGGCAACAGGGCGAACATCCACGGCCAGGCCAGTTCAAACATGCTTGCGGATCCAGGTTTCGACGGCCTGGCTGAGCCCGACGATGGCTTTGTCGTCGAGCTTGCACTCAGGCTTGTAGGCGCCTTCGACCAGCACCATCCAGCGGGTCAGGCCGGCGGCCGGGCAGCGGTTGTCGAGAAATGCCAACCATTGGCGACCGTTGAGGGTATGGCTGTTGGCACCGGGGTAATGGCTGCGGCACAGGCGTTTGAGCAGGGCGTTGATCTGCTGCAGCCAGGCACCGGCGGGGGCGCCGTCATAGGGGCGTGGCAGGCGGGCGAGTTCGGCCAGGGCCGCCACGCGTACCGGGTCGAGCGGTTGCTCGGCGCGCACGATGCGGCGTTTGCCCGGGCGCCAACGGCGTATGCGCCACAGGCCCCAGGCAAGCAGCGGCAGCAGCGCCAGCAACACCCACCAACCCGGCGCCGGTGGCCACAGCCCGACTGCCTGCGGAGCAATCAGCGGGTTCAACTGGTCCAGCGGGTTCATTTACTGCTCCCCGGACGTTGAGCATTCAGGTACTCGCGCAGTTGCTCGATCATTTCGCTTTGTGTACTCAGCGGCATCAGCACCACGCGCAGCTTTTGCGCCATCAGCTCCCAACGCTCGATACGCGCCTCGGCCTGCTGGCGGTAAGCCTGGCGCAGGCTGGCGTCGAGGGTGTCGAGCTCCAGTTGCGCGCTGCGCTGGGCAAAGCGCAGCAGGCCGGCAGCGGGCAGGGCGTGGTCGAGCGGGTCGCTGACCGGCAGCAGCAGCAGGTCGCAGTGGCGCGACAGCATGGCCAGGTGTTGCTCGACCTGATCGGTCAGCGCACGCTCGTCGCAGATGACGATGGCCAGGCTGCCAGGGCGCAGCACTTCACGCGCGCGGCGCAGGGCCAGGCCAAGGCTGTCGGGCTGGGGCATGGCTTCGGTGTGCAGCGACTGGTTGACCTTGGCCAAGCGGTTGAGCAGCTGCAGCAGGCTCTGCTTGCTGCGCCGTGGCTTGATTTCGTGGTGTTCGTTGTCGCCGAACACCAGCCCGCCAATGCGGTCGTTGTGGCCCAGCGCGGCCCAGCCGAACAGCGCCGCGGCCTGGGCCGCCAGCACCGACTTGAACATCAGCCCCGAGCCGAAGAACAGCCGTTGGCTCTGCTCGACGAGAATGAAGATTGGCCGCTCACGCTCCTCGTGAAACAGCTTGGTGTGCGGCTCCTGGGTGCGTGCGGTGACCCGCCAGTCGATGTTGCGCACATCGTCGCCTGCCTGGTACACGCGCACCTGGTCGAAGTCCACACCGCGTCCGCGCAGTTTGGAATGGTGCAGGCCCACCAGCGGGCTGCGCTGGCCGGGCCGGGAAAACAGCTGGATTTCGCGCACGCGGTGGCGCATGTCGATCAGCTCGGCAAGGCCGATACGGATGCCGGGTTCGGCCAGCTGTGTGGTGGGCATGGGCTCAGGCAACGGCGACGACGTCGAGGATGCGCTGGACCACCCGGTCCTGGTCGATCCCCGCAGCCTCGGCCTCGAACGACAGGATGATGCGGTGGCGCAGCACGTCGAACAGCACCGCCTGGATGTCCTCGGGGCTGACGAAGTCGCGCCCGGCCAGCCAGGCGTGGGCACGTGCGCAGCGGTCCAGCGAAATCGAGCCGCGCGGGCTGGCGCCGTAGGCGATCCAGTCGGCCAGTTCGGTGTCGAACTTGGCCGGGGTGCGTGTGGCCATCACCAACTGCACCAGGTACTCCTCGACGGCGTCGGCCATGTACAGGCCAAGGATTTCCTTGCGCGCGGCGAAGATCGCCTGCTGGCTGACCCGGCGTTCGGGCTTGGTCTCGCCGCCCAGCGCCTCGCCGCGTGCCTGCAGCAGGATGCGCCGCTCCACCGCAGCGTCGGGGAAGCCAATTTTTACGTGCATCAGGAAGCGGTCGAGCTGGGCTTCGGGCAGCGGGTAGGTACCCTCCTGCTCGATGGGGTTCTGGGTGGCCATGACCAGAAACAGCGGTGACAGGTCGTAGGTACTACGGCCCACGCTGACCTGGCGCTCGGCCATGGCTTCAAGCAGCGCCGACTGGACCTTGGCCGGGGCGCGGTTGATTTCGTCGGCCAGCACCAGGTTGTGGAAGATCGGCCCCTGCTGGAACACGAAGCTGCCGGTTTCCGGGCGGTAGATCTCGGTGCCGGTAATGTCGGCCGGGAGCAGGTCGGGGGTGAACTGGATACGATGAAACTCTGCCTCGACGCCTTCGGCGAGCTCCTTGATGGCTTTGGTCTTGGCCAGGCCCGGGGCGCCCTCGACCAGCATGTGGCCGTCGGCCAGAAGCACGATCAACAGCCGCTCGACCAGCTTCTCCTGGCCTAGGATCTGGGAGGAAAGAAAGGTGCGCAGCGCGATAAGCGCTTCACGGTGTTCCATCGGCGACGGTTCCTGGTATTGGGGCGCAGGCGGGCTGGGAGCAGCCGCCTCGGCAAGGGGTGATACTTTAATCTATCCGGGGGGGTGGCGACCAATGGCGGCTGGCAAATTTATCCAGCGCGTCGGGTGTGGCGATAGCGAGAAGTCCTGCGCAGGGTTCGGAGTCGGCTGATGGCTTGTTGCTAGGTACTGACGCCTGCTGGTGCTCTTTGGGCAAGCAGGATGCAGGATGATGGAAGACAGCAGCCGTACCTCAGCTAAAACCGCGCCAATGACCTTGCGTGTCGGCGTGTTCTTCGATGGCACCGGTAACAACCAGGGCAACGCCATGGCCTGGGGCCAAGCGCCGGGGCATCTGGCCGGTGCCAGCTATGGCAATGCCCGCAGCAACGTGGCCCTGTTGCATGCGCTTTACCCGGCAAGCGGGTGCCCTGCGGCGGGCACAGTGGCTTTTCTCAAGTTGTATGTCGAGGGCGTCGGCACCACGCTGGGCCAGCCGGACTCCAGCTTTGCGGCGGCTACCGGGCGCGGGCGCAGCGGGGTCGAGGCGCGGGTGGCCGAGGCCTTGAGGGCGATCGGCGAGCTGTTGCGTGATTGGTGCGCGGCGCATCCGCAATCGCGGCTCGAACGCATCGAGTTCGACCTGTTTGGTTTCAGTCGTGGCGCCGCAGCCGCCAGGCACCTGGCCAATGTCTTGAATGATGGCGATGGCAGCCTGTTGGGCAGCGCGTGTGGCATCACCCTTAATTTCATCGGCCTGTTCGATACCGTGGCAGCCATTGTTGCGCCCCTGCAGGGTGACTTCGACCCCGCCGACGATCGCCATGGTGGCTTGCGCCTGGGCCTGGGGGAGGGCATTGCGCGGCAGGTGGTGCAGTTGGTGGCCGGTGACGAGCGCCGGCACAACTTCCCCTTGGTGTGCAGCGACGGTGACATTGTCGTGCCTGGCGTGCACTCGAACATTGGCGGGGGCTACCTGCCGTACATGCAGGAACAAGTGCTGCTGTGCAAGCCGCAATCGCAGCAGGTGCCTGTGCGTATCCATGTCGAGCGCACCCGTGCCTACTCGGCTGTCAGTGCCGTCCTGGCATCGGCGTTTGGCGAGCTGGGTGAACCGCGGCCGCGGGTACTGACCTGGGAGCAGCCGATTGCCGGCGGCAAGCCGGCCGAGGCGCAAAAGCAGGTGTATGCGGCGTTGTATCGCGAGCGGCAGGTCGCGGGGCATCTGTCCCGGGTTTACCTCAGCATCATGCGCGAGCTGGCCCTGCGCGCCGACGTGCCATTTGCCGCATTGGGCAGCGATGAGGCCCATCGCGTGCCGGATGAGTTGCTGGACATCAGCCGCAAGTTGCATGGCTTTGCCTTGGGTACCCGCCCCGACGCTGGCCTGACCGAGGACGAACAGCGCCTGCTGCGCGACAAGTACATTCACACGGCGGCGCACTGGAACCCAGTGAAGGGGTTGCGCAACAGCACGCTGGACGTGCTGTTCGTCAATCGGCCAGGCGAGGTGGGGCGGGTGGTGCATGCAAATCCGCAGGGTTGATCACGGCTTTTTACGGCTGAGCGTGGGCGTGCGCCCGTTCAATACCGCGTAGGCCAACAGGCCAATGACCAACCCCCAAAAGGCCCCGCCAATGCCGAGCAGGGTGATATTGGCGGCGGCTGCCAGAAAGGTGATCAGTGCGGCCTCGCGTGTGCTGGCATCGGCCACCGCACTGGCCAGGCTGGCGCCGATGGTGCCCAACAGGGCAAGGCCAGCCAGGGTGGTGATGAACGTTGCAGGGAGTGCCATGAACACACTGGCAAGCGTTACGCCGAACACCCCCACCAGGATGTAGCAGATGCCAGCGGCGATGCCCGCGATCCAGCGCTTGGCCGGGTCTTCATGCGCTTCCTTGCCTGTGCAGATGGCAGCGGTGATGGCCGCGAGGTTGAACGCATGCGAGCCAAAGGGTGCCATGAGCAAGGAGCCCAGGCCGGTGACTGCGACGATCGGGTTGGCGCTGGTCTTGAAACCGTCGTTGCGCAGCACCAGCATGCCGGGCATGTATTGCCCCGTCAGGGTGATCAGGAACAACGGCAGCGCTACGCTGAGGGCCGCGTTGAGGGTAAAGGCCGGGGCAGTGAACACCGGTGTGGCGATCTCCAGCGTGAGCTGTGAAAGGCCTGCCTGCCCCTGGATCAGCAGATACGCCAGGCCCAGTGCGAGGATGCCTACGACCGCGTAGCGGGCAGTAAAGCGTTTGAACACCACATAAGCCGCGATAAGCAACCCGGCCAGCATGGGGTCAACCGACAAGCCGGCAAACGCGCCAATGCCAAATTGCAAGAGAATGCCGGCCAGCAACCCTGCCGCGACCCCGCCTGGGATGATCCGGACCAGCCTTTCAAAGTATCCGGTCAGGCCGAGCACCACGAACCCAGCAGCGGACAGCAGGTATGCGCCAATGGCTTCGGCGTAGGGAACGCTGGCCAGTGCAGTGACCAGAAACGCGGCTGCCGGAGTGGACCAGGCTGTTATCAGCGGTTCGCGGCTGTACCAGGACAAGGCAAGCCCGGTAATGCCTACCCCGATCGACACAGCCCAGACCCATGACGACGTCAGTTCCGGGCTTAGCCCGGCGACTTTGGCCGCCTGGAACACCAGGATGAACGTGCCGCCGTAGTTGACGATGACTGAAACCAGCCCGGCGATGGCAGGGTGCAGGATGTCTGTAAGCCCAAGCGAGGCTGATGGGTTTTGAGCAGGCGTTGTCACAAATGGCCTCCGTGCTTATGTGATTGATGAAAGTCTGTGTAGTGAACAAGGTCGGCTGTAAGGCGCTAACGGTGTGGGAGCAGGCCTGCCTGCTCCCACAGGTATTGCGTCAATTTTTAGGCCAAACCCAGCAACCCTTTCAGGTAGGCACTGCCTTGTGGGTCCAGCGGCTGCAAGGGCAGGCGCGGCGCCCCCACGTCCAGGCCAAGCATGTTCAGCCCGGCCTTGATGGTGGTGGGCAGGCCGCGCTGGGTGATGTACGCCAGCAACTCGTACTGGCGGTAGAACAGTGCGCGGGCTTCTGCCAGCTCGCCGTTTTGCACGGCGTCCCACAAGGCCAGGTTCAATGCCGGGATCAGGTTTGGCGCCGCAGTGCACCAGCCCGTGGCGCCGGCAATCAGCGCTTCGAGGGTGAGCGGGTTGCAGCCGTTGTAGAACGCCACCTTGCCCTCGGTCGCGGTGTACAGGCGGTGCATGCGCTGAATGTCACCGGTGCTTTCCTTGACCATGGTGACATTGGCGACTTCGCCCAGAATACGCAGGATCAGCTCCACCGAGAGGTCGGTGCCGCTGGTGCCCGGGTTGTTGTAAAGCATGATCGGAATGTCGATCGCGGCGCCGACCGCCTTGTAGTGGTCAACCACCTCGGCCTCGGTCAGCTTCCAGTAGGAAATGGGCAGCACCATCACCGCCGTGGCCCCGCACGCCTGGGCCAGGCGGGCACGCTGCACGGTACGCGCGGTGGTCAGGTCGGAAACGCTGACCACGCTGGGCACCCGGCCTGCGATCTTCTCCAGGCTGTAGCGCACCACAGATTCCCATTCACCCTCGGACAGGTAAGCACCTTCGCCCGTGCTGCCCAGGGGGGCGATGGCGTGCACGCCGGCCTGGATCAGGCTGTCGATGGATGTGCCCAGGGCGTTCAGATCGACCGAGCCGTCTGCTGCGAAGGGGGTGATGGTGTAGCCGATGACGCCGCGAATTACAGGTGTAGACATGACCAGGCACCTTTGCCGTTGTTCAGGAAGGGATACAGCTTCAATCAGCCCAGGCAGTCGCCATGGGCACGCAAGGCACGGCGCGCGTAGTAGCTGAACGCTGCACCATGGCGTTTTGGCGTGGAAATCCAGTCATGGGCTTCTTTGCCAAGTGCTTCGGGGATTGGGCGGATTTCACCGGCGCCCATGGCCAGCAGTTGCATCCTGGCGGCGCGCTCGAACAGCAGGGCGAGCACGCAGGCCTCTTCGATCGAGCGCCCGGCGATCAGCAGGCCATGGTGGGAAAGCAGGATCGCCCGCTTGTCACCGATGGCCCTGGCAATGATCTCACCTTCTTCATTGCCCACTGGCACGCCTGGCCATTCCTTGAGGAAGGCGCAATCGTCGAACAGCGGGCAGAGGTCCATGTGCGAGATCGCCAGCGGCACTTCAAGCATCGACAGGGCCGCGCTGTGCAGCGGGTGGGTGTGGATGATGCAGTTCACGTCGGGGCGTGCCCGGTACAGCCAGCTGTGGAAACGGTTGGCGGGGTTGGCCATGCCGTGGCCTTGCAGCACTGCCAGGTCTTCGTCCACGACCAGCAGGTTGGAGGCCGAGATCTCGTCGAAGCCCAGGCCAAGCTGTTGTGTGTAATAGGTGCCAGGTTCCGGTGCGCGTGCGGTGATCTGCCCGGCCAGGCCCGAATCGTGGCCGCCGTCGAACAGAATCCGGCAGGTCAGTGCGAGCTTCTGGCGCGGGGTGTAGGCGTTGTCGGCCAACGCAGTCAGCATTTGCTGCTGGGCACGTTTGACAAGCTGGTCCTTGGGGGTCTGCATGGTGGTGGTCATGAGGGTTACCTGCACGATGAGGGCGATGACTTCCTGATTGCCGTGGTTTGGTTTCAGGACACACGGCGATCTTAATGACACTTTGTGTCATACGCAAGCGAAGTGTCATCGCGTTGATCCTGTCATTTGCAGGGTGACCTGATGCGGCAAAACCTCGTAGTATTGCGAACCATTTGCAACTGCACCTGTTTCGACCTGGAACCGAGGCTCACAATGTCACCACCGCCCGCTTCAGCACCGCCTTCACGCGAGGGGGTCGATGCCCTGTATCGCGACCATCACGCCTGGCTGCTGAGCTGGCTGCAACGCCGCCAGCACTACGGCGATCAGGCGTGCGATGTCGCGCAGGACACTTTCCTGCAGGCCTTGCTACGCCCGCAGCAGATTGTTGCGCTGCGCCAGCCGAGAGCCTGGTTGAGCAGCGTGGCGCGAGGGCTGCTGATCGACCGCTTTCGTCGTCACAAGCTGGAAGCCGCGTATCTGCAAGCACTGGCGCACCTGCCCGAACCCGAGGCGCCTTCTGCCGAGCGGCAATTGATGTTGCTGCAGACGTTGATGCAGATCGATGCCCTGCTTGATGGGCTGCCGTCCAAAGCGCGCATGGCGTTCCTGCTGTCGCGACTGGAAGGCATGAGCTACCAGGACATCGCCATTCGCCTTGGCGTCAGCCTGAGCAGCGTCGAGAAATACATGGCCAAGGCCATACGGCATTGCTACCAGATCATGCACGCGCCATGACCAACCCGGTGCTCGACCAGGCGATCGACTGGCAGGTAAAGCTCGAATCATCCCAGCATGCGCCGGCGTTGTGCGCCGCGTGCCTGGCCTGGCGTCAAGCCGACCCGCAGCACGAGGCCACCTGGCAGGCCCTGCAGGAGGCGCAAACCTGCTTTGCCCAGGCCCGCGAACTGCCCTCGGGCGTGGCCATCCGCACGTTGGGCGACCCAGGCCGACGCGCAGCATTGAAAACCCTCGCGCTTGGCTTGCTTGGCCTGGGCATGGCCGGTAGTGCCGTGCAGCAGTCGCCCTGGCGTGTCAGCCTTGCCGACTACAGCACGGCCACCGGCGAGCGTCGTCGCGTCCAACTGGCCGATGGCACTCAACTGCAGCTCAATGGCAGGAGTGCTGTCGATGTGCGCGTCAACCAGGTCGAGCGCCTGATCCAACTGCGCGAAGGCCAGGTCTACGTGAAAGCCGGCCACGACCCTCTGCAACGCGCGCTGTGTGTGGACACGGACCAGGCCCGGTTCCAGGCACTGGGTACGGCCTTCGACCTGTGTCAGGAAAACGGCCGCACGCGCTTGACGGTCGATGAGGGGGCAGTTGCCATCCTCGCGCCGGGTCGGCCTGCATTGCGTGCCATGGCAGGCGAGCAGTTTCTGGTCGATGCGGCCGATTCACGTCGGGTCGAACAACCCACGTTCGACGGGTCGGCTTGGACGCGCGGGTTGCTCATCACTCACTCCATGCCCTTGCACGAGTTGGCCGAGCGGCTGGCCCGCCAGCGCACGGGCTGGGTCGGGTGCGACCCTGCGGTGGCGGGGCTGAAGGTTTCTGGGGTGTTCCAGCTTGACGACAGCGAAAACGCCTTGCGCACACTCAGCCACACGCTCCCCGTGCGCCTGATCTGGCGCACGTCACTGTGGGTGCGCATCGTACCGGCCTGAAAAAAGTGTGCTGTCCGATTACGGGGTTTTGTCGGCGCCTTCGACAAGTAGAAAAAGACCTGCACTTTTTCAGGAGCCTCCCCTCGATGGATCTGTTGTCACGTTTTCGCCCAGCACTGCTCACCCAAGCCATGCTCATCGGTTCTGGCCTGAGCCTTTGCCAGCCTGTGCTAGCCACCCAACCCACCCTGCGCTACGACTTGCCTGCGGCGCCTTTGGACGAAGCGCTCAACCGCTTTGCCGAACAGTCCGGCATCAGCTTGCCGTACGAGCCACAGTGGGTGGCAGGCAAGCAGGCCCACCCGGTGAAGGGCCAGTTGCCGGTTGAAATGGCACTGTACCTGTTGCTGGAGGGGACGGGGCTGAAGGCTGTGCAGGCCTCGGATGGCAACTGGTCGCTGCAATCGCTGGCACCCGATGCGGGTTCGGCGCTGGAGCTGAGCAGCACCGTGATACAGGGGCAGGGCATGGGCATGATGACCGAGAACACCGGCTCGTACACCACCGAGCGGGTCAGTATCGGCTCGAAGTCCCCCACCAGTTTGCGTCAGACGCCGCAGTCGGTGTCGGTGGTGACCAGCCAGATCATCGAAGAGCACCGCATGACTGACCTGGCCGATGCCATGAAGGTCACACCCGGCATCACCGTCAAGAACAACAACTTCCGCCTATCGGACTTCTACTCGCGCGGCTTCAAGATCGAGAACATCCAGATCGACGGTGCCGCGCCCATGGCCTTGGGGACCACCTCGGGGAGTTTCTATTCGAACAAGAGCTACGACATGGTCGAGTTCGACCACGTTGAAGTGCTGCGCGGTTCGTCTGCGCTGTTCGGGGGGACCGGCGACCCGGGCGGCATGATCAACCTGGTGCGCAAGCGCCCGCTGGACACCTACCAGCTCAAGGTCGACATGTCGGCCGGCAGCTGGGACAACTACCGCACTCAGTTCGACGTGACCGGCCCGCTCGGCTTCGATGGCAAGCTGCGCGGCCGATTGGTCGCCGCTTACACCGACCGTCAGTACATGCTCGACGACCGTGCGACCGAAAAGCCGATCATCTATGGCATTCTCGAGGCCGATATCCTGCCTGACACCCGCCTGACCCTGGGTGGTCGCTCCGAGCGCATCCACGAAACCGGTTCCGGCACCGGGCTGCCGCGCTATAGCAGCGGCACCGACCTGGGGCTCTCTCGCAATAGCAGCCTGACGCAGAACTGGGCGTACCTGGACGGCCGCTCCCAGGAAGTGTTCGCCAAGCTCGACCACGATTTCAACGATGACTGGAAAGCCAACATCACCTACACCCAGACCTTGGATTCCGGGTTTGGCAAGAGCGCATTCAACTTCGGCGCGGTCAACCCGGTGACCCTGGTGGGCCCCGCCTGGACAGGCAACGTCAACCAGTACCGCAGTGACCAGAAGCTTTGGGACGTCAACGTTGCCGGCAAATTTCGGGCCTTCGACCGGCAACATGAATTCCTCATGGGCGTCGATTACCAGAAGATCACCAGCCAGTGGGAAGGCACCCTGCAGTCAGCCGGCTCCGGTGGCCCCATCGACGTGTTCAACCCAGGCGCCACGCCATGGGTGATGCCGCCGACCAACAAGGACTTCTACCGTGACTACAACCCCAACACCCAGACGCAGTACGGCCTGTACTCGACCTTGCGCCTGCATCTGGCCGAACCGCTGCACTTGATCGTGGGTGCACGTGCACAGCGCTACACCTTCGAACAGCTGTACCGGGCACGTGACGAGGGTGTGTGGTCGGTGGAATCCGATATTTCTACCCGCGAACCCACCAAACTGGTGCCTTATGGCGGCCTGGTCTACGACCTGAGCGATGATTGGTCGGCTTATGTCAGCTACTCGGAAATCTACAAGCCACAGCAGAACAAGCTGCAAGGTCCGTTGCCAGGCAGCTCGATCGAAGCGATGAAAGGCAAGACGTACGAGACAGGCCTCAAGGGCGAGTTGTTCAACGGGGCGCTGAACGCCTCCGTGGCGTTGTACTACACCCAGCGGGACAACGAAGCTGTGGTCGACCCGAACTACGAACTGACCAACGTCCTGTTCGGCGGCAACTGCTGCTACCTGGCCCAGGGCGAAGTGGTCAGCAAGGGTGTGGACATGGAGTTGGCGGGGGAGGTCTTGCCGGACTGGAACCTGCTGGCCGGCTATACCTATAACCACAACCGCAACCGCCAGGACAATACGGCCTTCAGCAGCATCACGCCCAAGCACCAATTCAAACTCTGGAGCACTTACCAACTGCCTGGCCAACTGCACGGCTTCAAGGTCGGTGGTGGCGTAACCTTACAGAGCGCCAACCTGGTCAGCGGCAGTGCCAGCGTGATCGATGGCGCGGGCAAGGTGCTGCGCTCGGAGCCATTCGATTATCGCCAGGGCGGTTATGCCGTGTGGAACGCGTTGGTCGAATACCAGATCGACGATCACTGGACGCTGGCTTACAACGCCAACAACATTTTCGACAAGACCTACTACGCCACGTTGGGCTCCTCGGCGTCCGGCAACTGGTACGCAGAAAAGCGCAACCACATGCTCACGTTGCGCGGAACGTTCTGGTAAGCAGCCTCTCGCTTACACACTTTTGCCTTCCAGGATCCTGGCCCCCGCACCGTCCTTGCCCAACACATCCTCGGGGTTGCGCAGCGGGCAGTCTTCAAGCGACAGGCAGCCGCAGCCAATGCAGTTGTCCAGGCTGTCGCGCAGCGCTTGCAGGGTGCGAATGCGGGCGTTCAGGTCTTCTCGCCAGGCCGAGGACATTTCGCCCCACTGGGCGGCCGTGAGTTTGCTGTTAGGGGGGTACCGGCCGAGGGCGCGCTTGATTTCTTCAAGGGGAATCCCCGTGCGCTGCGCCACCTTGATGATGGCGATGGTACGCAGCACCAAGGCGGGGTAGCGCCGCTGGTTGCCGCCGGTGCGGGTGCTGGCGATCAAGCCCTTGGACTCGTAGAAGTGCAGGGTGGACACCGCCACCCCGCTGCGTCTGGCCACCTCGCCCACGGTCAGTTGCCGCGAGCTGTCAGTTGCTGTTCTTGCTGGCACGCCTGTTGACCTCAAGTTAAGTTGAGCTCTTATAGTCCTGCCCGATCTTTCCCGCAACTGCTTTCCCCTGATGATCGGAGCAATGCATGAACAAAAGGATGCTTATGGCCTGGGCTGGCGCAGTGGCATGCGTGCTGGTCGGCGTATACGCGCTGACGGGTAGCCGTGCATCGGGCGAGGCGGTGGCGGCCTGGCCGGCGACCAAGGTGGCACTGGCCACGGTCGAGCAGGTCGAGGTGGCGCGCAACACCTTTGCGTCGGGGGAACTGGAAGCCGTCAATCAGGTACAGGTGGCCGCCGAGGCGCCAGGGCGCATCACGCAGATCGCGTTCGAGTCTGGGCAGGCTGTCAGCGCTGGGCAGTTGCTGGTGCAGCTCAACGATGCGCCCGAGCAGGCCCTGCGGGTGCAACTGCGGGCGAAGCTGCGCAATGCTCACATCGCGGCGCAGCGTGCGCGCAAGCTGCGTGCGCTGAATGCCGTTTCGCAGGAGTTGCTGGACAACGCGACCACGGCCGTGGATGTGGCCATGGGCGAACTGCAGCATGTCGAAGCGCTGATTGCGCAAAAAGCCATACGCGCACCGTTCGCAGGCAAGGTCGGCATCCGCCGTGTCCACCAGGGCCAGTACCTGGGCGCTGGCGAAGCGATTGCCAGCCTGACGGACACGCGCCAACTGCACGTCAATTTTTCCCTGAGCGAACAGGCTGCCCCCGAGGTCAGTGTCGGGCAGGTGCTGGAGCTGACGGTCGATGCTGCGCGCGGGCGGGCGTTTCAGGCCCGGGTAGTAGCGGTCGACCCGCTGGTCAGCAAGTCGCGGCTGGTCCAGGTGCAGGCCGCCTTGCCCAACCTGGACGGGCAGTTGCAACCGGGCATGTATGCCGGCGTGCGTCTGCCCGCCACGCAGCCGTCAAGGGTGCTGGCCGTGCCGGAAACCGCGATTACCTATACCGCCTACGGGCAGACGGTGTTCATTGCCACGCAGGATCAGCAGCGCGGGATCAGCGTCAGCCGGGTGCGGGTGACGACCGGTGAGCGTTGGCAGGGGCGTGTGGAGATCATCTCGGGCCTCGCGCCGGGCGACAGGGTAGTGGTTTCAGGCCAGTTGAAATTGAGTGATGGCATGCAGGTCGAGCAGGTGGCTGAGGACAGCTTGCTGGACCGGGCCGGGGGGCATCAATCGTGAAATTCACCGATATCTTCGTGCGCCGCCCGGTGCTGGCGCTGGTGGTCAGCAGCCTGATCGTGCTGATGGGGCTGTTCGCCCTGGGCAAGCTGCCGGTGCGCCAGTACCCGTTGCTGGAGAGTGCGACGATCACCATCAGTACCGACTACCCCGGTGCCTCCGCCGAACTGATGCAAGGTTTTGTGACCCAGCCGATCAGCCAGGCGGTGTCCTCGGTAGAGGGCGTGGACTATATGTCTTCATCGTCGCTGCAGGGGCGCAGCCTGATTACCTTGCGCATGGTGCTCAATCGGGACTCGACCCAGGCGCTGGCCGAGACCATGGCCAAGGTCAACCAGGTGCGCTACCGCTTGCCGGAGAAAGCCTACGACCCGGTGGTGGAGCTGTCTGCGGGTGACTCCACGGCAGTCGCGTATGTGGGCTTCTCCAGCGAGAGCCTGTCTATCCCAGAGCTGAGTGATTACCTGTCGCGGGTGGCCGAGCCGCTGCTTTCGGGGATCGACGGCGTTGCCAAGGTGCAGACCTTCGGCGGGCAGAACCTGGCCATGCGCCTGTGGCTCGACAGCGAGCAGATGGCCGGACGCGGGGTGACTGCTGCCGACGTCGCGCAAGCGGTGCGGGCCAACAACTACCAGGCGACGCCGGGGCAGGTGCGTGGGCAGTTCGTGCTGGCCGACATCCAGGTCGATACCGACCTGACCCGCGTCGAAGACTTCCGTGACCTGATCATTCGCAACGATGGCACGGACCTTGTGCGTTTGCGTGATGTGGGCACTGTCGAATTGAACGCAGCGGCCACCCGCACCAGTGCCACCATGGATGGCAAGCCTGCGGTGCACCTGGGGTTGTTCCCGACACCGTCGGGTAACCCGCTGGTGATCGTGGAAGGCATTCGCGAGTTGCTGCCGCAGATCCAGCAAACCCTCCCGCCCGGCGTGAAGGTGGCGCTGGCCTATGAAACCGCGCGGTTCATCGAGGCTTCGATCGAAGAGGTGTTACGCACGCTGGTGGAGGCAATGCTGATCGTCGTGCTGGTGATCTGGCTGTGCCTGGGGTCGCTGCGCAGCGTGGCGATTGCGGTGGTGGCCATCCCCTTGTCGATGCTCGGGGCGGCGGGGCTGATGCTGGCGTTCGGCTTCAGCCTGAACTTGCTGACGTTGTTGGCGATGGTGTTGGCTATCGGCCTGGTGGTGGACGATGCCATCGTTGTGGTGGAAAACGTGCACCGCCACATCGAAGAGGGGCAGACGCCCGTGGCGGCGGCGTTGGCCGGTGCGCGCGAAATCGCCGGCCCGGTGATCGCCATGACCCTGACCCTGGCCGCCGTGTACGCCCCCATTGGCTTGATGGGCGGGCTGACCGGCACGCTGTTCCGTGAGTTCGCCTTGACCTTGGCAGGGGCGGTGATCGTTTCGGGCATCGTGGCGCTGACGCTATCGCCGGTGATGAGTTCGCTGCTGTTGAAGCCCGGCCAGCAGGACGGCGCCATGGCCCACTTCGCCGAGAGGGTGTTCGGTGGGCTGACGGCGGCCTACGCACAGGTCTTGGCTTACACCTTGTCGCGGCGCTGGATCAGCGCGGGCGTTGCCCTGCTGGTGTGCCTGAGCCTGCCCTGGCTGTACCTGTTGCCGCAGCGCGAGTTGGCGCCGCCGGAGGACCAGGCGGCGGTGCTGACTGCGATCAAATCGCCGCAACATGCGAGCCTGGACTATGTGGAGCGCTTCGCCAGCAAACTCGACCACGTGATGAAGTCGATTGCCGAAACCACCGATACCTGGATCATCAACGGCACCGACGGCACGGCGGCCAGTTTCGGTGGCATCAACCTCAGCGCATGGCAGCAGCGCGAGCGTTCTGCCGCGCAGATCCAGGCGCAGTTGCAACAGGCGGTTGCGGACATCGAAGGGAGCAGTATCTTCGCCTTCCAGGTGGCGTCGTTGCCCGGTTCCAGTGGCGGCTTGCCGGTACAGATGGTGTTGCGCAGTGCCCAGGATTACCCGGTGCTGTACCAGACGATGGAAGTGCTCAAGCAGCGCGCCCGCGAGAGCGGTTTGTTCAGCGTGGTGGACAGCGACCTGGACTACAACAACCCGGTGGTGAACGTTCGCATCGACCGCGCCAAGGCGGCGAGCCTTGGGATCAGCATGCAGGCCATCGGGGAATCCCTGGGCGTGCTGGTGGGCGAGCAGTACTTGAACCGTTTCGCCCTGTTCGGCCGCGCCTATGACGTGATCCCGCAAAGCATTCAAGACCAGCGCCTGACACCGTCGGCACTGAATCGCCAGTACGTGCGGGCCGAAGATGGCAGCCTGGTGCCGCTGTCCACGGTGGTGCGCCTGGACATGCAGGTCGCGCCTAACCGCCTTCTGCAATTCGACCAGCAGAATGCAAGCACCCTGCAGGCCATCCCCGCGCCCGGTGTCTCGATGGGCAAGGCCGTGGCGTATCTGCAGCAGCTTGCCGCCGAGCTGCCGCCCGGTTTCAGCCATGACTGGCAATCGGAGTCGCGCCAGTATGTGCAGGAAGGCTTTGCCCTGATGTGGGCGTTTCTTGCCGCCTTGGTGGTGATCTACCTGGTACTGGCCGCGCAGTACGAAAGCCTGGTAGACCCATTGATCATCCTGGTGACCGTGCCCCTGTCGATCTGCGGTGCCTTACTGCCGCTGGCGCTGGGCTGGGCCACGCTGAATATCTACACGCAGATCGGCTTGGTCACGCTGATCGGGCTGATCAGCAAGCACGGCATCCTGATGGTGGAGTTCGCCAACGAAATTCAGGTGCGCGACAACCTTGATCGCGCGGCGGCCATCATCCGCGCCGCGCAGATTCGCCTGCGCCCGGTGTTGATGACCACGGCGGCGATGACCTTCGGCGTGATACCGCTGTTGTTTGCCAGTGGAGCAGGGGCCAACAGCCGCTTCGGCCTTGGCGTGGTGATTGTCTGCGGCATGTTGATCGGCACGCTGTTCACCTTGTTCGTGCTGCCGGCGATCTACACCTGGTTGGCGCGGGATCACCGGCTGATCTCGTTGCGCAAACAACAATTGGCAGAGGCCGAGCACAGCCTCGGGGTGCGTGTGCAGTGAGCGATCACCTGGCCCTGTTATACGGTCCAGTGGCCGCCCCGTTTCAGCGCTTCGCTCACGAAGCTCAGCGCTCGCTGAAAGACCGGGTGGCACTCGGAATAAGGCAAATGATCAAGCGAAGCCCAGAAAAACGCGAAGGTGTGGCCATGGTCGTCCAGCGTCTGATGGGACCACCGTTCAGGTACAGCACCCTCCACCCGGCACAGGTGAAACGACCAGGTCTGCCCAAGATGGCCGGCATCCCAGCACCCCAGGTCGTCTTTGATCGTGGCGTCGTGGATGCCAGACTCTTCAGCCAATTCACGCAGGGCGGCTTCCCTCGGCGTTTCGCCGTTTTCGATGGAGCCCTTGACCAGTTGCACGCCCGCCTGCGGATGGCGGAACAACAGAATGCCGGGCTGCGCCGAGGGTGAGAGGACGACTGCGCACGCCTTGTCCGGGAGCATGATGATTTCCGTATCGGCCATTGTGGGCCAGGCATCATACGTGTTCAGACGGTCGGTGGTGGTCATCAGGTCATACAACCGCGCAATACGCCCAGCAGGGATCGTTCTGGTTTAAGGTGTGCACAGGCTGGAATGGATCTCTCACTGGAAGGACACGACACTGATGGAGAATGCGAATTCACAGGTCGGCGAGCGCTTGCACAATCGCCGATTCGCGGTAGCGAACAACACACAAGGGTTATCAGGCACGGGCACGATTTTTCATTATTTTGTCGACGAAGGCGCTATTACCAGCCATTACCAGGGCGGCCGTATCCGTATCGGCAGCCAGGTAGGCCGGGTGACAGGCCCCGACACCCTCGAACTGCTTTTTCAGTGTTTAACCACGGAGGGTGAAATGCTGGCTGGCTGGTCGCGCGGTACGCTAGGGGTGGATCACGCCGGTCGTACCACGCTGCACTTCGTTTGGGGCTGGTTGTCGGGCGCGACAGGGGGTGGGGAATCCAGTTACGTCGAGTTCGTCGAGTAACCGGAGCCCCCGCATCGCTCACTTGCCGCTGATCACCCGGGTCCACAAACGGGTGCTCAAGCGCATGCCCGCCGGTGACAAGGTCTGGATCGGGAACAGCGTATCCAGCACGGCCTGGGGTGGGTACACCGCAGGGTTGTCGCGCAGTACCGGGTCCACATACGGCAATGACGCCGCATTGCCATTGGGGTACTTCACCGCGTTGCTGATATGCGCCATGACCTGGGGGTCGAGCAGGTAGTTCAGGTAGGCATAGGCCGCATCCAGGTGCGGCGCAGCTTTTGGTATGACCACCATGTCCACCGCTACTGTCGAACCTTCACGGGGGATGCTGTAGCCCAGGTGCACGCCGTTGTTCGCCTGCTGCGCGCTGTTCATTGCCTGCAGTACATCGCCGCTGAAGCCGATCGCGACGCAGATGTTGCCGTTGGCCAGGTCGCTGACGTACTTGGACTGATGGAAGTAGCTGATCGAAGGGCGAATCGCCATGAGCGCCGCTTCGGCTTGTTTCAGGTCTTCAGGGCGCTGGCTGTGCGGGTCGAGCCCCAATACCTTGAGGGTGATGGGCAACACCTGCGTCGGGTTGTCGAGGAACGCCACGCCGCAGGCACTGAGTTTGCGGATGTTTTCCGGGTTGAACAGCATTTGCCAAGACTGGGTGACATCGGTATTGCCGAAGATGGCCTTGATCTTGTCGATGTTGTAGCCGATGCCCGTGGTCACCCACATGTAGGGGATGGCATGGCGGTTGCCAGGGTCGCTGGTTTCCAGCAGCTGCATCAGCTTGGGGTCGAGATTGTGCCAGTTGGGCAGCTTGCTGCGGTCGAGCTCCTGGATGGCGCCGGCCTTGATCAGCCTGGGCAGAAAATGGTTGGACGGGCTGACCAGGTCGTAGCCGCTGCCGCCGGTCATCAGCTTGGCCTCGGTCGTCTCGTTGCTGTCGATCAGGTCGTAGGTGGGCTGGATGCCGGTGCGGCGGGCGAATTCTGCCAAGGTGTCATCGGCAATGTAGCCGCTCCAGTTGGCGATATTCACCGACTCGGCGGCCTGGGCCGTCAGGCTGAACAACGCCGCGGACAGCACGGCCATGCAGGTACGTTTCATCATCTTGCCCTCTGTTGTTGTAAGTGTGCGCAAGTACTCATGGCGGTCAACGTTCTAGCCGCGCGCGGCGCACTTCCCAGGCCATGCGCAGGGATGCGCCGATATCGAAGAACGGGCGGGGCGGCAGGTAACCGGGTTGGGCCTGGCCGAGCACGTCGGTGAGCAGCGCTGAGGTCGAGGCGCTGGCCATGTCAACCAGCAGCCTGCCCCACAGCGTGCCGCGCGCGACCCCCGAACCATTGCAGCCGGCCACGGCATGCAGCCCTTCATCGATCCGCGCGAAGCAAGGCTCGCCGGAACGGGTGCCGCTCAGGTGGCCGGTCCAGGTGTATTCGAGGTCCTTGGCGGACAGCCCGGGGAAGCGCTTTTCCAGCCCTTGCAGATGCTGTTGCCGGCGGGCCTGCAGTTGCGCGCCATTGAGGTCGCGCTGGCGGTACTCCACGGTGTTGCGAATCAGCAGCCGTCGGCGCGGCAGCAGGCGCAGGGTGGCGCCGCCCGGCAAGGTCGACAGCACGCCCCAGGTGCGCTCGCCGAACAGGCTTTGCCAGCGAGGCTCCGTGAGTGGGCGGGTGATGCTGGCGCTCAGTTCCAGCGGGAAGGTGCCGCTCTGGTGCACGCCGACCCTGGGCAAAAACGCGCCGACGCAGGCTAGCACCTGGGTGGCGTTGATCACGCCAGTATCAGTGCGGGCCTGCCAGCCTTGCCCGGCGCGGCGAAGGTTTTGCACCGCGCTGTGCTCGTAAACGTCCACCGATTTGGGCAGGCTGTCCGCCAGGCCCCGCACATACTTTGCCGGTTGCAGCAGTGCGTTGCCGCCGGCGCAATGGATGGCGCGGGTGTAGAAACCGCTGCCTAGGCGTTGTTGCAGGGCTTCGCCTTCCAGGTAGCGGGCGCTGGCGCCAACGGCTTCGAGTGTGCGAATCACGGCCTCGGCCTGTTGCAAGTGTGCGGGCCGATGCACGGCGAAGTGGTACCCACCGTCATCGTACTCGCAGGCGATGCCCAGTTCGGCGATACGCTGGCGCACCTCTTGGGCCGCAGCCACACCAATGCGCGAGGCCACTTCAAAGCTGGCAAAACCGGGGTTGCCGAGCAATTCGTCGGGCGAGGGCAGCTCATGGCTGACGGCAAAGCCCGAGTTGCGTGCCGAAGCGCCCTGGGCCACGCGTTGCCGGTCAAGCAGGACGATGCGTTGCCCCGGGAAGCGTGCGGCCAGTGTGTGGGCGGCAGCGAGGCCGGTGATGCCGCCGCCGATGATCAGCCAGTCGCAGGTGTGCTGGCCTTCGAGGCGCGGGTGCGGGGCAGACTCGCCCGCCAGCGCAATCCATCCACAGCGGTTGTCGATTGCCATCAGCTTCTCCACAATCAATGCGCACGGGTAATCGGTGTTTGTCTTGGGTGCGCCTTCAGGGCCTAATTTACGAGGGCTGTGGCTGTGTTTCTAACGTTAATATTTCATTCAGCTATTCTTGAAACGCATGGATAAAATCTTTCGTGTTCCCTCGCTTCAAGCCCTTCAGGCGCTCATCCACGTAGCGGACAGCAGCAGCTTTACCGAGGCTGCCAGGCAGTTGCACCTGACCCAGAGCGCGATCAGCCGCCAGGTTCAGCAGTTGGAGGAGCATTACGGTGTGGCGCTGTTTGATCGCACCAGCCGCAAAGTGGCGCTGACAGAACATGGCCGTGATGTCTATGCGGTGGCATTCGAAGCCCTGAACGACCTGCGGGCTTTGGCGCAACGGCTTTCGCCGGCGCCCGTGGACCGACCGTTTCGTATCCGTATTTTCGTTTCGTTGGCGGTGCGCTGGTTGCTGCCCAGGCTGAGCAGCTTTTATGCGCTGAATCCGTCGTTATGCCTGTCGATCGAGACCGTGAGCGGGGAGGTGGTGGAAACCAGCGGGGACTGCGATGCGTATGTGCTGTACTTGCGTGATGGCCTTGATGAGCGGCCGTTGACGGTGTTGTTCGATGAGTACCTGGTCCCGGTCTGTGCGCCGCGCCTGGGCGACGGACAGTTACCGCCACGTTCGCTGCACGCGCTAGGTGATCATGCGCTGATCCACGGCTCGACCGCGCGCCATGAGTGGACCCTGTGGCTGCAGGCGCATCAGGATCGCCCCGAGCGCAGTTACAAGCACCTGATGTTCAACCTTGACGACCTAGCGCTGGATGCCGCCGCGCGCGGCCTGGGTGTGGCCATGACAGACCAGGTGCTGGCGCACGATGCGCTGGCCCGGGGTGACCTGATCGTGCCGTTTGGCGAGCCGCTGAAGACCGGTGGGGTGTATGCACTTTGGTTGCGCGACAGCGGGGCGGCGCACCCGGCCTGCACGGCGGTGTTGCAGTGGTTTGAGGCGCAGCTGGAGCAGACTCGCGCTGGCATGGCGGTCAGGTAAGAGCAGCTTTCTTGCTCGCCATCTTTAAAGCCCGCCCAGACCCCTGTGGGAGCGGGCTTGTCCCGCGAAGCAGCCGCCGGGGTGGATGGCACGGGCTTCGCCCGTGTTCGCGGGACAAGCCCGCTCCCACAGGGGGCACGCCGTCTTTACAAACCCGAGCAAAACAGTTGCTCCCACCGGGCTGCTCCCTCAAACCTCGCAGACAAACGTCCCCGTCCCCTCAAGAATGTTCTGCAGTGTCTCCTTCACCTCGTCCATGTCGCTCAGCTCGCTGGTCAGGATGATCTCCAGCGCTTCATCCCCCCTCAGCGCATCGCGATCCCCGGCCGCCACTTCGATCAGCAGGCGCTGGGCGGTCAGCGTCACTTTCAGTCCATCCAGCGTCGAGGGCTCGTCATCCAGGGTCAGGTCGACCGTGTCTTCATCCGGATAGCGGGTAAGCAGGAACATCTGACCCTTGTCGCTGTGGCAGCAGAGGGTCGCCATGTTGTCTTCCTCGTCATCGCAAGGGGTGGCGAAGAGCAGGGCGGTCTTGATTTGCATGAACAGGCTCAGGTCAAAGGAAACGGAAGGGAATTCTGACAGTCTTGCAGGCATCCATAAACGTAAAGTTACCGCCCCTTGACCGAAATTGTCGCAGCGCTGCAAGCGTTGGTGACTACTCAGTCGTTAAGCTTCGGCGAGACCTGGGCGTGCTTTGCACGTTCAACGCCTGGTTATAACCGTCCGCCTTGCCACGGGTTGGCTATCGTTGATCCGTACACGGCGCACGCGAGCGACGCTTCAATTATTACAAAGCCCAAGCGGAGTACCACAGATGGCGTTTTTCACCGCAGCCAGCAAGGCCGACTTCCAGCATCAACTGCAAGCGGCTCTGGCGCAGCACATCAGCGAGCAGGCACTGCCACAAGTGGCGCTGTTCGCCGAACAGTTCTTCGGCATCATTTCTCTGGACGAACTCACCCAGCGCAGGCTTTCCGACCTGGCTGGCTGTACCCTTTCTGCCTGGCGCATCATCGAGCGCTTTGACGCCGAACAACCCCAAGTGCGGGTGTACAACCCAGATTACGAACGCAATGGCTGGCAGTCGACCCACACCGTGGTCGAGGTGTTGCACCACGACTTGCCGTTTCTGGTCGACTCGGTGCGCACCGAGCTCAACCGTCGCGGCTACAGCATCCACACCTTGCAGACCACGGTCCTGAGCGTGCGCCGTGGCGCCAAAGGCGAGCTGCTTGAGCTGCTGCCCAAGGGTACCCACGGCGAGGGTGTGCGCCATGAGTCGCTGATGTACCTGGAGATCGACCGTTGCGCCAACGCCGCCGAACTGACGGTTTTGGCCCGCGAGATCGAGCAGGTGCTGGCCGAAGTGCGTGTGGTGGTAGCCGACTTCGAGCCGATGAAGGCCAAGCTGCGCGACGTCGTGGCGAAGGTAGAGCAGACCGCCTTCGGCCCGGCGCAGCATGACAAAGGCGAGGTAAAGGCGTTTCTCGAGTGGCTGCTGGACAACCATTTCACCTTCCTGGGCTACGAAGAGTTCACCGTTCAGGGCGGCAGCGATGGCGGCCAGATGGTCTATGACGAGCAGTCCTTCCTCGGCCTGCCGCGGCGTTTGCGCGTAGGGCTGACGCCTGAAGAACTGCGTATCGAAGACTACGCCGTGGCCTACCTCAACGAGCCGCTGCTGTTGTCCTTCGCCAAGGCCGCGCTGCCCAGCCGTGTGCACCGCCCGGCCTACCCGGACTACGTGTCGATCCGCCAGCTGGACGCCGACGGCAAGGTGGTCAAGGAGCACCGCTTCATGGGCCTGTACACCTCTACGGTGTATGGCGAGAGCGTGCATGCCATCCCCTACATTCGGGTGAAAGTTGCCGAAGTGGAGCGCCGCTCGGGCTTCGATCCCAAGGCGCACTTGGGCAAGGAACTGGCCCAGGTGCTAGAAGTGCTGCCGCGCGACGACCTGTTCCAGACGCCGATCGACGAGCTGTTCAGCACAGTCATGTCCATCGTGCAGATCCAGGAGCGCAACAAGATCCGCGTGTTCCTGCGCAAGGACCCTTACGGCCGCTTCTGCTATTGCCTGGCTTATGTGCCGCGTGAAATCTACTCCACTGAAGTGCGGCAGAAGATCCAGCAGGTGCTGATGGAGCGCCTCAAAGCCAGCGATTGCGAGTTCTGGACCTTCTTCTCCGAGTCGGTACTGGCGCGGGTGCAGTTGATTCTGCGGGTCGACCCCAAGAACCGCATCGACATCGACCCGCAACTACTGGAAAACGAAGTGATCCAGGCGTGCCGCTCGTGGCACGACGACTACTCAACCCTGGTGGTGGAGAATTTCGGCGAAGCCCAGGGCACCAATATCCTGGCGGACTTCCCCAAAGGCTTCCCGGCGGGCTACCGCGAGCGCTTTGCTGCGCATTCGGCCGTGGTCGACCTGCAGCATGTGCTGGGGCTGTCCGAAAGCAAGCCGCTGGCCATGAGTTTCTACCAGCCGCTGACCCAGGTTGGCGAGCGTACCCTGCATTGCAAGCTGTACCACGCCGACACGCCGCTGGCGCTGTCCGATGTCCTGCCGATTTTGGAAAACCTCGGTTTGCGCGTACTGGGCGAGTTCCCGTATCGCCTGCGTCACGCCAATGGCCGTGAGTACTGGATCCATGACTTCGCCTTCACTTACAGCGAAGGCCTGAGCCTGGATATCCAGCAGCTCAACGACACCTTGCAGGATGCGTTCATCCATATTGTCCGCGGCGACGCCGAGAACGACGCCTTTAACCGCCTGGTGCTGACCGCCGGCCTGCCATGGCGCGATGTGGCACTGCTGCGCGCGTATGCCCGCTACCTCAAGCAGATCCGCCTGGGCTTCGACCTGGGCTACATCGCCAGTACCCTGAACAACCACACCGACATCGCCCGCGAGCTGACCCGGTTGTTCAAGACCCGCTTCTACCTGGCGCGCAAGCTCACCCAGGACGACCTGGACGACAAGCAGCAACGCCTGGAGCACGCGATCCTGAGCGCCTTGGACGATGTTCAGGTGCTCAACGAGGACCGCATCCTGCGTCGCTACCTGGACCTGATCAAGGCCACCCTGCGTACCAACTTCTACCAGCCGGACGCCAGCGGCCAAAACAAGTCGTACTTCAGCTTCAAGTTCAACCCCAAGCTGATCCCCGAGCTGCCAAAGCCGGTACCCAAGTTCGAGATCTTCGTCTATTCGCCACGGGTCGAGGGCGTGCACCTGCGCTTTGGCAACGTTGCCCGCGGCGGCCTTCGCTGGTCGGACCGCGAAGAAGACTTCCGCACCGAGGTGCTCGGCCTGGTCAAGGCCCAGCAGGTGAAGAACTCGGTCATCGTGCCGGTCGGCGCCAAGGGTGGCTTCCTGCCGCGCCGCCTGCCCCTGGGCGGCAGCCGTGACGAGATCGCCGCCGAAGGCATCGCCTGCTACCGCATCTTCATTTCCGGGCTGCTGGACATCACCGACAACCTCAAGGACGGTGGCGTGGTGCCGCCGGCCAACGTGGTGCGGCACGACGATGACGACCCGTACCTGGTGGTGGCTGCCGACAAAGGCACCGCGACGTTCTCCGACATCGCCAACGGCATTGCCATCGACTACGGCTTCTGGCTGGGTGACGCCTTTGCCTCGGGCGGCTCGGCCGGTTATGACCACAAGAAGATGGGCATCACCGCCCGTGGCGCCTGGGTGGGCGTGCAGCGCCACTTCCGCGAGCGCGGCATCAATGTGCAGGAAGACCCGATCACCGTGATCGGCGTCGGCGACATGGCCGGCGACGTGTTCGGCAACGGCTTGCTGATGTCCGACAAGCTCAAACTGGTGGCGGCGTTCAACCACCTGCACATCTTCATCGACCCGAACCCGGAGCCGGCCAACAGCTTTGCCGAGCGCAAGCGCCTGTTCGACCTGCCGCGTTCGGCCTGGAGCGACTACGACACCAGCATCATGTCCGAAGGCGGCGGGATCTTCCCGCGCAGCGCCAAGAGCATTGCCATCAGCCCGCAGATGAAAGAACGCTTCGCCATCGAAGCCGACCGCCTGACCCCGACCGAGCTACTTAATGCACTGCTCAAGGCGCCGGTCGACCTGCTGTGGAACGGCGGCATCGGCACCTATGTCAAGGCCAGCAGCGAAAGCCACGCCGATGTCGGCGACAAGGCCAACGACGCCTTGCGCGTCAATGGCAACGAGCTGCGCTGCAAGGTGGTGGGCGAGGGCGGCAACCTGGGCATGACCCAGCTTGGCCGGGTCGAGTTCGGCCTCAATGGCGGCGCGACCAACACCGATTTCATCGACAACGCCGGCGGCGTGGACTGCTCGGACCACGAGGTCAATATCAAGATCCTGCTCAATGAAGTGGTGCAGGGTGGCGACATGACCGAGAAGCAGCGTAACCAGCTGCTCGGCAGCATGACCGAAGAAGTCGGCGCGCTGGTGCTGGGCAACAACTACAAGCAGACCCAGGCGCTGTCTTTGGCGGCCCGCCGCGCCCGCGAGCGGATTGCCGAATACAAGCGCCTGATGGCGGACCTGGAAGGGCGTGGCAAGCTGGACCGTGCCATCGAGTTCCTGCCGTCCGAAGAGCAACTGGCCGAGCGCCTGGCGGCTGGCCAAGGCCTGACCCGTGCCGAGCTGTCGGTGTTGATCTCGTACAGCAAGATCGACCTCAAGGAGCAACTGCTCAAGTCGCTGGTGCCGGATGACGACTACCTGACCCGCGACATGGAGACCGCGTTCCCGCCGTCGCTGGTCAGCAAGTTTGCCGAGTCCATGCGTCGCCACCGTCTGAAGCGCGAGATCGTCAGCACCCAGATCGCCAACGACCTGGTCAACAACATGGGCATCACGTTTGTCCAGCGCTTGAAAGAGTCCACTGGCATGAGCCCGGCCAACGTGGCGGGCGCCTATGTGATCGTGCGTGACATCTTCCACCTGCCGCACTGGTTCCGTCAGATCGAAGCGCTGGATTATCAGGTTCCGGCCGAGATCCAGCTGACCCTGATGGACGAGTTGATGCGTCTGGGCCGTCGCGCTACCCGCTGGTTCCTGCGCAGCCGTCGCAACGAGCAGGACGCCGGGCGCGACACCGCGCACTTCGGGCCGAAGATCGCGCAATTGGGGCTCAAGCTCGACGAACTGCTGGAAGGGCCGACCCGCGAGCGCTGGATGGTTCGCTACCAGGCCTTCGTCGAAGCCGGTGTACCTGAACTGTTGGCCCGCATGGTGGCCGGTACCAGCCACCTGTACACGCTGTTGCCGATCATCGAGGCGGCTGACGTCACCGGCCATGACCCGGCGCAGGTGGCCAAGGCGTTCTTCGCCGTTGGCAGCTCGCTGGACCTGACCTGGTACCTGCAGGAGATCAGCAACCTGCCGGTGGAAAACAACTGGCAGGCCCTGGCCCGTGAGGCATTCCGCGACGACATCGACCTGCAGCAGCGGGCGATCACCATTTCCGTGCTGCAGATGGTCGATGCACCGCAGGACATGGATGCCCGTGTGGCGCTGTGGGCCGAGCAGCACCGGGTGATGGTCGAGCGCTGGCGCGCAATGCTGGACGACCTGCGCAATGCCACCGGCACTGACTATGCGATGTATGCAGTGGCCAACCGCGAGCTGGTCGACCTGGCCATGAGCGGGCAGGCGGTGGTGGTGCCGTCCTGATCGTTGCTCTGAAATGAAAAAGCCCCGGCAGTGATGCCGGGGCTTTTTTAGGGGGCTGTCCCGGCCTCTTCGCGGGGCAAGCCCGCTCCCACAGGTTGCCCACTTAACCTGAGGGCAGTCCAACCTGTGGGAGCGGGCTTGCCCCGCGAAGAGGCCACTGCAGGCTTACTTGAACCTGCGCTCCACGCCTTTCTCCACCAGAATCTTCGCCGAAATCTCTTCCACCGAAAAATGCGTGGAATTGATATTGGGAATGTTCTCCCGACGGAACAGGCTCTCTACCTCGCGGACTTCGAACTCGCACTGGGCAAAGCTCGAATAGCGGCTGTTGGGCTTGCGTTCGTGGCGAATGGCGGTCAGGCGGTCGGGGTCGATGGTCAGGCCGAACAGCTTGTTGTGGTGCTTTTTCAGCACCGCCGGCAGTTGCAGGCGTTCCATGTCGTCTTCGGTCAGCGGGTAGTTGGCCGCACGGATACCGAACTGCATCGCCATGTACAGACAGGTTGGCGTCTTGCCGCAGCGCGAAACGCCGACCAGAATCAGGTCGGCCTTGTCGTAGTAGTGCGTGCGCGCGCCATCATCGTTGTCCAGGGCAAAGTTGACCGCCTCGATACGCTCCATGTAGTTGGAGTTGCCGCCAATCGAGTGCGATTTGCCCACGGAATACGACGAATGGGCGGTCAATTCCTGCTCAAGCGGGGATAAAAACGACGAAAAGATGTCGATCATGAAGCCATTTGAGGTGGCCAGGATTTCACGGATGTCCTGATTGACGATGGTGTCGAAGATGATTGGGCGCACACCGTCGCGCTCGGCAGCCGCGTTGATTTGCTGCACCATGGTCCGCGCCTTGTCCGGCGAATCGATGTAAGGACGGGTAAATTTATTGAACGGAATGCTTTCGAATTGAGCGAGCAGGCTTTGCCCCAGGGTCTCGGCAGTGATGCCGGTGCCGTCGGAGATGAAGAACGCGGTTCTTTTCATTTGCATCCTGGGCCTTAAGCTGATGACGTTTCTTGGATATGATAAGTTCGGTTTGCCGAATGCGGCTGTCGGCATTCTCACTTATTTTCCAGGTACAGGCCACAAACGCCCGGCCAAGTCAAAGAAGACAGGCGGGCGCCTTTGAGCTTTTCCAACACAGTTAGTGGAGAGATCACCTTGGTAGAGTACGTAGTTTCCCTCGATAAGCTCGGCGTCCATGATGTGGAGCATGTGGGGGGCAAGAACGCATCCCTGGGCGAGATGATCAGCAACCTTGCGGGTGCTGGTGTATCGGTGCCGGGCGGCTTTGCCACTACGGCGCAGGCGTATCGCGATTTTCTCGAACAGAGTGGTCTCAACGAGCGGATCCATGCCGCACTCGATGCGCTGGATGTGGATGACATCAACGCCCTGACCAAAACCGGCGCGCAGATTCGCCAGTGGGTCATGGAAGCCGAATTCCCGGCACGTCTTGATTCGGAAATCCGTATAGCCTTCGCCGAAATGGCCGCCGGCAATGACAACATGGCCGTTGCCGTGCGCTCTTCTGCCACCGCAGAAGACTTGCCGGACGCCTCGTTCGCCGGCCAGCAGGAAACCTTCCTGAACATCCGCGGCGTCGATAACGTGATCCGCGCGGCCAAGGAAGTGTTTGCCTCGCTGTTCAACGACCGCGCCATTGCCTACCGCGTGCACCAGGGCTTTGACCACAAGCTGGTGGCCCTGTCTGCCGGCGTGCAGCGCATGGTCCGCTCGGAAACCGGCACCGCCGGTGTGATGTTCACCCTCGACACCGAGTCGGGCTTCCGTGACGTGGTGTTCATCACCGGCGCCTACGGCCTGGGTGAAACCGTGGTGCAGGGTGCGGTCAACCCTGACGAATTCTACGTGCACAAGAACACCCTGCAGGCAGGCCGCCCGGCGATCCTGCGCCGCAACCTGGGCAGCAAGGCGATCAAGATGATCTACGGCGACGAGGCCAAGGCCGGTCGTTCGGTCAAGACCGTCGAAGTCGACCGTGCCGAGCGTGCGCGCTTCTGCCTGAGCGATGCCGAAGTCAACGAACTGGCCAAGCAGGCCATGATCATCGAGCAGCACTATCAGCGCCCGATGGACATCGAGTGGGCCAAAGACGGTGACGACGGCAAGCTGTACATCGTTCAGGCGCGCCCTGAAACGGTAAAAAGCCGTTCCAGCGCCAATGTCATGGAACGCTACCTGCTCAAAGAGAAGGGCACCGTACTGGTCGAAGGCCGCGCAATCGGCCAACGCATCGGCGCTGGCAAGGTCCGCGTGATCAACGACGTGTCCGAGATGGACAAGGTTCAGCCAGGCGACGTACTGGTCTCCGACATGACCGACCCGGACTGGGAGCCGGTCATGAAGCGCGCCAGCGCCATCGTCACCAACCGTGGTGGGCGTACCTGCCATGCGGCGATCATTGCCCGTGAACTGGGTATTCCGGCAGTGGTTGGTTGCGGCAACGCCACCCAACTGCTCAAAGACGGCCAGGGCGTGACCGTGTCGTGCGCCGAAGGCGATACCGGCTTCATCTTCGAAGGTGAGTTGGGCTTTGACATCAAGCAGAACTCGGTTGATGCCATGCCGGACCTGCCGTTCAAGATCATGATGAACGTCGGCAACCCGGACCGTGCCTTCGATTTCGCCCAGCTGCCCAACGCCGGTGTCGGCCTGGCGCGCCTGGAATTCATCATCAACCGCATGATCGGTGTGCACCCCAAGGCGCTGCTGAACTACGCTGGCCTGCCGGCAGAGCTCAAGGACAGCGTCGACAAGCGTATCGCCGGTTACGACGACCCGGTCGGTTTCTATGTCGAGAAGCTGGTCGAAGGCATCAGCACCCTGGCGGCCGCCTTCTACCCGAAAAAGGTCATCGTGCGCCTGTCGGACTTCAAGTCCAACGAGTACGCCAACCTGATCGGCGGCAAGCTGTACGAGCCAGAAGAAGAGAACCCGATGCTGGGCTTCCGCGGCGCTTCGCGTTACATCAGCGAATCGTTCCGTGACTGCTTCGAGCTCGAATGCCGCGCCCTGAAGCGCGTGCGCAACGAAATGGGCCTGACCAACGTCGAGATCATGGTGCCGTTCGTGCGCACCCTGGGCGAAGCCAGCCAGGTCATCGACCTGTTGGCCGAAAACGGCCTGGCCCGTGGCGACAACGGCCTGCGCGTGATCATGATGTGCGAGCTGCCGTCCAACGCGATTCTGGCCGAAGAGTTCCTTGAGTACTTCGACGGCTTCTCGATCGGCTCCAACGACCTGACCCAGCTGACCCTGGGCCTGGACCGTGACTCGGGCATCATTGCGCACCTGTTCGACGAGCGTAACCCGGCCGTCAAGAAGCTGCTGGCCAACGCCATCCAGGCGTGCAACAAGGCCGGCAAGTACATCGGCATCTGCGGCCAGGGCCCATCGGACCACCCGGACCTGGCCAAATGGCTGATGGAGCAGGGTATCGAGAGCGTGTCGCTGAACCCGGACTCGGTGCTCGAGACCTGGTTCTTCCTGGCCGAGGGCCAGGGCGCAGCCTGATCCAGTGAATTGCGGGGGTGCGTCTGGCGTGCCCCCGCCTGGTTTGATCCAGGGCGAGTTCCAGCAATGGTTCCCGCCCTTTTTTGTGCACCAAGCAACCTTATGCATAGCAGCAGCACTTTATTTCCCGTGGCCTTGCTCAGCGCTGAACGCCGAGGCGATCTGAGCGAGGACGTGTACCGGATCAAGGCCGGCAACAGCCCCGACCCAAGCGTCGAGCTGGCCGTGACCCGCCTTGGGCTGGCCGACCAGCCGGGCGCCCAAGGCGTACCGGTCATTCTTCTGCACGGCAGCTTTTCCAACCGCCGTTTCTGGTATTCGCCCAAAGGCATCGGCCTGGGCGCGTTTCTGGCCCGCGCAGGTTTCGATGTGTGGATCCCGGAGATGCGTGGCCATGGCCTGTCGCCGCGCAACCGTCAGTGGCAGCACAACCGTGTCGCCGATTACGCCCGCGATGACTTGCCCTTGATCGCCGCTTTCGTTCAGGAACAGGCCGGCCAGGCGCCGCACTGGATTGGCCATTCCTTGGGCGGGACAACCCTGGCTGCGGCGCTGGGTGGTGGTTTCTTGCCCCCTGAGCAGGTTGCCAGCGCCGCGTTCTTCGGCACCCAGGTCAGCCGGGTGTACTGGCCCTTGAAAGTGCCGCCGGTGGTGTGGGGGGCGAAGTTGCTGCTCAAGCGCTGGAGGCAGATTCCGGGGCAGCGGTTAAAGCGTGGCCCCGAGGATGAGCCGATTGGCCTGGCACTCGAAAGCATGCGCTGGCACGGCCTGTTCGGACGCTTTGGCGACAAGGACAATGACTGGTGGGCAGGGCTTTCGCAGATTGATGTGCCGGTGCTGGCAGTGGCCGGTGCAGGGGACTTCCAGGACCCTGTATGGGCTTGCCGCAAGCTGTTCGAGCAACTGGGCGGGGCGCGCAAGCAGTTTCTGCGGTTGGGGCGCGAGGAAGGTTTCGAGGCATTCGGGCATGTCGACATGCTGGTCAGCAAGGCGGCCCAGGCGCAGGTCTGGCCGTTGGTGGAGCGCTGGTTGAAAGACCCGATGGTGCCGGTGCATGCGTCGATTGTGGCGGCGGAGCCTGTGTTGGCCAGCTGATTCTGTGCGGCCTTTACTGGCCTCTTCGCGGGGCAAGCCCGCTCCCACAGGAATACCACTGGCCTAAGGGCTGCAGTGATCCTGTGGGAGCGGGCTTGCCCCGCGAAGAGGTCAGTGTAGAAGGAATGCAACTGACTGCTCAGTCCCGGATGACGTCAACAGCCTCTCCGGTGTAGCCTTGGCCCATATCCGCTTTCGTTGTGACTGACAGGAGCTTCCCATGCAGCATTACGTAACGCCCGACCTGTGCGACGCCTACCCGGACCTGGTCCAGGTCCTCGAACCAATGTTCAGCAACTTCGGTGGCCGCGATTCGTTCGGTGGCCAGATCGTCACCCTCAAGTGCTTTGAAGACAACTCGCGGGTCAAGGAGCAGGTCGAGCTCGACGGCAAGGGCAAGGTGCTGGTGGTCGACGGTGGCGGTTCGCTGCGCTGTGCGCTGCTGGGCGACATGCTGGCCGAGAAAGCCGCCAAGAACGGCTGGGAAGGCCTGGTGGTCTACGGCTGCGTACGCGACGTGGACATCCTGATCCAGACCGACGTCGGCGTGCAGGCCCTGGCCAGCCACCCGAAAAAAAGCAACAAGCAGGGCATTGGCGAGCTAAACGTGCCGGTGACCTTCGCCGGTGTGACCTTCCGCCCGGGTGAGTATGTGTATGCCGACAACAATGGCGTAGTGGTCTCGCCAAGCCCGCTGAAAATGCCGGAGTGATGCGCCGCACGCGCTGATGGAGCTTTGATGTTCGAGGAAGACAACGCGCAGTGGGGGCTGGTGCATGCCCTGGTGCTCGATGGCAAAGGCGGCGCGCGCTCGATTGCCCGTACCGAACTGGACGACCTGCAGCTGCACCCCCAGGAAAGCCTTTGGCTGCACTGGGACCGCAGCCATCCACAAACCCGCACCTGGCTGCTGCGAGACAGCGGCCTGAGCGAGTTTGCCTGCGAGCTGCTGCTGGAAGAAAACACCCGGCCGCGCTTGCTGCCGTTGGCAGATGAACAGTTGTTGCTGTTCTTGCGCGGGGTCAACCTCAACCCAGGCGCCGAGCCTGAGGACATGGTCTCGGTGCGCATCTTCGCCGAGGCCCAGCGGGTCATTTCGCTGCGCCTGAGGCCGCTCAGGGCCAGTGACGAGATTCTCCAGTTGCTCAGCGAGGGCAGGGGGCCGAAGTCGGCTTCCGAATTGCTGTTGCTGATGGGTGAGCTGCTGACTGAAAAGGTCCAGGGTCTTGTCAGCGACCTGTCCGAGCTGGTCGATATCGAAGAAGAAAAGGTCGAATCCGACGAACGGTATACCCCCGAGCAAGGCAGCCTGCAGCAGATCCGTCGCCGCGCCGCCGGCTTGCGGCGTTTTCTGGCGCCGCAGCGTGAAATCTACGCGCAGCTGTCACGCAGCAAGTGGAGCTGGTTTGCCGATGCCGATGCCGACTACTGGAACGAACTGAACAACAGCCTGATTCGCTACCTCGAAGAGCTGGAGTTGACCCGCGAGCGGGCCGCGCTGGTGCTTGAGAGCGAGGATCGGCGGCGCAGCGAGCGGATGAACCGGACCATGTATCGCTTCGGCATCATCACCTGCATTTTTCTGCCCATGAGCTTTGTCACCGGGCTGCTCGGCATCAATGTCGGCGGTATTCCGGGGTCGAACAGCCCGTATGGTTTCCTGTTCGCCAGCCTGCTGGTGCTGGGCCTGGCGGTGGGGCAGTGGTGGTTGTTCCGCCGGTTGCGGTGGGTATGAATGGCTATTGACCTGTCCCGGCCTCTTCGCGGGCAAGCCCGCACCCACAGGTATGCGCTCCCTGTGGGAGCGGGCTTGCCCGCGAAGTCCCCAACGCTTGTTCATTTTGAAACATTCGTCCCAATGCGATGTGTGACCCATCGCTGTGCCATCTCGTCTCTTGCTGATACTGCGCGAGGTGCCCATGCACGATCCGTTTGAAGAATCCCTGCGCGACCTGCTCAAGGCGTCGCCGTCCGGCCAGGACCGAGACGACGCTGCATGCCTGGGTCGTGTGCTGAAAACCGCCAACCGCCAGGTCGGTGCGGGTGATCTGTTCAGCCTGCTTGGCCGTTGGAGCCAGGCGCTGCTGATTGCCGTCAACAATGGCTCGGCGCATGTTGCGCCCGTGCGTAGAAACTCTACCCGCAACGCTGCCACCGGCAGCAAAGCAGATAAGGCCGATTGAATATGGAACTGGATCTCTGGACCCAAAGCCTGGTCACCGCCATGACTGCCCTTTGGACCAAGGTGGCGAACTTCATCCCTAACCTGTTCGGCGCGCTGGTCGTGGTGCTGCTCGGTTTTGTGGTGGCCAAGCTGCTCGACGCGCTGCTGTCCAAGCTGCTGGCCAAGCTCGGCCTGGACCGCCTGATGGCCGGTACCGGGCTGACCAAGATGCTGAGTCGGGCTGGCATCCAGGTGCCGATTTCGACCCTGATTGGCAAGATCGTCTACTGGTTCGTGTTGCTGATTTTCCTCGTCTCGGCCGCTGAATCGCTGGGCCTTGAGCGGGTGTCGGCGACCCTCGACATGCTCGCCCTGTACCTGCCTAAAGTGTTTGGCGCGGCGCTGGTGCTGCTGGCCGGCGTGCTATTGGCACAAGTGGCAAATGGCCTGGTACGCGGTGCAGCCGAAGGCATTGGCCTTGAGTATTCCGCAGGTCTTGGGCGTATCACCCAAGGCCTGGTGATCATCATCAGCATCTCGGTGGCCATCAGCCAGCTTGAGGTCAAGACCGACCTGCTCAACCACGTTATCGTCATCGGGCTGATTACCGTTGGTCTGGCCGTTGCCTTGGCCATGGGCCTGGGCAGCCGCGAAATCGCCGGGCAGATTCTGGCCGGAATCTACGTGCGTGAACTGTACCAGGTCGGCCAGCAGGTGCGGATTGGAGAGGTCGAAGGGCATATCGAGGAAATCGGCACGGTCAAGACAACGCTGTTGACCGATGATGGCGAACTGGTGTCGCTGTCTAACCGTGAGCTGCTTGAGCAGCGCGTGAATAGCCGCTAACCGCACAAAAGCTGTTAATGTATGCCGCCGCGAAATCGACCCACGGGGTCGCGCGGCGACATTGACCTGACTGTCGGCCAGATCCGTTTTGAATAAAGTTCATTCGCCGCCCATGCGTTATGACCCCCGCGAGCTCACCGACGAAGAGTTGGTGGCGCGTTCGCATGAGGAGCTGTACCACGTTACCCGCGCCTATGAGGAGCTCATGCGGCGCTACCAGCGGACCCTGTTCAACGTGTGTGCACGTTATTTAGGGAACGACCGGGATGCCGACGATGTCTGTCAGGAAGTGATGCTCAAAGTGCTTTACGGGCTGAAAAACTTCGAGGGTAAGTCGAAGTTCAAGACCTGGCTCTACAGCATCACCTACAACGAGTGCATTACCCAGTACCGCAAGGAGCGCCGTAAACGTCGGTTGATGGATGCCTTGAGTCTGGACCCTGTTGAAGAGGCGTCCGAGGACAAGGCTCCAAAACCCGAAGAAAAAGGCGGGCTGGACAAATGGCTGGTGCATGTGAACCCGATCGACCGGGAAATCCTGGTGCTGCGTTTTGTCGCAGAACTGGAATTTCAGGAAATCGCCGATATCATGCACATGGGCCTGAGCGCGACGAAAATGCGTTACAAGCGCGCGCTAGACAAGCTTAGGGAGAAATTTCACGGGGTAGAGGAAACTTAACCCCGTGCAAATAGCTCTAACGAATCGGCGAGTTCTGCTAGACTTGCCGTCGAGTTGTCCCCCTTGTTGTTGGTGGGACTGCTTAACTATCACCAGATGGGGATTTAACGGATGAAATTGAAAAACACCTTGGGCTTGGCCATTGGCTCGCTCGTAGCTGCTACTTCGTTCGGCGTTCTGGCTCAAGGCCAAGGCGCTGTCGAAATCGAAGGTAACGTTACCAAGCAGTACTACGACAGCGAGCGTAACTTCAAGAACGACGGCACCAATCCTGGTGTTCGCCTCGGTTACTTCCTGACCGACGACGTTTCCCTGGACCTGGGCTACAACGAGACTCACAACGCTCGTGGTGATGTCTTCAACAAAGACATCAAAGGTTCCAAAGCCAAGCTCGACGCTACCTACCACTTCGGTACCGTTGGCGATGCTCTGCGTCCGTACGTTTCCGCTGGTTTCGCTCACGAGAGCCTGGGCCAAGCTACCCGTAGCGGCCGTGACCACTCCACCTTCGCCAACGTTGGCGCTGGCGCCAAGTGGTACATCACCGACATGTTCTTCGCCCGTGCTGGCGTTGAAGCCATGTACAACATCGACAACGGCAACACCGAGTGGGGCCCATCCGTTGGTGTTGGTCTGAACTTCGGCGGTAGCCCGAAGCAAGCTGAAGTTGCTCCGGCTCCAGTTGCCGAAGTCTGCTCCGACAGCGACAACGATGGCGTTTGCGACAACGTCGACAAGTGCCCTGACACCCCGGCCAACGTTACCGTTGACGCCGACGGCTGCCCGGCTGTTGCCGAAGTCGTTCGCGTTGAGCTGGACGTCAAGTTCGACTTCGACAAGTCGGTCGTCAAGCCTAACAGCTACGGCGACATCAAGAACCTGGCTGACTTCATGAAGCAGTACCCACAGACCACCACCACCGTGGAAGGTCACACTGACTCCGTGGGTCCAGACGCTTACAACCAGAAGCTGTCCGAGCGTCGTGCCAGCGCTGTCAAGCAAGTCCTGACCCAGCAGTACGGCGTAGAATCCAGCCGTGTTGACTCGGTTGGCTACGGTGAGACCCGTCCGGTTGCTGACAACGCCACCGAAGAAGGTCGCGCTGTTAACCGTCGCGTTGAAGCGCAAGTAGAAGCCCAGGCCAAGTAATTGGTTTGATGCTTCATGAAAAACCCGGCCTCGGCCGGGTTTTTCTTTGCCTGGTTTTCAACCGGGATGTCATGCCACCTGCGTCAGGCCGCACATTGTTTCAACAGAGGCTCCAACCACCTCACCAATCACCAGAATCGCCGGGCTGCATAGCCCGAACGCCCGCGCATCCTCTACCATCCCCAGTACATCGCTGCGGCATTCGCGCTGCTGCGCCAATGATGCATTCTCGATCATCGCCACCGGCACATCTGGCGCCATGCCACCTTGCAGCAGCCCTTGGCGAATCTGCTCCAGCCGCGCCACGCCCATGTACACCACCAACGTCGTGCCCCCCTGGGCCAGCGCCGCCCAGTTCAGTTCGCTGTCATCCTGGGTATGTGCCGTGACCAGCGTCACCCCGCGGCTCACCCCGCGCGAGGTCAGTGATATACCGTATTGCGTCGCCCCTGCCAGGCCTGCAGTGATGCCGTTGACCAGTTCAACCTCGATACCGTGCCCTTGCAACCAGGCGGCCTCTTCGCCTCCTCGACCGAAGATGCATGGATCGCCGCCTTTGAGCCTTACCACGCAGCGCCCCTGACGCGCATGGCGCAACATCAGGCGCTGGATAAAGGCTTGGGGCGTGGAGCGACAGCCGCCGCGCTTGCCCACGGCAATGACCCGCGCCTGTGGGCAATGCTCCAGCACGGCGGGGTTAACCAGGTCGTCGATCATCACCACCTGGGCTTGCTGCAATGCCCGCACGGCCTTGAGGGTCAGCAGTTCGGGGTCACCAGGGCCGGCACCGACCAGCCAGACTTTTGCATTCATCGTTGTTTCCTCATCGGCAAGGTGTGCTCAGCCTTTGAGCAGGGTGAGCAGCAGGATCAGATTGCACAGCAGCGACAGCAGGGCCAGCGTGCGCCAGACTTTCAGGGGTTCGCGTTCGAGCAGGGGCCGGGGGCGGTGGGGTAGGTCCTGGCGGTCGCCGCGTTCGAGCAGCAGCAACCAGTGTTCGGCGGTTTCAAAGCGTTGCGCAGGGTCGGCCGCCACCGCTTGCTGCAGATTGCGTTGCAGCCATTCCGGCAGGTCGGGGCGATACCGCGAAGCATTGACCGGCTGGCCGAAGCGCGGTCGCTGAAACGGCTCGACTTCGCCATAGGGGTAGTGGCCGGTCAGCAGGTGGTAGAGCGTCACGCCGACAGCATAGAGGTCTTGCCGCGGGCTTGGGGGCTGGCCGTCGAAGGCTTCCGGGGCGATGAACGACGGCGTGCCGGGCAGCTCGTGCTGCGGGTCTTCGGACAGACCAGGGCAGTAAGCCAGGCCAAAGTCCAGCAGCCGCAATTGGCCATCGGTGCCCACGTGCAGGTTTTGGGGTTTGATGTCCCGGTGCAGCAAGTTGCGCCGATGCAGGGCGCCGACCGCCTGCAGCAGTTGCCGGGCCATTTCCAGCCACTGCGCCAAGGTTAGCGGCCCATGCTCTGCGAGCAGCGTTGCAAGGCTCTGACCAGGGTATTCGCGCATCACGTAGTACAGATGCTGGCGCTCTCTGGCGACGTGCAGCTCGGGGAAGTGCCGCCCTGCGACCCTGCGCAGGTACCATTCCTCCATCAGCAACGCTTGTGCGGCCCCCGGTTCCTGTTCGCGCGCGGCGGGCAGGGTCTTGAGCAGCCACGCCTGGCCTTGGCCATCGCGTACCCGGTACAGCAGGGATTGGCGACTGTTGGAGAGCAGCGTTTCGACCTGCCAGCCATCAATCGCCTGGCCCTCGCGCAGGGGGCCGGGCACAGGCCATTGTTGCAGCTGCGCCAGGGTATCGCCCAGGTTGGCCGGCCCCAGTTGTTCCACCTGCACCAGCAATGCGCTGGCGTTGTCCTGGCTGCCATTGAGATGGGCGCTGGCGACCAAGGTATCGGCGGCCAGCTGCAGGTCGGGCTGCTCTCGCAAGACCGACTCGATATGCCGGTCACCCAGGCTGGCCCAGACGCCGTCGCTCAAGAGCACGAAACACTCGCCCGCCTGCAGCTCGCCGTCCAGATAATCCACCAGCAGGTGCTGATCCAGGCCCAGTGCGCGCTTGAGTACATGCTGCATGCCAGGTTGGTCCCAGACATGGTCTTCGCTCAGGCACTGCAGACGGCCCTTGTGCCAGCGGTAGACGCGGCAGTCGCCAACATGCGCCAGGGTAAAACGCCTACCGCGCAGCACCAGTGCGCTGAGGGTGGTCAACAGCGGCTGGCCACTGCCCTGGGCGCGTAGCCAACGGTTCTGCGCCAGCAGTAGGCGATCCAGCGCCTGCGCCACGCTCCAGGTGGCGGGGGTGGCGTAGTAGTCCAGGGCCAGTGCCTGCAAGCTGGCCCGTGCTGCCAGGCCGCCATCGGCACATTGGCTGACGCCGTCGGCGAGGGCGAACAGGTAGCCTTTGCTGGCGGCCAGTTCCGGCGCAGGGGTAACCAGGCGTAGGGCATCCTGGTTTTCTGCGCGCGGCCCGGTGGCGCTGGCGTGGGCAAAGTTCAGTTGCAGGCTCATTGGCGTGCCTCAGACCCGCGCCGCAGTGACGGCGGCCGAGCCCCAGGTGGTGCGCCAGCGCTGCTTGACGCCGTGCAGGCCGAACCAGGCCAGCAAGCCGAGGCTGGCGAACAGCCACAAGCCCAACTGGTAGTCGCCGGTGTGCTGCTTGATGGTGCCAAGCCCGGCAGCCAGCAGGAAGCCGCCGATACCACCGGCCATGCCGATCAGCCCTGTCATCACGCCGATTTCCTGGCGAAAGCGTTGCGGTACCAGTTGGAACACGGCGCCGTTGCCGGCACCCAGGCCGAGCATGGCGCTGACGAACAGCGCCAGCGCAGCCGCCGCGCTGGGCAGGTTGAAGCCGACCGCGGCGATACACATGGCGGCCACGCTGTACATGCCCAACAGGGTGCGGATGCCGCCAAAGCGGTCGGCCAGGGCGCCGCCGAGCGGGCGCATCAGGCTACCGGCAAAAACGCAGGCGGCGGTGTAGTAGCCGGCGGTGACCGGGCTCAGGCCATACTGGTCGCTGAAGTAGCCGGGCAGGGCGCTGGCCAGGCCGATGAATCCGCCGAAGGTAACGCTGTAGAAGAACATGAACCACCAGCTGTCGCGGTCACCGAGGGCCTTGAGGTAGTCGGCCATGGCCTTGCGCTTGGGCCGCTCGGGCGCATTGCGCGCCAGCAGGGCGAACACCACCAGGGTCAGCGACAGCGGGATCAGGGCAAAACCGAACACGTTGTTCCAGCCAAAGCCCGCAGCCAGGGCGGGTGCCAGCAATGCCGCGAACACGGTGCTGGAGTTACCGGCACCGGCGATGCCCATGGCCTTGCCTTGGTGCTGCGGCGGGTACCACTGCGAAGCCAGCGGCAGCGAGACCGCGAACGAGGCACCAGCGAAGCCCAGGAACACGCCCAGCAGCAGGGCCTGCTCGTAGCTGTGCACGCCCAGGTACCAGGCGCCAGCAAGGGCAATGATGACCACGACCTGGCCGATCAGGCCGGCAGTCTTTGGCGAAAGGCGATCGACCAGCAGGCCCATGGCGAATCGCAATATCGCACCGGCCAGAATCGGCGTGGCCACCATCAGGCCCCGTTGCTGTGCACTCAACTGCAGGTCGGCCGCGATTTGCACCGCCAGCGGGCCGAGCAGGTACCAGACCATGAAGCTCAGGTCGAAATACAGGAACGCGGCGAACAGCGTGGGCACATGCCCGGATTTCCAGAAGCTGGTACTCATCGAACACCTCACTCGGCAATGCAACGGAACGAAAAAGACGCCGCTACCCGGTCCACGGCTGTGGAGGGGTGAGCGACGTCTTTGTCGGGGTTATGTGGGCAACCGCCGTTGGCTACCGGTGTGGTTTCTTCAGCAAGAGCTGGGCCAACTCGGGGTATGGGTTAACTCGCTCCCACATGGATTGCGACAGCCTTTTAGACTTTCCCTAGAGCTTCACCCCAGCATCTCGTGCATAGCGATGATCTGCTCGGCCACCTGGATCAGCTTCTGTTGGCGGCTCATGGCCTGGCGGCGCATCAGGGTGTAGGCCTGCTCTTCGTTGCAGTCCTTCATCTTCATCAGCAGGCCTTTGGCCTGTTCGATGCGCTTGCGCTCGGCCAGTTGCTGGTCGCGCGCCACCAGCTGCGCCTTGAGCGCCTGGTCGCTTTCGAAGCGGGCCATGGCCACATCCAGGATCGGCTGCAGCCGCGCGGCATGGATGCCCTCGACGATGTAGGCACTGACCCCCGCCTGGATAGCCTGGCGCATCACCCCCGGGTCATGCTCGTCGGTAAACAGCACGATGGGCCGGGGGCGGTCGCGGCTGACCAGCACCACTTGTTCCATCACGTCACGGTCCGGTGAGTCGGTATCGATCAACACGACGTCCGGATGCACCGTTTCGACGCAGGCGGGCAGGTCGATGGTCAGGCTCGGGGCTTCAATCACGTCAAAGCCTGCCTCGCTCAGGGCGGCCTTGAGCCGGCCCAGCTTGTTTTGTGTGTCGTCGATCAGCAGGATACGCAGCATGTTCATCCCCCTCACAGGCCAACGCGGGCTTCGGGTGTGTCGCCCAGCGCGTGCAGGCGGAAGCTGCGGGCATAGCCGTAGGGGTCGCTGCCGTCCCAACGTGTGCCGTCGATCAGCAGGCTGCTGCGCATCGACGGGTGGTGGCAAGGGATGCCGAGGGCATCCGCTGCTTCGCGATACAGCGCCAGTTGCTGGATCTGGCTGGCCACGCCAAGGTAGTCGGGGTCGTCACGCAGCAGGCCCCAGCGGCGGAACTGGGTCATGAACCACATGCCATCGGACAGGTACGGCATGTTCGCCTGGCCCTGATCGAACAGGCGCAGGGCATGGGGGTCTTGCCACTGGTTGCCCAGCCCATCCTGGTAGTCACCGAGCAAGCGTGGCTCGATATTGCCCACCGGCGTGTCCAGATAGGCGCTGCCGCTGAGCAGCTGCGCGGTGCTGCGGCGGTTCTGCGGGTTTTGTTCAATGAAGCGGCTGGCCGCCAGGATCGCCTTGATCAGGGCGCGGGCACTGTTGGGGTACTGCTCGGCGAAGGCGCGGGCGCAAGCGAGGACCTTCTCCGGGTGGTCTGGCCAGATCGACTGGCTGGTCGCCAGGGTAAAGCCCTGGCGGTTGGCGACGGCATCGGCCGCCCAGGGTTCGCCCACACAAAAGCCATCGATGCGGCCGGCCTGGATATGCGCGGCCATCTGCGCGGGCGGCACTACCACGCTGTCAACATCGCGCAGCGGGTGGATGCCTTGGCTCGCCAGCCAGTAGTACAACCACATGGCGTGGGTGCCTGTGGGGAAGGTCTGGGCAAAGGTCAGGCGTGCGCCATGCTGGTGCACCAGGCGCGCCAGTGCCTCAGGGCTGGTCACGCCCTTGCGTTGCAGGGCAGGGGAAAGGTTGATGGCCTGGGCATTTTGGTTCAGCCCCATGAGTACGGCCATGCCACTGGCCGGCACACCGCCGATGCCAAGATGCACGGCATAGGCCAGGCCGTACAGGCAGTGCGCGGCATCCAGTTCGCCGCTGACCAGTTTGTCGCGCAGACCCGCCCAGGCGCCTTGGCGACTGAGGTTGAGGGTAAGACCGTACTGCTGGGCAAAGCCCTGGGTGGCGGCGACCACGACCGAGGCGCAATCGGTGAGGGCCATGAAACCAATGTTCAGGCTGGGTTTCTCCGGCGCATCGCTGCCGTTGACCCAGGCCAGGGGCGTTGTTCGGGGTGCTGTGTTCACAAGGTTCCTCGCCCGTACTGAAAAGGCAGTGTGCGGTGAGCGAAGCAACGCATGTGCCAAGCAGCCCCAGGATTTACTGTCATGCCAGCCGTGCGCTGGCTATAATCGCCAGCTCATTCACCCCGAGCCTTGCCCGCCCATGTATACCCTGGCCCGCCAGCTGCTGTTCAAGCTTTCTCCGGAAACCTCCCACGACCTGTCGCTGGACCTGATTGGTGCCGGTGGCCGTCTTGGCCTCAATGGCATGCTGTGCAAGCAGCCGGCGGCCTTGCCGGTGTCGGTCATGGGCTTGAACTTCGCCAACCCGGTGGGCCTTGCCGCCGGCCTGGACAAGAATGGCGCGGCAATCGACGGCTTTGCGCAACTGGGCTTCGGCTTCGTCGAGATCGGTACTGTCACCCCACGCCCGCAACCGGGCAATCCCAAACCGCGGATTTTCCGTCTGCCTGAGGCGACGGCGATCATCAACCGCATGGGGTTCAACAACCTGGGTGTCGATCATCTGCTCAAGCGCGTGCGTGCTTCGCGCTACAACGGCGTGCTGGGCATCAACATCGGCAAGAACTTCGACACACCGGTCGAGCGTGCGGTCGATGACTACCTGATCTGCCTGGACAAGATCTATACCGATGCCACCTACATCACCGTCAACGTCAGCTCGCCGAACACGCCGGGCTTGCGCAGCCTGCAGTTTGGCGACTCGCTGAAGCAGTTGCTCGATGCCTTGGCCGAGCGCCGTGAGCAGTTGGCGGTGACGCATGGCAAGCGCGTGCCGTTGGCGATTAAGATCGCCCCGGACATGAACGACGAGGAAACCGCGCTGGTGGCTGCTGCGCTGATGGAATCGGGCATGGACGCGGTGATCGCCACTAACACCACGCTGAGCCGTGAAGGCGTCGAAGGCTTGCCTTATGGGGGCGAAGCCGGTGGTTTGTCGGGCGCGCCGGTGCTGGAAAAGAGCACGCACACCGTGAAGGTGCTGGCAGGTGAGCTGGGTGGCAAGCTGCCGATCATTGCTGCTGGTGGCATCACCGAGGGCCGCCACGCCGCCGAAAAAATCGCTGCGGGTGCCAGCCTGGTGCAGATTTACTCCGGCTTCATCTATAAAGGCCCTGCGTTGATCCGCGAGGCAGTGGATGCCATCGCCGCGATGCCAAGGTAACCGGCCATAAAAAAGGGCCCCATCAAGGGGCCCCTGGGCCTTCGCCCGCCGCCCGGATGGGGCGTGCATGGTAAATCGAATTCAGTGTCCTCGATCAGCCAACGGCGTGATTTTCGTTGAGTCTATGGATGCCAGCGGTGCCAGTCATGCCGTCCCAGTTATCACCGCGACCTTCACGCCAGCCGTTGATCCAGGCTTGGCGAACAGAAGGAAGATTGAAGGGGCAAAGTTCGCGGGATTTGCCGGTGACCCCGTATTGGTAGCCACGTGAATATGCTCTTTCCAACGGATCACGCTTAAGTCTTCTCATAGGGTGTTGCCCTCACTTGTTGACTGTAATGTCCCGTCGGCCTCTCCGAGGCCGGGCAGAGTCATTCTGCCGGTTTGCGCTCGCTGCCGGCGTCGCGAGCTGAAGGTGCCGCCTCGTTGCGAAGCGGCCTGAGACCAGTTCTAACGAATGCAAGTCACGGTGTGAATGATCGATTTGTCATAAGCACGTAACCTTTCCAAGGGTGTAGTGATAAGTAAATAAATGCGACTCAACCTTATTTGGCCTTGAGCCCGCTATGATCGGGGTTTGCCGATCATTGACGTCATTTCGCCAGCGTTGCTGAGCCGTGACAGAAATATTTTGAAATGCGACGAAGGGTCACATCGGTTCCTGAATCGCTCGAATTTTTAATACTGCCTGATGATCTAAGCTGTCTTTGCCCCTGGCGAAGTGCTGATCGGTCAGGCGGCCCGGTCGTTCTGCTACGCGGTTGCGCGCAGGGGAAGGCCACTCGGACGCCTGCTGGAAGGGTGTTCGGGCAAACATCGCGGGGTGATGCGTCGCCTCGTCAGTCAAATAGCCCAAGGCTCTGGAATACTCATGTCGGACCGTTTCGAACTTTATCTTACCTGCCCCAAAGGCCTGGAAGGCCTGCTCGCCGAAGAGGCCAAGGGCCTCGGCCTCGATGAGGTGCGCGAGCACACCTCGGCCATTCGCGGCGCCGCCGACATGGAAACCGCCTACCGCCTGTGCCTCTGGTCGCGCCTGGCCAACCGGGTGCTGCTGGTGCTCAAGCGCTTCAACATGAAGAACGCCGACGACCTCTACGACGGCGTGAACGCGGTTGACTGGGCTGACCACCTGGCTGCCGACGGCACCCTCGCGGTAGAGTTCAGCGGCCACGGCTCGGGCATCGACAACACCCATTTCGGTGCGCTCAAGGTCAAGGACGCCATTGTCGACAAGCTGCGCAACCGTGAAGGCCTGCGCCCGTCGGTGGAGAAGATCGACCCGGACGTACGCGTGCACCTGCGCCTGGACCGTGGCGAGGCGATTCTCTCGCTCGACCTCTCCGGCCACAGCCTGCACCAACGCGGCTACCGCTTGCAGCAAGGCGCCGCGCCGCTCAAGGAAAACCTCGCGGCAGCCGTACTGATTCGCGCCGGATGGCCACGCATCGCTGCCGAAGGCGGCGCGCTGGCTGACCCGATGTGCGGTGTGGGTACCTTCCTGGTCGAAGCCGCGATGATTGCCGCGGATATCGCGCCCAACCTCAAGCGCGAGCGCTGGGGCTTCAGCGCCTGGCTTGGCCATGTGCCGGCACTGTGGCGCAAGGTTCATGACGAGGGGCAAGCACGCGCGCAGGCCGGCCTGGCTAAGCCACCGCTGTGGATTCGCGGCTACGAGGCCGACCCACGGCTGATCCAGCCGGGGCGCAACAACGTCGAGCGTGCCGGCCTGAGCGACTGGGTGAAGATTTACCAGGGTGAAGTCAGCACCTTCGAGCCACGGCCTGACCAGAACCAGAAAGGCCTGGTCATCAGCAACCCGCCTTACGGCGAGCGTCTGGGCGACGAAGCCAGCTTGCTGTACCTCTACCAGAACCTTGGCGAGCGTCTGCGCCAGGCGTGCATGGGCTGGGAAGCGGCGGTGTTCACCGGGGCGCCGGAGCTGGGCAAGCGCATGGGCATTCGTAGCCACAAGCAATACGCTTTCTGGAACGGTGCGCTGCCGTGCAAGCTGCTGTTGTTCAAGGTGCAGCCCGACCAGTTCGTCACCGGCGAGCGTCGCGATGCGCAGTCTGAAAACACCGATGCCCGGCGCCAGGAGCCGCAGGCAAGTGAACCCGCGCGCCTGTCGGAAGGTGCGCAGATGTTCGCCAATCGTCTGCAAAAAAACCTCAAGCAGCTGGGCAAGTGGGCGCGTCGCGAGCAGGTCGATTGCTACCGTCTGTACGATGCCGACATGCCTGAGTACGCCCTGGCGGTAGACCTCTACCACGACTGGGTGCATGTGCAGGAATACGCGGCGCCCCGTACGATCGACCCGGAAAAGGCCCAGGCGCGTCTGCTCGATGCATTGGCAGCGATTCCACAGGCCCTGGGCATTTCGCCTCAGCGTGTGGTGCTCAAACGCCGGGAGCGCCAGAGCGGCACCCGCCAGTATGAGCGCCAGGCCACCGAAGGGCGCTTCCAGGAAGTCAACGAAGGCGGCGTCAAGCTGCTGGTCAACCTCACCGACTATCTGGACACCGGCCTGTTCCTCGACCATCGCCCGATGCGCATGCGCATCCAGCGCGAGGCCGCCGGCAAGCGCTTCCTCAACCTGTTCTGCTACACCGCCACCGCCACCGTGCATGCGGCCAAGGGCGGTGCGCGCAGCACCACCAGCGTCGACTTGTCGAAAACCTACCTGGACTGGGCGCGGCGCAACCTGTCGCTCAACGGTTTTTCTGAGCGTAACCGCCTGGAGCAGGGCGATGTGATGGCCTGGCTGGAAGCCAACCGTGACAGCTACGACATGATCTTCATCGACCCGCCGACCTTCTCCAACTCCAAGCGTATGGAAGGTGTGTTCGATGTGCAGCGTGACCATGTGCAGTTGCTCGATCTGGCGATGGCACGCCTGGAGCCAGGTGGCGTGCTGTATTTCTCCAACAACTTCCGTAAGTTCCAGCTCGATGAGCACCTGATGGCGCGTTACGCGGTGGAGGAAATCACCGCCCAGACACTGGACCCGGACTTTGCCCGCAACAACCGCATCCACCGCGCATGGCGCCTGCAATTGCGCTGAAGCGACGAGGTGCATTGCGCGGCTAATGGCCAATAGCTATAACTGAGGCCAGGGCAAGATAATCCGCAGGACGCTGACGTGACGAGATGGTGTTATGTCCAAGTTTGGCGTACGTGCGAGGTTTCTTGGCCTGTGCCCGGAAGGGGTGTCCGCCTGGGCCGTGGCGCTGGTGGCCCTGGTGGCCGGTGGCCTGCTGTCGGCCGTCCTGGCCCTGGCCGCGCATTCGCTCCACAAGCAGCAACTGCGCCAGCGCTTCGAGCTGTTGGCCAGCGAGCGCTACAGCCGCATCGCAGAGCGTTTTGACGATCAGCAGCAGCGCCTGGAAGGGCTGCGGCGGTTTTTCAGCTTTTCCAACGAAGTGACTCCCCACGAATTCGATGGCTATGCACGGCCGCTGCTGCACCGCACCCTGGCTTATGCCTGGGCGCCGCGTGTAGAGGCTGCGCAGCGGGCCGAGTTCGAGCACCGCACCACGGCCTGGCGGGGCCAGGACTATGTGATCGGTGATCAGGATGCACAGGGCAACTGGCAGCCGGCACCGCCGCGTGATCATTACTTTCCAGTGCTCTACACCCAGTCGGACGAACAGCCGGCGCTACCTTACGGGCTTGACCTGGCTGGCCAGCGTGCGCTGCAAGCGACCCTGGCGCGGGCGTTGGAGCCTGGCAGCATGGCGGTGTCCGAACCGCTGGACATGATCGGCGACAGGGCTGGGCGGCCGGCCGCTGACGGGCGCGGCCTGCTGATGGTTGCACCGGTGTTCTCCGACGCCGCCCCCCACGGCGCTGCGGTGGGCTATGTGATGGCGTTGCTCAACCTGCGCGAGCTCATCAGCGACGGCTTGCCGGCGCCGGCCGACGACAATCTGGTCGTGCGTATCGAAGACCCGTCCGGGCTGAATGGGCCTGAAGTCGTGTTCGCGTCACAGAACGACGCCGCCCCCCTGGCGCTGGCCCGCAGTCAGTTGCTGCACTTGGCCGACCACCCTTTCCAGTTGCTTGTCAGGCCGAGCCTGGCCTTCGTGAAGGCCAACCGGTCCTCGGCGGCACGGGTGGTCGCGCTGTTGGGCGGGCTGTTGAGCCTGCTGCTCAGTGCCTTGCTCTACAGCCTGTTCAGCCAGCGCCAGCGCGCCTTGACCCTGGTCGAGCAGCGCACTGCCGAACTGCTGGTCAGCGAGCAAACCCTGCGTGGCACCCACAACCAGTTGCGCAGCGTGCTTGAGGCCGCGACCCAGGTGGCTATCATCGCCACCAACCTCAAGGGGGTCGTCAGCACTTTCAATACCGGTGCCGAGCGCATGCTCGGCTACTCGGCCAGCGAGGCGATCGGCCATTTGCGCCTTGAGGACCTGGTACTGCCCCAGGAGCTCAGCCAGCGCGCCCATGCCCTGAGCCTGCGTTACGGTCGTCACATTGCCGGTGGCCAGGCGATGTTTGCCGAAACGGTGCAGGAAAGCGGTGCCGAACCTGGCGAGTGGACCTTGCTGCGCACCGATGGCAGCCACCTGGTGGCCAACATGCTGGTCACGGCCATGCTCGATGAACAAGGCTTGTGGGTTGGCTACCTGGCCATCTGCATCGATGTCACTGAACGGCGGCGGGTGCATGAGGCGCTGGCGGCGCGTGACCGGCTGCTGGAGAAACTCAGTGCCGAGGTCCCGGGTGGCATCTATCAGTACCGTCTGGATGCCAATGGTGACTCATGCTTCCCATATGCCAGCAAAGGGCTTTATGACATCTACGAGGTCGACCTGCAGCAGTTGCGCGAGGACGCCACGGTGGTGTTCGAGCGTATCCATGCTGATGACCTGGACCGCGTACGCCGCTCTGTGCGCTACTCGGCCGAACACCTCACGCCCTGGCGCGAGGAGTATCGGGTCTGCCTGCCGCGTGCGGGCTTGCGCTGGGTGCGCGGCGAGGCGACGCCGGAGGTCGGCGAGGCGGGATGTACCCTGTGGCATGGTTATCTGACCGACATCTCCGACCTCAAGGGGGTGGAGGAGGAGTTGCGCGCCCTGTCGGTGACCGACGCCCTTACCGGCATCCATAACCGGCGCTATTTCCAGGAACGGCTCAAGGTCGAGCTGGATCGCGCCCAGCGCGAAGACCTGGCACTGGCCGTGATCATGCTCGATATCGATCATTTCAAGCGCATCAACGACCAGTTCGGCCATGCGGTGGGTGACCTGGTGCTGCGTAGCCTGTGCCAGCGCATCGGCCATCGCCTTAGGCGAACCGACGTGTTCTGCCGATTGGGCGGGGAGGAGTTCATGGTGCTGTGCCCAGGGAGCGATGCCGAACAGGCGCGATTGCTGGCGCTTGAGCTGTGGCAAAGCGTGCGCAACGTCCCGATCGAGGGCGTAGGCGAGGTGACGGCGAGCTTTGGTGTGGCGGGCTGGCGGCCAGGGGAGGGGGCCGATGCGTTGCTGCTGCGGGCGGATGCTGGGGTGTATGCGGCCAAGCAGGCAGGACGGGACCGCGTCGAGGCCGAGTTGACCTGAGCGCCAATTCGGCACGGACCTTGTGGGAGCGGGCTTGCCCGCGAAGCAGGCGCCGCGGTGGCTGGCACGGGCTTCGCCCGTGTTCGCGGGCAAGCCCGCTCCCACAAAAATTGCGTCAGTTTTTAGAAGCTGGCGAGACAGTTGGTCCCACAGTAAGCGTGCTGAAACTCTCAGCCTGCACAGCAATCACTGTGCGGCGGCCGCAGTGCTCGCGCCCAGTTTCGGCTGGCGGTACAGGTCCAGCAACACCTGGTCAAGCACCTGCGATGCCCCCCACGGTTTCGGGTCGTTGAGAATCGCCGCTACTGCCCAGGTATGCCCGTTGCTGTCGCGGCTGAAGCCGGCGATGGCCCGCACGGTGTTCAGGGTGCCGGTCTTGATGTGCCCTTCACCGGTCATGGCCGTGCGTTTCAGGCGCTTGCGCATGGTGCCGTCCATGCCCACCAGCGGCATGGAGCTGATGAACTCGGCGGAGTAGGGGCTCTTCCAGGCTGCCTGGAGCAGCGCCGCCATCTCACGGGTGCTGACGCGCTCGGCGCGCGACAGGCCGGAGCCGTTTTCCATCACCAGGTGAGGCGCCGTGATGCCCTTTTTCGCCAACCACTGCCGAACGACGCGTTGCGCCGCACGGGCATCATCGCCATCGGCATCGGTACGGAACTGCGCACCCAGGCTGAGGAACAGCTGCTGGGCCATGGTGTTGTTGCTGTACTTGTTGATGTCGCGGATCACTTCCACCAGGTCGGGCGAGAAAGCCCTTGCCAGCAGGCGTGCGCGCTTGGGCACGTTTTCGATGCGGTCGTTGCCTTGGATGCTGCCACCGAGCTCGTTCCAGATCGCCCGCACGGCACCGGCGGCGTAGGTCGGGTGATCAAGCAGCGACAGGTAGGTTTGCGAGTTGCAGCCATCACCGAGCTGGCCGCTGACCACCACGCTGACACCATCGGCCTGTTGCACAGGGTTGTAGCGTACGTCACCGGTGCACTGCTTGGACGCCACGGCCTTGATCTGGTTGTCGATGCGGATGTTGGCAATCGGCGGTTCGACCGCGATGGTCACCTTGCCGCCGTCGTTGCGGGCAACGAAGCGCAGTGCCTTGAGGTTGACCAGCAGCGAATCGGGCTTGACCAGGAACGGCTTGTTGACGTCGCCGCCGTCATCGTTGAACTGCGGCAGGTTGGGCTGCACGAAGTGGCTGCGGTCCAGCACCAGGTCGCCGGTGATGGTGCGCACGCCGTTGGCGCGCAGGTCACGCATCAGCAACCACAGTTTTTCCATGTTCAGTTTCGGGTCGCCGCCACCTTTGAGGTACAGGTTGCCGTTGAGCACACCGTTGCTCAGGGTGCCGTCGGTGTAGAACTCGGTTTTCCACTGGAATGTCGGGCCGAGCAGCTCAAGGGCGGCGTACGTGGTGACCAGCTTCATGGTCGAGGCCGGGTTCACCGAGACATCGGCGTTGAACACGGTCGCCGCGCCTGGCCCATCCAGCGGCAGCATCACCAGCGACAGCGCGGTGTCCTGCAGCTTGTTGGCTTTGAGTGCCTGCTGCACCTTGGGGGGCAGGCTGGTACTGACGGCGGCGGCCTGGCTGGGCAGGGCGAAGGGCAGGAGCAGGCCGGCGAGAACGAGGGGACGGAGCGTTTTGATCATATTCAGTAAGTACCCTGCGGCGAGGGAAAAGGACATTGGGGCTGTAAGAGATGATGGCCCCAGAACGAAATAGAACGCGCATTATGCCCCAAGCGCAGCCACGATGGGCCACGTTCGACGGAAAACGCCGCCAACAAAAAAGGCCACCCCAAAGGGTGGCCTTTTCAGCGTTCAAACCGCTGGGTACCGCGCAGGTATCACTTAGCCGCGTTGATCGGCGTGCCCGGATACCAGGCGTCGAGCAGCGGGCTGACTTCGATCTTGGTCAGTTCGCCACGGCCCTTGAGCCAGGCTTCGACGGCAGCACGTTGTTCTTCGCTGACCGAACCACGCTCGGCCGAGCACACCAGGCCGAAATCGTCACCGCCGACGTAGTCGAGGCCGTTGGCGTCCATGGCTTCTTCCAGGAAGGCATCGAGGAATGCATCGATTGCCTGGTCATCCAGATCTTCCTTGAAGTCCAGGTTCAGCTCGAAGCCCAATTCCTGGAACTCGTCGACACACAGCTTTTTGCGCAGGCGACGGGAGCGGTTAGTGGCCATGAAACAATCCTCTTAGGTAATATCGCCGCGCAGTCTACCAGCTTCGGCGTTTGGCTGCCTGCCTGTGTCACGCTTTTACCAGCTGTAGCTGACTTCGGCCACGGCCGAACGCCCCTCGCCCATGTTGCAGGCCAGCGAGAAGAAGCACGACGCCACGTAGTACTTGTCGGTGAGGTTCTTCAGGTTGAGGCTGGCCTTCACCCCCCGCAGGCTGGCATCGAGGTGGCCCAGGTCATAGCGCACGGCGGCATCGTAGAGGGTGTACGAGGGCACCTTGAAGGTGTTCATGCTGTCGCCATAACTGAACCCGGTGTAACGCACCCCCACGCCAATGCTCAGGCCCTGTAGCGGGTCGAAGGGCACACTGTAGTCGGCCCAGGCCGAGGCCAACCGGGCAGGTATCTTGAACGGGTGCTTGCCTTCATCGCCGGCATTGCTCTGGGTGACTTCCACATCGCTGTAGGAAAGTGAGCCCGTCAGCTTGAGCTGTTCGGCAACCGTGGTGATGGCTTCGAGTTCGACCCCACGCGAGCGGGTTTCGCCAGTCTGGATGCTGTAGTTGAGGTTTTGCGCATCGGGAGTGGTGGCGTTCTGCTTGCGCAGGTCATAGACCGACAGGGTGACCTGGGTGTCGCTGCCGGGCGGTTGGTAGCGCACGCCTGCCTCGTACTGTTTGGCGGTTTCCGGATCGAACGGTTTGCTGCCGCGTGCGGGTGAGGTGCTACCGCTCACCGGGTTGAACGACTCGGAGTAGCTGACATAGGGCGCCAGGCCGTTATCGAACAGATAGACCAGGCCGGCCCGGCCAGTGAAGGCATCCCAGTCCTGGTCGGCAGTTTCCTGGCCGGTCCAGCGATCGGTAGTTCGGGTTCTGGCCCGGTCCTGACGGCCACCGAGGGTCAGCACCCATTGCTGGTACTTGATCTGGTCCTGGAAGTAATAGCCCAGTTGGGTGGTGCGCTGCCGGGTGTTGACCCATGCCGTATAGGCCGAGGTGTCCACCGGCGCGCCGTAGGCCGGGTCGAACACGTTGATCGGGGTGGCGGCGCCCCATTTTTCGTTGCGCGTCGATTTGCTCCAGCTGTAGTCCATGCCAAGCAAAGCCGTGTGCTCCACCGGGCCGGTGCTAAAACGGGCCTGCACCTGGTTGTCCAATGCCAGGTGGTCACCGTAGGCGTGGCGAAGCTGGTAGTTGCGGTTGATCGAGGCGTTGGGCACGCCATCGCTGCCTGTCACCAGGCCACTGACCCGCGCCAGGTAGTTTTCCTGGTTGTCGTAGGTGCTGTAGCGGGCGTTCTGGCGGAACGTCCAGACCTCGTCGAAGTCATGCCTGAACTCGTAACCCAGCGAGCTGCTCTCGACTTCTTCGAAGTCGAAGGACGGTTCGCCGATAAAACGCTCCATGGGCACCCGTCCGTAGGGGCTGCTGCCGTTGACCGCCGCCCATGGGATGTTGCTGGGTGCCAGGGCCTTGTTCTTCTGATAGGCCGCCAGCAGGGTCAGGCTGGTGGCCTCGTCGGGTTTCCAGGTCAGGCTGGGCGCGACGTAGGTGCGGTCGTCGTCGGTGTGGTCGTATACCCCGTCTGCTTCGCGGCCGAGGGCGACGAAGCGGTAGCTCAGGGTGTCGTTCAGCGGGCCGCTGCTGTCGAATGTCAGCTGGCGGCGATGGCCGCTGCCGATTGACGCACCGACTTCGCCGCGGGCATGGTCGGTCGGACGCTTGGACACCGTGTTGACCAGCCCGCCGGGTTCGCTCTGGCCGTAGAGGATCGATGTTGGCCCCTTGAGCACTTCCACGCGTTCCAGGCCGTAGGGTTCTTCGGCAAACATGCCGAAAAAGCCCAGCGGGCGCAGGCGCAGGCCATCCTTGTAGGTAAAGGACACCGCATAGCCGCGCAGGAAGATATTGTCAGCGGCATTGTTGGCGCCACCTGAGTCGGAGCGTACCCCCGAGGTATAGCGCAAGGCTTCGTCCAGGCGTTGCACGCCCATGTCGTCGAGGCGTTCGCGGGTGACCACGGAGATGGCCTGGGGTGCTTCGAGGAAGTCGCTGTCGGTCTTGGTCGCGGTGCTGGTGCGTCGTGCAATGTAGCCGTCGCCCGGCCCAAGCGGATCATCGCGGTAATCATTGGCTTGGATGCTGGTGGCATCGAGTTCGAGTGCACCGCTGTTGCCCGTGCGGGCCAGCAGCCGATAACGCCCTGCGCCCGTCATGATGGCTTCGAGGCCTGTGCCGTGCAGCAGTAGCGACAGGCCCTGGGTGACGGGGTAGGTGCCTTGCAGGCCTGGGCTGCGCAAGCCCTGCGACAGCTGCGAGTCGACCGCGACCATGACCCCGGCCTGCTGGCCAAACTGCCCCAGTGCGCTGTCCAGCCTGCCGGCCGGGATATCGAAGGCACGTGCCGCACTGTGCTCGGCCGTGGGTTCGGCAGCCAAAAGCGCGGGCGTGACGGCGGCCAGTGCGAACCCGAGCAGCAAAGGGCGCAGGGCAGCGGCGAGTGGGGTGAGGTGGCTTTGCATCGGGACAATCCTTGGCGGCTAGAGTTTGGCTTCACGCTGTGCAGTCAGCGCCTTACTCTTGTCTTGATGCGTGAGGGAGCAAAAGCTGCCTGTAGCCGTGAAAAAATCATGCAGGCAGTACATTGGCCCAGTAGCCGAAGACCTTGTGCACCCGTACCGGCAGCACCTTGGTCAGCAGGCTCAGGCTGGCGTCTGGCTGATCGATAGAGAATGCGCCGCTGACCTGCAACGCCGCGATGGCGGGGTCGCAGCGCAGAAAGCCTGTGCGGTAACGGTCGAGCTCGGCCAGCAGTTTGCCAAGGGGCATGCGCTCGGCAATCAGCAAGCCCTGCGTCCAGGCGCTGGCTGCTGCCGGAAGCGGCAGCAGAGGGCCAGCCTGGATTGCATCGAAGGCTTGCTGCCAGCCGCCGCTGAGCTCGAAACGTTCACCGTGTACCTGTTCAACCAGGGCCGCGCCGCTAAGCAACTGGACGCGGGTGCCGGGTGTGCCGGGCAGGCCGTGGCTGACGATCAGTCGTGACCCTGCCGAAGGAAGTACATGTGCTTCGGCTGTACGGATGCGTACGTGCGTCGGGGCGCTAAGTTCCACCAGTACGCGCCCACTGTTGAGGGTCAACAAGCGACCATTGGCGACGGCATCGCTGTCCAGCGCAGTGCGCGTGTCGAGTTGCACGTCCAGCCCCTCACCGAGCGCCCAACTGCGCCGTTCGCCGGTGCCAGTGCCGTAGTCGCTGAGCAGTGTTGGCAGCAGGCTGCGCTGGTGTATCGCGTGGCTGCTGGCCACGACCACTGCGACCCCGGCCATGCCCTTGAGCACACCGCGTCTGGACATCCGGGTACGCGCCTGTAGCAACTGCCGTGCGTCAGGCGCTGACAGTGCGCCGGTGCTTTCGCGCAGGCCCTGGCCAATACCGCTCAAGCGTTGCCAGGCCCTCTCGTGCTCGGTGTTCTCCTGGCGCCAGTGCAGGCAGGCCGTGCGCTCGCTGTCGGTGCTCAGGCCAGACTGCAGACGCACCATCCACAGCATGGCTTGCTCGACCACTTCGGGGTCGAGCTTTTGGGCATCGCTGGGGGGTGGGGTCATTGGTCGTACACTGCGGCGTAACAGTGTCGATAAGCCTTGAGCATGGCTTTCTGCACGACATTGACGGTCAGCCCCAGGTGTTCGGCGATCTGCGGGTAGGTCCAGCCATCGAGCTGGGAGAGCAGGAAAATGTCCCGCACCTTGCTGCCGAGGCCATCCAGCACCTGGCCCACGGCGTCGAGGGCTTCGAGTACCAGCAGACGGGTTTCCTCGTCGGGCTGATGCTGCGGTTCCAGCAGGGCCAGGCTGCCAAGGTAGGCCCGTTCCAGTGCTTGTCGACGAAAATACTGAATGCACAGCCGGTTTGCCACCGTGCCCAGGTAAGCTCTGGGTTCGTGCAACAGTGAGGGCAACTCGCTGCGCAACAACCTGACGAAGGTATCCTGGGCCATGTCCAGCGCCTGTTCACGGTTGCCCAGCTTGCGCCGGAGCATGCCGACCACCCAGCCATGGTGCTGGACATAGAGCTCACCGATGTCGTGTGGGCGGGGCATGTGCGGGTACTCACGAGGGGTGAAAGTGCCAGCATGCTAATGCTTCTCATTAAAAAAGCAACCCGCGATGTTCGATGCCTGTCACGGCCTGCTGGCGGGGTTGTCTGTTTCTGCGTCGCTCAGGCCAACTTCATCGACCAGCGCTTTCTCCACGCGGCGCATGTGCCGTGCCAGCGCTTGGCGCCGTAACCGCCGTTGCTGTGGGGGCAACCCGGTATTCTCCAGTGCGTCGCAGGCGGCCATCAACGCGGTTGCCTCCAGCAGGCGCGCGGCGCTGAGGATCTTGTGCGCCTGGTCGGCAACTGCTGCCCCGTCTTCCGGGGGCAGGCCCATCAAGATCACGAGGTCGGTACGCAGGCTCTGGTGCAAGGCCGCCAGGAAACGCGAGCGGTCGTTCGGGTCCTGGCCGACGATTGCGCCCAGGCCATTCAGGTCGAACGGTTTACGCCGCCACGGCTGCCGGCCCTGCGGGTCGATGCCGGCCAGGCGCTGGCTGAGTGTACTCAGGCTGATGGGTTTGAGCAGGCAGTCATCCATGCCGGCATCCAGGCACTTGCGCATGACCTCGGGTTGCGCGTTGGCGGTGTAGCCGAGGATGGTGCAGCGCGGTCGCCCGTGTTGCCGTTCTTCGGCACGCACGGCGCTGGCCAGCTGATAGCCGTTCATGTGCGGCATGTTGCAGTCGAGAACCACGACATCGAAGGTGCCTGCACGCCACGTGCTCAAACCTTCACGGCCATCCCTGGCGCAGGTGTGGCCCAGGCCCAGGTAGCCAAGCTGCTGCGCCATTAACTGCAGGTTGGCTGGATGGTCGTCGATCACCAGTACGTTCAGGCGTGGATCGGGCACTTTGACGTTCTCGATGACCGGGGCCTCGGCAGAGGCGGCGCTGACAGGCTGTAAGGGCATTCTCAGGCGAACCTGGGTGCCGACATCTTCCAGGCTCTTGATCGTCAGGGTGCCGCCCATCATTTCGCACAGGCTCCGGCAGATAGCCAGGCCAAGGCCGGTACCCGCGCGGGCGCCCTGGCTGTGCGGGTTGGCCTGGATGAACGGGTGGAACAGACGTTGCAGGTCATCGGCGTGAATGCCGATGCCGCTGTCACGCACTTCCAGCTCCAGGGTCGGGGCGGGGGAGGTGGCGTCTTCCTGCAGACAAACGCAGATGCGTACCTGGCCATGCTCGGTAAACTTGATGGCGTTGCTGACAAGATTGGACAGCACCTGCTTGAAGCGCAGCGGATCGAGCAATGCGTGGCAGCGGGCCGACGGCTCGATGATCACCTCCAGGGCCAGGCCTTTCTGCCGCGCCTGGCCATCGAAGATACGGCCCACCGACTCGACCAATGCCGCCAGGTCGACCGGCTCCGGCGCGAGTGACAGGTGCCCGGATTCGATGCGCACAATGTCGAGGATATCGCCCATCAACCCCAGCAGGTCTTTGGCCGAATGATGGGCCAGCTCAAGGGCCGAGCGGTCCACCCGTCCCTGGTCGGCGCGTTTGACGGCAAGCTCCAGCATGCCGATGACCGCAATGAGTAGATGGTTTTGTAGAAAGAATTTCGCAGAGAATTACGTCATTCCCGGTGCTTTGGCCAAGAGGTATGATTAGCTACGTGCGCCACTATATGGAAGAAGAGAAATGGCATTCTGGAAGTTTGGAAATAAGAAAAGCAAAGAAAATGACGTCAAAAAAACAGCAATTGAAGCTGGGTCTTTTATAATCGACCTTCAATTAAAGGCTTCGGGCGGAACGCCCGGATTTGAAGAGTTATTCCATAGCCCATTCGTCAGAGGGTATTTCATCGGGGTTTTTTCCGGCGCAATGCAAGCCTTCAAAATCGAAGGCTATGGAGACGATGTGAAGACAATGGCATTTCTTGTTGGAGGCCATGTCGCACTTATAGGTGAAAAGCATGGACTATCCTTTGCCATGGATTCATTGAACTATCAAGGAAATAAGGACTATGACTTGGGCAACCGGCTGGGAGGACAAGAGCTGATTGGTTTCTTGAACCGAGAAATTACTGTCCCCAGACAGTTAATGGACTATATAAAAGGGAATTAATTGGAGCATTTCAAGTGTCAAAAAACCGCCTCGCGGCGGTTTAAGGCTTAGTTTAATAACAACAAAAAACACAAGCTACATTCAGGTTAGCATTTCAATTTCCAATAGCAAGCCGATTTATAAAAATAAGTGATAGCATGTTATATATAACAAAAAATCACAGCAATGATAAAAAACAAAAGCAACATCGCAGGCCTTACTTTAATTGAAACGTTGATTTGGTTCGCCATATTCGCAGCAGTAATAGCTGGCGTATTCGCCCTTTATTCAAACTCACGCAACGCAAGTAATGCGTCTACTGTAAACAAAGAACTATCCACTATCTTCTCTCAGACCGAACAGTTATTCGCAAGTGAGGATACCGCAGACTTAAATAGGGCGCTTGCTCTGAAAATGGGAGTTTTTCCTAAGAGTGTTAAGGTAAGCTCGGCGGGAGTCATTAGCAACGTCTTTGGCGGAACCATTAATATAACTGGGCAAACGCCAAGCGGCTTCACCGTAACCTATACAAACGTGCCAAGTGGGGAAGTATGCTCTAACATTGTTAGATCACAAAAAGCAGTTGGCTGGGATACTGTAAAAGGTAAAGCTGAAGCTACATTTGATGAAAAATATAGCATAACTCAAGTGGGAGCAGTCTGTGGTGATAATGGTGGAGCATCAACCAGTCTCGAGTTTGTTAGATTAGGCTCGAACACTTAATGCTCAGTGAACGCAAATAAAGCCCTGGATTGGGCTTTTTTGTTGTCTGGCATTTGTCTCGCGTAATGGGAAGAGAGTTAGTCGATACCCTCTGCTCCCTGTCATGCCCCGGAATTCAAATGTTCGTGATGACGCTGATTCAATATTGGTAATGATATAATAAAACAATAACACTTAATTAAAATGAACAAGCACCCCCAAAAAAACGCCCCTATCATTGATACTTCATTACATGCAGGAATGAGTTTTGATGACTTATTTCCTGTTGCTAAGCCAGAAAAAGACAAGGCAATGATGGAACATGAAGCATTTCATACAAATAATAAACCTAACGCTGATGAAGTGCAGTGGCAATCTAAGGCGAAGGCATCAACCAATATTGCAAATTCGGACGCTTTTGACGCACTGATGAAGGCAGCAGACATTGAGTCGGACCTGCTATCGAATAAGGCAAAGTCCAAGAATAGAAATAATTCATACAAACGCTGAAAGATTGTTGGGCCATGGCCGCTCAGCCGCTCACCTGCCTAACCTCCCAAGCAAAGCCGCCGTGAAAGCGGCTATTATCATAAGACTAAAGTAGCATAGCTCCATACGCTATATGAATTTTATTTGCGCCGTGTTGATAAAACAGCTACGGCGTTTTTGCGGAAATTAGAGGATTGATGAGCACGTTCCTTGCCCAGACACTCCCCCTGCTGGGCTATTATCCCTGATATAGTAAAAGTCCGGTATTTTACTGCCACGTCATTCTCCCTGTCATTGTAAAATTGACAGCTCCCCAGGTCACGTATAGTATTTTGGCGAAAATGGAGTGCAGTGCAATGGATAGAGCAAGCGATTACGAAAGTGCGGTAATTCAGGTAAATAGCTCCATCCGTGAGTTAGAAAGAGTAATCCTCACCGACCGAATTGAAGGGGTTAAGATTTTAGAGTTTTTTCTTTCTTTCAATCCTTCAATATTTAACCAAGATGATTTGAGCATCAAAATAGATGCGTGGCGACTGTTGAATGGGCATTGTAAGGTTCATGCACACCTGATTATCGAGCAAAGCATAACCTTTGATATTCCCATCTGGAAAACCTACAGGGAAAAAATTCAAAAGGTAATAGACCGTAGAAGGGAGATTTTTGGAGCTTAGTCGAGAATATTGGATTAGGAGGGGAATATCCGTCCAGAAACCTCCCCTACTGGGCTATTATCCCTGATATAGTAAAAGTGCAACTTTTGTCCGCGACTAAATTTTGTCCGGCTTGCCAAGCTCATACCACTTTGTTCTTCCTATGCCTAATTTCTCCCAAGGTTTGGCCTTAGAAATAGTCTGGCGCTCTGTGTTAACTCCGTTTATCTTTCTGTAATAGTAGGTTCGTTTCGGTATCCCTTCTTCCTCCCAAGGTTTATCCCCTGTGTAAATCACGTTTCCTTTGCTTTTGGCTCTTGATTGCTTAGCTCGCTCGCTTTTCAGTTCGTTGAGCCTTTCAATTGAAAAGTGCTGAGTGATGAAGCGATACACGCTGTCGGCAATGGTCCTAACCTCGTTCATGCCTAACGGGCACTCAAATGTGTTGAACATCATCGCTTGGTCAAGGATCTCGGCATGTAACTCGACCTGGTGGAACCTGTGCCAATTCGAATAGGCCCATAAGCGTAGCGTTTCGAACAAGGTGCAGTTTCTTCCAGATGCGAATCCGTCCTCTACGTTCTTCTTTTTCTTCGCCTCCCTCTGCTGCCTAACAAGGTCTTTATCTACAAACTCATTAAGATAATCTAAGTCATACGGCTCATCTTCAAAGGAGAAAACTTTATAGGCGGCTGAATTGAACGGGTTTTTTGTCAGTAATCCGTTATAGTTCATATCTGCGCCGATTCTCACAGCAAGCCCATGCTCAACATCCGAACAATATTTAATAGGCTTTAAAAGCCCTCTAACGTCTGTTTTAACAGATGTATTGAGGATGTAGGTTAGGTGAGAGCGGCCGTTGTCTAAGTTTCTGACTATCAAGTGCGGAGCTGGCAATCCTTTATCCGACCAGTCCAGCACGCTCATTTCACTATCCAAATCAAATATCATGAAATATTTGTGAGTCAGCGAATTGGGTTGAAGGTAGATGGATTTTATAGCTGAACTTACTGTGCCAACTTGCTTTCCGAATAAGTAGTTGTTTGTATGGTAGGGCTTTTTAGGAAGTTTCGACCTGTATACTTCAAGCGTATTTTCGAGCGTTAATTGGCTGCAGTGCATTTTCTCCTCTATTATTTTTATTATCAGGAGAAAAATTCGAGACTGGCTCTTGCTACATCAACTTTAAATGGTATATTGAATATACAAAGTGTTGAGCGTAGAAATTGTTAAGGTTGGTCGCCCCGGAATTTCTACTCCTTTATAAGCAAGATAACATTTACCCCTTAAAGTGCAAATTTTAAGGGGTTTTGTTTTATGATTCAGATTGAATTAGTCTGTTTTGGATGCAAGGGCTTTATCAACAGCGGCTTTGAGTTTTAAAAGTGCGCCTTTATCTGCTTTACAAATAACGTTCAGTAGGTAAGCACGCATTTCTTCTTCGGTCGGTTCTGTCTTTGTCTCCACAAAGAAGTCACGAACCTGGACCTTCAAAACACGGGCGAATGTCTCAAGCGCATCAAGGCTTGGCGTCCGGTCGCCCGTCTCCAATCGACTGATGGTCTTCGGATCGAAGCCTGTCAGCTCGCCGAACTCGGCCTGTGTCAGACCTGCCTGCTTCCGGTAGTGACGTAGCGCCTTACCGATGTCTGTTCGTGCCATGAGAAATCCCTTGAAGAATCAATCACTTAACGACACGGGAGCGGCCTTTAAAACGCCCTCATAAGTCACCTTTTGATTTTGTACTTCTAATAATGTGACCTTTTAGGTAGAGTTTTTACGCCTGCCGATCAACGGCCGGCGTCTGGGACAGGAGAAAAGGCAGATGAAACAGGTAGTTATGGCGCTGGTGCTGGGGTGTGGGGCGGCTGGAATGGTTGGGTGCGCAGAGATGCAGCAACAGGCCGGATCGCTCCTGGGACAACCGACCCAGCCGCAGCAAGTCGCTATGGAAGGTGGCCAGCCGGTGCAGTCGTTGGGTGGTGGTCAGTCGAGCCAAGGCACGGTGCAGAACGCCGTAGCTCAGGAAGGGTCGTCTATGGCGTCGGACATGGCGAAGGAAGCATCCAGCACGCTGAAAAATGAGGTGAGTTCGTCCATCCGCTCCGCCATCCGTGGTGCTTTCAGCCGCTGATAAATAAGAAGCCCCTCATGGGGGCTTTTTTGCTGGGGTGCTGATAAATGAAGCAAGACGAAAATGGGCTATATGTAGCTAATGATGGTTCAAAGCATAGAACCGACTATCACGCTTTTAAGCATGATGAAGAGGCTTATAGAGCAGCATTAAATCATGGACTTAAACCGGCTGACTTGAACGGGAAGCTGGCGCAGATTGTAACGCTACTCTTCTTTTTCTTTGCAGGAATATTTTTTTGGGATAACAAATCCTACTTTTCAGCTTTGCTAATGGTCCCGATAGGTTTGACTGCAATGATGCTTGTGGATTGGTGCCTTAAGCGCATCCATCCTTTTTTGAGATTTTTGATACTACTTTTTTGTGTGTGGTTCGCTCTATACGCTGGCAATGGTGGGTGGTGGCGATGAAAATTTTTATTGTGCTACTGGGGTTAGGCTTGGCAAGCCAAAGCTATGCAGCCTGCCAAGATAGATATTATTACTATCGACCAGCTCTAAGTATGACGAATATCAAAGGCTGGCAAGTCTACGATGACAAAGGCTTTATAGGGAGTCGAGAACATTCCGACATTGAGCGAATGGTCAATGAATGTGGTTCCCCTGCCAATGGCAGTAAATATAACGTTCAAACAATAGTGAACATAGTGGTTCCAGCTAATTTCTATCAGCTTAGAAAACCACTGTTTGGCTATCCAAATATTCGTCTTCCCAACGGTGTTAACGGTGGGCAAGGAGTGTATCTGGACATACGACAGCGGCCAGGGTTTTCCAGTATTCAGGCCCAGCATTCCGGCGAAGTGCGAAAGAATGGCAGCGTGGGGCTGGTGCAAGTCTATTTGGTTCGTGATGGCCTGGACGATTTGAAAAACCCTGAATGGTTTTATAAAAACCACTCCTACCTAACGGGGAAGGGATATAGCTACACCACATTTAAATAAACTTGCTTTTAGTTAAGCAAAAGTTACGATAATGAAAAAGGTATATACAATGAAAAAAATCGCTATAACAATATTCGCTCTGTGTGCTTTCGCCACCTCGGGAGCATTTGCCGAAAGTAATGGGAGCGGGAACCCGAACAATGCAGGAGGTAGCGTTGTAAAAATCACAAAACCACCTTATTTTGTTTGGAAAGACGGCAAGCTGATAAGAAACCCGCAAGCTCAGAATTAAAAATATTTCCAATACATAGATGTAATTGAAAGGCGCCTCACTCTACAGGTAGAGGTGCTTTTTTATGAGGCACTATCAATATATTCGTAAATGGTATTTTTTCAGCGTTGCACTCACTTGAAAAGTTAGGGTGGTAAGTGTTAGCATGTGAAAAAGGATATATATAATGATGACATCTCTAAAAGCTTTGAGAAACAAATACAAAGAAGAAGCACACCCGAAAGCAATGTTTGAACAGACTCGAGAGGAGCTAAAACAAATGGTGCTCAAGAACGCCGCCGCCAAAAAGAAATAATCAGGGTTTAAGTATGCTCATAGCAGAAGGAGTTACATTGACGTAGAGATTCTTTTGTTTTTTTTGCGTGATACAATTTACGTATACGCAAATAATTAAAAAATGAAAAACCTGAAATATTTCCTTCCTGTATTTTTACTTTTCTTACTCCCTCACGCTTCTGCAGATGGTGGTTTTTGGTGGATTACCTGCACCAAAACGGCTGCTTGCCCAACTGGACAGACGGGGCTGATTACCTATCAAGCAACGGTTAACGGCAATGCATTCAACTGCAACTCTGGCGGTATTTACTGGGGGAACCCTGTAAGTAATACATGCAAAGTAGTAGCACCTGTATACCAATCCACAAAAACTGAGAGTAAATCGCTCAGTTGCCCGGCAGCGCAACCAAGCGGGACATGGACGCAAAGCAGAACCTACGAGCTATGGTCTGATGGGAGCAAAAAGAACTATTCATCTTGGAAGGATGTTAAAAAGACATGTGCAGCCGTAAAGCAGAGCACTCAGACCGAGAATAGGAATGTGGCTTGTGCAATTGGAGAGACTGGATCAATCCAACAGAAACGGACCTATGAGGTTTGGAGCGATGCCACTAAAAGAAATTATTCTGGCTGGGTGAATGTTTCCAGCACTTGCAAGCCTATCCCCTCTGAGACAATCGAAACAAAGGATGGTGTTCAGGAGGAAAGCTGCGATTCTTATTATGGAGTTGCGCAAGGAACCTATTCAGGGACAGTATATAAGCACGGAACTTACACAACGACATACAGCGCTACTGCAAAAACAACCGACACTAAATTTCAATTTGAGATCACGAACGTAGATTTTGAGTCATGCGTCGCACAAATCACTGACGTTATACAAGAGACAGATGAGTTAGCATGCGCAGCGGGGCAGACAGGGAGCATTCAACGATACAGGATTAAAGCAACAAATTCCCAAGGTCAAATCAGCTACCCTTACGGGAGTCAGTGGGTAGTTAGCAATAATAACTGTGCTTCTATTCAGGTCGATAATCAGCCTACGGTTGATGCAGGTGCTACACCTAATGGTTTATTAAGCAATATCTCTGTTACCTCGTCCAGCCTGCAAAATGGAGAATCATTCTCCAAGTATCTCAATAGCCTTGCTACATCCAATTGGGCTGCAAATGAACGCCATAAACTCACCGTAAACATAGACGACATGAGTAGTGGTGCATATAGTCCTGCTAAGATTGGCGCGTTGATTGCTAAGTTTCAGTCAGTAGTTGGCACTGAGAATGCTGAGGTGGAGATTTCTCTACCAATAGCAATAGATAAATATTTGGGCGCTGGAGAGATCACAGCTGCCGCTGTGGCAGCAAAATCAGTGATTTTGAAAGACGTAACGTTCGATGGCACATCTGCTATAGTTAATTATTACAAGGTGAGTGATTTGCAGACGAGGCCACCAACCAAGAAAAGCACGGTTATTAGCGTAATTCCAATTGGCTTGGGACTTACTGGCATAACTTCCAGTCGTTAAGTATTCAATCCGAAAATCCACCTTATAGGTGGTTTTTCATTATCTTGGCCTGATGATCTTTCGTCGTATCTCCTTTGCAGACGGTAGGTCTGGGATTCTTTTACCATATAAGTCAATTTGCCCTAACTGTGCGTCTACATTGGCTTCTGCCTCTTTTGTAAATTGTTTATCTTCTGATTCGTCATTTTCTACTACTCGCTCATAAGCTTTTCTCGCTCGCTCCAGATATTTTTCCTGAATATCTTGGCGTCGAGCGGCGAACGTTTCTTCAATCCAGCTTGTGATGCCATCTATCAAATCAGAAAGATTGGTTCTGAATAGCTTTAATTCGGCTTTTATCTTGGCATGGGCTACAAGATCTCTATCATGTTTTACACGATCCTTATCTATAACGTCCTTGTAATGCTCTGATTTGCGACGGTAAGCGTCTGCCTGCTCGTATTCCTCTGCTGTGGCCTCCATAGCCATCCTGTGGCGCTCCGTGGCATCTTCCGCCTTGCTGAGCTGAGTGGCGACATATCGTTTAGCCTTCTGTGTGTATTCTTGGGCTTTCTGTGCATTCTCCTTTGCCTGCCCAGCCTCCTGCTTCGCCAACTGGGCTTTTCTAACAGCCTCGTCTCTTTGTTCCTTGGCGAGTGTGTAGAGGTTAAAGGCACGTTCCGATTTTGGTTTTTTTGCCTCTCCGTTGATGTAGCGGAGTGTGTTCATGTGCCCCTCGGTCTTTTCGTGTTTTTTTGCATAGTAAGGGGTGTTTTTCAATAGTCTATTATTTGTATAGGCATAAAACATATCCTGCAAATACCCAAACAGTAATTGAGACTCCAAAAAATCAGGCTTCTCGCCAATCAGTTCTGTTCCTGGGCGATGCTTTTTCAGATAGGAATTAACTTGATTGATCTGCGTTTCGCGCAGGTCGTAACGCCCGGTTTTACTGTTCTTTGTTGAAATGAATAAATGCGGATGGTCGCTATGATCTTTTAGATCAACGTCTTCATCACCGTGCAAAACAATGAAGTGAATAGGGTATTCAGGAAACACCTGCTGGTAAAAATCTTTGATTAAGTCAATTCGACCTGCTGCGCTAACCCCTGAAACTTCATTTTTAGAAGGAAACTTGAAAAAAGCTTCTTGAATAACAGCCTGATTTTTCTTGATGAGTGGATTAGGGCCAAGCTCAATCTCGTTATGGCAGTCGAGAAACTGCTTTGCAGTGTCGAGCTTCTGGCTTTTACGCTTAATATCGAATTGATCAAGGTCGGACAACAGCTGTTCAGTGTCAGCGGTGCCTGATACGTTCAGGATATTCTGAAAGGCAAGAATGCTTCCTTCGTCCGTTTCTTTTTTACTGGCATTTTTGACTTTATTTTTGAGCTTTGTGCGCGCTTCCAATAATTCGGCCCTGTTGTTCTTAACCAGTGCTGGCGCTTCCGATTCATTGGTTATTTTCGCAAGAAGAGATTCCCTTTGTTCTTTCGGATAGTCGTTTAATTTTATCGTGCCGATTTCTGGTAGCCAGATTAAATTTAAATGAGATTGTTCATCGAACCATTCCAGCTTCTTGGGCTGGCTTGCGGGAATGCGCAGAGAGTGGCGCAGGCTCTTGAACAATTGACGGCGACCGCCATGTCCATTTGTTGATTTTTTCTTGATTTCATTCGTGTAGTTCAAGGTTTTGAAAATCATCGAAGTTATTTTTTTGCCATTCATTTTGTCCTCATGTTGATAGTTAATTTTTAAGTCCACACTGTTTTTGCTTCTGCCCTTCCGGCCAGGAACCCGTGCTTACTACCGCAAGCGAAGCGTCTTAACGAAGTTAAGTGTGGTGGTAAGCCCAACGGGTTAAAAGAAGCCCTACTTAAATATTAGCATTTGGATCAATGCTTTTGCTCTTAGCCGGATTTGTCCGGCTGGCCCTGACTTGTTAGGGCCTGCTTTTGGTGCTGGATTTGTCCAGCGCCGTCACGCATAGCGTGATGGTGGAAAAATGCACGTAGAGACCCTATGCAACCCCACAGAGATGTGGCATAAGACGGAAATAGGGAATCACGGGTGGTGCGCATGAAAAAGCTCGAAAAAAGCACTCTGTGCTATTTAGCTGGATGCATGACTGTTGGAGTGCTGTTCTCGTTTGGAGTATCACAGTTTCTATGGTTGATTAGTGCAGACAACAGAATAGAATCCTACGCTAACGTTGTGCTAAACCATGCGGAAACGGTTGCAGAAAACCTTACCGCTGCACTTGATGAACTAAACAAAGCATCTGAACAATCTTGCGGACCGTCAGACCTGGACGCTCTAAAAAGAGTCACCTATGAATATCGCTTTGTAAAAGATGCTGGACGAATCGAAAATAAAACCATTAACTGCTCTGCTATGTGGGGGTTAATCCCCTCATTTCGATTGGTTGGTGATGGTAGAGTTACCAGAAACAATGTTCAACTTTGGGGTGGCGTTTCAAGTTATTTCCCCAGCTCAGTAAAAATTGATATTTCAGCAAAAGGAAACTCATTCGTTGTTACATCACCCACCGCATTTGCACCTTTTGAATCTCCGTCAGTGGAATTAAATTCATCTATTGTATCTCGTGATGGTAAAACCATCATGCGCACATTCGGTGATTCTCATCAAGGTAATATGCTAACCAGCGCATTCGCAAGGCTGTGTTCTGAAAAATACGACATCTGTGTTAGCTCGAATATTCAAGCCAATATTTTCATGGCCAATAAACCTGGCCTTCTCTTGTTTATTGCATTGATTGGGTGCTCATTGGGCTTGTTAGTTTTCTATGCTGCCCACCAATACCGAAGGGTTAGGGATTCACTTTCCTACCGTTTGAAATATGCCATTAAAAACGGATTAATATCAACTGCATATCAGCCGATTGTTCATGGCATTAATGGCAAGGTTTCCGGTTTCGAGGTTTTGGCACGTTGGCATGATAGGAAATTCGGCTCAGTCCCTCCAAATGTTTTTATCCAAAAGGCAGAGGATCTTGGTCTGCAAGAAAATCTGAGTAAACTCATTGTTAATAAAGCATTGGAAGAATGCTCGAAAGGCTTGGCTTGCAATCCTGATATATATTTGAGCTTTAATATTGAAACCAAAGACCTTTTAGGTGGTGATCTTGTTAGGCATATCTCAGATACAGCTAAAACCCACGGAGTATTAGCAAGTCAGATTGCAATTGAAATCCTTGAAGGTGCAACGGGTGAAATTAGTAAAATTGAAGAAAAAATTGAACATCTTCGACTGTGTGGCCATAAGGTATTAATTGATGATTTTGGCTCGGGCTATTCAAGTCTTTCTTATTTGGCAAAACTCAATGTTGACGTTATAAAAATTGATAAATCGTTCACGCAAGCTGCTGGAACAAACTCTCCGGCAGCAATAGTTCTGCAAAAAATTTACGAAATAGCAAAAGCCTTGGATACTCAAATTGTTTTTGAAGGTGTAGAAACGGAAACACAAAAAAAGGCAATTCTGGATTTTTGCCCTGACGCACTTGTTCAAGGATGGTTATTTAGCAAGGCATTGCCAATAAATGAACTTACAGAGAAAGTAAAATCACAAGCTGCTCGAGGCAAGGCAATGAACTTTGCGCATGATTGATTTTTATCAAAGCCCTAAAAGGTGCCCAATCTCTGATTGGGTGCGTTTTAGGGCTGATAGCGGTTCAGAGTCGAGTTTTATTTTCGGCAGTGTATCCGTCAGGGGTGACACTAATTCGGTCGATATGATTTCCTGAAAGATGAATATCTATAGCGAAATATTTTTTCTTTATTGGGGTAATTGAAACCCTAACGGCTTGACTAACGAGAAAATTGTTAATTTTAATTCGGCCGCTTTCAGTCAATAGCAGCTTGTAAATGTCCATCACGCTAATTGCTGACTTGGTTGCAAGGTGCATTGAGCTGATTCTAAGGCCGACTTCATGTTGTTTAGCTTTGAGTTGATCTAACTCTTCACTGACTTCCTCAATCCTGCTCAAAACGTATTTTTGGGCGGTTTCCGAAGCTTTTTCAAGAATGGCAAAATTACTTTCTAACGCTTGTCCTTTTTGAATGACGAGCCCTGTTAATTCTTCATGCTCTTTTTCGAGGGCTTTAATGTCGTTGGATTTGGCTATTATCTGATGGAATGGGATTAGGGCCTGATAGGCAAGAAATATCTCCTCAACCCTGGCATAACGGTATCGGACGCCTTTCCCCGGCTCGGCATAGGAACAGCGTCCAGCTAATGAGGCGGAACATACCAAATCAACATATTGACTTTTTTGTGCGTGATAACGAAAACCTGAACCACAAGCGCAAAAGACCAAGCCCCGAAGGATATTTTTAAATTCAGCAGCCTTCCGCCCTGCAAGTTTTGGATCTTGACGCTGACTTAGCTTTGCACCAATCCTATGGAAGTCTGATTCACTGATTACGGCGGGATAGTAATTTTTAATCTCTTTTTTAATCTGAACTGGCTTTCCTAAATCGTCCCATTCCATAGCGATGAATGAGCCATAGATTGCAGGTTGGCGAAGAACCTTACCTATCATGCTTTCGGTGTATTTTTTTGAAAAATTTAGCTTGTTAAGTTCTTGAGCGGTAGTTCTTGCACCCATTTCAAAACAAAGTTCTGTCGCTCGCTTGACGGCCTCTGCGTGCTCGTTCAACACAAATTCGCCATCAACATAGCTAATCCAGAAGGGACACCGCTTCGTGATTATCTGGCCGTTTTCACCCTTCAATAAGTTTCGGGCTTTGGCGTCTGAGATACGCTCTGACTTGTTACGGCTTTCATCGTTTGCCCTTTCCAGAATGTTCTGAATCAGGCTTATGTCAACGCTGCTATCTCGCTTCCGGCGAGAGTAGAGGCGGTTATCAAACAGGGTGTAAATTGCACAATCGGCTTGGATGATTGAGATTATTAGTTCAAGGGCGTCATAACCACCCATCCGGCTGATTCGGTCGAAGGATTCGACCAGCAGCAAGGCGTTGGGTAGGATCTCTTTGGCCTTGATCCGCTCCACGAACCGGGCCAACTGGCCGGATTTCAGATTCTTGCCCTTGAAGGCAGAAACGCCCAAATCCTCGTAGTGCTCGACCTGCCGAGCTTGTGGGTATTGGTCAAAAAACCGTTTGAGCTGGTCAAGCTGCCGCATCTCGCCAAACCCCAGCTTTTGGGCCTTGGATGAAAAACGGATGTAGCTATATACGTTGATGGTTTCGTCGCCCTGGAACACCTCCGCAAAGGCTCTGGGCAAGGGGTTTGCGCTGGTCATGGATGCTCTCAACCCTTCAAGGATACTGGATGCTACCATTTTCTACTAAAAACACTGGTCATTGCGTTCATCGGGGTGCGGATTTCATGGCTGATGGTCGCCAGGAATGTGCTCTTGGCACGGTTCGCATCCTCGGCTTGCTGCTTGGCCTGACGCAGCTGCAGGACCAGTTGGCGGCGCTCGCTGATATCGATCCAGCCGCCGATGATGCCTTGTACCTCGCCTAGCGAGTCGCGGTACGGCAGTATCCAGTGGTAGATGGTCATTTCCCGGCCTTTGACCCGCAGCGGTCGATCGATGATCAACGGGGTTCCTGCCGCCATGACCTTCAAGTAATCGGCCTGGATTTGCCGGGTATGCTCACCGTCAGCGAACAGGCTTTCTTCCAGGCGCTTGCCCATGACCTCATCGTGACAGGCCTGTACGGATTCCAGATAACTGTCGTTGCAGCTTTGCAGGCAACCCTCGCGATCACGCACATACATCGGGTGAGGTGTACCGTTGAGCAGCGCGCGCATGAACGCCAATTGGTCGCCCAAGGCCCGTTCGGCGCTTTGCCGCTGCCTGATCTGCAGGCGCAGGCGGGCATTCCAGATCAGTGCCAGCAGCAGCAGCGCCCCCGTACCTAGCAGCACCTGCCAGGCAAGCCGGCGAAAGTTTTGCCAAGTGCTGTCGTCATGCACGCCGTAGCCACGCCATCGGTTATTGATCACCCCCAGTTCTTCGGGCGAAATGCTCAACAGCGCCTTGTCGAGGATCGACACGAGCGTCTGCGACTGGCCGGCGGCTGCCATGGCGTAGCTGGCGGGCTCGCTGCCGACCGTGGTGCGTATGACCAGGTCGGGGTGGGCTGCCACCGCATGGTTGGCGTCGATCAAGGTGGTGATCACGGCATCGACGGCACCGCTTCTGAGGAGTGTCATGGAGTAGAAAGAGCTCTCGGTCTCGATCCAGCCAATGTGCGGATAGCGCGTGGCGAGCATGTCGTCCATCGCGCTGTATCGGGTAACTGCGATGCGTCGGTCTTTCAGTTGTTCCAGGGAGGCGAATTGCCCTTTATCCGCTCGGCTGACCAACACATAGGCACTCTCAAGGTACGGGCGGCTGATTTGCAGGGCCTGCTCGGCCATACCCTCGGTGGTGAGCGCCGCAATCACATCGGCCCGGCCGTCTTTGAGGCGGGCGATCATGTCGGCGATGCCGCTGGCGCGTTGCACCTCGAAACGCAGGCCGGTACGCAGGCGGATGAGCTCCAGCAAGTCAGCGGTGATACCCCTGAAATAGCCCGAACCATCGAAAAAGGACACAGGGGCAGCGGTATCGTCGATGGCCACGCGCATGACCGGGTGGTGTTGTAACCAAAATTCCTCAGCGTCCGTCAGTTGCAGCTTGCGGTCGGTCAGAAGCAGGTCGCTGCCTGCACTCCAGCGCTTGAAAATACTGGTGCGCAGCGCTGCGGGCTGGTTGTCGAGGATAGCGTTCACCAGCGCCATGAGCTGCGTGTCCTCCTGGCGCAGGGCGAAACTGAACCCAATGGCTTCGTGCTTGCTGAAATTGGCAATGCGCAGGCCAGGCAGGTGGCCGCGATTGAGCTGGTAGTGGGTGGAGATGGTATCGCCGATGAACACGTCGGCCTGGCCAAACGCAACGGCGTTCAAGGCTTGGGAAGAGGAACGGAAGGTCAGCAGTTGGGCCTTGGGGTAGACAATGGCGACCTCCTGTTTTGGCAGGTAATGGTAGAGCATGCCCAGCCGCATGTTCTCCAGGCCCATGTCCAGAGGCCGGCGTTCGTCTTCACGGGTGACAAGCACCGGCTGGTCAATGGCATAGGGGTGCGACAGTGCCAGGCCGGTTGTTGTGGCTTCATAGCCATTGGCACTGCCGAGCAGGTCGATGTCGCCGCGTTTGAGTGCCTCCACCGCCGTCTGCCGGCTGGAAAAACGCAGCACCCTTACAGGTAACTGCAAGGCAAGGCCGATGAGGTTGGCGTACTCGGCGGTGAGGCCTTGATAGTCGCGCCCGCCACTGGTGATGTCGAAGGGCGGGTAGTCGGGCGCAGAAGTACCCAGCACCAGTTCGTGACGGCCTTCGAGCCATTGACGTTGCGGGGGGGTGAGTGGAGGCTGTGCGGGCGTTGCCGGTGAACGCGCCAGCAGGGCATAGGCGCTGACCCCGTGGTGGTTGGCCTGTACCCCGCCGCTGACCAGTGCCAGGGCGAGTAGCAGTGGGGCGATATGGCGAGCCATGAAAGCCCTCAGACCAGTGCGTTGCGTTTGGCCATTTCAATCAGGTCCACCAAAGTCTCGACCTGGAGTTTGTGCATCAGGCGCTTCTTGTAGGTGCTCACAGTCTTGTTGCTGGGGAACATGCCTTTGGCGATTTCCTTGTTGCTTCGGCCTTGCACGAATAATTGCAGAACCATAAGTTCACGGTCATTGACCTGGCGGAAAAGTTGCAGGTCGGTATCTGCCGATTGATTGTGTTTGATTGCCTGGCTTGGGAAATAGTTGTAACCGGCAAGCACTGCCTTGATCGCACTGAGCAGTTCGCTCAGGTCTTCCTGTTTGCACACATAGCCCGCAGCGCCCGAGTGCATGCAGCGTACGGCGAACAACGCCGGGGACTGGGCGGTCAGCACCAGAACCTTCAGCGGCAGGGACATGGCCTGGAAGCGGGAAAGCACCTCCAGCCCGTCTAGCTTGGGGATGCTGATGTCGAGGATTTTCTAGACAAGGGCTATATCAGTGTCAATCCATGTCCGATCTTAACCCTCATCCATCAACACAACCCATAGCTCCCAGCCTTGCTACAGCCCCGACCAGTGGAGACAAAGGTGCGATTTTGAAGGGGAGTGAACAGAACAGGTCATGATGATTTCGCTATGCAAGATCTCAACACTCGGCCTCAGGATGTGAAGCTAAAACTGACCCTCCAGGCAACCCCATCCTTCTACATCACTGAGAAACCGAATCTGAAGAGGGCATCAAGAATGGAGGCTCGGCTATATTTGCTCATGCGCCCATGACTAGCCTCGACTAGTTGGTGAACGATGGAAAGAATCGCGGATGACCTATCGCATTGAACTTCTCTCATCCCAGGTCTCCAGCACGAATGCAGCGATGGTGTGCGCTGCATGAATGGCCAACCGCGCATGACGTGGTTTGAGCTTGTATGGACGCTTACCGGCCCCATGGGCGGAGCTCGCATGGGTGCGTAATGCGCCGATCCCATTCACGGTTGCCACGACACCAGTGACGATCTCTTGCAGGTCTCGCTCCTCCAAAATTGATGCGTCGAGACCTAAGTCGGCTCGCAGGATCTTCCATACGCCCTGAAGATCCTGCTTGGCCGGTAGGGCGAGATGGTCGTGCTCTTCGATATACACCTTGAATACGGATTCCAGGATGTTGCAAGCGGCGGACACGGCCTCACGCGGACTTGCTTCGATGTTCTTGATGGCACGTTCGAATTCAAAGTCGATTGCCTGGATATTTCGGCTCTTGATCAGATCCGCCAAGGTCTTTGTGGCTAGCCCTTTACCTTGGCTGAGCAGACCTCCAGGGGTGTAGATGAGGGCTGCACGCTCTAGGGCATCCTTGATCCTTCCGACTGCCGCTTTCTTTTCCTTGATAAGTGCTGGATGAAAGCTCAACGCTGGGTCGCCATCGCTATCTTCTTCTAAATATTTCTCGATGATGCGTCCGACGATGACCAGCGAGCCCGATCCACTCTCTTTGTTTATGCGGCGTAGCCACTCCAGCGCTTTGACCGGCTTGCTTCCTGCTGGGGGATCTCCAGGTGCGTTGGCGTACATGAACAGGCTGTCGAGGCTGGCATGTGTTTCGTACGTTGAGACCGCGTCAGCGATCGCCGATATCACGTAGGAGGGGATCACGAAATTTTCCATTTGCCGTCCCGGTTGGCTTCAAGGTTTGGCAAGTGTATCAGTGCCGTGCTCAGTGGTTTGCTGCCCTGTAGATGGCCGTTCAAGGGTCTTTAGGTAGCTGGCCGAACCGACGGACGCCCCCGTAACCGTCTGGTAAGGAGACAGGTACCCGTTTACTATGATGCCAATTTGGCATTGCCACTCAGTCCGCAGCTTTACTGCCTGTCCTGAGGGTGCGCCATTGGTAAACGGGAGGGAGCCCGCTGCCGGCGTTCAGGCGCGTCCGATCTCCTCCTGAGAAAAAAACCTGGTTGTCAGGCCCCAAGGTCTGATCAGCGTGAGCCGTAGCTTTGCACGGCCTGGTCGATTCGATGCGTGGAGCGAGATTTTGACGATTGCTGATGAAATATGCTTTGACGAGGAAGCTGACAAAGAGCTTCGAGATAGTCATTCCAAATCGCCCGATGTGTTTGCCTTCGATTGTGGACAACTTCCGTTTGATCTCATCGGGGATGCTCACTTCGAGTTGATTCTGGCAGACATCTACAGAAAGCAAGCCGGTGATAGGGGCTACGAGTGGTACGATGATGCGCGTCGGTTGAATGACGGAGCCGATCAGGGACGGGATGTCATTCTCTTTAAGAACTCGTTACCGGTCGGCGTCATTCAATGTAAGCGCGTTAAAGGAAATCTGCCCCGTGCTACGGTGATTGAGGAACTGTGCAAGTTTTTTCTCTATGCACACATTCGTCCAGAAATTGCGTCGCCCAAAGGGGAGTCGTTCCGTTACATTGTTGCTATGGCGGATGGTGCAGCAGGTGTCCTGACTGCATTTATGTTGAATGCAGGGCGCGAGCGGTTTGATGATCTCCGTAAAGAATTTGAGAAAAGGGCACTTGAAGCCAGGGATGGGTCAAAGACGTTATCCGAAGATCCTAAGTTAAAAGGTCTAACTGCAACTGAATTGTGCGATTTGGTGTGGCAGCGCATTGATCATCTTCACACTAATATGCACAAAAAAGATGACCTCTCTAATTTGGTCAATAAGTATCCCGACATAAAGAGGAAATACTTCAGGCTGGAGTCTGACTCGGAGGGCATTACCGAGGCGATCAAAAAGCTGCTTGAAAGCCGTGGCGTAGTTGTCGCGGCAGGGGAGGAACGATTTGTCTCAGCAGTAAGAACCGAATATTTAAGAAGTAGGCTAGGAGATTTCGGAGAGTTTAATTTAGCCCTCGTGCAGGGTAGTGATTTACTGACTTTCTTGCGTGCCATGCTGTCTCCGACAAATGGCACGCTCATGAGCAAGTTCGGGTCACGGCCTGTCATTGTCACAGGAGGCGCCGCGGCAGCCACGGTAGAGGATTGGAGCGCCATTGATGAGCTTGTTCAGGCCTATCCGTATCCTCTTGTATTGTGCTTGGGGTGCGGCGTTGTTGGCGGGGACAAGCTTCTGGAATGGAAATCTTCGGATGACATTTCATGGGTAGAACCAAGCTGGCTGCCTTCATCTACGCATTCCTTCAAGGCAGGATGGTGTTGGGTCAGTGTGCCGGGCGATGACTACCACAAGTGCTTTGTAGTGGTCGAGAATGAACCTGGTGGTGGACACGACCGCGGTAACCAGTCGCTAAGACTTGCTTTTGAAGACGTGATTGTCTGGCCGACACTCAGCAATGACTTCACCTCAGCAATTGAGGGTGGGCGCTCTCAGTTGCGCCGGGTGATGGCGTGCCAAAGCGAAGACAAGTCGAGGCGTCCAAATCTTGTGCTTTCTCCGCAGCATGTTGATTGTGTGAAGCAAATCTTGAAATCTGCGTCCGATTACTATGCGCAGCGCGCAACCTCGACCATCGGTATTGTGACGGCTAACAGCTCTCGGTTGGTCTTGTGTGACGCAAAACTCTGGAGCGCGACCGGCATCTTCCCTGCCATAGATGCCGAGTTCTCTACGCGTCCGACGCCCCTTTTGGTGAACCCCGCAGGACGAGTAATGCGGCGCAGCACCAACGGTGCTCTGACCTTTACGCTGGATTGGACTGGTGATCTGTCGTTGAAACACGTTGTCGCGCAACGGGTGATAGGTGGGAGAGTGATTGATGAGTTGTCGCCCGAGTCATTGGAGTTTCATGAGCTGTTCAACCGACACCCACCTGGCGGCGGCTATCTGCCACAAGTCAAGCAGGAACTGGATCGGCTGAGCGAACTGGTTGAATCTGAACAGCTGCCAGACAGCAGGAATTTTACCTACAGGGCCTGTTTTGGCATGCGGGCCGGACAAGACTTCTCTCCAGAGCGAATGTGCCTGTCCGGTGATGATGTGATGCGCTCAGTCCACGCCTTGAGTTTCTTGAATGTTCCAACTGAAAGCCAATGGTCTGTAGCAGCGGATAGGTACGGTCATATCCGCTATGATGATCCGGAACTTGGTGAAATTGCGCTAATGGCCTGGTCAAGTAACGACTATTCCATTAGAGATATGGAGGCTGACCTCTCGATGTGGGCGCGTCAGGCTTCGGTTCATCCAAATATGATTGCGTTCGTACAGGGGCGCGGCGTTATAAAACATGCAAAGCCGAGTAATTACGACTACCGGTTTACTACTCCCCAACCTGTGAGTCGCTCTATTACCGAAGCCACCGTCACCCGAAATGTTTATCTATTTAACCTTGGCGAAATTGAAAGCCTATATGATCAAGTAGATGACATGTCTCCAGAAGAATTCCTAGAGGACATTATGCAGCGTAGGAACCGAATCGATGGTAAATGAATTGATTGGTATCATCAATGATAGAGCCGCAGATGCTGGTTTTTCATTCGTTGCTGTTGAGAGGGTGATGACTAAGGACGATAGTCGATGGCCACAAGGAAAGACGCCAGGTCAACTAGGATGCTGGGAGTGCGGATTTGCATCAATTCTTTTAGTTGATCTCACTGAAGCTGACGAATCACAAGCGCCACGTCTTGCAAATATTGCGGAAAAGTACTTGGATGCACGGATTTTGCAGCGTGAAAAATCAGGCGCTGTAATTGATGGATATCTGGTTCTTGCGGTTTCGCCTGACAAAAAATTCAAATCATTCATCGCCGAGATTGAGCGAAATACGCTTTTTGTGCGCAAACATGCGGTTTTCTACAAGGACGACGAGTGGCGTCGCTGCGAAAAGATCACTCCGCTAGGACTGGCGAGGTCTGAGGCGGTTTCTGAGGTCACCGTATTTTCACCTGATGATAGCGGCGCAGTTGATCTTTTGGAGGCTCTTGCTAACACAACGAGTAAGGAGCTTGCGGATCTACACGGTAGAGAGTGGAATCTAAATGAATAATCTTCCAATACAATTCCTTTCCGTAGAGATCAGCAATTTCAGGGGTGTGCCTGGCAAACTAACGGTGCCTCTGAATGCTCCTTTGACAGTCATCTATGCTGCGAATGGTACTGGGAAAAGTACTATATGCTTTGCGCTGGAGTGGCTTCTAACGGGAGGGATTGAAGGCATTGATTCTAAAGATCACGCCTGTGAGTGGGGAGATGGCGAAACGAGTGTTTCGGCGCAATGTCTGATAGGCGGTGTTTCCCATGAACTAGTACGCAAGCGCAAAGGTCTCTGGTTATCAAAACAAGGCAGTAAGCCCGTCAAGATGACCGACGATAAGCTACTGGCCTTGCTTACACCGAGCACCATTTCTGGTAAGAGCGACGCCATTACCAAAAAGTCCAAGCGAGGCTGGTTGCGCAATAGTCGCTGGTTGTACTCAAACTCACTTTCACTGCTCATTGATAACAATCGCGCAACGGATCGGCAGCAGATATTTGCGGATATCCTGGGGTTTGGTCATCTTTCCAGTACGCTTCGCGAATTGAAAGACTACAAGAAAGCGCTGCCTAGCACAAAGGGGCTAACTGAAAATATTTTCCGGCTCAACGCTGATATTGAAAATACTCAGCGCAGTCTACAGCAGCATGCGCCGGGAAGAGCCAAAGCTCTTGCTAATCTAAAATTGCTTGCAGATAATTTTAACTTCGTGCTGAGTAGCGATAATTTCCCGCATGATGTTCGGGAAGCTAAACTGCGAGTGCAGATGTTTGAGCAGCGCACACAGTCTCGTTTCGAAGATTTGACTGAGCTGCAGAGTCAGTGGGAGCATTTCCATGGTTCGCTGAAGCAAGTTGATACGTTGCGCAGATCAATTTCCGATCTTTCTGAAGAGAGTTTGAAGCTCACAGAGCAACATAAGAAAGGTTCAGATGAGCTTGGTGCTGCTAATATAAAATATGATGAAGGTAAGCGTTCGGTTGAGTGGGCGAATGAAAAGCTTATAGGCTTAAAAAGTGCCAATTCCCTCATTGCGCTACCAAGCATAGCTCGGTATTTTTTGCAATCGCCTGTGACTCATGCTTCGCTTTCTTCAGTTTTTGCAGAGCTGAGCTGGGATAAAGGGAGGCAGGACTCGTGGCGCACTGCACTTGATTACCTTGAAAAGAATGTCGGGGAAGTCGACAAGCTTGTGCGCGAGCAGCGCCGTCTGGAGGAAAGTTATGTTTATCCTCCAAGTAATCTAGAGGAAGTTATTGCTGTTGATGGTCTGGCCAAGGAAGATGTCATTCGCCAAACCGCGAAATTCGATGCTTTGGCTGACACCTCTGAGCGTCTGAAGAATCTTGGGGTTGAGTTTCTTAGTGTCAATGAAACTCACATTTGTCCGCTCTGCACGCATGATTGGCCTAGTGCCGAGTTACTACGCACTAAAGTAAAATCAAAAGAGCTGATGTCTGCTGCTATCAAAGAGGCCCTGGAAGCTCTGGATAATGCTCGTGGCAGAGCCCAGCTGGCCGCCTTTGCGCTCGCCGAGGCAAAAGCGTTGCAACAGCTACATGAACAATCCGTCAAGCAAATAAATGCAGCGAAAGCAAAGCTCTCATCTTTTGAGGCTAAGACCAAGTATCTACAGGTCACTGGCGAACAAGATTTTTCCACGCTATCTCCTGCGAGGGTTCGGGATTTAAAGGAGCGCATTTTCGCTGCCATTGAGCTTCAAAAGATTTTTGATAATCTTCCAGATAGCGAAATCTTTTTCTCGCTCGTGCCAAAGGTTGATTTCAAGGGTCGTGTCGAGCAATTGATGGTTGCGCTCGAAAACTATGTTAGACATTACCAGAGGCAGGTTGATGAAGTCGGCCCCGAACGAATCCGCTTGGATCAACTTGTGAAGGGAGTTGCTGCAGCGATTAAAGTAAAATCGGGTCAGATGACAGGCTACTCAGCAAGTGTAACTGGCTTCACTACAGCCATTGACCGCTTTATGACTCTTTGGACAGGCGTGACCGATGGCGGTGAGGTTACCGAAGAAAAGTGGGTCGCTGCAATGAGTGCTGTGGAGCGAGAGCGCGTCCAAGTGACTGAGTTTAAGAAACTACTGGATGAGTGCGAAGCAGTAGTTAATGTCGATTCTGATGCTTCTGCGCTTAAGAAACTTACTGAGCAGTTGAGTTATTACCAATCGAAACTGGATATCGGCTCTCGGTATATCGTCGCGGCTGACCAAGCTATCGAGCAGTATGAAGCGCATGTAAAGGAGTTGACTTCCTCCAGTCTGGGCGCGCTTTTGGGCCCTGCAGGGGAGCTTTTCTCTCGAATGCACGCGAATGAGGTGTACCAGGGCTTAGGCGTATCTGAAGGGACTGAGCACTTACATTGGACAGCTTTTGCAGAAGACCATGAGATTGCGTTGGACGCTGAAAGCAAATTCAGCCAAGGTCAGCGCCAAGATCTAGCGCTGTCGCTTTACCTGGCCCGAGCTCGAAATACTGGTGGGAGCTTCTTCTTGGATGAGCCTATTGCCCACCTGGACGACCTCAATCGTGTGGCTATGTTGGACATTTTCCGACTTCTCGCTACCTCAAATCCGTCAATGAGCCTAGTTTTGACGACGGCAAGCGAGTCGTTGGCCCGGCACATGGCGCAGAAGTTTTCCAGTATCAACGATCGGCAGCTTCTTAACATGGTCTATCTTGAAGGGAATCCTCGTGCTGGAATACAGATCTCTGTGAACGGTAAGATTTCTGCTTCTGAGCTTGTATAAGTTGTAATAAGCTTTGGTCGTCCTTAGAGCCCTGCCAGTATCTGGCGGGGCTTTTTTATTCGGGAGGTTGAAATGTCAGTTGTGTCAGGTTTTGACGTAAACAAGTTCTTGGGTGGTTCATTGGTCATTGCGTTCAGATCGATAACGCTGACTCAGAGATCTGCCGAAGTGCCATTGGTTCTACAAGGGCCAGGTAAAATATATTTAGAAGAGGGTAGATTAAAATACGAGTTCTATCACGAATATAAGCCGAGCGAATTTGTCCAGCTCATGAATCTTGGTTTTGGTGATGCAGCCGGGAAGCTGGTTAGTCCGAATACCCTTTTTGATTTTGAGGGTCAGGACTCAAGGGGCAATACTTGGAGGGCAGAGATGCTGAATGCCTATGGCGATCACACACCGTCGCTCGGATTTTTTAAAGGCGAAATTGATGTGCTGATTTCAGAGGAGACACTGGGAAGGCCATGCCCAGATGCTATTCATCAGATTTACTTTCATCATAATCGTTTTCCCGCAAACCCAGTGCTCATAGAAGCGGGGTATGAGTTTATGTCTTCGGGTAGGAGCATTCGCATCAATAAGGATGAGTCTGGCTGTGATGTGCTTATAGAGGGGCAGTCTGTATCTAATGATCTTTCAAATTCAATGCGTAAAGCACTGAATGTGATTGCCGGAACTCAGTTGGAGCTCGCTTTTGTCGAGAAAGTCATTAGTCAAGTAAAGACCTGGGAGCTGCATTCTAAACGTCCTGGCCTGTCTGGGAGTGCGCTATTGCAGCCAGTGGATTTTCGTTATTCTCGAAATCATGAATGTTTTGAATCATTTTTCAATCCACTATTCGCGTTGATGTCGTCTGAGCGAGGCAAAGTTTTCTATGCTAATTGGCATAAGCTTAATAGTGCTTGGCAAGGTGGCATCGAGTCAGCGGCGCTCAATGTTTCTATCTGTATCGAGGGGCTTTTGAGGCATTACTTTAACGAGCAGGGTAAAGACCCGGCTTTCTTAAAGTTGTCCAAAGCAGCCGCGCCAAAGGTAGAGGCTCTCGATGTCGACGAGCGGGTCAAAGAATCAATGCTTAAAGGTCTAGAGCATGCTGGTGGTTTTAAAGCTAAAACTGCTCTGTATGCATTGATTGATAAGGGGTGCGTCAGCCAGGAGCTCGATAAAAAATGGAGTTTGCTCAGAAATAAAATGGCTCATGCAGCAACGCTAGCGGAGAGTCGCGATAAACTCCAAGAACTGGTGGACTTAACACTTGCGAGTATCAAGCTCTTCTACGAACTGCTTTTCATAATCATCGATTACTCAGGGGCTAGGGTTGATTACGCAGCCCATGATTTTCCGACAGTGGATCCTTCCTCGACAGCACCCACTTGACTGAGCAGAGCAGAGGCAGGCGGCTTGCCAGGTCATTGGCCCTTCCGTAAATGCCGCCTGACTGTCTCTCGATATATGCCAAAATACTTCGCCGTCTTGATCTGGCTTAACCAATCTCCTTGAGGAGCGTTCTCTCATTCACGCCAGCGTTCTCCCCTATATAGTCGTATCGAATACGCGAAAAACAGTTTCTGAGTTAAATCACTCAAACTGATCATTAGAAAAGCCACTACTACCCAGTGTCATTCCAGCCTGTGCAGATGCCGGCTAACGGTTGCACCTGACACGCCTAGCTGCCTGGCAATCTCTGCCTGAGACAGACCTTGGGCTTTCAACGCCTGAATGCGTTTTCTCAGAATCTCTGCCTCTACCACGACGGGATGGGCCCGGCTGGCCGGTTCGAGGGGAATGACATCGTCGAGCACATTCAGCTCCTTTAGATCGGCCTCAAGACGAGCGAGGATCGTACGTGGTGACGTGCCGTGTTCCGCAGCATAGGCCAAAGCCAACAATGTCATTGGCTGGACTCCCAACGCCTTGGCCAAATCATCACTGATCTGCAACGTCACACCACGCTGACCAGCCTCAAGTCGGCTGACGTGAGACTGATCTCGATGCAACGCGAGGTCACCTTGTAACAGGTCGCGACGCGCTCTCAGGAATCTCAATGCAGCAGCAAAAGCTGGACGTAGGGACATGTGTGTCTGTGTTCCGCAAACGGAACGATATGTCGAATTTGCTTCGTTACATGCAAATGCTTATAGTCATATGCATGTAACGCCAAGGGGTACTGGCTGGTGGGCGCGATTTGCATGCCTCCCTGAGAGGCCAGATCAATATACCGCTAATTCGTAAATGCCTGATGTTAAGGGCGTCAGGCGAGATGCCTGGTTGCCGGAATCAGTGCCATTGAGACCCAGGGCAGCCGCTTCAATTTGGAGTCAAAGCGATCAATGAGAGCCCTCATTTATTCCGACCTGCACCTGGAATTTAAAGAGTTCCAGCCACCGCAGGTTGATGTGGATCTGGTGGTTCTGGCAGGTGACATCAACCTGCTCAGCCGGGGAGTGACGTGGGCCAATCACGTGTTCCCATCACCGGTAATCTACGTCTGTGGCAATCATGAATTCTATCGTGGGCACATAGATCGGACGCTTACCAAGATGCGCGAAGCGGCTGCCGAGCATGTGCACGTCTTGGAAAACCAATCCCTGATCATCGGTGACACGCGGTTTTTGGTAGGCACGGCGTGGACAGACTTCACGTCAACCGGTGACTACCGGGTTGCGATGCAGTTGTGCGGGGAGTGGATGAACGACTTTAGGAGCATCCGAATCGGGGATGAGTACAGAAAGCTACGTCCTGCTGATCTCATTGCTCGAAACATCGCTACTCGTGAGTTTCTGGTGACAGAGCTCGCCAAGGGCTTTGCTGGCAAGACGGTCGTGGTGACTCATCATTGCCCGATCCCCGAGGTCAATGGGCATAACAATGAAGGTCATCTGGGGGCTGCCTACTTCAATGAATGGCATGACCTGGTTGCGCAGGCAGATGTCTGGATCTTTGGCCACACCCATCGCCGGGTTGATGTGGTGGTGAGTGGCTGTCGGATCATCTCGAACCCTAGAGGTTACCCAGGCGAGCCGACCGGTTTTGTTCCCGACTTTGTCGTTGATATCTGAAGCGAGGGTGAAGCCAGGATGAGCCGCGATGTGGGTTGATGGATGTCGGCGCTTGTACAGCAGGACGCGTAGCCAACTACTGAGGTGGCTCGCTGGTGAGCCACTGAGTCTGGAAGAGCAGGAAATATCCGAGTCACTGAAAGCTCTTCGGACATTGCGCTACGAAAACGGACGTGTGTCTGTCGATCCGGAAGAGATTCTTGATCGCCCGGGTTATCTCTTGGCAAGGGCAGCTGCCGCTGACCTCGTGAATGGTGCACGCGCAGATCAGCGTGTGATTGACCAAACGGCACTTGATGAGCTGGGTGACTTGGCGGTTAGGCATCTGCTCAGATCGTTGCAGAGGGGCAAGACATTTGAGGAAGCAGAGGCTGTGTTGTGTGAGGTGCTGCGGCAAAGCATTCGAATGGTCAATGGCATCCAGGATGCTGAGCGCTGAAGTTGAGGTAGTGAGTGGTGAATGAGTTGTTGGAAGATGTGCTTTACGGGCCTGCGCGCGTATTGACGGGCTCGGGCCTCGCCGATGATGCCTTGTTGACAGTGGCCCGGGAGGAATTCGGGGATCGGGAGTACTGCGTGGTGCGGGAGTGGATGATTCTGGATGTCATGGTGAGCGATCAAGACGAGAAGCTCATTCACGCCAGGGATTTACAGCCGACCACACTGTTCGCCCAGCGAGTGCTTTTCGACAGCAGAGGTGTAAGGCAGGGTGGTGTCCTGCTCACCGGCTTCCTGAGGCATTTTGAAGACTGTTTTTTTGAGGCGGAAGAAATGGTGTACGTGCTGGGCGGGCGGGGAGCACGCAAGCATGTATCAATGCCGGCGCTTAGGGAATTGTCGAAGATGTGCGGTGAGGTTCGCCGGAACCCGGGGCAGCGTGACTGCTGGCCCAGGCTGGAAGCGAACGTTACAGGTGATAGAGCAGGTCGACGAGAAGAAAGTTGATCTGAGTGCTCATCCTGATCTGTCACGGACTGAGATTTGAGGAGTACAAATGTACTCCTTAGGTGATCAGTCTTCTGGCATGTGCCACCAGCGACCGACAGTGGATTTCGGCAGACCCAGGCGAGCACTCACGGATGCTTGGCTTTCGCCTGCAGCTTTGGCTTTGCGGATGGATGCAAGTTTTTGCGGGTCAATTTGTCGTCCAGGGCGTACCCGCGTGACCTTTCCATTCTGGTAGTACTCGTTGATGCGATCTCGCGCACCCAGCGCATCGATTTTTGCAAATTCGATTCGAAGCAGGTCGAGGATCTGTTCGTCACTCATGCCTTTCTCTAGTGCAGTTGCGAGCACAACGAGTGCTGCAGGTTCGATCTCAAGCTTGTCGGAGATGGCCTGCAACTTATCGAGCGTGATGCTGGAGCGGGCGTTCTCGATGTTGTGTAAATGTCTAGCTTCCACTGAGCCGGAAAGCTGCTCTTGCGAAAGCGCTTTGGCATTCCTGATCGCGCGCACTAGGGCGGCAAGGGCCTGCATCAGGGCCATCAATAATCCTCAAAAACGAGGATGAAGCCACGTTGCCGAGTCCCGAACCATGCAATATAGTGCGTGTTATGGGATGTCAAAATGCCAGTGCGACCTGCCAGGGCGCGAGCATGTAGACGTGCCAAGAAATTCTGAAACTAGGCTGTGCCTTATTGGCCTCAGCAAATCGATGTCCGCACGGACGAAATGAACGCTGGTTGAGATGCCACGTGTTGGAATGGAGTGTTACGAATGTCGGATGCGAGTGTTATGAAAGGCGAACTGGAGGTTGTTGGGCCACACAACAACCTGCCAGAGGGGAGTGAATATGCGTACCTGCGGTTCAAGGAGCCTGGCGGGGCAGTGCGGATGATCAAGAAGGTCGGAGTCGGGCACTACATCGCGTCATATCTGAAGCCTGGCCTGGAGGGTGAATTTCACTTTGTGAAGCTGGGCCGGCTGGGGTTCATCCTGTACGCCATCAAAACGGTAACTGGTGAGAAACTGTACGAGGCGGATGGGTTCAACAGCTGGATCAGGAAAATGAGAATCAGCGGCGGCGTATTGGCCTTGCTGTTCATTCCGCTCAGCCTGGTGGCTTTGCTGTTCGGGGGCTACCTGGGGATCGTGGTGCCGATCGTTTTTGTGTACCTGATGTGGAAGCTGATTATCGGATTTCCCAAGGTGCTCAAAGACAGCTATCTGCGAGCGCAACTCGCAGGACACGGGTTCACGGTGTAGCCAAGGCAGCTGCATGACCATGAGCAGCTGCGAGTCGGCTTCACTCAGCCATTTAGCATCTGCTCACTGCTTCTGTGCCATGGATATCGTGTCGGTCGAGCACCTGACATGGCATAGGCTGTTTATGGAGTATATTGCTGGCCTTTTGCCTTGAAGAAGGGGCGCTAGGGCGAGTGGCATGGAGAGGACGATTGTCAGTGACGTCTGGAGGGCTGCCTCGGTCTGCTATGGCGCCCGATTTACAGTGGCCCTGGATCAGTTACTGAATGATTACGTACGCGAGTCTGGAAAGGATGAACCTATCCGGATCACCGCTGATTGCATTGGCGAAGAAGCCTATAGGGCGCTTCTCGCCGCCCTCCAGATCAAGTCACGCCGGCATGTCAGCTACTACGATTACGGTTGGCACATCGAGCTTCGTACCTGGCTGTTTGAGTATCTCAGCCGGAGTTTGCAACGCTTACTGGTGCAGACCGGGAGGGCTACACAGATCATGAGTGAAGACCTTCTCGCTCACGATATTGGCGTGTGAAAACTGCCTCTCCGACAACCACTCCATAGCCGGTAGAGACAGCTAGGCGTTGTCCGGCACTGGCCGGAAATTCTCGATCACGCCAAATAGACTCCCGCTGTTGCGCATTGCGCCTTGTATTTGATCCCAAAGTGAAAAGCAGCCGGCCTAAAGGCCGAACCAGACGACCTGCTCAAGCCCCCGGTGGGGGCTAGACCGTGTGGGCAGTCCGACTCGGGATACTTTCCGAATCACCGAGTGCTGAAAGGCTGGGAAAAGCGAGTGGCGAATACCTAGGAAAAATCGAGAAATGGATGCGACGCAGATCCCCGCTTTTTTTTGGCTCTCAAATATAAGAACTCCGTCCCGCAAAAAATTTTTATAGGGCAGAATTTGAAATTCTGCTCAAATCTGTGATGGTTGTCACAAAATTCCGGCTTTTTTTGAGGGTTGGAGCCCTAGAGGACAGCCTTCGATGGAGAGCCTCGCTGCTTCAAGAAATCTCGGTAATTTCCCCTGGACGGTGGGATCTCTGCGCTTCGATGTGAACACGTTCGACCTGTGGCACGAGAAAGAGGCGCACAAGAAAGGGTTCCTGCGCTCGATGGGCAGTGGCGCCAACTGGGTGTACTCACATCTCACCTTGTTCATGGCGCTGCATTAACAGTTCGCCGCCCGGGCTGACAAATGCGCAATCCCACCCATCCTCTTCCTGGATCAACCTACCCAGGTGTACTTCCCGTCCAAGGACGAGGGGGAAGAGTTCGAGGCCGAGAATTTTCGCGCCGAGGACACCCGGGGTGTCGAGCTGCGTGACGATATTGATGCCGTGTCAAACATGTTCACGCAGCTGGCGAAATTCTGCGATGACACGGCGCGTGAGACCGGCGTGATGCCACAGATCATCGTCTGCGATCACGCCGATGGACTCGATCTGGGCCTCGATTACAACTTCAAGGATTTGTGCGGGCGAAATGGCGACACCGTGGGTTTTTTGCGGACTGATTGATCACTGGGGCAGTCGGCAGCCATGGACGGTAGCCGATCGCCTTTAGCGTTGTAACGGGGGCTATAGGACAGCTTAAGAAGCTTGATGGAAATATGGCCAGGCCATGTAAGGTTTCGTTGTACCCATTCCACGATTGCGAACGACTGTCGTGAAACAAATGCTGCCTGGACAGTGCTCCCCGAAAAAATGCGCGTCGCGAAGCTCCACCTGCTGTTTACGAACTGGTCCACGCGCACGCCGTGACGTTGATGGAGGCGCTGATCAGCTCGGTGGTACGCAAGCTGATTGTGAGCAACGAAGCCCTGTTGATGTCGCTTGCTGCTGGTTACCAGAAGTTGAGGGATCACAGTGACGCTGAAGGAAATCGCAGAACAGCCCCAACTGGTGGAATCCATCGCGCTGGGGTCTTGGCCGACCTGACCTTCCACAACGTTTCAACCATCAATCAGGTGTTGGGCGTGATGTTCGGTGATCATATGAAAGGCTTGAACCTGGTGGAGGTCGGTCGCCTGAATACCGGGTTCATGGCTGCCAACTGCATAGCGTTGGGAGGGCGGCTGAGGCTTTTGACGAGTATCAGTGAAACCGATTTCTAGGTGCGGCGAGGGCAAGCCTGGTGCGCGCCGCCACGGTTGGCAGGAGGGGGTACTGAACAGTTTTCAGTGGATGAGCGCGTGAAGGTAGGGCCGTCATCCTGCTGCGTGGCTTTGCTGCTGTTTGGTGAGCAAAGGAAACGCTGAATTTTATCCTGACTTCAGGCATGTTTGTCAGCGACTCCGGGTGAACTGTTCGCACCCGGGAAAGGAGTAGGGCAAGGAAAATGTAAATCTTTGGGGGGCGAGAGGCTCTAGAACGAGGGTTGGAGCGGGTAGAGGGAATCGAACTCTCACCGATAGCTTGGGAAACTATAGTTGTACCATTCGACTATACCCGCTTATTCAACCTACTAGCGCAGCTGCGGTAAGACACTTTAGGGGCTCCTTCAACATCTCGGTGCGCTGTACTCTCCCACTCAGCGTGGTATAGCGTCCCATAAGTGTATGTTGGCCTGTTGCTTCAATGCTTGCAATTCCCTGACGAATTCTCTAAGACAATTTGCAATATAAATCTGGTATAACTGTAAGTGCTAGTGAGGATTAACTCGATTAGCTTGGGCTTCTGTTAAGTTTGTCGTCCGGCACGCGGTCAGCTATGTCAACGACGTCATCATCCAGATCTGGCACACAAAATATGCACTCATTTGGATCAATCTGGGTTCCTTCTATATAACGAACTCTTCTGTTGGCGGATGATCGGTTGATGCTAACTCGAAAAGTTGGCCGATTGGGTGGGTTGCTGTTTTTGTTCATAATGCTCTTCCTCATTAACTTATTTCGGTTGGTGCAAAGTGCAAACTAAGCCTATCACTAGGTAGGTGACTTGTCAAGTTGGGGTGTTGTAGTGAGTGGCATGCTCATAAAGTTGTAACTAAGTTATAAGGCGCAGCCTGATATTTCAGGCTGCGCTTAAAATATTTTGCGAGTTTAAGGTTTTAGCGAGTTGTACTTGGAAAAGCCTAACTCTAGGTCTTCAATAAGATCATGTGGGCTTTCAAGTCCAATGTGAAGCCTAACTAGGTGTCCCTCTACCTCCCAGGCGGTTTCGCTTCTTACCAGACTCGGGTTTGCTATCATTGCCAAGCTTTCATAGCCACCCCAGGAGTAGCCAATAGAGAACAATGACAAGTTATCTAGCAGCGCATCTGCCGCTGCTTGCGTTGACGGCTTGAGGACAAATGAAAGCAAGCCTGAAGCACCCTTAAAGTCTCGCTTCCATAGGTGGTGTTGAGGGTGGGACTCTAAGGCAGGGTAATAGACTGATTCAACATCAGGGTGATTATCCAGCCACTTAGCCACAATAGTTGCGTTCTTGAAGTGTCGTTCAAGCCGGACATCTAATGTTCGCAGTCCTCTGAGCGCGAGGGCCACGTCATCAGGGCTTGCGAACAGCCCCATGTTGAAGTGATAGCGCTTCAAGCGATCCCAGGCTCGCTTGGATGCCGATACCGTTCCGATGACAGCGTCGGAATGGCCGACAATATACTTTGTCGCTGCCATGATGGACAAGTCGACACCGAGATCTATTGACGGGAAGTAAAGTGGTGTGCCCCAAGTATTGTCAGCAATTACGAGTATGTCGTGCGCATGAGCGATCTTGGCAATTGCTGGAATGTCTTGAATTTCCAAAGTTAAAGAGCCAGGTGACTCTGTATAGATAGCTTTAGTATTTGGCCTCAAGAAGTCAATGATGCCTGACCCTATTGTGGGGTCATAAAACGAGACTTCGATTCCTAGGCGCCGACCTTCGCTTTCACAGAATGTCCTTATAGGGGCATATACATTGTCGGCCACGAGCAAATGATCGCCAGCGCCGACCACCGCAAGAATGGCGGTAGTACAGGCCGAGAGGCCTGATGGGCATATCACTGTGCCTTCCGCTCCCTCAAGTTGGCGCAATGCCTGACTCAAAGCCTCCGTAGTGGGGTTATTCCAGCGACCGTATACGTATTTCTGGCGCCCCTCACGCATCGACTCACAGGTGGGGAACGCCACCGTAGAGCCCCGATAAATTGGCGTGTTGACAAACCCATGGTGTTGCTCAGGTTGGACGGAGGCCTGAGCAAGTAACGTTTGTACGTTATTGTATTTGTTCATCTTACCTTCCAGAACGTTGGCTTAGGGTGTGGGCGAGAGCGCCACCGGCAGGTTCAAGGTTATGCATTTCATTGGTAAATGTCTACCATATGGTTGGGATCAAGAAAAATATCCAATAAATTCAATAAGATAAGCTGATTTGTAATTTTTTATTGAAAGCCATCCATTTGGATGGTAGGTTTTTGTTGTGTCGTCATGCTCGCCTGGGGTTGAGCGGGTTTTTCATTCAATGCTCCGGTGTTGCGACATTTAAAAATAATAATGCTTCATAGATGTGTTGGGATCTGCCGCAAGTTTAGGTTTGCAAGAAATAATACAAAAACTGCAAATTCATCGCGTAGGTGACACATGAAAAGCCAAATTGAAACATCGCAGTCCGCATTCAAAGCTAAAAGTGGCGATCTAAAAAGTCAGTCAGAATGGCTCGAATCTCACGAGAGCGGATATTCAAAGCACTTAAAGAAGCGGCATGTGCAGATGATGGCGCTTGGAGGGGCAATTGGTACTGGCTTGTTTTTGGGGGCCGGTGCCAGGTTGCAGATCGCAGGGCCCGCACTCGCTGTTGTGTATTTGGTGTGCGGGGTTTTCGCTTTTTTCATACTCAGGGCGCTTGGTGAATTAGTAATGCACAGACCGAGTAGTGGGAGCTTTGTTTCTTACACTCGTGAGTTTATGGGTGAGCGTGCTTCCTTCGTCGCAGGTTGGATGTATTTTCTAGTCTGGGCACTGACAGGTGTTGTCGATATAACCGCAATTGCGATTTACATGAAGTATTGGGGTGTGTTCGCAGATGTGCCCCAGTGGGTGTCTGCACTAAGCGCATTGGGCGTGGTCACATTGATGAATATGGTGGGTGTGAAGTGGTTCGGGGAGATGGAGTTTTGGTTTGCGGTGATAAAGGTTGCCGCAATTAGCATCTTTTTGATTGTGGGCTCGTACTTTTTTGCTACGGGTCATGAGGTAGGTGGGACTATCCCTGGGTTGCACCTAATTACAGACAACGGTGGTATATTTCCCCATGGTTTACTGCCGGCTGTAATAATCGTGCAGGGTGTTATATTCGCATATGCGAGTATAGAGTTGGTTGGAACCGCGGCTGGCGAGACGGCGGATCCCAAGAGTGTTATTCCCAAAGCAATCAATGGCGTGATTTGGCGGATAAGCCTATTTTACGTTGGCTCTGTATTTTTGTTGGTTACTGTTCTTCCATGGACTGCCTATAGTGCGAATGTTAGCCCTTTCGTAACTTTTTTTGAAATGCTCGGAGTTCCAGGTATTGGTTCCATCATGAATATTGTCGTGATGACAGCTGCGCTCTCAAGCTTGAATTCAGGGCTGTATGCAACTGGGCGGGTTTTGAGGTCGCTTGCGATGGGTGGCTCTGCACCAAAAATCTTTAAGCGTATGAATTCACAAGGGGTACCTTACATGGGAATCCTAGTGACCATGGGTATTAACGTATTTGGTGTATTTCTGAATTACTTGATTCCATCACAATTGTTCGAATTGCTGTTGAATATGGTTTCCTTGGGTATACTTTCTACATGGGCCTTTATTGTTCTGTCGCAGTTAAGGTATCGGCGTGCAGTAAAAAAAGGGGAGGTCGCAATGGTGGATTTCAAAATGCCAGGCGCGCCGTTCACTTCATGGTTGACCCTTGCTTTCCTGCTTGCTGTACTAGTTCTATTGGGCTTTGACTACCCTAATGGTACGTATACTGTCCTTTCGATTCCGGTGATAGCAGTTGTCCTACTCATTGGGTGGTCGAGAGTCGTTCGTGCGAAAGTCAGGGCTGATGAAGAGGTGAAAGCCGTACAGGCCACGTAAAAACGGTTTTGGGCGATTAGGGGGCGTTTCATGGTGTCCCCTTATCGCTCTATGAGTTGAATCACTGCCCTAATGCAGTTAATATGGCTCTATCAGAAAATCAAGGTAAAGTCATGAGCACGCGTTCCGATCTCCTCATTACTGCTGAATTACTATTGCGTACCAAGGGTTACGCAGCATTTAGCTATGCAGATTTAGCGGATGAAATTGGTATTAAGAAAGCAAGCATTCATCACCACTTTCCGACGAAAGAAGGGCTCGGGATCGCGGTGATTGAGAGCTATCTCTTTAGATTTGAGAAAAATCTAGCTTTAATCAATGAACAAAACGCTGATGCGCTAGACCGCTTAGAGGCTTTCGCCTCATTGTTTGTTGATAGCTCGGAAAATGGAATGCTACCTCTCTGTGGTGCGCTTGCAGCAGAGTTGTCCGCCTTGCCAGAAAGTCTCAAAGAGCTTACTCAAAAGTTTTTCCAAATTCATCTCCTGTGGTTAGAAAGCAATTTGATCAAAGGTCAAGCTGAAAATCTGATACGCGGCGATCTAAATCCAAATGAAATTTCAAGAGCGATTTTGAACATTCTAGAAGGTGACAGTTTTGTTTCTTGGGCGATGAGCGATAAAGTAGGCTCGCAATCCGGCTTCAGCTTGATTATGAGAAGTATCATTGTCTGATCGGTGCGATTCACACCTATCAATGCATCGTAATTCGTACCTGATTGCCCACCTGCCAGGGTGGGCGTCACCTATGTAGATCTCCTTTGTAGCCCGTTCTCCTTCTGCCTGCCTCCGTTCTCCCAGCCTTACGGCCATTTGTTCCTACGATTCTTTATCACCTGCTGCCCATCCGGACGAGCGGTGCATACCCCGCGCGTATAACCAATGCTCAGAGCAGAGACGACGTCGCTGAGCAGACCTAAATCAGGTGATTTAACGATACCGGTCGAAAAGCTACCTATCGGTCGGTATTTGTGTGTTTCCCACCGTTTTCCAGCCGCAGATGAGAACAACAGTCTCATCGGCATTGGCGTAGGTGCCCGGCAGTAATTTGCTCAAGCTGTTTCTGGAGACGCTAGCGAGGGCATCGTGAGCTTCGTCGACCCGATAGGGGCACCGAACCCGCTCCCGAGCTGTAGTCACTCGATACACCTTGGGTGTGCAGTTCAGCGTCCATTCAATGCTTACAGTGAGCTACCTGTAGGTAGGCGCGCAGTCATGGACAGGCGCCTTCGTCCCACGTTTCGCTGGCCACGTATCGATACTGTCACCTCAATCATGCGTAATGACGTGAATTTCGCATGAGGCGTTGCAAGCCTACCAACTAGATGGTAGCGTATGTCCATTGTCGAAACAAACCCGCGAACCTGCCGGGCGTTAACGCCCATGTGAGAGCCTCATGCAAGATTGGAAGCAAACCCGCAAAGACATCAACACTCGCCTCGTAGAGCTCAATGGCCTGTCCCCTGAAACCATGAAAGGCATGGCTGCGCTAGGCGCTGCTGGTGGGAAGACGAATCATCTGGATGCCAAAACCCGCGAGCTGATTTCTTTGGCTGTAGCTGTGACCACTCGCTGCGACGGGTGCATCGCCTTCCACGCTGCTGAGGCTAAGAAGCTCGGCGTTACAAGTGAAGAAGTCGCCGAAGCACTGGGTGTAGCCATCAACATGAACGCCGGTGCCGCTTTGGTGTACAGCACCCATGTACTCGACGCTTTCGATAAGTCCTAAGCATAACGCCGACTTTCCTTCCTAGACGATTTCGAGAGTAATCATGAATAAGCTTTTCACACCTTACGATCTGGCTGGCATTCCCCTGAAAAACCGCGTTGTCATGGCGCCCATGACTCGCACCCGAACTCTGAACAACATTCCAAATGAGTCCAACGCGCTGTACTACGCGCAACGTGCTTCTGCCGGCTTGCTGATCACCGAAGGCCTGCCTATCTCCGATGAGGCTCGTGGCTATCTGTACACCCCTGGCATTTACGAAGATGTGCACCTACCAGGCTGGCGCAAAGTCACTGACGCGGTGCACGCCAAGGGCGGGAAGATTTTTGCACAGCTCTGGCACGTGGGCCGCATGTCCCACGTTTCGGTACATGGCATGGTGCCTGTATCCTCCGGTACGGTGCCTGCGGTGGATACCACGGTGTATGCCTGGATCGAACCGGGCAAATCTGGGCCTGTTCAACCAAGCGAACCACGCGCCCTGGAAACTGAAGAAGTGAAACGCGTCATTGCGGATTTCGTTAAATCCGCGCGGATGGCGATGGATGCAGGTTTTGACGGTATTGAGATCATGGCAGCCAACGGCTTCCTGTTCGATCAATTCCTGAGCAGCGCCCTGAACACTCGGACTGATCAGTACGGTGGCTCTATTGCCAACCGCCAGCGCTTCCTGCTGGAAACGATTGACGCCATTGCTGCTGAGATCGGTGGTTCGAAGATTGGCGTTCGCTTCTCGCCGTTTGGTCGCCTGTACGACTTCGGTGTTTACGAAGGCGAAGAAGAAACCTGGATGAGCATGGCGGCTGCCCTCAATGAACGAGAGCTGGCATTTGTTCACCTGAACTACCAACCAACCATCTTGGCCGCGCAAACGCCACCAGGCTTCGGTGCTGCGTTCCGCGAGGCTTACAAAGGCACCTTGATGGCTGCGGGCGGCTTCACCAAGGAAATCGCAGAGTCTGAGCTGGCTAAAGGCGAGCTAGACCTGATTGCCTTCGGCACCGCCTATATCGCTAACCCTGATCTTGTAGAGCGTATGCAGAACGATTGGCCTCTAGCCGAGGGTGATCGTGCGACCTACTACGGCGTAAGCGATTCGATTGACAAGGGTTACACCGACTACCCGGAATACGCAGCAGCAAAAGCCTGATATTCCATCCCAAACATTTAGGAGAACACCATGCCACTCGTAACTATCAAGGGTATTGAAGGGGTTTTTTCTGACGAGCAAAAAGCTGAGGTCATTCGCAAAGTGACTGACGCCATGGTGTCGGTGGAAGGGGAAAATATGCGTGCCCTGACCTGGGTAATTTTCGAAGAGGTCAAGAGCGGAGACTGGGGCATTGCTGGCAATCCAGTCACTGCCCAGGATGTGTTGAAGCTGCAAGCAGGCCAGTAAAGCTTCATCGCTGAACTAATAGCTCCCTGATCGTTGAGTGCATTTTACGCTCAACGACCAGGGGGCTTTTTCCGTTATTGTAGAATGCCAGGTTGGTGGGGTATCACGCCATGATTCTGATCATTTACGCCCATCCTTATCCTGAGAAATCCAACGTAAACAAGTTGATGCTCAGGTTCGCAGCAAATAGACCCGATGTTGTAATCCGCTCCCTGTACGATTTATACCCAGATTTCAATATCAACGTTGAAGCTGAACAGGAGGCCGTTGAACAAGCAGATCTGCTGGTTCTGCAGCATCCCTTGTATTGGTATAGCTACCCGCCACTTTTGAAGTTGTGGATTGACAAGGTCTTCACACGGGGCTGGGCATACGGCAATGGTGCTACTGCTTTAAAAAATAAAAATCTACTGTGGGTCGTGACCACGGGCGGAGACCATGATCATTTTGAAGGCGGCGACCACCCAGGTTTCGCCGTGCTGTCCCAGCCCCTTCAAGCAACCGCAAATTACTGTGGAATGCGTTGGTTAAGTCCAGTAGCAGTTCACGGCACATACAGAGCAGATCAAGCCGGACTGCTCAGGCAGATCCGTCATTACGGCGAGCTTTTGGCCTCGTGGAAGGAAGATTAAATGGACACTCACAGCCTGATTGAAATGCTTATCTATCTGGGCTCAGCTGCCTTGATAGTCCCAATAGCCGTTCGGTTAGGTTTAGGCCCGGTTCTGGGGTATCTGATTGCCGGCTGCTTAATTGGCCCGTGGGGCTTGAAGCTTGTAACCGATGTTGAGTCCATACTGCACTTTGCTGAAATTGGCGTGGTGTTGATGCTGTTCATCATCGGTCTTGAACTCGACCCCAAGCGTCTTTGGTCTATGCGTCGAATGGTGTTCGGTGGAGGTGCGCTGCAGATGCTTGCATGTGGTGCAGCCATCGCAATATTTTGCGCTGCACTAGGCTTGAGCTGGACAGCTGCGCTGCTTGTGGGACTGACGCTGAGCCTCTCGTCTACAGCCATCGCCATGCAGGCCATGAATGAGCGGAACGTGACCTCGACTGCGGTGGGTCGAAGCAGCTTTGCCGTGTTGCTTTTCCAAGACATCGCGGCGATTCCCCTCGTGGCGATGATTCCACTGCTGGCCGCAAATGGCGGTACGCCCTCGGGTTCGGAGCTGGCCCTGTCCATCGCCAAAATCGTTGGTGCAATTGTCGCAGTCGTTCTCTTGGGTCAGTATGTATCTAGACCCGTCCTTCGCTTTGTAGCGCGCTCTGGCCTGAGGGAGATCTTTAGTGCTGTCGCCCTTTTCCTGGTATTCGGGTTCGGCCTCTTATTGGAAGGGGCAGGCTTATCCATGGCCATGGGGGCTTTCTTAGCGGGCGTTCTATTGGCCAGTTCGGAATACCGTCACGCCCTGGAGAGCGATATCGAACCTTTCAAGGGACTCTTGCTGGGTCTGTTCTTCATCGGCGTAGGCATGTCGATTGACTTCGGAACGCTGATCGATGCCCCTTTGAAGGTCATCACTCTGACGTTGGGCTTTATCCTGATCAAACTGCTCGTGATCAAGCTTCTGGGGCGCTTCCTGAGTGTCCCCAGTGATCAGCGCTCATGGCAGGCGGTGTTCCTGGGCCAAGGCAGTGAGTTTGCCTTTGTAGTATTTGGCGCAGCGACAGTCGCCGGCATCCTGGTCGACCCCTGGGGTAAAAGTCTGACGTTGGCGGTTGCGCTGTCCATGTGTGTAACGCCTCTGCTGATCCTCTTGCTCAATCACTTGGACTCGTCGGGCAAACAGGGCAGCAAGGAATCAGACATCATTGATCAGAGCAATCCTCGGGTCATCATTGCTGGCTTCGGTCGGTTCGGTCAAATCGCTGGGCGTCTGCTGATGTCCTGTGGCTTTGAGGTAGTGGTCTTGGATCATGATCCCGACCACATTGAGACACTGCGAAAGTTCGGGGTGAAGGTGTTTTACGGGGATGCTACACGTCTCGATCTACTTCACGCTGCGGGTGCCGCGAAAGCCGTGGTGCTGATCAACGCTATCGACAATCAGGACGATAACCTGGCACTGACGGAGCTGGCCCAAGAGCATTTTCCATCCCTAAAACTGGTGGTGCGCGCTCGTGATATGGGGCACAGCATTACCTTGCGCCAGATGGGCATAGAGGCCGTGGAACGGGAAACCTTTGAAAGCGCGTTGTCTCTTGGGCGAAGAGCCTTGGAGCAACTGGGTGTAGGGCGCTACGAGGCTCGTGAGCGTGCGGATCGGTTCCGTCGCCTGAATTTGGAAATGCTGGAAGAAATGGCCGCTCAACCTGTTGATGACACCGAATTCAAGTACGACGCTTACAAACGAGCGAACGCTTTACTGACGGAAATTTTCAACGAAGATCGTGCTCACCCAATTGACACAGGCCCAGGAGAAAATGGTCTAAGAAACCGCGAGAATAATGACCGAACAGATTGACGAGTTACGGAGGATGCTCGGTCAGCAAGCATCTTCCAGCTCAGCAATAATCGCTTTCTTCAAGGATGAAACTGACTTAGACCCTGCGAAAATTTTCAGTAATCGGCCTTCGTGAAAAACCGCCAAGGATGGCACAGAGCGGATGCCATACATCGGCGCAATTGTCGGAGACACCGCAATATCAATCTTTCCGAATACCGCTAATGAATGGAGTTTCCCCTCCAGCTCCAAGAAGATCGGCTTCATTTCTTTACAAGGTTTGCACCAGGAGGCTGAGAACATTACGACACTGCTCCCTTTGGCTACGAAGCGAGCAAATTGGGGAGCGCTCAACTCAACGATACGACTCATCTGGATTTCTCGTTCTGTATTAAGGGCAGGCGGCACCTTCAGAGTGCCTCCATTCATTGCCAATCAAATCTTGCAGCCATCGATGCCGCAGACCTGTCCAGTGGGTGAGCTGTCGTCGACTTGCATGCTCTCAACCATGTGATTAAGTGCTTTAAGAAACGTAGCTTCAGGCTGCGCACCTACCACTGAAAATTCATTGTTGAACACGAAAAGCGGTACGCCAGCGCCCAATTGGGCGGAAAACTGCTCATCCGCCTCCATTTCAGCGCGCAGCTCTGCAGATGACCAAGCCAGTTGGATTGACTCGTCCGACACACCTGCGTCTTTAGCAATCGCTGCCAAGCTGGTGCGATCAAAGAGGGATTTGCCGTGACTGGTACTTTGCTCGTACAGCGCCTCTACGAGCCGCGTTTTTACTGCCGAATCTTCAACAGCTTTCACTAGCACATGAGCGTCAGTGGTATCGCCAAACATCATGGTGTCAAAGCAGTAATCCAACCCGTCGACCTTGCCATAGTTACTGACTGTACCCATCATCGCCAAAGCGGAGTTTGCGTTGCCGAGCTTACGTTTCAGGGCCGGGATCATCGGCTCAGGAGTGTGGTTAGCAGCCAGCCGATAGGCCCGAACGTTGACTTGCACGTCGTCCTTCTCTGAGAAGCTTTCAAGTGCTTTCTCAAAGCGGCGCTTGGCTATCCAGCACCAAGGGCACACATAATCAGACCAGATGTCGACTACATATTTTTTCGATGAGTTTTGCATAATTTAGCCTGCGCGAAGGAGGGAAGCCTGCATTGCCGCCATTTCAAGCAAATGGTTAAAGCCAGCCAGAGGGTCGGTTGATCGACCGAGTGTCCAATCAATAAGGCTTGCCCCCTCCAGCATGCTCAACAGCATGAAGGCGAAGTTCTCAGCCGTTGTTCCCAGCGACCATCCGTGCTGGCGGACTGCGTCATTCAGAGTGCTTTGGAGCCAGGCGAGCTGAGAGTTGAAGAAGTCCCGCGTGAGCCCTTGGAGCGACAATGGCAACGCAGCCATTTCCGCAGCCAATGCGCCGCATAAAGGCAGCAGCCCCTCATTCGCGCTGATCACGAATAGTCGGGAAAAGGCCTGTAAGCGCTGCAATGGCTCGGGATGCAAGGCTTCGATTGATGCCAGCGTTTCATTGAACCGGGAGATATAATCGCTGATCAGTTCTGCGCCCAAGCACTCCTTCGTAGGAAAATGATGGTGAATGCTGGCTTTTCTGATACCGATCTTCGCAGCGAGATCAGCGTAACTGAATGCTGAGTAACCCTTTGAACGCATCTGGGTTTCCGCGTAACTCATAAGCGCAGCTTTTGTCGTAATAGACATTTGAAACTCCTACAGCCAGCACCTTTCACCGGAGTCAGCGCACTGAGAAAGCGCCTCAACAGGAGGCGCCATACGCAGGGCTTGCTAGGGTATTAGGCGCGTACTGCCATCACTCCTGCATCAACGTCCCAGATAGCACCTGTCACCCAGGAAGTTTTATCCGAGAGCAAGAAGAGGATGGTGTTGGCCACGTCTTCGGGAACACCGACTCGCCCCAGCGGGTGGAAATCGTTAAGAGACTTCATCGCATCGGGGATCGCGTCCTTGTCCATGAAACCTTCATAGATTGAGGTATGGACGATGCCAGGCGACACCGCATTGACTCTGATGCCAGAGTGCGCCAGTTCAATTGCCAAATTTCGGGTGACTGCGTGCAGGCCCGCCTTGGCCATCGAATAAGCAGTCGCTGGAGAGCCGGCCAGTGCAGCTTGTGCGCCAATCGAACCGACGTTGACAATGGAACCTTCGCGCTTGGCGGCAAGCATATTCTTGACCACGGCCTGAGTGATAAAGAATGTGGCGCGGTTCAAATCCAGATACATGTCGTAGTCAGCCTCATCGTGCTCGATGAAAGGCTTCGGAATGAATATGCCTGCAGAGTTCACCATGAAGCCAATGTCGCTGTGGTTTGCATTGATTTCGTTGCGTACGAAATTCATTCCTTCTTCGGTCATCAGGTTCGCAACGATCACCGATACGTTCCCCAATGAACTCAGTTCAGCGCGAACAGCGTCGGCTTTGTCCTGCTTGCTGCCAGTGAGTACCACGCTGCCACCAGCCTTCAAAAACAGGCGCGCCGTTTCCAGGCCCATGCCGCTCGTGCCGCCGACGACCAACAGTTTTTTGCCATTAAAAAAATCAATCATTGCAGACTCCGGTTATCCCGACTTCGTTAAGAGCGGCACCAGCAGGTTTTCTGCTGATGCACGCTGGACTTGGATGTGACGCGGCTAAGGATCAGCCCTCGCGCACTTCGAGGGTAGGCACCATACGAATGGCTTTGGAGAAGTTCGCGTAGTTCACCGAAGTCTTAAGCACCACCTTGTGCAGCTCTTCCACACGCTCACGGGAGGCATCGGTGTGCAGGCGGATTACGACACTTACCTCGTCGTAACCTGGGTTAACGCTTTCATCGATGCCCAAGAAGCCACGGAGATCGAGAGTGCCGTCAGTCTCAATTTCCAGGCTGTGGATCTTGATGCCCATCATCGCGGCATTGGCGGCATACCCGACCGACATGCAGGCGTTGAGAGCAGCCATCAGCAGCTCCTGAGGGTTAGGTGCGGTGTTTTGGCCCAGCAATTCATTTGGCTCATCGGCGGCGATTTCAAAATCACGCGAGTAGGTTTCACCGGCCAGGCTGTAACGGCTGACTTTGGCCACAGTGCGGGTCTGGCCTTTCCACGCGGTCTTAACGTTGAAACTGGCGTGACGCTTGCTCGCATCCTCAGCAACGCCTTGGGCAAACTGTTGCAGGGCTGCTACGTCAATACCGTTCAGGTTGTTTGTCATTTGATAAGTCCTATGTGCAACACATTTATGGGTGGGGTGTTCGCTGAGGAATCACTCTACCAACTGGTAGGGTGGCTTGCAAGGAATTATTTCAAACAAGGCGCCATGTCCCCATGTGACGACCTTTCCATCCTTAGCGCTTCGTACCTGGCGGGCGCGCGGGATAATGGCTCCCGAGCCGGGTAGGCGACTGCAAACCCTTTCTTTCGCATCATCTAGATCAACGCAGGATCAGCAGGCCGCATCCTTCCAAGGTCAGCAGCGGGTATCGAGGTGATCCCGTAGGATGAGGCGGTAGCGGTTCAAGGAAAAAATTCCAAGTTACTGTTTTTATTATTAAAATTAGCGAGGTGGTAAATGCTTGAGGCTGGCAGCACTTTTGTCTTCGCCCAGCAGGGGCTTATGAATATGAGAAGCGTACCAGGATAGGAAATGGATGCAGGCATGGAGAAAGTACAAGGGTGTGCAGCCCCAGGTTGCCTGGGCATCCATTGAGGTCGGAGCGGTATCATGAAGACGCCAACACACCTGCTTACCGGCTATCAGCCTAGCCCTCCTCGTATGCGATTCGATGCGCGAAGTTCGCACAAAGCACACCTATCGAAGGTGGAACTGCCCATCAAGGGAGGCTCTCACCTAGGCCGTTGAGCGTTTGACCGAGGCAAAAGGCATGGTGTATGCCCTTGTAGAAGAGATTCTGTACATGATAGTGAGAGTTTTTCGTGCAAGGCTGCGCTATGCATTAGTAAAAAACTCAGTCGGCGAACCCTACGCGCTGTTATCCGCGACTGCTGATAACATAGTCGCGTCAACCCTCAAAACGAAATCTACAATTATTATCGCGGGCTATGATAATTTCGGTGATGCTGAGCTGTTTCATATTGCATGTTAATCGGTTTGATTTCAGTGTAGTCGGGTGTGTTAGCTAATTATTCAGGTCTTCGCCGCTGGTTGGCTGGAAATTATTCCATGGTCGATGGCATATTTTACCAGCGCTACAGGTTTGTCGATTTTTAGTTTTCGTCGAATACTCAGGCGGTGAGTCTCTACAGTCCTGACGCTTATGTTAAGCTCTCGGGCCATTTCTTTGTTATTCAGTCCCTGAGCCATTTTATAGAGAACTTCGCTTTCCCTCGATGTTAGTTCGCTTGAGTTGCCGTCATCAAGGAGAAGTTTTTGCGCTATTTCTGCACTATAGAAAGTACCTCCATTTGCGATTGCTTCAATTGCAGCGACGATTTCTCTTGAGGGTGAGTTTTTTAACACATAGCCGCTTGCACCCGCACGCAGTGATTCGCTGACATATTCCTTGCTGTCATGCATGCTGAGTACTAGAACCCGCAGTAAAGGATACCTTTCGCGTAATGTTCGTGTGAGTACAAGACCGTTTATGTCCGGTAGGTTGATGTCTACTAGAAGTAGATCAGGCTTGCACTGATCAACCATTTCCATGGCGTGTGCGCCACATTCAGCTTCACCCACAACAGCCACGTTGGGTACTACCGAAAGCAGCGCCTTAATCCCGTCGCGAACGAGCGAGTGGTCATCGACCAGGGCTAAACGAATTTGTGCTGTTAGGCTCATGGGGGTGTCCATTGTTATCGAATTAGGTGAGTCAAACTTTTTTACAGGGAATACTCATTGGAATCTCAATATCGACCTCACTTCGGCCTGGTGCAGAGGCCAGATGTAGTCGACCACCCAGGTGTTCGACGCGTTCCCGTATATTTCTGAGCCCGATCCCAGCGTGGCGACGCTCAACTTCATCAACATTGAAGCCAATTCCATCGTCGCTTATTCTCAAGCGAACAGATTGCTCGGTTCCATACAGCGTAATGGCAACATCGTGAGCTTGAGCGTGTCGCTCGATGTTGGATAACGCCTCCTGAACAATTCGAAAAAGCGAGACGGGCACCCCATCGTCCAGCAGGCACTCAAACTCATTAGTCTCAAACGTTACCCGCAGTCCACTGCGTTGCTCAAACTCCTCAGACAATTGTCCAATCGCGGCAGGAAGCCCCAGGGTGTCCAAGAGCGAAGAGCGAAGGTCGTGTGAGATGCTCCGAACCTCACCAATGGCCTCTCCAAGCCGCTCGGTAGCCTCTTTCAAGATAACTGCACCTGGGCTTTCTCCGTTTTCGAGCAGAAAGCTTGCTAGCTCAAGTTTGTATTTTATGGACACGAGGACTTGGCTAATTCCATCATGCAGCTCGCGAGAAACGCGCGAACGCTCCTCTTCCTGAAGGCTCACAATTCGCTGGTTCAAGCGTTGTAGCTTGGTGTCGGCTAGCCGATGCTCACTCAGGTTCAACGTCATTCCGCTTGCAAATACTAACAAGACTGCCACAAGGGCTACGACAGCAATTGACAACATCGTTTTGCGGATGCCATGAGCCACTTCATCACGAGCTTGCTGAGTGGCTTTTTCAACGTCTTCAAGGTAGATGCCCGTACCGATCATCCACCCCCATTGTTCCAACATTACGACGTAGGCGAGCTTTTCGGTCACTCTCCCGGAGGAAGGCTTGCTCCACGCATAGCGTTGGAAGCCCTCACCAGACTTGGCACTCTGGAGCAACGCTTGAATCACTAGGAGACCGTGTGGATCCCTCATATCCATGAGGTCTTTGCCGACCAGCTCTGCCTGCCGTGCATGCATCAGACTACGGCCTTGGCGATCGTAGACGAAAAAATAACCATTGATGCCAAAGCTCAGCTTCCTCAGCTCGTCTAGGACTTTTTGCTTAGCATGGTCATCGCCATGGCCATCGTTGTAGAGGGGGGCGATCAAGCTCCTCGCCATCGCTACGTAGTTTTCAAGCTCTGCGCGCTTACTGACCAAAATACTGTCTTCGATCAGTTGTGCTTGCTGGTCACCCAGCTGGTTGTTCAGGGAGATGACAAGCGCGCAGATAGCGGCAATAGCCAGTACAAGTGGCAAGATCCCCAGGGCGACAATTTTGTGTTTGAGCTGCATTCCTACTCCTGTCCAGACCTTATACGCGACCAGCAGTCTTGGATGCTGCGATCAGAGGCCACTGAGACTTCAGCATCTTATGTCAATCCCCGATGCACCGAGTAGCCGAAAGCGGCTAGCGGTCGATAGACCCGATCGCATAGCCGGTAGCTCAGTAGAACTACGTAGGCTTGTGGGCGTAGTTCTGCGGATTTATTTGTAGTGGGTATACGCGGATATTGGCCGCTGCCGCGAAGCGGACACAAATATAAAAATCACGGTCGACGACCTACAGGCTGTCGACAGGAGACACGTAATGACCCATATGGCCAAACACATTGCCTGGTTTGCCGTGGCTGTTCTGGGAGCATTCGCGCTTAGCGTCGTGGCCTTGCGCCGCGGCGAAGCTATCAATGCTCTCTGGATCGTAGTCGCAGCAGTCGCCATCTATCTTGTCGCATACCGATACTACAGTCTGTTCATCGCCCAGAAAGTGATGCAGCTAGACCCTCGTCGAGCCACTCCCGCCGTAGTCAACAACGACGGCCTGGATTATGTGCCGACCAACAAACATGTGCTCTTCGGGCATCACTTCGCTGCCATCGCTGGTGCGGGGCCTTTGGTTGGGCCGGTACTCGCTGCCCAGATGGGCTATTTGCCTGGTACGCTTTGGCTGATAGCCGGCGTGGTGCTTGCCGGCGCGGTACAAGACTTCATGGTGCTATTCCTGTCTACCCGCCGCAACGGTCGCTCTTTGGGGGACATAGTGCGAGAGGAGATGGGCAGAGTTCCAGGAACGATCGCGCTGTTCGGCTGCTTCCTGATCATGATCATCATCCTTGCCGTATTAGCGCTGATTGTGGTCAAGGCGCTGGCCGAGAGCCCTTGGGGTATCTTCACCGTCATGGCCACCATTCCGATCGCCATGTTTATGGGCGTCTACATGCGCTATGTTCGTCCTGGCCGCATCGGAGAGATCTCGGTAATTGGGGTGTTGCTGCTGTTGGGCTCGATTTGGTTGGGGGGGCAGATTGCTGCCGATCCAGTTTGGGCCAAGGCTTTTACCTTCACCGGTATTCAAATCACCTGGATGCTCATTGGCTACGGCTTCGTCGCTGCGGTGCTACCCGTCTGGCTGATCTTGGCTCCGCGTGACTACCTGTCCACGTTCCTCAAAATTGGCACGATTCTCGCGCTTGCTGTCGGAATTCTCGTCACTATGCCCGAGCTGAAAATGCCGGCGTTGACTCAGTTCACCGATGGGACAGGGCCGGTGTGGAAAGGCGGCTTGTTCCCGTTCCTCTTTATTACCATTGCCTGCGGTGCCGTCTCGGGATTCCATGCGCTGATAGCCTCTGGCACAACACCTAAATTGCTTGCGAGCGAAGGCCACGCCCGTTACATCGGCTACGGTGGCATGTTGATGGAGTCCTTCGTAGCAATCATGGCTATGGTGGCTGCGTCGGTGATTGAGCCTGGTGTGTACTTCGCCATGAACAGCCCTGCGGCTATCGTTGGTGGTGATGCAGTGTCCGTAGCGCAGACGGTTAGCAGTTGGGGCTTCACCATTTCCCCGGCTCAGCTAGAGTCGGTAGCTAAAGATATAGGTGAAACCACCATCCTCGCTCGCGCAGGAGGGGCACCAACGCTAGCTGTGGGCATTGCCCAAATTTTGCATCACGTCCTGCCGGGCGAGAACACCATGGCGTTCTGGTACCACTTTGCAATCTTGTTCGAAGCGTTATTCATCTTGACCGCTGTGGATGCTGGCACCAGGGCAGGCCGCTTCATGCTGCAGGATTTGTTAGGTTCATTTGTTCCTGCCCTGCGCCGTACAGAGTCCTGGACTGCAAACCTTATTGCCACCGCTGGCTGCGTGGCATTGTGGGGCTATCTGCTCTATCAGGGCGTGATCGATCCGTTGGGTGGTATTAATACGCTTTGGCCGCTGTTCGGCATTTCCAACCAGATGTTGGCAGGCATCGCTTTGATGCTGAGTACCGTCGTGCTTATCAAAATGAAGCGTCATCGGTATATCTGGGTGACCCTGCTACCAGCGATCTGGCTGCTGATTTGCACTACAGCTGCAGGATTCATCAAACTGTTCGATGCTAACCCTGCTATGGGCTTCCTGGCGTTGGCACGTAAGTACAGTGATGCGCAGGCCAATGGTCAGATTTTGGCGCCGGCGAAGGACATTTCGCAGATGCAGCATGTGATCTTCAACGCCTATACGAACGCTACGCTCACAGCCCTGTTCTTGCTTGTTATGTTTAGCATTTTGTTCTACGCGCTCAAGGTCGGGATTGCAGCGTGGGGTAGCAAGGAGCGTACGGATAAAGAGTCGCCTTACCTAGCACTGCCTGATGCATAAAGGAGGGGTGTAACGTGTTCAATGACCTGAGTCGCCTCGGTAAATACCTGGGTCAGGCAGCGCGTCTGATGGTGGGCATGCCTGACTACGACACTTACGTCGAGCACATGCAAAACAAGCACCCTGACAAACCTCTGATGTCATATGAGGAATTCTTTCGGGAGAGACAGGAAGCTCGATACGGCGGCGGCAACGGTCAGCCACGTTGCTGTTAGTACCTTGAGGTATTTTTCTGCGTAGTCAATCGCGCCCGATGCAATGCATCGGGCGCTTTGCGTCTTGGTCTGCGAAAACGGTGTCAGTCTTCTAGATGGTTAGTAACGCCATGGTTGAGTTGCTTTCCGAGTGCTCCCGAAAATTCCAACGCAAATGCTAGTCCCCGTCTGACATCCGGATCAGAGGTCATCCGAAGCAAACGGACTAAAGAGGGGGGTTCCGAAAGCTTGCTTACCTGGGCGCTTGCAACGCGAGCCGCGTTACCCGCTAACCATGCAGCCGACGAGCCTTCTTCGAAGACATTTGCTAGCTTTTCGACCATGTAAGAATCGCTCATGTCGACGATGTCGGTCGCAACTGACATTAGGTCGACCAGTCTTGAGAGTCGATCTCCGGCCAAGAGGGGCTCAAGCTTTACGACAAGCGACCTGAGCCCTTCGAGCGCAGCCTCGCTAAGTTCCAACGATTCCGAAATCGAGGGCGCTCCCGGTTTATTTTTCGAGAGGCTTCCTTGTTCAGGGAGTGAGCTCATCTGAGGTGTCCTGTAAAATTATTGATCGTGTTACACCAGGCCGCGCGCGACCGCCCAATATATGCCTCTATTGAAGCTTTTCCTCATAAGTCCGCCAATCTTAGTGGGGGGCGTAGGCTTTACATCATTTTCATAGTCGTACCAGAGCGGCATTCCTGCCTCTAATCCCATTTGCGCAATTGCAGCAACCTTACCCTCATAACTGTCGCAAGTCCGCCCGAAACGAAGCTCGGAGGCTATGTTATTTACTACAACAGGGGACTGGCTATGGCACGCGCCCCCGGCCTTGCTCACGGGAAGATCAACGGTATCGCCCAGGACATATACGTTTTCTAAACCATATACTTTCATGGTTTGATAGTTTGTAGGGAGCCACCCTTCATCATCTTGAGCTTGCGACAGTCCGGAGTTTCTAACTGCGTCTACTGCGCGGATAGGTGGAGTGGCCATAAGAATGTCGAAATCTTCCGCTCCGCCTTCTTCTGAGAACGCGATATTGCTTCCCGGATCAACTCTGTTAAGCGTAAAGCTTCTCTGGTGCTTAATGCCCCTCTGTTCAAATATGCTCGGTAATACTTCGCAGGTGTCCTTCTGCAAAAAAAGACAGTTTCGTAACAGTTGAGCTACGGTAGGGTATGTATAGACGATTTCCACTTTGTCTCTAACGCCGCGCTTACGTAGCAGGTCGTCAAGCATTAGCGTAGTCTCAATGGGTGCAATACCACATTGGTGAGGTACATTGGGGGTCTTGGGGAATGTTACGGTGACTAGAATTCTGCCTTTTTCTATAGACTTCAATTTATCTGCAAGCTGCCGCGCAGGCTCATATTGATAAAAATGATCACCGCCTTCTTTTAGGCCATCGATTCGCTCGGGGCTTGGTACGCAGCCTGTGGAGATAACGAGTTGGTCGTATCCGTATACTTTTCCGCTTTTACATTTCACGCGGTTCTGGTTGTATTGGAATTCCTCGACCTCCTCTATAAGGAAGTCGATCTCAGGGCGGAGTAGGCTGCGCTGAGGCCGCCGGAGCTCATTTTTGAAGAAACTGTCAAAGGCAATGTACATGAACGCAGGTTTGTAATAATGCCAGGGAGAGTTTGACAGCATCAAGATTTCCACCTTGCCACTGCGTATCTCAGGGTAGAGTTTGGTGGCAAGATGATTGGCAGTCATTGTGCCGCCAATACCGCCGCCGACAATAATTATCCGATGTGGCATGTGCTCTCCATAGTCTGAGCTAAATGAAGGGCCAGTCGCGTATTCAACGAGACTGGCCAAAATGGGGCGCTAGTGAATTAGATCGAGCGAATGCCTCCTTTCAATGCGCCGTCCGCAGAAGTATTGAGTTTTGAGTGTTTTTTGGAATATAGGAAGTAAATTGCGGCTCCAACGAGCAGCCATGCGCCGAATGCAATCCATGTGTGCAGTTTTAGATACGACATCAGCGTAATGCAGGAAATAATTGCGAGTGCTGGTACGAGCGGTACGAGCGGGCACTTGAAGGCGCGTGGCAGATCGGGGCGCTTCTTCCTAAGCACGATTACAGCAAACGAAACTAGGCAGAATGCAGCTAGCGTGCCTATATTCATAAGTTCGGCAAGTACATTCAGTGGGACTACTGCTGCGATAAGACCAAAAATGATGCCGATCGCCCAAGTAGTGAAGAATGGTGTGCCATATTTAGGATGTACTTCGGAGAACTTAGAGGGTACCAGTCCATCGCGAGACATAGCGAAGATAATTCTGGATTGCCCATAGAGCATTACAAGCACGCCCGTTGTCATACCCAAAATAGCACCCAGGTCGACGAAGCCCGCTACCCAGTTCTCACCTGCATACTGGAGGGCGAGCGAGACGGGATGGTCGATGCCGAGGAACTCACGGAATGGAACGATACCTGTCATGATCATGGATACAACTACGTACAATATCGCGCATATTCCCAGTGAACCAATAATCCCGATAGGCAAATCACGCCCAGGTCTTTTGACTTCCTCAGCTGCAGAAGATACTGCGTCAAAACCAATGAACGCAAAGAAGACCAACGCTGCTGCGCTCATGATTCCATTGAACCCAAAAGGCGCGAAGGGCTGCCAGTTCTCGGGCTTTACGTGTCGGGCGCCGACGATAATGAACAAAAGCACTACTGCAATTTTGAGTGCCACCATAATGTTGTTGATTTTAATAGATTCACGTATTCCAATAGAAAGCAGCCAGGTGATTACCATCATGATGATAAACGCAGGCAGATTGAAGAATGTGCTAACGCCCGGTAGCGCCCCAGGTGCTGCAGTCAACGCAGTGGGTAACGATAATCCGAACCCGCTTAGCAGGGATTGAAAGTAACCAGACCAACCAACAGAGACTGCTGCGCTCGCCAGGCCGTATTCGAGCATAAGATCCCAGCCGATCATCCATGCAACGATCTCCCCAAGTGTGAAATAGCTGTACGTATAGACGGAGCCTGCTACTGGAATGCTTGATGCAAACTCTGAATAGCAGAGTGCTGCAAGCCCACATGCTAAAGCAGCGATGATAAATGAAATTGTTAATGCGGGGCCAGCTGTTAGAGCTCCTGTGCCCGTTAACACAAAAATTCCTGTTCCTACAATGGCGCCCACACCGATAAAAATCAAATCGACTGGCCCGAGTACTTTTTTCAGAGATGCTTTGGAGTGCTGTAATTTGCTTATTTCTTCTAAGCTTTTTGTTCTAAAAATGCTCACATTTGCCTCCAGTTTTATTATTTGCGGCAGTGCGTGATGACGGGTGTAAGCTGCCGGTGTCCCTGGTCGTAACATGTGCCAAGGTTCGTTCTCATGCTCGTTTAACTAGTGATAGATCATTCTTAAGACTGATGGCGAATTAGGTCGAATCTATCAAAGCCAAGTTTTAGGTCGGCGATAAGATCTTCTGGGTTCTCCAAGCCGACATGAAGTCTAATGAGGTGACCTTCTTCCTCCCAAAGCGTTGTAGTGCGCAGTTTCCGTGGATCTACTGTCATCGCTAGGCTTTCAAAGCCACCCCATGAATAGCCGAGTCCGAAAAGATTCAGATCATCAAGAAGGGCTTTGACTGCTTCAATGGGGGCGGATTTGGTAACAAACGATAAGAGGCCGGTTGCTCCGGTAAAATCTCGGCGCCATAGCGAGTGATTTTTGTGGGATGGTAGACCAGGGTAAATGACGCGAGAAACTTGGTCTTGTTCTTCCAGCCACTTGGCCACACATAGGGCACTGCGTTGATGGCGCTCCAGACGGACGTCCAATGTCCGGAGTCCTCGTAGAGCCAGATTCGCGTCGTCTGGGCTTACATATGTGCCCGATTGGAAATGGTAGGCTTTTAGTTGAGGCCATGCGCGTGATGATGCTGCGATAGTGCCGATAAGAGCATCAGAGTGACCTACGATATACTTGGTGGCGGCCATAATCGAGAGATCAACGCCATGATCGATCGCTTTGAAATACAGCGGTGTCGCCCAGGTGTTATCGAGCAGAACCAGCGCGCCATGGGCGTGTGCGGCCTTGGCGATTGCTGGGATGTCTTGAATCTCGAAGGTATGTGAGCCAGGCGACTCAGTAAACACTGCCTCAGTATTAAATTGGAAAAGCTCAGAAATGCCTGCTCCAATTTGAGGGTCGTAGTAGGTTGTCTGAATGCCCAGCCGTTTTCCTGCGGTATCCAAGAAATGGCGTGTCGGGGCGTAAACGCTGTCAGGTACCAGGATATGTTCGCCTGATCCCACCACGGACAGTATCGCGGTAACGCATGCGGACAGGCCGGAAGGGCACAGAACAGTCCCAGTAGCGCCTTCTAGCGCTGATATAGCTTCACAAAGGGCCTCGGTCGATGGATTGTTCCACCGCCCGTACTGATAGCGCTGGTCGCCATTCTGCATACAGTCGACGTTTGGGAATACGACTGTCGAACCTCGGTAGATAGGAGGGTTGACGAACCCGTAGTGGTCTTCAGGGTGACTACCTGCGTGAGCAATGACCGTCGCGCTTGATGCAGTTAACTTATTGTTATTCAAGGATTTTCTCTCTGATCGATACATGACTAGATCAGCTAATTATATTTGTTCTATAGAGAAATTTTCTTTCGTATATTTCTTGCTAAGCGGTTTATTGGTGAATATTATTAGACGTTTCTAGTGCGGATTCTTGTCCCATTAACTCAGATTTTTCTGCCATTGCCCGAGACATGCCGATGATTGAGCTGGATAAGGTGGATCGCATGATCCTTGAGATCGTTCAGTTGAACGGTCGTCTCACCAACGCTGAGATCGCAGCTCGCGTCTCGCTTTCCGCCCCGGCAAGCTGGAAGCGATTGAAGCGACTTGAAGAGGAGGTGATCGAGGGGTATCACGCTTCGCTTAACCGAAAAGCTATTGGTTTGAATGTTTTTGCTTTCATCAGTATTACGTTGGATACACACTCAGAGGAGGCGATGGATAACTTTGAGAAGGGGATAAATTCCCTGCCGAGTGTGCTCTCTTGTCATAATATATCTGGGAAGTATGACTATTTACTGCAGGTGGTGGTTAAAGATATGGACGATTTCCATCAGCTGGCTATGTACAAGATACGCCGTTTGGGGAATATTAAGGAGATGTATACGGGCTTTTCTCTCAAAGAGATAAAAAGATGTCCGACGCTTCCTTTGTAAGTGCCAATGTGAAGCGCAGTGTGTAACTTGTTCCAGTAATTGATGCAGTGCGTGCAGCCCAAAATCCACTGAGTTGCACGTTTCGATGCTTTTCAGTCTCGCGGCTTTAGCGAAGGTGTTTGCTTAGCCGACAATACCAGGGCTATGCCACCTAGTACGGTCAGTGAGCTCAGGCCAAGGCGAGTGGTGAAGGTTTCCCCCAGCAGTAGAACTCCGGCAATGGAGGCAATCACTGGGACTGTTAGCTGCACAGTGGCTGCTCGGAAAGATGAGAGATGTCGAACCGCCGCGTACCAGATAGCGTATCCCGCGCCTGATGCGATGGTGCCTGATGCGATGGCATAAGTAATACCGACAGCGTCTGCATGGAAAGAGGACATGAAGGGCAGTGCGGTAAGCACGATTAGCGGAACAGACATCATGAAGTTGCCACCTGTAGCCGCTAACGGATCAGCTAAGGCTTTTCCTAGGATTGAGTAGACTCCCCATGCCACCCCTGACGCGAGCATCATCACTGCGCTTGCCAGGGGCGGGGCGCTGGATCCCGGAAGAAGTAGTATGACAAGGCCTGCAATCGCCAGCAGTAAGCCTAGCAATGCCAAGGCGCCCATGCGCTCTCCATGGAGAAATCCGTACCCAAGCATGGTTAGCTGCACTGCGCCGAACAGAACAAGCGCGCCGGTACCGGTATCCAGTTTCAAATACGCGTAGGAAAAAGCGAAGGCATAGACATAGAGTGATACAGCGCCTCCCCAAGAGCCTGCGCTCTTTTTTGCTGGTCGCTGAAATTTGAGAATCATCCATAGGATCAGTGCACCACTCACCAAACGTATGACACTGAAGCTAATCGGATCGATGGCGCTGTGCCGCAATGCTACCCGACACAGAACTGAGTTCGCTGCAAACGCTATCATCGCGATGGCCGTCAGGAACACAACGCGATGTACTTGTTTGGTGGTCAAAGCTGGAGATAGAGGGGTATTCAAGAGAATTCTTCCACTGGGTAGGGTGAGATTTCCTAAATGAGCATCCGTTGAACGTGCCTCAGAACTTTCAGGACGATTCAATCTATGTACTTTAGTTCGATTTCCAGAGTTTTCTGCAGTTCGCTGTATGAGCTCGCACCCATGATCAGCTTAGAGAGAATCCCGTCTCTAAATACTGCGATTGACGGAACACCATTGATATTCATTGTTTTCGCGACCGTCGGAGACTGTGAGACATCAACGTGTCTAAATGTCGCGAGTTGAGAGTATGCATCAGCGAGTTTTTCGAAAACTGGCTTCATCCCGGTGCAAGGGCCGCACCAAGGGGAAGAAAAGCAAATAACATGAATTCTATTGGGTGCACTGAGTTCTCTATGGAGTCCATCAGTATCTAATTCGTAACTTCCATTCATGGATATATGTACCAGTTTTTTCAAAGTGCAGCGCAAGGTCGCCAGATGCTTCGACGACCCTTCAGCTGTGATGCTGCCAGATTTATATTATCTCCAGTTTTGGCGATATTTATATTATCTCCAGTTTTGGCGATACTTTAATCCCTCTCGCCATATTATGGAAGTTTGGTGAGGTTTTCATGACGTGGGCATGAAGCTCTTCGATTTGATCCTGTGAGGCGTCTGCGCAAATTTTTACATTGTAACGTACTTCGTTGACCCCAGGATTTAGATTTTCATCAAGTCCCAAGAAACCACCCAGGTCGAGATCAGTGTCCGTTTCAATCTCAAGACTTTTAATCTTGATGCCCCTCGCCGCAGCGCCTGTTACGTAGCCTACCGACATACATGCATTCAAGGCAGCAAGTAACAACTCCATTGGGCCAGGCGCTGTATTTTCACCTAATAGCTCAACAGGTTCGTCCGAGACGATCTGGAAGTCTCGCTCCATTTGCCGACCAGAGAGACTGCATTGAGTAACATTCGTAACGCTTTTGGTTCGGCCCATCCATTTAGTCTGGACATTGAAGCGGGCTTCAGCGTTTGTGTGATCCGCTGCTACGTCGCGAGCGAAGTTTTCTAAATTAGTAACGTTGATACCATTCACAATGTTGCTCATACTGACGGCCTACAGAAATTAATATTTATCGTTAGCGTGCGGACATGTTGATCAGCTGTCGCATCCGTTAAGGCCGCAGGTTTGCCCTTGGAAGGACTCACCTTCGGTGGCACTTGAATACATTCGCTGTAGCGCCAGTTTGAACGCGTCAACGGTTTGAGCTCCCGAGATGTAGAAACCGTTGTTGAAGACAAACAGAGGAACGCCGTTCGCGACCTCGCGAGCCTCTTTCTCATCCTTAGCGATTAGATTGGGCAGCGTCTGATCATTCCAGGCTTGCTGTACGAAGCTTGCTGAGATACCTACTTCTGCCGCAATTTCCGACAACGAGTTCTCTTCGAAGATGGAGCGTCCATCTGTGGCGCAGGCCTTATAAAGGCGTTCGCTGAGAGCCTTCTTGGTATCGTTATCGTCGACCGCTTTGACAAGAGCGTGTGCCTTAGTAGTGTCTCCAAATAGCATCGTGTCAAAGTTGTAAACAAGGCCGACTTCCCTGGCATTAGAAGTGACAGCTTGGATCATCCCGTTTGCAGATTGTTCATTGCCAAACTTTTGCACAAGCACTTGCTTTATCGGTGCGGCTTTTTGGCCAGCAGCGAGCCGAAAGGCCTTGTAGTTAACTTGAACCAAGTCTTTGTGTTCAAAATCGGCAAGAGCACTTTCGAACCGGCTCTTCGCAATCCAGCACCAAGGGCAGACGAAGTCCGACCAAACGTCAATCGTGATTAATTTGGATTCTGCGCTCATTTGTATCACCTTAAGATGATCAGCACTCTCGCTATGAGTGTGCGGGACGAACTCGAAAAAAATGGGCTGCTCGTTACGGGAGCAGCCTCCTCAGGTCATTCCTTGTCGAAGGCGTCCAGCACGTGAGTGCTATAAACCAAGGCTGCGCCTGCGTTCATGTTGATTGCGACTCCGAGAGCTTCTGAGACCTCCTCAACTGTGACACCAAGCTTCTTGGCTTCGGCGACGTGGAAAGCAATGCAGCCGTCGCAGCGAGTGGTTACGGCCACTGCAAGAGAAATCAGTTCGCGGGTCTTCGCATCGAGGTGGTTGGTTTTCGCGCCGGCCCCGCCAAGCGCCATCACGCCCTTGATGGTTTCCGGTGAAAGCGAGCCGAGCTGCATAACGCGAGCATTAATGTCTTGTCGTGCTTTTTTCCAGTCTTGCATGTGATCCTCGCAGCTACGCCAAGGCGTAGAAATGAAAATGTTGAGTGTGGATTCTTGCGTGCAGGCTTAACCTACCATCTAGTAGGTAGAGGTCGCAATACCCTTTTCAACCTGCATTCGTCCGGTCAGCAGGCAGGAGCAGCCCATGCGACGCTGAGCCTGAGGTCTGCAAGCGGCTCCACATCTCGATTTCAATGCATTTCAGGTGCGTAGCTGCTCCCCTGGGATCAAGCTATCTTTGCTCTCAGCGCTGTCGGTAGGTTAGGCGGCTCCTGTAACGGATGTGAGTGGAGCCGGCATTTCAGGTAAGCGCTTAGGCTGTTGCGGTTGGTTTGATGGGTAGGTGAGTGGCCAGCGGTAGAGCACTAGGGCTTCACGATTAGACTTCGGGGCTGGGCTTATAATGAATGGACGCAATATTAGTAGCCGGTGCGCCAACTTCTCGTGTCCCAGCTTCCGCAAGAATTAGCTAGTTCCGATTAGAGCTAGCGCGAAAAACGTCACCAAAATTATCAAGAGTATTATTGATAGAGAGCTACTTCCGGCATTTGCTTTTTCTTGTCGCTTTGCCGACTCACTGTCGCAAAAAGTAGGACATACTCTTCTTTTTTCTCTCGCCTGCTTTAGGATTAAAATTGAGCAGTACCTCATATAGGTATTCCTTTATGTGATGATTCTATAAGGCTATAAGTATCTGGAACTCCAGGCGGTAATGCATGAGGCAACATACTCTGCGTCTCGGCTGTTTGTAAGTAAATGGTCGGCAGAGTCCAGCGATATGAAGCTCTTCGGGTGTTTAGCTGTCTGGTAAATCTTCTGTGCTTGTTCTATGGATACAACATTGTCGGTAGGTGAGTGAAAAACAAGCAGTGCGCGTCGGAGGTTCGCGATGCTTTTATCCTGCTGCTGACTTTCAATATCTTCGAGGAACTGATTTTTTATAGTGAACTCCCTTCCTCCAAGCGTAACTCTATATTCACCAATGTCTCTGATCGCTTCTACTTGACCCTTGAACTGCTTCATAACATGGGTCGCATCAGCAGGAGCTCCGATTGTCACAACACCTTTTCCCTCAGGGATGTGCTTAGCTGCTGCGATGACTGCAGCGCCCCCCAAGCTGTGGCCAATCAAAAGGGATGGAGCCTGATACGTGTTGCGTAAATAATCCGCCGCAGATACCAAGTCAGCAACGTTTGATGAAAAATTGGTATTGGAGAAGTCTCCGCCACTCCCGCCCAGACCCGTGAAATCAAAACGAAGTACAGCGATATTATTGTCGACCAGCGCCTTCGCAATACGCGCAGCTGCTTTAATATCTTTGCCACAGGTGAAGCAGTGTGCGAACAATGCGTAAGCACTGGGTGACTCAGGGGCTTCAAGCAGTCCTGAAAGGCTCGTACCCTCGGCGTTTAGGAACGTGATCTTCTGTTTGCTCATGACGATTTCCATGGGAAGTATTGACTGGCGTTAGGTTCTCACTGTGGCAGCATAGCAATGCAAGCTCAAAACCGTGAGGCAGTAGAAGCCTACCACCTAGTAGGTATGCTGGCAATCTTGGCTGTTCTGCATCGTCTTTGGTGCTTAAGCCTTATGCCATGCAGATAGCGGATAGGACGGGAGTGAACTCAGCGCAGACTTGTCGCTTGAGGTGGGGCTGGCCGTGAGTACCGCGCCGGTGGTTGACCTTGTTCGACGGTCGGCAACGCGACTGTTACAGACCCAACGAGCCCTCGTAGGCCGTAAATCAGGCCTCCATTACTACGCAGGCACCATTGATAGTGGTTACAGGCGCCAGAAGCTTTTGCCATAAGCTTCGGTGTTGCAACTGCAGTCTGTGCAGGTGCGCTTGCGATGTTTTCATGATGCGTAAGCAGGCTGAAGCCGCTGTGCAAGAGGTTACCAGTTAAATTCGATTTTTGAATATGAGTGTATCCTGGGTCTTTCGTGCTCCGGAAGACCCAGGAGAACGCTCATATCTTGAATTTCAAAACCATACTGTTGAGTTGAACGGCTAGTTTTGAAAGGTCTTGCGAAGAAGCGCTTGTTTGATTCGAGCCAGCAGAGTTGAGTGTCGCCAAATCTCTTATGTTAACAATGTTTCTGTCCACCTCTCTGGCGACTTGTGCTTGCTGCTCCGAAGCGGTAGCGATAATTAAGTTTCTCTCGTTTATGCCCATGATAGATTCATAGATTTCACGCAATGCATCCCCGCCGGCCTTAGCTGCAATCAATGTTTCGTGTGTACGCTTCTCGCTTGTAGACATAGCGCTTACCACTCTAGAGGTGCCTGAGAGGATCGTGTTGATCATCTCACCAATTTCCTCAGTGGACTGCTGCGTCCGATGCGCAAGGGCCCGTACTTCATCTGCAACCACTGCAAAGCCTCGACCAGCCTCTCCTGCCCGAGCTGCCTCAATGGCAGCATTGAGCGCTAGAAGATTTGTCTGTTGTGCAATTGACCCGATTACTTCAAGAACCTTATTGATATCTTCAATATTGCTAGAGAGAAGCTCCACCTCTTGTGAGGTTGTTGTCACATCGCCGGCGAGCAGTTCGATGAGAGACAACGCCTGATCAATCTGCAAGCTCCCTGACTTGGTGGCACTTTCAGTTTCCTTAGACGCCTCGGCAGTACTATTTGCATTTCTCGCTACTTCCTCCACTGCGGCAGTCATTTCATTGACGGCAGTAGCAGCTTGATCGATTTCGACGTTTTGCTGATGAAGACCCTTATTTGCATTTTCTGTTACCGCTTGTAGCTCTTCTGATGCTGACGCCAGTTGATCTGAATAGCTCGCAATCTGAGAGATTGTGTTCTTCAGTTCGTGCTGCATTTGGCTAAGTGATGTTAGTAATGCACTTGTTTCGTCTTTCCCGCTGATTCTAATTGTTTGGCACAGATTGCCAGAAGCAATTTGATGTGCAATTGAAACTGCGTCGGATAATGGTTTGACAATGCTTTTAGTGAAATATGTTGCCAGTGCTACCATCGTCAATAGAATTGTAGCGATGGTTGCTAGAATTGCTATGATATTTTCGGTGTAGGCATCATCGCTGGCAGCAGCAGCTGCGCTGGCACCTTCGGAATTGAGTATTGAAACTTTTTTTAGTGCAGATATCATAGATTCCGCATATTCAATAAGTGGCCCATTTATGAGCTTTTCTACCTCGACGCTATCTTTTTTTATGATGTTTTTGACTATGTTATCTTGCAGGTCTTGATAGCGGAGGTAGTGCTTTTCGAAATCGTCGAATGCTTTTGTTTCTTCGTTGCTTTTTATGGTTTTTCTGTATCTATTGAAGGCTTCAGGAATGGAAGCCTTGATTTCCGCAAGCTTTGACAAGGTCAATGCTTTATCTTCCTGGTTCTTGAGCAGGAATGCTCGCAGCGTCAACGCGCGCCCTCTACCGATATCTGTGCCAATTTCTGATAGCTCGAACAGTCCGGGCATCCAGACTGTTTTTATCTCATCAGAGGCATCGTTCATATTTTTTGATTGGTATAATGAGATTCCGCCCATTAATACTACTAGTGCAGCAACTATAGAAAAAAGTAGTATGGATCTGGTTCCAATTTTTACGTTGTTAAGGTTCACGATTACTCCTGACGCTGCGATATCGGTCGTATAAAACGATGGTGCCTGGTTTTAAAGTGTGTCTGATATGTGCAGTCACTGGTTTTTGGCTGGGTTGGTTTGGGTTGGATTGGCTGAGGGGGTGAGTGTGGATCTAAGTTCTGTGATTAGCTCAGGGTCGCAATCAATTGAGCAAGCTAAATATAATGTCGTGCTCGTTAGGATAGGGCTTGATTTCAGTGGATTCATCTCGTTTAACCGATTTCGCCAGATGTAGTTGCCCTCAGTTGTACTTGTGAACCATGCATCTATTCGCCCCAAGCGCAGCAGCTTTCCTGGGTTTTCACCGAGCTTGATGTGTACGAGTTGCTTTGGTGGAAAACCATTTTCAACTAGAGTCTCTGCTTGAGCCGAGCCTTGACCTACTCCGATACGGCTATACATTCTCCTCGCTTCAGAAAAGCTTCGGGCGGGAGTGCCTAATGTGAACATCACATTTTTAGTCTCTAAGATCGGGGCTATCCAAGTGAATTTATCTTCGCGAGAGGCAGTGCGTGCAAGAGGTGCAATCAACTTGTTCCGCCCACTGGAGACCTCCTTCTGGGCTCGTGGCCAAGGGGTCTCTCGAAGTATTATATTTTTTTTGGTTTGCTCAAGTGCTGTAATTATGGGGGTGATGGTTATACCTTGGCTGGTAATGTTTGACCATGCCAGTGGCGGCGAGTTAGGAATGTATAATTCAAAAGGTTCATCTGCCAGTGCGGAGAAACTGATTAACAGCGTCGGTAGCAACAGCAATATATGTAGCATTGAAGGCTCTTCATCTGAGGTGGGATCAGTGGTGCAACGGCCTTTGACGCAATCTCAATTGCCACATATATTGGTGCCGAGGCTATTAGTCGCTTTACGGGCGCGCGCGTTGTTCTCACTAATTATAGCGATGTGCCATTACCACGAGAATGGTCATTAGTGCAATTAAGCATGTGATAAGTGAAATTTGGCCCATGCATGTAACAATTCTTGTCATAGATCAATGTTCCGCCGCCAGTGCAGCAGTTGCCTGGGAGGTGTTTGCTTTAGCAAACCATTTTTCGGGGCGCGAACATCCAATTTTCGATGTATGCATGGCCTCGCTGAAGGGGCGTAACGTTGATGCCTATGGCGGGCAGCAGATAAAAGTCGAAAAATCTTTGGATGAGATTCAGTGCACCGACTTAGTGGTGATACCGGGGTTTTTGTTAACATTGAAGGATGTGATTCCCGAATTCAAAAAATATGGAAATTGGCTCAGGTCGCAGCATGCGCAAGGTGCTGAGATAGCTACAATGTGTACGGCGACTTTTGTACTTGCGGAAAATAGCATGCTTGATTTTATTAGGGTTACCACCCACTGGGCATTCGCTGGGCTTTTAAGTAGTCGGCATCCGAAGGTTATTGTTAATGCTGATCAAATCTTAAGTGAGGATAATCGTTACATTACTAGTGCGGGGTCAACCGCTACGCTTGACATGATGCTCTATATAATTAGAAAGTTTTCGGACTTTAAGTTGGCGCATACGTGTAGCCGTTATTTGCTAATTGATTCGGCTAGAACGGAACAGACCTGCTACGTGCTTTGGTCGATGCCGAAAGGGCACGGTGATTTGAAGATTTTGGAAGTTCAAACGTGGCTAGAAGGGAATTTAGGCGGTCAGCTTGTTGTAAATGACGTGGCGGAAATGTTCGGGTTTGGCGTGAGGAATTTCAAGCGGCGATTTTCTGAGGCGACAGGTTATACACCTATAAACTACATTCAGACTCTTCGCCTGGAACGTGCGAAGATATTGCTGGAAACAACTAATCAGGCGTTCGACTCAATAACTAAACAGGTTGGATACTCTGATAGCAATTCCTTTAGGCAGTTATTCTCCAAGCGCGTAGGAATTCCTCCCGCTGCTTACCGGAAGAAATTCAAGGGGGTACTGGCGTAAGTGATGGCGCACTCGCGCGCGCATGAGCATTGGCCGGGCATGGTATCGCGCGTAAGACCATCTGGGATGCGGCTGTCGATATCAGTGCTGGTCGATTGAAAGTCCTAATGCCTGACTTTTGGGTTCCAGAGGCCAGTGTCTACGCGGTACTACACGGCAACCGTTACCGGACTGCCCGCGTGCGTGTATTGCTGGATTTCCTTATCGAGCATTTCGATCGCGCAACTGATGAGCTGTTGTTTGAGCTTAAAGTGCCCAATGCTAGTGGGTCTTAGGCCACGCCTCACGTGTTCGTGTAGTTTTAAGCGGGCGCAATCGCCATTAGATGGTACAGAAGAGGAGGATGCCTTTGCATTACGCGGAGATCTTAGACGGATCCGCCTGCAGTCCCCATCTACTGCGCTGGGATTGCAAAAGATCATCAAGAAGCGAGACACCGAGTTTTTGTTGGGAGGTGCGGTCTCGTTTAAATGCTTCTTCCAGCAGATTCAGCACGTTGCGTGACTGGGTCACCGATTTAGGTGTGGTCAAGTCGCTCTTCAGATCCCCATTCATATACGAAAGGATCCGCTCTTTCTGACTCGCCTGTTGGGTTGCGCTGGCTTCGACCAGCCGGCCTTCATCGTAAGCCAGGCGGGTAGTGCTACTCGCCTGATCTTCAATGAGGTGATAGGTGTAGTTCTGCGACTTGCGGTCGTTGCTTAGCGCTAGTTCCGTCATCGGGTTGAGGCTGCGGTGGAACGATGCGTTGAGCTTGCTCGTCTGGGTCTGCTCAACCGAAAGGTCTCGCAAAGCACTGCCTTTGATAGTGGTGGTCTGCGAAGTGTTGAACGTGAAGCTGTCGACCTCGTCCTGGCGCATCGGATTGATTCTGTCCACGCTCTCGCTGATTGATGCTTTGAAGTCGGCCAGCCCGCTGAGCAAGGCTCGATCCTTATCGTTTAGCGGGGATGGGCGCTGTACCGCACCCTGACGGTTATCGTCGATGCTGTTAAGTTGAGTGAACGCGACCTTGAGGATGTTCATCAGGTTCTTGTCACCGCGTCCTCTATTTTGGGCGGCGTCGAACTGGGTCAGATAGTTGTCGGTCGCAGCCTTACGCTGGGCCGAACTGCCCAGTAATTCGGAGTTACGTGTATCCAGGCTAAGTTGTACCTGTCCTGACGGCCCTTTTAGACTGATGCTGCGCTCATGGTCATCAAGCATCAGGGCAAATGTTTGCTCGCCGCTTGGCGTTTCCAGCTTAGCGGTCATTTCCAGTGACGTAAAAAGCTTCGGATCGAGTCTGACCAGCGCGCCGAGCTTCAGTTGAGGGGGCGCCTCATGCAAGCCGTCGATAGTAGACTGGAAAGAGTCTGCCAGGTTACCCAACCCCTTGAGTTCTTCGTCACTCAGTGTTTCTCCTTCGACTTCAGCGCTCACCGCTAGGCCATTGGCACCACTGGCCAGCAACAGGCGTATGGTCGCGCCAGAAGAGGTCGTGAGACTGAAGGAAACGCCATGGTCGGGAGTCTCGCGCAGCTGTTGCTGTTGAAGTGCCAGCTCAGCAGGAGCGAGTAGGGAGCGGTCATTGAAAGCAAACACTGACTGAGACACATTTTTGCCGCCATTCTGAGCGAGCTGCTCAATCAAGGCTGCGCCAATTCCCTTGAAGCGCCCTGAGGTTCTGGACGCCTCGAAGGCAGTCTGAAGCGTGCTGGTCAGCTTATCCTGGCTTTCGACTTCCCAGGCATAGCGAACTTGCCCTGATAGAAGGCCCAGCCGCGAGTAGGTTTCTGAATCGTTGACCGTGGTGTTCTCACCAAGGGTTACGCTAGTGCTCGGTATTGTGGGGACGCCGGCGATCGGGGTCGCGTTGCTGGCAAGGGCAGAGGTTGATTGCGTGGGCGTCAAGGGCTGTGCCTGGTGCGGTAACGCTGATAGCGAATTCATGGGCGTCCTGCCGAGATAGGGTATAGAGGTTTTATCGGCAGGCAACTGATCAACGTTAGCGGATGGTCAGTGCTGCAGGCACAGCATACGTTCATCGTTCGCGGAACCGAGCGAACTGGCGCAGCTGAACGTGACACACACAGCAGCGTATTCCTTCGCATGTAATCTGGTACGCCGGTTTGGGGCGATCCAACTGGATGGGGAAACGATCCAGTTGAGGAAAGCATGGCATCGTTGCGCGCTCACATTCGGATTGCTCAGTTGCTGCTAGCGGTGAGCGCGATCACAGCGTCTCCATTTGGCGAAGCTGAATGCTCAGCCCATCACAGCTTTTCGACCATTCAGTTAGCCATTGAGGCAGAGGCGGTGATTTTTCGTCCATCCCCAATTCACGCGCCAGTTCTGCCGGAGGGACTGTGCCGCTACGACTTCTGAAGAGCCCGCGCATGACAACCATAGCGATTACTCTCCCATCCTTCACGAAGCAGTGCTCCACAAAGCTCCACTTTTCATCCCAACCAAGCATTCGAGTGCGAACTTCAAAGCGCTCAAATAGCTTAAGTTCGCGCCGGAACTTACCGCAGACGTCTCCAACGACCGGGATAGCGCGGTGGCGGAGCGCAGCGCGAAAAGCACCACTGCGCAACACATAATCCATACGGCCTACGTCAGCCAGAGTGAAATATCGGCCATTAGTGACATGCCGATTGAAATCAAGATCCAAAGGCCAAACGCGCATCCGGACGGTTGTAGTGCTAAGCCCTGGAACAGGGCGGCGCCAAGGAAGCCGCAAGAGCATCAAAAAAAGTCGGAACCAGAGATTCATATTCAAGGCCATCCAAGGCTGGAAACGGCCTACTTTAGGCTTTACAAGTGTCGTAAAGTAGATGCAGAAATGACCTAAACCATGCCGATCCAGCATTGAGGTTCTTGATGCACGTAACAGTTTTGTTAGCAGATCTCAGCTCACACGCTTCCGCCGCGCTGGCACTTGAGATGTTAGATGCTGCGAACCGTCTGGCTGTACCTGCTGAGCCCTTTTCGGTTCACGTTGCGTCGCTCGAAGGGCAGCCCGTGCGCAATGCGCTTGGTCGTTCCATGGCCGTGGACGGTGCTTTGAGTGGTATAGAGCGGACTGACCTCGTGATCATCCCAGGCTTTCTTTTCACCCTGCGGGATGCCTTACCAACCTTCGGCAACTATCGGAGCTGGCTGCGCCGTCAGCATGAGCAAGGTGCGGTGATTGCATCGATGTGTACTGCTACCTTCATGCTCGCTCACGCAGGTTTGCTCGACGGCGTTGAGGCCACCACCCATTGGGCATTTGCAGACTTGTTCCGTCGAAAATTCCCGAAGGTTCGTTTAGAGGAGCAACTCATCCTCTGCGAGCGAGGCCGCATCATAAGCTCAGCTGGAGCTAGCTCGGTTGTGGACATGATGTTGCATATAATTCGTAGGTTCGCTTCACGCGAGCTAGCTCAGCAATGTAGCAGTTTTCTTTTGCTAGACGCGGTGCGTACGAGTCAATCTGTGTACGTCACTTGGTCAATGCCCCGGGGCCATGCGGATAGCGCCATATTCAAAGTACAGGATTGGATGGAAGAACACTTTGAAAAACCATGTAAAATCGACGACATAGCTACGCGCTTCGGTTTTGGTGAGCGAAATTTCAAGCGTCGTTTTAAAGAGGCCACCGGCTACTCCCCGCTTGAATATCTGCAAACGCTTCGTCTGGAGAAGGCAAAGCAATTGCTCGAGACGACCCGGCTATGCTTCGACTCCATAACAGACAGGGTGGGTTATGAAGACAGTAATTCGTTCAGGCGGTTGTTCTGTCAGCGCGTTGGAGTCTCACCCAGCGTTTTTCGGAAGCGGTTTCTAAAATTCGCCCCACCAGGTCAAACGGCTATTCCGATCTGATCAAGGTTTTATGCATTGCGTGATGATGCATACCACCAATTTTCCCGCTATCGACCTTTCTACATATGATTCCGGTTCTGAGCACAGCTGCTCGTGACTACCCTGAGGGTTTCCCTAGGCTTCTCAGCGTTTCCGTGAATCTCCCCTTGAACGTAATGGTTGTCGGGATTAGCGTGCGCCTGCGTGATCACTGGATCGCTCTGTTTCACGGCTATTGCTGGTCAATCAAGCCGCTCCCATTAGCCCGTTGAAGTCCAACCCCAGCCCGTATTGATGGCCGGGCCCCCAGAGCATTGGCAAAGTACAGTGCCGCATTGCTGGACGCGGCGACTAAGGGCGCTCATCAGGTCACACGTTCAGGGCATGGCTCAGGTTGGTGCATGAAAAATGGGCGCATCTTTAGTTTCGTGATTGTCGACTTCATCTGCAGGGCTATGGCGTGACGCCTTAATTTACGAACTAACTCAGCAATACAGGCTCATATTCATTAGGCTTTGAGCCTCCAATTGCGTTAGGCTAGCGTCACTTTATAAATCACAGAGGGTTACTTATGTCTCGTTTGGCAGAATTCCGTAAGCTGGAGCAAACCTTGGCCGCACAGCTCGCAGAGCTCGAAGCGATGAAAGGAAGCTCCGAACTGCAGAAAGAAATTGAATTTGAGACCAAACTGCGGGACTTGCTGAACAAGTACGGTTTCAGCCTCCGGGACATCATCAACATCCTGGATCCAGAGGCTAGCCGTCGTTCCGCTGCTCCTGCAACTGCAGAGAAAGCACCACGACGGGAACGTCAGGTGAAGCAATACAAGAATCCGCACAACGGCGAAGTGATAGAGACCAAAGGCGGCAACCATAAGCTCCTCAAAAAATGGAAGGCGGAGTACGGTTCGGACGAGGTTGAGTCCTGGCTGGCCAAGTGAGTCAACCTGATTTCCGAGAGCCTCCTTCTAGGGAGGCTTTTTTTGGCCTATACGCTACCCGCCCCTGAATCGGAGATTGCAAGTTAGGAACGCGGTTGCTGTATTTGAAAGGGCAATTGAGGGCTAACAGGAGGTCGCATTTCCCCGCGTGCTCAAAGAAAACTTCCTGCGGAGCCAGGGATCTGGTAGCTGATTCACGCCCGTGCTGGCAGGCGCACAGGTCGGTTCAAGGGCTGATCAGAAGAACGTGGGGCTCCAGGTACCAGAGCCCCAAGTGCTGCTTTGGGGACTGAGAGGCCACGGAGGCGTTTATGCGGCCTCTTCGAGGTTGGCGAGCTTCTTGAACGTCTCAATCTTCTCGAATTCGAGTTCCTTGAGGATCGTCTGAATAGCCTCGTTTTTATCCAGGCCACGACGGGGCTCATCAAAGTCGATTTTCTTGATGCGCAATTCGATTTCGCTGTCTCGATTATGCCCTTTATTAAAGTCAGGAAACCCGAGCGAAATGACGCAGTGACCATCCATCCCCGAAAGGCTGAATCTAAACTTGGCGTCCAGCCGATGAATCAGCAGGCAAGGGCGGTAGGCAAGGTTGCTCAAGAAGTCAGAATCTTCCAGCCCCGTGCCTCGCAGATCCAAGCCGCGAATACGCTCCTCCATCCATTCCAGTTGCTCGGGCAGTGTGTGTTCCTCGTCTGGCACCAAGCCGATATCCACCACCTCTTTGAAGGTCATAGAGGCATGCCTGCTGTCGCGTGTGAGGCCCAATAAGTAGTCAAACCGCTTTTCGTTGGTGAAGTCACGGAAACGAATTTGCCGAACCTTGGCCTTTTGGGCGATCTGACCCTGTGCCTTGAAGTGTCCAATCAGATGCTTCGAGATGGCTCGGTTCGTCTGTTTGGTTTCAGGGGCGGTATGGGTACTGATGATGATGAGCTCGTCTTTGTCCTTGCTCTTCTGAATTTCGATGGAAGCTTTGAAGCGCTTATGCGAATCAGCCCAACTCTTGGAGCGGTCGAGACGCTCAATTTCGAAGTCCATGCGGATGGCATCAGCGCTATTGGGCACCGGATAGAAGCCTGGCGCATTGAGGACTTTGAAATTCTTGAAATTCAGATCCAGTACCTTGTTGACGTCAATGTCGTCAGGGATGCTGCTGATCAAAGACCCAGTGCCAGACCACTCGATGATTTGACTGGTGATTTTCGGATTGTCTTCCTTGGCGATGTACAGCTGCTGCAGCACCACGAACTCGCTGGGCTTGAGTAGCGATAGAGTCAATGCAGGGATGCTCTGCTCTTTGTCCGACTCCGACGTAAAGACGCCGCGCTGACGGAGCAGGTTCTTCAGATCGCCCTTGGATACAAAGGGCTGCACGAGATAGGCGCGCAGGTTCTCACCCTGTGGCAGTATTGCATTTTCATTTTCCAGATTCATTACGCAATACTCCTGAAGTCAGAGCGGTAGCTGACGACCTCGACCAGCTCGGCAAAGCGCTTGTTGGCGATCGAGCCCTTGGCCAGCGCCGCCTGCCGGCTGTGATCGCTGAAATTGTAATCAGGGAAGGCAATCAAAACTTTCTGCGGAAAATCCAACGCTACCGAGGACAAATATCCGATAAGCCTGCATAGACCCTCTTCGCTGAATTCATCATCACAGCAGACGGCCAGGCTTTTCGAGTCATCTGCCTGGATGAAGAAGGGAATGATACCGCTTGTGAGGTACTCTGCCGGCAGGACGTCACCTGCAGCTAGCCGTTGGGACGGGTCAACGTTCTTGCCCGTGGACGGATACAGGAATTTCACGTTTGCAGTGCCGTACGTGTTTCGCATGTACGAGATGGCTTCGTAGAGAAAGCAGGCCCGCCGGTTGTCGATCACATAGATGGTGCCGTAATTGGAGTTGTCCAGCTTCTTGCTTGCGGCAACCTCTGACACCGCGTCGAAATCCTTGACGTCTTCGCCGTTGATCCAGAACAGCACGCCGGCGACGACTTCTGCAGTGATGCCTGTATACCCGGCATTGAGCTGCCTTCTCTGAGCTGATCGTTTGAAGCACTCAATGGCTGTGGCCAAATCGCTGAAGTGACTTCTGAAGGTGGTCGTCAAAGGGCGCAGGTAAGCCTTGGTCGAAAATTTTGACGAGATGCACAGGTGCTTGAGGACACCATCTTCCAAGGGCGACTGACCCGTGTAGACGTAGTCGATCCCATGGCTTGTCCGCTCGGATCCTGATGCCGATTTTTTATGTCCCTCAGGGTGGATGCAGCTGACGTCAATGCCCCGCACGGCTGCTTTCCAACCGATGAATTTCAGGAACGAGAAGACGATGTCTTCCCCGTGCTCACCAATACTTTTTGACCACTCTCCCACTAGCGGGCTCTCCAGTTGATTTATAAAGTGCGTAGCGAAGCCGGCCTCTTGGCTAACCTATGCATCTGATTCGTGTGGAGAATACTCTAGCGAGAAAATTCTGATGGGCAAGCAGTTTATTGAAAAATCGTTAGAGGCCACGAAACACAGGGGTGGAATGTCCGGGGAGTGTTTTTACAATCTGTAAAAAATACACGTTTTGCTGTTTTCATACACTTTACGTGTAATGAATCCACAAATAGTGAACAGGAATTCTGTGATTAACAGCAATGCTGTTTGATTTTCCACTTTTCGTGTATTTATTTGCGTGTGTCGTCCACTTAAAGTGGATCAAGGGTGTGCGGTGCCGATGTTTCATCCCCGTTGGTTGACGTGCGGCATCAAGGCAGGCGAAGCGCTATGATCAGGCTACTATGCCCGGAGCCCTGTCATGTCTGTGAAAACGCCGTGGGAGGCTGCTATCGAAGTTGAGCCCAAGACCGAGTCTGAACGCTATCTGAGCAAGCTGGCGCGCAAGGCTTTTAAGGACAAAAACTCAAAGGATCGCGCCGCTGCAATCGCAGGTGTCAGAAACGCGGCGTGGAACATCACCCACCTGAGTGAATTCATCCGCTTGGTCAACCAGGATAGGGGAGCTATGGCTGACTGGAAGGTTTGTTATAAGTGATCCCGGGCCTGTCCCGTGACAGCGGACGCCAAGAAGCTGGCCTCTGCAACTCACAGCGTAAATGAGTCCCGCTCGTGCAGATTTTTGAGCGCGTCGAGACAATCCTTAAGAGGTAGCGGGAGGATCGCCGGCGTCGTTGACACGCAAGGGGGGGACGTCGAGTATGGGGTCAGCGAGCTTTTCGGTTGGCCGCTGCGAAAGCTATCAGGCATCAACCGGTTAAGTCAGGATGCGTAGACCAAAATTCTGCCGACAGTTGATTAACTAAAAGGGCAGTCCTTGATGAATTGCACTAGTGTTGCCGCCTGGCGATGCCGGCTTTCCACCGAGCGCCTCCAAACCACTTGGCGCATCATCGCGCCTTCATTTTGCTGTCTCATCGCCACTACGTGCGTTAGCATTGTCTTATAAAACCGAGCAGCATCGAATAGGGCTGCGCGCGTGCTCGGCAGTTCAAAATGCATCCAGATCCGAGCGCTGACTGGGACTGAGGTTTGGTGGCGCCTGACGCGTCGTGCAGAAAGGAAGACTGTGCTAGTGATCAATTTCCATTCGGAGAAGCCGGCAGAACAAGATTTGTTCCCGGGCGGGAGCCATGAAAAGGTCGCTTCCGCAATGCAGGCGTACATTACTACCCCCAATGCCTCGCAGGTGATTGGCCTCGATGGTGAGTTTGGATCCGGGAAGAGTTCGATATTGGAAATGCTCGGTAACAAGCTCAAAGCCGCTGATGCTAGCTATCGGGTCTGGTTTTTTGACTGCGAGCAAAATTACCAAGGCTCCACCAAAAGCAATTTCATCGAACTCTTCACTGATCAGCTCCTTGAAGACACGCGATCCGGCAGTAAGGAGGCCCAAGCACTGACCCGCATCAGGGATCTCGCACTGGGGCGTGAGTTTGAGTACTCCAAGAAAACCACAAGCCACGTCAGTGCGTGGGCGCTTTTGCTGCTTGCGAGCTTGTTTTTCTCCTCAAGCTCGTTTAAGGAAATATTTAAGCTTGCTCAGCCAGCGGCAGAGGTCGCGACGAGCCTGTTGGTCGCGAACTGGGCCGCTTTCCTTAGCCCTGGCATCGTGTTGTTTTTTGCATGGGTGTGTAATCACGGCAGGGACGTTGGTGTTGGCAAGAAGTGGAGCCTCCTGAGCCTGTTCAAGGGTTCAAGTCATGATTACATCAATGAAAAGATTGAGGTCTCCAAAGAAGTCACGCCGCTGGATTTGAAGCGCGCATTGGTCGAGCAACTGAAGCTGGTACCCAAGCTGCGCTATGTGGTGATCCTGGATAATCTCGACAGACTTCCTAAGGAAAGCTTACGTAGCGTCTGGAGTGATCTTGAGATATTCACATCCGTGGCGTCGGTAAAAAACCTAACGGTCGTGGTTCCTTTCTGCTCATCAAAGGTTGCCGCGTATCTGAGCGCGGATGCGGATCGCAAATACGACTCTCGCGATTTCATCGCCAAGAAATTCCCCGTGGTGTTCCGAGCTCCACCTGTCATTACTTCAGGGTGGAAGGATGGTTTCCGCCAGATGTGGAAGCACACCTTTACCCAGGCCGAAGCTTCAACCGCCGAGCACTGCGCACAAATGCTTCACCGTCACAGCCCTATGGCCAACGGTCTCGTCACTCCACGGCTACAGAAAAAATTCATCAACGACATCGCCACCACTTCACTGGTTGTTGGCGACCAGATCAGTTTGGTGTGTATCGCAGCCCACCTGCTCCTGTGTCGTTACAATGAGTTTCCGGTGGAAGAGATACTGCGCAAGGATGGCGTATCGGCGTACTACAAGGCATTGGTAAAGCTAGACGACTCAGCAGTAAACAAGGTTGCCGAAACGAATACCTTGTTGACCACTGTGGTTGGCCAGGACATGAACGCTGGATGGCAAATCCAGATCCTTCAAGTTCATTTCCTCACGACCAGTGAGATCGCGATCGCCGAGCTGCTCGATGAGCCACTGCGCCAAGCGATCGAAGCCGCTGATGCAGACAAGCTGTACTCTCTGACTTCGCTATTTGGCTTTTCAGACGCGTTCAAGCGCCTTTTAGCTGCAGGTCTACCGCTGACGCAGTTGTTGCCTCCCATTCACGCCGCGCACGAGAAGCACGGAGGGGAGTGGGTGAATGATGTGATACAGCAGATCAATGAAGCTGATTTGGTGCGACTGCCAGAAATTGACGCTGGGAAGGCTAAATTCTATGACGCGGTTCGGTACGGCATCACCGTAGGCTTGAACCCATCGAAGATCGCAAGGCATGGAAAAATGCTGAGAGACTCGATTGAGGGGATGATCAGCTTGCCCTATGACGCAAGCAGCTTCTCCGCTCTCGAGAGCGGCGTGAAGGAGTATGACCTCTATCTGGCGGCAGTGGGGGAGGAGTTTGGCTCATTGGTTGTCACGAGTGCCGAGTGCATCATGCACTTGCTGGCCCTGATTGAGACACTCAAGGTCATCAAGGCTGATCACTTCACGCTCGATTCAGATTGTATCGAGACGGCCCATCACCAGCTAGCCTGCACCGAAAATCACCCGCTGGATATGGTGCCGTTGGAGTCCGATAGTGTGGTGCCGGCGGTGAACTGGATGTATGGTTCCCTTCGCCTCGGTGACGGCCTCACGGGAGGCATCAGTTCGGAAGACATGGTTGCTCTGGTCAAGGACTGCAGCACCGGCAACTCATCGGCGATCATCAGTCTGGCGTTAGCAGAGGCGATCGACCAAACGGTTCTGAATAATGTGGCATTGCTTCTCAGCAGCGATGCCAGTGATATCGCTCGCACGGTCGCCGCCATCGTGTACATCCGTAACGAGGACGCCACATCGTTAACGGGTATTGGCAAGATTGAGGACGTCCTGAAATCGGAGTTGTTCCAGTCGCTAGCGACCGCGACACTGCTGTCTTCTGAAGTCCTCCCGCTGCTGTTGGGCGAAGCGGTAAATGCAGTGGCTCCCTTTGTGGCCAACCTCATCATCCACAAGAGACTTGGCTCCCTCAACTCCAGCTGGTTGCTGAAAAACTACAGTGCGGTCATGGCTGCGATTGAGCCGCATGGTGTCACGCAGCAAATGCTTCTGGATTGGTTCAGTGGCTGGGATGTCCATGCCGCGAAGCAGACCAACAAACCTCAGAGCATCGACGCTGCTTTACTGGCTGGCATCCTTGCAACTCCCGAGTCTAAGTTCGCGGCGTTCAAACAGGGTGTATTCAAGTTCCTGGACTCCAGTGATCGCAGCGAGGGCGACTGGAAGAAACTGATCGGCGAGGCTTCTCCTCAGGTGGTCAGTATCGTGCAAGCTATGGCGCAGAAGTCCATCTCGCTAAACAGTGCTGCAACGGTAGGCAATGCGATCGTGGCCACTTTACATGCCTACGTGCATGAGGAGGATGGTTGCCTTCTGACTGGCGAGACCGTGGCAATGATCAATACACTGATACAGGCGCTGGACGAGCAGTCAAGGCACGTGATCGGTGGGCGGCTGCGGACACTCTTCTACTCCGATCCCAACAGCATCACCAGGCTAGTCAAGGTGATCGATAATTACGGGCACCTAATCCTGGATATTCAACCGGTCAATAGCGAAGAAGCAACCCGATTGATTAGGCTGTTGGATTACATCGGACGGTACCCAGAGGTAGCACAGCAAGCGGCGACGTTCCTCGATGGTCGAGCGGATCAACTTTCCAAATACAGATATTCCGAGAGCCTGCGGCAAGGAATGGCCTCAGTCGTAACGAAGCTTGAAAAGCTTACGCCTACGATCTTCAAAAGGTTCGCGCGAAAGTCCTGGTTTGCTTCATATTTCAAAACGGCGCGGTCGGATCAGATGGCCGATGAGGTCGAAGCTGAGGTCAAGGACTAGAGCGCCTCGCTTCACCGTAATTGCAGGGCTGCATTGCAGCCCTTTGAGTTAGGTGGAATGGCCTCCTGCTCCTCGGGTGCGTGCGCTGCAATTAAGGCCGTTGCTCATGAGCAAGGCTAGGGCCTCTCTCTGGCCACCTCAGGCAATAAACATTCGATCGGTATGTCAAGGTGCGTTCAATAAGCTTGCGAATGGCCTTTTTATTGATTGTTTGAGCTACGGATGATTTCCAGTTGGATGGAGGTGTTTTTAGTAATGTCGGATATAATGACTGAAGTCTCCGCGAGGCTTGATTGCTTTAATGTTTGGAGTGCTTTGGTAAAGGTAGTGTCAGCCAGCGCGACACTGACAGGTTTGGGGGCTGCATTAACTTTTGCTGTTATCTTCGCTTATTTGCATACAATCGGAACGCCGGAGCTCATAGGTAAGGCGTTGGCGACGCCCTCAGAGCTATGGCCCTGGATTGTTGTTTCAAGTCTTTTACTGCTTTTTTATCTGGTGTTGCTGCTGTTAACTACGGCTACGTATGCTTTCGCTATAAACTTGTTTAAGAAAACACCGATCGTTCAGCCCGCAATGGCGATCTATCTGCTTATTCCTACGCTTGCTGGTGTTATTGCTACCGTTTACTCGATGCTGATGAGCCATAACTCAAGTGCTTTTAGCGTATTTGTTGACTCCGCTGTCTGGGTGGTGGTGGGTATGATTGTGTTGTTCTTTATGCCGAAATTCAATGTGGCGCTCGCGGGGGCTATTTCAAATGGTGGCGTTAAGGCTGTTCATTGGTTATCCTATCTAAAACACGCGTCTGTTTTAGCGATGAGTTCATGGTTCGCAGCCATCACTGCCACCTTTCCGATGCTTGCTGCTATGAGTGCGCCTTCTGTGATTTATAATGCGGGCGGCATGACTGCAGTTGTTTTTGTTTCGATATTTCTAACTATCCTCGGATTTGTCCCCGCCATTGCTTACTATGCTTCAGAAGGTGGAGTGTTAACGAGAGTGCGCAACGCCTTCATTGGCGTCTTGGCTCTAGTAATTGCGACGCTTGTTGTTGTTCCGTCAGCGGTAACCACTGCGGTTGACCAAGCGGCAGTTCTCGCAGGTATCAAGGATGAGAGGGTGTTCTCTTATATGCTAACGGAAACCTACGCCGCTGAAGATTTCGATGCGCGATGGGGTGAGGTCGTCACGAAAAGAAATTATCCAGTAGTCGAAGGGCTCATACTTTTTACTTTGGGTGGTGTTACATTGCTGTGCCCGAAAATCCTAGAAGGCTCAAATTTGTCTGAATGGGCTTCCAAATCGGGTGCCTGTTTGACTATGAACAGCAAGATGGTTGTGCGGATGCCCTTGAAGCAGAGATAGCGGATTTCTTTGGGGTGTGGCCGAATGGGGAGTTGTCCACCAACGTCAGCTGATTGCCATGCCCTCAAGGCTGTGGCGAACCGCCTGGCGCCACGTTCGGTGCACTAACTGTCGAAGATGGAGGGGCGGCCCTTAGCTGCGTGATTCATTAGCATCAAAGGCTTGGAGCCCTGGGTGGGCTAACGACCAAGGGAGAAGTCTCGCGTGCTGAGTCTAGGGCAGCGCGATTAGTGCCTACTTAAAGTTCCGCATCCACTGTTGCCAGACCTCTACTCAATACCAAATGCTGGAAGCGCTTGGCCAACTATCCACCTCATCTATATCGTCTTAATCCAGAAGTTAGATAGTCATTATCATTCATTGGTATCCATAATAATCTGTTTGGCAATATTTGTGGTTTTCAGTTTTTTTGTTTTGTTTGTTTTGGGTTGCTTTGTTTTGGTCGACGTGATTAGGCTGTAGGTATCTTGTGTTTGTGTTTGTGTTTTAGGCTTGAGGGTCTTAATGTTTTTGTTAGTGTATTCATAAGTAACTGCCTCAATATTTGTGTTATTCGAATGCTGCTCTTTTAAGTTGAGATTTTTTTGTTTTGCAACCTTGCGCCGATGCAGATCCGAGTCTACCTTTCATTTGGCGTGCTAGCTAAGGTCATTCACACCCTCAAGTGATCGTTCTTGAAGGTCGGGCTTCTTCGTCTTCAGAAAAGGAGAATTGCGACATGCCGAAAAAAATTGACTTGATGCGCTGCTCCCGACTGGCCCACTACTTTCGAGATGTTGATCTAATGGGTAACTCGCCCCCCGAATTTATACCTGAATCATTTCCTCCCAACTGCCTGAATGATGACGATCGGTGGTCTGCTGCATTTCTGCTCCGGTATGCCGTTCGTTATCATCACCTGTGGGCCACATTTGGCGTTCGTGACGGAAAACGGACTGTCCTCGGATCCCAACCTGTTGTTTCCTTCACGGACTTCAATCCTGCTGACTTGATCGCTTTACGAGAGGGAGCAAGGCCGCAAGGTGGCGTGGTGACGCAGTACGCGCTTACATTTCCGCTGAGAACCGCCCTGAATGGCGGTATTCAGCGGTATGAGCCAGGTGAACACGCCGATTCAGAGGACATGAACTCAGATCCATTGTTTGCACATGTGATGGAGCAGCAGGAGATGGCGAGGGCGGGGGCATTCACGTCATGTGGATACACGTCAAAATGCTCGGATTGGCGATGGTCATATCCAGGAAACTATCAGCGGTGCATTGAAAAAATAGAGGCCAACGGATTCGAGGGAAATACCATTCCTGGTCTCAAGTTGAATTTGAAAAAATGGTCAGGGATCGGAGTGGTGGTTCCCGACATGGAGACGGCTCGTGAGGTCTGGTACGACATGTTGACCTTGATTGATCGAAGGATTGTTTCGCCTTTGCACTTCAATCATATCTTGGTCTGTGATGTGCTCGCCAAGAACATGGAAGGGGCGCGCACTGACCAACTCCCAGAGGCCGTTCGTAGGGCTTGCTTCGACTGGTTTCCGACCCTCAGGATCTCTTGGCTTGAGGCGGTTGTTTCCACCATGGATTTCTCGTCTCGCGTAGAGATGCGCGAATTTTCGACCCGGAAAGGGCCAGTCAATGAAAGGGGAGGTTGTTGGCTCTGGTTTGAGGACAATACTCACCGCTATGTAAGATCCCTAGTGGCGACTGGTCGAATCAAGGTCAGCAAAAGGGGACGCTACCTCGCCTCTTTGGACGAATTGGATCCTGGTCGAAATCTCCGTGAGCGGCAGGAAATAGCTATTGAGATCGCCGAAGAGTTGGAGCAAAGATTTGGACTCAAAAGCACATACTTCTGCGTGTTGAATTCATTCTGTCCAGATGATCATCCTGCCTATTGCGGCTGTGATGACGGCGGCCACTACTACATCACTGAGAGGACGAGCAGCACTTGAGGGCTCACGGTGTTGCTACTGGCGACTGACAGGCTCGAATATTTACTGTAGAGCCGTCACCATAAAATTCCTTCAAGAAAAGGGAGAGATGTTCGTGGATTCAGGCAACGTTTCGGCCATTATAGGCGCAAGTGCGGGCATAGCTGGCGTCCTGCTAGGTAACTGCTTTGTGTTGGTCAAAGAGTGGTGGGCCCAGCGGCAGAAGGGGAAGCGGGATATTTCGTACGCCAGTATTATTCTTATCTCTCATCTAGACCGCTTGGTTACGGAATGCCTGGAAGTCGCTCGTGATGATGGAACAGTCTACGGGGAGCCGACAGGAGTGGCTGGCCAACGCGAGCCCGTCAAGGCGGTGCCTATTTTCAACCCATTGGACATCGATATCGATTGGCGGCTGCTACCAAAGGATTTGATGTACTCGATCATTCGTTTGCCCGACCAGCAGGACAAGCTGCAAGGCCTGCTGCGTGCAATCAATGAGTCAGACTATGATCCACCGGATCACCCCGAGTATTTTTGGAATAGGCGACACGGCTACGCGAGATTGGGGGTGCAACTGGTTGAAATCATCAAGCAGCTAGCCAAATTCGCGGGGTTGCCCTACGAGCAGCCTAAGCAAGGGGAGTGGAACAGGGACTACGAGCTTGAGTGCACGTTAGCGCGACTTAGAGCGCGAGGGCATTGAGCCCGAACTTCCCTTAGCATTAATCATTTTTTAAGTGGGTTTCGTGATTCGCTAGTCGCCACTGGAGCTCTCGGGTATATCGCACGCGTGCAGTGATGGGATCATGAAGTACCTAGTCGTCAGTCTATGCACTTCATGATTTCAGATTCTGCTTGTATGAGGCTATCAGGGCAAATACTCGGGGCAGCCGTAGGAGAGGTAAAACCTGCCTTGTTCCTCAGCGCGATTGCGGCATTGAGTTCTACCGGGCTGAGATGAGATAAGCTGATTTTCAGACCGAATTTATTGAATACGGCTTCCAACGTCGCGAGAGTCGGATTAATGCTATCTGCCTCCAGTTGCGACAGTGCCCGCTTCGAAATACTGCTGGCCCTGGCAAACTTCTCCTGGTTCACCCCCAATGGATTTTCACGAAGGCGTTTAACGGTGCACCAAGTGTCAGCTTGCCTTGGGCGACTTCATCGGCCACGGCTAGAAGTAGACCTTGCGTTCTTCCATTGTCATTTCGCTCACATTAACGCCCTTCAGGCCGTAGTCCTGCTAATAGCGGCATGCCCCTCGCGTGGCGCTCGTTCTCCCATAGCTTCCTTACAGATTGCCGAAAGCGCAAGCGTTAGACCTAGCAATGCGGCTGTGACAGCCAGCAGTGCAATTTAATGCGCTGTAGCTGACTGCTTGGCTGGTGTTGGCGCGTTTAAATGCGCTAGGCCAAATGATGGGGCGGTTGAGCACAGAGTTTTCAGGATACTGTGAAGCAGAGCTCCGTTTGTAAGGCCTGCATAGGCTGAGGACTCAGTGGTCTGCGCGGAGCGCTGGCACCAATGCCCCGAGTGGCTTGCTCCAGCTCCGGCATACCGCCATCGCGCTGAAGGCCTTCAATTTCTGAGCGAAGGTGATCAATGAGTTCGATGCTAGGTTTGCCGGATTCCAGGCTCAAAGTGAGCGTCAGCAATGTCAGGGGCCTTAGCTCCAGTCGCCGGCTGACCTGGTCGAGCTTGTCCAACGTCAAGCTGGATCGTGCGCCTTCCAGCTTGGAGAGAAAAGTGCGACTGGTATCCCCGAAGTCCCGCTGCGAGATGTTTCGCTTGCTGCGCAGCGATCTAAGTACCGTGGCGAACGACGACTTCAGTGACATGGACGGCTCCTCCGATTGTGCTTTTCTTTAGTGACCTCCAGGTTGAACCCGCTGCTAGAGCGGCCCGCACTCTCCCATGCGAATTTGCGAGAGCGTGCCGGTAGTCGCAGGGCGGCCTTACGCTGAGGCACTGTTGATTCATACAGTATATGCCGCTAAGCTCGCAATGAGAACATTTGTACTCCTATCGGCAGCGAGCGCTATGAGCAACCCATATGATACCGTCGATGACTGCTTCGCCTTCTTTTCGCGGGAGGAGTTGCTGCAGCAGCATTGTCTTCTGCTTGAGAACGAACTGGCGGTGATGGGGGAGGAGTTGACCGCTTCCCGTGAGAAGATCGCAACGCTGATACTGATGTGGACGGGTCTTAAAGATGAGCTTCGGCATGCAGAAGAAGAGCTCGATCAAGCGAGATACCAGCTACAGATGGGCAGCCCAGGACATTAGCCAGGGCTTGCGGTAGTGCGCTGCGGCTAGTGGCTTTCTGATTTCAGTGCGGCTACGATCATGCGCTTCAGGGAGGAGGCGCAATGAGTCAGTACCTTTTGAGTTTTGCAAGGCAGAATCTTGAAGGGCGCACTGACGCTTACCTCGTACTGCTCTGGTGCATGTATCAGGCGAAGCAGAGCAAGGGTCGCTATTCTGACCACATCAAAGCGCACATCACGGCGGCGGCTGACGACCTGCTGGGCCGTGACTACCAACGGATCGCGGCACGCTTCAAAAAAGCCCTGGATAACAAGCCTGAACTGGATCGCATACCGCCATCTGGTCTGGGTGCTTTGGATCACCTTCGGGTCAAAAACTTCCGGGGATTTGGTGAGTTTGGCGCAGACGACCAAGGCACCATCATTCGCTTCAGTAAGCTGAAAAATATCTTCTACGCACCCAACGGTGGCGGTAAATCGTCCCTGTGTGAGGCGTTGGAAATCGGCACTACGGGAGATATCAAAGAAGCCGCCAGGCGCAAGACTAAGGTCAGGCAGTACATCGCGCGAGGGGATATCAGGCCCAAGCTCATGCTCGTGGGAGCGGACAAGCTCAAGGTCGAACCCAGTATCAGTTGGTCAAGCTGCTTTATCGACCGCAACCGTCTTCAAGAATTCTCGCTACTGGGATCGAAGGACACTGGCAGTGGCGAGAGCGATGTCCTGGCCACCCTGTTCGGATTGGAGGAGCTTCAGGAAGTCATCTCTCGGTTCGTCCGACCAGAAAGCTTCTCGCTCAAAGCTTTTCTGCGTACCGAACAAGCCGAGGCGCTAGACGTCCTGGAGCGTACCCGAATCAAGCTCCGCCAATTGAGGCGCAAGCACAGGGCAGATCTTCAATCATCGATCTCCGAGAGTTGTAGGTTGCTAGGGCTACGCGCCGATCAAGATTTCGATGTTCGTCCGAAGGTCAGGCGTCTACGTGCAACGATCGAAATGCATATCCGTGAGGCTGCGCGCCTGAGAGCTGCCAGGGCCCCATTCGCTGTTCCGCTCAAGCAGGTTACTCGTGTCTGTGCCATCGCCGAGCGCTTGCTCCATCGCAGAGCCGATATCGACAGAACATTTGTCCTGAGGGCCAACGATGTCAATTATCGCGCCGTCTTTGAAGCATTGGAGGCTGTAGAGCAGTTGCAGGTCGCACAGACCTGTCCCGCCTGCCTGACGCCTCTTGACCGAGTGGTAGTGAACCCTTTTGAGAGGGCAAGAGAGCAGATCAAGGCACTGGGAGCGCTGGATGCCCTCAAGCGATCCAGGCAGCGCAATGACAGTCGAATTGCGCTTTGGGCTTCAAGAATCGCTACCGGAATTAGCGCGTTGAAGGACAATGAGCATGCCGGGATTCCCTGCCCGCTAGACCTGGATGAGCTAGAGGCGGTGCTTGCAGAGTTTCATGCTGCCACGGATCGCTCGCAAGTGGCGCCATCCGTTCTCGACTCGTTTCTGAAGCTCACCGCAGGCACTACCGATCAGCTTGATGTCTACTTGCGCGCCTGCGAACGCAAGCGCCGGGTGGCTAGCCAAGCAATAACCCAGGCCGAGCGGCTCGAAGCGCGGGTAGTGCAGCTCAAAGAGGTTGATGAATTGCTCAAGCAGCAGTTCGATAGAAAAAAGCAGGCGTTAAGCGATTTCAAGACCATCAACGACCAGATGCCAGGCCTCCTCAAGCAAAAAGCGACCTTGCTTAACGATGCAGTCGATAACAGCCATTTCAACCAGTTGCTCAAGGATCTAGAAGCTGAGTACCGCACGCTGTACCGCGACCTGTTGGATTATAAGCTGGAACTGGAAAGGACTCGTATCACAGGGATTGAAGCCAAGGCTGCCGAGTACTATCGCGCGATCAATAACCATGACGACGAGCATGAACAGATAGCGTCGTTGAGCTTCGACCGACAGGCGGATAGCTACCGGATCAAGATCACCAACGTGGATGGCTCATTGCTTGATGCGTTTGCTGTACTCAGCGAGGGGCATTTGCGTGCGCTGGGGCTGTCCATCCTTCTGGCGATGGCTGAGAAGAACAATTTTCCGCTCATTGTCTTCGACGATGTGGTCAATGCCATCGACACCGAGCACCGGTCAAACATCATCGATCTCTTTTTTACCGATGCGTACCTGCGCCGGATCCAAATGGTGGTTACCACCCATGACCGTCTGTTCTGGGAGCGTTTCTGCATCATTGCCGATCGCCACCCGCAGAGTGACCAGCACAATAGCCATGTGCTCAGCTACACCAATAAGGGCATAGTGGTGGTGGATCACGCAGGTGGCTTCCAGAAAAAAGTGTATGTGGCGCTGTCGCTCTTCGATGTCCGCCAAGCATTGCTGTATTGCCGTATCTGGTTCGAGTCCATGGTGCTTGAGTTCTGCATCGAGAATGGCGTGAAGGTCACTGCCAACTTCAACCGATCCCAGCTCAAGAAGAGCATGTACCTGCAGGTCAGCCTGGAGCACACCTTCACGTTGGTGGAACCCTTCATTTCCTATGACCTGACCCACTTCAATTTTATCAAGAATGATCTGGTCAACTGGGGTGGTCAGAACCAGGAGCATCACGCTTTCGACGAGGGTAGCCTCAACTTTGTGCACTCCAAGACCAGTGGCGAGGTCTTGCGCATCTACGATGCGATCCGTTTTCTGGAGTGCCAGCTTTTCACAGCAAGAAAAAAGGAGTCGGGGGTGAAGTACCTTACCGAGTTGAATGAGAAGATCGAGAAGGGGCGGAGAAAGCTGCCAGGACTCGCCAAGGCTCCGGTGGAGGTGCAGAGAGAGCATCAGGCGGCATTGAAAGCGCTGGAAAAGCGTGCCGAGGAGATCGACCAGGAGCTTCAGTTCATCGAGCGTTGTCTGTTGAGTGTTGCTCAGCGCGACCAGGCTAGCGAGGCAGCCGGTTGACCCACCGACTTTAGGCGTTGGTCAACGTTTGTCTGATCAGCTTCAAGGTTCCGCTTTCGCCGAAGACTTATGCCACCGGCAACCTGGCTGTGAGAACGGTTTCACGGGGCATCATCCTTGCGTTTTCGTGTTTCGGCACTATAAAGGCGCTCTTCTATATCACGGATCATTCGGCGCATGCCCTCAAGATCGCTAGCCGTCTGATCTTTAGTGTTAAAATGTTGGCGGAATGTAAGGTCTTCCAGTGCATTCTTGGTGTGTTCCAAGTCATCCTTGATTGTCTGAAGTGCTTCGTGCGAATCCGGAGTGGACAGAAGTTTGTACTGCTCGTCGACGTAGTGCCATATCGACTCGGGCCTGCGATGACCAGTCTTAGGCATCACCGCTCGGGCAACATTCTCCTTGAGAGTTGGGGTGAGCTCGGCCATAAGCTCGGGTTTTTTTTGGAAGCGGAGAAGGAGCTCGGCCTTAACCTCCCGGCTTATAAACCTATGACGAAACATTGAAAGGCAGACTTTTCTGTCGTCCAGTTCAGCGTCTATGCACAACCTGTCAAATTCTTTTGTCAAGGAAGCTTTGATTAGAGGTGAGCCATCCTTGCCGAGAAGGATGTTGTTAGGTGGTGTTGAAAGTTTTTTGAGAGTGATCAGATGATTTACGAATTCTTCACGATCATCGAAGTAAGCTTGCAGTGTCACCGCAAGTCCCATGGTGACTGTTAATCGACGGTGTATGCTCTGGTGTCGGGTCTTTTTTATTGGCAAAACAACGCAAAGTGTATTCATGATGTTTGAGTTATCATTAAGTGGCATCTCCTCCAGTTCTTCAGGGCGCAATCCGAAATTAGTCATCATGTTAATCGTGAACATGCGGCGACTATAAAGGTACTTCAAGATCGCCATCATGTTTTTGTTGGATGATCCATCGGGCTTCAGTGAACGCTTGATTAGCTTGTGATAGCGTTGAAAAACTGCCGCTCTTAGCTTTGCGATGTATTTGTCTGGAATAGGGAGCTTGTCGTTTAAAGGGGGTTCCTTAGTCACGAGGTCTGTATGCCAAAGGTATTTGCGGTTGCTGTAGGCGGAGTATCTAAATTCAATGATTACACGAGGCTGGTCAGTCGCTTCGCCAATCAAAGGCAGGTGGTTGTAGGGAGGGTGATTCTGTTGTATCCAGAGCAGAAAGTTTAAGCTGATTTGCTGGATGGAATAAGTTTGATTGGAAAGTCGAGCGGGGCGAGTAGTCTGGGTAATTCCAGGTTTCGTTTCGTTAGTAAGCTCTCGCGAAAATATTTTAAAGTATGCATCGCTGAGATCATAAAATGATATGTTCCGAGTAAAACAAAAGCGTATTAAGTGAGTGATCAATGTTGCGTCGGTTTTTGCAGACTCTTTGCCAGAACTGCTGAGCGCAATTTCCATGAGCCAAAGGTTCACCAGGTGGCAAGGCGTGCCATTAGGCCAAAACATCAACGGCAGGGATTTAATTTTTGAGTAAGTGACGATGTGCTGTTTGGTGCGCATCGTAGGCGAAGCGCCAGTCGGTAGTTTGATGTCGTTTAATAATCTATAAAGCTGCGCCATTACGGTTTGCCTCCCTGAATGACCTGGAGGACTCCGCCCTCTCGGGCCGCATGTGAGGTGATGTGAGCGTATTTAACGTTAGTAATAGATATGAAATTTTCTATCTTTGCTTCGAGAAGGCCGGATAGTGATGGTTCTTTGAGTAGGGAGCGAATAAATTCATACGCATCTATGTAAGCCATGCCGCATAAATGAGCTTCCAATAAGGCTCGGTTTTCCAAATCCTTTAAATTTCTTTCTCCCTCAACAAGCCTTGCTTTAGCTGCGGTTTCATGGTGCGCTAGCGTTCTCAACTCTTTGAGGTATTCCCAGGTATTTGGATAGTGATGCGGCGTGGCAATGCTCCGGTGCTTTACGGTGAACGCCTTGATGGTGTTGTACGCCTTTTGAGTGAAGCACCCCTTGATGGCGAATGCTAGGAATGTACGAAGATCAGACAGCGCTTCAACTTCAGCATCATTGGGCGTAATTTCATGCGAAATGATGCGATTGAGCCAGTCTAGGCGTGCCTCAATGTTATCCTCGGTCGAATTGGTCATCTTGCAATCCTTCGAATTTGATGGCGAACTCCATGGTTGTCAGGGTGCCATCGGAGCTTTTGATCTCTGCAGTGTACACTGTGCTTTTGTATGTGCCATCCCGCTGCAGCATGTTGAGGAAACGAATGAAATTCTCGTGACCCAAGCTTTGCAGCTTGGCGACACCAAAATGCTTGCATACATGAGCGTAGAGTGCCTTGAGTCCCTCGTGCCCTTCTGGGACGACTTGACCTAGCTCCAGGGAGACCAGCAGATCACTAACGCATTCGCTTTCATATTTAACGCTTTCAGGATCGTCATGTGAGAAGGCGGTATATTCATCAATTTGATCTTCGCTAATGTGGCCGGCAGCATAGCCCAGAGTCCGACGTAATTCGCCATTGTGATGCTTATACATCACCAAGAGGAAGAATTTTCGCATTTCATGAACTCGAATCTTCCATGGTTGTCGATTTTGGTCACGAGGAAGGTTGAGAAGTAGGCAGAACGTATCGATGGCAGTATTAAGTGTTTCTCCCAGAACCTTACCTCTCGATGCCGCAATGTAACGGTGTGGAATATAGAAAAGGCGATCTATCATAGGGCCGTCTGTATCACCATAAATCTCTCGTAGCTTACTTGACATTAACTGCAGTAATTGGACAGCTCGGGCGACAAGAAATGGAATTGGACGCTTAATGATCTGGCGTTCGTCCATAACACCACTTTTGCCCAAATGTTGAACTAGAAGGGCACCTCCATCTTCAAACTCGGAGTCCAGGCAGTCGAGCTGGAGTTTGTGTAATTCTCCCTCGCGAACGGGCTTGCACATGCCAATCAGAAGTGCGCAGGCACCGTAAAATGCTTGATGAAGAGTCTTGAGTGAAATACCCTCTTTGATGTTGAGTGTACGAGATTGAGAGGCGAAAGAAACTACGTTGTAGCGTTCAAATAGAGAGACGCCTCCAAACTCAAGAGATGCGGGCCACTTAAGTCTGTGCAATGTGGCAAGTTTATTTATTTTTCTGGTGCATCGTGTTTGAGATGTCGTTGCCATTAAATGTGTGTACTGTTCGGCAAAAAAAGAAACGGCCTCGACAATTTGATTGCCATATACGATTATCATTTCCGCAGCCTTGTTTAAGGCGCCAAGACCTATTTCCAATGGTATGAGTTGTGTGTGTCCGTTAGGCGCTAGAATTTCATGATGATTTTCTTTAAAAGTTGATTCGGATAGGTAAGGGATTTCGTCTGGTAAAAGATTGTGGGCGGACGCAAAAATACGAAGCTCCTTCCTGTGGGTATACATTGTTCTACGCACAATTGAACTGGGATTGTTTATGGTGCGTCGGTCTTCTGGGGCGAAGAGCTCAACCTTCGCAGGATCAGAGTAATAGCGTAGATCGAACTGATTGAGGAGGTTTGCTATGCTTTGATATCTATCGAAGAGTTGTGAAGAACAGCCAAGCAAGGATTCTAGATACTTTCTTGAAATTACTCGTGCTTTGAGGCGTTTGGCTAAAATGTATGCATTTTGGCTGTTCAACCAATGGGCTGACTGGAGAATAAACTGTTCATCGAGAGGGTTTCGGTTTTGCAAAACTTCCTCTAGAGAAAGGCTGCTCTTGATCTGGCTGTGCAACATCTCCAAAAATCTTACTTCAAGCTTCAGAGTGTTGTTGATCCCTCCTTGGGCGAAGTCTTTGAAGTAGGCTTGCATGTGATCGTCAGTCAGCAAGGCGAAGCCATATTTCTGAGGTTGGAAAACCGGTGTTTTAAGTACAAGCCATCTTGCAAGATTCACAGAGGTGTCGATGACTCGCAGCCATTGCTTGTGCCATCCATGAAAATGCTGAAGATCTCCCATTCTCAAATGAAAAGCTACTCTTTGTATGGTGGATAACAAGCGAATATTTTTCGGTTCAGTCAATAAGGTTCCATCTGGCAAATAGTCATCAAATCGAATGGTCAGTGTTGTGTTTTCCTCATAATTTTCTACGACTACCCAGTGATCACTGCCTATTCCGCCTGATTTCAACCAGTCTGCTGTATAGCTTACGTTTTTTTTAGGCAACAGCTTTCGTGCCCTGTTGATGAGCTCTTCAATTCGTTCATCATCGGTAAGCTTTATTGATTTTTTTCTAGTCATGTCAGTGTTTCCTTTTCGCAGGCGAGCTATCGAGGGGAGTCGGCATTGATGAAAATTGCGTCGTAATAAGAAACCTCTTTCAGCGCTTGATTATGAGCAGCTTTCAGTTCGTCTAAAGAGTCGCCAGCGAAGTTGAGCGCGATTTGAACTTCGTCTTCGCTCGCAGCGTCAATGTCAAGTTCAGCAGCAAGCCGCGATAAGCGCGCAATGCTACACACCGCTTGGTGACTAAGTCCGGTGTCGGCATCAATTCGGATTTGCTCATCTACAGGAAGGGTGGCTACTTTTTTCTCATACGAGTAAAGGGCTGCCAAGATCTCAGGATGTGTATGAAAATGAAGCTCACCCTTAACAGGTTTCTTAAAGTCTGTTTTGCCGCTACTACCTCCCAGCTTTTTTCGAGCAACTACGGCGAAAGGGTCATTGCCCGTGGCCTCATTCAGGATGCGCACGATGAAACGGTGCAGATCGTCTGAATGGAGAAAATCACTTGCAGCTTGCGCCCATGGATGTCCATGTGTAGCAACGACGATCAACTTCTGAGCCAGAATCCTCAGTGTTCGGTTACCGAATCTTCGCACAAGCCACCGTGGCACGTAATTTGATTCAGTTACTTCAATACTGTTTCCCAGTATCATGGAAGTGACAGCAAGGCTACCAGTCCTCAAGAACGTGATGATACCGACAGTCGCACGCAAAACTGAAAGCGACAAGTCTACAGGTGTATGGATTGCATTCAAGTCGACAGCTAGTCGATTGATAAGAGAATTTTTGTCTTTGTTGTTGTTGCTAACCTTATTTGGTCTATTGGCTGGTGTTCTTGAGTTCATGTACAAAAACAAGCGGCGCCAGTTTCGGTTTTTCTTTTTTCTCAGGATGAGGCGCAAGCTGGAGGTGCATTCGATGATGTCGGAGAGCACTTCGCGACTGAGCTTGTTAAAGTGTGCAACTTTTCTGGCGCGTGCCCGTGGTTTGGACACGGAAAATCTTACCTGGCCTTGTTCCATGTCTACCTGGACGTAGCAATCGCCATTCTCCATGTAGAGATCAGCGGAGGCAAGACTATCAGCAGTAAATACTGGGTTGTTTATCACGAGCAATGCGGTGGCTGCATTGCAATCGACCAAGCTCAGAAGCCCTGTCAGGCGACTCACATACTCACCCGACATTTTTGAGTTAATATATTTGTTTGGGCAGATGCTTTTGGCCATTCGAAATAAATCGTACAATCGGCCAGAGCTTACGCCAAACGAGTTGCGCGTTAACTCTTGAACAGAAATGGCGTTAATTTTCCCAGATTCGAACTGATGCTTGGCCAAAGCTAAGAACCATGAGAGGGCATTAGGATTGGAAGGGGAGCAGACATGCTCGCCGCTGTCAGCAATGCCATTGTTGCTTATTACTTTTTCACGCTCTTCAATGGGCAGGGATTCTATGAGAGAGTTACCAATCGCGTGCGTTGCACGCATCTCCTCCCAATATCCTTTGAGGGCGTTTGAAACAATCGCTAAGTTGCTTTCAAGTTCACTTCTGAATCGCGATAAATAGAGATCGTCAGGCTCATCTAGATCCCGTTCAATCATAAATTTTTTGGGCAGAATGTCTTCAGTTGATTTTGCTGTTTTGATTTTTTTGGTTTTATACCCTAATGGTGGGGTGGCCTGCTCACCACTAATGGTGTTCTGTTTTGTATTGGGGATCACAACAGATGGCGCAATGACGCCAATGCGAGAGAGTTCTTTAAGGATCCTCTCTGCAGCACTCCAGTATGTTATTTTAGTTCCAAGGCTTTGATCTTGCCGCTGTAATGCTTTTTCATACATCATTATGATAATGTTTTGCCATGCATTTTTATCGTTATGCGCTGGCCAAAGGTTGGTAGTGAGCGTTGAGATAATTACCTGGAGCCCCCTAAAAACATTGTTGTAGCTGTTGGGGGACAATCTCGCGCATATGTTAATAACACATTGGGCAAACTTCCTCGTTTGCGCAAGTGTGTGGTCGCTGCCGCGGGAACAGGTGTAGGTTTGAGTGCCTTTGACAGCTGCCTCATCCGGCCATTCAAAAATCATCTCTGTGTCAGTGATTTTGCATGTCAGCACGATGGTATTCCTACATCCGTAGCAGGTGGAGGTAAGGCTAGCCTCTCATCACTTGGTGTCAAACTGCGGTGTCAAAAAAATTTGTATCTGCATGATTTATAATGAGAAAACAACATTTTTATCTGTTGTGTCTAGAAAATTCCTTTCACCAGGTCGGGGACGGTCTCGCGAATCAGTTGCATGGCGTCCACGCCATTGTCCGATTCGCCGACGATTTTGTAGTTCTGATTTTCCAGCAACATACGGACGGCCAGGCGGATAACGGGATGGTCGTCGACAATAAATACGGAGTGCATGTTCAACTTCCCTGCGGGCGAGTGAGGGTGACGGGTGGCACCTTATCCCAGTTGGAAGTCATCGGGCATGCGAGGATGGGCTATTCACCCTATATGGGAAATGGCTTACAGGATAAAACAAATCGGGCTACGAAATTAGCGTGTAGGGCTTGGTGTCAAACCTTCTTTGGTAACTTTTCATTGATTGTTATTCGTTGTGTTTAATCGAATGGTCAGGCAAGTAGGAAGTTTCCCAGGTAAACGGGTGCAGCCGCGTCTCCATTCGGGCTGCACCTGCCTGGCTCAGGTCGGGCTTGAGCGCCCCGTCATTTCGCTTGCCATCTCGCTGGCATAGCTGTCGGTCATCCCGGCGATGAAGTCGATCATGCGCAGGAAGGCGCTGTGCAATGAACCATGAGGGTCCGGTGCATTGTTGCCGATCAGGTCGAGTACACGCCGGCTCTTGAACGAGGGCGTGCGGCCGCCATGTTGTTCGAGGGCCGCGCCACAGAAGGTGTTCAAGAGGATTTCGAGCGTGGTGTAGGCGCCAATCTCGTGCAGGGTCTTGCGTTTGTCCTGGAAGATCTTGTTGCGCGCCATGTCCTTGGCTTGCAGTACGCAGTGTTTGGCCGGGCCGTGCATGTGCTCGACCAGATCGCCGCCCAGGTGCCCGGCGAGCAGCGCCTTCTGCTGCTCGACGAAGGCGCGGGCGGCGGCGTTGGTCAGGTGTTCGATGGCCTTGCCGCGCAGGATCGCCAGTTTGCGTCGCCGCGAGTCGCGGGGGCCGAGTTGACGATAAGTCTCCGGCAAGTCATCGCCCACCAGGTCGAGCAGCAGCGCCTCGACCTCCCCATACTCCAGCAACTCCATTTCCACGCCGTCTTCCAGATCGATCAGCGCGTAACAGATGTCATCCGCGGCTTCCATCAAGTAGACCAGCGGATGGCGGGCCCAGCGCTGGTCCTCCAGTTGCGGCAGGCCGAGTTTGCGTGCGATCTGTTCGAGCAGGGGCAGTTCGCTCTGGTAGCTGCCGAATTTGTGTTTCTTGTAGCCCAGGGCATCGGCATGGCGAGCGCTCCAGGGGTACTTGAGGTAGGTGCCGAGGGTGGCGTAGGTCAACCGGGTGCCCCCGTCGAACTGGTGATACTCCAGTTGGGTGAGGACGCGAAAGCCTTGGGCATTGCCTTCAAAGTTGAGGAAGTCGGCGCGCTCGTCGTCGCTCATGGCGTCCAGCCAGCCACGCCCCGCCGCCTGCTGGAACCAGTGGCGGATGGCGTCTTCGCCAGAATGGCCGAACGGTGGGTTGCCAATATCGTGGGCCAGGCAGGCCGATTGCACGATCATCCCCAGGTCACTGGGCTCGCACCAGTCGGGCAAGCTGTCACGCAAGGTTTCGCCAACCCGCATGCCGAGCGAGCGCCCGACGCAGCTGACTTCCAAAGAGTGGGTCAGGCGCGTGTGGATATGGTCGTTGCTGGAAACCGGGTGCACCTGGGTCTTGCGCCCAAGCCGGCGGAAGGCACCGGAAAAGATGATTCGGTCGTGGTCTTTGTGGAAGGGGCTGCGCCCGAGCTCTTCGGGGCTGTACAGGGCTTTGCCCAGGCGTTCGCGGGTCAGCAGGGTATGCCAGTCCAAGGCTCGATCTCCTGTCGGTCGATGGGCATAGCTTCCTGTGTCCAGAGGTACCATGCAAGCTGAAGGTTGACGCGATCCTGTTCGGATCGCGTCGGGGGCTAAACGTCAGTGCCGTCGGCCATTTTGCAGATATAGCCGGATCAGCGGCAGCAGGCTCCCGCCCAAGCGCACCAGCCGTGTCAGGTTGCCAGTGCGCACGCCCTTGCCGGTGAGGAAGCCCAGCGCGACCACCGCACCGATCCCCCACAACGGGGCGTGCTTGATGCCAAGCCCTTCGTGCAGCGAACTGCCCATGCCGCGCATGCGCTGCAGCGGCTCGAGCAGTTGCCCGGACTCGTGGCGGATTTCCTGGCGATGCATCTCCAGGCGCAGGCGCAACAGGGCTTTGCGCAGTTCGCGTGGGTTCCGGGTGTTGGGGAGTTCTGGCAGACTCATGGCAACAGGCGCTCCCGGTCCTTGGCGAGTTCTTCGAGGGTCGCGCCGAATGGCGATGACTCGTCGAATACCGCAGCCTTCAAACGCAACCCGCAGTACAGTGCGGCCACGCCGTAGAACACGCACAGGCCGATGATGCCCGCCAGGCGATAGCTGTCCCACAGCAGCACCAACAGCAGCCCTGACAGCGCTGTCAGCAGAAGCAGAGCGAACACCAGTGCCAGGCCTGCGAACAGCAGCAAGCTCAAGGTGCGACCCTTTTGCTCCTGCAGCTCGATACCGAACAGTTCGATGTGGCTGTGCAGCAGCCCGAGCATGGCCGCGCCGAGGCGTTTGCCCGAGGCGCTGGCGCCGATGGCGTCATTCTCCATGGGAACCCCTCAGCGCCGATTGGCCAGCAGGCCGATCAGCAGCCCGACGCCCGCCGCAATACCGATGGCCTGCCATGGGTTTTCCTGCACGTACTGCTCGGCGCTGCCGAGGGCTGCCTGGCCACGGTCACGCACCGATTCCTGGGTCAGTTGCAGGGTTTCGCGGGCCTGGGTCAGGCGGTCATGGATCTGTTCGCGCAACTCGTCGGCCTGATCGCCTGCCAGGTTGGCGGTGTCGGCGAGCAGTCTCTCGGTATCGCGGACCAAGGCCTGGAAGTCAGCCATCAATATCTCTTGAGCAGTCTTTGCCGATTTGCTGGCCATGGGCCTCTCCCTGTCGATGAGTGTTGGTAGTTCGAGTGATAGCACACGCGGAAGGTTCAAGTGCATGTGCTGGTATGGGCCTTGCTAAGGCTTTGCCACGTTGCGGGGCGTCGCTGGCCAGCACTGCGCCGATTCAGGGCGCCCGGCGTGACGAATACCGTTAAACCTTAACCCAATCCACGACAAACCCAAGAAAAAACCACGCAGGCCTCGCCCAGGTCACCAAGCAGGGCAGGGGGCTGGCACCGATTCGGTGCAGGGATGCAGGTTCTTGAACTGTCCTGGTGCCTTTTCAGCAGGTCTGCCTATTTCATGGAACACATGCACAGCGCGATGGACTCCCTGGTCCACGGTTCGAATACCCTGTTCATTCTCATGGGCGCCATTCTGGTGCTGGCGATGCATGCCGGCTTCGCCTTTCTCGAAGTGGGCACCGTGCGGCACAAGAACCAGGTCAATGCCTTGTCGAAGATTCTCAGCGACTTTGCCATTTCGGCGCTGGTGTACTTCTTCATCGGCTACTGGATCGCCTACGGCGTGAGCTTTTTCCAACCGGCGCCGGAACTGGCCGCCGACCATGGCTATGCGCTGGTCAAATGCTTCTTCCTGCTGACGTTCGCGGCTGCGATCCCGGCGATCATTTCTGGGGGGATTGCCGAGCGGGCGCGTTTCGTCCCGCAGCTCTGCGCCACCGCCTTGATTGTGGCGTTTGTCTACCCGTTCTTCGAGGGCGTGGTGTGGAACGGCAACCTGGGCGTGCAGGCATGGTTGCAAGCACGCTTTGGCGCGCCGTTCCATGACTTTGCCGGCTCCGTCGTGGTGCATGCCATGGGCGGCTGGCTGGCGCTGGCAGCGGTCATCTTGCTGGGGCCCAGACGCGGGCGTTACCGCGAGGGCCGCTTGGTGGCGTTTGCCCCTTCGAGCATTCCGTTTCTGGCGCTGGGTTCGTGGATCCTGATCATTGGCTGGTTCGGCTTCAATGTCATGAGCGCTCAGACTTTACAGGGCGTCAGTGGCCTGGTGGCCATCAACTCGCTGCTGGCCATGGTCGGGGGCACCTTGGCTGCCTTGCTGGCTGGGCGCAACGACCCAGGCTTTTTGCACAACGGGCCGCTGGCCGGGCTGGTGGCGGTCTGTGCCGGTTCCGACCTGATGCACCCGATTGGCGCGCTTGCCACTGGCCTGGTGGCTGGCGTGCTGTTCGTCTGGAGCTTCACTGCGGCGCAAAACCGCTGGAAAATCGACGATGTGCTGGGCGTATGGCCGTTGCACGGCCTGTGTGGCGTATGGGGCGGTATCGCCTGCGGCGTATTCGGCCAGGCGGCCCTTGGCGGAATGGGTGGGGTCAGCCTGGTCAGCCAATTGCTGGGCAGCCTGATGGGTGTGCTGGTGGCGTTGCTCGGTGGCTTTGCGGTCTATGGAGTGATCCGCGCGCTGCATGGCTTGCGTTTGAGCCACGAGCAGGAGTTTCAGGGCGCTGACTTGTCGCTGCACCGCATTGGTGCAACCAGCCAGGATTGAGTTATGTCAGGTGCGCAGTCGGCGGGACGGACCTAGAATAGGCTTTTCCAAAGCCAAACCGAGACCCGTCCCATGCTGCCTGAATGCCAACTGTTCGGCACCCTCGGCTGCCACTTGTGCGAAGTGGCCGAGGCCGTGTTGATGCCTTTTGTCGATCATGGTCTGTTGGTGGAGCTTGTCGACATTGCCGACAACGAGGCCATGTTCGAGCGCTATGGCCTGATCATTCCCGTGCTGCGCCGCTGTGACAACGGCGCCGAACTGTACTGGCCGTTCGATGCCGAGCAAGTGGTGGCGTTTCTCGCGTAACAAGGGCTCTAGGGGAATGGTTTCCTCGCGCCTTGGTTGAGCTGACAGGTTGATGATGGGGGGCCGGCACACTGTGGCCGGTGTCCTAACCCCGTCATCGAGAATTCAACCATGTTCATCACCCCTCATTTCACCTTGGATGAAATGACTGTTTCACAGCTCGCCGCAAGGGAAGGGCTCGACAACACCCCTACACCTGAGGCGCTGGCCAATTTGCAGGTACTGTGTGGCGCGCTCGAAACGATACGGGCGCTGTTCGGTGCGCCGATCATCGTCAGTAGCGGATACCGCAGCCGTGCGCTCAACCGGCGTATCGGCGGTTCCGCGACGAGCCAGCATGTGCAGGGGTTGGCGGCCGACTTCACGGTAATAGACGTCAGCCCGCGGGATACAGTACGCAGAATCAATGACAGCGACCTGGCATTTGACCAACTGATTCTGGAGTTCGACCGGTGGGTGCACGTGTCCGTTGCCCATGGCGCGGTCAGGCGCGAGGTACTGACCATCCGCAAAGGCACGGGCTACCTGCCGGGGCTGCAATGATCCGATGGCGAATTGACGCGAGCGAGGCTATGTCCGTATGCTGTATATAAATACAGTATGCGGGGTAAAGCCATGCTCAACGTCGAGCAACTCAAGTACAGCGTCAACCGCATGCCCGTCGAGCGCGTGGCTGACGCCGTTCTGGAACTGCGCCTCGAAGGGCTGGTAACAGAAGACCGCACACCGTTCGGCAAGGTCCATTTCAATACCTGCTTTGCCGAGATCGAGGCATTGTTTCAGCGTGCCGGTTACCACCGTGGGCTAGATGTGGTGGGTTACCAGGGGTTGTTGTATGCCCTGTATGACCCCGGTCGATGGGAGGCCGTGCAAGTGCTGCGCTGGTTGAAGGCGCGTAGCGAGGCGATGGTTCAGGCTGGTTGAGGGGGTGGGCTTGGGGGATAATGCGCGGCCTTGTACCTATTGAGCGCTGCCATGACCTCGTCTTTCGACCCCGCCCACCAGCAAGCCAGCACGGTATGCCTGCCGCCCGGCAACTGGGCGACGGTGCTCGATTGCCTGTGTGACCATTTCAAAGCCATCGACAGGGCGCAGTGGCTTGACCGCTTTGCTCGTGGTCGTGTGCTCGATGCCGAGGGGCGGGCAGTTTCCGCCGAGCTGGCTTATCGACGTGGCATGCGCCTGCATTACTTTCGCGAAGTGCCGAACGAACGGCCGATCCCTGTGCAGGAGGCCGTGCTGCACGTGGATGAGCATTTGGTGGTCGCCGACAAGCCGCATTTTCTGCCGGTCACGCCTACCGGTGAATATGTCGAGCAGACCCTGCTGCGCCGGCTGATCCGGCGCCTGGACAATCCGCACCTGGTGCCTTTGCACCGCATCGACCGGCATACCGCAGGGCTGGTCCTGTTCTCCGCCAACCCACAGACGCGCAGTGCCTATCAGCGCTTGTTCCCCGAGCGTCGGATCGACAAACGCTATCAGGCCATCGCTGCAGCCATGCCCCAGCATGATTTCCCGCTGGTGCACAGAAGCCGCCTGGTGCATGGCGAGCCGTTCTTTCGCATGCATGAGGTTGAAGGCGCGGACAACAGTGAAACCTTTGCTCAAGTACTGGAAACGCAGGGCGAGTTATGGCGCTACGGCCTGTCGCCGGTGACTGGCAAGACCCATCAATTGCGTGTGCACATGGCGGCATTGGGCGCGGCGATCTGCAATGACCCGTTCTACCCCGACCTGCTGCAGGTCGAAGACGATTACCAGAAGCCGTTGAAGCTGTTGGCGCAGAGCCTGCGTTTCGATGACCCGTTGACGGGTGAGGAGCGGTATTTCGAGAGCCGCTTGCGGCTGGACTGGTAGCGCTTCAACCTGCCATGCGCGGTCTCTGTAGGAGCGGCCCTTTCGCGACGCAAGGCCGCTCCTACAAACGCCCAGCGCCTCAGCGGTTGAAGCGCTCCACCAGCGAATACTGGCTCCCCGCCGTGCTGGTCAGTTCCTCGCTGAGCAGCGCCGAGTGCTGGGCCTGTTCGGCGGTCTGGTCGGCCAGTGTGGCGATGGTGCTGATGTTGCGGCTGATCTCGTCGGCAACGGCGGTCTGCTCTTCGGTAGCGGCCGCGATCTGGGTCGCCATGTCGGTGATATTGGCCACCGCTTCGCTGATGCCGACCAAGGCCTCATCGGCCTGCATCACCCGGTCGACCCCTTCCTGCGCCTGGCGATGGCCGGTTTCCATGGTCAGCACGGCGTTGCTGGCGGTCTGCTGCAGCTTGGCGATGAGGCTGTGGATTTGCCCGGTGGACTCAGCGGTGCGCTGAGCTAACTGGCGTACTTCGTCGGCCACGACGGCAAAGCCACGGCCCATTTCACCGGCGCGGGCTGCTTCGATGGCGGCGTTCAACGCCAGCAGGTTGGTCTGGTCGGCGATGCCCTTGATCACATCGACCACACCGCCGATTTCGTCACTGTCCTTGGCCAGTTGCGTCACCGTCTCACCGGTTTCACCTACCGCTGCCGACAAGCGTTCGATGGCCTCGCGCGTTTCACCGGCAATCTGCCGGCCCTGGCTGGTCAGGCGATTGGCTTCCTGAGTGGCGTCAGCGGTGCGCTGCACGTGGTTGGCCACTTCCTGGGTGGTGGCGGCCATCTGGTTGACGGCAGCCGCCACTTGTTCGGTTTCCACGCGCTGGCGCTCCAGCCCCGATGAGCTCTGGTGGGCCAGCGCGTCGGATTGCCGTGCCTGTTCGCTGAGGTGTTCGGCGCTGTCCTGCAGGCGTGTCAGGCAGGTCTTCATGCGCGCATCCTGGCTGAGCATGGCCATTTCCAGGCGTGCCTGCACACCACGGCTATCGGTGTACATCTGCGCGATGAGGGGGTCGGACGTGGTTTGTTCGGCCAGGCGCAGCAGGCGTTTGAGGCCACGTTGCTGCCAGGTCAGGCCGAGCAGGCCGAGCGGTACCGAAAGGGCCGCAGCCAAACCAAAGCCCCAGGAATGGCCGAGCCAGTTGCCGATCAGGAAGCCGACTTGGCTGACCAGGATAAATGGCAGCCAATCCTGCAGTACCGGCAGCCATTGATCGCGACGCGGGACCGCCGATTTGCCCTGGTTGAGGCGCTGGTAAAGGCCTTCGGCACGGCGAATCTGTTCGGCGGTGGGCTTGACCCGCACCGATTCGAAACCGACCACCTGGTTGTTGTCGAAGATCGGCGTGACATAGGCGTTGACCCAGTAATGGTCACCGTTTTTGCAGCGGTTCTTGACGATGCCCATCCACGGCTGGCCCTGCTTGAGGGTTTGCCACATGTGGGCAAACACGGCCGCGGGCACATCCGGGTGGCGCACCAGGTTGTGCGGCGCGCCGGTCAGCTCTTCGCGCGTGAACCCACTGATGTCGATGAACGCATCATTGCAGTAGCTGATCACGCCCTTGGCGTTGGTGGTGGAGATCAACCGCTGCTGGGCAGGGAAAGTCCGTTCTCTCTGGGTAATCGGCTGGTTGTTACGCATGAGTGGGTAATCCGCAAAGAATCCGCAAGGCTTTTGTGAGGTATCGGCAAGCCACTGGTTTTATTGAATGGATATTTAATGTGCTTGATTTGTGGCAATAAGCCATCTTCTGGTTTTAGCTAGCTAGTGGCTGAATTCGATGAAGATAGCGGCATTATTGCTAAATTATGACGAATGGGTCGGATGATGACTTAATGGGCGGCAAAGAGCCAGTACCCTAGGGATGTGTGTTTGGAGGGGGGTACGCCATCAGGGCGTTGGCGCTCTCGAGATCGAGAGCGCCGCAAAACCACCGCTAAACCTACCCGCCGGCAATCAGCTGCCGCAGCACGTAATGCAAGATCCCCCCCGCCTTGAAGTACTCCACCTCATTCAGGGTATCGATCCGGCACAGCACCTCGATCTGTTCCTGTTGCCCATTCTCACGGGTGATGCGCAAAGGCAGGCTCATACCCGGGCGGATGTGTGCACCGTTCAAACCCAGCACATCGATCCGCTCCTTGCCGGTCAGCCCCAGTTGCTTGCGGTCGTCGCCGGCCTTGAACTGTAGCGGCAGCACGCCCATACCCACCAGGTTGGAGCGGTGAATGCGCTCGAAGCTTTCCGCCAATACCGCCTTGACCCCCAGCAGGTTGGTACCCTTGGCTGCCCAGTCGCGGCTGGAACCTGTGCCGTATTCCTGGCCGGCGATTACCACCAGTGGGGTGCCCTCCTGCTGGTAACGCATGGCCGCGTCGTAGATCGACAGCTTCTCGCCAGTGGGCACGTGCAAGGTGTTGCCGCCTTCTTCACCCCCCAGCATTTCGTTGCGGATACGGATGTTGGCGAAGGTGCCGCGCATCATCACTTCATGGTTGCCACGCCGCGAGCCGTAGGAGTTGAAGTCGCGTGGTTCCACCCCCTGTTCGCGCAGGTAGCGCCCGGCGGGGCTGTCGGCCTTGATGTTGCCGGCAGGGGAGATGTGGTCGGTGGTGACCGAATCGCCGAGCAGGGCCAGGATGCGTGCACCTTCGATGTCCTTGATCTGTGGCGGTGGCCCGCCGATGTCGTCGAAGAACGGCGGATGCTGGATGTAGGTGGACGCCTCCTGCCACACATAGGTGGCCGCTTGCGGCACCTCGATGGCTTGCCACTGGGCATCACCTTGGAAGACCTCGGCGTACTCCTTGTGGAACATCGCCGTGTCGACCTTGGCCACGGCTGCGGCGATTTCCTGCTGGCTGGGCCAGATGTCACGCAGATACACCGGCTGGCCATCCTTGCCGGTACCCAGCGGGTCGCGGGTGAGGTCCACGCGCACGCTGCCGGCCAGGGCATAGGCCACTACCAGCGGCGGTGACGCCAACCAGTTGGTCTTGACCAGCGGGTGCACGCGGCCCTCGAAGTTACGGTTACCCGAAAGCACCGAGGCCACGGTCAGGTCGGCGCTGCCGATGGCTCTCTCGATCGCTTCATCCAGTGGGCCGGAGTTGCCGATGCAGGTGGTGCAGCCGTAGCCGACCAGGGCAAAGCCGAGCTCATTCAGATACGGCGTCAGCCCGGCAGCCTCGAAGTAGTCGGTGACCACTTTGGAACCAGGCGCCAGTGAGCTCTTGACCCAGGGTTTGCGCTGCAGGCCTTTCTCCAGGGCCTTCTGCGCCACCAGGCCGGCCGCCATCATCACGCTTGGGTTGGAGGTGTTGGTGCAGGAGGTGATCGCGGCAATCACCACCGCGCCGTCACGCAGGGTGTGGGTCTGGCCTGCATGGCTGTAGTCGATTTCGCCAGCCTGGTCGGCGTTGCCCACCGCCACACCGCCGCCGCCTTCGCTCTCCAGGCGGCCGACTTCCTTGGCCAGCGGCTTGGGCTGCAGTTCGATGAAGTGGTCGAACGCCTGGCTGACCTGGCTCAGGGCAACGCGGTCCTGAGGGCGCTTGGGCCCGGCCAGGCTGGCTTCGACCTCGTGCATATCCAGCGCAAGCGTGTCGCTGAACAGCGGCTCCTGGCCCGGCAGGCGCCACAGGCCCTGTGCCTTGCAGTACTGCTCGACCAGTTGCACCGTTGCGCTCGGGCGGCCTGACAGGCGCAGGTAATCGAGGGTCACCTCATCGACCGGGAAGAAGCCACAGGTGGCGCCATATTCGGGGGCCATGTTGGCGATGGTGGCACGGTCGGCCAGGGGCAGGTCGGCCAGCCCGTCGCCATAGAATTCGACGAACTTGCCCACTACGCCCTTTTTGCGCAGCATCTGCGTCACCGTCAGCACCAGGTCGGTGGCGGTGATGCCTTCACGCAGCTTGCCGGTGAGTTTGAAGCCGATCACTTCCGGAATCAGCATCGACACTGGCTGGCCGAGCATGGCCGCCTCGGCCTCGATGCCGCCAACGCCCCAGCCCAGCACGCCCAGGCCGTTGATCATGGTGGTGTGCGAATCGGTGCCGACCAGGGTGTCGGGGAAGGCGTAGACGCGGCCGTCTTCTTCACGGGTCCAGACGGTGCGGCCGAGGTACTCCAGGTTGACCTGGTGACAGATGCCGGTGCCTGGCGGCACTACCCGGAAGTTGTCGAAGGCGCTCTGGCCCCAGCGCAGGAAGGCGTAGCGTTCGCCATTGCGTTGCATCTCGATGTCGACGTTCTGGGTGAAGGCCTGTGGCGTGGCGTAGCGGTCGACCATCACCGAGTGGTCGATCACCAGGTCGACCGGCGACAGCGGGTTGATCCGCTGCGGGTCGCCACCGGCCTTGGCCATGGCCGCACGCATGGCCGCCAGGTCGACCACGGCGGGTACGCCGGTGAAGTCCTGCATCAACACCCTGGCGGGCCGGTACTGTATTTCCCGGTCGGAGCGGCGCTCTACAAGCCATTGGGCAATGGCACGCAGGTCGTCGCCGGTGACGGTCTTGCCGTCCTCCCAGCGCAGCAGGTTCTCCAGCAACACTTTCAGCGACATGGGTAAGCGTTGCAGGTCGCCCAATTGGCGGGCGGCTTCGGTAAGGCTGTAATAGTGGTACGTCAGGTCGGCGACCTTGAGGGTTTTGAGCGTGTTCAGGCTATCGAGCGAGGGCATTGCCAACTCCTTCTGCGCCGGTGCCCGGCAAATCGGGGTGTTTGCCGGTGTCACCGCTCTGTTTCGATCCGCACGGTACGGACCTGGCTGAATGGTCAGGTTAGACCGGTTTGGCTTATCTGACCCTTTTCTGGACCGGCGGGGCGTGTCGCAGGTTCCGAACTTCCTTTATTATCGCCGCCCTGCCGGCGCCTGTTGCGCGCCCGCCGTAGTGGAGTGAGAGATGAGTACCCTGTTCATGCATTGCCGGCCCGGTTTCGAGGGCGAGGTCTGCGCCGAGATCAGCGAACATGCTGCCCGCCTGGGGGTTGCCGGCTATGCCAAAGGCAAACCGCAGAGTGCCAGCGCCGAGTTTGTCTGTACCGAGGCCAGCGGCGCCGAGCGACTGATGGGGGAACTGCGCTTCGCTGAGCTGATCTTCCCGCGTCAGTGGGCCCGTGGCGGTTATGTCGATTTGCCGGAAAGCGATCGCATCAGCGTGTTGCTGGAACACCTGGTCGACCTGCCCGTGTTCGGTAGCCTGTGGCTGGAAGTGCTCGACAGCAACGAGGGCAAGGAGCTGTCGACGTTTTGCCGCAAGTTCGAAGTGCCGCTGCGCAAGGCCCTGGAAAAGGCCGGGCGCCTGGTCGAAGACGCCAGCCGTCCACGCTTGTTGCTGAGCTTCATCACCGGCCGGCGGGTATTTGTCGGCCTGGCTGCGGCCAACAACAGTGCATTGTGGCCAATGGGCATCCCGCGCCTGAAATTCCCCCGTGAAGCACCCAGCCGCTCGACCCTCAAGCTGGAAGAGGCGTGGCATCAGTTCATCCCCCGCGAGCAGTGGGAACAGCGCCTGGGTGATGACATGACCGGTGTCGACCTGGGCGCTTCGCCTGGCGGCTGGACCTACCAGCTGGTGCGCCGGGGGATGCTGGTCACCGCCATCGACAACGGCCCGATGGCCGAGAGCCTGATGGACACCGGGCTGGTCCAGCACCTGATGGCGGATGGTTTCACCTGGCAGCCCAAGCAACCGGTGGACTGGATGGTCTGCGACATCGTCGAGAAGCCGGCACGGACCACCTCGTTGATCGAAACCTGGCTGGGGGAAGGGCTGTGCCGCGAGGCGGTGGTCAACCTCAAGCTGCCGATGAAGCAGCGTTACGCCGAAGTGCGGCGCCTGCTCGACCGCATGGAAGCCACGTTCAAGGCGCGCAAGATCCGGGTTTCGATCGCCTGCAAGCAGCTGTATCACGACCGTGAGGAAGTGACCTGCCATCTGCGCAGGCTCGACCTGAAGCCGCGTTGAGTGCAGGCGCGGCGCGTGGCCCTTGGTCCGCGCCGCCCGATGCGCGACAATGACGATCATATTCGGAGCCACCCATGACTGACTTCACCCCCGACGCCATCCTCGATGCCACCGGCCTGAACTGCCCGGAGCCTGTGATGATGTTGCACCAGCACGTGCGTGACCTGGCGGCCGGTGGCCTGCTCAAGGTCATTGCCACCGACCCGTCGACCCGCCGCGACATCCCCAAGTTCTGCAACTTCCTCGGCCACGAACTGCTGCAGCAGCAAGAGGACGCGGGCACCTTCCTGTACTGGATCCGTAAGAAAGCCGACTGAGCCGCTCTGGAACACGCCGCGCGTAGCGCCTACACTGCGTTCCCCTGACAGGAGAGCGCCATGCTGATAGTTGCCGACGAGAACATTCCGCTGCTCGATGCCTTCTTTGAAGGTTTCGGCCAGATCCGCCGCTATCCGGGGCGAAGCCTCGATGCCGCCAGTGTCAAGGACGCCGACGTGCTGCTGGTGCGCTCGGTGACCAAGGTCGACCGCCAACTGCTCGAAGGCAGCCGGGTGCGTTTTGTCGGCACGTGCACCATCGGTACCGACCACCTGGACCTGGACTATTTTGCCGAGGCTGGCATCCACTGGAGCAGCGCGCCGGGTTGCAATGCCCGTGGTGTGGTGGACTATGTGTTGGGCAGCCTGCTGACCCTGGCCGAGCTGGACGGTGTGGCGCTGCCCACGCGCACCTATGGCGTGGTGGGCGCAGGGGAGGTCGGTGGCCGCCTGGTGCGTGTGCTGCATGGCCTGGGCTGGAAGGTGCTGGTGTGTGACCCGCTGCGTCAGGCTGCCGAGGGCGGCGATTACGTCAGCCTCGAAACGGTGCTTGAGCAGTGCGATGTCATCAGCCTGCACACCCCCTTGCAGCGCAGCGGCGAGCACCCTACCTGGCACCTGTTGGGCCAGGCGCAACTGGCGCGGTTACGCCCAGGCGCGTGGCTGATCAACGCCAGCCGCGGCCCGGTGGTGGACAACGCGGCCTTGCGCGAGCTACTGCTGGACCGTGAAGACGTGCATGCCGTGCTCGATGTATGGGAAGGCGAGCCGCAGGTGGACCTGCAGCTGGCCGACTTGTGCACATTGGCTTCGCCGCACATCGCTGGCTACAGCCTGGATGGCCGGCAGCGTGGCACGGCGCAGATCTATCAGGCCTTGTGCCGTTTCCTGGATGAGGCTGAGCAAGTGCGCCTGGCCGACCTGCTGCCCAAACCGCCCTTGGCACAGATCGAACTCGATGCCAGTACCGACCCGGCCTGGGCCTTGGCCACGCTGTGCCGCGCCGTGTACGACCCGCGCCGCGACGATGCAGATTTTCGCCGCAGCTTGAGCGACGACCCGGCCGAACAGCGTGCGGCATTCGATCAATTGCGCAAGCAGTATCCGCCTCGGCGTGAGGTCGAGGGGCTGGCGGTGCGGATTCGTGGCGAGTCGCCGCAGTTAGCGCAGTTGGTCAGTGCGTTGGGGGGTGTGTTGGTCTGAGCTATACCTGTGCCGGCCTCTTCGCGGGGCAAGCCCGCTCCCACAGGTTACCGCTGCTTTCTAGTTGGTGAGGTACTTGTGGGAGCGGGCTTGCCCGCGAAGAGGCCGGCGCAGGCAATAAAAACCCGGCGCAAGCGCCGGGTTGCAATGAATTCGCCGATCAGCCCTTGCGGGCTTTTGCGACCCGGCTTTCTTCCAGTTCCTTGCAGGCTTTCTGGATCATCTGTTCGGTGATCGGAACCTCGCGCCCTTGGGCGTCGATGATCGAACCGCAGGCCTGGGGTTGCGGGTTGTTCTGGGGCAGCTTCGGGGTATCGCTGCCATGCTGCACACTCATAGCGGTCTCCTCATCAGGTTCAAACTCAGGGTAACCCTGTGCGATGACTGGCCAGTGACAGCACCTCAGGCGTCACGGCACAAACAGTCCAACAGAAACGACGTTAAAGCTCCAGAGGCCGGTTAGATCGAAAGGCTATAGCCACCCACTGGCGTTCCTCGCGCGCCGATGAGTGGTAGTCTGCTGCTTCCTCGCCGTTTTGGTCGCCGCCATGCCCGAATCCGTTTCCCCTGACCAACGTCGCGCATTGCGCCTGGGTTGGCAGTTCGTTCGCCCCTATCGCCGGCAAATGCTCTTTGCATTGCTGGCGCTGGTGGTCACCGCTGCAATCACCTTGTCCATGGGGCAGGGCATCCGCCTGCTGGTGGACCAGGGTTTCATGACCCGCTCCGCACACCAGCTCAACCAGACCATTGGCCTGTTCCTGCTGTTGGTGCTGGCACTGGCAGTGGGTACTTTCAGCCGCTTTTACCTGGTGTCGTGGATCGGCGAACGCTGCGTGGCTGATATCCGCCGTGCAGTGTTCGATCACCTGATCGGGCTGCACCCAGGGTTCTTCGAGGACAACCGTAGTTCCGAGATCCAGTCTCGGCTCACCGCTGACACGACCTTGCTGCAATCGGTAATCGGCTCCTCGCTGTCGATGTTCCTGCGCAATGCGCTGATGGTGGTGGGGGGCGTGGTGCTGCTGTTTATCACCAACCCCAAGCTCACCAGCATCGTGGTCGTCGCCTTGCCGCTGGTGTTGGCGCCGATCCTGCTGTTTGGCCGGCGAGTGCGCCGCCTGTCGCGCCAGAGCCTGGACCGGGTGGCGGATGTCGGTAGCTATGTGGCCGAGACCCTGGGGCAGATCAAGACCGTCCAGGCCTATAACCATCAGCCGCTCGACCGCGAGCTGTTCGCCGGTACTGTCGAGGCGGCCTTTACCGTGGCCAGGCAGCGTATTGCCCAGCGCGCGTGGCTGATCACCCTGGTTATCGTACTGGTGCTCGGCGCGGTGGGCATTATGCTCTGGGTCGGTGGCATGGATGTGATCGCCGGGCGTATCTCGGCAGGCGAATTGGCTGCCTTTGTGTTCTACAGCCTGATCGTCGGCAGTGCCTTTGGCACGCTCAGCGAGGTGATTGGCGAGCTGCAGCGTGCAGCGGGCGCGGCCGAGCGGATTGCCGAGCTGTTGGCGGCGCGCAGTGCGATCCTGGCGCCTGACGTAACGGCCTCGCTGCCTCAGCGCCGTGCAGCCGGGCTTATCGAATTGCAGCAGGTGCACTTTGCCTACCCGTCACGGCCCTCGGTTGCGGCCATCGACGGTCTGAGCCTGGCAATCGAGCCGGGGCAGACCGTGGCACTGGTCGGGCCCTCGGGTGCAGGCAAGTCGACCCTGTTCGACCTGCTGCTGCGTTTTTACGATCCTCAGCAGGGCGCCATCCTGCTCGATGGCCAAGCCATCAGCGAACTCGACCCTGACGAGTTGCGCCGGCAGTTCGCCATTGTGGCGCAGAACCCGTCGCTGTTTCGCGGCACTGTCGAGGCCAACATTCGCTATGGCCGGCCAGAGGCGACGCTGGCCGAGGTCGAGACGGCAGCGCGCGGTGCCCATGCCGACGAATTCATCCAGCAGCTGCCGCAGGGCTACCAGACGCCGCTGGGCGAGGGCGGCATCGGCCTGTCTGGCGGGCAACGGCAGCGGCTGGCGATTGCCCGTGCGCTGCTGGTCGATGCGCCGATCCTGTTGCTGGACGAGGCGACCAGCGCCCTCGATGCGCAAAGCGAGCACCTGATCCAGCAGGCGCTGCCCAGCTTGATGGCGGGTCGCACCACCCTGGTGATCGCCCACCGCCTGGCCACGGTGCAGCACGCCGACCGCATCGCGGTGATCGATAAGGGGCGCGTGGTGGCAGTCGGAACGCATCGCCAACTGATCGAGGAAAGCCCGCTGTACGCCAGGTTGGCCTCGTTGCAGTTCACCACAGGCTAGCCTGTCTTGGTTCTGTAACATTTCTGTAGGAATTGCCTGACACTATTGGCTTCAACTGTTGTGCAAGTGCTCAAGTTGGCTGCTATCGAACGATGGCAGCCTTTTTTTTGCGAGCCAGCCTACGAGGACATGGAATGTCTTGCCCGGCGCCGCAGACGCGCGCCGTTCCCTTCCTTCTGGTGTTGAGAGCCGCGATGTTGCGTAAGGCCCTCAGAGTGCAAATTCTCTCCCTGCTCGGCGGCAGTCTGGCAGCGATGCTGCTGATCGCGCTGGTGTGTTTTCAGTTTCTGTCGTCCAGCGTGCGCGGCTATGCCGAGTTGGTCGATGGGCCGCTGCGGGCTTCGCAATTGATCGATGAAGCCAACTTACAGTTCAAGATCCAGGTGCAGGAATGGAAGAACGTGCTGCTGCGCGGTCGCCAGCCCGCCGAGCTGGACAAGTACTGGCAGCAGTTTCAGGCCCGCGAGCAGCAGGTCCAGCAGTTGCTGGGGCAACTGATCGACAACAGCGATGCCCGGCTCAAAGCCCCCTTGCAACAGCTGCGTGACAGCCATCGGCAGCTGGGCCAGGCCTATGCGCAAGGGCGTCAGGCGTTTATCGCCGCAGGTGGCGACCCGGTTGCGGGCGACCTGGCGGTCAAGGGCGTGGACCGTGCTGCCAGCGAGCAGATGAGCGAGCTGGTCGAACAGCTGCGTGCCGATGCCCGCGCGCGTGCCGCGAGCATCAGTGCCAACGCCGAGCGTACCGTGTGGCTGGGCTTGCTGGTCATGCTGGCCTCGGCGCTGCTGGTTGGCCTGTTCAGCCTGTGGCTGGTCAATCGCAGCCTGATCGAACCGATCCGCCAGTTGATCGAGTATGTCGCGCAGTTGAGCCAAGGCCGCTTCGCTGCCCGCGTGGACAGCCGCCGCGAAGATGAATTGGGGCGCTTGGCGCGTGCGGCCAATACCTTGCGTGACTTTCTTGCCGAGACGGTCGGCCGGCTCAAGGACAACGCCCAGGAGTTGGAAGGCGCCAGTGGCCAGTTGCGCAGCATCGCCGCAGACATGGCCCAGGGCACGCAGGACCAGTTCCAGCGCACTGACCAGGTGGCCACAGCCATGCATGAGATGTCCGCCACCGCCCAGGAAGTGGCCCGCCATGCCGCCGACGCCGCCCGCGCTGCCGATGATGCCGACCACAGCGCCCAGGCAGGCGAGCAGGTGATGCAGCAGACCATTGACATCATTGGCGTGGTCAACCGTGAGATCGCCGGCACGGCAGCAGTGATACGCGACCTGGAGCATGACAGTACGCGCATTGGCAAGGTGCTCGAAGTGATTCGCGGCATTGCCGAGCAGACCAACCTGCTGGCGCTCAATGCGGCCATCGAGGCGGCCCGCGCGGGCGAGGCCGGGCGTGGCTTTGCGGTGGTCGCTGACGAGGTGCGCAGCCTGGCCCAGCGCACCGCCGCTTCGATCGCCGAAATCCACCAGATCATCGAGGCGGTGCAGTCGGGGGCGGTAGAGGCGGTGAAGGCCATCGAAAGCGGGCAGCAGCGCAGCGAGGAGGGGGCCGAGCAGGTTCAGCAAGCGGGGCAGATGCTGCAACGCATCACCTCGGCGGTGGAGGCGATCCGCGACATGAACCGGCAGATCGCGACGGCGGCTGAAGAGCAGACCAGCGTGGCCGAGGACATCTCGCGTAATCTGATCGAAATCACCCGCATCGCCACCACCAACCAGGAGGCGGTGCAGCAGACCGAACAGGCCGGGCAGCGCTTGCACGGGTTGTCGGGGCAGTTAGGGGAGGTGACTTCGCGGTTGACGGCCTGACCTGTTGGTCAGGGCCGCTCCCCCAAGGGGAAATCCGCCATAAACGGGGTGAACTTGGCTCAACTGTGGCGGATTGTCGCCATGCGACCCACTGTCTCACCCCTTAGACATTGGTCTAAGTTCAGTTGGCACACTCCCTGCTTAAGCGCGTCCGGGCCTATGCCCGAGGCGATCGTGCCCCGATCCAGCGAAATACCCCTCCAAACCACAACAACATCCGGGCGTGCATGCCGGGGGCAACGACTGCCAATCCTTCACATCAATTGGATTGAGCTAATGAAAAAAATCCTGCTGGCGCTCCTTTGCCTGAGCGTCATCGGCTGCTCCAAACCCACGGAGCCGGAAAAGACCGTCGACGTCCTGCTGATTGGCGGTGGCATCATGAGTGCCAGCCTGGGCACCTACCTCACCGAGCTGGAGCCGAACTGGAAGGTCGACATCTATGAGCGCCTGGACCAGGTTGCCGAAGAAAGCTCCAATGCCTGGAACAACGCCGGCACCGGTCACTCCGCGTTCTGCGAGCTGAACTACACCAGTGTTGGCAAGGATGGCAGCATCGACATCAGCAAGGCGGTGGGGGTCAACGAGCAATTCGAGATCTCCAAGCAGTTCTGGGCCTACCAGGTCGAGCAGGGCGTGCTGAGCAACCCGAAATCGTTCATCAACAACGTGCCGCACATGAGCTTTGTGTGGGGTGACGACAACATCGCCTTCTTGCACAAGCGCGTCGATGCCCTGCAGCACAGTTCGCTGTTCCGTGGCATGCAGATCAGCGAAGACCACGAGCAGATCCGCCAATGGGCACCGCTGGTGATGGAAGGCCGCGACCCTGGGCAGAAGATCGCCGCCACGCGCATGGCGATCGGCACCGACGTGAACTTTGGCGAGATCACCCGTCAGCTGTTCGCCTCGATGACCCGCAACCCCAACGTCACCCTGAACCTCAGCCATGAAGTGCGTGACATCGTGCGCAACGATGATGGCACCTGGCGTGTGGTGGTGGCTGACCTGGCCAAGGGCGGCAACGAGGTGGCGGTCAACGCCCGGTTCGTCTTCATTGGGGCCGGTGGTGGCGCGCTCAAGCTGTTGCAGAAGTCGGCTATCCCGGAAGCTGAAGGCTATGCTGGGTTCCCGGTGGGTGGCCAGTTCCTGATGACCGACAACCCGGATGTGGTCGCGCGCCATCAGGCCAAGCTGTATGGCAAGGCTTCGGTCGGCGCACCGCCGATGTCGGTCCCGCACCTGGACACGCGGATGATCGACGGCAAGCAAGTGCTGCTGTTCGGCCCCTTCGCCACCTTCTCCACCAAGTACCTCAAGCAGGGCTCGCTGCTGGATATGTTCGCCTCGCTGAACAGCCACAACGTGCTGCCGATGGTGAACGCCGGCATCGACAACATCGACCTGAGCACCTACCTGATGGGGCAATTGATGCTCAGCTTCGATGACCGCATGAATGCCCTGCGCGAGTACTTCCCCAACGCCAAGAACGAAGACTGGAAGCTGCTGCAGGCTGGCCAGCGCGTGCAAGTGATCAAGAAGGACCCGGTGCTGGGTGGTGTGCTGCAGTTCGGCACCGAAGTGGTGGCCGCCCAGGACGGCAGTATCGCCGCGCTGCTGGGTGCTTCCCCGGGCGCCTCGACTGCCGCGCCGATCATGCTGACGGTGCTGGAGAAGACCTTCAAGGACCGCCTCAAGACACCTGAATGGCAGGCCAAACTCAAGCAGATCGTGCCCAGCTATGGGCAGAAGCTGAACAACAACCTTGAGCTGACCAACCAGACCCGGGCGTGGAGCAGCGAGCGTCTGCAACTGCTGTATGTGCCGGTGCAGGCTGAGCCGTAAATAGCCTTTCAGGCGGACAACAAAAAGCCCGCGCAAGGCGGGCTTTTTGAGCAGGATTTGGTCGGAGAGACAGGATTCGAACCTGCGGCCTTCTCGTCCCGAACGAGACGCGCTACCTGGCTGCGCTACACTCCGATGAACGAAATCCTACTGCATCCCTTTTTTGCACGCAAGCCCTTGTTGTTAAAAGGGCGTTTGCCAAAAAGGGTAGCCAGATCACAGCTCTTTGACGGTACGGATCTGGTCTTTGTTCAGGCGCGTACGCTTGCCATCGAGTTGTTCGAACTCGTAGAAACCGGAGTCCTCGTCAAACGAGGGAGTATCCACTGCCTGGATCTCGCGGCCATCGTTCAGGGTAATGACGGTTGGCGATGCGCAGCCGGCGAGGGCGCCCAGGCCCAAGGCAAGCAGAAAAGCGGGAAGGGTCCGTTGAATCATCGTGTTTCTCCAGTGCGATGGTGCTAGATGACTTTTAAGACGCAGGGCGTCCACGCAAGTTCCTTTCCAGTGCAGCATAGCGGCAAAACCTAAGTATTGACCAAGGGCAAGGGCGCAGGGGCGCGCCGCTGTGGCGGGGGTGTGCTGTGTTATAAATGCGCCATCCCATCTTCTTGTGACGGACACCCATGAAAGCCAAGGCAGATACCCCCTTCGTACCGCTGAACATCGCCGTGCTCACGGTCAGCGACACGCGTACCCTCGACAACGATACCTCCGGCCAGCTGTTCGTCGATCGCCTGACGGCGGCCGGTCACCACCTGGCGGCGCGGGTTTTGCTCAAGGACGACCTGTACAAGATTCGCGCCCAGGTCGCTACCTGGATCGCAGACGATGAGGTGCAGGTCGTGCTGATTACCGGCGGCACCGGTTTCACCGGGCGGGACAGCACGCCCGAGGCCGTGGCCTGCCTGCTGGACAAGCAGGTGGATGGTTTCGGTGAGCTGTTCCGCCAGATCTCCGTGGCCGACATCGGCACCTCCACCGTACAGTCGCGGGCCCTCGCGGGCCTGGCCAATGGCACCCTGGTTTGCTGCCTGCCGGGCTCGACCAATGCGGTGCGCACCGGCTGGGACGGCATCCTCGCCGAGCAGCTCGATGCCCGCCATCGTCCGTGCAATTTCGTGCCCCACCTGAAGCAGGCAGCGGCCTGTGAAAGCCGTGGCTGAGGCTAACCAGGCCCGGCCACTGATGCCGGTGGAAGACGTACTGCAGCGGTTGCTTGCGCTGGCAGAGGCCGCACCGATCCGGGAAACCGAGCATGTACCGCTGGCCGAAGCTGACGGGCGCGTGCTGGCCAGCGACCTGGTGGCTTCGCTCGACCTGCCGCCCTGGCCGAACAGCGCCATGGACGGTTATGCCCTGCGCCTGGCGGACTGGCACGGTGAGCCCTTGCCGGTCAGCCAGCGGATCTTTGCCGGCCATGCGCCGCAGCCGCTGCAGCCGGGTACGTGCGCACGCATCTTCACCGGCGCGCCGGTGCCGGCTGGCGCCGACTGCGTTGAAATGCAGGAGAACGCCGACGTGTTGGACGACGGCCGGGTGCGTTTCCGTGAGCCGCTCAAGGTCGATCAGAACATTCGTCCGCAAGGCCAGGAAACGCGTCAGGGCGAGCAGGTGATGAGCGCCGGCACACGCCTGGGGCCGATCGAGCTGGGTTTGGCCGCGACCCTCGGTCAGGCTCGCCTGGACGTGGTGCGCAAGGTGCGTGTGGCGGTGCTGTCTACCGGTGACGAACTGATCGAGCCTGGCCTGCCTTTGGGGCCAGGGCAGATCTACAACAGCAACCGCCGCTTGCTGGTCAGCTGGTTGCAGCGCTTGGGGTGCGAAGTTCGGGATGCGGGGATTTTGCCCGATGACCTGGCGCGCACCCGCGAATGCTTGGCGGCGCTGGGCGATGTCGACCTGATCCTGTCCACCGGCGGCGTCTCCGTCGGCGAGGCCGATTACCTCGGGGCCGCCCTGCGCGAAGCCGGCGAACTGGCCTTGTGGAAGTTGGCGATCAAGCCGGGCAAGCCGCTGACCTTCGGGCATTTTTGCGGTGTGCCGGTGATCGGCCTGCCGGGCAACCCAGCCTCCACGTTGGTCACGTTCGGTCTGCTGACCCGGCCGTACCTGTTGCGGCGCCAGGGCGTGGCTGATGTCACGCCGCTGCGCTTCGACATGCCGGCAGGCTTCGACTGGCCCAAGGCAGGTAAGCGGCGCGAGTACCTGCGTGCGCGGATCGAGCAGGGCCAGGTGCGCATCTACAAGAACCAGAGCTCGGGCGTACTGCGCAGTGCAGCCTGGGCCGAAGGGTTGGTGGAGGTGCGCGAAGGCAGCACGCCGAAGCAGGGCGACAGCGTGCCGTTCATCCCGTTCAGCGAGCTACTTGGCTGACCGACCGAACCAGCCGCCCGCCAATTGAGTAGCCTCGGCGGGCTGTGCCTGGTTGAGGCGCATGTGCACGTTTTCCAGTTGCTGGGCGGCGATGTTCCAGTCGTGGCGCTGACGGGCGAATTGCCGCCCGGCCTCGCTCAACTGGGCCATGCGCCAGGGTTGGTTGAGCAGTTGGGTGATCAGTAGCGCCAACTGGTCGCCATCGTCACTGCCCAGGTAGTGCTCGCCGTTGTTCACGGCCAGCCCTGAAACACCCTTGCTGGTGGTGATGACCGGCAGCCCGGCGGCCATCGCTTCAAGCAGCTTCACCTTGGGGCCCCCGCTATACCGCAGCGGGGCGAAGAACAGTGCCGAGCGCCGCTGCACCTCGCGCAGGTCAGGGCGGTAGCCGATCCACTCGATGCGTGGGTCGTTCCAGTGCAGCTTCCAGCTGGCGGGCAGGGCGTGGCCGGCAATGGCCAGGCGCACCGCAGGGTTACTCATCCACACCTGCGGCATGATCTCTTCCAGCGCCCATTCGATGGCCTCAAGGTTTGAGCCGTACTCGAAATTGCCGACAAACAGCAGGCGCTGGCTGTGCAGCGAGGGTTGCACCTGCTGATAGAAGTCGCAATCCACGCCACTGACTACCACGTTCACCGGGCGCCCGCTGACCTGGGCGATGAGCTCGGCGTCGTGGCTGCTGACCGCTACCAGTTCAGTGGGTTGGCGCAGTACCCGGTGTTCCCAGCGCCGGTAGCGCCAGCGATCGAACGCGTTGAGCGGACGCAGCCAAAGGGGTAGGCGGTCATGGCAGGCGCCGCCCATGACCGATTCGAGGGTGTGCTCGCTGAGCATGAAGGGCAGGCCGCGCGCCTGCAGAGCCTTCTCGAAAGGTTGGAAGCTGTAACTGTGCTCGATCTGGATGACGTCCCAGGGCTCGTCCAGCAATTGCTCGAAGCGGTGTCTCAGACAGGGCGCCAAGCCATTGATGATGGCTCGCATGGGGTAGTCGATGATCGGTGAGGCCAGCAGGTTGAGCGGGCTGTGCAGCGCGCGCCTGGGCAGTACGATCAGGCGTTCGACCAGGGGTTCGAGGGCTTCGCGGGCAGTATCGCTCAAGGGGATCTTCGATTGCACCAGCAGGGTAATCCGGTGGCCTCGTTGGGCGAGTGCGCGCATCAGGTGATATTGCCGGGTCTTGCTGCCGCTGGTGGTCGGCCAGGGTAGGTAGGGCAGTGTCCAGAGAATGCGCATGTCCCGGAATCCTCGCTACAGATTGCGGATGAAAAGACGCGCCCATCGGCAGTCAGCCGATCACTGCTGCCGGGGCGCGTCCATGGCTATCGGTAATTCGAGTCAATATGCTGACTCGCAGGCTAAATTTCAGCGCCTGGGTCAAATACTTGTCAACGGTGCATCTGCTGAGCATAGCCGGGCATTGGCGACTGTGTGGTAAATGGGAGGAATCCCACCATTATTGCGATGGTCATGCAACGATTGGCGCGTGTTGGCGGTCGAGATCTGGGTTAGCCATTTTTCAAGGAGAGGCGCGATGCAAGGGCGCAAGGCAATGTTGATCCTGCACGGCAAGCAGGCGATGAACGAAGCGCTGCGCACTGCCGTGCTGGCGCTGCGCGAGACCGGCTGGGTGCTGGATGTGCGGGTAACCTGGGAGGCCGGGGACGCCCAACGCCTGGTCAGCGAGGCGCTGGCGGCCGGCTACACCCATATTGTCGCGGGCGGCGGCGATGGCACATTGCGCGATGTCGCCGAAGCCATGGGCCTGGCGGCGGCCAAGGCCAGCCTCGCGCTGATGCCCCTGGGCACCGCCAACGATTTCGCCAAGGCCGCGGGCGTGCCATTGGAGCCAGACGCGGCATTGGCACTGCTGAACACGCCGCCGCAGCCTATCGACCTGGGCCATGTTGGTGATCAGCTGTTCCTCAACATGGCCACCGGCGGCTTCGGCAGCCAGGTTACGGCCAACACCTCCGAGGACCTGAAAAAGGTGCTGGGGGCTGCCGCCTATCTGTTCACCGGGCTGTCGCGTTTCAGTGAGTTGCAGGCAGCATCCGTAGAGCTGCAAGGGCCGGGTTTTCACTGGCAAGGTGATTTGCTGGCCTTGGGTATCGGCAATGGCCGGCAGGCCGGCGGGGGCCAGCTACTGTGCCCGGATGCGCTGGCGGACGATGGCCTGCTCGACATCGCCATACTGCCGGCGCCGCAGGAGGTGGTGGGGGCATTGCGTGATCTGTTGGCCGGTGACGGGCTGTTCGTCCGGGCCAGGCTGCCCTGGGTTGAAATCAAGAGTTCGCAGGGCCTGGACATCAACCTCGATGGCGAGCCACTGCAGGCCGACAGCCTGCGCTTCGAGGCCAGGCCCGCAGCCCTGCGCCTGCACTTGCCGAGCGGGTCTCCGTTGCTCAGTCGTCCAGGCTGATGATCTTTTCGCGCACTGCGTACAGCACCAGGCCTGCCACATCGTGAATCTGCAGGCGTTTCATGATCTGCGAGCGGTGGGTTTCCACGGTCTTGATCGAAAGCCCCAGGCCGCAGGCGATCTCCCGGGTCGATTTGCCCCGCACGATCAGGCGCAGGATTTCCAGTTGGCGTGCGGTCAGGTTATGACGCTCGCCGCTCGCTTGCGTGCGATGCTGCGTATTGAGCAATGCCTGGTTGATGACCGTGTGGGCGATGGCCGGGCTGAGATAGCGCTCGCCGTTGCGCAAGGCGCACAGGGCCTGTTCCAGTTCGGTGGCGCTGGTGTCCTTGAGCAGGTAACCGTGGGCGCCGCTTTCCAGCGCCCGCATGATCAGGTCTGGGTCGGTGTGCATCGACAGGATCAGCACCTTGCAGGTGCTGCCGCTGGCGCGCAATTGGGTCAAGGCATCGAGGCCGCTGGTTGAACGCATGGAAATGTCCAGCAGGACGATGTCAGGCGCCAGGTTACGGACGTGCTCGAGCAGCAGGCAACCGTCGTCGGCCTCCCCGACCACGCAGTAGCCAGGGATGTCGCAGACCAGCGCCCGCACCCCGGCACGGATCAGTGAGTGGTCGTCCACCAGCAGCAGTCTACAAGTCATGGGCTGTAAAGGTCCTGGCGCGTTCCTGGGTGCGCGGCGGCCACGGGAACAGGGCTTCGATCTGCGTGCCGAGGCCAAGCTGGCTGGTGATGTCCAGGCGGCCTTGCAAGGCGGTTACCCGTTCCTGCATGCCGGCCAGGCCGCGTTGGCCCGACTCGGCCGGGTCTCTTGCGGGGAGAAAACCGCGGCCATCGTCCTGGATCGTCAAGGCAAGCCCGGCGGGGCTGCGCTGCAGGCGTACCGACAGGTTGCGCGCCTGGGCATGGCGCAGCATGTTGGTCACGGCCTCCTGGGTGATGCGAAACACGGCCATCGCTACGGCTTCGTCAATGCCCCAGAGCCGCTGATTGCAGGCCAGGCTCCAGTGCACGTCGGTGTTTTCCAGCGTGCGCAGCAGGTGCGCGCGCAGGCTGGCTTCAAGCCCAAGGCTGGCCAGTTGCCGCGGGTTGAGCAGGGCAGAAACATCGCGCACATTGCTCAGCGCGTCGTCTAGCGTGGCGCGCAGGGTGTCGCAGTGGCTGTGAAGTTCGTTGGGCACTCGCCGTTGCAGCCATTGCAGTTGAAGCTTGGCGGCCGTGAGCAGTTGCCCGATGTCGTCATGCAGCTCGCGGCCGAGGTGCTGGCGCTCGCTTTCCTGAACCTTGAGCATGCGCTTGGCCAGTTCTGCCGGGTGCAGGCGGATTGACCCGGCCCCCAGGCTCACATGCAGGCCTACGCCGAGCATCGCCGCCGATTGCAGCAGCAACAGGCTGGCCGGCATTGGTTGGCCGGCCATGTACAGCAGCAGGTTGGCGACCACGGAGGCCACGCACAACACTATCGTCGTCCAGCGCAGCAGGGCAGTGCGGGAGCAGCAGCGCAGAGAAGTCTTCAAGCGTGGGAACATAGATAGAGAAGCCACTGAAGTATTGCTGATGGAGGCCTTGCACAAGTCTTACCAGAGGCTTTGGCGCAGTACTTTCGATGTTTTGCCGGGCACGTCCTCAATCAGCCTTTTTACCGACTGCAGGTATTCGCCGGCGGGCATGGTAACACTTCGCGCGGCATTGGTCGCTGCTGGGCAACGCTTTGAAACCTCATGGTTTACGGGGTATTTCGGCACGTCCGTTCAATTGCGCTAAATAGCAAAATGCCATCCATTATTCGGCTGGCATTCACTTCCAGAGTAACTAGCGGGTTACTGCTGTCTGTATCGCTGGCAACATTTGCAGAAACTTCCAAGTTCGACCCGGGTGGGCGTGAACAAGGCCCTTAGTTGCTCTTTGGGTGTGTTAGTGCGAAACACGGGGGCGCGTATTGGAGGCAGCGGGCAAGTGTGGGTGAGTGCAGTGGCTGCCACGCTCTTCGCACGATGCACAGGTTTGCGGTAAGGGTTGTTCCAAGGCGCTGGCCAGTTCGGTGAGCAGCGACACCTGCTCGCAGGTATCCAGGTTCAGTTGACCGGTGCGGGGGTCTGTCAGCTCCAGCTGCCAGGCCAGCAGGGTCAGGCAGGCGTCCGTCGCTGGCAGGGCTTCACGCAGCAGGCGTTGCTGCTGGCAGGCGGGTGCGAGCAGCTGCTGCAAAACGGTGACGTAGTGGGCAAGCTCAAGCAAGTCCAGGCGGCTGGCGCGTCGGGCCAGGGTGTCGAGGGAGGTGTTCAGGCAATTGCAGGCGTCTGCGTCGTTGTCGATCAGCTCCAGGTGCTGCAGGCATTCCTGGGACTGGGTCAGCAAGGCTTGCGCATCCAGCAGAAACGCCTGCACGGCACCTTCGAACGATAAGGCACTGTCCATCAGTACGCTCCGGCGCGTAGGGCGGGAGCAAGGGGTGGACACGGCGATACGATAGCGAACAAAAGCCTGAACTCCATTCATGCAATGAGAATGGTGTCACATTAATGGCTAATGGATATCGCGAACATCAGGTTGCACCCGATTGCCTCTAAGGGTTTCCCTGATGGGTGACTAGGGTGCAACAAGGTGCAAACCGGCAGCAGCCCCGAGGATGCGTCCGCAGTAAAGCATGATGGTAAAGTGATATCAATTGCCGTGGCGGCATTTTCCAGCAAGGGTCAAGGTGCGCGTGAATCCGCCGATACAGGGTGAAGAATTCAACTTTTCGACTCAAGCCTGGGGGCTTCCAATGGCTGGCATTCTCGACACGGTAGACCAACGCACGCAATTGGTGGGTGAGAACCGCCTGGAAATTCTGATGTTTCGCCTGGCAGGTCGGCAGCTGTTCGCGATCAACGTGTTCAAGGTGCAGGAAGTGCTGCAGCTGCCCAAGCTGACGCTGATGCCGCAGCGCCATGCGTTTGTCTGCGGGGTGGTCAACCTGCGTGGGCAGACCTTGCCGGTGATCGACCTGTCCCAGGCGATCGGCATGCGTCCACTGCAACCAGGGCCGGACAGCACCATCATCGTGACCGAGTACAACCGTTCGGTGCAGGCCTTCCTGGTGGGTGGCGTCGACCGCATCGTCAACATGAACTGGGAAGCGATCATGCCTCCGCCTACCAGTGCCGGGCGCCAGCATTACCTCACCGCCATCACCAAGGTCGATGAGAAGCTGGTCGAAGTGATTGATGTGGAGAAGGTCCTGGCCGAGATCGTGCCCTACAACGCCAAGGTCTCCGGTGAAAGGCTCGCCGACCCGGTGCTGGCCCGTGCCAGAGGGCGTGAAGTACTGCTGGTGGACGACTCCAGCGTAGCCTTGGCGCAGTTGCGGGACACCCTGTCGCAATTGGGCATGAAACTGCACGTGGCCAGTGATGGCCTGAAAGCGTTGCGCCTGCTCAAGAGCTGGGCCGATGCCGGTGAGGATGTGTGCGAGAAGCTGCTGATGGTGTTCACCGACGCCGAAATGCCAGAGATGGACGGCTATCGGTTGACCACCGAAATCCGCAGTGATGCCCGCCTGCGTCAGCTTTACGTGGTGCTGCACACCTCGTTGTCGGGCAGCTTCAACGAGTCGATGGTCAAGAAGGTTGGCTGCGACAATTTCCTGTCCAAGTTCCAGCCAGACCGTCTGGTCGAGGTGGTCAAGCAGCGCCTGCTGCTCGATACCACGAGTGGGTGATACCTGACCTTGCCGGGTATAAGCTTGGCGTTTCGAATGACGCGAGGCGGCAGGGATGTTTCTGAGTGAGTTGTATCGGTACCCGGTGAAGTCGGGGCAGGCGCAAAGTCTGCAGGTTTCGCCGGTCGGCCAGCTGGGGTTGCTGGGTGACCGCCGCTGGATGGTGGTGGAAGCGGAGAATGGCCGCTTCCTCACCCAACGTGCCTGGCCACAGCTCGGCCAGCTCAGGGCGAGCTACGACGATGCCGGGCAGTTGCTGCTGGAGGCGCCTGGGCAGTTGCCACTGCAGGTGCCTGTACCTCTTGCCGACGATGACTTGCGAGGCGTGACGATCTGGCGCGATACCCTGCGGGTGCCCGATGCCGGCGACGTGGCGGCGGCCTGGCTGTCGGCGCTGCTCGGCAAGGATGTGCGGCTGGTGTATTGCCCGGAACAGCGGGCGCGTTATTTGCCCAATGGTTATGGCTTCAACAGTGACCGTGCGGCTTTTCCGGATGGTTTTCCGCTGCTGTTGATCGGCCAGGGTTCGCTGGACGAGCTTAATCGGCGCGTTGGTCGGCCCATGGAGATGCTGCGGTTCAGGCCCAACCTGGTGGTGCAGGGCGCAGCGCCGTTCGCCGAGGACGGCTGGAAGCGGATTCGTATCGGTACCTTGGAGTTTCGCGTGCTCAAGCCCAGCGTGCGGTGCATTTTCACCACGATTGACCCACTGACCGGCGAACGCAGCCCGGACCGCGAGCCCATGACCACGCTCAAGACCTTCCGCGAGAAGGAGGGGGATGTGTTGTTCGGGCAGAACCTGGCGGTGGATGGCAGTGGCGTGCTTGAGGTGGGGATGCAGGTCGAGGTGTTGTAGGGGCGCAGAGAACAACATCACAGCGAGATAGCAATCCTGTGGGAGCGGGCTTGCCCGGGGCAAGCCCCTCCCACACGGTGGACTGCTGAATCAAATACGTCATGTGTTCTTGAATTAAGGGCGGTTCACATATCGTCAAAGTACCGCTCGTGCCAATCCACCAGTGGCTGCGGCGAGTTGAGCTTCTGCCCGTAGATCACCGAATACGACAGCACGTTCTGCACGTACTGGCGTGTCTCGTCGAACGGGATCGACTCAACCCACACATCGAAGCTCAGGTGCTTGGCGCCTTTGAGCCACTGACGTACCCGCCCAGGGCCTGCGTTGTAGGCCGCCGAAGCGAGCACCCGGTTGCCATTGAACTGGCTGTGCACCTGGCTCAGATACGCTGCACCCAACTGGATGTTCTTGTCCGGGTTGAACACCTGCGCAGGCGATGCCAGCGGAATACTGAACTTGCGCGCCGTTTCCTTGGCGGTGGCCGGCATCAGCTGCATCAAGCCGCTGGCACCCACGCTGGACCGCGCATCTTCCATGAAGGCACTTTCCTGGCGGGTAATGGCGAACACCCAGCTTGAATGCAGGCCACGCACCTTGGCCTCGCGCACCAGGGTGTCGCGGTGGGCCATCGGGAAGCGGATGTCCAGGTCATCCCAGTACTGGGCCTGGCTGATGGTCCGGATGGCCGGGAAGTACCAGCGCAGTTCGTAGGCCAGGCGTGCCTGGGCGACCATCTCGTCGCGGGTGAAATGGCGGCTGACGTGGTACCACTCGCGGCGCCCTTCGACGATCTGCCCGCGGGCATGGAACTCCAGGGCGCGGCGGATACCAGGGGTATTGCGTACCTTGTTGACCAACTGCTGGCTCATTACCAGGGGCTTGTTGTTCAACTGGTAAGGGGTCTGTGCCCGGTCGGCTGCAAGGAAGCCATAGAAATCGCGCTCGCGTGCCACGGTGTTGTAGAGCAGCGGAATTTGCGGGTTGTTCGGCTGGGCCAGCTCAAGGCTGCGCGCCTGCCAGTACTTCCAGCGGTTGCTGCTGGCCAGGTCCTGGGGCAGACGCTTGGTCAGCTCGTAGGCATCTTCCCAGCGGCCCAGGCGCAGCAACAGGCGCATGCGCCATTCGCTGACGGTGTTGTCACGCAGCTCGGGATCGTAGCGGGTCATCAGGTCGAGCGCGCGCGGGTCGTAGCGGCGCGCCAGGGTCAGGCCGATCTCGCGGGCGATGGCGACCTTTTCATCGCGGGAGAAGTGCATGCGGCGGGCGTAGTCATCGAGCAGCGCCATGGCCCGCTCCGGGTCCTGCCGGGCCAGACGGCGCAGGCCAAGGCTGACCACGTCGGACATGGCTTCGTTGACCGGGGTGAAGCGCGATGGCTGGTTGAGCAGCTCGGGCTTCTGCGCCACGTCGATCAGCAGGCGGCCCTGCGGGCCGAGGGTGTTCAGCGTCTTGACCAGGTTGTTGGCCAAACCGTAGTTGCGCGCCTGCGCCGCCAGCTTGGTGCGGTCCCAGCGCTTGGCCTCGGTCAGTTGACCCTCGGCGGCCCACATGCCGAACAGCGTGTCGCAGGCTGCAGGTTGCGACTTGCCGACGCTCCACAGTTTATCGGCCGTGGCATAGCCTTCGGCGCGCAGGCCGTGGCTGAGCTGGTACTGGCCGTTGAGGCAGTCCAACTCGGTGAAGTTGAGCTTAGGGTCGTAGTACTTGACGAAGGTGTTCCATTCGCCGCGCTCGGCCAGCCAGCGCAACCAGCGCAGTTTCATCCAGTTGGCTTGGGGCAGGTCGCCGTGTTTGGCCAGGAACCCTTCGATTTCCTCGTTGCTGGCGCTTTTCAGGCGTGCGGTGAGCTCGTCGTAGGTGAGGTAGGGCGTCAGTGGGTAGTCGCGCAGCTGCTGGGCATAGCGCAGGTAAGGGCCTTTGTCGCCCTTGGCCAGGGCGCGCTTGGCCTCGTCGTAGTACTGGCGCTGTTGTGTGAGGTCGAGGGCCTGCGCCGCGCTGGCGGTGGCGGCGGTAAGCAGCAGGCAGGATGCAATCTGTAACAGGCGGCTGCGCATGATACGTCCGGGCAGTTGAACCATGGGGAAGTGACGGCGAAGCCAGCACTGTTGGAAGCTATGGCCTTAGCTTAGCCGTTTGCCGACGGCAGATGAAAGCGCAGTGCTTGTATCAAGACATTAAGTTCGACCAGATGTCGTAAAGCCCACGTAGGGTGGTCAACTTAATGCCGTGGGGGCCCAAGTCAGGTAGAATGCGCGCCCGATTTATGGAGACCAACATGACCCTGCTCAAATTCAGCGATGTGTCCCTCGCATTCGGCGCCATGCCGCTGCTGGACAAAGTGTCCTGGCAGATCGCTCGTGGCGAGCGGGTGTGCATCATCGGCCGCAACGGCACCGGCAAGTCGAGCATGCTGCGCCTGGTCAAGGGCGAGCAGAAAGGCGACGACGGCGAGATCTGGCGCGCACCCGGCCTGAAGATCGGCGAGCTGCCACAGGAGTTGCCGCTGGCCGACGAGCGCAGCGTGTTCGATGTGGTGGCCGAGGGCCTTGATGGCGTTGGCGCGTTGCTGGCCGAGTTCCACCACCTGAGCCAGAACATCCAGGGCGACGAAGACCTGGAAAAACTCATGCACGTTCAGCACGAGCTCGAAGCCCGCGACGGCTGGCGCCTGCAGCAGGTGGTGGAAAGCACCCTGAGCCGCCTGCAACTGCCTGCCGACAAGACCCTGGCCGAGCTGTCCGGTGGTTGGCGCCGTCGCGTGCTGCTGGCCCAGGCGTTGGTGTCGGAGCCCGATCTGCTGCTGCTCGACGAGCCGACCAACCACCTGGACATCGGTGCGATCGCCTGGCTTGAAGAGGCCCTGCGCGGCTTCAATGGCGCGGTGCTGTTCATCACCCACGACCGCTCCTTCCTGCAAAACCTGGCCACCCGCATCCTCGAACTGGACCGTGGTGGGCTGATCGACTGGAACGGCGACTACGCCAGCTTCCTGGTGCACAAGGAAGCCGCGCTGGCCGCCGAAGAAACCGCTAACGCGCTGTTCGACAAGCGCCTGGCCCAGGAAGAAGTGTGGATCCGTCAGGGCATCAAGGCCCGGCGTACCCGTAACGAAGGGCGTGTGCGAGCCCTCAAGGCCTTGCGCGTCGAACGCGGCGAGCGCCGTGAGCGTCAGGGCAAGGCGAACATCCAGATCGAGTCGGCGGACAAGTCCGGCAAGCAGGTCATGGTGCTGGAGAACATCAGCTTCGCCCATGCCGACGGCCCGATGCTGGTCAAGGACTTCTCCATGGTTCTGCAGCGCCAGGACCGTATCGGCCTGCTGGGTGCCAACGGTACCGGCAAGACCACGTTGCTGAAGATGATGCTCGGCGACCTGGAGCCCATCTCGGGCAAGGTCGAGCGTGGCACCAAGCTGGAAGTGGCTTACTTCGACCAGATGCGTCATCAGCTCGATCTGGAAAAGACCGTCATCGACAACCTGGCTGAAGGCCGTGACTTCATCGAGATCGATGGCCAGAACCGCCATGTGCTGAGCTACCTGGGCGACTTCCTGTTCAGCCCTCAGCGTGCCCGCACGCCGGTCAAGGCGCTGTCGGGTGGTGAGCGTGCGCGTTTGCTGCTGGCCAAGCTGTTCAGCAAGCCGGCCAACCTGCTGGTGCTGGACGAACCGACCAACGACTTGGACGTGGAAACCCTCGAATTGCTGGAAGAGGTGCTGTCCAACTACAAGGGTACCGTGCTGATGGTCAGCCACGACCGGGCCTTCCTCGACAACGTCGTCACCAGCACCCTGGTGTTCGAAGGCGAGGGCAAGGTGCGCGAGTATGTCGGTGGCTATGAGGACTGGATCCGTCAGGGCGGCTCGCCCAAGCTGCTGGGCGTGACCGAAAGCAAGGGCGGCAAGTCCGAGCTCAACAGTGCGGTGGTCGAGAAGCAGGACGTGCAGGCTGAAGCGGCGCCGGTGGCAGCCGTAGCCGATGCCTCGAAGAAGAAACTCAGCTACAAGCTGCAGCGTGAGCTGGAGATGTTGCCTGGGCAGATCGACGCGGTCGAACAGCGTATGGCCGAGGCGCAGGAAGAAGTGAATGCGGCGGGCTTCTATCAGCGGCCGATCGGCGAGACGTCGGCGGTGCTGGCGCAGATCGAGAAGCTGCAGGGCGAGCTGGATGTGCTGGTAGAGCGCTGGGCTGAGCTCGAAGGCTGATCAGCGGTTGACCTGAGCCAGCCTCTTCGCGGGGCAAGCCCGCTCCCACAGGATCGCCACAGTTCGCAAGAGCAGTGGTAATCGTGTGGGAGCGGGCTTGCCCTGCGAAGAGGCCGGTAAGGGTTAAATCATTCTTTCTTCAGTAGCCGCACCGCCAGCACATCGCATGGCGCGCCATGCAGCACATCGTTGGCGGTGGAACCCAGCAGCAACGCCAGGCCATGTCGGCCATGGCTGCCGACCACGATCAGGTCGCACTTCTGGTCCTTGGCCAGTTGGTGGATTTCCTGGCGTGGCTGGCCGTAGGTCAGGTGAGAATCACCACGTTTGATGTCCGGGTATTTGTTGAACAGGCGGTCCATGCGCTCCTTGGCCTGGTCGAACTGCTGCTGTTGCAGTTGCGACAGGTCCATGGGCACGTCACCACCAAACGCCATGGCCATCGGTTCGACGATGTGCACCAGCGAGACCTTGGCGTTGGAGGGCGCTGCCAATGTCATGGCGCGCTTGATCACCGGGTCGCATTCCTCGGTCAGGTCGACGGCGACCAGAATATGTTCGTAGGACATGAGTGGTACTCCTGACAATCGCGATAGAAGAAGTATGGTCGCTTTCGGGCGGGTCTTCCGTGAAAAATGGCTAACCAGCTCATTTGCAACGCTTTATGGGGTCTACTGATATGACGGTATTGCTGGTGGTGTCAATCCTTGCGCTGATTCTCAGCCCGCTTTCCTGGTTGCGCACCTCGCGCAAGCAGAGTGAGCAGATGAGCCTGCGCCTGGAAGCGCGGCGCATGGGCCTGGCCATGCAGCTGGCGCCCCAGCAGTGGCCGCATTGGCTTGAAAGGGAGCCGCCAAGCCCTTGCCCGCAGTACCATCGGGGGCGCAGCCGAGGGCGCGAGGACAGCTTCTGCTACTGGCAGATCACGCCAGGCGTGTGGTTGAACCAGTGGCGTGAGCCGTGTGAAGAGCCGCGTCTTGCCGAGGCCTTTGCGCGCTTGCCGGCAAGCGTTTACAAGGTTGAAGCCGACCCCCGCATGATTGCCTTGTACTGGACCGAGCGGGGCGATAAATCTGTATTGCAGGATATTGCGCACGTCCTCGACACCCTCGCCTGACACATCGTTTAACGACAAAGCGGCGGCTTGGCAGAGCCCCTGAAGGGGTGGGGTGCCAAGTCGCCGCTTTGCGTTCTGCTGCGCAGAAAAAGGCCAGGCAGGCCGGGAATGCTTGAAGCCATTGGCAGTGTAGTCGGCCGCCGACGATGTGCTCGAAAAAGTTTCCCGTGCAGGACGACGCCCTCGTCTCATGGCCAATCGCTGACATGAATGACCAGTGATCACTGACGTCATGCTTTGTACCCAGACACTACAAAATGACCGGAAAGTCGTGTTTTCGACCTGTGCGTGAGCATTTGACAACGCTGATCTTTTCGGAGAATGTGTGCACACCCAAATCAAACGGGCGTATGAATTGAGCGTTTGTATGTCACACGGCTCGTTCATAGTCCCGACTAGCGCGCTGACGGGTGTGCCTGGGGCAGGGCGGCATGGCCTGCCTATGCAGCAGCGACCGGCGTGTACAGTTAGCTTCCATATCGTGGAGATCAGTTGATGATTTACGAAGGTAAAGCCATCACGGTTAAGGCTCTTGAAAGTGGCATCGTCGAACTCAAGTTCGACCTCAAGGGTGAGTCCGTCAACAAATTCAACCGCCTGACCCTGAACGAGCTTCGCGAAGCGGTCGATGCCATCAAGGCCGACGCTTCGGTCAAGGGAGTGATCGTCAGCAGTGGCAAGGACGTGTTCATTGTCGGCGCCGACATCACCGAATTCGTCGACAACTTCAAGCTGCCCGAGGCCGAGCTGGTAGCCGGCAACCTGGAAGCCAACCGCATCTTCAGTGCCTTCGAAGACCTCGACGTGCCGACCGTTGCCGCCATCAATGGCATCGCCCTGGGCGGTGGCCTGGAAATGTGCCTGGCGGCCGACTATCGGGTCATGTCCAGCAGCGCCAAGATTGGCCTGCCTGAAGTCAAACTGGGTATCTACCCAGGCTTCGGCGGCACCGTGCGCCTGCCGCGTCTGATCGGTTCGGACAACGCGGTCGAGTGGATTGCCGCCGGCAAGGAAAACCGTGCCGAAGAGGCCCTGAAGGTAGGTGCCGTGGACGCCGTGGTCGCCCCTGACCTGCTCAAGGCCGGTGCCCTGGACCTGATCAAGCGCGCCATCAGCGGCGAGCTGGATTACAAGGCCAAGCGCCAGCCGAAACTGGAAAAGCTCAAGCTCAACGCCATCGAGCAGATGATGGCGTTCGAGACAGCCAAAGGCTTCGTCGCCGGCCAGGCTGGCCCGAACTACCCGGCCCCGGTCGAAGCCATCAAGACCATTCAGAAAGCCGCCAACTTCGGCCGTGACAAGGCCCTGGAAATTGAGGCGGCAGGCTTTGCCAAGCTGGCCAAGACCTCGGTTGCCGAGAGCCTGATCGGCCTGTTCCTGAACGATCAGGAGCTCAAGCGCAAGGCCAAGGCCCATGACGAAATCGCCCACGACGTGAAGCAGGCTGCCGTGCTCGGCGCCGGCATCATGGGTGGCGGCATCGCCTACCAGTCGGCGGTCAAGGGCACGCCGATCCTGATGAAGGATATCCGCGAGGACGCCATCCAGCTGGGCCTGAACGAGGCTTCCAAGCTGCTCGGCAATCGCGTCGAGAAGGGCCGCCTGACCCCGGCGAAGATGGCTGAAGCGCTCAACGCCATCCGTCCGACCCTGTCCTACGGTGATTTCGCCAACGTCGATATCGTCGTCGAGGCCGTGGTCGAGAACCCGAAGGTCAAGCAAGCCGTACTGGCAGAAGTCGAAGGCCAGGTGAAAGAGGATGCGATCCTTGCGTCCAACACTTCGACCATCTCCATCAACCTGCTGGCCAAGGCGCTCAAGCGCCCCGAGAACTTCGTCGGCATGCACTTCTTCAACCCGGTGCACATGATGCCGCTGGTCGAAGTCATTCGTGGCGAGAAGTCCAGTGATGTGGCAGTTGCCACCACCGTGGCCTACGCCAAGAAGATGGGCAAGAACCCGATCGTGGTCAACGACTGCCCGGGCTTTTTGGTCAACCGCGTGCTGTTCCCGTACTTCGGCGGCTTCGCCAAGCTGGTCAGCGCTGGCGTCGACTTCGTGCGTATCGACAAGGTCATGGAGAAATTCGGCTGGCCCATGGGCCCTGCGTACCTGATGGACGTAGTCGGCATCGACACCGGTCACCATGGTCGTGACGTCATGGCCGAAGGCTTCCCTGACCGCATGAAAGACGAGCGCCGCTCGGCGGTAGACGCCCTGTACGAGGCCAACCGCCTGGGCCAGAAGAACGGCAAGGGCTTCTATGCCTACGAGACCGACAAGCGCGGCAAGCCGAAGAAAGTGTTCGATGCCGCCGTACTCGATGTGCTCAAGCCGATCGTGTTCGAGCAGCGTGAAGTCACTGACGAAGACATCATCAACTGGATGATGGTCCCACTGTGCCTGGAGACCGTGCGCTGCCTGGAAGACGGCATCGTCGAAACCGCCGCCGAAGCCGATATGGGCCTGGTCTACGGCATTGGTTTCCCTCCCTTCCGCGGGGGTGCGCTGCGCTACATCGACGCGATCGGTGTTGCCGAATTCGTCGCCCTGGCCGATCAGTATGCCGACCTGGGGCCGCTGTACCACCCGACCGCGAAGCTGCGCGAAATGGCCAAGAACGGCCAGCGCTTCTTCAACTGAGCGTAGAGCGAGAGATTTGATATGAGCCTTAATCCAAGAGACGTGGTGATTGTCGACTTCGGTCGCACGCCAATGGGCCGCTCCAAGGGTGGCATGCACCGCAACACCCGCGCCGAAGACATGTCCGCGCACCTGATTACCCAGCTGCTGGAGCGCAACGGCAAGGTTGACCCCAAAGAAGTCGAAGACGTGATCTGGGGCTGCGTCAACCAGACCCTGGAGCAGGGCTGGAACGTTGCCCGTATGGCATCGCTGATGACGCCGATCCCGCACACCTCGGCGGCGCAGACCGTCAGCCGTCTGTGCGGCTCGTCAATGAGTGCGCTGCACACCGCCGCCCAGGCGATCATGACCGGCAACGGCGATGTGTTCGTGGTCGGTGGTGTCGAGCACATGGGCCACGTCAGCATGATGCACGGCGTCGACCCTAACCCACACCTGTCCTTGCATGCTGCCAAGGCATCCGGGATGATGGGCCTGACTGCAGAGATGCTCGGCAAAATGCACGGCATCACCCGCGAACAGCAGGATTTGTTCGGCGTGCGTTCGCACCAGCTTGCGCACAAGGCGACGGTCGAGGGCAAGTTCAAGGACGAGATCATCCCGATGCAGGGCTATGACGAGAACGGCTTCCTGAAGGTCTTCGATTTTGACGAGACCATTCGCCCGGAAACCACCCTTGAAGGGCTGGCGTCGCTGAAACCTGCGTTCAACCCCAAAGGTGGCACCGTCACCGCGGGTACTTCGTCGCAGATCACCGACGGTGCTTCGTGCATGATCGTCATGTCTGGCCAGCGCGCCATGGACCTGGGCATCCAGCCATTGGCGGTGATTCGCTCCATGGCCGTGGCCGGTGTCGACCCGGCGATCATGGGCTACGGACCGGTGCCGGCGACCCAGAAAGCCCTCAAGCGTGCCGGCTTGGCCATTACCGATATCGACTTCTTCGAGCTTAACGAAGCCTTCGCTGCACAGGCCTTGCCAGTGCTCAAAGATTTGAAAGTGCTCGACAAGATGGATGAGAAGGTTAACCTGCACGGCGGCGCCATTGCGTTGGGCCACCCGTTCGGTTGCTCTGGGGCACGGATTTCCGGCACCCTGCTCAACGTCATGAAGCAAAATGGCGGTACTCTGGGGGTGGCGACCATGTGCGTGGGCCTCGGCCAGGGCATCACCACTGTGTTCGAGCGCGTCTGATCGCGTTGCGGGACAGCAGCCGGGGCCTTGTGCCCCGGTTTTTGTTTTTTACAAGTTTTATTCAAGAGGGTGAGCGACATGCAGATACAGCCAGGCGTATACCGGCACTACAAGGGGCCTGAGTACCGTGTCTTCAGTGTTGCACAGCACTCCGAGACCGAAGAGTGGATGGTCTTCTACCAATGCCTGTATGGTGAATATGGGTTCTGGGTACGACCCCTTTCGATGTTCCTGGAGTCCGTCGAGGTTGACGGCGAGCAGGTGCCACGCTTTGCTTTGGTCAAGGCCGAAGAAGGGCTGCCAGGGTTGCTTGGCAAGTCGCACGAGTGATCGACCGCGCTTGACCTCACTCTTTTGCCACTATATATAGCGGTGCCGCGTCTGGCACCTGACGCGTTTTTTATCTTCAGATTCAGGAATACTCCGATCCATGGGCAAATCGCTGGTCATTGTGGAATCCCCGGCCAAGGCCAAGACCATCAACAAGTACCTGGGCAACCAGTACGTGGTGAAGTCGAGTATCGGCCATATCCGAGACCTCCCCACCAGCGGTTCGGCCAGCGCGAGCAAAGAGCCGGCCGCCAAGCGTGGTAAGGCAGCGGGTGAGGCGCCGGCCCTTTCGCCGAAAGAAAAGGCACGCCGCCAACTGGTGGCACGCATGGGTGTCGACCCGGACCACGGCTGGAAGGCCAAGTACGAGATCCTGCCTGGCAAGGAAAAGGTGATCGAAGAGCTGCGCCGCCTGGCCAAGGATGCTGACACCATCTATCTCGCAACCGACTTGGACCGCGAAGGGGAGGCCATCGCATGGCACCTGCGCGAAGCCATCGGGGGTGACGACACCCGCTACAAGCGCGTGGTGTTCAACGAAATTACCAAGAAGGCCATTCAAGAGGCCTTCTCGCAACCGGGCGAGCTGGATATCGACCGCGTCAATGCCCAGCAGGCGCGGCGCTTCCTCGATCGCGTGGTGGGCTACATGGTTTCGCCGCTGTTGTGGGCCAAGATCGCCCGTGGCCTGTCCGCAGGCCGGGTACAGTCGGTCGCGGTGAAGCTGGTGGTCGAGCGCGAGCGCGAGATCCGTGCCTTCATCCCCGAAGAGTACTGGGAGATCCACGCCGACCTGGGCACCGCCAAGAACGCCAAGGTGCGTTTCGAAGTGGCGCGCGAGAAGGGCGAGGCCTTTAAGCCGCTCAACGAAGCACAGGCCATGGCCGCGCTGGAGAAGCTGAAGGCTTCCAGCTACAGCGTGGTCAAGCGTGAAGACCGCCCGACCAGCAGCAAGCCATCGGCGCCATTCATTACCTCCACCTTGCAACAGGCGGCGAGCAATCGCCTGGGCTTCGGGGTGAAGAAAACCATGATGATGGCCCAGCGTCTGTACGAAGCGGGCTACATCACCTACATGCGTACCGACTCGACCAACCTCTCGGCAGACGCCCTGGACATGGCGCGCAGCTACATCGAGCGTGAGTTCGGCAAAGAGTACCTGCCGGAAAACCCGCTGGTGTATGGCAGCAAGGAAGGCGCCCAGGAGGCGCACGAAGCGATTCGTCCTTCCGACGTCAACACCCATCCGACCAAGCTCAGTGGCATGGAGCGCGATGCAGAGCGCCTGTACGAGCTGATCTGGCGCCAGTTCCTGGCCTGCCAGATGCCGCCGGCGCAGTACCTGTCCACCAGCGTCACGGTGGCCGCTGGCGACTTCGAGCTGCGTGCCAAGGGCCGTATCCTCAAGTTCGACGGTTACACCCGCGTGTTGCCGCAACAGAGCAAGCCTGGCGAAGACGATGTGCTGCCGGAAATGGTCCAGGGTGAGGCGCTCAAGCTGATCCAGATCGACCCGAGCCAGCACTTCACCAAGCCGCCGGCACGCTTCACCGAGGCCAGCCTGGTCAAGGAAATGGAAAAGCGCGGCATCGGCCGCCCGTCGACCTATGCCGCCATCATCTCGACCATCCAGGACCGTGGCTATGTGACCCTGCACAACCGCCGCTTCTACTCCGAGAAGATGGGCGACATCGTCACTGAGCGCTTGTCCGAGAGCTTCTCCAACCTGATGGACTACGGCTTCACGGCCGGCATGGAAGAGAACCTCGACGACGTGGCCCAGGGCGAGCGTGACTGGAAGAACGTGCTCGACGAGTTCTACGGCGACTTCAGCAAGAAGCTGCAGACGGCCGAGTCGGCGGAAAACGGCATGCGTGCCAACCAGCCGACCATGACCAACATTTCGTGCAAGGAATGTGGTCGCCCGATGATGATCCGTACCGCCTCGACCGGCGTGTTCCTGGGGTGCTCGGGCTACAGCCTGCCACCCAAGGAGCGTTGCAAGGCAACCGTCAACCTGGTGCCAGGTGACGAGATCGCGGCGGATGACGAGGGTGAGTCGGAGTCCCGTGTGCTGCTGGGCAAGCACCGTTGCCCGATTTGCGCCACGGCAATGGACGCTTACCTGCTGGACGAGAAGCACAAGCTGCACATCTGTGGTAACAACCCGGATTGTGTTGGCTACGAGATCGAAGAAGGCAGCTACCGCATCAAGGGCTACGAAGGGCCGAGCCTGGAGTGCGACAAGTGTGGCAGCGAGATGCAATTGAAGACCGGCCGCTTTGGCAAGTTCTTCGGTTGCACCAACCCTGCGTGCAAGAACACCCGCAAGCTGCTCAAGAGCGGTGAGGCGGCGCCACCGAAGATGGATAAGGTGGACATGCCGGAACTCAAGTGCGAGAAAGTCGATGACACCTACGTGCTGCGTGATGGTGCTTCGGGGTTGTTCCTGGCGGCCAGCCAGTTCCCGAAAAACCGCGAGACACGTGCACCGCTGGTGATGGAAATCGTCCCGCACAAGCATGAGATCGATCCGAAGTACCACTTCCTCTGCGATGCACCGCAGAAGGACCCGGAAGGCCGCCCGACGGTGATTCGCTACAGCCGCAAGACCAAGGAGCAGTATGTGCAGTCCGAGGTCGATGGCAAGCCGACGGGGTGGAAGGCGTTCTACGACGGTAACGCGTGGAAGGTTGAAGACAAGCGCTGATAGGCGCTGAACTGGGGCCGCTTCGCGCCCCTTCGCGGGCAAGCCCGCTCCCACAGGCTCAACACAGTTCCTGTGGGGGCGGGCTTGCCCGCGAAGGGGTGCGAAGCGGCCCCAGTTGTTTAAGCGACATTCAGCTTGCGGCCAGCCAGACCATCCCTGAAACTGATCCTAATCGCTTACCAGCCTTCAGGGAGGTCACTCGAGATGGCCCAGGAACTCTACACCCGCACCAACCAGAAATTGTTCTTCGCCGGCCTCGCGCTCGAGTCCATGGCCAAAGCCGAACAGGGTCAGGCCATGAACGCCCAAGGCTTGGTCCAGGCTGAGCGCGAATCGGCACTGTTCCACCTGTACGGCGCGCTTCTGGGCCTGTGCCATGAGATCGGTGGCTTCTATCGCCTGTCGGCAGGGCCAAGTGTCGAGCAACTGCTTGCCGACGATGCGCTGAATGGCATCGCCATCCCCGAGGTGGCCGAACTGTTGGAATTGGCCCGTCAACGCGAAACCTGGCTGGCGCAACTGCTCAGTGCTTATGCCGATTTGTTCCGACCACCGGTCGCGAAGAAAACGCCTAAAACCGATGTCACTCAGCCGCTGATTCAGGCCGTCAATCTCGATGAACCCGAGCAGCCAGCACTGTCGCGAGAAACGCTGGAAAGCTGGCGGAGCAACCTTAAAAGCTTGGTGAGACGTTTCCGTGACGCGTTGAGTGAGTGCTGATAGCCGCCGCGGCTGATACAATGCTGGCCTTTCGTGGAGAACAGCCTTTTATGTCTACGTCTTTTCTGGAAATTGTCGAGTTGCCTGATGGCCGGATCGAACTGCGTCGTGCGGAGGATGAGGGCTCTCTGGTAACCCTGGATTTCTCGGAAGACGCCAAGGCGTTCCTGCAGGGTCAGCATGTGGAAGTGGCCAAGGCCATGCTCAGTGTCGGTGTGCAGATGGCGGGCCGGCTGATGGATGGCGAGCTCGAACGCGACGAAGGCCCTCGCGTTCTGCATTGACCCCGGTGCATGGCATCAGCGGTTTCTGAATGACAGGCAAAGCCTGAACATCAGCCGAGGCGGATGTTCAGGCTTTGTGCGTTTCCGGCACTGGCAGAGCGCAGCAGCAGTTGACGCGCGCTGGCATTGACGCTGCCAAGCCAGCTGACCACGGTGTGGCTGCGGCCCAGGCGCAGCGCTTCGCAGGTCAGTTGCAGTGGGCTTTGGTTGCCACGAGGGTGCAGCAGCAGGATGCGCTCGCGGTTGAGGCCGGCATCTCGCAGCCAGGCCTGGGTCAGGCTCGTGGGTGGGGCGATCAGGGTCAACCAGCGGGCATCGTCCTCTTCGCTCAGTTCGCGCAGCACCGGCGCCAACAGGCTCTGGCACTGCCCGGCAGCGCCGCGCAGCGACAGCTCGCTGAACAGCTCGGGCTGGCTGCTCTTGCGTTCCTGCTCGCTGGCTTTCAGGCCCGGCAGAATGGGCTGGGCAAGGAATGCTTCGAACAATGGCAACTGGGCTTGCTCGGGTGCGTGAATGAACTGCTGCATGGCGCCTCCTGGATCAGCGGCGAATGACGCCGACGCTCAAGCCCTCGATCACCAACTCCTGTTCTTTCAGGTTGATTTCGATGGGGGCGAATTCGGGGTTTTCGGCAACCAGCCAGACCTTGGTACCTTCGCGCTTGAAGCGCTTGACGGTCACTTCGTCACCGATGCGGGCGACGACGATCTGGCCATTACGGGCCTCGCGGCAGGTGTGCACCGCCAGCAGGTCACCGTCGAAGATGCCGACATCCTTCATGCTCATGCCGTGCACGCGTAGCAAATAATCGGCGCGAGGGTGGAAGAAGGCAGGGTTGATGTTGCAGGATTGCTCGATGTGCTGCTCGGCGAGAATTGGCGCACCGGCCGCGACCCGGCCGATGATCGGCAGGCCGCTTTCTTCGGCCTTGGCCTCGAACCCCGGGATACGGATGCCGCGGGATGCGCCCGGGGTCATCTCGATGGCGCCTTTGCGAGCAAGGGCCTTCAGGTGCTCTTCGGCGGCGTTGGGCGATTTGAAGCCCAGCTCCTGAGCGATTTCAGCGCGTGTCGGTGGAAAGCCGTTGTCTTCAAGGCAACGTTTGATGAACGCGAGAATTTCAGCTTGGCGTGGCGTCAGTTTCAACATGGTGAGCGCTCTGTCTTTTTATACAGTGACTGGAATTATATACAGTACTGGATAGGCTGCAAGCACCCTGCACGAAGAAACAACCAGAATGGCGCTTGCAGCTTGCTCGTGGGCGTTTTTAAATGGCGACCGCCCAGTCACCGAGCCTTGACAGAAGCAGGCTTGAAACGTATGTTTCAAACACCTGTTTGTCTGGCGGAATAATCATGGCCCAATCCGAAACCGTTGAACGCATTCTCGATGCTGCCGAGCAGTTGTTCGCAGAAAGAGGGTTCGCAGAAACGTCGTTGCGGCTGATTACCAGCAAGGCCGGGGTGAACCTGGCAGCGGTCAACTACCACTTCGGTTCCAAAAAGGCCCTTATCCAGGCGGTATTCTCGCGTTTCCTCGGGCCGTTCTGTGCCAGCCTGGAGCGTGAGCTGGAGCGCCGTCAGGCGCGCCCGGAGCAAAAGCCCAGCCTCGAAGAACTGCTCGAAATGCTCGTCGAGCAGGCGCTGGCCGTGCAGCCGCGCAGCAACAACGACCTGTCCATCTTCATGCGCCTCTTGGGGCTGGCCTTCAGCCAGAGCCAGGGGCACCTGCGTCGTTACCTGGAAGACATGTACGGCAAGGTGTTCCGCCGCTACATGCTGCTGGTCAACGAGGCTGCGCCACGGGTTCCGCCACTGGAGCTGTTCTGGCGCGTGCATTTCATGCTCGGCGCCGCGGCGTTCAGCATGTCCGGGATCAAGGCCTTGCGCGCTATCGCCGAGACCGATTTCGGCATCAATACCTCGATTGAGCAGGTCATGCGCCTGATGGTGCCGTTCCTGGCTGCAGGCATGCGCGCCGACAGCGGGGTCACCGACGAAGCGATGGCGGCGGCCCAACTGCGCCCACGCAGCAAGGCCAGCAGCAGCGCAACCACCGCCAAGGCCTGAAGGCTGGGCGGGGCAGGGCGCTTCGGCTAAGCTAGCGCCCATGCCCGATCTCGATCTTTTGCACATCTCCCTTGCCGACCAATGCCTCTATGGGTTCTCCCAGGGCCGGTTGTGCCTGCGCCTGGCTGTCTCCACGGCGCGCAACGGGGCTGGCGAACGCAACGGCTCGGGCTGCACCCCGCGAGGTCTGCATCAGGTGCGGGCGAAAATTGGCGCGGGCCTGCCGCTGAACGCTGTGTTGCGTGGGCGGCGCTGGACCGGTGAGGTGTGGTCGCCCGAGCTGCATGCGCAGTTCCCTGGGCGTGACTGGATCCTCACCCGTATCCTTTGGCTCAGCGGCTGCGAGCCGGGCGTCAACCGCTTGGGCGCCGTTGACACGTTCCGTCGCTATATCTACCTGCATGGCACCCCTCTGAGCGAACCTTTAGGCGTGCCGCTGTCCCATGGCTGCATACGCCTGCACAGTACCGATCTACTTGACCTGTTCGACCGGGTGCCGGCCCATTGCCGGGTGCGTATCGAACAGGCCGCTTGCCCCCAGTGGGCTTCTTTAAGTCTTCTATGAAGGATTTCCCATGACCGTCAGCCTGCAAGGCTCCCTGATGGTGGACATCGCCGGTAAATGGCTGACCGCCGAAGACCGTCACCTGCTGCGCCAACCAGAAGTAGCCGGCCTGATCATCTTTGCCCGCAATATCGACAGCCCGCGCCAGGTGCGCGAACTGTGTGCATCCATTCGTGCGATTCGCCCTGACTTGATCCTGGCGGTCGATCAGGAAGGTGGCCGGGTTCAGCGGCTGCGCCAAGGGTTCGTGCGCCTGCCGGCCATGCGTGCGCTGGCCGACAATGACAACGCCGAGTCTCTGGCGGAGCACTGTGGTTGGTTGATGGCCACCGAGGTGTTGGCGGTAGGCCTGGACCTGAGCTTTGCGCCGGTGCTCGACCTGGATCACCAGCGTAGCGCGGTGGTCGGCAGCCGCGCCTTTGAAGGTGACCCGCAGCGTGCCACCCAGCTTGCGGCGGCCTTCATCCGTGGCATGAACGCTGCGGGTATGGCGGCCTGCGGCAAGCACTTCCCGGGGCATGGTTGGGCTGAGGCCGACTCGCACGTGGCCATCCCCACAGACGAGCGCAGCCTTGAGCAGTTGCGTCAGGCGGACCTGGTGCCGTTCACCCGGCTCAGCGGGCAGTTGGCAGCCGTCATGCCGGCCCATGTGATCTATCCGCAGGTCGACAACCAGCCGGCCGGTTTCTCGCGGCGTTGGCTGCAGGACATCCTGCGGGGTGAGCTGGGCTTTGACGGGGTGATCTTCAGTGACGACCTGTCCATGGCCGGTGCGCACGTGGTCGGGGATGCGGCCAACCGGATCGAGGCGGCCTTGAGTGCTGGTTGCGACATGGGCCTGGTGTGCAATGACCGGGCGGCGGCGGAACTGGCGCTGAGTGCGGCGCAGCGGCTGAAGGTCAAGCCTTCACCGCGCATTGCGCGGATGCGAGGGCAGGGCTTTGCGCGTACCGATTATCGTCAGCAGCCGCGTTGGCTGGAGGCGCTGGGGGCGTTGCGCGAGGCTCAGCTGGTCGATTGACTGATCTGGCCTCTTCGCGGGGCAAGCCCGCTCCCACAGGACTGCACTGCTCTTGAGGGCTGTACATTTTTTGTGGGAGCGGGCTTGCCCCGCGAAGAGGCCGGTACTGACTGCTAGCGGCCGCGCTTCCCGGGCAAGGGGGCAAACAGTGCCTCGATCTCATCATCCCCCAGCCGCCACTGCCCCGCCTGCCCGCCATCGAGCAGACTTGCCGCCAGCGCGGGCCTTCTCCTCCCACAGGACTGCACCGCTCTTGAGGGCTGTACATTTTTTGTGGGAGCGGGCTTGCCCCGCGAAGAGGCCGGTACTGACTGCTAGCGGCCGCGCTTCCCGGGCAAGGGGGCAAACAGTGCCTCGATCTCATCATCCCCCAGCCGCCACTGCCCCGCCTGCCCGCCATCGAGCAGGCTTGCCGCCAGCGCGGCCTTCTCCTGCTGCAACTGCTGGATCTTCTCTTCCACCGTGCCGCGGGTGATCAGTTTGAACACGAACACCGGCTTGTCCTGGCCTATGCGGTAGGCGCGGTCGGTGGCCTGGTTCTCGCTGGCCGGGTTCCACCAGGGGTCGAAGTGGATCACCGTGTCCGCGGCAGTCAGGTTCAGCCCGGTACCGCCCGCCTTGAGGCTAATCAGGAACACCTCGCTGTCCCCGCGCTGGAATTCCTGCACCGGTGTGCGACGGTCACGGGTGTCGCCGGTCAGCAGGCTGTAACGGACGTTGCGCTTCTGCAGCTCTTGCTCGATCAGTGCCAGCATCGAGGTGAACTGGGAGAACAACAGTACCCGGCGGCCTTCGCTGAGCAATTCTTCGAGCATTTCCAGCAAAGCGCCGAGCTTGCCTTTGTCGGCCTGGTTGCCTTTGGTTTCCACGCCCTTCACCAGGCGCAGGTCGCAGCACACCTGGCGCAACTTGAGCAGGGCGTCGAGGATGACGATCTGGCTGCGGGAGGCGCCGTTGCGGGCGATCTCGTCGCGCACCTTCTTGTCCATGGCCACGCGCACGGCCTCGTAGGTATCGCGCTGGGCATCGCTGAGCTCGACCCAGTGGACCATCTCGGTCTTGGCGGGCAGTTCGGTGGCCACCTGTTCCTTGGTGCGGCGCAGCAGGAACGGGCGGATGCGGTTGGCCAGGTGGGCTAGGCGCTCAGCGTCGCCATGACGTTCGATGGGGGTGCGGTAATCCTGGTTGAACCGCTTAAGGTCGCCCAGCCAGCCGGGCATCAGGAAGTGGAAGATCGACCACAGCTCGCCGAGGTTGTTTTCCATGGGCGTGCCGGTCAGGCACAGGCGTTGCTCGGCCTGCAGCTCGCAGACGGCGAGGGCGGCCTTGCTGGTGCTGCTTTTGATGTTCTGCGCCTCATCGAGCACCAGTACGTGCCAGTGCTGCGTACGCAAGTGTTCGAGGTCGCGGGGGGCGAGGGCGTAGGTGGTGAGCACCAAGTCGTAATCGTGCAGCGTGGCGAAATGCTTGCTGCGCCCCGGGCCATGCAGTGCCAGGACGCGCAGGTCGGGGGCAAAGCGTTCAGCCTCGTCGAGCCAGTTCGGTACCAGGCTGGTCGGCATCACGGCCAGGGCAGGGGTGGTCAGGCGCCCGGACTGTTTTTCGAGCAACAGATGGGCCAGGGTCTGCAGGGTCTTGCCCAGGCCCATGTCGTCGCCGAGGATACCGCCGGTGCCCATTTCGCGCAGGGCCTGCATCCAGTTCAGGCCTTGTTGCTGATAAGGGCGCAGGGTGGCATTCAGTTGCTCGGGCGGTTCGACCTGCAGGTCGCGCGCATCGCGCAGGCGTTTGCCCAGGTCGCGCACATGCGCGCCGCCTTCCCAGTGCAGGGGTAAATGATCGAGTTCGTTCAGGCGCGCGGCATCGGCCCGGTCCAGGCGCAGCGACGGGCCCGCGGCGTCTTCATGCAGGTAGAGTTCACCAAGGGTGCCCATCACCGCCTTGATCCGGCCGTAGGGCAGGGCAACGCGCAGTGCGGGGCTGTCGAGGCGGCCACGGTTAAGGTCGATCAGCAAGTGTTCGTCGTCGCTGCGCCGGGCCAGTTCGTTGGGGCGCAGCAGTTCCGGGCTGCTGCGCAGCAGCTGCAGCACGATCGGCAGCAGGCTGTGGCGCTGGCCATCGACCACGATGCCCAGTTCCAGGTCGAACCATTCATGCCCAGGGGCTTCGTCGATGCTGGCGTACCAGTCGTCCACCTCTTGCAGGTTGAAGGCAAAATCGCGGTGGATGTCGATTACCCAGCCGGCTTCACGCAGGCGCGCCAGGCCGTTGCGGGCGAAGTGCAGCCAGGCCTCGTCATCGGGCAGTTGGTGCATTTCGCCGGCGCTGTCGGGCAGGGCCTTGCTTTGCCGGGTGGCGGCCTTGAAGCCCAGGTCGCGTAGCGTCTTGCGCAACGCCTGCTCGGTCTTGGGCTGGCGACGAATGCGCTGGCTGGTGGCGTCCACCAGGCGGGTCAGTGGTTTGTCGTCGTTGCCGCTGGCACGCAGGCCATCGTAGTCGAACGAGAGCGCAGCGCGGTGCTGCATCTGGCGTTGCATGCGGCCGGTCTTGGGCGTGTAGGCGCTGAACTCTAAGCTGCCCAGGGTCAGGTGAGGGCGAGGCTCGATGTTGTCGATCTGTTCGCTACGCACGGTGGTAGGGGTCGGGACCTGACGATTCAATGCGTTCAAGCGATGGCTCAAGGGGATGATCAGGTGTTCGGGGACCGTTGGTGCGCTGGCCAGTTGGCTGGCAATGAACGGGTCAAGGTCATGCAGCAGCTTGCCTGTCTGCCTGGTTTGGGTGTCCACGTAGTAGAGCGGGTCGAGCGGCAGTGCCAGTGTGTGGGCGCTGTCATCATGGTGCCAGGCGCCGCGATAGCTGCCGTTGTCCAGCCGCATCCAGCGAAACTCAGCCTGCAGGTCGGGGCCTTCAGCCAATGGTGTCTCTTGTTGGTCGTACAGCAAGCGGCCAGTGGCGAGCGCATATTCGTAGAGCTCGGCGCCCTTTTTGCCTTCCAGGCGTGCAATGGGCAGGCTGTAATCCTTGCTGAGGGCGTCGATCAGCCGCAGGGCGCGCAAGTCCTCATCGGTCACGTACTTGGGCGTGTAGTAGATGAGCTCGGGCATCGAGTTGGGGCGGCCCAGCTTCAGGGTGTCATCGGCCTGCCGGGAACCTTTGAACACGCTGAGCATGCAGCGGCCATGGTGGTTGCTCACCACGTAGTAGAGTGCAGGCCCCTTACGCTTGGCAGGTTCCGTGGCGGGGGGCGCCGGTACTTCCAGTGCCTCGACCCAGTGCGCAAGTTCGGGGGGCAGTTCAAGTGAGTGCTGCGCTGATTGGGGGGCGGCAAGGGGCTCGTCAGGCGTGCCCTCGGCATAGTCCGGGCCGCGTTGCAGTACATAGAGCGCTGCCGCACAGTGTTTGCAATTGCCACCCACCGGGCACGAGCACGTCCCCTCGCATTGAAGGCCGTCCTCGGTCATGTCCAGCGTGATGCGTTGGTAGTAGGCGCGGCCTCCAGAGCCCAGGCATTGAGCGCGGATGGTCAGGTCCAGGATCGATACGATTTCGCTTCTACCTTCCTCGGCATAGTCGAGGCCGCGTTGCAGGGTTTTGCGATCAAACGTGAACGTCCATCCGTTATGTTCCCGGACAAAAAACTGCGCATCGCTCTCGCTCACATCACTGCTCCATCATCTCCGGGTCCATCTGCGGCAGTTTGCGCATCCCTGCCGGTGTCACCTTCAGCAGCACCGCCAGGTGCCCGCCGTCGAGGAAGGTCAACTGGCCGCCCTTGACGTTGCTGTTGCTCTGCTTGAACTGCTCGCTGCGCAGCACACTGCCGTTGCCATCGAGCTGGTTGACCCAGAAGTTGGCTTCCACGGCGATGAAGCGGCCTTCGGCGATGCTCAGGTTGCCTTCGATGGGGAAGTGGCCGAACTGCTCTTCACCCTCGCCCAGGGCGATGCGGCTGGGCTCGCTGCCGACCTGCTGCTGCCAGGCCTTGTGCATCAGCACGGTGTAGTCGGCGGTGGCCTGCAGGCGGGTGGTTTCATCGTCCAGCCCCAGCGGGCGCTCGGCGCCCTTGTCCAGGCGCGGGGCGCCGGCGCTCCAGTCTTCGGGCGCGAACGGGCTGGTGAAGGCGGGGACGCTGTTTTGCCGCACCAGGAGCATTTCTACCTGATACAGGCCTTCGGCGAAGGCGGCTGGCGCGAACAGCGCCAGCAGCAGGGTCAGGCAACGGATGGCACGCATGGATCTTCCTTAGGCAGACTGTGGGGTCAGGCGCTCGAACAGCGCCTCAAGGGTATTGAAACGTTCGTCGGGGCGTTCCATCGGTACCAGGAAACGGAACTGGGTGGCGCCTTCGAACTTGTAGCGTTTGGGTTGGCCCTGGATCAGCTTGATCAAGGTCAGCGGATCGACCGGGGTTTCGCCCTCGAACTCGAGCTTGCCGCCATTGGGGCCGGCATCGACTTTCTTGATGCCGAGCTTTTCCGCCTGCAACTTGAGCGAGGTCAGGCGCATCAGGTTCTTGGTCGGCTCCGGCAACAGGCCGAAGCGGTCGATCATCTCTACCTGCAGGTCCTTGAGGCCTTCTTCGTCGGCGGCCGAGGCAATGCGTTTGTAGAGGATCAGGCGTGCATGCACATCGGGCAGGTAGTCCTCGGGGATCAGGGCCGGCAGGCGCAGGTTGATCTCCGGGCCGCCACCCAGCGGCTGCTCAAGGTTTGGCTGGGCACCCTTGCGGATGGCCTTGACCGCGCGTTCGAGCATTTCCATGTAGAGGGTAAAGCCCACGGCCTGGATCTGCCCGCTCTGGCCTTCGCCCAGCAGTTCGCCGGCGCCGCGGATTTCCAGGTCGTTGGTGGCCAGGACAAAGCCGGCGCCCAGGTCCTGGGTGTTGGCGATGGCCTCCAGGCGTTTCTCGGCGTCGCTGCTGACCTTTTGACGCGCGGGTGTCAGCAGGTAGGCGTAGGCCTGGTGGTGGCTACGACCGACCCGGCCACGCAACTGGTGCAACTGGGCCAGGCCGAACTTGTCGGCGCGTTCGATGACGATGGTGTTGGCGCTGGGCACGTCGATGCCAGTCTCGATGATGGTCGAGGCGATCAGCACGTTGAAGCGCTTGTGGTAGAAGTCGCTCATCACCTGTTCCAGCTCGCGCTCGCGCATCTGGCCGTGGCCGATGCCGATGCGCGCTTCCGGGACCAGTTCGGCGAGGTCTGCGGCGCACTTCTCGATGGTTTTCACGTCGTTGTGCAGGTAGTACACCTGGCCGCCGCGCAGCAGTTCACGCAGCAGGGCTTCTTTGACCGTGCTGTTGTTATGCTCCATGACGAAAGTGCGCACCGACAGGCGCCGCGCGGGCGGCGTGGCGATGATCGACAGGTCGCGCATGCCGGCCACGGCCATGTTCAGCGTGCGCGGAATCGGCGTGGCGGTCAGGGTGAGAATATCCACTTCGCTGCGCAGCGCCTTGAGCTGCTCTTTCTGGCGCACGCCAAAACGGTGCTCTTCGTCGATTACCACGAGGCCCAGGTCTTTGAAACGCACATCGTCCTGCAGCAGCTTGTGGGTGCCGATGAGGATGTCGATCTTGCCTTCGGCCAGGTCCGCCGCCGCGCTGGCTACTTCCTTGGCGGATTTGAAGCGGCTCATCACCTCGACCGTCACCGGCCAGTCGGCGAAGCGGTCGCGGAAGCTGTTGTAGTGCTGCTGGGCGAGCAGGGTAGTCGGCACCAGCACGGCCACCTGGCGGCCACTGTGCACGGCGATGAACGCGGCGCGCATGGCCACTTCGGTCTTGCCGAAGCCAACATCGCCACACACCAGGCGGTCCATCGGCTTGGCCGCGAGCATGTCGGCGCGCACCGCTTCGATGGCGTTCTGCTGGTCGGGGGTTTCTTCGAAGGGGAAGCCGGCGCTGAAGGTGGCGTAGTCGGCGGCCGGGTCGGCGAAAGCGTAGCCCTTGCGCGCGGCGCGGCGGGCGTAGATATCGAGCAATTCGGCGGCAACATCGCGCACCTGTTCGGCGGCCTTGCGCTTGGCCTTCTGCCAAGCCTCGGAGCCAAGCCGGTGCAGCGGCGCCAGGGCGTCATCGCTGCCGGTGTAGCGGGCGATCAGGTGCAGGTTGGCCACCGGCACGTAAAGCTTGGCGCCCTCGGCGTATTCCAGGGTGAGGAACTCGGCGGCCTGGCCGTCGATCTCCAGGGTGGCCAGGCCCAGGTAGCGGCCCACGCCATGGTCGATGTGCACCACCGGCGCGCCTTCGCGCAGCTCGGTGAGGTTCTTGATCACGGCGTCGTTGGCCGCCTCGCCGCGTTTGTCGCGGCGCCGGCGCTGCATCACGCGCTGGCCGAACAACGGGCTCTCGGCGATCAGGGCAATGGCCGGGTCGTCCAGCACCAGGCCTTCGTCGAGCGGGGCGATGGTGATCGCCAGGCGCTCAGAGCCGGTGATGAAGTCGGTCCAGCCTTCGACGGTGTGCGGGCGCAGCTTCAGGCGTTCGAGCAGCTCCAGCAGCACTTCGCGACGGCCCGCAGATTCTGCGGTGAACAGTACGCGGCCGGGGAACTGGTCGAGGAAGCTTGCCAGCGCTGCCAGCGGCTGGTTGGCCTTGGCTTCGATGGCAAGCTCTGGCAGGGGGCGTGCCGGGAAGCGTTCACGGCCGGCGCCAGGGTCGAGGTCTTCGGCGCTGACCACCACCCGGGGCCATTGCTTGAGCTGGGCGAAACAGTCTTCCACCGGCAGGAACAGCTCGGCAGGCGGCAGCAGCGGCCGGCTCAGGTCGCCACGGCGGTCTTCGTAGCGCCCGCGCACGTCGTTCCAGAAGTGCTCGGCGGCCTGTTCGACGCCCGGCAGGGAAAACACCTGGGTGTCGCTGGGCAGGTAGTCGAACAGGGTCGAGGTTTCTTCGAAGAACAGCGGCAGGTAGTACTCGATGCCGGCGGGGATGATGCCGCTCGCCAGGTCCTGGAAGATCGCGCTGCGGCGGAAGTCCACGTCGAAGCGCTCGCGAAAGCGTGCCTTGAAGCGGGTCACTTCCTCTTTTTGCATCGGGAACTCGCGCGCCGGCAGCAGGCGTACCGAATCGACCTTGTCGATGGAACGCTGGGTCTCGGGGTCGAACGTGCGCAGCGTTTCGATTTCGTCATCGAACAGGTCGATGCGGTAGGGCAGTTTGCTGCCCATGGGGTACAGGTCGATCAGGGCGCCGCGCACGGCGAATTCGCCATGCTCGTACACCGTGTCGACGCAGCGGTAGCCGCTGGCTTCGAGGCGTGTGCGCATCTGCTCGACGTCGATGGTCTGGCCGATGTCCAGCACCAGGCTGCTGCCCAGCAAAAAGCGGGTTGGCGCCAGGCGGTGCAGGGCGGTGGTGATCGGTACGACGAGAATGCCGTGGCTCAGCTCCGGCAGCCGGTACAGGCTGGCAATGCGCTGGGAGATGATGTCCTGGTGCGGCGAGAACAGGTCGTAGGGCAGGGTTTCCCAGTCTGGGAAGGGCAGCACCGGCAGGTCCGGGGCAAAGAAGCGCAGCTCCTGCTCCAGGCGGTCGGCGGCCTGGCTGTCGGCTGTCAGCAGCAAGGTAAAGCGGCCAGCGCTGCTGGCGGCTTCGGCAATGGCAAGGCTGAGGGCGGCACCGGGCAGGTTGCCCCAGGTTTGTTTGCCGGCCGTGGCCGACAGTTGCGGTAGGCGCAGAACTGACACGGGAGATTGCACTCCAAGCGTTGCGGCAAAGAGATCGATTGTACCGGTGCCGGTGCCTGCTGTCAGGCTCCAAAGGCCATGAACACTGGCTCTGACTGCCGCGACAGGCGCTCATTGCCCGTTCCGCGTTGGGGCGTCATAATGTAGCCCCTTTTTTCTGTCCCTACATGTGGAAGGTTCCCGTGACTCAGAAGCCCGACCAGTGTCTTGGTGAGTGGATTGATCGTGAAGCATTGGCTGAAGCGATGATCCCGCTTATCGGTCAGCTCTACCGCAACAACAACGTGGTGAGCTCGATTTATGGCCGCAGCCTGATCAACCGTTCGGTTATCTCGATCCTCAAAGCACACCGCTTTGCGCGTCATCGTCAGGCCGACGAGACCGAACTGTCTGTCCACGAGACGTTCCCCCTGCTCAAGGCCATGAGCGAGCTGAAACTGGGCGCCGCTTCGGTCGACCTGGGCAAGCTGGCCAACAAGTTCAAGCAGGAAGGCAACGGCCGCAGCGCCGAGCAGTTCGTGCGTGAAGAGCTGGCCGACGTGGTTGGCCAACAGAACGTTTCGGCCCGTAAAGGCACCGACGTCGTCCTGTATGGCTTCGGCCGCATCGGCCGCCTGCTGGCGCGCATCCTGATCGAGAAGACCGGTGGTGGCGACGGCCTGCGCCTGCGTGCCATCGTCGTGCGCAAAGGCGCCGAGAACGATCTGGTCAAGCGTGCCAGCCTGCTGCGCCGTGACTCGGTGCACGGCCCGTTCGATGGCACCATCACCATCGACGAAGCCAACAACACCATCACCGCCAACGGCAACCTGATCCAGGTTATCTACGCCAAGAGCCCTAGCGAAGTCGACTACACCCAGTACGGCATCGACAACGCGCTGATCGTCGACAACACCGGTGTATGGCGGGACGCCGACGGCCTGGGCCAGCACCTGGCCTGCCCGGGCGCTGCCCGCGTGATCCTCACCGCACCTGGCAAGGGCGCGCTGAAGAACATCGTGCACGGCATCAACCACGGTGACATCACTGCCGATGACAAGATCATCTCGGCCGCTTCCTGCACCACCAACGCCATCGTGCCGGTGCTGAAGGCTGTCAACGACCAGTACGGCATCATCAATGGTCACGTCGAAACCGTTCACTCATTCACCAACGACCAGAACCTGATCGACAACTTCCACAAGGGCAGCCGCCGTGGCCGCGCCGCGCCGCTGAACATGGTCATCACCGAGACCGGTGCCGCCACTGCTGCCGCCAAGGCGCTGCCAGTGCTCAAGGGCAAGCTGACCGGTAACGCCATTCGCGTGCCGACGCCGAACGTTTCGATGGCCATCCTTAACCTGAACCTGGAAAAGGCCACCACCCGCGAAGAGATCAACGAGTACCTGCGCCAGACGGCCATGCACTCGGAACTGCACAAGCAGATCGACTTCGTCAGCTCCCAGGAAGTGGTTTCGACCGACTTCGTTGGTTCGCGCCACGCCGGTGTGGTTGATGCCGAAGCCACCATTGCTAACGATAACCGCGTTGTACTGTACGTCTGGTACGACAACGAATTCGGTTACAGCTGCCAGGTGGTTCGTGTGATGGAAGACATGGCCGGTGTGAACCCGCCAGCGTTTCCACGCTGATTCGCTTGTAAGGCAATGAAAAAACGGGAACCTTCGGGTTCCCGTTTTTTTTGCCCGGTATTTTATAGTGTCGGTACCGGCCTCTTCGCGGGGCAAGCCCGCTCCCACAGAAGAACTGACATCTTCTAGATTGAGGTGATTCTGTGGGAGCGGGCTTGCCCCGCGAAGAGGCTAGTTCAGGCAGCTGAGAACTTCAATTTGCGCGCAACCCTGCTACTCCTCCTGATGCTTCTAACCGCCTGCAACCAAGGCCCGACCCTGGAACGCCTGGGCGGCCCGACCATGGGCAGCAGCTACAGCATCCAGTACGTCCGCGAACCCGCCGGCCCAGGCCCTGCCCAGGTGCAGGCCGCCGTCGAGGCCATCCTGCAGGGCATTGATCAGCACTACTCGACCTATCGTGGCGACTCCACCGTCAGCCAGTTCAACCAGCTGCCGGCCAACCAGTGCCTGGCGCTCCCGCGCGACATGCTCGAACTGGTCCGCTTCGGCCAGCACCTGGCCGCACAAAGTGCCGGCGCCTTCGACCTCACTGTGGAGCCGTTGCTCGACCTCTGGGGCTTCGGCCCCCAGGCGCGTCACGAGCAGGTGCCCGACCCGCAAGCGCTGGCCCAGGCACGCCTGCGCGTGGGCTACCAGCACCTGCGCATCGAGGGCCAGGCTCTGTGCAAGGATGCCCCCGTTGAGCTGGATTTCAACAGCATCGCCGCCGGCCACGCCGTCGACCTGATCGCCGAGCGCCTGCGTGGCATGGGTATCTCAAGCTTCATCGCCGAAGCCACCGGCGAGCTCAAGGCCGTTGGCCGCAAGCCTGATGGCAGCGCTTGGCGCATCGCCCTGGAGCTGCCCCGTGAAGACCGCCAGATCGCCCGCCAGGTCATCTCGGTAGATGGCCTTTCGGTATCGACCTCGGGTGACTATCGCCACTATTTCGAGCAGAATGGCCGGCGCTATTCGCACACCTTCGATGCCCGTCTCGGGCGCCCGGTCGAACACGATCTGGCCGCCGTCACCGTGCTCGATGCCTCGGCGCTGCGGGCCGACGGCTACTCGACCTTGCTGCTGATCCTCGGGCCGGAGCGCGGCTGGGATTTCGCCATCAGCCACAACCTGGCCGCCGTGCTGGTGACTCGGGCCGAGGGTGGCTTCGTCTCCCGAGCGACCCCTGCGTTTGCGCGGGCAATGAAAGGCAAGTGAAAGCGCAAGGATGGAAGATCGCCAGGGAATCGGTGAACCACATGTAGTGCAGGCAAAATTGGCCTACGACGCGACCAAGGGTTAATGTGCGCGGCGTTCACGCTTGATTAGACTGCAACCGAATTTTCTCATGGCGCCCCGGCGACATGATCGCGCCCCGCGAGCCACCGTGACTCGCGGGCCAGTTCTGAAGGAGTACGCATGGCTGTCTACAACTACGACGTAGTGGTGCTGGGTTCCGGCCCGGCCGGAGAAGGCGCGGCAATGAACGCCGCCAAAGCAGGGCGCAAGGTGGCGATGGTCGACAGCCGTCGCCAGGTCGGCGGCAACTGCACCCACTTGGGCACCATCCCGTCCAAGGCACTGCGTCACTCGGTGCGGCAGATCATGCAGTTCAACACCAACCCGATGTTCCGCGCCATTGGCGAGCCGCGCTGGTTCTCCTTCCCGGACGTGCTCAAGAGCGCCGAGAAGGTCATTGCCAAGCAAGTCGCCTCGCGCACCGGCTACTACGCACGCAACCGTGTCGACCTGTTCTTCGGTACCGGTAGCTTCGCTGACGAGCAGACCATCGAAGTGGTGTGCCCCAATGGTGTGGTGGAAAAGCTCAACGCCAAGCAGATCATCATCGCCACCGGCTCGCGCCCGTATCGCCCAGCCGATATCGACTTCCATCACCCGCGCGTCTACGACAGCGACACCATCCTCAGCCTCAGCCACACCCCGCGCAAACTGATCGTCTACGGCGCCGGCGTGATCGGTTGCGAATACGCATCGATCTTCAGCGGCCTGGGTGTGCTGGTCGAGCTGGTCGACAACCGTGGCCAGTTGCTGAGCTTCCTGGATTCGGAAATTTCCCAGGCGCTGAGCTACCACTTCAGCAACAACAACATCACCGTACGCCATAACGAGGAGTACGAGCGGGTCGAAGGCCTGGACAACGGTGTGGTCCTGCACCTGAAGTCGGGCAAGAAGATCAAGGCCGATGCCTTGCTGTGGTGCAACGGCCGTACCGGCAACACCGACAAGCTGGGCCTGGAAAACATCGGCATCAAGGTCAACAGCCGTGGCCAGATCGAGGTCGACGAGGCCTACCGCACCACCGTGTCGAACATCTACGGTGCCGGTGACGTGATCGGCTGGCCGAGCCTGGCCAGTGCCGCCCACGACCAGGGCCGTTCGGCGGCCGGCAGCATCGTCGACAATGGCAGCTGGCGCTTCGTCAATGACGTACCGACCGGCATCTACACCATTCCGGAGATCAGCTCGATCGGCAAGAACGAGCAGGAGCTGACCCAGGCCAAGGTGCCGTACGAAGTGGGCAAGGCCTTCTTCAAGGGCATGGCGCGCGCGCAGATCGCCGGCGAGCCACAAGGCATGCTGAAGATTCTGTTCCACCGCGAAACCCTGGAAATCCTCGGCGTGCACTGCTTCGGCTACCAGGCTTCGGAAATCGTCCACATCGGCCAGGCGATCATGAACCAGCCTGGCGAGCTGAATAACCTGAAGTACTTCGTCAACACCACGTTCAACTACCCGACCATGGCCGAGGCCTATCGGGTAGCTGCCTACGACGGCCTGAACCGGCTTTTTTAAGCGGCTCCGGCCGGTGGCCTGAGCCGGTCGGGGAGACCGATTTCAGCCCTACCCGAGGGTGGTCTTGGCCAAACCGGGAAAGTCTGTAATCAGGCTGTCCACGCCAAAATCAGCGAGCCGGCGCATCAGTGCCGGTTCGTTGACCGTCCACACCGACACGTGCAACCCCTGGCCCTGGGCTTTGAGCAGGCGCTCGGGGGTGCACAGTGTCCAGTTCAATGCCAGCAGCTCGCAGCCATAGTTCTGCGCGACCTTCAGCGGGTCGAGCCAGGCGTATTCGGCCACCAGCCCACGCGCCACGTCCGGCACCAGCTCCAGGGCGGCGCCCAGCACTTCGCGTGAGCTTGAGGTGATGGTGACCTTGTCCAGCAGGCCGTATTGCTGGGCCAGTTCACGAATGGCCAGCACGGTGCTGGCGGCGCGGGTGCGCGAGGCGCTCTTGACCTCCAGTTGCCAGTGCTCGAAGTCGCATTTTTCGAACAGCTCTTCCAGTTTCGGGATGGGGCAGGGCTGTACCCAGCCCGGTCCACCCTTGCGCGCATCGATCCTGGCCAGGTCGGCGGCCGGGTGCTCGACCACCTTGCCGCGTCGGCCGGTGGTGCGTTTGAGGGTCGAGTCGTGGATCACCATCAGTTCGTTGTCGGCCGACAGGTGCAGGTCCAGCTCGCAGCGGTTGACGCCGTGGGACAGGCATTGGCGGAAGCTGTTCAGGGTATTTTCGGGCGCTTCGCCCTTGGCGCCGCGATGGCCGTAGATCAGGGTCACGTTCGTTCCTTCAATTCAAAGGGAAAAGGCTTAGGAAGCAGGGTCGTTCTGTTCCAGCTGCTGGCGCCGTTGCTGTTGCTGGCGCTGCAGGATGTAACGGGCCAGCAGTTGGCGCTGGGCGTCGGTCATGTCGGTGAATTCGGTGCCGACCTCGAAACTGCCGTCCGGGCGCGGGTCGCAGTGGGTAACCTTGCCGCGCAGCAGCAGGCCGTGGGCGCGGGGCATCAGCACCATCTTCACCTTGACGCGGGTGTCGGGGGCGATGGGCCGGGCCTGGGTGAACTCGATGCCGCCTTCGGAAATGACCACTGCCTGCGGCTGGCCGATTTCGCCGATGAGCGTTTGCGCGACCACAGCGCTGAGCAGGTCGAGGCGTTTGCTTTGCGCCCGCAGAAAGGCCGCGAGTGTGCGGTCCTTGTCACTCAACTGGCGCAGCAAGTGCTGGGCTTCGAAGTCGGACAGGTGCAGCTCGCTGAGCAGGTTGAATAGCGGTGAATCATCCTGCAACACTTCTGGCTCAAGGGCTTCGGACGCACTCAAGGGGTTGATTTGAAGTGCGATCTGATCTTCGATGCGGTAGTATTCGCGGCGATCTTCTTCGTCTAATGTCGTCATGGCGAACCCATGGTAGCGGCGGTGGTCCGAGTGTAAAGCCGCCGTATGCGCCTCGCCACAAGGACGTTCCCTTTCATCCGAACAAGCCCCGACATGTTCAGACCTCTTTTCGCATTTATCGGCACGCGTTATACCCGTGCTAAACGCCGCAATCACTTCGTCTCGTTCATTTCCCTGACCTCGATGATCGGCCTCGCCCTGGGCGTGGTGGTGATGATCGTGGTGCTCTCGGTCATGAACGGTTTCGACCACGAGATGCGCACCCGCGTGCTGGGCATGATTCCCCATGCCACGCTCGAGAGCGGCCAGCCGCTTGACGACTGGTCAGCGCTTGCCCAACAAGTAAAGCAGAATCCGCAGGTGGTGGCGGTTGCGCCCTTCACCCAGATGCAGGGCCTGCTGACCCATGATGGCAAGGTGCAGAAGGTGCTGCTCAACGGCATCGATCCGGCACGCGAGCGCGAGGTGTCGATCATTGACAACTTCGTCCAGCAAGGCCGCCTCGACCAGCTGGCACCGGGCGAGTGGGGCATCATGATCGGCGACAAGGCTGCAGCCAAGCTGGGTGTGGCCGTCGGCGACAAGCTGACCTTCGTCGCCCCCGAGGTCAGTGTGACCCCGGCCGGCATGTTCCCACGCATGAAGCGCTTCACCGTGGTGGGTACCTTCCACGTGGGCGCCGGCGAAATCGACGGTTACCTGGGCCTGACCAACATCAACGACCTGTCCCGGCTGCACCGCTGGAAGCCGAACCAGGTGCAGGGCCTGCGCCTGAAGTTCGACGACCTGTTCCAGGCGCCGCGCGTGGCGTGGGACATCGCCCAGCACCTGGGCGACCAGGAGTTCTACAGCCGTGACTGGACCCGCACCCATGGCAACCTGTACCAGGCGATCCGCATGGAAAAGGCCATGATCGGCCTGCTGTTGCTGCTGATTGTGGCAGTGGCGGCGTTCAATATCATTTCCACCCTGGTGATGGTGGTCAACGACAAGCGCGGCGATATCGCGATCCTGCGCACCCTCGGCGCCACGCCTGGGCAGATCATGGCCATCTTCATGGTTCAGGGCACGGTGATCGGGGTGATTGGCACCTTGATCGGCGCCGGCGTCGGCATCCTTGCCGCGCTGAATGTGAGCGCGGCGATTGCCGGCATCGAGACGCTGATCGGGCACAAGTTCCTCAACGCCGACGTCTATTTCATCGATTACCTGCCGTCGCAGATCATGGCCAATGACGTGTACATGGTCTGCGCCGCGGCGCTGGTCCTGAGTTTCTTCGCCACCCTGTACCCGGCCTGGCGTGCGGCCCGCACCCAGCCTGCAGAGGCGCTACGTTATGAGTGAGTCGCGCATGAGTGATAAAGCCGTTCTGAGTTGCCGCAACCTGGGCAAGTCCTACGACGAAGGCCCGGAGTCGGTACAGGTGCTGTCTGGCCTGCAGCTGGAGCTGCACCCGGGTGAGCGCGTGGCCATCGTCGGCAGTTCGGGCTCGGGCAAGAGCACCTTGCTCAACTTGCTCGGCGGCCTCGACACGCCCACCCAAGGCAGTGTCTGGCTGGCGGGCGAGGAGCTGTCGGCACTGGGTGAGCGCGCGCGTGGGCTGTTGCGCAACCGGGCACTGGGTTTCGTCTACCAGTTCCACCACCTGCTGCCCGAATTCACTGCCATGGAGAACGTGTGCATGCCGCTGTTGATCGGCCGCACCGCGATCCCTGAGGCCCGCGAGCGCGCCGAGGCACTGCTCAAGCGCGTCGGCCTTGGCCACCGCCTGCACCACAAGCCTGCCGAGTTGTCCGGCGGTGAGCGTCAGCGTGTGGCGATTGCCCGTGCCCTGGTCAACCGCCCGGGCCTGGTGATGCTCGACGAACCGACCGGTAACCTCGACCACCACACCGCCCAGGGCATCCAGGAACTGATGCAGGAGCTGTCCAGCGCTTCGCGTACCGCGTTCCTGGTGGTGACCCACGACCTCAACCTGGCGCGCCAGATGGACCGTGTACTGAAACTCGACGACGGTCACCTGGTGGCGATCTGAGCCGCTTGCACGGGGTGGCCTGAGCCGCCCCGCAACTCTTTCATTGGGTGTTTTACATGTTCAGACCCTTGCCCTTGTTCATTGGTGCTCGCTACACCCGTGCCAAGCGCCGCAACCATTTCATCTCGTTCATCTCGATGACCTCGATGATCGGCCTGTCGCTGGGCGTGCTGGCGATGATCGTGGTGCTGTCGGTAATGAACGGCTTCCAGCGTGAGATGAGCTCGCGCATTCTCGGCCTGGTGCCTCATGCCAGCATCCTGGGCGTGCAGCCGCTGGATGACTGGCGCACGGTCGCCGATGCCGCATTGAAAGACCCGGCGGTGATGGCCGCGGCGCCGATCACCGAGATGGAGGGCATGCTCTCGTACAAGGGGGCGATGCAGCCGATCCAGGTCAGCGGTATCGACCCGGCCGAGGAAGGCAAGGTCTCGATTGTCGGCCAGCATATTGTCCAGGGCCGTTTGCAGGACCTGAAACCGGGTGAGTTCGGCGTGGTCATCGGGGAGCTGAGCGCCCGGCGTTTTCGCTTGAACACGGGCGACAAACTGACCCTGATCGTGCCGGAAATCAGCAAGGCGCCGGGTGGCATCACACCGCGCATGCAGCGCCTGACCGTGGTCGGTATCTTCAAGGTCGGCGCCGAGCTGGATGGCTCGCAGGCCTACATTCACGTAGCCGATGCAGGCGAAATGCAGCGCTGGGCACCGGGCCAGGTGCAAGGTGTGCGGCTCAAGCTGCATGACCTGTATGCGGCGCCGCAGGTGTCCAAGGCCATCGCTGCCGGGCTGGGCGATGCCTACCACGCCGATGACTGGTCGCACACCCAGGGCAGCTTGTTCAGCGCCATGAAGATGGAAAAGACCATGATCGGCCTGCTGCTGATGATGATCATCGCGGTGGCGGCGTTCAACATCATCGCCACGCTGGTCATGGTGGTGAACGACAAGGGGCCGGACATCGCCATCCTGCGCACCCTGGGCGCCACGCCTGCGCAGATCATGGGTACGTTCATGGTTCAGGGCAGCCTGATCGGCATCGTGGGCACCTTGATCGGCGGTGTGCTGGGGGTGATTGCCGCGTTCAATGTTAGCCAGATCGTTGGCTGGCTGGAGCGGGTCAGCGGCCAGCACATCTTCACCTCGGATGTGTACTTCATCAGCAGCCTGCCGTCGGAGCTACAGTGGGGGGATGTGGCGATCATCTGTGCGGCGGGGTTGGTGATGAGCTTCTTGGCGACCATTTACCCGGCGTATCGAGCATCGCAGGTGCAGCCGGCGATTGGCCTGGCGGTTTGAGTATTGTCTGAGATTTTGGGGCCGCGCAGCGGCCCCAATCAGGCGTGATCAGGTAACTCGATCACAAACCGCGTCCAGCCACCCTCGCACTCTGCCCGAATAGTCCCGCCATGCGCCTGCACGATCGACCGGGTAATCGCCAGCCCCAACCCGGCGTGCTCCGTGCTGCCTTCGCGCCGTGCCGGGTCCACCCGGTAGAACCGATCGAACAAGCGTGGCAATGCAGCGGGTTCTATTGCCGCCCCGGTATTGGCCACGCAAACCCGTAACCCAGGCTCCAGCGTCACGCGTACCTGCCCACCGGGCGGGGTGAAGCGCAAGGCATTGTCGAGCAGGTTCGACAACGCGCGACGCAGCATGGGGCGGTCCCCCTGCAGCCGCATCTGGCCTTCGCGCAGCAGCGTCACGTTGCGGTCTTCGGCCAGGGGCGCGTAGTACTCCAGCAACGCATCCACATCCTCATGCAACGCCAGCGCAACCTGCCCCGGCACCAGCAAGCCATGATCGGCCTTGGCCAGGTACAGCATGTCGTTGATCATCTGCGCCATCCACTGCAGCTCCTCCAGGTTGCCATGCAAGGCCTCGCGGTATTCTTCCAGGCTGCGCGGGCGGGTGAGGGTGACCTGGGTGTGGGTCAGCAGGTTGGATAGCGGCGTGCGCAGTTCGTGGGCGATGTCGGCGGAGAATGCCGACAGGCGCTGGAAAGCATCGTCCAGGCGTTGCAGCATGGCGTTCACGGTGGTGGCCAGTTCGGCCAGCTCTTCCGGCATCTGCGCCACAGGCAGGCGGGTGGTCAGCGAGCGGGCCGACACGCTGGCCGCGACCTGGCCCATCTGCCGCAGTGGCCGCAGCCCCCTGCGTACGGCCCAGGCGCCGAGCAGCGCAGTGGCCAGGGCCGAGAGGCCGACGGTTAGCCAGATCAGGCGCTGCATGCCCTGCAGGAAATGCTGATGGTGGGTGATGTCGAGGTACAGCGTCAGCTGCGCGGACTGTGGTTCGGCCGGGTTCAGCGGCATTGCCAGGCTGCGGTAATCGGCGCCGTCGGTATGCAGGGTCGCAAGCCCCGAGGGGGGTGTGGTGTCGGGCAATTGCGTGCGGCTGTCGAACCACGGCGCGCCGTCGTGACCGCTGATGCGCAGGGCCAGGTCAGCCTGGTGGCTGAGCTCGTCGCGCAGGGCAGGGAGGCGGGTGTGCAGCTCGGCGGGGGTGGCGACGCCGGCCAGTTGCGTGCGAAACAGCGACAGGCGTGATTCGAGCAGTTGTTGGTCGAGCTCAATGAAGTGTTGCTCGCTGGCACGGCTGAACAGCACGCCGGCACCCAGCGAGACAGCCGCTGTGCAGGCCGCGAACAGCAGCGCCAGGCGGCTGCCGAGAGAGCGTCGGCGCATCAATCCTGACGCTCCTCCAGCACATAGCCCATGCCCCGTACGGTGTGGATCAGCTTGTTGGTGTGCGGGTCGTCGATCTTCAGCCGCAGGCGGCGGATCGCCACTTCGATGACGTTGGTGTCGCTGTCGAAATTCATGTCCCAGACCTGCGAGGCAATCAGCGACTTGGGCAGCACCTCGCCTTGGCGGCGCAGCAGCAATTCGAGCAGGGCGAACTCTTTGGCGGTGAGGTCGATGCGCTGGCCGGCACGCTCGGCGCGGCGACGGATCAGGTCCAGGCGCAGGTCGGCCAGGCTCAAGGTGGTGTCCTGGCTCGGGCTGGCGCCGCGACGCAGCAGGCTGCGCACCCGGGCCAGCAGTTCGGAGAAGGCGAACGGCTTGACCAGGTAATCATCAGCGCCCAGCTCCAGGCCATGCACCCGATCCTCGACGGCATCGCGGGCGGTCAGGAACAGCACGGGGGTGTCCAGGCCGGCCTGGCGCACCGCTTGCAAAATCTGCCAACCGTCACGGCCTGGCAGCATCACGTCGAGGATCAACAAGTCGTGATCGCCGCTGAGTGCCAGGTGTTGGCCGGTTTCGCCATCGGCCGCCAGTTCTGTGGCAAAGCCTGCTTCGCTGAGGCCTTGGCTCAGGTATTGGCCGGTGCGGGCCTGGTCTTCGACGATCAACAGTTTCATGCGGTGTCCACAGTTCGGGAGGGGGCGCGGCGTCTATCGGGAAATGATACGTGACGATGTGGGTGCTCGCCCAAACTGACAAAGTTGTAATCTTCCCGTCAGGTAGCTGCCAGCCCCACCTTATTAAGGTGTTCTCATCCTGTTATGTAGTTTGGAGTCATCATGAAACGCCTGTTCATCGCCACCGCCCTTGCCCTGGCAAGCCTGCCTGCCTTTGCCGGCAGTGCCAACGGTTTCGCCTTCGGCGAGCCCGCCCCGGCCGACAAGGCCACCCGCACGGTCGAGGTGGTGCTCAAGGACATTTCCTTCGAGCCGAAACGCCTGGAAGCCAAGGCGGGCGAGACGGTGCGCTTCGTGCTGATCAATGAAGGCAAGTTGCCCCACGAATTCAACCTGGGTGACAAGGCTATGCACGCCGAGCACCAGAAAGAAATGATCGCGATGCAAGGCAAACTGTTCACCGCAGGCATGAACCATGAGGGCATGGATCACGGCCAGATGAACCATGGCGAAGGCCACGGCCACGGCGCGGGCAATACCGTGCTGGTGCAGCCCGGCCAGCGTGCCGAGCTGACCTGGACGTTCCGCAAGTCGGCGCCCATCGAATTTGCCTGCAACGTGCCCGGGCATTACCAGGCGGGGATGGTTGGGCCATTGACCATCGAGTGACATCAGGCCCAAGGCGGGGCGCAAAAACGGTAGACTAGGGGCATTTCGAACCTTCAGGTCAGTTTCCATGCATCCCGCCGCCGAACACTCCCCGCTGGGCAAGTCCAGCGAATACATCGCTACCTACTCCCCTGAGCAGCTGTTCCCGATCCCGCGTACCGCCAAGTGGGCCGAGCTGGGCGTCACTGCCCAGACCCTGCCGTGGCAGGGCGTGGACTACTGGAACTGCTTCGAGCTGTCGTGGTTGCTGCCGTCGGGTAAGCCGGTGGTGGCCATCGGTGAGTTTGCCATTCCTGCGGACTCGCCGAATATCATCGAGTCCAAGTCGTTCAAGTTGTACCTGAACTCGCTGAACCAGACTGTTTTTGCCTCGATTGGCGAGCTGCAAGCCTGCCTGGAGAAGGACTTGTCCGCAGCGGCCGGCAAGCCGGTCAGCGTCAAGGTGCGCACCTTGGCCGAGGTGGAGGCTCAGGGCGTTGTGGCCTTGCCGGGGCAGTGCATCGATGGGCTGGATGTGGCCATCAGCAACTATGAACAGCCGCAACCCGAGTTACTGCGCTGCGATGCACAGCGGGTGGTTGAAGAGACCTTGCACAGCCATTTGCTCAAGTCCAACTGCCCAGTCACCGGCCAGCCGGATTGGGGGAGCGTGGTAGTCGAGTACAAGGGCAGGGCGCTGGATCATGCCAGCCTGCTGACTTACCTGATCAGCTTCCGTCAGCATGCCGACTTCCATGAGCAGTGCGTGGAGCGCATCTACCTGGATTTGAAGAACCTGCTGCAGCCGGAGCATTTGACCGTGTATGCGCGGTATGTGCGCCGGGGTGGGCTGGATATCAACCCGTACCGCAGCATGGGGGCGATCAGCCCGGTGAATGGTCGGCTGGTTCGGCAGTAAGCGCCTGGTTGTGTCGTTGCAGTGAGATTTTGGGGGCGCTTCGCGCCCCATTCGCGGGCAAGCCCGCTCCCACAGGGCAGCGCTGAAACCTGTGGGAGCGGGCTTGCCCGCGAAAGGGGTGCGAAGTGCCCCCAGCTATTCAGATACCCATGCTGTGCAGCGAGTTGGCAATGCTGCGCAGGGTGGCGGTCAGGTCCGGGTGATCGGCTTCGAAGCGCTCGATCGCCAGATTAACCCCATCCACCAGGTTGTTGTCCGGCGTGGCTTCTTCAAGCTTCAGCTGCGCCTCTATCTGTCTGGCTTCCTCATGCAGGGCGGCCAGCTCTTCTTCCGAAAGTGGCACGTTGCGGTCCAGTTGCTCGCGCAAGCTGTTCAGTCGCTCTTGCAATTCGCGGGCAGGCATTGGCTTTTCTCCATCAATGGCTTGGCAAGGCATGGACCTCGGCGAAGCGGCAAAGGTTCTGGCCTGCTTTCACTGTAATCCACTCGCAGCCGCTTTGCATGATCCGCGTCAAAGGTGCTGTATCAGGGTTTTTCACCCTTGCGCCGCCGCAGGGCGATGTCTTGCAGGCAGGTGTCCAGCGCTTCCAGGTGGTCGATCACCGAGTGCACGCCCAGGCTGAACAGCTCGAGGGTGGCCTTGCCGCGGGCCAGGTCTTGTTCCTGCTGGCTCATGGCTTGCCAGTGCTGGGAGCTGAGGTCGCAGTAAGGGCTGCAGGCGGCCAGGCCCACGGTCCACAACCCAGCGTTCAAGCCTGATTGCAGCAACGCAGGTTCGCCGCTGACCAGTACGCAGCCATCCAGGCGCGCGCTGTCCAGTGCCATCAGCGCCTGCCAGCAGGCATTCGGTGCGGGCCAGCGCACGCCGTTCACCGCATGGCCCGGCAGCCAGTCGGGCAGCACGTTGGCCAGGCGTTTGGCGTGTGTGGCACTCAGGTCGTCCAGCCAAATGCAGGGCACCTGGCGCTGGCGCAGGCTGGCGAGTGTTGCCAGGGCGCCGGGCGCGGGCAGCGGGTGGCCGTTCGCACCCTGGACCAGGCAGCCACGCAGGCCGAACAGCACAGCAGTGAAGGCGGACGCATCGTGCATGGCAACTTCCCTGAAATACTCCGCAGGCTAGGCCGCTATTGTTACCGGTCGATGACGACGCAACATACGTTCACAAAATCTTGAGCAAAAATGTGTAATGCTGGTGATCAGCCCGCAAGCCCTTATACTTGCGCCTTACAGCAGCGCGCCCGGTGCGGCTGCGGCCAAGAAATTCGATGGAGAGACATCTATGCGTAGGATCGGTGCCGGTGTGATCGAGCGAGTCACCCAGGCCTGTGTCTGCGCCAGCTTGCTGCTGGCGCCCGTGGCGGCTACCCAGGCGGCCACCGAGGAGGACCCTTGGGAGACGGTCAACCGCCCGATCTTCAGGTTCAACGATACCGTCGACACCTATGCCCTCAAGCCATTGGCCAAGGGCTACCAGGCGGTGACCCCGCAATTCCTCGAAGATGGCATCCACAATGTCTTCCGCAACCTGGGCGACGTGACCAACCTGGTCAACGACGTGCTGCAGCTCAAGCCCCATGCGGCCGGGGTGGATACTGCACGCTTGATCGTCAACACCACGTTCGGCATTGGCGGCTTCTTCGACGTCGGTACCAAAATGGGCCTGCAACGCAACGACGAAGATTTCGGCCAGACCCTGGGTTACTGGGGCGTGGGCAGCGGCCCTTACGTGGTCATCCCGTTGCTGGGCCCAAGCACGGTGCGTGACGGCCTGGCCAAGTACCCGGACAGCTACACCGAACCCTACCGCTACATCAACCACGTACCGACGCGGAACACGACCTTCGCGGTGGACGTTGTCGATACCCGTGCCAGCCTGTTGTCGGCCGAAAAACTGATACAAGGCGACAAGTACATCTTCATTCGCAACGCCTACCTGCAGAACCGCGAGTTCAAGGTCAAGGACGGCGAAGTCGAAGACGACTTCTGATACGTGCACAGGGGGGCTGCCGTGCAGCCCCTTGCATCAATGCATGGCCAGAATGCGCAAGCCGAACTTCTGATGCCCACCGGGCTGATCGGCGATCCACACCACCTCGGTGCTGGCGTGCAACCCCTTGAGCGCCGGGTGATCAGAATCGATCCGCACCTCAAGCGTCTCCCCTACCTGAAAACGTTGCGGCGCCTGCACCTGCATGCCCCCGCTGGACAGGTCCAGACACACCGCCGCGATCACCTGGCCTTCGTGCAACAGGCTCACCTCGGTATCGATACGCATGCGGATGAAATCGCGTTTTTCGGCGTGGTTGGAGGGCGTCTGGGGCATGCTGCGTCCTTCCCATCGGGTTGCACTGGTCGGCTTTCTTATAACTCCCGGTGATTTGCCCTGTAAAGAGCGGCGAGGTCGACCCTCGTACCCTTGAAACGCCTGGCGGATGGGAGTACCGTCTGCGCCTTACAAGGTTCCTCTGACAGTTGCCGGGCCGGACTTCTTGTCCTACAACTCAAGTAGAGTGTTACCACAGAGTATTCCCGTAGCTGGCCGTCAGCCTTGCCGACACCGCTGCACCAACCCAAATCGGCGCCGTTCGCCCACATGCAGAAAACCAGTGCAACGCTGCTGATCATCGATGACGACGACGTGGTCCGTGCGAGCCTCGCCGCCTATCTTGAAGACAGTGGTTTCAGCGTCCTCCAGGCCGGTAATGGCCAGCAGGGGCTTCAGGTCTTCGAAGAACACCAGCCCGACCTCGTGATCTGCGATCTGCGCATGCCGCAGATGGGCGGGCTCGAACTGATCCGCCAGATCAGCGAGCGCGCGCCGCAATTGCCGGTGATCGTGGTGTCCGGTGCCGGCGTCATGAGCGATGCGGTCGAGGCCTTGCGCCTGGGCGCTGCCGACTACCTGATCAAGCCGCTGGAAGACCTTGCCGTGCTTGAGCACTCGGTGCGCCGAGCCCTCGACCGTTCGCGCCTGGTGCTGGAAAACCAGCGCTACCGTGACAAGCTCGAAGCCGCCAACCGTGAGCTTGAAGCCAGCCTGCACCTGTTGCAGGAAGACCAGACCGCCGGTCGGCAGGTGCAGATGAACATGCTGCCAGAAAGCCCCTGGGTGGCCGGTGAGTTCGCCTTCGAGCACCAGATCATTCCGTCGCTGTACCTGTCGGGCGATTTTGCCGACTACTTCCGCGTTGATGATCGCCGCATCGCCTTCTACCTGGCCGACGTCTCTGGGCACGGTGCCTCGTCGGCGTTCGTCACGGTGCTGTTGAAGTTCATGACCACGCGCCTGTTGTTCGAATTCAAGCGCGGCAGCAAGATGCGTGAGTTCAAGCCCTCGCAAGTGCTCAGCCACATCAACCGCGGGCTGATCAACTGCAAGTTGGGCAAGCATGTGACCATGGTGGGTGGCGTGATCGACGAAGACACTGGGCTGTTGACCTATGCCGTGGGCGGCCATCTGCCGCTGCCGGTGTTGTACACCCCGGGCAATACCCGCTACCTGGAAGGCCGTGGCCTGCCGGTGGGGTTGTTCGACGAGGCCAGTTACCAGGACCTGGTTGTTGAGCTGCCGCCGGTGTTCAGCCTCAGCTTGATGTCCGATGGCATTTTGGACCTTTTGCCAGGTGACACGCTCAAAGATAAAGAAGCCGCCTTGCCAGAAATCGTCAAGGCAGCGGGTGGCAGCCTGGATGGGCTGCGCCAACGATTTGGATTGGCTACGCTTGGGGAGATGCCGGATGATATCGCCCTATTGGTGTTGAGCAGGAACCTTCAATGAGTACCGGTAGAATTCAGTTCGCCGAGCAAAGCGGTACCTTTGTACTGAAATTCGTCGGTGAAGTGCGCCTGACCTTGTGTTCGGCGCTGGACGCGACGATCGAGAAGATCTTTACCGCGCTGAACTTCTCGGCCATCGTCATCGACTTGACTGAAACCGAGAGCATCGACAGCACCACCTTGGGCCTGCTGGCCAAACTGTCGATCCTGTCGCGCCAGAAAGTGGGGCTGCTGCCGACCGTGGTCACCACCAACCCGGATATTTCCCGGTTGCTGCAGTCGATGGGTTTCGATCAGGTGTTCAACATCGTCGATCGCCCGATACCGTGCCCGGAGTGCCTGACCGACTTGCCGTCACAGGACCAGAACGAGGAAGTGGTGCGGTCCAAGGTGCTGGAAGCGCACAAGATCCTCATGGGGTTGAACGACTCCAACCGCGAAGCGTTTCATGACCTGGTGAATGCGCTGGAGCGGACCTGATTTATTGCCTGTGCTGGCCTCTTCGCGGGGCAAGCCCGCTCCCACAGGTTCTTCACTACATCTCAACTGTGGGAGCGGGCTTGCCCCGCGAAGAGGCCGGTACAGGCTAAAAAACCTCCCTCATTCCGGCCCGACAAACTCCGTCACATCCCGCCCACCGGCATCCAGCTGAAACACCCGCGCGGGCCGCCCCTGCTCATCAAAAAACACCTGCCCCAACCCCGCACCATTCCATAATCGCTCACCCGCCTTGCTACCGCTGGGCGTACGCGGCACCACTTCCATCTCGCGCCGCTTGGTAAACCAGTTAAGCGGCGAGCGCGGTGAATACAGCCAGCGGTTAAGCCGGTCGAGCACATCCAGTAATCGCCGGGGGAACTCGTTCTTGATCCCGCTGCTGGTGATCTGCCACAGGTGCGGGCTGCGCTGGCGATGGCGAATCAGCACTTCATAAACGAACGAATAATGCACATCCCCTGACAGCACCACGTAATGCCCCGGCGTGCGCGAGTGGCGGAAAATGTTCAGGATCACCTGCGCCGCGCCCCGGTGAGCCATCCAATTCTCGGCATCCACCAGCAACGGGTAGCCCATCCAGCTGAACACCTTTTGCACGGTCTCGATCAGCTTTACCCCGAAGATCGGCGCGGGCGACACGATAATCGCCGAAGGGTGATCAAGCAGCGCCTGTTGCAGTTCGCTCAGCGCCTCCCAGTCGAGCAGGCCCGATGGCTTGGCCAGGCTGCTTTCGCTACGCCATCGGCGCGTGCGGGTGTCGAGCACGAGCAGCGGTGGGTTGCTGGGCAGGCTGAACTGCCAGCCCTGGAAACGCAGCACTTCGCTGATCAGATCATCCTGCGCCTGGTTGTTCAGTGTCTTACCCGTCAGCACCTGGCAGCGTTCGACCAGTGGCCCGCAGCCCTCCGGGTCGTTGCCCCAGGCCTGGCACAGCAGGTAGCCCAGCAGCGCATTGCCGATGATCCGCCGCGAGAACGGGTGGCCGTAGGCGGTTTCTTCCCACTGGGCTGAGAGGTTCCAGTCATCGGTGATGTCATGATCATCGAAAATCATCAGGCATGGCAGGTGCGCCATCACCCGCGCCACCTGGCCCAGGTTGCCGGCGAACGCCTCAATCAGTGGTAGCTCGTGCCGATAACGCGCCTGGCGTTCATCGGTGAGCCCCGCAGGCATGTCCAGGTTCACCAGGCGCCAGGGTTCGGGTGACCACACCAGCAGGTACATGGCCATGACTTCGGCGAAGGTCACCAGGTGGTTATCGGCGTTGCTGGACGAGAAGATCGGCTTGCGTTTGCCGCCAAAAAAGCGCTCGCGCAGGCTTTCGTTACGTTCCTGCGCTGGCAGCAGGTCGGCGCGATGGTAGTAACTGGCAGGGTGTCGATAGAGCGCCGCGCTGTCCGCGACGACAGCACCGTCCAGCTGTTCGTCAAACAGCCCCAAGCGTTCGATCAGGGCGTGGATGGCGCGCAGCATGGGCCCGGCGACATCATCGGCATACACCTGGTCGCCGGTCATCAGCAGCACGGCAGGGCGCTGTTCGGGGTCTTGGCACTGTTGCAGCAAACGGTCGGCGCACAGCAGGCCGTCGGCGGCGGGGTGGTGCGGCTTGCGGCAAGAGCCATGCAGCACATGATCAAGGCGATCACGCAGCACGAAGTTTGGCCGTGTTTCGCCGGGGTAGAGCAGGTGCGCTGCCCACTCGGCGATGCCTTGGCCATCGATGAGCAGGTCGTAGCCCAGCGTCTGGTTGCAAGGGAGCGGCAGGGCGAAGCGGATATCCAGCAAATGGATAAACGCGTTCTGGCCTATCGGGATGACCTGGCAAGCGACGTTAACCGGATGCGCTGCGCCATCCAGGGCGAACTCGGGTTGCAAAGGTTGCGTGGCGACCAGCCAGATGGCCAGGCGCTGCGGCTCCAGCCGGCGCAATACCGGGCCGGCTAGAACGAGGGGTAGGGATGAGGTCATCAACAGCTCTGGTGGCTAGACAGCCCATTCACGCATCCGTGGGAGCGGGCTTGCCCGCGAATAGGCCATCGAATTCAAAATACCTCTAAAGCCCGGCGCAACTGAGCGCCAAACCAAAAACGGGCGGAAAATGCTGAACATTTCCCGCCCGTCAGGCAAACCTAAAATGTATCAGGCCTTTTCAGCCATCAACTTCTCCAGCTTCTCCTGATCCCGCGCGAACTGGCGAATACCCTCGGCCAGCTTCTCGGTACCCATGGCATCTTCGTTCATCGCCCAGCGGAACTGGCTCTCGCTCAATACCTGCTTGGCCTCACCCGCGTTGCCTGGCGTGAGCACACGCGGCAGCTCACCTTGGTCATCGCTCAACTGCTGCAGCAGCTCGGGGCTGATGGTCAGGCGGTCGCAGCCAGCCAGTTGCTCGATCTGGCCGATGTTACGGAAGCTGGCACCCATGACCACGGTCTTGTAGCCATTGGCCTTGTAATAGTCGTAGATCCGCGTGACCGACTGCACGCCCGGGTCTTCTGCGCCCACGTACTCTTTGCCGGTGCTCTTCTTGTACCAGTCGTAGATACGGCCCACGAACGGGGAGATTAGGAACACCCCTGCATCGGCGCAGGCTTGGGCCTGGGCGAAGGAGAACAGCAAGGTCAGGTTGGTCTGGATGCCTTCCTTCTCCAGCTTCTCGGCGGCGCGGATGCCTTCCCAGGTCGAGGCGAGCTTGATCAGCACGCGGTCTTTGCCGACGCCGGCGGCCTCGTACAGCTCGATCAGCTTGCGCGCCTTGGCCAGCAGTGCCGGCTCATCGAACGACAGGCGCGCATCCACTTCGGTGGAGATACGGCCAGGGATGACCTTGAGAATGCCCGAGCCAACCGCGACTGCGAACTTGTCGCAGGCAAGGTCCACATCGCCCTTGGCATCGCTTTTTACCTGCTTGAGCAGGTCGGCATAGCCGGAGATGGCGGCGGCCTTGAGCAGCAGCGACGGGTTGGTGGTGGCATCGACCGGTTTCAGGCGGGTGATGGCGTCCAGGTCCCCGGTGTCGGCGACCACGGTGGTGAACTGCTTGAGTTGTTCCAGCTTGGAGGTCATGGGCGTGCTCTGTCCTGTGCAATGACTCGACATTACCCGAGCCCCGGCGGCCGCTCAAGGCCCGTCGAAGCCGCGTGGGCAAACCGCGTGTGGGCGCGGCCTTGCGTCGCGAAAAGGGCTGCGTAGCCGCCCCAAGGTTTCAGCCCGGCACGGGGTAAAACGCCTTGGGGATCTACGAACGGTGATGATTCGATTCACCAACACCCCCAAGGTTCCCAAGGCTGCTGCAACACTCAATGCCCCTGCATCAACTCCGCGGCCTGGTCGAACACCACCAACGGTTCCGGCGCCTTGTGAATATCCGCCGACAACAACTGCCGGAAGCGCCGCGCCCCCTTGAAACCCTGGGCCAGCCCCAGAATATGCCGGGTGACGTGATGCATGGCTCCGCCGCTTTCGATGTGCGCCACGATATAAGGCCGCAACAACGCCAGCGCTTCGCTGCGGCTGACCACCGCCGCCTGGCTGCCGAACAACTGCTGGTCCACGTCGGCCAGCAGGTAAGGGTTGTGATACGCCTCACGCCCCAGCATCACCCCATCGAACGTCTCAAGGTGCGCGTGGCATTCCGCCAAGGTCTTGATCCCCCCGTTGAGCACGATCTCCAGGTCCGGGAAGTCCGCTTTCAGCTGCGCCGCCACGTCGTAGCGCAAAGGTGGAACTTCACGGTTCTCCTTGGGCGACAGCCCTTCAAGAATCGCAATCCGCGCATGCACGGTAAAACTCCGGCACCCGGCCTCGCGCACCTGGCCGACGAAGTCGCACAGCTCGGCATAGCTGTCACGGCCATTGATGCCGATACGGTGCTTGACCGTCACCGGTGTTGAAACCGCATCGCGCATGGCCTTCACGCAATCAGCCACCAGCGCCGGGTGAGCCATCAGGCAGGCGCCGATCATGTTGTTCTGCACCCGGTCGCTCGGGCAGCCGACGTTGAGGTTGACCTCGTCGTAGCCCGCGTCCTCGGCCAGGCGCGCGCAGGCGGCCAGGTCGGCCGGCACACTGCCGCCCAGTTGCAGGGCCAGCGGGTGCTCGGACACGTCGTGGCGCAGGAAACGGTGGGCGTCGTTGTGCAGCAGGGCGCCGGTGGTGACCATTTCGGTGTAGAGCAGGGTGTGTTTGGAGAGCAGGCGCAGGAAGAAGCGGCAGTGGCGGTCTGTCCAGTCCATCATGGGTGCAACGCTGAAGCAGCGTGACGGTTCAGGGCGCGTGGTTTGTGGCTTTGAGGCTGATTCTAGGGGCATTCTGGTCTACGCATATTTGTGCCGCTCTTGGGCGTTTTGAGCATTTCTGGTGTGACAGCGGTACGGTGTACCAACATCAAAAACGCTTGTACCACCGAAAACCATGGCAACGGTCTAGAGCAACGAAAGGCCGATGGAGCGGCTAGGTATACCGTCCACATCCGCCTTAAGAAAAAGGGTGCCCTAGTCTATCAAGAAGCCTAGACATTCGCCCGTAAGCAGTCGGCCCAGGCCAGGGCGAAGCGATGAGAGACTGGCTTGGGAACGCGCTAAACCTAAGTCAGATTCAATCCGCCGTCTGACAGGAGTATCTCGCCAGTTAAGTAGTCAGAATCAACCAACATTGCAACAGCGTTTGCGATGTCGTCTGGGCTAGCGGCCCTGCACATAGGTGCGCGAACGCGCCACAACGCTTGAGCCTCTGTCCACTCTGCGGTCAGGGGTGTGTCGACCAAGCCAGGCGCCACAGCATTTACGCGAATGTCCGGCCCGAGCGACACCGCAAGCAAGCGGGTCATGTGATTGAGAGCAGCTTTGCTCACCGCGTAGGGAATGGATGCGCCCTTGGGACGGACACCGGCATGCGAGCTGATGTTTACGACGCTACCTGCTCGACGGTAACGGGCGGCATCGCGTAATGCCGACTCGGCCAATGCGACCAGGTGGAACGGCGCCACGACATTAATCTCGTTGAGCTCGTGCCACACATCCGAAGTGGCAGAGGCTAGGTCGCTGTGCGGAATGACTCTGCTGATGCCGGCGTTATTGACTAATACGTCGAGTTGGCCCCACGCGGCGATCGCTTCTTCAATCAGTCTGACCCTGTCAGCTTCCAAAGCAAGATCAGCTTGCACGTAAATAGCTTGCTCCATTTCGGCAGCCATAGCGCGCCCCGTATTTGCAGAACTTCGCGAATGAAGGATCACGGCATAGCCTGCCCGGCTTAATGCACGTGCAATGGCGGCGCCGATACCGGAAGTGGATCCTGTAACCAACGCAACGCGTAGTGCGTTATCGATTGTCGGGTTGGGTTTCATACTGAAATCTCGAGTGGGTTGCTAGGCTTTGTACGAGAAGTGCCTGCGTGACGATCATGCTGCGTTGAAAACAGAGGGAAGGTCGGATCCGACACATAGCGGGTGGTAGTCATTGCGTCTAGGCAATGCGACAGCATGCAGCCCGCTAAGTATAATCCTGCGCCTTAATTCTCCAGGTACTCATCCATATCCAGCTCCGGAAACTTGCGCGTCATGAATTGCAGCGCATCAGGGTCCCGGCTGTCCCGATAACGTCGTACGGCATTCAGGACATCGATTCCGCTCCACATCTCGGTCCATAGGATTTCGGGTTTGTGGTGCAGCAACACTTTCAGTGCCTCCAGAGAAGTACCACCAAGATTGGTCACATGGCCTGCCACCGTACACCCTTGACGGTCGACAGCGTGAATATCGGCACCGGCCTGCAACAGGCGCTCCATGATCTGTGGGTGACGTCTGTTGGTCGCCCACATCAAGGGCGTCAGCCCAAGAAAAAGCGGGTCCTTGATGGTCTCGTCCGGATGCTTCCCAGCCGATAACAGCGCGTCGACCACCATCAGGTCACCGTTCATCGCCGCTTGCGCCAGCGTGTCATCCTCGGCATACATGCCGCCACGTCGCACTAGCTCCACAGCCAAGGCGGATTGCTTGTAGCCGATGGCACAACTGAGAGCGGTTTCTCCCCATTCGCCACGCAGATAACGCAACCTCCACGGCCGCGCCAATTGCAATGCGGCTTGGTCATTGCCAAGTTCGATTTCTTGAAACAGCCGAGAACGAATGGTTCGGCGAAACCAATGGTTCAAATGGTAAGAATTCCAGTTTTCTGGAACAGTGAAAACGAACGTTCTCCACCCAGGGATTCGTATAACGAAAACACTTGCCATCATGCACTCGGCGTTGAAATAGGTAGCCAGATGCTATCACCGCACATTCAAATCCAGAACCCCAGCCCTCTGCTAGTGCTCCCGAATCACCGCATGTGCGTGATGAAGGCGTATCACTAAGCGCGGGCGGCTGGCAGCACCAACGAGGTAATCTGTAAGTGTCGGATGGTTAGGTAAGAAAGAAAATGAATTGATACGCAATGGGTACCAAAACCTTGAGACTAGCCTCAGATCGCGCTTAACGCGGCTTTAGTACGGGGCTGAGTTAGTTCTTGATTCCGCCACACTAAATGGAAATCGTCCCTGGGCGTAGCTCAGGAACGACTCATCTAACGGCTTATGCAGGCAAACTCATATGCAACAACGGAAACGGCCGCCCCTCGCCATCCACCTCAGAACGCCCCGTTTGCACAAACCCGTAATGCAGATAAAACCCCACCGCCTCAGGGTTCTGCTCGTTCACATCCACACTCAGCGTGCTCCGTGAACCCCGTGCGTAATCCAGCAGCGCACGGCCAATCCCACGCCCGTGCAGGTCGGGATCGATAAAGAGCATTTCCACATGCTCCTGATTCAGCCCCATGAAGCCTAACGGGCAATCTTCAGCATCGACCGCAACCCACAACTCGACAGCGTGTAGGTAAACGTCGCGCAACTGCGGCAGCAGCGCGTCTATGTCGGATGCCTGCAAAAAATGGTGAGTGGCGCGAACGGCACGCAGCCAAATGTCGAGCAGCAGCGGGTGGTCTGCGGCGTTAGCCTGACGAATGATCATGTAATCAACCTTGTTCACTTGATAACGAAGTAGCGGCACGCCATTGGGCGACCGTATAAGTGTCGGCATCTTGAATGCCCGCTTCGCGAATTAACGCCTGGGCGGTGCACAGCAGAGGGGGCCGAAAAGGAAGGGGCTGAAAAAGTACTCATCGCCGCAGGGTGCGTCAAGGTCAGGGGGACGGGCTCGAAAATGCGCTGTCCCCTGCAATCGATTCAGATCGAACGCTGGTTGACCCGCGCCGTAAGCTGCTCGGCGCTTTCTTTGCGCTCGGAATAGCGGTCCACCAAAAACTCGGTGTGGTCGCGCAGCAACAGGGTGAACTTCACCAGCTCTTCCATCACATCGACAACCCGGTCGTAGTAGGGCGATGGCTTCATGCGGCCGGCATCGTCGAACTCCAGGTACGCTTTGGGCACCGAGGACTGGTTGGGGATGGTGAACATGCGCATCCAGCGGCCCAGCACCCGCAGTTGGTTGACCACGTTGAACGACTGCGAACCCCCGCACACTTGCATCACGGCCAGGGTCTTGCCTTGGGTGGGGCGTACGGCGCCGAGGGCCAGGGGGATCCAGTCGATCTGCGCCTTGAACACGGCCGACAGGGCGCCATGGCGTTCGGGCGAGCACCAGACCTGGCCTTCGGACCACAGCACCAGGTCACGCAGTTCTTGCACTTTGGGGTGCTCTACCGGCACGTCGTCAGGCAACGGCAGGCCGGAGGGGTCGAAGATGCGCGTCTCTGCACCAAAGTGCTGCAGGAGGCGGGCAGCCTCTTCGGTCAGCAAGCGGCTAAAGGAGCGTTCGCGGGTCGACCCGTACAGCAGCAGGATGCGCGGTTTGTGCTCGCTGGCACGGGGTGCGGCCGGGGCTGCGTCGAACAGGGACAGGTCGAGGTTGGGCAGTTGTTCTGACATGGGGCCTCCTTAGGCTCCGTACGAGAAGTTTTGTGGGAGCGGGCTTGCCCCGCGATGGAGTGCGAAGCGCTCCTGTACCCGATATCAAATAGTGTCAAAGACGCTGCGAATTCAGGCTTTGCTGCCGCGTTGCGGCAGATCGCGGGGCAAGCCCGCTCCCACAACGATGGATGACCCTACTTTTCGTACAAACCCTAGAGCGTTCCGATGCGGTCCAACTCGCGCTGGAGTTCGTCGCGGCCGAGGGTACTGAAGGGGAGGGCGAAGAGGGCTTTGCAACGTCGCTCGATGATTGCCAGCGTGGCCTTGAACGCCGCGTCGATTGCGGCCTCGTCACCCTCCGCTTCGGAAGGGTCTTGCAGGCCCCAGTGGGCTTTCAGCGCTGGGCCGAAGTACACGGGGCAGGTTTCGCCGGCGGCCTTGTCGCAGACGGTGATGACGATGTCTGGCGGGTTGGCGGCGAAGGCATCGTTACCTTTGCTGCTAAGGCCTTCAGTGGAAATGCCGGCCTGCTGCAGGGTGGTGAGGCTGCGCGGCAGCACCTGGCCTTTGGGAAAACTGCCGGCACTGACGGCTTTGAAGCCGGGTGGTGCCAGGTGATTGAACAGCGCTTCGCTGAGGATGCTGCGGCAGCTGTTGGCGGTGCACATGAACAGGACTTGCATGGATGCTCTCTCGCGGGTTGGCGGCTTCAGCAGCAGGCGGCTGCGCGGACGGGGCGGTCGGCCATGTGCTGCAGGCGTGATGTGTTCTCTTGCAGCCATATGGCATTGGCTTGCAGCGTCACCTGCAGCATGTCGTGCACCCATGTGGGCAGGTCCGGGTTGAGGCGGTAATACACCCACTGGCCCTGGCGGCGATCCAGCAGCAGGCCGCTGCTTCGCAGTTGGGCGAGGTGGCGGCTGATTTTCGGCTGGCTGTCGTCGAGGGCGCACATCAGCTCGCAGACGCAGAGCTCGCCCAGGTTGGCGATGAGCAGGGTGGCGCGAGCGCGGGTCTCGTCGGCCAGGTTCTTGAAGACCTCGGGTGGGGTGATCATGGAGGTGCTCTTTACATATGGATAATCGAATATACGGATTTCCATATGTATTTGGCAAGCGGGAAAATGCGGCACGAAATTGATACAGAGCTAGCGGAAATGATCAGATTTTGGCTCTTCCTTGTAGGGCGTTTCTGAATAACTCTTTGCAGGCCATTGCGTCATTGCGATGGAAAGCTGAGCCCCCTAGTCTCGCTGGGTCGTTGCAAATTCAACGACCGGGTCTGCAAGCCCGTAGCTTGGATCGGTCTCAGTTTGCTATTGGCTTTGTTCAATGGTGGCTGCGTGCGGGTGGCCTTTTGGCCAGCCGGGCAATTGACCTCCAAGTCCGGTCTTGCAGGCCCGCACGTAGCCGCCACCTATTCATCTGCAAGTGATTTGGCGACGGTCCGACTTAGATTTTGTCTGGAGGTTGTCATGCTCAAGATCGTCCCCGATCCACCTTGCTCCCCCGATTCCCCTCATTACCTCGAAGACACCCTGATCCAGGCCACGGAGTACGTACTCTGCGCCTTGGCCGTCGCTCACCACGCCGTCTCCACGCTCCCCAAGTCGCCTGCCTCGATCATGACCCTGGCCGTCATGCACGAAATGGAAGCTGTGCGCACCTTGCTGGAATCGGCGGTTGCGCAGGTGCAGCTCACGGACAGGCCGCAGATGCATACCTTGCATTGACTTCAGCGTATGCCGGGGCTGCTGTGCAGCCCTTCGCGGGGCAAGCCCGCTCCCACCGGGATCGTGCCGTCTTTAGAGATTCGAACAAGACAGTTGCTCCCACAGGGATCGTTCCGGCTTTAGAAAATTGAGCTAGACAGTTGCACTCACAGGGGCGCGGCCGCGCCAGGGGGATTTGAAATGGACAAGGCACTACCAGAAGGCACCGGCACGCTGGGTTTGACTATAGGCTCCGCGTCGTGCCTGGACGGCGTGATACAGGGCAAGCGCCTGTTTCGCGTAGAACCCGGCAACTGCTGCGACCATGCCATCGAGCAGGCGTCGGTGCTGATGGACTGCTCAAGGCGAGCCTCGTTCATCGGCGTGATGGACGACGAACCTGTGCTGGTCTGGGCCTCGCACTTTCTTTGCGAAATGGCCAAGGCGCTGATGGACGATGCGCACATGGGCATGCGCAAGCACCGCTGATGCGTCAGCCTCAGTCGGTAGCAGTTTCTACTGCGCCGTCACCGCCTGCCCCTTATGCGCCTGGCGCCACTGCTTGGGGCTGACATCGAACCAGCGGCGGAACGCGCGCGAAAACGCGCTGATCTCCGAATACCCAAGCAGCAAGGCCAGCTCGGAGATTGGCAGCGCGGACTGTTGCAGGTAGTAGGTCGCCAGCTCTTGGCGCACGGTGTCGATCAGGGTCGAAAAACTTAAGCCTTGCTCCTGCAGGCGGCGTTGCACCGTCCAACTGGGCAGGCGCAACTGCTCGGCGACTTGCTCCAGGCTCGGGTAGCCGTCGCCGAGCATGGCCCTGACTTGCGTCTTGACGTCATCGACAATGCCCGGCCGGTTGGGCGTGCCGGCCTGGCCGCCGAGCATGCGCATGCTTTCGATGACGATGGCCAGCAGCCGTGGGTCGCGGCCGGGCATCGGCCGGTCGAGCACGCTGCGGCGGAACACCAGCGAATTGCGCGGCTGGCCAAACAGCACCGGGGCGTCGAACACTTTGCAGTGCTCGTGCCAAGCCTCGGGTTGCGGGTGCTCGAACAGCACCTTTTCCGGCGCCCAGTTCTGGCCTAGCGCGTGGCGCATCAGGTTGAAGAACATACCCAGCGACAGCTCGGCATCCTGGCGTTTGCGCAGGATGGCGCCGTACTGCACCTGGTAGTCGAGGCGGTAGAATTCGCCCATGGCTTCCATGCTCAACAGGCTGCTTTGCTGATGCACCGGGAAGGTGCTGACCACATTGCGCAGGGCATCGCCCAGGGTGGCCGAGCACATGCCCACGTAGCCGAGCAAACCCAGCGCGTCGGGCCTGAACTGTTGGCCGAAACGCAGGCCGAAGTTGTCGTTGCCGGTTTGCCGGGCGGCCTCTTCGAACACTTGGCAATACTGGTTCAGGTCCAGGCTCAGGGTTGGGTGCTCAAGGCGCTCGGAGTCGATGCCGGCGCGCCCGAGGATGCGCTCGGCGTCACCACCTTGCTGGCCGATGAAGCTGACCAGGCCGGTCGCCGCCGAGGCCAGAATACCTATCGAGTTGCCGGGCAGGGCCCCCGCGTGGGGGAGCTGACCTGGATGGACAACGTGCACGTAGAATCCTCCTCGATCGTTTACCGGCTGCTGCTGGGTAACTGTGGGAGCAATTTTCATTCCACGCCGCGCGAAACGCTGTAATGACGCCATGTGGCCGCTCAAGGGCAGGTCTTTGCGCGCTGGGCTGGGCCACGCCTGGCGTGGGCTACGCACCCGCATGGTGCGTAGCCTTTGGTTACAAAACCGTTTCGTTCATGCCCGTGCGAGTGCGCCCACCGGGCGCTCCTGCAAATAGCGCTGGCACAGCTCGACCGTCTGTTCGACCCACACCGGGCCCAGGCACTCGACCTGCGGTGTGCCGCGGTGGGTGCCGGTCCATGCCAGCAGTTGCAGGCGCCGTTGCATGATCAACGTCGGCAGCAGGGCGATGTCGTGGGCATCCAGGCTGGCCACGGTGCTGTAACCCTCCAGCCAGTTGTCTATCCAGTGCGCCAGGTCGCGGTGGTGTTCGAAAAAGCTCAGGGCCGCCGCCAGGTCATGCAGGTACCAGCCCATGCCGCAGTCGTCGAAGTCGATGATGCGTGTGCGATCCCCTTGCACCAACAGGTTGGTCAGGCGCAGGTCGGCGTGGATCAGGCCAAAACGCGACGGGTCCTCGCCATACCCGCACAGGCGCTCACCAATCACGCCCACGGCTTCGCTGATCAATGCACTGCCGCGTGCATCCAGGTAGGGCGCCGCACGCCAACTGCCCCAATGGCCCTGTTCACCCAGCATGGTCTGATGGTTCCACGTCAGCCGCTGGAAGTTGCCCGGGCGTTGCCAGGTGCGGGCATGGCGGTGCAGGTGGGCGTTGATCGCACCCAGCCGGCGAAAGGAGGCATTGAGCTGTTGCTGGTCGGGCTCGCCCCCGTCGATCCAGTGGAACAGCACGACAAACCGGCGGCCGTGGCCGGGCAGTTCGACAACCTGGATCGCTTCGCCATCGAGCCCGGTAATGGGCACAGGCACTTCCAGGCCAGCGCTTTGCAGTGCCGCGAGCCAGGCCAGTTCGCTGGCGATGTCGGCCTGCTGGTGGTAGCCGGCGCGGTGCACCCGCATGACAAAACGTTGCCGCTGCCCCTGGACCTGATAGGTGGCGTTTTCCGAGTGCACCAGTAGTGCGATCTGGCCCTGGTAGGCCTCGGCGTAAGCCGACAGCGCATGCAGGGCAAAGCGGTCGAGCACGGCAGGGCTGGTGTGGGAGGAGATATCAGTGGTCATCAGGCACGCTCCGTTGGCAGGGGTCTGGCTGCCAGCATGAGTCGAGCCCCGCGCCACTGGCTTGACCGCAAACCGCGAAATCTTGACCGCTCGCCACAAGGCGCCTGGGCCAGATCGAGAATTTGATTCTGCGGCCCGCAACTTGTGCCCTGCGGTCAAGTCGGCCACCGCAGGTCGGCCCACCATCGGTCCACATCACCGGCTAGGTCATTGGATCGAGGGCTTGAACATGCTGACTTCACTACAAGGCAAAAGCGTATTGGTCACCGGCGGCACCAGCGGCATCGGCCTGGGCATCGCCGTCGGCTTTGCCCGCCAGGGCGCCAAAGTGGCCATCAGCGGGCGCCAGCGGGACAAGGTCGAGGCTGTGGCCAGCCGCCTGCGCGACCAGGGCCTGGCAGTGACCGGGCTGGTCGCCGATGTGGCGCAGCGCGAGCAGGTGCGCCAATTGGTCGAGCAGGTGGTGCAGGCCCAAGGTGGGCTCGACGTACTGTGCGCCAACGCGGGGGTGTTCCCGTCGGCGCCGCTGGAGCAGATGACCGACGCCGACTGGGACCTGGTGCTCGACACCAACGCCAAAGGCACCTTCCTTTGCGTGCAGGCAGCGCTGCCGCACCTGCGCCGGGCGGCGTATGGCCGGGTGGTGCTCACGTCTTCGATCACGGGGCCAGTCACCGGCTTCCCCGGCTGGGCGCACTACGGCGCGAGCAAGGCGGCGCAACTGGGCTTCATGCGTACCGCGGCCATCGAGCTGGCGCGCGATGGCATCACCATCAATGCCGTGCTACCCGGCAACATCCTCACCGAAGGCCTGCAGGGCATGGGCGAGGCTTACCAGGCCAGCATGGCCGCGTCCATTCCACTCAAATGCCTCGGCAAGGTCGAGGACATTGCCAATGCCGCGCTGTTTTTCGCCTCGAAAGAGGCCGGCTACATCACCGGGCAGAGCCTGATCGTCGACGGCGGGCAGATCTTGCCCGAGTCGCTGCAGGCACTCGCCTGACGCCTTGCACCATAACCCTATAAGAACGGAGTGCATCCTGATGAGCGAGACCTACAGTGCTGAGCTGAAACTCACGCAGGCCGGCCAGGCGCAGCCCCACGAGGTGCAGCGCCTGCGCAAGAACGCGGTGGGCCTGATGGGCGTGCTGTTCATGACGGTGGCCACGGCAGCGCCGATCACCGCGATGCTGGGCAACGTGCCGATCGCCATTGGTAGCGGCAATGGCCAGTACGCCCCCGCAGGCTACCTGGTGGCGACGATCATCCTGGCGCTGTTTGCCATCGGTTATGCGCAGATGGCCAAGTACATCACGGCCACCGGCGCTTTCTACGGGTTCATTTCCCATGGGCTCGGGCGGGTAGTGGGGATGGCCTCGGGGATTGCGGTCACGCTCACCTACATCGTCTTCGAAGCGGCGCTGGTGGGCATCTTCGCCTTCTTTTGCGAAGACCTGCTGGCCAGCGTCTTCGGCGTGCACGTGCCCTGGATCGTGTTCGCCCTGGCCATGCTGCTGGCCAATGGCGTGCTCAGCTACTTTGATATTTCCCTGGCCGCCAAGGTGCTCGGGCTGTGCCTGGTGCTGGAGATCCTGATGCTGGGGCTGATGGCCTTTGCCGTGCTGCTGCATGGCGGTGGCCCGCAGGGCATGGCGACGGCGTCGATCAACCCGCTGAATGCGTTCAAACCTGCCGAAGGGGTGATTGGCGCGAATGCCGGCATAGGCCTGTTCTTCGCGTTCTGGTCCTGGGTCGGCTTCGAGTCCTCGGCGATGTATGGCGAGGAGTCGCGCAACCCGAAAAAGATCATCCCGTTGGCGACACTGATCGCGGTGATCGGCATCGGGGTGTTCTATGTGTTCGTGTCGTGGATGGCCATCGCCGGCTCCGGGCCTGCCGAGGCCATTCGCCTGGCGCAAGACCCTGCCACTGCCGCCGAGGTGTTCTACGGGCCCACCCGCCTCTACTTGGGCGAGTGGGCGGTGAGCCTGTTCAAGCTGCTGGTGGTGACGGGCTCGTTCGCCTGTGGCATGGCCTTCCATAATTGCGCGGCACGCTACATCTATGCCCTGGGCCGGGAAAACCTGTTCGTGTTCCTTGGCCGCACCGTGGGCCGCACCCATGAGCGCCATGGTTCGCCGCACGTGGCTTCGACCGTGCAAAGCCTGATCGCCACGGCGATCGTCCTGGCGTTTCTGTTTACCGGCAAGGACCCGTACGCCGACCTCTACGCGCTGCTGGCGATCCTGGGCACCATGGGCATTCTCATCGTGCAGGCGCTGTGCGCCTTTGCCGTGGTCTGCTACTTCCATGTGGGCACTCAACGGCGTGCCCAGGCGCACTGGTTCAAGACCTTCCTCGCGCCCCTGCTGGGCGGCATCGGCATGCTCTACGTGGTTTACCTGCTGTTCGCCAACCTCAGTTTTGCCGCAGGCAGCGCGGCCGAATCGCTGCTGTTCCGGCTGATCCCATGGATCGTCGCGGCAAGCTTCGCGCTGGGGGGTTCGATTGCCCTGTACTTCCGCTATTTCGACCGCCGCAAGTACCACATTATCGGCAGCATCGTCATGGACGACGCGCGCCAGGACACCTGAGGAGACCGACCATGTTGAAAGTGAATGCCTTCCAGCCTGAACAGGCCGAGGCCCTGAACGCCGCCGAGCGTAGCCTGATCGAGCGCCGCCAGCGCCTGCTCGGCCCGGCTTACCAGCTGTTCTACGACAACCCGCTGCACCTGGTGCGAGGTGCTGGCACCTGGCTCTACGACCGCGCAGGCCGCGCCTATCTGGACCTGTACAACAACGTCGCCTCGGTCGGCCACAGCCACCCGCGGGTGGTCGAGGCCCTGGCCCGGCAGGCGGGTGAGCTCAACACCCATACCCGCTACCTGCACGAAGGGGTGCTCGACTACGCCGAAAAACTGCTGGCGACCATGCCGGCAGCGCTGGGCAACGTGATGTTCACCTGCACCGGCAGCGAGGCCAATGACCTGGCCTTGCGCATTGCCCGTGACTACACCGGCGGAACCGGGGTTATCGTCACCCGTTATGCCTACCACGGGATGACGTCGGCCATCGCCGAGCTGTCGCCTTCGGTGGGTGACTACGTACCGTTAGGCCGTGATATCCGCGTGGTCGATGCACCCTTGCACCTGCCTGAAGACCCGCAACGGGTAGGCCAATTGTTCGCCGCCCAGGTGCGTGCCGCGCTGGCCGACATGCAGCGCCATGGCATTCGCCCGGCAGCGTTGCTGGTCGATACCCTGTTCACCAGCGATGGCGTGTTCGCCGACCCGCCGGGCTTTCTGCGTGAGGCGGTGGAGGCGGTGCGCGCTGCCGGCGGCCTGTTCATCGCTGACGAGGTGCAGCCGGGGTTCGGCCGCACCGGCACGCACATGTGGGGCTTCGAGCGCCATGGCCTGGTACCCGACCTGGTGACCCTGGGCAAGCCGATGGGCAATGGCCACCCCTTGGCGGGGCTGACGGTGCGCCCGCAGATCCTCGAACGTTTCGGCCGCAACGCCAGCTACTTCAACACCTTTGGTGGCAACCCGGTGTCGGCGGCAGTGGGGCTCGCCGTGCTGCAGGTGATTGAGGACGAGGGCCTGCAGGAGAATGCCCGGCGCGTGGGGGCTCAGCTCAAGGAGGGCCTCGAAGGCCTCGCCCGTGAGCATGCCTGCCTTGGGCAGGTGCGTGGGGCGGGGCTGTTCATCGGTGTCGATGTGGTGGACGGGCAGGGCATTGCCGATGGCCCGACGACGCGACGCATCACCAATTTGTTGCGTGATGAAGGCATGCTGATTGGTGTGTCGGGGGCGCAGAACAATGCGCTGAAGATCCGGCCACAGTTGTGCTTCTCGGCCGAGAACGTCGAGCAGTTTCTCGCTGCCCTGCAGCGCGTGTTGCGCCAGCTGTGATGGGCTAGCGAACGTTGCACATAAGCCACCCCGCCAGCGCTTGCCCTGGCGGGGTTTTCTATTTGCAGGCCACGCGCGCTCAGTGCCCGGTTGCCGCCTTGCGCCCTTGCACCGGGTCATAGCAACCGGCCTGCTCGAATACGGCCCGCACTTCATCGAGTACGGTGGGGTCTTCGATGGTCGCAGGTGTTGTCACCTCGGGGTTCGACGCCAGGCTGCGCAGGGTTTTGCGCAGGATCTTGCCGGAGCGGGTCTTGGGCAGGCGCTTGAGGATGAACACCCGGCGCAGTGAGGCGATGGCACCGACCGCATCGCGTACCCGCGCCACCAGTTCGCGTTCAAGTTGCGCCGGGTCTGGCTGCAGCCCCTGCTTGAGCACCACGAACCCGACCGGTACTTCGCCCTTGAGCGCTTCTGCCAGTGCCACCACGGCGCATTCGGCGATGGCCGGGTGGTCGCCCAAAGCTTCTTCGAGGCTGCCGCTGGACAGGCGGTGCCCGGCGACGTTGATCACATCGTCCACGCGGCCCATGACGAACAGGTAGCCGTCTTCGTCCAGGTAGCCACCGTCGCCACTGCAGTAGTAGCCGGGGAAGGCGCTCAGATAGCTTTCGGCAAAGCGCTGCGGGTCGCCCCACAGCGTGGTCAGCGTGCCAGGTGGCAATGGCAGGCGCAGGGCAATGTTGCCAGGCTGGTTGCGGGGCAATGGCTGGCCTTCATCATCGAGTATTTCCAGGCGATAGCCGGGCAGGGGCAGGCTCGCCGAGCCAGGCTTCATCGGCAAGTCGTCAAGCCCGCGCGGGCTGCCGGCAATCGCCCAGCCGGTTTCGGTCTGCCACCAGTGGTCGACCACCGGGCACGGCAGAAAACCATGCAGCCACTCGTACGTCGGTGGATCGAGGCGTTCGCCAGCGACGTACACCGCTTTGAGGCAGGACAGGTCGCGCCCGGCTGCCAGGCGCACCTGTGGGTCTTCGCGTTTGATGGCGCGGAACGCGGTGGGCGCGGTGAAGAACACATTCACCCGGTGTTCGGCGATCACGCGCCAGAAGGCCCCGGCATCGGGTGTACGCACCGGCTTGCCCTCGTAGAGCAAGGTGGTGCACCCGCGAATGAGTGGGGCGTAGACGATGTAGGAGTGCCCCACGACCCAGCCGATGTCCGACGCGGCCCAGAACACTTCGCCGGGGTGTGCGTCGTACAGCGCTTGCATGCTGTAGTTGAGTGCCACGGCATGGCCGCCATGGTCGCGCACGATGCCTTTGGGCCTGCCGGTGGTGCCGGAGGTGTACAGGATGTACAGCGGGTCGGTGGCATTGACCGGGACTGCTGGCACGGCTTCGGCCTGGGCGAGCAGTGCCTGCCAATCGTGCTCGCGGGGGCCGCGCAGCAGGGCGCGGGCCTGTTCGCGTTGTTCGATCACCACGTGTGGCGTGTGCTTGGCGGCCAGTTGCAGGGCCTGGTCCAGCATTGGTTTGTAGGGCACCACACGGTCGTACTCGATACCACAGCTGGCGCTGAGCAGCACCTTGGGGCATGCGTCGTTGATGCGCACGGCCAGTTCGGCTGCGGAAAAACCGCCAAATACCACCGAATGCACGGCGCCGAGCCTGGCGCAGGCCAGCATGCCGACCACCGCCTGGGGGATCATCGGCATGTAGATGATCACCCGGTCGCCGCGCGCTACACCCAATGCCCGCAGCATACCGGCGCAACGGGCCACGCGGTCCTGCAACTGGCGATAGCTGATGCGCTCCTGCACGCCGCTGGCCGGTGAATCGTAGATAATCGCGCAGCGCTCGCCGGCACCGTTGGCGACGTGCCGGTCGACCGCCAGGTGGCAGGTATTGAGCTGGCCGTCGGCAAACCAGCGGCCGCCTGTGCCAGGGTGGTCGGTGAAGACCTGGCGGGGGGCGCGGAACCAGTCCAGCTCGGCAGCCTGTTCACCCCAGAATCCCTCGGGGTCTTCGGTGGCGCGGGTGTAAGCCTGCAGGTAGGAAGTCATCGGCGTTCTCCTTGTTGCTGTTATTGTTTTGATGGCCCTCGGGCCTGCTTCAATCCTCCCAGTCGCTGCCGGTAATCGCTTGACCACCGGGCACAATTACTTGACCGCCGAACGCTGGCTGTTGCACCTGCAACAGCGTTTCGACAGTCTGCTGTCCAGGGTTCACTGCGGCCCGCCTGGGTTGTTGGCTATCCCCTTGAGGCTCAAGGCTATTTTCGTTTGGCACGGTTGCTGCGTTGTCTCCTTCAACCCTTCGAGGACAGCCAAGGAGCCTCCCCATGAGCCAAGCCCCAATCAAGTTCGCCTACTGGGTCCCCAACGTCAGCGGTGGCCTGGTGGTGAGCACCATCGAGCAACGCACCAGCTGGGACATCGACTACAACCGCAAACTGGCGCAGATCGCCGAAAAATCGGGCTTTGATTACGCCCTGTCGCAAATCCGTTTCACCGCAGGCTACGGCGCCGATAACCAACATGAGTCGGTCACCATCAGCCACGCACTGTTGGCCGCCACCGAGAAGCTCAAGGTCATCGCTGCCATCCTTCCAGGCCCGTGGAACCCGGCGCTGGCGGCCAAGCAGTTGGCAACCATCGACCAGTTCACCAATGGCCGGATCGCCATCAACCTGGTGTCGGGCTGGTTCAAGGGCGAGTTCCACGCCATCGGCGAGCCGTGGCTGGACCATGACGAGCGCTATCGCCGTTCCGAGGAGTTCATTCGTGCGCTGAAGGGCATCTGGACCCAGGACAACTTCACCTTCAACGGCGACTTCTATCGCTTCCGGGACTACACCCTCAAACCCAAGCCCTTGCAGCAGCCGCACCCGGAAATCTTCCAGGGTGGCAGTTCGCGTGCGGCGCGCGACATGGCGGCGCGGGTGTCGGACTGGTACTTCACCAATGGCAACAGCGTGGAGGGGATCAAGGCCCAGGTCGATGATCTGCGTGCCAAGGCAGCAGCCAACGGCCATTCGGTGAAGGTGGGGGTGAATGCCTTCATCATTGCCCGTGACACCGAGGAAGAGGCGCGGGCGGTGTTGCAGGAGATCATCGACAAAGCCAACCCCGAGGCGGTCAAGGCGTTCGGGCATGAAGTCAAGAACGCCGGGGCGGCCAGCCCGGAAGGCGAGGGCAACTGGGCCAAGTCCAGCTTCGAGGACCTGGTGCAGTACAACGATGGGTTCAAGACCAACTTGATCGGCACACCGCAGCAGATTGCCGAGCGCATCGTTGCGCTCAAGGCCGTGGGGGTGGATTTGATCCTCTCAGGGTTCCTGCATTTCCAGGAGGAGGTGGCGTACTTTGGCGAGCATGTGTTGCCGTTGGTACGTGAGCTTGAGGCCGGGCGCCGGGTGGAAAAAGCGGTGGCTTGAGGCTGTTGTGTGGGAGCGGGCTTGCCCCGCGAATGCGAACACGCGGTGCATGGCACCGGCTTCGCCGGTGTTCGCGGGGCAAGCCCGCTCCCACACAGCTCGGCTAAATCAGTAGGTTATGTGCTGCTCCTATTCGGGAGGGGCGGTTTAATAGCGCTGAAGGTGCTCGGCAAAGGTCGTGCCCTGGTACTGCGCGCGGAACAGCCCACGCTCCACCAGCCTCGGCACCACTTCATCGAGGAAGCAGTACACCGAGCCGAACGATCCCCCCGGTGCCGCAATAAACCCATCCATCACACCCGCCTCGGCCCAGTCGGCAATTTCCTCGACGGCGTCATCGACCGTGCCAATCACCTGCCAGTGCGCCGCCGAGAGCACTTCCGGGCGCATCAGCAGTTCGCTGGGCAGCAGCGATTCGCGTTCGATCAAGCGCCGCAACAAGCTCACATGCGTGCGGCTGGCACCGGGCAGCAGTTGCAGCGGTGGCAGGTCGGTGGCGTGGATGCGCCGGTCGCTTGGCCAGGCCGCCAGGTCGATGCCGATCATCTTCTCGATGGCGGCATATTTGCGCGCCTTGTCGACCCGCGCATGGGTGTCCATGAACAGTTCGCGCGCCTCCTTGCGGGTAGGCGCCAGAAACAGGCTGAGCCCCGGCAGCAGGCGGACGTCCGCTGCGTTGCGGCCGTGGCGCTCAGCGCGTTGCGAAAGGTCACGGCGCAGCTCGGCGGCGGCGGCCTGGTCGGGCGTAGGGGCGAAGACGATGTCGGCGACCCGGGCGGCAAAGTCGCGGCCACTGTCGGATGCGCCCGCCTGGATCAGCGGAATGCGCGCGCCCTGTTCCGGAATGTTCAGCGGCCCCTGCACCTGCAGGAAGTCGCCGTGGTGAGCGATCGGCTGGACCTGCGCCGGGTCGGCATAGCGGCCGTGCTCGCGGTCGATCAACAGCGCCTGATTGGGAAAGCTGCGCCATAGCCGCTGCACCACCTCGGTAAACTCCGCCGCACGGGCGTAGCGCTCTTCGGCACTGGGCATGGCGGGCAGGCCGAAGTTTTCGTGGCCTTGCAGCGCGGTGACGATGTTCCAGCCCACGCGGCCGTTGCTCAGCCAGTTCAGTGATTGCAGTTGGCGAGCGACCAGGTACGGTGGGAAAAACGTGGTCGAAACCGTTGACACCAGGCCGATGCGGCGGGTCTCGCGGGTGAGCGCGGCCAGCAGCACGGTGGGGTCGAGGCTGGTAAAGCCCGAGCCGCTTTCCAGCGCGTCGGCCACCACGCAACTGACGTCGGGGCGGAATACGAAGTCCAGGTGTGCGGCCTCCGAGCGGCGCGCGATGTCGAGGGCGAAATCGCTGCCGAACAGGCTTTCGACGCGGCTGTCCGGGCGCCGCCAGCCCTCGCCGCTGAGCCAGGTCGGGGCCAGCGACATGCCGATGTGCAGGCCTTGTTGATGCGTCATCAGGGTCGGTTCTCCAGTGGCTGGTACATAAACGCTGGCCGGTATCTGCCGGCCAGCGGGGGGGGGGGGCTTAGAACGCGCCTTTGACGCCGACGCCAAGGGTGCGTGGCTCGGTCATGCTGGCTTCGATCCCGCCGATGCCCCGGTTGGTCTGCATGTAGGTCGCGGTGCGCTCGTCGAAGACGTTCTTGACGTAGGTGTACACCTGGACCTGGTCGTTGAAGCGGTAGCTCATGCGAGCATCGGCCACGGTGTAGCCGTCGATTGCATAGCTTTTGGTGTTGGCGATATCCGAGTAGTAGCCATCGATGTGGCGCACTTGGGCGTTGAAGTTGAGGCGGTCGGTAATGTCCCAGCTCGGGCCGAAGCTGACGGTGTAGCCGGGCGAGCGGGCAAACTCGTTGTGCGCGTAGCGGCTGTTGGCGTCGATATCGTCGATGCGGGTTTGCAGGGCGCCGGCGCTGGCCTTGAGGGTCAGGTTTTCCAGTACCCGGTAGTCCGCCGACAGCTCGACCCCGTAAGCGTGGGCCTTTTCGGCGTTGATGGTGTAGGACTGGGTCAGGCCCGAAGCCAGCACCACGGGGATGTTGTATTGCGCGTCCTGCATGTCCATGTAGAACAGGTTGCCGTTCAGGTGCAGGCGGTCGTCCAGCAGGCTGGCGCGGGCGAACAGCTCGTAGTTCCACATGCGTTCGTCGTCGAACTGCTCGAAGCGCTTGCTGCTCATGTTCAGCGACACGCCGCCAGGGTTGTAGCCGCGGCTGACCATGCCGCCCACGGTCCATTGCGGGGTCAGGGCGTAGGCCAGCGATACCTTGGGCAGGAAGGCGTTGAAGGTTTTGTCGTAGTCCAGGCCATCGGTGGCGAAAGGCGAGGTGCCCTTGCGCTGGACCTGGTCTTGCTGGAAGCGCAAGGCCGTGGTCAGGGTCCAGCGGTCGCTCAGGCGGTAGCTGAGTTCGCCGAATACGCCCAGGTTGCGCTTGGTGTCGTCGAAGTCGGAGATGCCGCCGTAGTACAGGATTTCATCAGAGTCAGTGCGAGCCAGGTACAGGCCGGCCATGCCGCTGAGGGTGTCTTGCTGCTCGCCGAAGGTGACGCGGGTTTCGTTGGAGAAGTTCTTTTGGCGGACATCGGCATCGCCGCTGTTGGCCACGCCTAGCACGCGGTGCACGTTGGACAGCGAGTATTGGGTCTGGTTGAACAGCTTCATGCCGCTGTCCAGTTCGTAGTCGACATCAACGATGTGCGTGTTGGTCTGCTGATGCCAGCTGGGCATGGTGGCGCCGGTGTGGTTCAGCTTGTGAAACGGGTACGAGGCGGCTTCCTGGGTGGGGCGGTTGGAATCGCCGTGGGCGAAGGTGTACTTCAGGCCCAGGCCGGGTACCGCTTCGGGCAGCCACAGCAATTTGCCGCGCAGGTTCAGCGAGCGGAAGTCCTGGTCGGTGCCGTGGCTGGCAAAGGACGGGTTGGTGTAGTCGATGAAGGTGTCGCGGGCGGAGTAATCCAGGGCCAGGCGGCCGGCCAGGTTGTCGGTCAGCGGCCCGGAGACCGCCAGCGAGCTGCGCCGGGCGTGGTAGCTGCCGAGCTCCGCCTGGTAGGCCGCTTCGGGGCTGAAGGTCGGGTCTTTGGTCTTGACCACGATGGCCCCGGCAATGGCGTTGGCGCCCTGGCTGGTGGTCTGTGGGCCCCGGTAGACCTCGATGCTGTCGACATCCCATACCGACGGGGCGCCGAAGTACATCTCGTTGTAGTTCAGGTAGTGCCCGTCGAGGTTGATGGTGGCCCGCGGTACCGTGCCGCCCCAGAACACGTTGGCGCCGTTGTTCGGGCCCTGGCTGTCCTGGCCCCGGATAATCGGCGCGCCGACCGAGTCGGTGTAGATCACGTTGGGCACATCGTTGAGCACTTCGTGCACCGAGGCGCTGCCGGTCTTGAGGGTGTCGATCTCGTTGGCGTTTTTCACCGATACCGACGAGGCGGTGTTCTTGAGGTCGCGTTCGACCTTCTCGCCACTCACCAGCACCGGGGCCAGTACCAGCTGCGGGTTTGCGGCGGTTGGCGTCTGTTCGGCCAGGACGGGTGGGGCGGCGAGCAGGGTAGACAGGGTCAGCACACCGAATCCATGGCTGATCGAGCGTTGCGCGGGGTACTTCAAGACAACCTCCAAATGAGAACGATCCTCGTTTGCGATGGAAGGTATCACGGTGCCATCTCGTTCCGCAATAAAGAATCTATTCCTCGAAGTGGTATGGTGGCGTCACCCTGCGCGTGCATTCGCACCTGCCAAGGGCCGCTGACGGTATGATGGGCAGCCGCGCTTGCCGGGCGCGGCGCCGCCGTCTGGCCAGATAATCAGAAATGAGGAGATAGCCCCGTTGAACACTTTGCAGTCCCCTGCCGATGCGGAGCCGGAGAGCCCCGGCGAGAAGCGATCTGGCACCATCCAGTCGGTGTCGATTGCTGCGCGGTTTCTGAATGTGCTGGCCAATGCCGAGAGTGAATTGAGCCTGGGCGAGGTCGCCCGCCGTACCGGCACCGGTGGTTCCACGGCGCATCGCTATCTGCAGAGTCTGGTCAAAGAAGGGCTGGCCAGGCAGGACCCGGCCAGCGCGCTGTACGACCTCGGCCCGGCGGCCCTGAGTATCGGCATTGGCGCCCTGAAACGGGTGGATGCGGTGGACATCGCCGCCCAGCACATGAAGGCCCTGGCGCAACGGCATGCGGCCAGCGGCGGGGTGGCGATCTGGACTGATCGTGGCCCGACCCTGGTGCGCTGGTACCGCAGTGCGTATTTCTCGATCAACCCCTTGGCCCTGGGCGACATCCTGCCGATCGACAACACGGCGTGCGGCTTGGTGTTCCAGGCATTTCTGCCCAAGGCCACGATCGATGCCGCGCGCAAGTTGCAGCCGGCGCATTTTCGCGGCACCCCACCCAGTGCCAAGGTGCTGGAGCAGATTCGTCAGCATTGCTGGGCCGAGCTGACCAGCCACTTGCTGTCGAGCGTGACCGGGCAGGCCGCACCGGTGTTCGATGCGCAGCAGGAAATCGTCTGCGCGATGACCACGGTCACTGACCTTGGGCAGTTGCGCGCGCCTGAAGACCGACAGGCGCTGTTCCATGAGGCCGGGCTGGTCAACCAGGCCACCGGTGGCCGCATGCTCGGCGCCCCGGCGCCGGTGCTGCCGCCTGCTTAGAGCACACCATCATTTATTGATTTAGCGGGGGCGTGTAGGAGCAACTGCCTTGCTCAATGTTCTAAAGCCATGGGGCATTGACATGGGGCATTGTGGGAGCGGGCTTGTCCCGCGAAAGGGGCTACGCGGTGCATGGCACCGGCTTCGCCGGCGTTCGCGGGGCAAGCCCGCTCCCACAGGGTCGTGCCGTCTTTAGAGATTCGAACAAGACGGTTGCTCCCACAATGCCAGTGAACTCCTACAGGCACCGCTTATGCCAACGCAGGCTCACTCCGCCCGCGCGGCACTAGCAGCGGGGTGCCGCTGACCGGGTCTTCGATGATCAACGCCGAAAGCCCGAACACGCGCTGCACCAGCGCTTCAGTGAAGATTTCGTTTGGCGCACCCTGTGCCACGATCGCGCCGTCGCGCATGGCTACCAGGTGGCTTGCGTAGCGGCAGGCCTGGTTGAGGTCGTGCAATACGGCCACGATGGTGCGGCCTTGTTGGTTCAGTTCGCGCAGCAGCTCCAGCAGCTCGAACTGGTGCGCGATGTCCAGGTAGGTGGTGGGCTCGTCGAGCAGCAGGATCGGCGTGTCCTGGGCCAACACCATGGCAATCCACACACGCTGGCGCTGGCCGCCCGACAATGCCTGTAGCGGGCGTTCGGCAAGCGCTTCGATACCCGTCGCGCGCATCGCCTGCTGCACGGCGTATTCATCGGCCTTCGACCACTGCCGCCACAGGCTCTGATGGGGGTAGCGGCCGCGTGCGACCAGCTCGGCGACACTGATGCCATCGGGCGCCGTGGCGCTCTGGGGCAGCAAGGCCAGGCGCCGGGCGACGTCTTTGGCGGGGCGTTGCTGGATGTCCTGGCCATCGAGCAATACGTGGCCGCAGCTGGGGGCCAGCAACCGCGCCAGTGCTGCCAGCAGGGTCGATTTACCGCATGCGTTGGGGCCGACGATGACGGTAAAGGCGCCATCCTCGATTTCCAGCGACAGGTCGTGCGACAGCGTTCGGGTGTCGCGGCGCAGGGTCAATGCACGGGCATGCAGGCGAGAGCTCATCGAAGGTCCTTGGCAAGGCTGTAATTTGCGGAATGGATTCTACATGATGGAATTAACTGCATGAGAAGTATTATCATGCGCACCTTGATTCCCTTCGAGCGAAGCCAGTCGATGAAGCCTTTACGTGTTTGCGCAGCACTGACCGCAGTTGCCCTGATGCTGTTTGGCCCTTGGGTGGCGGCCGCGCCCACGCGCATTGTGTCCACCACGCCGAGTGTTACCGGCATCCTTTTGGCGATGAATGCGCCGCTGGTGGCCAGCGCGGCGGCCACGCCCAGCCGCCTGACCGATGGCAAGGGCTACTTCTCGCAATGGGCGACGGTGGCGGACCAGCGCGATGTGCAGGTGCTGTACCGCAACCTGCAGTTCGACATCGAAGCGGTGGTGGCCAGTGCGCCAGACCTGCTGGTGGTATCCGCCACCGGGGCCGACAGTGCCGCGCCACACCTGGCCGAGCTCCGCGCCCAGGGCATCGCCACGCTGGTCGTGAACTATTCCAATCAGTCCTGGCAGGCGCTGGCCACCGAGCTGGGCGCGCAAACCGGGCTGCAACGCCAAGCGCAGGAGGTGATCCAGCGTTTCGATGACTACACCCGTGAAACCGCCGCGCGCCTGCACCCTTCGCCGCGGCCAGTGATGCTGGTCGGCTACAACATCGGGGGCAGTTATTCCATTGGGCGTGCCATCAGCCCGCAGGCGCGGCTGCTCACGGCGCTCGGTTTCCAGGTGCGCGAGCTGCCCGAGGCGATGGCCGGGCAGGTGATCCGCTCCACCGAGTTCCAGTTCATTTCCCGCGAGAACCTCGCCGCCGCGATTGGCGATGCCGACGTGTTCCTGCTGAGTGCCGATGACAGCGATGCCCAGGCGTTTCGCAGCGACCCGGTGTTGGCCAACCTGCCGGCGGTGCAGCATCAGCGGGTTTACCCGCTGGGGCCTAGCTCGTTTCGCATCGACTACTACTCCGGGCGGCAGATGCTCGATACCGTCGCCGGCTACTTCCGCTGATCATGCATAACCTGACGACCCAACCCGTAGGGGCTGCTGGATGGGTGCGTGGCATGCCGCGCCAGGGCCTGCTGGTGGGCGTGCTGGTGTTGCTTGTGGCAGCGTTGGCCAGCTTGTTGATCGGCTCGCACCCGATTGCCATGAATGTGGTGTTCGACGCCCTGTACCAGCCCGACCTGCAGAATGATCAGCACCTGATCGTGCGTGAGTTGCGGGTGCCGCGTACCTTGGTGGCCCTGTTGGCGGGGCTGGCACTGGGGGCGGCGGGCACCTTGATGCAGGCCCTGACGCGCAACCCGCTGGCCGAGCCAGGGTTGCTGGGCGTCAATGCTGGCGCTGCGCTGGCGGTCATCCTGGGGGTCGCGCTGTTTGGCCTGACGCAGGTCGGGCAGTACATCTTGCTGGCCTTCCTGGGCGCCGGTGTTGCCGGCATCGCGGTGTTCCTGCTGGGCCAGGCCGGCGCCAATGACAGCAACCCCGTGCGCCTGGTACTGGCCGGGGCCGGGCTGACGATGCTGCTGGCGTCGCTGACCGGTATCGTCGTGCTCAACACCCCACCGCAAGTCTATGACCACTTCCGCCATTGGGCCGCAGGCTCGCTGGCCGGCAGCAGTACCGCTGCATTGTTGTGGCCAACCCTGGCCATTGCCCTGGGATTGGTCCTGGCGGCGGCGCTCATGCCGCAGCTCAACGCCCTGGCACTGGGCCGGGACCTGGGCCGGGCGTTGGGGGTGAACGTGCGCCTGACCTGGGCGCTTGCCTGCGTCGCGCTGATGCTGTTGGCCGGCAGCGCTACGGCTATCGCGGGGCCGATTGGTTTCATCGGCTTGGTCGCCCCGCACCTTGCGCGCTTGTTGGTCGGCCCGGACTACCGGCGCATGCTGCCCTATGCGGCGCTGATTGCAGCATTGCTGCTGCTGGGCGCCGACCTGCTGGGCCGCGTGCTCGTCGCGCCGGCAGAACTGGCGGCCGGGACCCTGGCGTTGTTGCTGGGTGGGCCGGCATTCATCGTGTTGATAAGCAGGTTTCGTTTATGTCAGCTCTGACTACTCCACGGGTGCTCAGGTGTGGGCCGTGCAGTGTGCGTTTCAGCCCCCGGGCGGTGCTGGTCGGCAGTGCGTTGTTGCTGTTGGTGCTGGGGTTGGCGATTGTGCTGCTGGGCACTGGCAGCCTGCCGATAGGCGCCGGGCAGGTGCTGGCCAGCCTGCTGGGGCAGGGGGACAACGACATGACCCAGCGCATCGTCACGCGGGTGCGCCTGCCACGGGTGCTCACCGGCCTGTTGGTGGGTGCGGCGCTGGGCATGGCCGGGGCGATCTTCCAGTCGATTGCCCGCAATGCCCTGGGCTCGCCCGATGTCATCGGCTTTACCACCGGCGCGGCGAGCGGTGCCATCGTGCAGATCATCTTGTTCGACGCAGGCCCGTTGGCCACGGCGTTGGCGGCGGTGGCGGCGGGCATGCTCACGGCGCTGCTGGTTTTACTCCTGGCGCGCCGGGGGCAGGGCAGCGAGGGCTACCGGTTGGTGTTGGTGGGCATTGGCATGGGCGCCACGCTGTCGGGCCTGAACCAACTGTTGCTGGTCACGGGCGAGCTTGATCAGGCGCTGTTTGCCCAGTTGTGGCTGGCCGGCTCGCTCAACACCCGGACCTGGGCGCATGTCGTCCCTGCAGCATTGGGCCTGGCGCTGATACTGCCGATCGTGCTGCTGCACGGCCGCGAGCTGGCGCTGCTGGAGATGGGCGATAACACGGCCAGCCAGCTGGGGGTAGCGGTGGGGCGTTCGCGCCTGGTGCTGGTGCTCGCCGCCGTGGGGCTGACGGCCATTGCCACTGCCGCTGCCGGGCCGATTGCGTTCATTGCCCTGGCGGGGCCGCAACTGGCCCGGCGGCTGACACGTACGGCAGGCGCGCCGCTGGTGTGCGCCGCCTTGATGGGGGCGGCCTTGCTGTTGGTCGCCGACTGGCTGAGCCAGCGCCTGGCGGCCACGGCGCAGTTGCCGGTCGGGCTGGTGACTGGGGTGCTGGGTGGCGGGTACCTGCTGTGGTTGATCACTGCTCAACGTAAGCGGTCAGTGTAGGCGCGGCCCCCGATCACCTCTGGCAATCATGAATCGCCAGCTGGTCGGTTTCAGGATGCGCCTGGTCGTTCGCATGCAACCCTCCGGCGCCACAAGTGCCATGCTTGCAGGATGCTCTCGGACCAGTGCGCGTAGACGCACGGCCCTGGGCAAGGAGGCTGCCGACACTACGCAACCGTGACGTGGCCGGCACGCCGCAGCAGAACACGCCGGACACCTGCCCCAACCACAGCGCAGGCAGGGTCCGTGATGCCGAGGTCCGCTGTATGCCTGATGAACTGCTCCACCTGCCTTTGATCCACAGCATCCTGGCCCGTGAAAAGGACACCCCCGGCGCGTTGCTGCCGATCCTTCACGCCATCCAGCAAGCCATCGGCTTCGTCCCCGATGCCGCTGTCCCCGAAATAGCCCATGCCCTGAACCTCAGCCTGGCCGAGGTGCGCGGGGTGATCAGCTTCTACCACGATTTCCGCACCACGGCGCCGGCACGCCATACCCTGCGCCTGTGCCGGGCCGAGTCGTGCCAGAGCCGTGGCGCCGAAGCCCTGGCCGCGCAACTGCGTGATCAGCTGGCGCTGGACGACCATGGTACCAGCGCCGACGGCGCCATCAGCCTGCGCCCGGTGTATTGCCTGGGCGCCTGCGCCTGCTCGCCCGCGCTGGAACTGGACGGCCAACTGCACGCGCGCCTTACCCCTGAGCGCCTGCGTGCCCTGGTGAACGGTTGTTTGGAGGGCGAAGCATGCTGAAGGTGTACATCCCCTGCGATTCGGTGGCCCGTGCCGTGGGTGCCGACCAGGTTGCCGAGGCCGTGCAGCGCGAGGCCGAGCGCCGGCAGTTGGCGGTCGATATCCAGCGCACCAGTTCGCGTGGCCTGTACTGGCTGGAGCCGCTGATCGAATGCGAAAGCGCACAAGGGCGCCAGGGTTTCGGCCCGGTCAGCCCGGACGATGTGCCGGCGCTGCTCGATGCGTTGGCAGCCCAACCCCACGACCATCCGCTGGCCTTGGGGCCGGTTGAAGAGATCCCTTATCTGAAGTCCCAGCAACGCCTGCTGTTCGCCCGCGCTGGCGTGACCCGGCCGTTGTCGCTGGACGACTACCGCGCCCACGGCGGGTTTGCAGGGCTGGGGCACGCCGTGGCGCTGGACGGTGCCGAGGTGGTCGCTGCGGTACTCGATTCTGGCCTGCGTGGCCGGGGTGGTGCTGCGTTCCCGGCGGGTATCAAGTGGCGCACCGTGCGCGATGCCGGGGGCGGGCAGAAGTACGTGGTTTGCAACGCCGACGAAGGCGACTCCGGTACGTTCGCCGACCGCATGCTGATGGAGGGTGACCCCTTCCTGCTCATCGAAGGCATGATCATCGCCGGCCTCGCCGTGGGGGCCGACAAAGGCTACATCTACGTGCGCTCGGAATACCCGGACGCCATTCGCGTGCTCGACCAGGCCTTTGCCATTGCCCGTGACGCCGGTTACCTCGGTGTGAACGTGGCCGGCAGCGGCAAGGCGTTCGACCTAGAAGTCCGGGTCGGCGCTGGCGCTTATATCTGTGGCGAAGAAACCGCGCTGCTGGAGTCCATCGAAGGCAAGCGCGGGATCGTCCGTGCCAAGCCACCACTGCCGGCCCTGCAGGGCCTGTTTGGCTTGCCGACCCTGGTGCACAACGTGCTCACCCTGGCTTCGGTGCCGATCATTTTGGCCAAGGGCGCGGCGTTCTACCGCGATTTCGGCATGGGCCGTTCGCTGGGCACCATGCCCTTCCAGCTGGCGGGCAATGTCCGCCACGGTGGCCTGGTGGAGCGTGCGTTCGGCTTGACCCTGCGCGAGCTGGTGGAAGGCTACGGTGGCGGTACCGCCAGCGGCCGAACGCTGAAGGCCGCGCAAGTCGGTGGCCCGCTCGGCGCCTGGGTGCCGCCCAGCCACTTCGACACGCCGCTGGACTATGAAGCCTTCGCCGCCATCGGCGCGATGTTGGGCCACGGCGGTGTGGTGGTGGCCGACGACACCCTGAACATGGCCAGCATGGCGCGCTTTGCCCTGCAGTTCTGCGCCGAGGAATCCTGCGGCAAATGCACCCCGTGCCGCATCGGCTCGACCCGTGGCATGGAGGTAGTGGACCGGCTGATCGCCACCACCGATTTCACCGAACGCCACGACCAGGCCCTGCTGCTGCGCGACCTGTGCGACACGATGCAGTACGGCTCGCTGTGCGCCATGGGCGGGATGACCGCCTACCCGGTGGCCAGCGCGCTCAAGTACTTCCCCGCCGATTTCGGGCTGACCCACACGGAGGCCGCGCAGTGATCAATTTCTTCGACCCCGAGATCGACCTTGGTACCCCTGCACGCGACAGTGAGGTGCAGGTCAGCCTGAACATCGATGACCGAGCCATCAGCGTGCCTGCCGGTACCTCGGTCATGCGCGCCGCCGCCATGCTCGGCACCAGTATTCCCAAACTGTGCGCCACCGACAGCCTTGAAGCGTTCGGCTCGTGCCGCATGTGCATGGTGGAAATCGAAGGCATGCGCGGCTACCCCGCGTCGTGCACCACCCCGGTCAGCGAAGGCATGGTGGTGCATACCGAAACCCCGCGCTTGGCGGGGCTGCGGCGCAATGTAATGGAACTGTACATCTCCGATCACCCGCTCGACTGCCTGACCTGCTCGGCCAACGGCAACTGCGAGCTGCAGACCGTCGCCGGCCAGGTTGGCCTGCGCGAGGTCCGCTACGGCTACGACGGCGCCAATCACCTGGCCGAGAAGAAAGACGTTTCCAACCCGTATTTTGACTATGAGCCGAGCAAGTGCATCGTCTGCAGCCGCTGCGTGCGCGCCTGTGAAGACATCCAGGGCACCTTCGCCCTGACCATCACCGGGCGCGGCTTCGACTCGCGGGTAGCGGCCGCCGGGGGGGACAACTTCCTGGCCTCGGAGTGCGTGTCGTGCGGCGCTTGCGTGCAGGCCTGCCCGACCGCGACCCTGACCGAGAAAAGCCTGGTGCAGCTCGGCCAGCCCGAGCGTGCGGTCATTACCACCTGCGCCTACTGTGGTGTCGGTTGCTCGTTCCGCGCCGAAATGAAGGGCGACCAGCTGGTGCGCATGGTCCCGGACAAGAACGGCGGCGCCAACCACGGCCACGCCTGCGTCAAAGGCCGCTTCGCCTGGGGCTATGCCACCCACCCGGACCGCATCACCAAACCCATGATCCGCAAGCGCCTCGAAGACCCGTGGCAGGAAGTCAGCTGGGACGAAGCGGTGACCTACGCTGCCAGCGAGTTCCGCCGCATCCAGCTCAAGTACGGGCGTGATTCGATCGGCGGCATCACCTCCAGCCGCTGCACCAACGAAGAAGCCTACCTGGTGCAGAAACTGGTGCGCACGGCGTTTGGCAACAACAACGTCGACACCTGCGCGCGGGTGTGCCATTCGCCCACGGGCTATGGCCTCAAGCAGACCCTCGGGGAGTCGGCGGGCACGCAGAGCTTCGATTCGGTGATGCAGGCCGATGTGGTTCTGGTGATCGGTGCCAACCCCACCGATGCCCACCCGGTGTTTGGCTCGCAGCTCAAGCGCCGCCTGCGCCAGGGCGCGCGGTTGATTGTCATCGACCCACGGCGCATCGACCTGGTTGACTCGCCCCACGCCCGTGCCGAGCTGCACCTGCAGCTGCGCCCAGGCACCAACGTGGCCATGCTCAACGCCTTGGCCCATGTGATCGTCAACGAGGGTTTGCTGGCCCAGCGCTTTATCGACGCCCGCTGCGAGACCGAGGACTTCGCCCGCTGGCGCGACTTCGTCAGCCTGCCAGAAAACGCACCAGAAGTGCTCGGCCCAGTCTGTGGCGTGCCTGCCGAGCAGATCCGCGCAGCAGCGCGGCTGTACGCCACCGGTGGCAACGCGGCCATCTACTATGGCCTGGGTGTCACCGAGCACAGCCAGGGCAGCACCGCCGTGATGGGCATCGCCAACCTGGCCATGGCCACCGGCAACATTGGCCGTGAAGGGGTAGGGGTGAACCCGCTGCGTGGGCAGAACAACGTGCAGGGGTCGTGCGACATGGGCTCGTTCCCGCATGAGCTGCCCGGCTACCGGCATATCTCCAATGAAGGCGTGCGCGCCGAGTTCGAGCGAGCCTGGGGCGTGACCTTGCAGCCTGATCCGGGCCTGCGTATTCCCAACATGTTCGAGGCGGCCCTGGATGGCAGCTTCAAGGCGCTGTACTGCCAAGGCGAGGACATCGCCCAGAGCGACCCCAACACCCAGCACGTTACGGCCGCCTTGCTGGCCATGGAGTGTGTGGTGGTGCAGGACATCTTCCTTAACGAGACGGCCAAGTTCGCCCATGTGTTCCTGCCGGGCAGCTCGTTCCTTGAAAAGGACGGCACCTTCACCAACGCCGAGCGCCGGATCTCGCGGGTGCGCAAGGTCATGGAACCGTTGGCCGGCAAGGCGGACTGGGAAGCGACAGTGGCCTTGGCCAACGCCTTGGGCTACCCGATGCAGTACCGCCACCCGGCCGAGATCATGGACGAGATCGCGCGCTTGACGCCGACCTTCCACCGCGTCAGCTACGCCGAACTCGACCGCCATGGCAGCCTGCAGTGGCCGTGCAACGATGCAGCGCCCGATGGCACGCCGACCATGCATATCGACCAGTTCGTGCGCGGCAAGGGGCGCTTCATGCTCACCGGCTACGTGCCCACCGACGAGAAGGTCAACAGCCGCTACCCGCTGCTGCTGACCACCGGGCGTATCCTCAGCCAGTACAACGTCGGCGCCCAGACCCGCCGCACCGGCAACGTCGCCTGGCATGACGCCGACCGCCTGGAGCTGCACCCGACCGATGCTGAAAGCCGTGGCATCCGCGATGGCGACTGGGTGGGTATCGGCAGCCGCGCCGGGCAGACGGTGCTGCGTGCCAAGGTCAGTGCACGGGTGGCGCCGGGGGTGGTGTATACCACGTTCCACTTCCCTGAGTCGGGGGCCAACGTGATCACCACCGACAACTCCGACTGGGCCACCAACTGCCCTGAGTACAAGGTTACGGCGGTGGAGGTGGTGAAAGTGTTCCACCCGTCTGAATGGCAGAAACGCTACCAGGACTTCAGTGACGAACAGCGCCGCCTGCTCAAGGAGCGCCGTACTGCCGAACAGCAAGAGAAAGCCGAGGTGCGCCGATGAGCAGTGACAACCTGGTCAAGATGGCCAACCAGATTGCCCACTATTTTGACAGCGAACCGAACCGGCAGTTGGCGGTGCAAGGGGTGAGGCAGCACATGCAAAGCTTCTGGACGCCGGCGATGCGCCGGCAGTTGCTGGAATGGATCGAGGCCAATGCAGGGGAGGGGTTGGACCCGAAGGTGCGCGAGGCGCTGGCTTGAGGTGACGTGTAGCCTGGCGCTGAACCTGTAGGAGCGGCCTTGCCGGGGCCCCGGCAAGGCCGCTTCTACAGGTACATGGCGATGCTGTGCTACATCTAACCCCGGGCCAGCTCCGTCAGGTGGGCAATCGCTTGGTCGCTCTTGAGCACCAGCACATCACCTTCGAGCGAATCGAGCACCACTTCTGCGGTATTGCCAATCAAGGCCCCGGAAATACCCGTGCGAGCCACTGTGCCGATCACTGTCACCACCGCGTCGTATTTTTTCTCGGTAAACGGAATCAGCACATCTGCCGGGCCCTCGGCGACATGCAGGCGCTCATCGCTGATGTCGTACTCGGCCTTGAACGCGTTGCAGGCTTCGCGGTAGCGCTCGGCGATGGTTTCGCTGAGCTGGTAGGCCGGGTCCGACGCCGACAGCATGGGGGAGGGGTGTGCACTGATGACATGCAGCTCACCTTTAGCCAGCCCCGCAATGGCATAGCCATGGTCGATGATGCTCGCGTGCAACAGGCGGTGGTCGTCATCCTGGTTGCCGACATCCACGGCCGCCAGAATCACCCCACCCGTCCACGGCCGCTCGCTTTTCACCATGAGTACGGCGCTGGGGCACAAGCGCAACAGCTTCCAGTCGCTGGGCGTCAGCAGGGCCTTTTTCAGCGGGTTGTCCGGCCGATGCTCTTTGATCACCAGCTCGCAGCCCTCGGCCTGCTGCACATAGATGATGGTGTCGTGCAGGTTGTCACGCCAGGCTGCCTCATGGGTGACGTTGTCGTATCCGTCATCGTGCAACTGGCTGCTCAGCAGGCTGAGCAACGCACTGTGATCCTGCTTTTTGTCACACATCAACAGGTGCAGGCGCGCGCCGGTCACGCCCGCGATCAGCTTGGCACGGGTCAAGGCCCGGCTGTGGGCATGTGCGGGGTCGAGGACGACGAGGATGCTGCGGACGTCTTGCATGGGCGTGAGCTCCCTTCAAAGATGGCGACCAATGCCTGACTATAGTCGGCGTCTCACCCGTCGCCGCTTGATGTACATCAAGCATAGTCACTGGCGCTGCCGGTTGCCGCCGGTATAATCGCCGGCCCTGCCTGTTCTGTCTGGTTGCACGCTTATGTCCTTGATCCCCGAAATCGACGCCTTTCTTGGCTGCCCGACCCCAGATGCCTGGATCGAAGCGGCACTTGCCGACCAGGAAACCCTGCTGATCGACCACAAGAACTGCGAGTTCAAGGCCGCCAGCACCGCCCTGAGCCTGATCGCCAAGTACAACACGCACCTGGACCTGATCAACATGATGTCGCGCCTGGCCCGTGAAGAGCTGGTGCACCATGAGCAGGTGCTGCGCCTGATGAAGCGCCGGGGCGTACCGCTGCGGCCGGTGTCGGCGGGGCGTTATGCCTCCGGGCTGCGCCGCCTGGTGCGCGCCCACGAGCCGGTCAAGCTGGTCGATACCTTGGTGGTGGGGGCGTTCATCGAAGCACGCAGTTGCGAGCGTTTTGCCGCATTGGTGCCGCACCTGGATGAAGAGCTGGGCACTTTCTACCACGGGCTGTTGAAGAGTGAGGCGCGCCACTACCAGGGCTATCTGAAGCTGGCCCATCAGTATGGCGAAGAAGCGGACATCGCCCGCAGGGTTGAACTGGTACGCGAGGCAGAAGCCGAACTGATCCAGTCACCGGACCAGGAACTGCGCTTTCACAGTGGCATTCCAATGGCGCAGGCCGCCTGAAACGCATCAGGCGGCACTACAGCCGTTAGCCGTACCTAGTAACGGCGGCCCAGCAACAGACCAATCACCAGGCCGAAGCCTGCGGACACTGCCACGGTCTGCCAAGGGTGGCCGCCGATGTACTCCTGGGTGGCTTCTACCACGGGTTGTGCCTTGCTACGCACGTTGCTCGCAGCCTCGCGCGCCTGGCGCAGCTTGAGGCCGACTTGCGCGCGTAGTGTTTCAGCCTCTTCGCCCACCAGGGCAGCGCTGTCGTTGAGCAGCTTCTCGGATTCTTCGATCAAAGACTGCAGTTCGCTGAAGACCTGATCCTTGATCTGATCGCTGGCAGCTTGTGCGGCGTTTTTTCGGGCCATGAACTCATCCTCGTCAATGGGGGGGTGAACAATGGATGCCGCTGCGTCGGGAAAGTTGCGCCGGCTTTCCGAAGACGCGTCGCTACGGTGTAAGATAGCGGCCATTTTCAACAGGCAGGTACCTTCATGAGTTTCAATCTGGCCAACAAGAGCTTCGAGGAACGGGCGCAGATCGAGGCAGAGAAGGCGCGGTTGTTCGAACTGTGGCAGAGCAACCTGGGCAAGGCCAAGGGCGAAGCCGCCCGCCTTATCTCCGAAAAGCCACGGCGCAAAGGCAAGTGGGCGGAATGGGTACGGGCTGAGCTTGAGGCCATGTCGCCGCCTGAATACGCCAGCATGGTGCGCAGTGAAGTCAACAAGATGATGGCCGCCGCCAACAGCAATCGCTGAGGCCCTCTATCAGTAAGTGCCGGCTGCCTTGGGCAGGTCCAGCGTACCCTCATCGGTGAAGCGTACGGTGCCCAGTAACCCACCGGCCAGTTTGCCGCGCAGTACATAGGGTAGCCCTTGCAGCGAATTGCGCTGGCCCAGGCCATAGGCCTGGCGCAGGAAGGAGAACGCGGTAACGCTCACCGGCACCACGAGCACCGCCTCGTCGAAACGGCCTATATGGCCCTGCTGATCACTCACACCGGCGGCCAGCGGCTGGCCATTCACCTGCAGGTCGAGCGCAATGCCGTTGTAGTCGATCGGGGTTTCGTTGGGGTTTTGCACGCGTATTTTCACCGCCATGCGCAGTTCCAGCTCCTGCCCAGGCAGCGGCTCGATGCCAATCACGCTGATGTTGAGTGGGTCGCGTGCCTGGAACAACGCGCAGGCACTGAGGCCGTAAGCCATCAGCAGTACCAGGAACCAGCGGGTACAGCGGCGCAAACAGGCAGTCATGGGGTGCAACCTTGGCAGGAGAATTCAACGACCAGTGTGGCAAATGCTCACCGGCGTTGAAAGTGGCCGTATCGGTATGGCTATCAAGGGCGCACCTACACACTGACCTGGAGCATGGCTTACGGATTGCCGCATCCTGAAACCCTTGGGCTACAGTGACGGACAGCTCCCCTTGTCGAGGTGTTCGTCATGCGTCGATCGCTGTGCCTGCTGTCCGTGTTTCTGGCCTTGCCGCTGCAAGCCGAGGAAAAGGTCGTCAACCTCTACAGTTGGGCCGACTATGTCGCCCCGCAAACCCTTCAGCGTTTTCAACGGGAAACCGGCTACAAGGTACGCTACGACACCTTCGACACCACCGAGGTGCTGGAAACCAAGCTGCTGACCGGGGGTAGCGGCTATGACGTGGTGGTGCCGTCATCGACCGTTCTGGCCCGGGCACTCAAGGCCAATGCCCTGCAGCCGCTCGATGCCCAGGCCATGCCGGGCTATGCCAACCTCGACAAGGACCTGCTGGCCAAACTCGCCGAAGCCGACCCTGGCAACCGCTACGCAGTGCCTTATACCTGGGGCACCCTGGGCCTTGGGGTGAACGTTGAGGCAGTACGCCAGCGCCTGGGGGATGTGCCGCTCGATAGCCTCGACCTGTTGTTCAAACCGGAATACGCCAGCCGCCTGAAGGACTGCGGCATCGCCATGCCTGACTCGCCACAGGAAGTGATCGGCCTGACCTTGAACTACCTGGGCAAAGACCCTTACAGCCAAAACAAGGCCGACCTGGACGCGGCGCAAAAGCTGCTGAACCAGCTGCAGCCTTCCATCCGCTACGTCGCCAACGGCCGCCAGATCAGTGACCTGGCCAATGGCAGTGTGTGCCTGGCGTTGACGTACAACGGCGATGCGGCCATGGCCGCCGATCAGGCCCGCCGGGCTGGCAAACCCTTCGAGCTGATCTACCGCATTCCCCAGGAAGGCACCCTGGTCTGGCAGGACAACCTGGTCATCCCCAAGGATGCGCCGCACCCCGAAGCGGCCCGGGCGTTCATCGCCTTCATGCTCAGGCCGGACTCGGTCGCCGCACTGACCAACACGCTGTTCTTCGCCAATGCCAACGAAGCGGCCACTCCCTTGGTGGACGATGCTGTGCGCAACGACCCGGACATCTATCCCCCCGCCCAGGTGCGTGAACGCCTGTATGCCGACCGCAGCATGGCGCTGGCCGACCTGCGCCAACGCAACCGTCTGTGGATGGCTTTTCGCAGCGGCCAGTGAGCCTGCCGGGGCTGCGCAGCAGCCCCCTAGGGTCCATACTGAAACATCAGGAATTATCTCCAGCCGCTTTCACACTTTTGCCGCGAACCCCTCGCGCCTTAGGCTATCCAACGCACAAGGCGCGGCATTTCGTACAGGAGGTGAAGCATGAACCTGACCCTACCAATCCTGGCCATCGGCCTGGCGTTGTGCCTGCCCGCGCACGCCGCGCCTGTTGCGCCATTGCAGCTCGCTGCCAGCAACAACAACCCGTACAACAGCCCGATCCAGCGTGCCAACCCCAATAGCCGCCAAGGCAGCATGCCGGCCACACCGCCGGTGCGGGGGCCTTCGACCGACCCCTACCAGCGCACGCCGACGCTGGACAACCGCGGCATTGGCAACGGCGACAATCTGCGTCGCCAACAGCAAGCCCCTCATCTGGAACCCACCCGGCCACCGCGCGATAACCCACGCGCGCCATGAGCCCCCTCGAAAGGAATCCTGCATGACCAGAGCTACCTGGCTGACCACCCTGACCGCTGCCGCGCTGCTGCCTTTGTTGGCGCACGCGGCCTCCGAACAGCAGTTCCCCAGCGAGCAGGGGCAGTTGACCGTCAGCACCGTAGCCGATGGCTTGCGCAACCCTTGGGCACTGGCTTTTCTGCCGGGCGGCAAGGACATGCTGGTCACCGAGCGCCCCGGCAACCTGCGGGTGGTGAACGCCGAAGGCAAGGTCGGCCCGCCCATCAGTGGTGTACCTCAGGTCTGGGCCGAAGGGCAGGGCGGTTTGCTGGACGTGGTGTTGTCGCCGGAGTTCGGCAAGGATCGTACTGTTTACCTGTCTTATGCCGAGGCGGGCAATGACGGCAAGGCCGGCACGGCGGTCGGTCGCGGCCAGTTGTCCGAGGACCGTGCGCGGCTGGAAAACTTCACCGTGATCTTCCGCCAACAGCCCAAGCTGTCGGTGGGCAACCACTTCGGTTCGCGCCTGGTGTTCGACCGGGACGGTTATCTGTTCGTCGCCCTGGGCGAGAACAACCAGCGCCCGACTGCCCAGGACCTCGACAAGCTGCAAGGCAAGATCGTGCGTATCCTGCCCGACGGCGAAGTGCCCAAGGACAACCCCTTTGTCGGCAAGGACAACGTGCGGCCCGAGATCTGGTCATTTGGCCACCGCAATCAGCAGGGTGCGGCGCTCAACCCCTGGACCGGCAAGCTCTGGACCCACGAACACGGCCCGCGTGGCGGCGACGAGATCAACATTCCACAGCCCGGCAAGAACTACGGCTGGCCGGTCGCCACCCACGGCATCAACTACTCGCTGTTGCCAATCCCGGAGGCCAAGGGCAAGCATGTGGACGGCATGGTCGACCCGCACCATGTCTGGGAAAAGTCCCCCGGCATCAGCGGCATGGCGTTCTACGACAGCCCGACATTCAAGGGCTGGGACCACAACCTGTTCATTGGTGCACTGGCTACCCAGGAGTTGATCCGTCTGCAGCTCGATGGCGACAAGGTCGTGCACGAAGAGCGCTTGCTGGGGGACCTCAAGGCCCGTATCCGTGATGTGCGGGTGGGGCCGGATGGGTATCTGTATGTGTTGACCGATGACAAGGACGGGGCGGTGTTGAAAGTGGGGCTGGGCGCAGATTGATGCACCGACCGGGGCAGGGTCGGCTTGCCGGCGCTAGAGCCGCTACCGATAATGCCGCATGACCTCAGACCCGCAAACCCTCTACCAACAAGCCCTGGCCGACCACGGCTATGTCCATGACCCCGCTCAGGCCCACGCAGTCAACGCGTTGCAGGCCTGTTTCGAGGCGATTGAACATGGCCGCCCAGCCCAGGGCATCTACCTGTGGGGCCCGGTCGGCCGGGGCAAGACCTGGCTGATGGACCAGTTCCACCGCTGCCTGCAGCACCCCAGCCGGCGCCAGCACTTTCACCATTTCATGGCCTGGGTGCACCAGCGGCTGTTCCAGCTCAACGGCACCGCTGACCCGCTGCTGGCCCTGGCCCGTGAGCTGGCCCGGGAGATACGCGTGCTGTGCTTCGACGAATTGTTCGTCAATGACATCGGTGATGCGATCATCCTCGGCCGCCTGTTCCAGGTGCTGTTCGATCAGGGCGTGGTGATCGTCGCCACCTCCAACCAGCCGCCAGACCAGCTCTACCGCGATGGCTTCAACCGTGACCGCTTCCTGCCCGCGATTGGCGCCATCGAACGGCACATGCAGGTGCTGCCCGTGGCTGGCGAGCAGGACCATCGCCTGCACCCGGGCGCTGAGCTGCAGCGGTACTGGGTGGCTGAACCCGGTGCGCAAGGGGCACTTGGTGAGGTGTTCCGCCAACTCAGCCCGGCGGACCCCGGTAGCGATCAGCCATTGGCCATTGGCTCACGGCAGATAGCGGTCATCCGGCGTAGTGAACAGGCCATCTGGTGCCGTTTTGCCGACCTCTGCGAGCAGCCCCTGGCGGCGATGGAGTTCATGGCCCTGTGTGACCGTTTCCCGTCGATTCTGCTGGAGGGCGTGCCTGCGCTGGGCGGCGAACAACGGGCCGGCCGCATCGCCCGTGGTACCGAGGATGGTGCGGCGCGGGTCGCGGCTGGGGACCGTGAACTGCCGGCGCTGTCGCCCAAGGACGATGCCGTGCGCCGGTTCATCGCCCTGGTCGACGAGTGCTACGACCGGCGGGTGGCGTTGTACCTGGAGGCGCAGGTGCCGCTTGACGCGCTTTATACCCAAGGGTACCTGGCGTTCCCGTACCAACGCACCTTGAGCCGCTTGCGCGAGATGCAGTTGCAGCGCTTCGGTTAGCCCCCTGTAGGCGCGGGCAAGCCCGCTCCCACAGTGATCTGAGTTGAGCCCCTGAAACGGCAGAGGTGTTACCAGGCGTGAAACCAGCCCAGGGTGATCATCGCCACCACGGCGTAACGGCCTGCCTTGGCCAGGGTCACCAGCAGCAAGAAGCGCCAGAACGGCTCCCGCATGATCCCCGCGATCAGGGTCAGCGGGTCGCCGATCACGGGCATCCAGCTCAATAGCAGCGACCACTGCCCCCAGCGCTGGTAGCGCTGCTGGGCGCGTTCGAGCTGGCTGGCGCTGAACGGGAACCAACGCTTGTCACGCAGGTGCTCGATGGCCCGGCCCAATAGCCAGTTGACCACCGAACCGAGCACATTGCCCAGGGTGGCCACCAGCAACAAGGTGGCCCAGGCGTCGGGCTGGCGCAGCAGCAAGCCGACCAGTACGGCCTCCGATTGCAGTGGCAGCAGGGTGGCGGCGCCGAAGGCGCTGAGGAACAGCGCCCATTCGCTGAGCATCAGTAGTTGGCGACCACGGTGTCCTTGCCATCCTGGGTCACTCCGATGACCTGATAGGCGTCTTTGTGGTCACCCATTTCCATGCCCGGCGAGCCCATGGGCATGCCGGGTACGGCCAGGCCCTTGAGGTCATCGCGCTTGGCCAGCAAGCGGACCTGTTCGGCCGGCACGTGGCCTTCGACGAACTTGCCGTCGATGACCCCGGTGTGGCACGAGGCCAGGCGTGGCGCCACGCCCAGGCGTTGCTTGACGGCGCTCATGTTGGGTTCGACGTGGTCGTTGACGGTAAAGCCATTGTCGCGCAAGTGGCTGATCCAGGCCTTGCAGCAGCCGCAATTGGGGTCGCGGTAGACGTCGATGGTCTCGGCGGCCTGGGCCAGGCCGGTGACGGCCAGCAGGCCGAAGGTGAGCAGGTGTTTGCGCAGCATGGTGAAACACTCCTTTAAAATCGCAGGCGGATACCGGCCACCAGGCGGGTCTGGCGGGTGTCATCGCCGTCTTCGCGGGCCTGGTCGGCGCGCACGCCGTGCAAGCGGTTGAAGCTGACCCCGACGTAGGGCGCAAAACCACGGCTGATCTCATAGCGCAGGCGCAGGCCGATCTCGCTGTCGGCCAGCCCCGTGCCTTGCTCACGACGCGCATCGTTGCGGCCGAACAGGTTGGCTTCCAGGGTGGGTTCGAGTATCCAGCGGTTGGTCAGCAGCATAGCGTAAGCGGCTTCCAGGCGCAGCGCGGTCTGTTGCCGCTCGCCGACATAGGCGGTGGCCTCCAGCTCAACGCCATACAGCGGCGTGCCCTGGATGCCGAAGGCTGCCCAGGCCTGCCCGCTGGCCGGCTTGAAGTCTTGGCGCAGGCCGCCGACCAGTTCCCACCAGGGGCTGATGGCGTGGCCCCAGAGCGCCTGCAGTTCGGCCTTGTGCGTCTTGCCCTGCTCGCGTTCACCTTCACTGCGCAGCCACAGGCGGTCGATGTCGCCGCCCACCCAGGCGCTGGCGTTCCAGTTCATCGCGCTGCTGCCGTCGAAGTGCTGGTATTCCAGCTGGTCGACGATCACCGCGCCGTTCAGCGCACGGTCGTGCACCTGGTGCCCTGGCAGCGGCGGGAAGGCTGCGCGGCGGTCGGCGTCGTTGATCACCGGCAGTGGCGTGCGCGGTTGCTGCGCAGGCGGCGTGCTGTGGTTCATCTGGCTGTGGTCCATGGGCATGGCGCCGTGGCCCATGTGCTGCATGCCGGCGGCCATGGCACGCTCACTGGCGAGCAGCGCCAGCAGGGCCACGCCGGTGAGGAGGCGGCGGTTGTTGAGCTCATTCATCGACGCGTACCTCGCGGAACATGCCGGTCTCCATGTGGTAGAGCAAATGGCAGTGGTAGGCCCAACGGCCCAGGGCGTCGGCACTGACCCGGTAGGTGCGGCGGCTGCCAGGCGGGATGTCGACGGTGTGTTTGCGCACCAGAAAACGCCCGTGTTCGTCTTCCAGGTCGCTCCACATGCCATGCAGATGGATGGGGTGGGTCATCATGGTGTCGTTGACCAGGGTGATGCGCACCCGCTCGCCGTAGGCCAGGCGCAGTGGTTCGGCATCGCTGAACTTGACCCCGTCGAACGACCAGGCAAAGCGCTCCATGTGGCCGGTGAGGTGCAGCTCGATGTCGCGCGAGGGCTCGCGGCCATCGGGGTCGGGGTAGGGGCTGCGCAGGTCGGCGTAGGTCAGCACCCGCCTGCCGTTGTCACGCAGGCCGATGCCGGGGTCGGCGAGGTTGGGGCGTGGCGCCATGGTCTGCATGTCCACCAGCGGGTTGTCGGTTTCGCTGGGCGGGTGTTGTTGCATGGCCGCCATGGCGGAATGATCCATGCCGGCCATGTTGCCGTGGTCCATGTCCGCCATGGCGCCGTGGCCCATGTCGGCCATGCTCAGCACGGGCCGAGGGTCAGGTTGCGGCACGGGCGCCTGCAAGCCGTTGGCGCGGGCCAGGGTGCCGCGCGCGTAGCCGCTGCGGTCCATGCTCTGGGCATACAGGGTGTAGGCGGGCAGGTCGCCGACGGTCACCAGCACGTCGTAGGTTTCGGCCACGGCGATGCGCAGTTCGTCTACGGTCACGGCTGTTACCGGCAGGCCGTCGGCGGCGATCACCGTCAGTTTCAGGCCGGGGATGCGAAAGTCGAAATAGGTCATGGCTGAGGCATTGATCAGCCGCAGGCGCACGGTTTCGCCCGGCTGGAACAGGCAAGTGAAGTTGCCGTCCGGCGGCTGGCCGTTGAGCAGGTAGGTGTAGCTGGCTGCGCTGACATCGGCCAGGTCCGTGGGGCTCATGCGCATGCGTGCCCAGCGCATGCGCTCGGCGACGGTAGTGCCCCAACCGTTGTCGGCCACGTCGTCGATGAAGTCACCGAGCGTGCGCTTGTGGTAATTGAAGGCGTCAGACTGCTTCTTCAGGGTCGCCAGCAGCTGTTCAGGGGGCTGGTCCGACCAGTCGCTAAGTAACAGCACATGGTCACGCTGATACGTATGCGCCTCGGGTACGCGGGGCTCAATGACAATCGCCCCATACACCCCGGCCTGTTCCTGCAGCCCGGAGTGGCTGTGGTACCAGTAGGTGCCGCTCTGGCGCAGGGTGAACTGGTACAGATAATCCCCACCGGGCTCGATACCGGCGAAGCTCAGGCCCGGCACGCCGTCCATGTTGGCGGGCAGGATGATCCCGTGCCAATGGATCGAGGTGGCCTGCGCCAGGTGATTGCGCACGCGCAGGGTCACGGTGTCGCCTTCGCGCCAACGCAGCAGCGGGGCGGGCAGGCTGTTGTTGACGGTCAGCGCGGTGCGCGGGCGGCCGGTGATGTTCACGGGGGTCTGGCCGATGAACAGCTCGAAGTGCTGGCCGGTCAGGTCGCGGCCATCGGCGGCCTGGGCCAATGGCCGCCACAGCCCGAGGCCCACCAGCGTGGTGGCGGCGCCCAGGCCTTTGACGAAGGTACGACGGGAGGGGTTGCGCAACATGGCGTGGCCTCATGCGAGAGAACCACGATGTTGGGCTTTGCTGGCTGTCAGCCAGCTGAGGTGCGCATTACAGCGTTGTCAGGCAGCGGCCTCGTCGTGGCCCAGGTCGCGCATCAGCAGGCCGTACTCCAGGGGGACCTGTTCAGGGATGGGCAGGTACACCACATGGCCATCCCCCGGCGCCACTTCGATGGCTTGCTGCTGGCGACCGCACAGGCGGTGCAGGTCGAAATGGTAATTACCGCGCGGGGTCATCAGCTCCAGGTGGTCGCCCACGGCGAAGCGGTTCTTCACCTTGACCTCGGCCAGGCCATCCACGCGCGCGCCGGTCAGCTCGCCGACGAACTGCTGGCGCTCGGACTGCGAGTTGCCACGCTGGTAATTCTGGTATTCGTCGTGCACATGCCGGCGCAGGAAGCCTTCGGTATAACCGCGCTGGGCCAGGGATTCGAGGTTGTCCATCAGGGCACGGTCGAAAGGCCGACCCGCCACGGCGTCATCGATGGCCTGGCGGTAGGATTGCACCGCGCGGGCGCAGTAGAAGTGCGACTTGGTGCGGCCTTCGATCTTCAGCGAGTGCACACCCATGCTGGCCAGGCGCTCGACGTGCTGGATGGCGCGCAGGTCCTTGGCATTCATGATGTAGGTGCCGTGCTCGTCCTCGAACGCCGGCATCGCTTGGTCTGGACGGTTGCTTTCCTGCAGTAGAAAGACTTGCTCGGTAGGGGCGCCAAGGCCCAGGGTCGGCTGCACTTCGCGCACGATGTCGCCGGTGGCATTCTCGCTGGCCGGCGTGGCGTCGTACTTCCAGCGGCAGGCATTGGTGCAGCTGCCTTGGTTGGCGTCGCGCTTGTTGAGGTAGCCTGAGAGCAGGCAGCGGCCAGAGTAGGCCATGCACAGGGCGCCATGGACGAACACTTCCAGCTCCATGTCCGGCACCTGCTGGCGGATTTCTTCGATCTCCTCCAGCGACAGTTCGCGCGACAGGATCACCCGGCTCAGCCCCTGCTGTTGCCAGAACTGCACGCTGGCCCAGTTGACCGTGTTGGCCTGCACCGACAGGTGCACTGGCATGTGCGGATAGTGCTGGCGCACCAGCATGATCAGGCCGGGGTCGGACATGATCAGTGCATCCGGTGCCATCGCGATCACCGGGGCGAGGTCTTTGAGGAAGGTCTTGAGCTTGGCATTGTGCGGGGCGATGTTGACCACCACGTAAAAATGCTTGCCCAGGGCATGCGCCTCCTGGATGCCCAGCGCCAGGTTGGCGTGGTCGAATTCATTGTTGCGCACCCGCAAGCTGTAGCGCGGCTGGCCGGCGTAGACCGCGTCGGCGCCATAGGCAAAGGCATAACGCATGCTCTTCAGGGAGCCGGCAGGGGCCAGCAGTTCGGGCTTGGCGGGAAGGTTCATGAGCGCACCGGGGCAAAAGGCACGGATGCTAAGCACGCGCCGGGAGTACCGTATTGATCTGAATCAACGCAGGCGCGGCACTTTTGGCGAAGCGGCGGGCACTAATGTCCAAGAACCCGCGAGGAAACGCCATGAACCAAACCGCCCTCCAGAACAAAGCCCTGGCAGCATTGCTGACGCTGGTGACCATCGCTTTCGTCTGGATCCTGCTGCCGTATTACGGTGCGATCTTCTGGGCGGTGATACTGGGCATCCTCTTTGCCCCTTTGCAGCGCGATTTGCTGATCCGCTTCGGACGGCGGCGCAATCTGGCGGCGTTCACCACGTTGCTGATCTGCCTGCTGGTGGCTGTGCTGCCGGTGATCATCACCAGTGCCTTGCTGGTGCAGGAGGGCGCCACGCTGTACCAGCGCATCGAGAGTGGGCAACTGGACATCGCCGGCTACGTCGAGCGCGGCAAGGACATGCTGCCGGCTTTCGCGCAACACAGCCTGGACAACATGGGCATGGGCAACCTGGACGGGCTGCGCGACAAGATCACCAAGTGGGCCACGCAGGGCAGCCAGGTGCTGGCCAGCCAGGCCTTCAATTTTGGCCAGGGCACGTTCGAGTTCCTGATCAGCTTCGGCATCATGATGTACCTGCTGTTTTTCTTTTTGCGCGAAGGCGCGGAGGTTGCCCGCAAAGTCCGGCTGGCCGTGCCATTGCCCGAGCACCAGAAGCGCCGGTTGCAATTGAAGTTCAACCGTGTGGTCCGGGCGACGGTCAAGGGCAACGTACTGGTTGCCATTACCCAGGGCGCGCTCGGCGGCTTGATCTTCTGGGTGCTGGATATTCCGAGCGCGTTGGTGTGGTCGGTGTTGATGGCGTTTCTGTCGCTGTTGCCGGCGGTAGGGGCGGGGATTATCTGGGCGCCGGTGGCGGCGTACTTCCTGCTGACCGGGGCCATTTTGCCGGGGGTGATCCTGACCGCGTTCGGGGTGCTGGTGATCGGCCTGGTGGACAACGTGCTGCGGCCGATTCTGGTGGGCAAGGACACGCGCATGCCAGACTACCTGATCCTGGTTTCCACCTTGGGCGGGTTGGCGGTGTTCGGGCTCAACGGGTTCGTGATCGGGCCGTTGATCGCGGCGTTGTTCGTGTCGAGCTGGGCGATCTTTGCCGACACCAAGCCGCAGGTACAGTTGCCGCAATAGCGCCTGGGTCGTTCTTGCTGGACGCTGTACCGGGGCTTTCGTTTACCCTGTGGCAGTTTTCTGCCGACGATGCCTGAGTATGGATACCCGCAAGACCGACAAACCCGGCTTCACTTACCAGGCGGTCTACCGCTACCTGCTTGGCTGCATCGAGGCGGCGCCTTCGAACGTCGAGCAGCGCATGCCGTCGCTACGCCAGCTGGCCCGGCAGTTGGGCGTTTCGGTATCCAGCACCAAGTATGCGTATGCGCTGCTCGAGGATGAAGGGCGGGTGCGTGCGCGGCCGAAACTGGGTTACTTCACCGTCATCCGTAGCGCTCCCTTGCGCAGGGAGTGCGCGTCGAGCTTGCTCGACACCGTGTTTTCCAGTGCGCGCCAGCCTGGGATGTTGGCCCTTGGCAGCGATGCACCGGCGATGCTGTTGTCGCTGGAGCAGCCGTTGCTGATGCTCGAACGGGAGCTGGCGCGCCAATACCCGCGTGCACCTGCGCCGCTGTACCAGCCGTTCGGTGAGCCTGAGTTGCGCAGCGTGCTGGCAGGCCGTTACACCCGCTCGGCGCAGCGTTGCTGGCAAGCCGAGCACGTGTTCATCGGTTCGGATCTGCGTAGCGTCCTTGAGCTGTCTTTGCGTGCGCTGGACCTCGAAGGCCAGGTCGCGCTGGTCGAGTCGCCCTGCAGTTGGGCGGTTCTGAGGCAGTTGCAGGCCGCGCGCATGACCATCATCGAAGTGCCCTTGGGTGACGACGGCCGGTTCGACCTGCAGCAGCTGCATCAGGTGCTCTGCGACGAGCCGGTTCGCCTGGCGGTGCTGTCTTCGGCGGCCAACGTGCCTCAGGGCGGCTTGATGCCCGCTGAGGACAAACAACAGATCTGCCGCTGGCTGGCCGAGCACGCGGTGTGGTTGTTCGAGAACGATGGCTATGGCGAGTTCTGCTTCCACGCGGCGCCGCCGCGCTATCGGGATTTCGCCGAGCTCGACCGGTTGCTGGTGTTTTCCACCTTCGACAAGGTGATCGGTGCTGAAGCGCCCTATGGCTACCTGCTGTGCAGGCGTCACACCGAGCGTTTGCAACAGTTGTTTCTGGAGCGTGGCTTTCGGTTGTCACCGATTCGCCAGAAGGCAATCGCCAAGTTGTTCACTTCGCGGCGGGTCGAGCAGCACCTTCAGCTGCTGCGCCCCTTGCTGAGCCATCGCATGCTGCAGATGAAAGCGCTGCTGGAGGCCCACGGCCAGGGCAGCTTGCGCGTGGTCGAGCCGCAGGGTGGGGCGAGCCTGTGGCTGGAGGCGACCCGACCGGTGGACATGCGCCGGGTCTTCGAGCGGCTGTTGGCGCAGCGTATCGTCATCGCGCCGGGGGAAATCTTCAGCCAGCACGGCCTTTGGCGTAACCACCTGCGGCTGTGCTACACGCTGGACTGGAGCAAGGACATTGGCCAGGCGCTGCAACGCCTGGTCAAGGCGATTCAGGATGAGGCTCAGGCCCCGTAGCAGTGGTGCATCTCGGGGAAGCTGCCGCTGCGCACGTCCTCTGCATAGCGGGCGCAGGCCTCGCGGATCACCTGGCCGACGTCGGCATACTGCTTGACGAAGCGAGGCACATGTTCGCCGCCCAGCCCAAGCAGGTCTTCGGTGACCAGCACCTGGCCATCGCAAGCGGGTGAGGCACCAATGCCGATGGTCGGCTTGTCGCTGGCCTCGGTGATGGCCCGGGCCACGGGCTCGGCCACGCCTTCCAGTACCAGGCTGAAAGCGCCGGCTTCGAGGTTGGCGCGGGCATCGGCACGCAATGCAGCGCCACTGTCCGGGCTCAGCCCTTGGGCCTTGTAGCCGCCCATGACATTGACGAACTGCGGCATTAGGCCGATGTGCGCCATGACCGGTATGCCGCGTGCGACCAGAAACGCCACGGTACTCGCCAAGGCCTGGTTGGCTTCCAGCTTCACGGCGTCGCAGCCGGTACTGGCGAGCACCTGGGCGCAGTTGCGAAAGGCCTGTTCATGGGACTCCTGGTAGCTGCCGAACGGCATGTCAGCGATCACGCAGGCCAGGCGCGTGCTGTCGACCACGGCACGGGTATGGGCAATGGTCTCGTCCAGGCGCATGCCCAGGGTGGAAGGGCGGCCGTAGCCGACCATGGCAGTGGAGTCACCGACCAGCATGAAATCGACCAGGGGGTCGATCACCTTGGCGATAGCGCTGGAATAGGCGGTCAGGGAAACAATCTTCTGCCGGCCTTTCATTGCCACCAGCTGTGGCACCGTCAGTCGTTTGTTGCGGGTATGCGTGCTCATCGGTGTTTCCTTGGAGGTGGAACCGTCAGGAAAGGGGTGGGCCGATTATTGAGTTTCGCAGGCACAACTCAATGTACAGAAGGGCGCTGAAAAGCAACCCAGATGAGCTTTGCGCAGGGCATATAGCGACGATGGGGCTGCAAGGCAGCCCCCGGAAACAAACGCGACGGTCAGCAGGCTTGCGGCATCTCGCCCTTGGCCAGGCGCCGGTTGATGTCGGCAATCACCTCGGGCAATTCGTTGATGGTGTCGATCAGGTAATGCGGGCGTGAGCTGGCGAACAGCGTATGAATGCGCTTGCGCTCGCTCTCCAGCTTCTCGGCACTGAGCGCCCGGTAACCTTCCCAGGTCAGCCCCAGGGCATTGCCGGAACACACCAGGGCAACGGTCCACATGCCCGCGCGGCGGCCTTCGAGGATGCCCGGTACGGTGTCGTCGACCTTCACGCAGGCGGCCACGTCATCGATGCCCAGGGCAATGACGTTGGCCAAGGCCTGGGCCGGCCACGGGCGGCCATTCGGGGTTTCGTCGGTGGCCACCACATGGTCGGCGACATAGCCGTTTTGCGCTGCCAGTTCCACCACCTTGTCCATCACCACCTTCGGGTAGCCCGAGCACGAACCAATCTTCAGGCCGCCCTGGCGCAGGCCGGTGAGGGTGTCCAGGGCGCCAGGGATCAGCGCCGAATGCACAGCGATCTTCTCGATCTGCAGGGGCATGAAGCGGTTGTAGAGGGCGGTGACGTCATCGTCGGTCGGGGTGCGGCCGAACACCTTGCGGTAGCGCTCGGCGATTTCCGGCACGTCGCACAGGGTGCGGATGTGGTCCCACTTGCCCATGCCCATCGGGCCGCGGGCTTCTTCGATGGAAACCTGGACGTCGAACTCGGCGAAGGCCTCGACGAAGATCTGCGTCGGGGCGAACGAGCCGAAGTCGACCACGGTGCCGGCCCAGTCAAGGATGGCGGCTTGCAGCTGGGTAGGGTTGCTGTAGTTCATGTGCGCTATTTCCTGAAGTCGGGTGGGCAAAGGGTCAGATGTCCAGCACTTCCATTTCCCGCAGCACGTCGGCCACGGCATTCACAGCGGCCTGCATGCCGTCTGGCCCGACCACACCGATGCAGCCGACGCGGAAAGTCTCGACCTGGGTCAGCTTGCCTGGGTAGAGGATGAAACCCTTGGCCTTGACCCGTTCGTAGAAGTCCTTGAACTGGTAGCGGGCATCGTCCGGGGCATGGAAGGTGACGATGATCGGCGCCTGGATTTCGGCGGGCAGGAAGCTGCGCAGGCCGATGGCGGCCATGCCATCTAGCAGGGTCTTGCAGTTGTCGGCATAGCGCTGGTGGCGGGCAGGCAGGCCACCTTCCTCGTTGTACTGCTGCAGTGCTTCGTGCAGCGCCGCGACCACGTGGGTGGGCGGGGTGAAGCGCCATTGGCCGGTCTTGGCCATGTAGGCGTGCTGGTCGTGCAGGTCCATGGCCAACGAATGGGCGTTGCCTTCGGCGGCGGCCAGCGCGGTTTTTTCGGCGAAGACGAAGCCCATGCCGGGGACGCCTTCCAGGCATTTGCCGGAGGCGGCGATCAGCGCCTCGAAGGGCACCTCGCGGGCGTCGATCGGCAGTGCGCCGAACGAGCTCATGGCATCGATGATCAGGCGCTTGCCATGGCGCTTGATCACCTGGGCGATCTCAGGCAGCGGGTTGAGGATGCCCGTACTGGTTTCGCAGTGGATCAGCGCCACGTGGGTGACGGCAGGGTCGGCCGCCAGCAGCCGGTCCACGTCGGCGGCGGTGGTCGGCTGGTCCTCGGCGGTTTCAAAGGTGCTGTAGGTGCGGCCCAGCACCTTGCAGATTTTCGCCAGTCGTTGGCCATAGGCGCCGTTGATCAGCACCAGCACCTTGCCGTCACGCGGTACCAAGGTGCCGATGGCCGCTTCCACGGCGAAGGTGCCGCTGCCTTGCAGGGGCACGCAGTGGTGGCTGGCGCTGGCGTCGAGGATGGCCAGCAGTTGTTCGCAAACGCTGGCAGTGAGTTGGTTGAAATCGCGGTCCCAGGAGCCCCAGTCCACCAGCATGGCTTGGCGGGTGCGGATTGATGTGGTCAGGGGGCCGGGGGTCAGCAGGATAGGCGCGTTGCTCATTCCGTGGTTCCTCACAAGCGGTGGAGTGAAACTACGGGGCCTAGGTTGCAATTGGCGCTTTCATCAATCAAATTGTTTGTTGTTATCTGAGCTATAAGTCAGGCCGATACATATGAACCTGTTCCAGTTACGTGCTTTCGATGCTGTCGCCCGTGAGGGCAGCTTCACGCGGGCGGCCGAGCGCCTGTTCATCAGCCAGCCCGCAGTGACCGGGCACGTGAAGGCGCTGGAGGAGCACTACCAGATCACCTTGCTGCGGCGCACCGCACGGCGGGTCGAGCTGACCGAGGAGGGCACCCGCCTGGCAGCTATTACCCGGGCGATGTTCGGCCTGGCCGAAGAAGCCCAGGCGATGCTTGAGGCCAACCGGCAGTTGCTGACCGGGCGCCTGGAGGTGGCCGCCGACGGCCCGCACCGGGTCATGCCGATGCTCGCCCAGTTACGCGAGCGCTACCCGGGCATTACCGTCAACTTGCGTTTGGGCAATGCCCAGGAAACCTTGGCTGCGCTGCTCAGCGAACATGCCGATGTGGCTGTACTGACCGAGATCGAACCGCGCAAGGGCCTGCATTTGCAAAACCTCTGCGAGTCGCGTTTATGCGCATTACTGCCGGCGGGGCATGCCTGGGCCAGTGGTGAAGGCGACTTGCCGCTGGCCGAGTTGCACCAGCACATCATGGTGCTGCGTGAGCCGAGTTCCACCACCCGGCGTACGTTTGACACGGCCTGTGCCACGGCGGGCGTGCAACCCCGGGTGTTGTTGGAGCTGGACAGCCGTGAGGCGGTGACTGAAGCGGTAGCCTCGGAGCTGGGCATTGGCGTTGTTTCGTCCACTGAAGTTGCCAATGACCCCAGGGTGGTCGCACGGCCACTGGCTGGCGCTGGCCTGGTCAACCAGCACATGATCGGCTGCCTGGAGCGCCGTCGCGAACTGCGGTTGATCCAGGCATTCCTGAGCCTGGCGGCGGGGCTGTGATGGCTGTTTTGAACAGGGCGACCTATGATGGCCGACACCAAGCCGACAGGACCGTTGATGAGCGAAAAAGACACCATTTCCATGCAGCTGGTGCGCGAAGCGCTGTTGCAGACGTGCCCTGCCGGTGAGCCCGATAACGGCTTGCTGGCGCGCGCTGGCATTGCCGCCGACCAGTTGCACCTGCCTGCTGCACGTGTGAGCGCCGAGTCCTATGCCCGGCTCTGGCGTTTGCTGGCGCGGCGCTGCAACGACGAGTTCTTCGCCATGGACCCGCGCGGCCTGCGCAGCGGCAGCCTGGCGTTCATGTGCCGGGCAAGCATGGGCCAGCCAAGCTTGGGCACGGGCCTGGAAACCGCGTTGACGTTTCTGGCACTGATGCTCGAAGACTTGCAACCGGCCCTGGTGCGCCAGGAAGGTTTGGCCGAGATCGTCATCAACGAGCCGCGTGACGAACCGCGTCGCGCGTTTACCTATTTCACCTTCTGGATGATCGTGCATGGTGTGGCCTGCTGGCTGGCCGGGCGGCGTATTCCGATTCTGGCCATCGACCTGCGCTGTGCCGAGCCACCGTTCTGCGACGACTACCGGGTGATGTTTTCGGAAAACCTGCAGTTCGAGCGCCCGCGTACGCGCATGATCATCGCCGCCGAATGCCTGGAGCTGCCGCTGCGGCGCAGCGAAGAGGAACTACAGCGCTTCCTTGCCGAGGCACCGGGCAACATCCTGGTCAAGTACCGCGACCCTGCCAGTTTGGGGCGGCGTATCCGCACTGATCTGATGCAATTGGCCCCGGGGCATTGGCCAGATGCTGACAACCTGGCGCGGCAGTTGTGCCTGTCGCCCTCGACCCTGCGCCGGCGTCTGGCCGAAGAAGGGCAAAACTACCAAGGGTTGAAGGACAGCGTGCGCCGTGAGCTGGCAATTACCTGGTTAAGCCAGCACGAGGCGGCCATGGGCGAAATCGCCGAGCGCCTGGGGTTCGCCGACAGCAGTTCGTTCTACAAGGCGTTTCGCAAGTGGTTCGGCTGTAACCCAGGGCACTACCGGGCATTGATTCAGTCGCGCGGTTCGGGGCACTGAGGGGCGAGCGCTTCCGGCTGCCGGGCCGCACGGCACTGGCGCAGGGTGGCAGGCCAGAACAGGCCTTGAGGACTTCGACCGTGCCCGAAGCGACGATCCACCCAAAACTGCTGCACCCAGCCAATGACTTCATTGTCGAGCAATTGCCCACCTGGTTGAAGCGTGCCGGACGAAAGCCGCTGGACGCCTTGCGCGTTTGCATGAGGGCGCATTTACAGAGCCAGAAGCACATGAACGCGGCTTGGCAACAATTGATGCCGCTTGAGCGGTTTGCTGCGCAGCACCTTGAGCAAGCGATTAAAAAGCAGCTGGCGCTGGATCTCGATTTGCCCAAGGTCAACTGGCGTGAAGAGCGACGACGCTTGAAGGTGGTTCAGGGGCAGGTGCGTGAGTTCGAGTCCTATTTTGTGACGGTGCCGGCCTTGCAGAAGCTGTTACAGAACTTCAAGAAAGGTGAGCCGTACTTTGCAGGCACCGCGTTGATAGACGCTACAACGGCGTCTGGCGAACCCGAGCAGGTCCTTACCCAGCAAATCGATGCTGTCGTGAACCTGTGCCGCAGTACTGACGTCGGCAAAGCGTACCAGGCTCATCTTGACCAGGCTTTGACGTCTGCCTTCCAGCGTAAGTTGGCCACAGACAAGCGCCTGGAACTGGCGGTCGCAGTCGAAATGGCGGGCATCAAGGGACAGCTTTCAGCCAGCGACCTGCGGATGCTGCGTCAGGTTGGCCAAGGCAAGCGCCCGGAGTTGCCTTCTGACCACGAGCTGAACATGGGGGCCCTGCAGATACTGGGGCAGCGGGTGGACGGGGCGATCGCATTCGAGCTGGTTGGAACGCCATGGGGTATCTCCGGGCTGATCTTCAACCCGAAACGCTTGTTGGCCGTGCTGCTGTACCTACCCGATGAGCCACAGCAGCCGTTGCGCCGTTTCGCTGATTGGCCAGCGGCGAACCAAGCCCTGGCCGCCGCCATGGACCATGCACCGTTTCGCCAGGCGATTGCCCGTCGCATTGCGCTCGACGGGCAAGCGGTTTATCAGGTGAAACTGGGCAAACGCCTGCAGGACGACCAACCGGACCTCGAACCCGAGCGGACCACTACGACCGGTGAGGTATTTGCCCACTTGGCGGCCGGTCATGTGCAGCGGATCAAGGCCGATGCGGCGTTCCTGGCTGTGCCGACGGCGCAGGCGGACGCCGGGGCCGCCGCCGAGCGGTTGCGTACGCTGGCGTCGGCTGGGCTGGGGCTGCTGAATTTGGCGGGGCTCTTTGTGCCGGTCGTTGGCACACTGCTGTTGGCTGATCTGGCCCGGCAAATGCTGGGCCAGGTATTCGAGGGCGCCAGCGACTGGGCGCAGGGGCACCAGCACGAGGCGCTGGAGCACCTGCTTCAGGTCGCCTCGACACTGGCGGGTGGCGCTGCGGTTGCGGCGGGCATGCAGGCACTGCGCAGCGCGTTTGTCGAAGCACTGGAACCGGTCACTACCGAGGCGGGCACGCAACGTTTATGGCGCTACGACTTGCAGCCGTACCTGCTGCGCTCAACCGTGCCGCCGATGACCGAACTCGACAATGGGCTGCTCAGTGATGGTCAGGAATATGGGTGGCGGTGCGAGGGGCAGCTTTACCGGGTCAGGCGGGATGCGGCGGGTACTTGGCGGTTGCTGCACCGTGACGGACCGGGCGTATTTGGCCCTTCGCTTGAAAACAACGCGGAGCGTGCCTGGCGGCTCAGCTACGAGCGGCCATTGGAGTGGCAGGATACGGACGTGCTGCTCAAACGTTTGTGGCCTGACGCGGCAACACTGGGCGCAGAACGGATCACGCACATCCTGACGGTTGCGGGCGTCGATGGGGCGCACCTGCGTGGCCTGCTGGTAGAAGGTCGCCCGCTGCCTGTCAGGCTGCGCGACACCCTGCAGCGTTTTGCCACCGACGACAGAATCGAGGTGTTCTTCGCCCAGCTCGGGGCCGGGAGCGACGATACTGAAGCCTTTCAGTGGTGTGTAGACAAGCTAGCCCTGCAAGGGCAGAACGTCTCGGCGCAGACGCCGACGATTCAGGCCGCGGCCGAGCAGTTAAGAGGGCCGATGCTGGAGCATTTTGCAAAGCGCTACCTGGCGCATGATCCGCTGTTGGCCACGCTGAAAAAGAGTTTTACAGGGCTGCCGGACGCCTATGCACTGGACCTGCTCAACATGGCCAGCGCTGAAACACGCCAGCGCATGTTAAATGAGTCTCGCGTGCCGCTGGCATTGGCCGAGCAGGCGCGCGGGCTGCTGCAGGAGGCCCGATTGGTCCGGGCGCGTGAGGCACTTTACCTGCGCAGCAGCTACCATGCCGACGCGGTTACCCTGGCGTTCGCCCTATTACGCCGCCGAGGCTTGGCGCCAGGCGAGGTGAACCTGGTCCTGCGTGATGGCTCAAGCCACGGGCCGGTGCTGGACCGGCTGTTTCCTGATCAAGGTGACGGGCCGCTTGCCACGGTGATGGTCTGGCGCGAAGGTGGGTTTGAACTTTTCGACGATATGGGTCGTGCCAGCGAGACCGAAGTCGCGCATCCGCAGGGAGTGTTCGAGGTACTGGCTGCCTGCCTGCCGCCCGCATTCCTGCAACAACAGGGATGGACAGGTGAAGGTGCGATCGCGCGCATCCGTACGTCCATACAGGGCTGGCTGCCCCGCGATCGGCTGAAATTGTTACGCCTGCTTGGCTGGCGTGAAGCTAAGCCAGTCGGTTCGCCCTTGCACCGGTTGCCCGATGGGCGAGTGGGCTACTTGCTCAGTGGCCAGGGTGCTTCCGCGGGGGCGCAGAGGCAGATGCTGCGGCGACGGATTCGCAGTTTGTATCCCTCATTCGATGAGCATGCGGTCGAGCGTTTCCTGCAGGTGCTGGTGAACAATTCGAACTCCGCCTATGCCAACCTGCTGTATCAGGAGCAAGAATACCGTCGGCTTGACGAAAACCTGGGGCGCTGGACAGAGGCTGTTGCCGATGCTGAACGTGGGCACAGGCGGGCGGTGGCCAATGCGTTTCGACGTGCCTGGCGCCTCGAGGGTGAACGGGTCGTTCATCAAAATGGGGAGCAAGGTGGCTTACAGCTGAACATTCTGAACGTGCCAGCAGGCAGCCTGCCTCCTATACCGCCAGGTACTGATTTTGGTCATATCACGGACTTGGTGCTGGTGGGGTTGCGCCTGCAAACCCTGCCGGAAGGGTTTTTGAACTGTTTTGCGCGGTTGCTGCGCCTGGACTTGAGCAGAAATGCCTTGCGTGCGTTGCCGCAAGCACTCAGCAGCTTGCCACGGTTGCGCCATTTGCACCTGGCCGGCAACCAGATCCGCATGTCCGAGCCTTCTGCGAGCGCCTTGACCGAGCTTACCAACCTGCACACGCTGGATTTGAGTGGCAACCCTTTGGGCTCGATCAGCTTGCGCTTTAACCGGCTGCCCCACCTGCGCGAAATCCAGCTGTACCGTGCAGGCCTGCAAACAGTGCCGGAGGGCCTTGAGTGGTGCGGCCTGCTGGAGCATGCCGACTTGCGAAACAACCAGATTTCCAGTTTGCCCCAGGCATTGCTCGATGCACCGCAGGCTTTGCGTCAGGCGGTGCTTGTCGAGGGTAATCCGCTGACGGTGGCCGAGCGCGAGCGCTTGTATGCGGTTCAGCCGGTTAGTGCCCATCTTCAGGGGGAAGAGGCCGATATCCTCCGCGCCAGGGCCACCTGGCTGGGGACACTGGATGAACAGCATCAGCCACACAGATCGGCTCAGTGGGATGCCTTGAGGCAAGAGCCTGACCATACGCAGTTCTTCCTGCTATTGGCAGAACTGACCAACAGCGCCGATTTTCGTCTGGTGCGCGAAGACCTGTCGCGAAGGGTGTGGGAGATGCTGGACGCTGCCACCAACAGTACTCAGATTCGTGAAGAACTGTTTGAGCGGGCGGCTGACCCGCGGACCTGCGTTGACAGTGTGGCGCATTGTTTCAGCCAGCTCGAAGTCCGCATGAGGGTGTTGCAGGTGACGTTCGGGGGCGACCCGATCGCCACCCGTGACGCCCGCTTGTTATTGGCGCAACGCATGTTCCGTCTTGACGAAGTGGAGCGCTTCGCCCGTGCCGACTTCCTGGGCCGGTCGGTCGAGGGGCGTGACGTAGACGAAGTCGAGGTCAGTCTGGCTTACCGTACGGGCCTGGCGGGCCGCCTGAACTTGCTTGGCCAGCCCCGGGCCATGCAGTTCCGTCCGCTTGCCGGCGTCTCGCAAGGTGACCTCGATCGGGTATACACAGCAGTCCTGACCGCCGAAGCGGGTGATGAGCGGGCTCGCTACATCAGTCAGCGAGACTTCTGGATGCCGTACCTGCGTGCCAGGTATCCCGAGCCATACGCGAGCATTTCCGACACCTTCGACAGGCAGTTGGATGCCCTTGACCAAGAGAAGGAATCCCTTGGCAGTGGCGCGTATGTACAACGCTGCGAGGCGCTCAAGCGGAAAACCGAGCAAGCCTTCGAAGCACTTGCGTTACGGCTTACCGAGGATGAGTTGAGCCTGCCGTTGCAAGGTCGTCCCTAGGCCGCGTGGACCAGTTCCCTCTGCGCCTGGACTTGGCGCGTCTGCAGCATGGTTGGCTCAACCGGATATCCAAAGAGCCCTCCATGCCTACTGTCACAACTGACCACGACGCATTCATCGGCGCCCGTTTGCCTCAATGGCTCAAACGAGCTTCAAAGGGCCAGATCAACACCCTGCGTACCAGCCTCAACGCGCACCATGCCAGCCAGGCGCGCTTGCGTGGGCTCACGCTTGAACTGCTGCCGCTCCAGCAGTTTGCCGAAAAGCATCTGGAGCAGTTACTGGATGCACCCTTGCCTGACGGGCAGGCCTTTGCCCAGCTCGAATGGCTGCAGGTGGCACCGCGCATCGGCACATTGCCAGGCACCTTGCAGCAGACCTACGAGTACAGTCAGACCCGTGAAAACGGGCTGTTGCGGCTAATGCGCAACTTTGCCGAAGGCGCAAGCTACTACCAGGGCTCGGGGCTGGTGTTGCCAGGCAGCGATCAACCGTTGAATGCGTCGCTTGAGGTGTTGATCAAGGCATGCCGCAGGCTGGATGTTGGCCAGGGCTATCAGGATGAGCTGGAGCGGATCTTCCAGCCCGCCACCCTGGCGATGCTGGCGGAGGACAAACGTTCAGGGCTGAAACTGGCGACTGAGGTGGCCGCGTTGCAGGGCAACATCAACGTTGATGTACAGATCGCCTTGCGTGAGGTGGCAGACCACGGTCAAGCGCATCGACAATTAGGCCTCAAGGGTGAACCCAGGCTGCTCAAGGCCCTTGGGCAACCGGTGGCCGATGGCGTGCTGGTCCAGTTGCGCGACACGGCCGGGAAAGACCGAGGGCTGGTACTTTACCTGCCCAGTGATCCCCAGCAGGCACTGCGAGTGTTCGACACTGCTGCAGCCATGAACAGGGCCATGGCGTTGCTGCTGCGAGGCGCGGCCTACCGCCAGTACTTCACCCAGCTGATCAGCCTTGAGCACCGCGCAGCTTTCGTCACTACCCTTGGCAAGCGTCTGCAGGACACGCAAGCGGACCTTGAATTCCAAGGTGCAACACCGCAAGCGGGTATTTTTAAGGCGCTGGCAACCCAGCAAGTGCAACGGGTCAAAGATGATGCCCGCTTGTTGTTGGTACCCACTGCCGAGGCCGATACCCAGGCCGTGCGCGCCAGGCACGCAGCGTGGAAGGCTGCAGGCCTGGACTTGGTGAACCTGGCCGGGTTTTTTATTCCGGTGGTGGGGGCCTTGTTATTGGGTCAGTTGGTTGTCCAGACCTGCTCGGATGTGTTCGAAGGGATCAGCGACTGGTCCAGGGGGCACCAGCACGAAGCACTGGAGCATTTGCTTGGGGTGGCCGAGACCCTGGCTGCCACCGCGGCGGTGGTGGTTGGGGTCAGTGTACTGCGCAGCACGTTTGTCGCAGGCCTGGAGCCTGTGAGCCTGGGACGCGGGCGCAGTCGTCTTTGGCACTACGATGCAGAGCATTATCGATCCTTGCCAGGCGCCATCGATCTGCTCGAGGATGGTCGTTATGGTGTAGCTGATCGTCGCTGGATCCGTTTGGACGGGCGCTACCACGAAGTGCATCGATCAGGCCCTGATGGCCCCTACCGGCTGCGCCGCGCAGCGGGGGGTGGATATGGCCCCGTCGTGCTGCACAACGGCGAGCGCGGCTGGCGATTGATGCGCGAGCAACCGCAGGCTTGGAAAGCGCCTGAGCGTATGCTCGATGTGCTATGGCCGCAGCATCCCCCCATCGACGCGCGTCAGGCCGCGCAGATACTGCAGGTGGCCGGCGTCGATGAGGACGAGCTGCGCGGTGTTCTGGTTGAGAATCGACCGGCCCCGGTGAGCCTGGGGCAAACCCTGCGTGCGTTCCAGGCCCATGCACGTATCGAAACGTTCTTCAAACGTGTCCGTTTGAAGACATTGATGCCTACCGACAGTGAACTGTTGGCCTGGAGTGAAGGCTGCCCAGGGGTTGGCAAGGGTCTGGCACAAATACTGGCGCATGAGGCTGAGTTACGCCCGCAGTTGTTTACCCAGCTGACAGAACAGCCGCTTGCCGAAGACCCGCTGAGCCTATTGGTCAAGCGCGACTTTCCTGGCCTGCCTTCGGCCTACGTGAACGAAGTTGTCGGCCAGGCGAGTGAGCTTGAGCGCGAGCGGGCGCAGGTCGAACAACGCCTGCCATTGCCGTGTGCAAAGAACGCGCGATCGCTCTTGCGCCTGGCACGTTTGAACCGAGCGCTCGCTGGGCTTTACCTGAGCACGGCTTACAGCGAGGTGACAGGCGAGTTGGCCCTTGCATTGCTGGATAGCTTCGAACTGGAACAGCTCGATATCGATTTGCGCGACGGCGCGTGGGAGGGGCGTTCGATCAAACACCTCGGCAGCGGTGGGCAAAGTGAGGCGGAAAGGATACTGGTCCGCCACGAGGGCGAGTTCAAGGTCTACAACGGGCTGGGTGAACAGCAAGCAGTTACGCTTGGCGACCCTGGCTGCATATTCGAGGCAATCCTTGCCGTGCTGACGTCAAAGCAACTGGCAGCGATGCAACTGGCAGAGCGCGCTTCGGCGAACCAGCTACGCGTGCAACTCGTGCAACGGTTACCTGGTTCTCATTGGGGGATCGCGCGTTTGCTTGGATGGCCAGAGGAGGGGGCCTGGTTCAATCCAGGGCGTCGCCTGGATGACGGGCGCGTTGGGTACCCACTCAGTGACCACCCTGCGGGCACTTCCAGGGATGAGCAGACGATCATTCGCGACCAGCTGCGTGCGCTCTACCCGGGCCTGGATGAGCAGGGGCTCGATGAAGAACAGGCGCGTTTGCGGCAAGAACCGCGACCAGTGTTTGAGCAATTGGCGGAGTTGCAGGACGATCTTGACCAGCTGGTGCAGCACCTGAACCGCTGGGTCGGTGCCGAGCTGCAGGATGGGCGGCAAGCCGCGCGCAGGTTGACGGCAGACAGCATCCTGCGCGCATGGCAGTTGCAAGGCGAAACCGCCCCAGCAGTCGACGGGCGGGCAGGGCAGCGGACCTTGTCGCTGAGCGGTGTGCACCTGCGCACGCTGCCGTCGTTACCGCCGCATATCGATTTTCATCGCATCACGGTGCTGAACGTGATGGATACGCGGGTCACAGATATTCCGGCCGATTTTTTACGCCCATTCACAGCCCTGACACGCTTGAACCTAAGCCAGAATCAGTTGCTGCGCCTGCCAGCGGGCATTGCACATCTACCGAATGTACAAGCGCTTGTGCTGTCACATAATCAGATCCGCCTCGATGCCCAGGCAGTCGGAATGCTGCACAGCCTGCCCAACCTTGTCCATCTTGACCTCAGTTACAACCGATTGGAGGCGCTTGAATTGAGGTTCCATCAGCTTTCTCGGCTGAGCAGCCTGAACCTGCGTCATTGCCGATTGGGGGCCTGGCCGCAACGCTTGGAGCTTTGTGGCTTGCTGGAACGTGCTGACCTGCGCGATAACCAACTGCGCACTGTGCCGCGCGAGATCCAGCAGATGCCCTATGCGTTTCGACGCGCCATTCTGATTGAGCGCAACCCACTGTCGGCCATGCAGCTACAGAGGATGTATGCACTCGATGTCATCGAAGAGCACAGGCACCTGCCTGAGGCTGCGGCGCTCCTTGACCTGCCCAGGGTTCGGGCGCTCTGGGTCGGGCATGCGGATGCTGGGGCCCAGTTGACGCGGGAGGCGCTGTGGCTACGGTTGCTGGAGCAACCCGGTAGTAGCGGATTGTTCACGATACTGGCGCGCTTGGAACGCACTGCTGACTACATTGAGGGCGGTGAGGGGCGTGCGGCACTGGTGGAAGGCGTTTGGTCGTTGCTCGAAGCGCTGGACGGCGACCCGGTGCTCTGCCGACGAGCCTTTGAGCAGGCCGGCTTGCCGTTGTCATGCCTGGACTCGGTTGCCAGGCGCTTCAGTGATCTGCAAGTAGTGGTAAGGGAGGCGCAGGCTGAAGCCCGCGCGGTGAACCCGCAAAGCAGGGGCGAGTTGTTGGAACTGGGCCGACAGTTGTTCCGCCTGGATCAGCTTGAAAGGGTGGCTTATCAGGACTGTCTCCGGCGCTTGGCCGCAGGTGAGCATTTCGATCAGCTGGCACTGGGGTTGGCTTACCGGGTGCAGCTTCGCAGCCGCTTGACGCTGCCCAACCAGCCCTTTGCCATGCGCTATCCCGAGGCTGGCGAAGTGTCGCAGGCCGGGATAGAGGAGGCGTTCCGACGGGTTACCCGCGCGCAGACTGTCGAAAACCTTACCGAGAGCCTAGGCCAACGCGAGTTCTGGCGGCGTTTTCTGCGTCAGCAGCATGGCCGGATGTTCGATGCGATCAGTGCGGATTACGCTCAGCGTACGCTTGGGCTACAGGCTCAACGGCCTGGCTTGTCGCCGACAGCGCTCGCCGAGCAGCTAAGCCGCCTGCACGAACAGCAAGGCAGTGATGTGGAGCGCCTGATCAACGGGCTGACCCAGTCCTACTTGCGTGCAGCCGAGCGCGCGGAGGGGTGAGCAAGGGCGGCCAAACCGGTCATCCAGATTGACAGCTTTGGCCATTGCCGCCGCGCTTGAGCGGCGCGAACATCGTCGGACTGATGGCTCAACTCCAAAAACAAGAAACCAGGAGTCCGACGATGCGCGATTACGCCGAGACCATTCGAGCGTTCGACCCTGCCCAGGCCGCTAGCACGGCGCTGCTCGGCAACCTTGCCGCCCTCAATGCTTGTGTCGAATGCTGCGATCGGCACGCCGGTAATGACACGCTGGCGCTGATCCATGTGGACCGCGATGGCAACGACACGCGTTACAGCTTCGATCAGCTCAAGGCCCAGGCTGTCCGTTTTGCCTGTGTACTCAAGGCACAGGGCGTGGGCGCGGGAGACCGGGTCGCAGGCCTGATGCCGCGCACGCCCGAATTACTGGTGACTATTCTCGCCACCTGGCGCCTGGGTGCTGTCTATCAGCCGCTGTTTACTGCGTTCGGGCCCAAGGCCATCGAACATCGCCTGGAACAGTCCGGGGCCAAGGTGGTGGTCACCGACAGCCAGAACCGCGCCAAGCTGGATGAGGTGCAGGGCTGCCCGACGATCATCAGCGTGCAGGCCCGCGCCGGCGAGCTGGACTTCCAGCGGAGCCTGGACAATGCCGACGAGCAGTGCCCGCCGGTCATGCGCACGGGCGATGACCCCTTCCTGCTGATGTTCACCTCCGGTACCACCGGCCCGGCCAAACCCCTCGAAGTGCCGCTGCGCGCCATTGTCGCCTTCCAGGGCTACATGCGCGATGCCATCGACCTGCTTCCTGAGGACAACTTCTGGAACCTGGCCGACCCGGGCTGGGCTTATGGCCTCTATTACGCCGTTACTGGCCCGCTGTCGCTGGGCCATGCCACGACGTTCTATGATGGCCCGTTCAGTGTCGAAAGCTGCGCGCGGGTCATCGACAAGCTGGGGATCACCAACCTGGCCGGCTCGCCGACCGCCTACCGCCTGTTGATCGCGGCTGGCAGTGAGTTCTCCGCGCCGATCAAAGGCCGCCTGCGGGTCGTCAGCAGCGCGGGCGAACCCCTCAACCCAGAGGTGATTCGCTGGTTCGCGGACGAGCTGGGTGTGACCATTCACGACCATTACGGCCAGACCGAGCTGGGCATGGTGCTGTGCAACCACCATGGTCTCAAGCACCCGGTACACCTGGGCTCGGCCGGGTTCGCCATTCCCGGTCACCGCATCGTCGTGCTGGATGAACAAGGCGCGGAATTGCCGGCCGGGCAACCCGGCATCCTGGCCGTGGACCGCGAGCAATCGCCGCTGTGCTGGTTTGGCGGTTACCACGGTGTGCCTACCAAAGCTTTTGTGGGCAAGTACTACCTCAGTGGCGACACCGTTGAGCTCAATGCCGACGGCAGCATCAGCTTTGTCGGCCGCAGCGATGATGTGATCACCACCTCCGGCTACCGCGTTGGCCCCTTCGATGTGGAGAGCGCGCTGATCGAGCATCCGGCGGTGATCGAGGCGGCCGTGGTCGGCAAGCCCGACCCTGAGCGCACCGAGCTGATCAAAGCGTTCGTCGTACTGGCCAAAGGCGTGGAGGGCACCCCCGAGCTGGAAGAAACCCTGCGCCAGCATGTGCGCAAGCGCTTGTACGCGCATGCCTACCCCCGCGAAATCGAATTCGTCAGCGAGCTGCCCAAGACCCCGAGCGGCAAGCTGCAACGCTTCATCCTGCGCAACCAGGAAATCGCCAAACAACAGGCGCAACTGGCCGCTCACGCCAGTGCCTAAAGGAACGACACCATGCAAATAGCCAACAAACACTTTATCGTCAGTGGCGCCGCATCCGGGCTGGGTGCCGCCACCGCACAGATGCTGATCGAGGCCGGTGCCAAGGTCATGCTGGTCGACCTCAATGCCCAGGCGGTCGAAGCCAAGGCGCGTGAACTGGGCGAAAACGCCCGCTTCGCGGTCGCCGACATCAGCGACGAGCAGGCCGCCAAGGCTGCGGTCGACGCCGCCGTCAGCGCTTTTGGCAGCCTGCATGGCTTGGTCAACTGCGCCGGTATCGTCGGCGCCGAGAAAGTCCTGGGCAAGCAAGGCCCGCATGGCCTGGCCAGTTTCGCCAAAGTCATCAACGTCAACCTGATCGGCAGCTTCAACCTGCTGCGCCTGACAGCGGCGGCGATGGCCGAGGGGCCGGCGGACGAGGGCGGTGAGCGGGGGGTAATCATCAATACCGCGTCCATTGCCGCCTATGACGGGCAGATCGGCCAGGCCGCCTACGCGGCGTCCAAGGGCGCCATTGCCAGCCTCACGCTGCCAACCGCCCGTGAGCTGGCGCGTTTCGGCATCCGCGTGATGACCATCGCCCCGGGTATTTTCGAAACCCCGATGATGGCCGGCATGACTCAGGAAGTGCGTGACTCGCTGGCCGCCGGGGTGCCATTCCCGCCGCGCCTGGGCCGCCCTCAGGAATACGCCGCACTGGCCCGCCACATCATCGAGAACAGCATGCTCAACGGCGAGGTGATCCGCCTCGACGGCGCGCTGCGCATGGCTGCCAAGTAAGGAGTAATGAACATGACCCTCGCCAACGACCCGATTGTCATCGTCAGCGCCGTGCGCACGCCCATGGGCGGCCTGCAGGGCGACCTCAAGAGCCTCACCGCGCCGCAGCTGGGTGCCGCGGCAATCCGCGCCGCCGTCGAGCGCGCTGGCATCGAAGCTAACAGCGTCGAACAGGTACTGTTCGGTTGCGTGCTGCCGGCAGGCCTGGGCCAGGCCCCTGCGCGCCAGGCAGCGCTGGGCGCAGGCCTGGACAAACACACCACCTGCACCACCTTGAACAAGATGTGTGGCTCGGGCATGCAGGCCGCAATCATGGCCCATGACCTGCTGCTGGCCGGCAGCGCCGACGTGGTGGTGGCGGGTGGCATGGAGAGCATGACCAACGCGCCCTACCTGCTGGACAAGGCCCGCGGCGGCTACCGCATGGGGCACGGCAAGATCATTGACCACATGTTCATGGACGGCCTTGAGGACGCTTACGACAAGGGCCGCCTGATGGGCACCTTTGCCGAGGATTGTGCGCAGGCTGGCGCCTTTAGCCGCGAAGCCCAGGATGCCTTTGCCATCAGCTCGCTGACGCGTGCTCAGGACGCTATCAAGCAGGGCCGCTTCAGTGCCGAGATCGTTCCGGTAGAGGTCACTGAAGGCAAGGAAAAACGCGTTATCAAGGATGATGAACAACCGCCCAAGGCGCGCCTGGACAAGATCCCGCAGCTTAAACCGGCCTTCCGTGAAGGCGGTACGGTGACGGCCGCCAACGCTAGCTCTATTTCCGACGGCGCTGCTGCGCTGGTGCTGATGCGCCGCAGCGAAGCCGAAAAGCGCGGCTTGAAACCTTTGGCCGTGATCCATGGGCACGCCGCCTTCGCCGATGCGCCCGCGCTGTTCCCCACGGCGCCAATCGGGGCCATCGACAAACTGATGAAACGTACCGGCTGGAACCTGGCCGAGGTGGACTTGTTCGAGATCAACGAAGCGTTTGCCGTGGTGACCCTGGCAGCCATGAAGCACCTCGACCTGCCACACGACAAGGTCAATATCCATGGCGGTGCCTGTGCCTTGGGCCACCCGATCGGCGCCTCGGGCGCACGCATTTTGGTGACTTTGCTGTCGGCCCTGCGCCAGAACAACCTGCGCCGCGGCGTGGCGGCCATCTGCATTGGCGGTGGCGAGGCTACGGCCATGGCCGTCGAATGCCTGTACTGAGGTGAGCCATGCTGGTAACTGACGAGCAACAACAGATCGCCGACGCCGTGCGTGACTTTGCCCAGGAGCGCCTGCGCCCGTTCGCCGAGCAGTGGGACAAGGAACACCGGTTCCCGCGGGAAGCCATTGACGAGATGGCCGCCCTGGGCCTGTTTGGCATGCTGGTGCCGGAACAGTACGGTGGCAGCGACACGGGCTATGTGGCGTACGCCATGGCCCTGGAAGAAATTGCCGCAGGCGATGGTGCTTGTTCGACCATCATGAGCGTGCACAACTCGGTGGGTTGCGTGCCCATCCTGAAGTTTGGCACCGAGCAGCAGAAGCAGCAGTTTCTTGCCCCGCTGGCCAGCGGTTCGATGATCGGGGCCTTTGCCCTGACCGAGCCGCAGGCCGGCTCCGATGCCAGCAGCCTGAAGACCCGCGCGCGTCTGGATGGCGACCACTATGTGCTCAACGGCAGCAAGCAGTTCATCACCTCCGGGCAGAATGCCGGCGTGGTCATTGTCTTTGCCGTCACCGACCCGCAGGCCGGCAAGCGGGGCATCACGGCGTTCATCGTGCCGACCGACTCGCCGGGCTATCAGGTAGCCAGGGTCGAGGACAAACTCGGGCAGCATGCCTCGGACACCTGCCAGATCGTCTTCGACAATGTGCGGGTGCCTGTTGCCAATCGCCTGGGCGAAGAAGGGCAGGGTTACAAGATCGCCCTGGCCAACCTCGAAGGTGGCCGCATCGGTATTGCGTCGCAGTCGGTCGGTATGGCGCGTGCGGCCTTCGAGGTGGCCCGCGACTATGCCAAGGAGCGGCAGAGCTTTGGCAAGCCGTTGATCGAGCACCAGGCCGTTGCCTTCCGCCTGGCCGACATGGCCACGCGTATTGCCGTGGCCCGGCAGATGGTGTTGCACGCTGCTGCGCTGCGTGATGCCGGGCGGCCGGCCTTGACGGAGGCGTCGATGGCCAAGCTGTTCGCCTCGGAAATGGCCGAAAAGGTCTGTTCGGATGCCTTGCAGACCCTAGGCGGTTATGGCTATCTGAGTGACTTCCCGCTGGAGCGGATCTACCGCGACGTTCGGGTCTGCCAGATTTACGAAGGCACCAGCGACATTCAGCGCATGGTCATTGCGCGCAATCTTTGAAGGAGCAGTCTGCATGGCATTCGAAACCATCCTGTTGGACATCCACGGCAAGGTCGGCCTGATCACCCTTAACCGGCCTCAGGCACTCAATGCGCTCAACGCGCAGATCGTCGGCGAGATCAACCAGGCCCTGGACCAGCTCGAACGCGACCCGAATATCGGCTGCGTGGTACTGACCGGCTCGGCCAAGGCCTTTGCCGCAGGTGCTGATATCAAGGAAATGGCCGATCTCAAGTACCCTCAAATCTACGTTGACGACCTGTTCAGTGACGCTGACCGGATTGCCAATCGACGCAAACCGATCATTGCTGCGGTGTCGGGTTTTGCCCTGGGTGGGGGGTGTGAGTTGGCGATGATGTGCGACTTCATTCTGGCGGCTGACAATGCCAGGTTTGGCCAGCCTGAGATCAACCTTGGGGTATTGCCGGGCATGGGTGGTACCCAGCGGCTGACCCGTGCCGTGGGCAAGGCCAAGGCGATGGAACTGTGCCTGACGGGCCGCTTGATGGGGGCCGAGGAGGCCGAGCGGGCTGGGCTGGTGGCGCGTGTGGTGCCGCAGGCTGAGCTGGTTGAAGAGGCGCTGAAGGTGGCAGCGACCATTGCCAGCAAGTCGATTCCGGTGAGCATGATGGTCAAGGAGAGTGTCAATCGGGCCTTTGAGGTTACCCTCAGCGAGGGGGTGCGCTTTGAGCGTCGGGTGTTCCATGCGGCCTTTGCTACTGAAGACCAGAAGGAAGGCATGAGCGCCTTTATCGCCAAGCGTGAGGCGCAGTTCAAGGATCGTTGATCCCGGCTGTAGGTATGGCGTGAGCTGGATGGCGCCTATGAGATCGAGCGCCGCCCGCGCGGCGCTCGGTCTCATAGGCGCTGCATAACCCAAGACATGCACCTGTCAGCCCAGACGCAACCCCAAGTCCTGCCACCAGAGCACCGACCAGCGGATTCTGGGCAAAGTGAATCAAATTCGCATCCGATTGCAGTTGCTCCACGCGACGTGGCGCCTTAGACTGCCGCCCCCTGTAAAAGAGTGCCGGTTGGCGCTTGAAGAATTCCGCTGCCGATGCACTGGCGTCGGCGGCACCCGAATCGCCCAAATGCACATTTTTCATAGAGAAATCGATGACCAAGGAACAGTTGCTGGCCATGTCGGCCGATGACTACATGAACGCTGATCAGCTCGCCTTCTTCTCCGGCCTGCTGCAGTCGATGAAAGTCGAAACCCATGAGCGCATCGAGTTGAGCCGTGCCACCATCGAGGGCCTGGACACTCCGTCGGACCCTGCTGACGTGGCTTCGGTAGAAGAAGAGCGTAGCTGGTTGGTCAATGCCATCGACCGCGATCAGCGTTTGCTGCCACAGCTGGAAATGGCGCTGGACCGTATCACCGACGAAAGCTTCGGCTGGTGCGATGACAGTGGTGAGCCGATTGGCCTGAAGCGTTTGCTGATCAGCCCGACCACCAAGTACTGCATCGAAGCCCAGGAGCGCCACGAGCAGCTCGACCGCCACCAGCGGCAGATCTGACCGAGCGCAGTACGCCAAGCCCCACGGAGAAATCCCAGGGGCTTTTTGCGTTTTTTGCTGAGTACGCTCCGGAATTTGTTGCTTGTGGCGTAACACTGCTGTACCGAGATGCGCTGTTTCCTGCCAGCGGGCAGGCGTATCATGGCTTTATCGTTAGGGTGCTAATTAAATTCCGGAGGGAGTGATGAATAGCCGAGTCGATGTAGCCGTGATGATTGGCTCTGGTGTTCCTGCCACCTTGCAGGCGCTGGGCAAGCGTATTTGCTGGGTGGTGCTGGTCAATGGCGAGCGCCGTGGCACTGCGTTCGCCACGCGTGATGAGGCCGTGGAGTGCCAGGCGGCTTGGTTGCAGCAACTCAGGAAAGGGCTGGCCGCCTGACGGCGCACTGGCGTTGGCAAGGTAAGAAATGTTTTTTGCCTCTCGACGGATTTCGGTGTTTTCGTGCATATTCCTTCCCCAGAAATGCGCTGATGGATTTCAGAGCCCGTTCTGTCGAGCGCTCTGCAACTGCCTCTCGCATCTTTTCTGGCGGGTTTGTTGTCAGGCATTACGCTTCCCGTGTGGGTGTTTGCCGAAAACCTGTATTGAAGCCAGATCTGGCAAGCCAGAGTAAAGAATCCTGCATGCTGCATCGCCAGCCTGCACAGACATCAGCGCATCGCTTTAATATTCTTTTCGCCTATCGATACGTAATGGCCGTGCCTCACCGAGCGTGTGTGGGGGCGGGATGTAACCGGTTGAGGATCACTTCATTGGCAGTCAGCACACTTGATACCCACGCCCTGTTCGCCCTTGGCGATCTGCGCGGTAAATTGGCCCAGCTGTTCCAGGGCCGCTTTATCTATGTTACCGAACAGAGTCCAGAAGGCTTGTACATGGCCGAAATCGACACCGAGAGCGCATTGGTGGTCGATGACAAACAACGTTTGGAACTGAAGGTAGGCGATCACTTTCGCGCCGCAGTATTGCCTAGCCGCGAAGGCGGCAAGCTTGAAATGCGCTTTCGTGATATCAAGCTCAACGTCTACGGCGTAGGCGACTATGCCTTTGTTTCGGTGCCAGAAGGCGAGGGCATCGTGTTGCGCGAAGGCCATGGCGTGATGTTGGTGTTTGCCGCGCAACAGCAAGTACAGGAAGGGCTGGGCAAGCTGCTCAAGGCAGTGACCGGCAAAGTCGCGAAATGGCGCAAGGGTGAGCTGACCACGTTCAAGGCCAGTGAATGACGGACTGCAGCAAAACGCCGGTTTCGCGTGCCGAGTTCCATCAGCAGCACCAGGCGGATGCTGTAGCGCAAGCCGGGCGGCTGTTGGCTCGGCGTGAAGACTTGCAAGGGGCTTGGCTGACCTGGGTGGCAGGTGAGCTGTATCAACTCAGCCCGCCACCGTACGCCGCCATGGTTCGGCGCGAGTTGCAGCGCCTCAGCCAAGGTTGAAGCTGCAAGCGGTCAGTGGCCGCGATCTCCGCCGCTGCTGACTTCGTCGGGAACCGCCTCTTTTGACATCCGCTTGCGAAACAGCGCAGCCCTGGCCAGCAACAGCGTGGTGACCGGTACCGTGATCGACAGCAGAATCGGGATCAGCCAGGCGTGCAGGATGGGGGCGTCCTTGAGCCACGAAAAGTAAATGATCGAGGCCAGGGCAACACACCATGCGCCAATGGTCGAAGCCAGCGCGGGTGGGTGCATGCGCTGGAAGTAGTCTTTCAGGCGCAGCAGGCCCACGGCACCTATCAAGGCGAACAGGCTGCCGATCAGCAGCAGCGCGGCGGTGACCAGCTCCAGCCAGAAGGGCAGTTCTAGCGTTTCGGTCATTCGATCACCTCACCACGTAGCAGGAACTTGGCCAAGGCGAACGAGCCGACAAAGCCGAACAACGCAATCAGCAGCGCACCTTCGAAGTATGTGTCGCTGGCATAGCGAATCCCCAGCACCAGCATCGTCAGCATGGCCAGGATGTACAGGTAGTCCAGCGCCAGGACCCGGTCCTGGGCGGATGGGCCGCGGAACAGCCGGATCAGCGCCAGGGCCATTGCCAGGGCGAAGATGAACAGGCTGGCGAGTACAGCGTTGGCGAGCAGGCCTGTCATTGGAAAATCTCCATCAGCGGGCGTTCATAGGTGTCCTTGAAGTGCTCGATGAAGGCGGCTTCATCCTCGAGGTCGAACACATGCAGCAGCAGCACGCTGCGGTCCAGGGCCAGTTCCGACCAGACCGTACCCGGTACAACGGTAGTGATCATCGACAGCGCGGCCAAACCATGGGCATCGCGCAGCGTCAGCGGAATGTGCACGAACGCCGAGCGCGGCGGCTGCTTGCCGGCACGCAGAACGCCACGGGCTACCAGCAGGTTGGACACGATCACATCGAGACCTACCCGGGCAATGAGCTTGGCAACCACCCAGGGGCGCCGCACATGGGCGTGCTGGGGGCGCAGCGGTGCCATCAGCAGTGGCGCAAAGATGCCGAGGATGGCACCGAGCAGCAGGTTGCCGGGGCTGACCGAGAGGTTCAACAGCAACCACAGGCCGAACAGCGAGACCGACAGCAGTGGGGCGGGAAACAGACGGTTCATGGCAGCGCCTCCACCGCGAGGGAGGTCGGGCCAGGGATCGGCCGGGCGGCCATCACCGCCTTGATGTAGGTGTCGGGCACCTGCAGGCTGGCGGCCGTGTCCTGGGTGTAGCGCAGCAACGGCTCGGCCTTGAGGCTGAGCATAATGCACAGGCCAAGCAGGATGACGATCGGCAGGCACTCATAGCGACGCAGTAGCGGCGAGGGGCGCTCTTCGGGCTTCCAGAAACGCTGGATGCCCACGCGGCCGAACGCGATCAGCGACGCCATACCGGACAGGATAAGCAGTGCCACCAGGCCCCAGCCTGCAGCTGTCAGCGGTTGCTCTGGCGCTATACCCAGCCCCAGCGGGTTGAGCAGCGCACTGATCAGGTTGAGTTTGCCGACAAAGCCCGAAAGCGGCGGCATGCCAATGATCAGCAACGCACAGGCGATGAAGCTCAGGCCAAGGAAGGCCATGGTCCATGGGATGATCTGGCCGATCACGGCCTTTTGCTCGTCATCGAGGTTGATGCCTTTGGGCGGGTGCAGTGACTCCAGCGGCGAAGGCATGGCATCTTCTTCATCGTCCAGCGGCGCTTCGTTGGCCGAGCGCGAGCGCTCGATCAGCTCGGCGAGCAGGAACAGGGCACACAACGCCAGCGTCGAGTTGACCAGGTAGAACAATGCCGCGCCGGTCAGCGCTGGCTGGGCAAAACCGACGGCCGCGAGCAGGGTGCCGGCGGAAACCAGAATGCTCAGGGCAGCCATGCGCTCCAGACGCTGCGCGGCCAGTATCGACACCGCTGCCACGGCCAGTGTGACCAGGCCGCCGTAAACCAGCCACTCGCCACCGAAGTGTGCCGAGGCGCCGGCTTGCCCGGAGAACAGCAGCGTCCACAGGCGCAGTACGGCATACAGGCCGACCTTGGTCATGATGGCAAAAAGCGCGGCAACCGGTGCACTGGCCGACGCGTAGGCCGGCACCAGCCAGAAGTTGAGCGGCCATATACCGGCCTTGGCCAGAAACGCCATGGCCAGTATCGCGGCGCCCGCATGCAGCAAGCCACGGTCGGCCTCCGGCACCAGCGGGATCTTCAGCGCAAGGTCGGCCATGTTCAAGGTGCCCGTCACGCCATAGAGCATCGCCGCGCCCACCAGGAACAACGACGAAGCGAACAGGTTGATGGCAATGTAGTGCAGGCCTGCCTTGACCCTTGCCCGGCCCGAGCCATGCAGCAGCAAGCCATAGGACGCTGCCAGCAGTACCTCGAAGAACACGAACAGGTTGAACAGGTCGGCAGTCAGGAATGCACCGTACAGGCCCATCAACTGGATTTGGAACAGCGCGTGGAAGCTGGCGCCGGCGCTGTCCCAGCGGGCCCGGGCAAACAGCAGGGCACTGAAGCCGATGATGCCGGTCAGGGTCAGCAGTAACGCAGACAGGTGGTCTACCACCAGCACGATGCCGAACGGTGCAGGCCAGTTACCCGGCAAATAGACGCCGATAGATTCGGCCTGGCCCTGGGTGCGGACCCACAGCAGCAGGCTGACCGCGATGGCCAGGCCGGCAAAGGTGGACAGCAGGTTCAGCTGCGCCTTGATCCGCCGGTGTTTCTCGCCCAGCAACAGCATGATTGCCGCCGTGATGAGTGGCAGCAGGATGGGGGCGACGATCAGTTGACTCATACCACTCATTCGTCACGCTCCCGGCCATCCACGTGGTCGGTACCGGTCAGCCCCCGTGAGGCCAGCAGCACCACCAGGAACAGTGCGGTCATGGCGAAACTGATGACGATGGCGGTCAGTACCAGGGCCTGGGGCAGCGGGTCGGTGTAGTGCAGCAGGTCCTGGGTCACGCCGTCCTTGATGATGGGCTCCTTGCCGATGAACAGGCTGCCCATGCTGAAGATGAACAGGTTGACCCCATAGGACAGCAGGCACAGGCCCATGATCACCTGGTAGGTCCGTGGGCGCAGGATCAACCAGACCCCGGAGGCGGCCAGTACACCGATGGCGACTGCAATGACTTCTTCCATCAGGCGGCTCCTGCTTGGCTGGATTTCGCCGGGTTGCCCGGGCGGTAGGCGCGCACCGACTGGTGCGCCAGGGCGGTGAGGATCAGCAGGGTCGAACCGACCACCACGGTGTACACGCCGATATCGAAGAACAGCGCGCTGGCCACGTGCACATCCCCAAGCACGGGCACGTGCAGGTGCGCTGTGTGCGTGGTCAGGAAGGGGTAACCCAGCAGCATGGCGCCTACCCCGGTCAGGGTCGCGCACAGCAGGCCGGTGCCCATCCAGCGCAGCGGCCGCAGGCTCATTTGTGCTTCGACCCATTGGGTGCCGGCCACCATGTACTGCAGGATGAACGCCACCGACATCACCAGGCCGGCGACAAAGCCGCCGCCAGGCTGGTTGTGGCCGCGCATGAACAGGTACATCGATACCAGCAGGGCGATCGGCAGCAACAGCCGCACCAGCACCGCGGGCACCATCATGAAGCCCAGGGCAGTGTCTGTGGCATGGCGCGGGTTGATCAGGTCAGTGACCACGTCGGGCGCCAGCTGGCGCTGCTGGGCGGGCAGTTGCATGCTCTCCTTGGGCGGGCGGAAGCGTCGCAGCAGGGCGAATACGGTCAGGGCCACGGCGACCAGCACGGTGATTTCACCGAGGGTGTCGAAGCCACGGAAGTCGACCAGCATCACATTGACCACATTGGTGCCCCCCCCCTGAGGCAGAGCGCGGCTCAGGTAGAACGAGGAAATGACGTTGGGGGTCGGCCGGGTGAGCATGGCGTAGGACAGCACGGCCATGCCACCGCCCACCAGAACTGCCAGCAACAGGTCGCGCAGGCGGCGCATGCGGGCGCGCTCCAGGCTACCCGGCAGCGGTGATACACCTTCGATACGGCGTGGCAGCCAGCGCAGGCCGAGGAGGATCAGCACGGTGGTGACCACCTCCACGACCAGTTGGGTCAGCGCCAGGTCGGGCGCCGAGAACCAGACGAAGGTGATGCAGGTCATCAGGCCGCAGACGCTGACCATGATCAAGGCAGCCAGGCGGTGGTACTTGGCTTGGTAGGCGGCGCCGATGGCGCAGGCGATCGCGATCAGCCAGAGTGCGACGAACACGCCGGAGCCTGGGATTTTCGGGCGTTCTCCCCAGGTCAGGCCGCTGTACAGCATGGGGGTGAGGCCAGCCAGGAAGGCCGCCAGCACCAGCATGAACAGTTGCGATTGCAGACGGCGCGTGGTCAGCCAGCCTTCGGTGCGCCGGGCCAGCAACATCAGGCGAACCAGGCCATGCTCGAACAGGCGCTTGCCGTTGAACCGCTCGATCAGCGGCGGGTAGGGGAAGCGGCCCATGCGCAGTTGCTTGCGCAGCAGCAGGTACAGCACGATCCCGCCGCTCATGGCCACCAGGCTCATGATCAGCGGCGCGTTCCAGCCGTGCCAGATGGCCAGGCTGTATTCCGGGAGCGTACCGCCTACCACCGGCAAGGCCGCAGCGGCCAGCAACGGGCCGACCGACTGGGCGGGGAAGATGCCGACCACCAGGCAGGTGAGCACCAGCAGTTCGACCGGTGCGCGCATCCAGCGGGGTGGTTCGTGAGGTGTGTGGGGCAGGTCTTGGGCGGTTGGCCCGAAGAAGACATCGACGGTGAAGCGCAGGGCGTAGGCCACGCTGAAGGTACCGGCCAGCGTGGCGATCACCGGGAGGGCGGCTTCGACCCAGGCCGTAGAGCTGATGAACACTGTTTCGGCGAAGAACATCTCCTTGGACAGGAAACCGTTCATCAATGGCACGCCCGCCATCGAGGCACTGGCCACCATGGCCAGGGTGGCGGTGTAGGGCACCAGGCGGATCAGGCCGCTAAGCCGGCGGATATCGCGCGTACCGCTTTCGTGGTCGATGATGCCGGCGGCCATGAACAGCGAGGCCTTGAAGGTGGCATGGTTGAGGATGTGGAACACGGCGGCCACAGCCGCCAGCGGGCTGTTCAGGCCCAGCAGCAAGGTGATCAGGCCCAGGTGGCTGATGGTGGAGTAGGCCAGCAGGCCTTTGAGGTCGTTCTGGAACATCGCGGCAAAAGCGCCGAGCAGCAGCGTGATAGCGCCAGCGCCCCCGACGATCCAGAACCACTCCTCACTGCCAGACAGCACCGGCCAAAGCCGCGCCAGCAGGAACACCCCCGCCTTGACCATGGTTGCCGAGTGCAGGTAGGCGGACACCGGGGTCGGCGCCGCCATCGCGTGGGGCAGCCAGAACTGGAAGGGAAACTGCGCACTCTTGCTCAGGGCGCCCACCAGGATCAGGGGCAACAGCACCGGATACAGCGCGTGCTGGCGAACAAGGTCGCCAGCGGCCAGGACCTTGTCCAGGTCGTAGCTGCCGACCACGTGGCCCAGCAGCAGGGCACCGACCAGCAGGCACAGGCCACCGGCACCGGTGACCATCAGCGCCATGTAAGCGCCGCGACGGGCGTCGGCGCGGTGGTGCCAGTAACCGATCAGCAGGAAGGAGAACACGCTGGTCAGCTCCCAGAAGAACACCAGCTGGATCAGGTTGCCAGAGATCACCAGGCCCAGCATGGCGCCCATGAACGCCAGGAAAAAGGCGAAGAAGCGCGGCACCGGGTCCTGGGGCGACATGTAGTAGCGCGCATACAGCGACACCAGTGTGCCGATGCCCAGTACCAGCAGCGAGAACAGCCAGGCGAAGCCGTCCATGCGTAATACGAGGTTCAACCCCAGGCTGGGCAGCCATAGGAATTCCTCGCGAATCACGCCACCGTGGGCGACTTGGGGGTACAGGAGTGCTACCTGGACCGTACCGACCAGGGCGACAAGCCCGGCGAGTATGGACTCGGCGTTTCGTGCGTTGTGCGGCAGCACGGCTGCCAGGCAACTGCCCACGAACGGCAGAAGCAATAGCACTATCAAGGACATAGCGTTCTATTCTGGAGAGGTTTGCCAAGGATCATACGTGCCGAGCAGTTGATCACCAACACGCAAGCTGTCGCAGAATCGTACAAATACGGTGTGACAAGGTATTTTTTTATAACAGTTTTTTACAAAGCATAGCTGCAGTTGGCCGCTTTACAGCCCGGCCTGCTGCTCGCGTTCGTCCAGCGCTTCGTGTGCTTCGGCGTTTTCGCGCAGGCGGCGCACCTTCAGTTCGCTGACCACCACGGCGATGACGATCAGCAGCCCGCCGATCAGCGCGACGCCAGGCAGGCGCTCGCCGGCGAGGCGCCCGACGATCCCGGCCCACACAGGCTCACCGGCGTAGATCAGGGTGGCACGGGTGGGTGAAACCGACTTCTGTGCCCAGTTCATTGCCACCTGGATCACTGCGCTCATGGCGCCAAGCCCCAGGGCGCTAGCCAGCAGCAGCCAGGAAAAATCGGGAATGCGTTCCTGGGTTGGTACGATCATCAGGAATGACAGCAACGAGGCGGTCGCCAGCTGCACCACGGTTACGCGGCGAACGTCGACCTGTCCGGCATAACGGCTGATCAGGATGATTTCGCCAGCGATGGCGATGGCGCAGACCAAGGTCACCAGCTCGCCTTCGCTGAAGTGCAAGGTGCCACCCTCTGGCCCTGCCAGCAGCATCAGGCCAAGGAATGCCAGGCAGATGCCAATGCTCGGCATCAGGCCGGGGCGTCGGCCGAGCACCAGCCATTGCAGCACCGGTACGAAGGGCACATACAAGGCGGTGATGAACGCTGACTGGCTGCTGCTGATGGTCTGCAGGCCCATGGTTTGCAACCCGTAGCCCAGCATGATCGATACGCCGATCAGCACACCGGCCTTGAGCTCGGTGAGTGTCAGCCCAGGCAGCGCACGCGCCGAGACCACCCCCACGAACAACGCCGCCGCAGCGAAGCGCAGGCCGACGAAGAACATCGGGCCGCTTACCGTCATCACGTTATGCACCAGCAAAAAGGTGCCGCCCCACAGCATGGTAATGAAGACCAGTACCAGTTCGGCCTTGCTCAGGCGAAAGGAAACGGCGGTGCTTGGCTTGCTGATGGGTTGGCTCATGGTCTTGCACACTCGGAAGGGGCGGCGCACAATCTGCGCAAAGTGGGCAGTATACTGCGCAGCCACGACCAGCGAGCAATAGAGTGCACAAAAATTCCACACACCGAGCATCGGTGTTGCAGCATGTCAGCCTTAATGTGCGCAGCCTGCGTCACGCTGCGGGTATGAGCCAGTCAGCCTTGGCCGAGCGCTCTGGTGTCAGCCGGCGGATGCTGGTGGCGATTGAGGCGGGTGAGAAGAATGTCAGCCTCACCACCCTCGACCTGATTGCAGAAGCCTTGGGCGTGGCATTCAGTACCTTGATCCAGGCACCCGAGCAACGCGACCCGAGCCGCATCGATGAGCTGGCCTGGGCCGGTGAACATCCGCAAAGCCGGGCGGTGCTGCTGGGGAGCAGCACCGCCCGGCGTGAGGTCGAGCTTTGGGAATGGACCTTGGCACCGGGCGAGTGTTATGTCAGCGAGGCCGATGCCGATGGCTGGAGCGAGCAGATCTACGTCGCCGAAGGCCAGCTCACGCTGGTTATCGAAGAGGCCGAGCATCGCCTGCAGGTCGGCCAGTTCCATGTGTTTCCGAGCAACTGCCGCTATGCCTATCGCAACGATGGCGCCGTGGCTGTGCGCTTTGTTCGCAACGTGGTGATCTGATCGCCTGCCAGGGGCTGCTTCAATCAGCCGCCCAGCAGCTCATCGGTCTTGACCACCTTGGCATAGGCAAACGCCAGGGCGGCCATCGCCGAGTCGTGCACATGGGCCGCTGGCACCTGTTTGCCAGCGAATTCCAGGGGCAAGGTCGCGCAGGCATCGTGAGCCACGGTCACCTCGTAGCCATAATCGGCGGCGGCGCGGGTGGCCGCGTCGATGCACATGTGGCTCATGCTGCCGACGATGGTCAGGGCTTGAACGCCCTGCTGGTCCAGCGTCTGCTTGAGGTCGGTGCCGAGAAACGCATTGACCTTGTGCTTGAGCACCACCGGCTCGCCAGCCCGGGGTTCGACCTTGGCATGGATGGCCGCGCCGGCTGAGTTCGGTGCGAAGAACGGCGCATCGGCGCTTTCGAATTCATGCCGTACATGCACCACCAGATCGCCTCGTTCGCGGGCGGCTGCCAATAGCCGGGCGGCGTTGTCGGCTGCCTGGTCTGCGCCGTCGAGGGCCCATTTGCCGCCTGGGAAATAGTCATTCTGGATGTCGATGATGATCAGCGCTTGCTTGCTCATGTTGCCTCCTGCGGCAGTAGTCGTTGGCTGACGATAGTTATAGGCTGTGTGCATCGACCTGAGGATTGGCACGACCGACACAATGAGGGCAAAAACTGACAACCCTTCCAGCCTGGACATCGGCCTGCTGCTCTACCCTGGGGCGCAGCGTGCGGCCGTGCATGGCCTGGCCGACCTGTTCACGGTGGCCAACCGGGTTGCCGCCGAGCTGGGCGCTGTCGAGTTGCCGCAGATTCGCGTCAGCCACTGGCAGCTCGATGATGCCGGGTTGCTGCAGCGGGTTGAGGATAGCCAAGCCGATGTCGCCCCTGAGTTGCGTGTGCTGATCATTCCGCCGAGCCTGGAGGCGGCGCCGCACGCGGAACTGCTCGCGCGCCATCGCGCGTCGTTAAGCCAGTTACATGGGCGCGGCACGGTGCTGGCGTCGGTGTGCATCGGCGTGTTTTTCATCGCGGCCAGCGGGCTGCTCGACGGGCGCCCGGCCTGTACCCACTGGAACTACGTACAAGCACTTGCGCAGCGCTTCCCCAAGGTGCGGGTGGAGACCAACCAACCGCTACTGGACGACGGTGACATCATGACCTCAGCCGGGTTGATGGCCTGGACCGACTTGGGGTTACGCCTGCTTGAGCGGTTTCTGGGGGCGACAGTGGCCTGCGAGACCGCTCGTTACCTGGCGGTCGAGCCGGTCATAGCGCCGTTGCCTGGGGCGTTGTTCCACCCCCGCCTCGACCATGGCGACGAGGCGGTGCTCAAGGTGCAGCACTGGTTGCAGGGCAGCGGTGGGCAGGACGCGGACCTGGCAGCCATGGCTTCGTGTGCAGGTCTGGAAGAGCGGACCTTTCTGCGGCGCTTTCGCGCTGCCACCGGTTTGCGGCCGACTGAGTATTGCCAGCAAGTCAGGGTAGGGCGCGCCTGTCGGTTGCTGGAATTTACCCGGCGCAGTGTCGAGCAGATTGCCTGGGGTGTCGGCTATCAGGACCCGGGAGCGTTTCGAAAGGTGTTTCAGCGCATCACCGGTATGACCCCCAGTGACTACCGACGCCGCTTCGCGGTTTCAGCTTAGGCCAAGGCTGGGTGTGTCGGGTGGCGGAAAAACCACTTGACCTTGACTTAACTTGAGGTCTTACCCTGCTCACCATCACGCAGATAGCGTCCAGAGCAAGGAGACTGTTCATGAGGGCAATGCCTCATTCTCTGTGGTTTACCCAGATGATCGAGTATGAAGTGCCGGCCATGCGCCAAGTGGCGTTGGCCCAGGCGCTGGTGGCGCGCAGCGAGCAATTGGCAGCGCGCTGTGAAGGCTTGCAGGGCGTGAGTATCCAGGCCAGCGACGATGGCAGCCGGGTATTGCAGTGTCTGCAATGGCAATCGCGCCAGGCATGGGTGGCGGCGGCGGCGAGCTTCGTCGAGGAACCCTTCCTCGACCTGCTGTGCCAGCACCAGGCACGTGGCGTCAACTTTGCTGCCTACCAGGCACTGCGCAGCCTCGTGCGCGGTGCCGATGGCGGCTTGCACTGCCAGGTCGGCGAGCCTCAGGCATACCAGGGCGCGTAGTGCGGGTAGCGGTCCAGGCGTGCACCGACGACCATCTCGCTGATCCAGGCGGCGAGGATTGAACTGTAGGCTTTTTGGTTTTCTTCGCTAGACAGCGCGTGGTCGGCGCCGTCGACGATGCGGTGGGTCAGCGAGTGGGCGCTGATGAATGCCGAGCGGTAGCTCATCAGTGTGCTGTGGGGCACATAATCGTCTTGTTCGGACTCCACCAGTAACACATCGCCGCCGAATTCGGCGCAGGCGGCCAGGGCGCGGTTGTCCGCCGGGCCAAGCTGGCGCTGGCGATAGGCGTTCAGCCGCTGCCGGTCGAGGGTTTGCTTGGGCCTGTCCCACTCGTCGTCCCAATACATGGCCGGCACCCGCAGTGCCAGCCACTTCACGGGCCGCAGCCGGGTCAGCAAGGTGGCAAGGTAGCCACCGTAACTGCTGCCGATGATGGCAATGGCACTGCTGTCCACGGACGGATGGCTGGCCAGGCGGTCATAGGCTGCCAGCAAATCATTGAGGTTCTGTGCGCGCGTGACGGTAAGGCGTTGGCTCTCGGTTTTCTCGTGCCCGCGCAGGTCGAAGGTCATGCACACGCAGCCAAGCCCGGTGATATGCCGGGCACGGGCCAGATCGCGCTGCTGGCTGCCGCCCCAGCCGTGGACGAAGAGCATGCCTGGCATCTTGCTGCCAGGGCTGACCAGGGTGCCGACGATGCTGTCATTTTCGACGTGCAGCTCGATGGTCTCACTCTGAATGGTCATGTTCGCGAATCCGCGCAAATTTGCTGAATTGTCCGAGTTCACTGTCGATTCCTTGGTAGAAGAGGGTGGCGTCAGTGGGCAAGTCGGGCGTACCGAACACTTCATGGGTGGAAGCGCGAACCCGTTGCAGCGTTGGCTCATCGGTGAAGGCTTGCAGGGCAAGGAGTTCTGCACTGCTGGCGCCCCCCAGGCGCCAGGATTGCTCAAGCACGCCGCTGCGCAGGTGGCCTTGAGCGGTCGTGCCGCGAGCGATGTCATAGTTGCGCCGTGATGCCACAAAGCCCGGGAAGTGCTGCTCGGCCGCCCGTTCGTAGGCCATTGCCTGGTTGATCGCCAGGCGCAGGTGATCTTCCATCGGCAACTGCAGCAGTGCCTGGTAATCACCGCGTACCACGACCAGGTCTGAGCCGCCGTAGACTTCCGTGCCCTGGTGGTCGTGCGTCAGCTGCTGGGTGCCGTGATAGCTGCAGGTCAGGCCGGCGACCCGGACCTGACCGACGCTGAAGGTCTGTACCTCGCTCAGGTCCTCTTCGAGCACCAGCCCCCAGACGGCCAGGGCCTGGTCATCCATGTCGGCGAGCAAAGGCTCCAGCGCATCCGCCGTGTCGATGACCTGTTGTCCGCGACCGGCACAAGCCAGCACGGGCTTGACGCGCAGCGGGCCATCGCGCAGCAGCAAGCGTGCGGCGTTGCGGGCATCGGTTTTGCTGAACACGGTGTAGCCACGCAGCAGCGCATCGCTGGCCTGCAGGGCGAAGGCGTCGGTCCAGCCTGGCGGGAAGCTGGCGTCGGCCGGCAGCGGATGGGAGATCGCCTTGGTTGCCATGTAGGGGTAAGCGACCAGTCCGCCGAACAGGTCTTGCTCGGTACGAATGCCCATGGCGGCATGGCGCTGTGGGTCGACTAGCGTTTCGGTCGGTAAATAGTAGTAGCGGTCTGTAGCCGTGGCAGGCTGGGCAGGTTCTATGTGTGGGCAGCCGAGCAACTGAGCCAGGCCATCGGCGAGCTTGAGGTGAACGGCATGTTCGTGGTCAGGTGTGTGTTCGCGGGTGTCAAGCAGCACCACGCCGGTTTTCGAGTCGCAGGCAGCGGGCATGTTGGTTGGCCTGTCTGCTATGAATGTACTGTGTGTGAAGCCAGCGCTTTGTGGAAGTTCATCAGGATGTGATCGGTGGTCCTGGTTCTGCTGTAGGAAATGTCTTGATTGCAGAGGGCGTGCCGGGCATTGGCTGCGGCTAGCCGGTCGCCGCGATTGCAGGGCTCTGATGGCTGTTCCATTATCCACAGTCTGGATTAGCAGAGATGTTTTCGCAGGAGTGCGCATGAACGTTCAGACCTCGATTGAGCAAGGTGTGCCGGAGCGCCTGGCGCGCGTGCGCCAGGCAATGGCCGCAGAGGGCATCGATGCGCTGCTGGTGCCATCGGCAGACCCGCATCTTTCCGAATACCTGCCCGGCTTCTGGCAGGGGCGTCAATGGCTGTCCGGTTTCTACGGGTCGGTCGGCACCTTGGTGGTCACGGCAGGCTTTGCCGGGCTCTGGGTCGACAGCCGCTACTGGGAGCAGGCCGAGAACGAGCTGGCAGGCAGTGGCATCGAACTGATGAAGCTGCTGCCCGGCAAGCCGGGCGCGCTGGAGTGGCTGGGTGAGCACATCGAACTCAAGGGCGCTGTTGCGGTAGACGGTGCTGTCATGGCCTTGGCGTCGGCGCGACTGCTGGGGGAGCGCCTGAAGGCCCGGGAGGTGAGGCTGATTACCGACAAGGACTTGCTTGGCGAGGTTTGGGGGGAGGGCCGCCCGTCGCTGCCGAGCAACCCGGTTTATCAACACTTGCCACCGCATGCCACGCAGAACCGGGCAGACAAGCTCGCCCAGCTACGCGAAAGCTTGCAGGCCAAGGGCGCCGACTGGCACTTCATCGCCACCCTGGATGACATCGCCTGGCTGTTCAATCTGCGCGGCAGCGACGTGTCCTACAACCCGGTCTTTGTTTCCTTCGCCCTGATCAGTCAGCAGCAGGCGACGGTGTTCGTGGGGCGGGACAAGGTCGATGATCATCTGCGTCACGTGCTTGCGGTTGACGGCATCGAGGTGCGTGACTATGCCGAGATAGGCAGCGCCCTGGGTGCGGTGCCGTCAGGAGCCCGGCTGCTGGTTGACCCCGCGCGGGTTACCTGCGGCCTGCTGGAAAACCTGGGCCCTGGCGTCGAACTGGTCGAGGGGGTCAACCCCACCACCCTGAGCAAGTCGTGCAAGCGTGTGGAAGATCTTGTGCACATTCGCCGGGCCATGGAGGAGGATGGCGCCGCCTTGTGCGAGTTCTTCGCCTGGTTTGAAGCAAGCCTGGGTCGAGAGACCATCACCGAGTTGACGGTCGATGAGCAACTGAGCGCAGCGCGTGCGCGTCGTCCAGACTTCGTGTCGCTAAGCTTCTCGACCATTGCGGCCTTCAACGGCAACGGTGCGATGCCTCACTACCGCGCCACCGAGCAGTCGCATGCGACCATCGAAGGTGACGGTTTGCTGCTGATTGATTCGGGTGGGCAGTACCTGGGGGGCACCACGGACATTACCCGGATGGTGCCGGTCGGTAACCCGACGTATGCGCAGAAGCAGGATTGCACGCGCGTGCTCAAGGGCATGATTGCGCTGTCGCGCGCCACCTTCCCGCGCGGGATTCTCTCGCCACTGCTCGATGCCATTGCGCGGGCGCCGATCTGGGCGGATCAGGTGGATTATGGCCACGGTACCGGTCATGGGGTGGGCTACTTCATGAACGTGCATGAGGGGCCGCAGGTGATCGCCTATCAAGCGGCGCCCACGCCGCAGACTGCGATGCAGGCAGGCATGATCAGTTCGATCGAGCCGGGCACTTACCGGCCACGGGAGTGGGGCGTTCGTATCGAGAACCTGGTGGTTAGCCGCGAGACGGGCAAGAGTGCTTTCGGTGATTTCCTGAACTTCGAGACCTTGACCCTTTGCCCGATCGACACGCGCTGCCTGCTGCCCGAGTTGCTCGCCAAGGAGGAACTGGACTGGCTGAACGGTTACCACGCTATGGTGCGTGAGCGTCTTGCGCCTTTGCTGAAAGGCGAAGCCCTGACCTGGTTGCAGGCACGTACCGCGCCTTTGTGATTGTCAGCAAACAAAAAGGGCAGCGTTCGCGCTGCCCTTTTTCAGTTGCGTGAGGTCATCACTTGCAGATGACGATCATGCTGCGGCTGGTGTAGCCAGCCGGATTGATGCCGAACAGATAGTCGCCTGCTTCTTCATCTGTGTCGCCCGAGCGCGCAATGACCTTGTAGCCACGTGTGCTGCAGGACGTCTTGGCCTTGCTGTAGCAGTTGTCCCACGACGAGGAAAGGCCAGAGCAACTGATATGCAGGCCTTTCTTACCCCTTTTGACCTCAGTCTTGGCCGTGGCGGCACATCCAGCAATAGCCAAGATGGCCAGGATGAGCAAAATACGTTTCATTCCTGTCCTTAAATGCAGGGCGGATCAGCTGTCTGGCCCTGTCGTTATCGCTTCGGTTCGTCCTGAAGTTTCCCCAGCGTCCGTGTTCGGTCCAGTAGATAGCGTAAAGATGTTGATTCTGTGACAGCTTAATCAGCGAGGCGGGCCGCTACAATCACTATTCCCGTCTCAAATGAAAATATTTCTCATATCAGTCGGCGGCGACGGCTGGGGTGGGCGCTTGGCGCATGGACAGTGTGGTGCCCACTGACGCGACGATGATGGCCAGAATCGCCAGCCATTGGGTGGCACTCAGTACCTCGCCGAGGAACAGCAGGCCAGAGAGCGCGCCAAACGCCGGTTCGATACTCATCAGCGTACCGAAGGTGCGCGCTGGCATGCGTGTCAGGGCAACCATTTCCAGGCTGTAGGGCAGGGCGGTGGAGAGTACCGCGACAGCCAAGGCCAATGGGATCACGGCGGGGGTGAGCAATGCGCTGCCGGCGTGGATCACGCCGATAGGCGCTACGAAGAGTGCGGCGACCACTACCCCGAGTGCGGCGCTCTGGATGCCGTGCTCGGCTCCGGCGCGTTGGCCGAACAGGATGTAGAGCGCCCAGCACACGCCTGCACCCAAGGCATAGGCGGCGCCTACCGGGTCGAGCGCTTGCCCGCCATGGCCTGCCGGCAGCAACAGCAGCAAGCCGGCAATCGCCAGGGCGATCCAGACAAAGTCGATGGGGCGGCGAGAGGAGCAGATCGCCACGGCGAGAGGGCCAGTGAACTCCAGTGCCACGGCAATGCCGATAGGCACTGTCTGCAGCGACATATAGAAGAGGAAGTTCATGCCGCCGAGTGCCATGCCATAGATGACGACATTGCGCAGGGTGTTGGCGGTCATACGGACACGCCATGGGCGCAGGATCAGTAGCATGATAATGCTGGCGAAGATCAGGCGCAGCGCGGTAGTACCCTGGGCGCCGATGATGGGGAACATGCTTTTGGCCAGTGACGCACCGGACTGTATAGATGCCATGGCGATGAGCAGCAGGCCAATGGGGAAGAGGGTGGCGGCCAGGCTGCGGGGTTGGGTGTTCATTTCTGGGCGGCGATCCTTGAACGGGCAGGTGTGCACTATAGTGCGCAATTGCGGGGGTGGAGGGCAAGGTGTCACTTTCTTTAAATTAAAGGTTGACGGGGTTTCGAATCCCCTTATAATGCGCCCCACTTCCGGCGTAGTTGGAACGAAAAACTCCTTGAGTATCAAAGAGTTAATCGATTCAGGTGATGATGGAAGGGCTTCGATCGAAAGATCGTCAGCGGTTGAAATGGTGGTTGACAGCGCTTCTAAACGCTGTAGAATTCGCCTCCCGTTACGAGAGATCGCAGCGAGTTAAGTGTTTGAAGCTAAACGAGATTCTCGCGAAAAACTTCAAAATAAACGCTTGACAGGTTCTGAGGAAAGCGTAGAATGCGCGCCTCGGTTGAGACGAAAAGCTCTTAACCAAACGCTCTTTAACAAATTGAATCAAGCAATTCGTGTGGGTGCTTGTGAGTATGGACTGATAGTCACAAAGATTATCAGCATCACAAGTGACCATGCGAGAAATCACATAGTCATTTGAGATTGCTGAGCCAAGTTTAGGGTTTCTTAAAAACCCAAGCAGTATTGAACTGAAGAGTTTGATCATGGCTCAGATTGAACGCTGGCGGCAGGCCTAACACATGCAAGTCGAGCGGATGAGAAGAGCTTGCTCTTAGATTCAGCGGCGGACGGGTGAGTAATGCCTAGGAATCTGCCTGGTAGTGGGGGACAACGTTTCGAAAGGAACGCTAATACCGCATACGTCCTACGGGAGAAAGCAGGGGACCTTCGGGCCTTGCGCTATCAGATGAGCCTAGGTCGGATTAGCTAGTTGGTGGGGTAATGGCTCACCAAGGCGACGATCCGTAACTGGTCTGAGAGGATGATCAGTCACACTGGAACTGAGACACGGTCCAGACTCCTACGGGAGGCAGCAGTGGGGAATATTGGACAATGGGCGAAAGCCTGATCCAGCCATGCCGCGTGTGTGAAGAAGGTCTTCGGATTGTAAAGCACTTTAAGTTGGGAGGAAGGGCAGTAAGCGAATACCTTGCTGTTTTGACGTTACCGACAGAATAAGCACCGGCTAACTCTGTGCCAGCAGCCGCGGTAATACAGAGGGTGCAAGCGTTAATCGGAATTACTGGGCGTAAAGCGCGCGTAGGTGGTTTGTTAAGTTGAATGTGAAAGCCCCGGGCTCAACCTGGGAACTGCATCCAAAACTGGCAAGCTAGAGTACGGTAGAGGGTGGTGGAATTTCCTGTGTAGCGGTGAAATGCGTAGATATAGGAAGGAACACCAGTGGCGAAGGCGACCACCTGGACTGATACTGACACTGAGGTGCGAAAG